>NZ_CP139004.1:5000-1205000 GCF_044598075.1 Brevundimonas sp. R86498 | reverse complement strand
AAATCGCCCGGTCGCGGGATCGCGCACCGCGCCCTCCGCCCCGATCACGAACGACCGGCCCTGGGCGTCCTGACCCCGGAACATCGGATTATCCAGACGGATTTCCCGCGACTGGCTGGCGTCCCGTTCGACCCCTGACATCACGGTGCGGAACACCGTCCAGGTCAGGGCCCCGCCCGCCAGCACCACGATCAGGATCGGCAGCAGCCGACGGTACAGCTGCACCCGGCGCGAGCGCGAACGCCACCGTCCGGCCTGTTCGGCCAGCCGCGCCTCATCGGCGCGTTTTCGGTCCTCTGCCGGGTCGAAATCGGTCATCAGGTGTGCGCGAAGATATCCATCTCGTCCCAGCCGGCCAGATCCAGCCGGGCCCGGGCGGGCAGGAAGTCGAAACAGGCCTGGGCCAGGGCCATCCGGCCCTCACGCACCAGCATCGCGTTCAGCCGCTCCTTGATCACATGCAGATGCAGAACGTCGGACGCCGCATACTCCAGCTGCGCCTGCGACAGCTCCGTGGCCCCCCAGTCAGAGGACTGCTGCGCCTTGGACAGGTCGATCCCCGCCAGTTCGCGCGCCACATCCTTCAGCCCGTGCCGGTCGGTATAGGTCCGCGCCAGTTTGGAGGCGATCTTGGTGCAATAGACCGGCCCGGTCTCGACCCCCAGGTGCAGCTCGACCATGCCGATGTCGAACCGGCCGAAATGGAAGATCTTCAGCACGTCCCGGTCGGCCATCAGCCGCTTCAGGTTCGGACAGTCATAGGCGGGCCGGTCCAGCCGCACCACATGGGCGTCCCCGTCCCCCGCCGACAGCTGCACCACGCACAGCGGATCCCGCCGGAACCGTAGCCCCATCGTCTCGGAATCCACCGCGACCTCGGCCCCGAGATCCAGCCCGTCGGGCAGATCGCCCTCATGCAGATAAACAGTCATGGCGTTTCCTAGACCAAGTCCTTCACGTCGTCTCCTCCCCGTCGCCGAAGGGCGATGGGGAGGTGGACCCTCGCGATCAGCGAGGGGACGGAGGGGGCGAGGCGCTGTTGAGGTCCGGGGTCGCTCCCGCGCACCCCGGTGACACCGGGTCGCCCCCTCCGTCTCGCCGGCTGACGCCGGCGATCCACCTCCCCATCCGCTCCGCGAACGGGGAGGAGAAACGAAAACGGCGCCGCACCTTGCGATGCGACGCCGTTCGAAACTGGTGCCCAGGAGAGGACTCGAACCTCCACGACATTTCTATCACTGGCACCTGAAGCCAGCGCGTCTACCAATTCCGCCACCTGGGCCCGGCGGGGCGCGCCGAAACGCGTTCCCGACCGGAAGGCGCGGACCCTTAAGGCAGTGAATGGGGCGGGTCAACACCGGTTTTGGCGGCTTTACCGTTGCCCGCGTCGACGCCCCGCGTTGCGGGCACCCGGTCCATCGTCTATCCCCCGGTTTCACGGTCGGGATCGGCCGATCGCGCGGTTTCGAGAGCAGGCTTCCATGTCCGAATTTTCCCCCGGTCTGGTCACCGTCTTCGGCGGCTCCGGCTTCGTCGGGACCCAGGCCGTCCGGGCCCTGGCCCGCGACGGCTGGCGCGTCCGGGTCGCCGTCCGCAACCCCGCCCTGGCGCAGGACCTGCGGATCCTGGGCGACGTCGGCCAGATTCAGCCCGTGCGCTGCGACATCACTCGCCCGGCCGATGTCACGGCCGCCCTGAAAGGCGCGGACGCCGCCGTCAATCTGGTCGGCCTGCTGTTCCAGGCCCCGGGCCGCAGCTTCGCCGCCGCCCATGTCGACGGTGCCCGCAACATCGCCGCGGCCTGCGTCGCCGGCGGCGTCGGCCGTCTGGTCCAGGTCTCCGCCATCGGGGCCGATGCGAACTCCGAGGCCGACTATGGCCGCACCAAGGGCGAGGCCGAGAACGCCGCCCGGGCGGTCAAGCCGGACACCGTGATCCTTCGGCCCTCCATCGTGTTCGGAAACGGCGACGGTTTCCTGAACCGGTTCGCCGACATGGCCACGACCTCGCCCGCCCTGCCCCTGATCGGCGGCGGTCACACGAAGTTCCAGCCCGTCTATGTCGGGGACGTCGCCGAGGCCATCGCCCGGTCCGTCGTCCGGCCCGAGGCCGCCGGCCGCACCTTTGAACTCGGCGGCCCTGCCGTCTGGACGTTCAAGGACATCCTCCAGTACATTCTGCGCGAGACGGGCCGGACCCGCCTTCTGGCCCCCATTCCGGTCTTCGCCGCCGCCCTGCTCGGCCGGATCACCGGCCTGACGGCCCTGATCGGCATCGCCCCCGTCCTGACCCGCGATCAGGTCCTGATGCTCAAGGTCGACAATGTCGTGTCAGCGGGAGCCGCCGGCCTCGCCGACCTCGGCATCGAACCCACCGGCCTCGAGGCCATCGCCCCCTCCTACCTCTGGCGCTACCGCCGCGGCGGTCAGTTCGCCCGCAACCCGGGCGCGGTTGAGGCTTAAGGCCCTCTCCTCCCCCTTATCCCTCTCCCGGCGGGAGAGGGCCGCGTTCTCAAAGCAGCCGGATCTCCTTCAGCCGCTCCATCAGGAAGCCGTCGGCCGTGATCGCCTTGCCGGCATACTGGTCCGGACGCTCGGGCGTGATCGTCGAGGGCAGGGTCTCGATCACATAGTCCGGGTTGAAGTGCAGGAAGAAGGGCGTCGAATACCGCGCGAACCCCCGCCGCTCGGGGGCCGGATTGACCACCCGGTGGGTCGTCGACGGCAGGACGTGGTTGGTCAGCCGCTGCAGCATGTCGCCGATATTGACCACCAGGGCCCCCGGCGGCGGCGCGATGTCCAGCCACTGGCCGTCGGCATCCTTCAGCTGCAGCCCGGCCTCCTCGGCCCCCAGCAGCAGGGTGATGACATTGATGTCCTCATGCGCGCCCGCCCGGACGCCCGGCGCATCCGCCGGCACCGGCGGATAGTGCAGCATTCGGAGCACGCTGTTGCCGAGGTCGACCTTGTCCTCGAAGAAGTCGTCGCCCAGGTCCATGAACCGGGCGATGGCCCGCAGGATCTTGCGGCCCAGGGCATCCAGCGCCTCATACATGGCGTAGACGTGGGCGCGGAACCCCGGCACCTCGGTCGGCCACAGGTTGTCGCGCATCGACTGCCGATAGGGATGCCCGGCCGGCAGCTCGCGGCCGGTGTGCCAGAACTCCTTCAGATCCACTGCCGCGGCATCCTTCGCCGCCTCGATCCCGAAGGGCGTCAGCCCTCGGGCCCCGCCGGTTCCCGGCTGGTGATAGGCGCGCTTGACCGCCTCGGGCAGGTCGAAAAAGGCCTTCGCATCCTCGATCGCGGCCCGGATCACCGCCTCGTCCAGCCCGTGGTCGGAGACGACGGCGAAGCCATAGCGTTTGAATGAGGCTCCGAGGGCGTCGCTGAACCCCTGGAAGTCGGTGTCATGGCGCGACATCGACACGGGAGTAATGCCTTCGGCGGCAGAGAGCGGGGCGGATGCGGCGGTCGGGGTCACGGCGGGGCCTTTCAAGACGGGTCCGGCGGTCCGCAGTCGGGCCACCGGGGGAGGCTTCATAGCCCCTGCACGCAAAAATTGGCAGATTGCGGTCGCGGCGCGACACCGGGACGGTCTGTTCATTCTGCGGTCAGGCCGGAACCTTCACTGTAGGGGCCGCGTTTCCGCCGCACATTGATCTCGAAAGGATCCCTCCATGCGTATGAACCTGATCGTCAGCGGCCTCGGCGCCGTCGCCATGCTGGGCGTCTCCGCCTGCACCACCATGGACCCCTATTCCTCGAACTCCGAACCGCAACAACACGGCGACGGGGGCTCTCGCCGGTGCACTCGGCGGCGCGGTCCTGGGCTATCTCACCAACACCTCCAACGGCGAACAGGGCCGTCGCAACGCCCTGATCGGGGCCGGCGTCGGTGCCCTGGGCGGCGCGGCCGTCGGCTCCTACATGGACCGCCAGCAACGCGCCCTTGAGGCCGAACTCAGCGGCACGGGCGTGGGCGTGGCCCGTCAGGGCGACAACCTCGTCCTGCGCATGCCCTCGGACGTTACCTTCGCCGTCAACCAGTCCAGCATTGAGCCCCGCTTCGACGCCGTCCTCTCCGATGTCGCCCGGGTGCTGCAGGAATACGACCGGTCGGTCGTCGACATCGTCGGCCACACCGACTCCTCCGGTGGTGACGCCATCAACCAGCCCCTGTCCGAGCGCCGGGCCCTGGCCGTCGCCGACGCCCTGATCGGCCGCGGCATCCTGCGCGAGCGCCTGTTCGTGGCCGGTCAGTCCTCGCGCGTTCCCGTCGCCTCCAACGCCACGGTCGAGGGCCGCGCCCAGAACCGCCGCGTCGAGATCCTGATCCGCCCCTTCACGGGCTGATCCGTCGCCCGTCCCGCGTCATGGCCGGCCCCGTCTCCGGGGCCGGCCATTTTCGTATGCCGCACGCGGTTCAGCGACTTGCGTCCCGCCTCTGCCTGTGATTCCTGAACCTCGGGGTAACTCGGGGCCAGGCCATGGATCAGGATCGGCAATTCGGCGACCGGCCGCTGGTCGAGGGGGCCCGGATGGTGGCCGTCGCCGTCGCCTCGGCCGCCCTGACCGCCACCCTCGTCATCCTGATCGGCCAGACCCTGATCGACCCGGTCCCGCCCGGCCCCATCCGCGCGCGCGTCCTCACCCGCACCGCCGGCTAGCCCCTCACGCCCGGGACACACGCCCCGTTCGCCGGCCGCCCCCTACCTTGTTGCGGCAGCGAATTTTCTTGCGAGGGCTTTTGCGGTGGGTTTGAGGGCGCGGGGTTCGTGGTAGTTTCCGTTGACCTGTGTTCTGGCGATGACGTGGGCCTTGAAGCGGTTGAACAGGGCGTCGTCGGGGGGTGTGGGCCGGGCCCAGAAGGCGTCGATGGGGGCCTGGTCGGTGAGGCCCTCGATGTCGAAGAAGGCGTCTCCGAGGACCTTGACGGGGGTGGAGAAGCCCAGGGCCGACAGGGCGGCCGAGGAGTTGTTCACCACCATGCCGCTGGAGGCGCGGCACAGGGCGGCGAGGTTGCCGCCGTCGATGAAGTCGACCCGGTCGGCGATGCCGCGCTCGACGGCCAGGATGTGGGTCATGCGGGCCAGGTCGACGAGGCCGGGGTCCAGCGGGTGGTTCTTGACCACCAGCCGGGCGTCCTCGGGGGCGTGGCGGGCGAAGGAGGACAGGACCTCGGCCAGGAAGGCGGTGTTGTCGGCATAGTGGGAGTAGCGCAGCAGCTGGGCGTCGCCCTCGCGCTGCAGGCAGGCGATGAAGAAGGGCCCCCGGGCGCGGATCACGGCCGCGTCGCTTTCGCTGCGCGCGCGCAGGGTCAGGCTGAGGTAGCGGCGGACGTGGCCGATGAACTGCAGCCAGGGCGACTGGGTATAGGGATAGACATAGCGGCGGAACACCAGCCGGCCCAGCGGCTGGGCCACGTGATACAGGCTGATGTTGATGACGTGGTGGGGCAGGATCCGGCCGGCGGGCCGGGTCGGCAGGATTTCGGGGATGGGCGGATCATAGGCGTGGCGATCGCGCGGGAGCCCTGAGGAGGCGTTGACGCCATTCTCCTCGACGGTGATCCAGTCGGGGCGGAAGTAGCCGTTCTCCAGCACCCAGATACGCAAGGGGTGGGCGTAGCCACCCGCGCTATCGCTCGCGACGCGGTCGCTCGCTGCTTGAGCGCGCCTTTGATCGTTGACGGCGGTGCCTGCATTGGCCGGGGCACGGTCGCCCTCGCCACTCGCCACTCGCCACTCATCACTCGCCGGCCTTGCGCCGGCGGCTGCCGCCTTGAGTTTTGCGGCCTGGGACAGGACGCCCTGGTTGTAGGGGCCGCCCTCGCCGAAGACGATCAGGTCGGTCAGGCCCTGGTCCAGCACCAGCCGGTGCAGGCGGGCGGGCCAGCGGCGGACGTCGCCGGTGTAGGGCACCGCGCCCGAGCGACGCCAGTAGGCGGCGTCCCCGGCATTGAACAGCATGCGGGCGACCGAGGCCCCCTCGGCGGCCAGCTGTTCGGCCAGCACCCGGCCGAACGGGCCGAAGGGGGCGGTGACGATCAGGAAGCGCCGGCCCTTCAGCGACTGTCCCGGCGCGAACCGCGCCGGGGACAAGGCCCCGGTCACCGGACGTGCCGGGGCCGGCCGCGGCCCGGCCGGGGAGACGCCGCCGGGGGCGCGTCGGGAGGGACTGCGGACGTCCACCATGGTCAGGACTGGCTCACGCGAGGTCTGGGGGACAGGGTCGGAGGGCGGGACGCTGCGAATCTGTGGTGCCGGTCCCGAACACGCTCACGCGGGCGCGCGACAGTTCCGTCGAAGACCGGACGAGAGACCAGGGGCTCTGACATGGGACCCTTTGTCGCCGCCTCCGCATCACGGATCAACCGACTTGTCCAAAAAAGCGAGCGGAACCCGGCCCCACGGGGCGGCCGGGGACTCCGCTGGCGGTAAAAGCAAAACCGCCGGCCTCCTGAAGGAGAACCGGCGGCTCAGCGACTCATCGGCCCGGGGACGAGGCCCCGACGGCCTTCCGGAACGACCGGGTCGGAGGGCCGGACCGAAGTCCGCCCCTCCCTTCCCGTTCGTCCTAGAAGTTGATGCCGATGGTGGCGCGACGGTTCAGGGGCTCGCGAACGCCGTCGGCGGTCGGGCGGGCCAGGTTGGTCTCACCCTTGCCGTCCAGCGCGATCACGCCGCCGGCCACACCCTGGGCGACCAGGGCGTCAGCCACGGTGCGCGCACGGCGGTTCGACAGGCCCACATTGTAGGCGGCCGAGCCGGAGGTGTCGGCGTAGCCCACCACCAGCACGCGGGTCGGACGGCCCGACCTGGCGTAGTTGGCGGCCTGGGTCACGACGGACCGGGCTTCGGTCGTCAGGTCCGAGCGATCCCAGTCGAAATAGACCACGAACTCGCGCGCCTGCGGAGCCGGAGCCGGCGGAGGCGGCGGCGGCGGGGGCGGCGGGGGGGGAGGCGGCGGGGGCGGGGGCGGCGGGGGCGGCGGCGGGGCATCGGCTGCGCCAAAGGCGTAGCGCAGACCCAGGGTCACCGTGTGGCTCTCGTCGAAGTCGCCCTCGAAGGTGCCGTAGTTGTTGGCCGCCAGGGTCGAGTTCGACGTCGCGTCGAACTCCATGTCGCCGGTCAGGTAGCGGTAGGTCAGGTCGATGTTGGCCCGGTCACCGATCGCATAGGCCAGGCCGGCAAGGGCCTGGGCTGCGAACTTGGTCGAGCTGTCGTCGGCCGCGACCGACACGCCGCGCTGGCCACGGACCGTGCCCACGAACTCGGTGTTGACGCGGTTCACACCGACGCCGAGACCGACGAAGGGACGCACACCCCAGTATTCGCCACCGATGTCATAGAGGACATTGGCCATCAGGGTCGTCGATTCGACGTCACCTTCGGGCGAGTAGCAGGGACCGGCGGCCGGCGAGAAGTTGCACACGCCCGACGGAACCGTGCCCGTCGAGTGACGGATGCGGCCGATGTCGCCCGAGCGGTAACCGCCCTCAAGCTCAACGCGCCAGCTCGGGTTGAACCGGTAGCCCAGACGCGCAAACGCGGCCCAGCCGTCGTTCGCCTCGATCTGCCAGTTCACGCCGTTGCCCGAGGCCTCGACGTTATAGTTGTTGTTCGCGATGTGGTAGCCGGCGTCAACCGCACCATACCACCCGTCCGGCTCAGCCGAAGCACCGCCGGCCGACAGGGCGAGTGCCGCTGCCGCGCTCGATGCGAGGAAAAGTGTTTTGAAACGCATGGGTGTGAGCCCTCCGCAGCCGTTATTGATCTTTGCGGCGGTCTCACCGCCTTGCCGGGTCATAACAGCGTTGCCGCGCAAGGTCGATAGCCCCGGGTGGCAACACACCGGTCACCCCCTGACCGTGGCGCTCACGCTACAGGACGTGTCGCGCTTGCGCTCGCAGCGCGGCAGCGTATGTTCCGCGCCGGGCGCATCCGGGCGCGCCGGTGCACCGGGTCTCCCGTTGCACTCCCGGCCCCGCCGGGTTGGCCGGCCTGCCTTCCCGAGTTGAATCGACCGAGATGAGTTTGTCCTTCGCGATCCGACACTTCCGAATCATCGGGGCCCTGCTGATGAGGGAGATGACCACCCGGTTTGGCCGGGAGGGTCTCGGTTTCGTATGGATGATTGCAGAGCCACTCATCTTCTGTCTCGGCGTCCTCTTCATGTGGACCCTGATCAAGCCGGCCTACGAGCATGGCATTCGCCTCGGCCCGCTGGTCATGACAGGCTATATGTCGCTGCTGCTCTATCGCCATATGATTGCATTCAGCATGGGGGCCGTTGAGGCCAATATCGGCTTGCTGCATCATCGGCAGATCGGAATTCTGCATATCTTTCTGGCGCGCAACTTCATGGAGTTCTGCGGTTCCACCGTCGCCCTGGTTATCGTTTATATCGTTCTGATTGCTCTTGGTCAGGTTGGCCTGCCAAAGGACTGGCTGCTGCTTTATGCGGGCTGGTTGATGGTTGGCTGGGTCGGGTTCGGCGTTGCGGTTACCCTGGCAGGCCTGGCGATGCGCTACGAGATCATGGAACGACTGGTCCCCGTGATCAGCTATGCGATGATCCCGCTGTCCGGCGCCTTCTTCATGGTCGCCTGGATCCCTGAAAGATATCGCGAGGCCTTTCTGCTCGTGCCCCTGCCACACGGCATCGAAATGGTTCGCGGCGGGGTGCTGGGCGAGTTCGTCCACACCTATTACCATCCCGCCTATGCTTTCGCCTTCGGAGGCGTGCTGATCGGAGCCGGCTTGATCCTGTTGGCCGACGTGAAGACCCGGATTGTGATCGAATGACCTCTCTTTTCGTTACCGTGCGCCCGACGCCGATGGACCATTGATGACCGAGTCCAAGCTTAACTATATCGGACCCATTCCCAAGCTGCTGGCTTTCGAGAGAGAGCGGCCGGCCTGGTGGCGGCGGGTGCCGCTGGCCGCAGTGCTCGTGGTCGGCCTGCCGACCATGCTCGCGATGATCTATTATCTTCTGATTGCCTCTCCGAGGTACGTGTCAGAAACCCAGTTCATCGTCCGCGCCACGGGTCAGAGTGCGCCAACCTCCCTCGGCGTCGCCCTGCAGGGTGTCGGGATTTCTCCGACCCAGACCGATGCGTTCGCCGTGCACGAATACATCACATCGCGCGACAGTCTGATTGAGCTGTCGCGGCGCTATGAGATCGCCGAGATTCTCGGGCCACGCGGCGTTGATGCCTTCTCCCGCTATCCCCAGCCATGGGAAGGGCGGTCCCGCGAGGCGCTCTACAAGGGCTTCCAGCGCTTTGTGACCGTGGGCTATGATTCCACGACCGGCATCAGCACCTTGCGGGTCGAGGCCTTCCGGCCCCGTGACTCCCAGGCGCTCACGGAGGCCCTCCTTGGCGGCGGCGAACGCCTCGTCAACCGGATGAATGAGCGATCCGCAGCCGACACCCTGGCCCAGGCCCGCCAGTCGCGTGAGGAAGCGAGAGCCAGACTGTCTGCCGCCCAGCAGCAACTGACATCCTTCCGCAACCGCGAGCAGTTCATCGACCCTACGCTGGCGGCGAAGGAAGGCTCCGAACTGATCGGTGACCTCCAGATCGAGGTCGCCCGCCTCCGGGCCGATCGGGCCCAGATTGCCGGAGAGGCCCCCAACAGCCCGCAACTCCCCGTGTTCGACGGCCGGATCGGGGCCTATGAGCGACAGATCGCGTCCGAAAGGGAGAAGATCGCCGGTGACGCCGGGTCTCTCGCCCCCATGATCAGCGCCTACGAGGATCTGGTTCTGAACCGCGAGTTCGCCGACAAGGAGCTGACCCAGGCGACGGCTGCGGTCATATCGGCCGAGCAGGAAGTGCGGCGCCAGAAACTGTATCTGGACCGCGTCGTGAGCCCCAGCCTGCCCGACGAGCCGACCGAGCCGCGGCGTTGGCTGGCCATTCTGACTGTGTTCGCCTCAAGCCTGCTGACCTATGGCATCGGCTGGCTCATCTATGCGGGCGTACGCGAGCACAGGCAGGACTGATGGAGCTGTCCGCCGATCAGATCGGCCTCAGCGTCGAGAACCTGGGCAAGACCTATCACGGGGTCAGAAAGCCGCTGTTCACCGGGCTGAACTTCACCCTGGGCCGCGGCGGACGGCTGGCGATTCTGGGCCGCAACGGCCAGGGCAAATCGACCCTGATCAAGATGCTGGGCGGCGTGCTTCCGGAGACGGAGGGGAGAATTCGCTGGCGCATGTCGTCCTCGTGGCCGATCGGGTTCGGCGGCGGATTTCAGGGCAGTCTGTCCGGCCTCGACAACATCCGCTTCCTCGCGCGGATCTACAATCGGGACTATGCCGAGACCCGCGAGCGCGTGGACAGCTTCGCCGAACTGGGCTCATCCCTGAAGCTGCCGGTCAAACACTACTCTTCCGGCATGCGGGCGCGCCTCGCCTTCGGTCTGTCGCTCGCGATCGAGTTCGATTGCTATCTGATCGACGAACTGGTGGCCGTGGGCGACGCCCGCTTCCAGCAGAAATGTCAGGAGGAGCTCTTCCAGCACAGGGCCGACCGGGCCTTCATGATGGCGTCTCATGACACCAATCTCGTGGCGTCCCACTGCACCCGGGCCCTGATCATCGAAGGCGGCAAGGCGAAAATATTCGAGGACATCGAGGAGGCCGTCGACGTTTACACCTGGCTGAGAGCGGCATGATGGACGGGGCGGCGGCGCATCTCAGGGCAGCTAGAAATGCGGACGATGTCCATCCACACTGGGTCGTTCTGACGCCTTCGGTGGATCACGAAGCCTGGCTGAAGGCGCTGGCGAAGGCCGCCGCTGACGAGGGTCGAGCGCTGGCGACAGTCTCGGACCCGCGCCAGACGTATGACCCCATACAGGGACCGTCCCTTTTCGTGACCCACGACGCCGCCCTGCTGGTCGGTGTCGATCCGGCCCGGGTGACGATCATCATGCCGCAGCCCGAGACCGCAGCGGAAGCCACGGCCGTCCTGCTCGGGCTGGAGCAGCCCCACGACGCCTTTCATGCCTCCCTGCTGCTGACCCGTGCGCTCTCGTTCCCTGAGCCTGCGCGATTGTTCAGCGCTGCCCAACTGTCACGAAATCCCGAGACGATCGAACTCTTTCCAGGCTTCGACGTGCGTCCGCCGGTGGCGGAAAGGGGTGTGCCACGCAAGGCTGTCGCTGTCGCGTTCAGCATGTATCGTCAAGGCCGCCCCGAGGTCGGAACGACCGCGTTCTGGTCGGAGCCGCTGTTCATCTATGACACCCGGGCCTGTATCGAGGGTGCCCCGGCTGGCGTGCTCGACATTTCCGGCCGCTCCAGAACCCTGGTCTACGGGCCCTATCTTGCGCTGCCATCAGGCCGCTGGAAGGCGGTCGTGCGATTCAGCATTGACGCGGGGGGAGCCAAACAGCCGCTGCGGTTCGATTGGGGCCTGGCCGGCGACTTCGTCTCCCAGACCGTGACGCCCGGAGCGCCGGGCGTCTACGAGATCGAACTCGAGCAGAGCCATGACCCGTCGACCACCCCCATCGCCACGTCCGTCGCCGATCTCTGGCAGTTCCGGATCATCGTGATGCAGGGTGTGTTCGACGGGTTCATGACCTTTCACGGCGTATCGGTGACGCGCCTCGCCGACCGGGAACCTCAGGCTATTCCGACCGACGCTGGACGATGAGTTCAATGGACGTCGTCGCATAGCCTTCGAGCATCAGCTTCAAGTGAGGCTCATAAAGATAGGGTGCGACGTCGACATAGCGGTCGACATCACCGTAGCCGGGATGGAAGTCGATCGGCACGACGATATGCCCCTTGGCGCGGAGACGTTCGGCGAGGCTCTCGATGTCGCGGCGCCGAAACAGCACCGTTTGCGCTGTTTCCAGGGTGTCGGCGTCCGAACTCAGGTTGAACTCGGTGGTGTGCACGGCCAGACCACCGGGCTTCAGTGTCTCCAGGGAGCGCTCTATGAAGTCCAGCCCATGCCCGATCGAGCCCAGGTGTTCCAGCGCGCACGCCGACCAGCAGAAGTCGAATCCGGTCAGATCATCCGGAACGTGGTTCATGTCGACCGTTTGAAATGACACGTTCTCCTCAAAGGCCGCGTCATCGCAGAGAGCGGGTCGCCTGAGAGACTCCTTCCCAGCCGCATGCTCGGCAGTCTGCGTCCAGCCCGCCGCAACCGCCTGGTCGGCACTCATGTCGGTCGCCATCACCTCGACGCCCCGCCCGGCGAAATAGGCACTCAGCGGTTCCTCTCCCACGCCGAAGCCAAGGGCGCGGCTGCCGGGGACGATCATGCCGCGCTCATAAAGCGCCTGACAGATGAAGACGAACTCCCACAGCTTGCGATGGTAGCGCAGAGCTTCCCCCAGCTCACGCGTCCAGTACGAGAAGTAGGGTTGGCGGAAGTGCTGGGCCCGACACAGGCAGGATTGCGCAAAGGCCAGGGGTGCCGGCACCGCGTCGACCAGCGGCTCGGGCTGCCCCTGCCAGAACCGCTCCTTGGGAATGAGCATCTGGCGTATCAGAATCCGGTTCTCGCGCTCAACCTCGTCAAGACGGGCCCGGATCGTATCCAAGGTGGCGACGGCCCGGTCGAGCGTCTCGCCAGCGGTCCATAGTCCCAACAACCTGTCGCGAAAGCCGATCCCATGGTCTCGGGCCTCCGCCCTGTTCTTGCCCATGGGTACTCCGGAACAGACACCTCCACGGCGACCCATGGAGGAGTCGCACACTAGGGGCAAGGACAGGAATTGCCCAGACCGCCACCGTGATTTCGAAACGCACCAGGCTGGCTTATCTACCCGTCCAGTGTGGTCACATCGCCTGGACATGAGCCCTGAGCAGGCTGTTATCGGGCGACAAAGGCCCCGCTTACCGCGATCGCCACGTCTGCCCGCGCCGGCGCCACCTCGAACCGCCACTCCGTCGCTTGCGCGTGTCGCGTGACCACGCCCTCGAACGTCCGGTAGTGCGAGATCACTGCCGCAGTCAGCCGCTCGGCTTCGACCACCCGGCCCGCCGCATCGCTTTGAATCACGCGGATCTCGACGGGCACCATATCTCCTGACGCAAGCGCCGGCGCGAACAGGCTGATGCCAAACCGGTATGGCCGTTCCGACGCCGGCGGCGCGTCGAGGGTCTGGCCATAGGCACCCGCCGGCACGCGTTCGGCGGTGATGGTGCGCATGCAGGCACCGTTGGCGTTCCACGGTGGGCCCACGACCTCGCCGGGCGTCAGGGGCGAAGGCGTGACCACGGCGTCCCAACCCCGCTCGTCGCAGGTGAAGGAGCCCTCCGGCTCATAGGGGCCGCCGATATGGGTGTTCACCAGCAGGTTCTGACCGGTGTACAGCGGATCCACCGGAAAGGTCCGGATCGTGGGGTCCAGGGCCGAGCTCCCGTCCGGATCCCATGACCCGCCGGCCGGGCGGGTCAGGGTGGTCCAGGTCCGGCAATCGACCATGGAGAAGACCTTCCCGTGGAACCGGGTCTGATAGACCGCGGCCGGGCAGCGGGTTTTCAGGAACTCCGGCGTCAGACCCTCGCCCGGCCGCCAGGCCTCCCACCGCGTCGCACCATACTCTCGGGTGAAATAGTTGGTCTCCATCGAGCCGTAGCCAGCCGAGAAGTGGCGCACCTCGATCGAGTCCAGAACCCGCGTTCGCGCGGGATCGGCCGGATCGGCGACATAGGCATGGTCGGGAATGAACCGCCATTGGACCGTCGCAGCATTGGTGCGGATGCGCTCTGTGCAGCCCGGGGCAAAGGTTGTGGGCGAGGCCGCGCGGCCTCGCCGGAAGGCACGGTCATCATTCGGATACAGCAGCCAGCCCTGGGCCCGGCAGTCCGGCGTCCACCACGTCTGCCAGTAGGCCCCGGGGTCGGAGGTGCCACGGAAAAAGACGAAATCCCGGTCCGCCCCCATGATGTTGTAGCCGCCGCGCGCCGGGGTCAGGTGAACCTGGTTGGGGAAGGCCGGGTCGTCGTCGAAGGCGTCGGTGAAGAAATAGCTCTGGACCCCCAGCGTCAGGCCGTTGGTGTCGGCGACCGGGAAGGAATCGCTGATCTGAAAATTACCGACATCCAGCTTGTGATAGGGCAGCGGCTCGCCGACGCGCAGCTTGCGCCGGCTGTCCGGGCAGCCCACCGGATCGGCGAAGACCGGGGTGTCGGCGGCGTCGACGCAGACCATCTGGATCAGATAGTCCGTCGGCAGATGGTCGGGCACCGCGCCGGACACCGGCGCGCATCCGGCCAGGCCGGCGACCAGCCCCAGCAGGGCCACCATCGCCGCCCGAACGGTCATTTCCGCTCCAGCACCGTGTGTTTCAGATACCGGCCGTAGTCGCTCTTGCCGAGGGCGCTGACGATCGCCTCCATCTGCGCCCGGTCGATGAAGCCCTGGTCAAAGGCGATCTCCTCGGGGCAGGCGATCTTGAAGCCCTGGCGCTTCTCCAGCGTCCGAACGAACTCGGCGGCCTCCAGCAGGCTGTCGGGGGTGCCCGTGTCCAGCCAGGCGAAGCCGCGACCCATGATCTCGACCGACAACTGGCCCCGCTCCAGATAGGCGCGGTTGACGTCAGTGATCTCCAGCTCGCCGCGCGCGGAGGGTTTCAGATTGGCGGCGATATCAACTACCTGTTCGTCGTAGAAATACAGGCCCGTGACCGCCCAGGCCGATTTCGGCACCGGCGGCTTTTCCTCGATCGACAGGGCGCGCATGTCCCGGTCGAACTCGACCACGCCGTAACGCTCGGGATCGTTGACATGATAGGCGAAGACCGAGGCCCCCGTCGGCCGGTCCATGGCGCTCTTGAACAGGTCGATGATGCCGTGGCCGTAGAAGATGTTGTCGCCCAGAATGAGGGACGACGGACCATCCGCGACGAAATCGGCCCCGATGATATAGGCCTGGGCCAGGCCGTCCGGACTGGGCTGGACCGCATACTGGATGTCCATGCCCCATTTTGACCCGTCACCCAGCAGGGCCTGGAAGCTGGGCGTATCGCGCGGCGTCGAGATGATCAGCACCTCGCGGATGCCGGCCAGCATCAGGGTCGACAGCGGATAGTAGATCATCGGCTTGTCGTAGATCGGCATCAGCTGTTTGGACGTGACCAGCGTCATGGGATGCAGGCGCGTGCCCGACCCTCCGGCCAGAATAATGCCCTTCATCGCGTCGTTTCCTCATGCAGTTCGGCGACGATGTCGGCCACGGCGTCCTTCCACGGACGCGGCGTGATCCCGTAGTCGCGGGTGATCTTGAACGTCGACAGTCGCGAGTTGGCCGGGCGGCGGGCCGGCGTCGGATAATCCGCCGTCATAATGCCCTCGACCTCGGCGGAGGGCCCGCCGCCCGCCGCACTGAGCACGAAGATCTCGCGCGCCAGCCCGGCCCAGCTGGTCGCGCCCGCATTGACGAAATGATAGACGCCGGTCGGGGCCGTCGGATCGGCGATCATCTTCAGGGTGATGGTGGCCAGGGCCTCCGCAATATCCTTCGCCGAGGTCGGGCAGCCGGTCTGGTCCTCGACCACCCGCAGGGCCGGCCGGTCGGCGGCCAGCCTCAGCATGGTCTTGAGGAAGTTGGCCCGGTGCGGGCTCAGCACCCAGGCCGTGCGCAGGACCACCGAGCGGAGATTGCCGGTCCGCACCGCCACCTCCCCCGCCAGTTTGGACGCGCCATACACGCTCAACGGGGCCACCGGGTCGCTCTCGGCATAGTCGGCCTCGGCGGTGCCGTCGAAGACATAGTCAGTCGAGACCTGGATCAGGGGGATGTTGGCCGCCCGGGTTACCTCGGCCAGCACGGCCGGGCCCATGGCATTGGCGGCAAAGGCGGCCGCCACCTCGGTCTCGGCCTTGTCGACGGCAGTCCAGGCTCCGGAGTTGATCACCGCCTTGAAGGGGGTCGCGGCGAACAGGGCACGCACCGCGTCCGCATTCCCCAGATCCAGTTGATCCCGCGTCGGCAGATGCAGCCGCACCCGCTCGGGCCAGGCAACCCGGGCCAGCTCCAGCCCCACCTGGCCGGCCCCGCCGGTGACGAGAATGTCGATGGCGTCTTCAGGCCCGTGTTCAGCCATTCGCGACGCCCAGTCGTTCGGTCTGGTAGCGACCGTCGAGGATGGCCTGCCACCACGACCGGTTGTCGAGATACCAGCGCACCGTCCGCTCGACGCCCTCCTCGAAGGTGACCGACGGGGTCCAGCCCAGTTCGTCGCGGATCTTGGTCGCGTCGATGGCATAGCGGGCGTCATGGCCCGGCCGGTCGGTCACGAAGGTGATCTGGTCAGCATAGGCCTTGCCGTCGGCCCGGGGGTTCACCCGGTCGAGGGTGGCGCAGATCGCCTTGACCACATCGATGTTCCGGCGCTCGGCATTGCCGCCGACGTTATAGGTCTGGCCCGGCCGGCCGCGCTCGAACACCGCCTGCAGCGCCCGGGCATGATCGTCCACGAACAGCCAGTCGCGCACATTGGACCCGTCACCATAGACCGGCAGGGGCTCGCCGTTCAGGGCCCGGATGATGATCAGGGGGATCAGCTTTTCGGGAAAGTGATAGGGCCCGTAGTTGTTCGAGCAGTTGGTCATCAGCACCGGCAGGCCATAGGTGTGGCCCCAGGCGCTGACGAGGTGGTCCGACGCCGCCTTGGAGGCTGAATAGGGCGAACGCGGATCGTAGGGGGTGGTTTCCGAAAACAGCCCGGTCTCCCCGAGCGAGCCGAACACCTCGTCGGTCGAGATGTGGTGAAAGCGGAAGGCGGCCTTCCCGGCTTCATCCAGCCCCCGGTAATAGCCCAGCGCCTGCTGCAGCATCGTGAAGGTCCCGACGACATTGGTCTGGACGAACTCTCCGGGCCCGTCGATGGACCGGTCGACATGGCTCTCGGCCGCCAGGTGGGCAATCACATGGGGACGGAAGTCAGCGAGGGCCGCGGCGACCGCGTCAGCATCGCAGATGTTGGCCTGGACGAAGCCATAGCGGTTGCTGGTCGCCGCCGGCTCCAGCGAGCTCAGCAGACCCGCATAGGTCAGCTTGTCGAACACCAGCACCTCGTGGTCAGTGTGCTCGATCAAACGACGCACCAGGGCCGAACCGATGAAGCCGGCGCCGCCGGTGACCAGAATACGCATCGAAATCAGTCTCCTCGGGGCCACCGCTCCGGCTGCGACTAGCCCAGATCGCCAAACACCGCCATCGGCACACCGTCATAGACGAAGGGGCTGTCGAAAACCGCCAGACCCGGCAGGATCCGGTCCTTGTCCGAAAGCACCGGTCCGGTCGCCGGCAATGGCCAGTCGATGCCGATGTCCGGACAGTCCCAGGCGACGCCCCCCTCGCAGTTGGCGGCATAGACGTCCGACACCTTGTAGGCGACCTCGGTTCCCGGCTCCAGGGTGACGAAGGCGTGGCCAAACCCGACCGGCACGAACAGCTGGCGGCCATTGTCCACGCTCAGGGTCGCAAACGCCGTCTTCCCGTAGGTCGGCGAGCCTTTGCGCAGGTCCACCGCATAGTCGACGATCGCGCCGCGCAAGCACCGCACCAGCTTGGCCTGGGCATGCGGGTCCCGCTGGAAATGAATGCCGCGGATCGTGCCCGTATGGGTCGAGCAGGACTGGTTGTCCTGCACGAACCGCGTGTCGATCCCCATGGCAGCGTATTTCGCCTCCGCATACGTCTCGGAGAACCAGCCCCGGTCATCGCCGAACCGGCGGGTCTCGATCAGGGTGACGCTGGCGGTCATGCGGCGGCCTCGGCGATTTTGGAAGGGGCCGAGCGCTAACCGGACTTCCTCCGGGAGGCAAGGTCGGGGCCGGGGCCGGCACGAGGGGTTGCCAATCCCGTCTCAGGCTCTAAGGCGTCATCCGATTGCATGGGCGCGCTCCGACGGATTTCCAGATGAAGACCTGGCTCAGGCGTCTGCGGCGATTCGCCCGTGGCCGCACGAACGACAAGGGACGTCGCACCGAACATCTGGACCGCGCCGACGCCGCGCGCGACCGGGGCGACTGGGTCGAGGCCGCTGACCATTATGCGCTGCACCTGAAGGAACGACCGCGCGACTTCGGCATCTGGGTGCAGCAGGGTCATGCCCTGAAGGAGGGCGGCCGCGTCGCCGAAGCCGACGCCAGCTACGGCCGGGCCCTGTCCCTGCAGCCCTATGACGTCGATCTTCTGCTGAACTACGGCCATCTGAAGAAGCTCCGGCTGGATCTGGAAGGCGCGGCGAAGCTCTACGCCGCCGCCGCCCGGCTCGATCCGCGCGGTCCCGCGATCTTGGAGCTGGCTGCCGCACCGATGGCCCCCTTTCGGACGCCTGCGCAGGAGCGTTTGCTGGACACGGCCGCCGGCGCGGCCCTGGCCCCGCTCTGCTCCGGCCTGACGCTGATCAACAGCCGAAACGTCATCCCGCTCGGCGACAGCCGGTTCGAAATGACGTCCTCGGATCCCTGGCTGGAGTTCCGGCTGCAGACCGCATTCACCGACGGACTGGCCGAGCTGACGCTCGAGGCCGCCAGCCTGCGGCCAGGCAGTCGGCTCGATGGTCGGCTCTATGTCGACTACGGTGACGGATACAGCCATGTCCACGCCGTGGATCTGCCGGAAACGGCCGATGGTCGGGTCACGGTCTACCTGACCGCCGTCGAGCAGATTCGCACCCTGCGCTGGGACCCGGACGACAAGGGCAACATCATCCGCTTCGTCGGCATCGGCTGCCGTCAGGGGGTCGATGTCGAACAGGCAATCGCCAGGGTCCGCGCCGCCTATCCGCCCGAAGTCGAGCTCGACAAGGATTTCGACCGCGTCCGCCGCATTCTCTCGACCAGCCGCGTCATGCCCGAGGCCGCGATCGAGGTCTCTCGCATCCTGGGCTCCGCCGGGGCCGGGGGGGCCTACGACTATCCCTACTGGTTGCGCCGCTGGATCAATCCGAACCGGGCCGACTACGCCCGGATCGCGGAGATGACCGCCGCCATGACACGCCGGCCGACCTTCTCCTTCGTCATGCCGGTGTACAATCCCCCGATCGCCCTGCTGGCCGAATGCATCGACTCGATGCTGGCCCAGACCTATCCGGACTTCGAGATCTGCATCGCCGACGACCGGTCGCCCGACCCCGAGGTCCGCGACCTGCTGGAGTCCTATGCGGCCCGCGACGCGCGGATCAAGCTGGCCCTGCGTCCCCACAACGGCCACATCTCGGCCGCCAGCAATACGGCGCTTGGTCTGGCCACCGGCGAGTTCGTCGTGCTCATGGACCATGACGACCTGGTCCCCGACTACTGCCTGTTCGTTGTCGCCCACTATCTGAACCGCTACCCGGACGCCCAGGTCCTGTACTCCGACGAGGACAAGGTCTCGGTCGACGGCCGCCGGTTCGACCCGTATCTGAAGGGCGAGTTCGATCCCTTCCTTATGTACGGCCACAACATGGTCAGCCATCTGGGCGTCTATCGGCGCGACCTGGTGGAACGCATCGGTGGCTTCCGCCTCGGGCTGGAGGGCAGCCAGGACTACGACCTCCTGCTGCGCGCCTATGAGGTCTGCGGGGCTGCGGCCGTCGTCCACATCCCCCATGTGCTCTACCACTGGCGCGCCATCCCTGGCTCGACGGCGGTGTCGGCCGACCAGAAGGGCTATGCGATCGTGGCGGCCCAGCATGCCATCAACGGCCACTTCGAGCGGACCGGCCTGCCGCTGCGCTCTGCCGACGGCTTCGCGCCCGGCCTGAGTGCGGTCCGCCGCAGCCGCGACTTCGACACGCGGGTGTCGATCATCATTCCCACGCGGGACGGGCTGGACGTCCTGCGTGACTGCGTGCGTTCGATCCTGGCCTTCGATCATGCGAACACGGAGGTCCTGATCGTCGACAACGGCTCCGAGCAGCCGGAGACCCTGGCCTATCTGAAGGGGCTGGAGGCCGCCGGCGTGGCGCGTGTGATCGCCTGGCCTCATCCGTTCAACTTCTCGGAGATCAACAATGTCGCGGCGCGGGAGGCGACCGGAGACATCCTGTGCTTCCTGAACAACGATACCGAGGTCCGGGGACCCCTGTGGCTGGCGCGGGCCCGAACGCTGCTGTCCATTCCCGATGTCGGAATCGTGGGTGCCCGGCTGCTGTTCCCGGACGGGACGCTGCAACATTTCGGGATCACCCTGGGCATGGGGGCCCACCGCATCGCCGGCACGCCGCACGGTGGCCAGGCGGGCGACAATCCCGGCTATCTGGGCAAGGCCCGGCTGCTGCATCAATTCGGGGCCGTGACCGCCGCCTGCCTGTTCATCCGGCGCGACGTGTTCGAGGCGGTCCGCGGTTTCGACGCCGACTTCAGGGTTGCCTACAATGATGTCGACCTGTGCCTGCGGGTGCGCAAGGCCGGCTTCAAGGTCCTCGCCGACCCCGACATCGTCCTGACCCACAAGGAATCGAAAACGCGCGGCAGCGACCTGGACGGCGCGGGGGCCGAACGGCTGGCGCGGGAGGCCGCGCTGATGCGCGAGCGCTGGGCCGACATGCTGGACCACGACCCCTTCTATTCGCCGAACCTCAGTCTGGATCGCTCCGACTTCGCCCTTGCCCATCCGCCCCGCGTGCCCATGCCGTGGCGGGAGACAGTGGGCGAGGCACCGGTGAAGGTGCCGGTCCGGGCAACGCGTCGCAAGCGGAGCGCCTGAATGCCAATGTATCTTGAGCGGTTCAGCATGCTGCGCGGCTCGATCGTGATCAGCGGCTGGCACAGCGCCTACCGTGCCGGCGCCGATCTGGCGATCCTGGTGAAGGGCGAGCCGCTTCAGACCGTAATCCGTTCTGTTCCGCGCAACGACCTTGCAAAGGCGATCGGACCAGAGGCTGCCGATTGGGGTTTCGCCGTTCATGCGGTTCTGACGGACCCCGCCCACAGCGCCGACATCGGGTTGCGGCTGCCCGACGGCCGGGTCATCGAGCGAGTCCAGGTCGCCGAGGCGCGCGACATATCCAATCCCCATGAAGCGTTCGCCCGGTTCATCAAGACCGTGAACGCGACCGGCGGGCGCGTGCTGGAGATCGGGGCCCGAGCCCGCAGCGCGATCACCCGACGCGAACTGTTCTCACCCTCGGTCGACTATATTGGCTTCGACGTGATGGCTGGCGAGAACGTCGACGTGGTTGGGGATGCTCACCACCTGTCGCGATACGTTCAGGAGCCCTGTGACTACATCTTCTCGATCTCCACATTCGAGCACTTTCTGATGCCCTGGAAGGTAGCCTTGGAAATGAATGCCGTTTTGCGTCCAGGCGGAACGGTCTATTCCCAATCCCATCAGACATGGCCGGTCCACGACGCTCCCTGGGACTTCTTCCGCTTCTCGCGCGAGGCCTGGACGGGTCTTTTCAACGTGCATACCGGCTTCTCGGTCACCGAGGCGATCCACGGGTCGCCAATCTCCATGGTCAGCCTGTTCAATCCCGGCGGACCATTCGAGAACATGGAGACGTCGCCGGGGTATGGCCTGTCCGCCTGCATCGCGGTGAAGACCGGGGCGCCGAAGGTCTCTTGGGACGCTGACGTTTCCGATATCCAGTCGATCGGCTACGACCACTGACAGAGGCATTCGGGCTGGCATCCTGGCGGCCGTCTGCTGGACGAAGCGAAAAGAGAGAATCGATGGAAGCCCCGATCAACGACAACTATGTTTCCGGAGCCCCGTCGGACCAACTCGCCATCGACCTGTTCAGAACGTCCTGGATCAGCCAGATTCCCAGGCCCGGCCTCGAAGCGGGAACCGTGCCTCTGTTCGAGGATGCCCGTATCGACTGGCTCGTCCAGCACCGCGGTGGGTTCGATGGCCAGTCGGTTCTGGAGTTGGGCCCGCTTGAGGGTGGCCACACCTATATGCTGGAGAAGGCCGGCGCGGCCTCGATTCTGGGCATCGAAGCCAACACTCTCGCCTACATGAAATGCCTGATCGCCAAGGAGATCATGGGGACGCGAAATTCACGATTCCTACTCGGCGACTTCGACGACTATCTGGATCAGACCACCGAACGTTTCGACTTCCTTCTCGCCAGTGGCGTTCTCTACCACATGGTCGATCCCATCCGGACGCTGACGAACATGGCACGCGTCACCGACGAGATGTTCATATGGAGCCATTTCTTCGACGACAGGGCCATGCCGGAGGGCGACCCGAGACGCGCGCTCTTCACCGGCGAAACGATTGTCCGTGAACGCGACGGAAAGTCTTTGACCTACCGGTTGCGAGGCTACGGCGACTCGACGGTCTACAGCTCCTTCATCGGCGGCATCTCGCCCGGCTCGGTCTGGCTGGAGAAGGGCGAGACGATTGCCTTCCTTGAAAGCCACGGGTTCGCCGTGACACCGTCATTCGAACACGACGACCATCCGCACGGCCCGGCCGCCTGCCTGTACGCCCGGCGATGATCAGCCGCTTGCCCCGCTCCCGGGAGACTGCGCGGTGAGCCGGCAGCCCGCCGGGCCGCGCAAGGTCTTGCGCTGGTTGCGAAAGCGACTTCTGCCGCCACCGGCACCGGTCCGTACTCCGGAGGCCCTGTCGCGGGATGACGTTGCGCGCGGCGATCGGGCCCGGGATCTGGGGGACTGGCTGACGGCGGCGGAGGCCTACGGAGCCGCGCTTGCGCACCAGCCGGGCCAGACGTCCATTCTCGTCCAGCGCGGCCACATGCTGAAGGAAGCCGGGGCGCTGGCCGAGGCCGAGGCCGCCTATCGGGCGGCAGCGCAGGCGGCTCCGCTGGATAGCGAGCCCTGGCTGCACCTGGCCCATGTCCTGAAGGCCGTAGGGCGACACGAGGCGGCGATCGACGCCTTTGTCGAGGCGCTGCGGCGTGACCCGGGAGCGGCCGGAGCACGCGACGAGCTGATCTCGGCCGGCGTACGCCATCGGCTCCCACGTCCGACCTTCGGCTCCGCCCGTGCCATTGCCGATGTGGCCTTGATCGGCCGAAATCTTGATGCGGCGCTCGATACCGTTCGGGACTGGGTGCAGGTCTCGACCTATCCGCTCGACGCGTGGGACGCTTTCCGCCGGGCCTATCCCGTCACGCCCCCGCCATCGAAAAAGGGGGAGGCCCCCGTGGTGGTCGTAGTCGACGCCATGGATGCCATTCCCGCAGCGGTCGTCCGCACCCTCGACAGCCTTGTCGACCAAAAACACGCCCGCTGGCAGGCGCTTGTGCGCGCCGGAAAAGCGGTCAGCGGCCACCCTGTCGCCAGCCTCGAGGCCGTGGATCCCCGGATCGTCTTCGTGGGTCCGGAACTGCAGGATCTCGGTGACAGTCTGACAGGCTTGATGCCCGTGAGCGTTCTGGCCCTTCCCGCAGGCGCGGTTCTGGATCCGCAAGCGCTGGCCTGGTTCCTCGCCGCATCCCGTCGGACCGGGGCCGATCTGGTCTATGCCGATCACGACTACCATGAGGATCACTGGCGGAGAGGCCCGCTCCATCGGGAGCCGGCCCTGCAGTCCGCGCCCGACATCGACGATCTGGCGACCAGTCCCCGGCCACCGGTGGCCGTCCTGTTCACCGACGGTCAATCCGCCGGACTGGTCGACGCTCTGTCTGGCGGAATCGAGCCCTCTGCCGTCGGCCGGGCGCTGATCGTGGCGGCACTGAACGAAGGGCGCACCGTAGCCCATCTGCCGCGGTTGCTCACCAGCGTCTGGATCGGCTCCGCTGCAGACAGCGTCCCGGCACATCTGGAGCGCCCGAGCACCGTGGATCCGGACGATCGCATCCTCGTCATCATCCCGACCCGCGACCAGTCCGGACTTCTGAAAGCGTGCGTTGAAAGCCTCTACGCCTTCGCAGACCGACCTGATGCTGTGGACATCGTCATCGTCGACAACCGGAGTGCCGAAGAGGAAACCCGGACCTGCCTCGCCGAACTTTCGGGGCTTGCCGGGGTCCGCGTCCTGACCATGGATGAGCCCTTCAACTGGGCACGGCTCAACAATGAGGCGGCCCGGCACCAGAACCAGCCCCTTCTTGTTTTCGCGAACAACGACGTGGAGGCGGTGGCCCGGGGCTGGGACACGGCCATTCGACGCGAACTGGCCCGGCCGAAGGTCGGAGTGGTTGGCGCGCGCCTGCTCTATGCGGACCGCACCCTTCAGCACGGCGGAATCGTGCTTGGAGCCTCAGAAGGTCGGCCTATGCACGAGGGTGTGGGCGCGGATCCGCTGGAGGACGGCCCCATGGGTCGCTACCGCAGGACCCGGCCGGTCGCGGCTGTAACCGGTGCTTTCATGGCGGTGCGCCGCGAGACCTTCGAGACGCTCGGAGGTTTCGATGAGCGACTGATCGTCGGCTACAATGACATAGACCTTTGCCTGCGCGCGCGCGCTGCGGGCCTTCGCACCCTCTATGCCGCAGACCTGATCCTGCTCCACCACGAGTCCCGGACGCGAGGTCTGAACGACTCGGCCGACAAATGCGCCTGGGACGACACCGAACTGAAGCGGCTTTTCGACACCTGGGGTGAGGGGCTGTTCGTCGATCCCGGGGTCAATCCTCACTGGGGATCCGCGGACGGCCGTCCCCTCGACGGATACCGCGACCCGACCGCGACCCAGATCCTGACGTGGCTGGACCAGAGTGTCTCACCCGCGCCCTGGAGCCTCGCGCGCCCCCCGGGGTGACGGTACCGGAGCGAGTCCCTTCGGTACGGCCAGGCCTTGACGACGGAGGCCCTGGAGGGTCGTGGCCGCCGAGGGCGCAGGCGGCCTGAAGCAGTCCTCACCTTTGCACCGCGTGGCAAAGTCCCTATGCGGGACACAACGCGCGCTCTCCCGGTACAAGGTGTCCATGAACGCTCCGAACTTCGCCCTCTACAACGCCGGCGACGCCTACAGCACGGCCGCGAAGATCATGGGCCGGCAAAGTGCGGGAAAGGCGATGATCAAGGGAATCGCACGGCGCTGGCCCACGGGGGAGGTGAACGCCTTCAGTGCTGCCCGGTCTTCGGCGGAGAGCCTCGCCAGTCAACTCAGATCGGAAGGGCATACCGGCGTCGTGCGCTGGATACCGGCCCCGGGAAACGCGGGCCTTGACGCCCTGGGGGCCCTTTATCATCCCGCTCCGGTCACGATTGACCTCGCCCACGGACGAAACACACGCGGTTCCGCAGCCTACAGCCTGTTCGGGGTCACCCACACGCTCAGCTCGACGCGCGCCATGGACGAGATCAGCGCCATGGTTACGGCACCGTTCCAGCCCTGGGACGCGCTTGTCTGTACCTCCTCGGCCGCTCACGCCGTCGTCAGGCGACTCCAGGAGGCCCGGTGCGCGTGGCTGGCCGAGCACTTGGGGGTCACGAAGTTTTCCGCTGTGGCGCTGCCGGTCATCCCACTGGGCATTGATGCGCCTGCCTTCGCCAGCAGCGAAAGTGATCGAGCCGAGGCACGACAGTCGCTGGGCCTGGGGCAAGATGACGTCGCCTTTCTCTTCGCAGGGCGGTTGACCTATCACGCCAAGGCCAATCCGGCAGTTCTCTATCAGGCGCTCGAAGCAGCTGCGGCCCGGACGGACAGGGCGCTCGTCTGTGTCGAGGCCGGTGTCTTTGCCAGCACCGCCGTGCGGGATGCCTTCCAGAACGCCCAGCGGGTGCTGGCACCGTCGGTTCGATTCATCGCTGTCGACGGGGCCGAGGCCGTCGCCTACCGCCAGGCCTGGCGGGCTGCCGATGCCTTCGTGTCGCTCTCGGACAATATCCAGGAGACCTTCGGCCTGACGCCGCTCGAGGCGATGGCCGCCGGATTGCCTGTCCTGGTCAGTGACTGGAACGGCTACAAGGATACGGTGCGGGATGGCATTGACGGTTACCGTATTCCGGTCACCCTGCCTCCGGTCGGGAGCGGGGCTGACCTGGCGCTGCGCCACGCCACGGCGCAAGACAGCTATGATTATTTTATCGGCCGGACCAGCATGATGACGGTCGTTGATCCGGCCACCCTGACCGAGCGGATCGTCGCCCTTGCCGAGGCTCCCGCGTTGAGGGCCCGGTTGGGGCAGGCTGGCCAGATGCGCGCCCTCAAGGAGTTCGACTGGCCCGTTATTCTCGACCGCTACACCGCCCTGGCAGACGACCTGGGTGAGATCCGGCGCTCGGTCGGCGCGACTCCGCGTCAGGCCTGGCCGGCTCGCCCCGATCCGTGCGACCTGTTCGGGACCTACCCCACACACATCCTTTCGGGCCGCTGGACCGTGACCCGGTCCGTCGACACCGTCGCACTGGACGCGCTCCTTGATCTGCCCTTCGCCCGCTTTGCTATTGATCCGGTCACCTTGCCTCGGGAAACGATTGTCGAACTGCACGCGCAGGTGGAGTCCGGACAGACCGTGAAGGCACTGCTGGAGACCCACCCGGCGGCGACACCGGTCAAGGTCCGGGCCCTGATGTGGCTCTGCAAATTCGGGGTCCTAAGATTGAATCGATAGGTGTTCAGGCTTGACGGTTGTCCCCGCCCGGACGATTTGAGGGTCACAAGGTCGTTAGGGCCGAGGCGAGACGCGGCCGAACGGGTTGCGAATCCAGTCCGGAAAGGGCGTCATGGCCGCTGGCTCAGTCGAAGATCCGCTTCTGACCGTCCGTGAGGCCTTCGACGCCGGACACTATCTTGCGAACAATCCGGATGTGGCTGATGCCGGCCTGGATCCATGGGCGCATTTCATGACGTCCGGCTGGCGAGAGCGGCGGGATCCGAACGCGGACTTCTCGGTGGCAGCGTACCTCCAGCTGAACCCGGATGTGGCAGAAGCTGGCGTGAACCCCTTTGTTCATCATGTCCTGCATGCCGCACACGAGGCCCGACCAACCGCGCCCGTCGTCGTCACCCCCTCTCTGTCCAGCGTGTCCGACACGTCCGACATCAGAGAAGCTTTCGATGAGGATTTCTACCGGGCATCTAATCCGGATATCGCCGACCAGGACCCTTTCGATCACTTCGTGGCTGTCGGCTGGAAGGAGGGGCGCGACCCCCATCCGGACTTTTCCGTTTCAGACTATCATCTGGTCAATCCCGACGTGGCTGCGGCCGGGTTGAACCCCTTTATCCACTTTATCCGCCACGGCCGGGCTGAGGGCCGGTCGCTCGGCCCTGCCCGGACGCGGGACCGCCCGGCCCCCGGGGCCGGTGAGGTTGACCCCGTGCGGGCCGCCTTTGACGATGAACACTACCGCGCCTCCGGACCGGTCTTGTCTGAAGCGGAGGACGCCTTCACGCACTTCATGCTGACCGGCTGGCGCAAGGGGCGGGATCCCAATTCATGGTTTTCGGTGGCCCGCTATCTTCAGCTGAACCCTGACGTCGAGGCGGCCGGGATCAATCCGTTCGAGCACTACATGGTCCACGGTCGCCATGAGGGTCGGCCGCTGACCCACGGGCTTGACTTCCGAAACGATATTCTTCGGCTGGCCCCGCCGTTCGAGGCGCACCTGCAGAGTCTCCGCGAGGCCTGCCCCGATCCCGATCCCGATCCGATCGACCGCCTCGCCCAGGCCCTGAGCCAACGCCAGACGGGTCGCCGTCTCCATATCACCGTCAGTCAGGACAACTATGTCGGAGCGTTTGGCGGCATCCAGCTTTGCCTGAGAATCGAGGCGGCCGCGCTCCGCGAGCAGGACATCGACCATCTGCATCTGTTCCCTCCGGCCACCGCCATGGTGGTCGAGGTCAATCGGGAGAACCCGCCGGTCGGCCTGTTGCTCAACGATGTCTTTCTCGGCCATTTCCGGCCGGATGAGATCGTTGCCCTGGCAAACGGCCAGCCCCGGACCGAGGTGTCCTTTGCGGTGCACAGCCTGATTGGACACTCAACTCCCGGCGTTGTTGGTATCCTTCAGGCCTTCGGTGCCGAGGCCGGCTATTATTGGGTGCATGACTACTCCAGTCTGTGCGCGGGCTATGCCCTGATGCGCAACGACGTCAGCTTTTGCGGTGCCCCGCCCCCCGAAAGTGCGGCCTGCCGGGTGTGTCAGTATCGCCCGCGCCGGCGGGTCCAGATGCGTGAGCACGAGCGATTGTTCGAAGCCTTCGCCGTCACGGTTCTGGCTCCGTCCAGCGGAGCCCTGACGCTCTGGCGTCGGAGTTTTCCCCGTCGTCCGGCGGCGGCCATCGCGCATCCCCATGCCAGACTGACCCCACGTCGCACCCCCCGCATACCTCGGGACGAGGTATCGGGGCGGCCGTTGCGTGTGGGGTTTCTGGGGATGGCGACGCACCACAAGGGGTGGCCCGCCTTTGCGGCACTGGCCGAGTTCTTCAGCTCGGATCCCCGCTACGAGTTCCACCACCTGGCGCGCAGCCCCGCTGCAGGGGTGCCGATGCAATTTACCGCTGTCGCCCCGACCGCTGGCGATCCGGAACCCATGCGGGACGCTGTCGAAAGACTGCAGCTGGACGTGGTTGTCCTGTGGTCTCTCTGGCCTGAAACCTTCTGTTTTACCGCGTTCGAGGCTGTTGCCGGCGGGGCGGCGATCGTGACCAATGCGGCAGCGGGCAACGTGGCCGCCTTTGTTCGCGAGCAGGCCTGTGGTCTGGTGCTGGACGGGGAGGTGCCGCTCCACGCCCTGTTCCAGTCCGGAGAGATTCGCGCTCAGGCACGTCAGACCCGTATGCCCCGGCTCCAGGCCCTGAAGTTCAGCCGGATGACGGCCGACTTTCTCCCGGAGACGAGCCGTTGAAAGTTCTCTGTTTCAGCAGCTTCACCTTCTCCTATCTCAACCGGGCCAGGGTGCTTTACCGCTCGCTTCGTCAGCACCACCCCGACTGGCACCTGGTCGCCCTGGTCGTTGACCGTCCTCCGGACGGCATCGTGCTCGACCCGGAGAACGAGGACTTTGATCGCGTGGTCTATGCGGATCAGCTGGACATCCCCGATGTCCGGGCCTGGCTCTTCCGGCATAACATCGTAGAGGCCTGCACCGCGGTCAAAGGCCCCTTCCTGCGCCTTGCCTGCGATATGGGGGCCGACGCGGTGGTCTATCTGGATCCCGACACCGCCCTGCTGAACCCGCTCGATACAGTGACGGATGCGCTGCGGGATCACGACGGCGTGCTGACCCCCCATATGCTAGAGCCGGAAGAGACCCTGCAGGCCATTCTGGACAACGAACAGGCCACGCTGCGGACCGGGATCTTCAATCTGGGCTTCCTTGCGATCCGGACGACGGCCGAGGGTCGCCGCTTCGCCGCATGGTGGTCGGACCGGCTTTTGCGGTTCTGCTATGACGACATCCCGTCGGGTCTGTTTGTAGACCAGAGATGGTGCGATCACATCCCGGCCTTTTTCCCGACCTTCACCGTGCTGCGCGACCCCGGCTGTAACGTGGCGAGCTGGAATCTCAGCCGGCGCACCGTGCGCATCGACTGGGAGGGCCGCATAACCGTCAACGGGTCACCCTTGCGCTTCTGGCATTTCACCAAGCTGGGCCCGATCGGCGACATCATGACGCGACGGTATGCGGGGGCCAATTTCGAGGTCCATGAGATCTGGAACTGGTACAAGCGCGAAATCGACGCGGCCACAGACCCGCGGATTCCGACGGGATACTGGCACTACGGCCAATATGGCGACGGGGTCCCGATCCCCGCCGCTGACCGCGGGCTTTATCGCACGAGACAAGATCTTCAGGCGGCCTTTCCCGACCCGTTCGCGAGCGGACCGGGGAGCTACCAGGCCTGGTTGGCGGAGAGCACAGAGTGACCACGGCCCCTTCAGGCGATCCTCACCCCGCGCCGCGGCCACGCCCGGCCCTCGTGGTCACGGGCATGCACCGCAGTGGCACGTCCGCCATGGCGAGAATACTCTCACTGGCGGGAGGTGCCCTCCCGGAACGGGTCATCCAGCCCGGCCCCGACAATCCACTCGGCTTCTGGGAACCGTCAGAGATGGTCGCGCTGAGCGACGAGATCCTGGCTGAGGTCGGCTCGGCCTGGGATGATGTCTTTGTCCATCAGGCGGGCCCCAGGGCCTGGGATCGACCCGGTTCCTGCATTGATCGGGCCGAGGCCATGATCATGCAGAACTACGCTGACCGGGATCTGCCGGTTATCAAGGACCCCCGGTCGTCCGTGCTGGCACGGCTGTGGCACCAGGCGCTGGTCAACTGCGGCCGGGCCCCCCTCTATATCATCATGGTCAGGCACCCGCTGGAGGTTGCCAGTTCCCTGAACGCCCGGGACGGGTTCCCGATCAGCCAGGGAATGCTCCTGTGGGCCGCCTATATGCTGTCCGTCGAGCGAGACACGCGGAGTTGCCCTCGCGTGTTCGTTCCCTATGCCGGGATGCTCGAGAACCCCTCGGGCACCCTTGACCGGATCGAGGCGGCGTTCGGCATTTCACTGCCGCGTCGCGATCTAGCAGAGACGGAAATCGGTGCCTTCCTGTCCCAGACCCATCGCCACCACCGCGCTGAGGCGCTGCCGCCCGCCGGGCGGGAAGAGGGTGTGGTTGATCGGGTTCATGACTGGACCCGGGCGGCGGCTGCAGGATCTGAGCCCGATCCCGGTGCCATGGATGCCGCAGGTCAGGCAATGGAGGAACTGGCGCGAACCTGGGGCCCCATCCTTGACCACCAGAAGCAACAGGGCACCGCTCGGCTGACCCGGGCCAACATCGCACTCGCCGACAGCGAGGCCCGCCTGCTGCGTGAACGCGCCCGCGTGGGCGAGGTCATCGCAGCCGAGGAATCCCGGCGCATCGTGCTCGAACGCGCTGTGCATGACGCGACGCTCAGGATGGACGCTGCCATGGCTGAGGCAGTCGAGCAGGAGGCAATGCTGCGTGACCTTCGTTTCGAAAACACGCGACTGAAGTCGACGGTCAGCGACTTGCTGGGCGACCAGGACGCTCTCAACAAGCTACGCCACCAGCTTGCCGAGGACGTCGGGACCCTGCAAAGGCGCAACGCCGCGATCAAGTCCAGTCTCAGCTGGAAGATCACCCGGCCCGTGCGCGCAATCCAGTCGCGACTGAAGAAGACGCTGATGTCCCCCGCCGCGCTTCCCGGCTCTGGCAAATGACCCGGGTTTCGTGCCTGCGCCGGCCATCGGGGGGTGACGGGCTTGCATCCGTCGGGCAACGACCGGCATAGCGACGCTGGACCACTCAGGCCCCGGCGGATGACACTGCGGGCGGGGCGACGACAGGGTCCTGACAGGATCCGGAACGGGGGACGCTGCATGATCTGGCCAGGAGCCACCCTTTCGCGTCTCGCGGACGGGATACCACCGGCATCGGCGGCGCACCTGGTGGCCGGCCGATGAAAGCGCTTGTTGTCCTGGTTCACTATTTTGCGTCTGAACCCAATCCACGACATTCCTCGGTCGATGAGGCGCGCCGCGTCGACCGGACCAACGTGGTCCAGCGGGTCGTCCGGGGCTATCGCGGCGCCTTCGGGCCTTCGGCGGAGGTCCGGTACGCCCGGAAACAGTCGAGCTATGTCCTGGACATGGCCTGCCCCGTCGATCTCGACCTCAGGATCCTGACCGTCCCGGGCCACAGCCTGCTCGACCAGCCCTTTCGCGACCGGTTCGGCGTGGCCCAGACCTCTGCGCAACCGACAAACCCGAGGATGCTGGGCTTCGATGCCTACCGGGTCTTCGCCAAGCACGCCGACCAGTACGACTGGTTCATCTACAGCGAGGACGATCTGCTCGTCCGCGACCCCCTGTTTTTCGATAAGCTGATCTGGTTCAACAGGACGTTCGGCGATCGTCGCGTGCTTTCCCCCAACCGGTTCGAATGGAACGATCAGGGCAAGACGCAGAAGACCTGGATCGACCATGATCTTGAGGAGAGCGTTTCGCGGTCGCTACTCTCTGCCATTGATGACGAAGAGACGCTGACGGCGACACCACTGTCGACGCCCACTACCTTCCGACGGGCCAACAATCCGCACTCGGGCTTCTTCGCCATCAACGCAACCCAACTTGCCCACTGGATGTCCAGGCCCCACTGGCTCGACCGAGACGCCAGCTTTGTGTCCCCGCTGGAAAGCGCCGCGACCCTGGGTCTGGCCCGGACCTTTTCCGTCTACAAGCCAGCTGGCCGCGCCGCCGGCTTCCTTGAGATCGAGCACCTCGACAATCGCTTCTCGGGCCGGGCCAGACCCCTGACCATCCTGTCCACCACCGGCGGCACGAAATGAGCGAGAGCCCCCGTTCGCCACTGCGGGTCCTCGTCACCGGAGGAGCCGGGTTCGTGGGTTCTCACCTGTGTGACCGACTGATCGCGCGCGGCGATCATGTCATCTGCCTCGACAACCTCCACACCGGGACGCGGGACAATATCGCGCATCTGGCGGAGGAACCGCGCTTCGCGTTCGTCGAGCATGACGTCACCGTGCCGTTCGACGCGCCCGTGGATCGCATCTTCAATCTCGCGTGTCCGGCATCACCGATCCACTATCAGTACGACCCGGTCATGACCGTCCGGACGAACGTCATGGGTGCCATCAACATGCTGGACCTGGCCCGGGCGACGGGTGCCCGGGTGCTGCAGGCCTCGACCAGCGAAGTCTACGGGGACCCGGAAATCCATCCGCAGCCGGAGACCTACTGGGGCCGGGTCAATCCCATCGGCCCCCGGGCCTGCTACGATGAGGGCAAACGCTGTGCCGAGACCCTGTTCTTTGACTACTCCCGTCAGGAGCACCTCGACATCAAGGTCGCCCGGATCTTCAACACCTATGGCCCGCGGATGGCCATCAACGACGGGCGGGTGGTCAGCAATTTTGCTCGTCCAGGCCCTCACCCATCAGCCCCTGACCCTCTACGGGGACGGCTCCCAGACGCGCAGCTTCTGCTTTGTCGACGACCTGGTCGAGGGCCTGCTGAGGTTGATGGACACCCCGACCGGCTTCACGGGTCCGGTCAACCTGGGCAATCCAAACGAATTCACCATTCTGGAGCTGGCCCGGGAAACCATCGCGCGGACAGGTTCGCGGTCCGTCATCGAGCACCGCCCCCTCCCCCAGGATGATCCACGGCAACGACAACCGGACATCACCCTTGCCGAGACGGCTCTCGACTGGCGACCCACCGTTGAACTGCGAGAGGGGCTCGCCCGGACCATCGAGCACTTTTCGGCAGCCCTGAAGAAGGGCAGCCCCGGCAGCTGAGGATCGGGGTCAGTCCAGCCCGTGATCGGCGAGGGCCTGATCGAACCGGCGCACGGCCTCGCCATACACGGCATACTCCAGCGGGAAGGCACGCTCGTGCGCCGGTCTCCAGTCGGCGAAGGGGGCCGCCTCGCCGCGCGCGCGATTGACCCAGGACGCGGCTGGAGCGGTCCTGCCCAACTGCCTGGCGAACAGGGCGAGGGACTGCTCATACCGCTCGGTCAGGCCGATGGCGACATAGTCCGGGCCAAAGGTCGCGGCCACGTTCGACGGGTCGGCGGGATCCGCCAGCTGGGCGAGGAAGGAGAAGGGGTCCTCCCCGGCCTCCGCGGCGGCGCGTCGACGGTTCAGCCAGGTGCCAAAGTCCGGCCCGTCAGCCAGGTCAGGGATCACGAAGCCCTGCTCCAGCTGATAGTGGAGATATAGCCACTGTGATACGAACCGGTCGAACGGATTGCGCAGGAAGACGATGAACTGGTTGGCGTCCGGATAGCTCACCCGGCCGCCGAACCCCCGGACCCGGTTGAAATGTCCGTGCACGCACAGGCCGGGTCGGCCCGACGTCAGCTCGGGCCATGTGCCAGCCTTGGCGCGGTAGTGGAAATGCAGGTGTTCCGGCCCGAACCAGGTCGTCAGGGCGTCGACAAAACTGGTCCCCGCGGTCTTGGGGACATGCAGCGACACCAGGGTCCGGCGAGGATCATAGGGCGTCATCGCTCGCCCCTCCCATGGCCCAGGTCAGCAGCCCCAGCTTGGTCATCCACAGCAGCCCCATGCGCAGGGCCCGCCGTCGTCCGCGAGCCACCAGGCCCAGAAGCGTGGCGACGGGGGTCGGGCCGTGGCGGGAGAGATGATGCAGCACAAGCTCGCATTCCTCGATCGAGGACCGCCAGTTTCCGGCGAAGCTGTCCAGCTGGGTGCGGGCCGCCCGGTCCAGGTCTTCACGCCCGACACCCGCGCGCAGGATGAGAACCGTGTCCTCGGTCATGACCCGGGTGGCGAAATGGGTGAAGTCCGCAAGGGGCTCGCCCCGCACGGGATGCCGTCCGCCTGCGGAGGTGTCACCCGTCGCAGCGCGCCGGATGGCCGCCAGTTCCGCCCCCAACGCCCGGTACTGCGGGGCCACGACGGGCCAGTCGAACAGGCGGCGGACACGCTCGCGGCCCGCCGCGCCCATCCCCCGCCTCAGGTCCGGAGACTCGATCAGCCGGGACAGGGCCACGGCCGCGCCCTCGACATCGACGGCCGTGTGCTGGGCCAGGATCCCGACATACTGCTGATAGGTCCGCTGGCCGAACGTATGGCCGGCCTCGAACGTGTCCGGCAAGGCGCCCGCCGGTCCGATGAGGGTCGGAACCAGGAAACCCTGCACTCCATCCTCGACAGTGTAGCGGTAGCCGTTCCAGTCGCTGACCACGACGGGCAGTCCCGCCGCCATGGCCTCCAGGGGGGTGATGCCGAACGTCTCCTGGATGTTGTCGACCAGCGACAGGAAGATGTCGGCACCCGCCCACAGCGAGTTCGAGGGCATTCCGGTCGGTGCCGTCCACCAGGTGAAAGGACACGTCCGGGGCATATTCGGCGGCGGCCTGCCGATAGAGGGGCTCCTCGGCCTCGGGGGTCGGGAACCAGCCCGCCATGGCGAAATGGACGCGCGCGCCCGTCCGCGAGGCAGCCTCGGCCACAGCGCGGATCATGGGCTGGGGAAAGGCCTTTTCGAAATACGACAGGCGCCCGACCCAGATCACCAGAATGTCGGTATCGGCGACACCCAGTCGCTGGCGCATGGTGGCGCGCGCGTCCGGTCGACCAACCCGGGCGGCGATCCCCCCGGCGTCGACCCCCAGCGGGATGAGAGGCAGCATCGGCCGCAGGGACCGCGAGCCACCGAACCGGTCCTTCAGATAGTCGTCCCAGTCATCGAACATGCGGGTCATCGCCACCTGAACCGAAGGGGAGGTACAGAGGATCGCATCCCAGGGCTGGACCGGGGCGACAGAGGCCTCGGCGATCTGCTCGCGGATCGACGGGGGGGCCGCCGTGTGGATCAGGCCCATCAGGCTGAAGCCGGCGTCTCCGCAGGTCCGCCTGCGACGCCAGGCCAGCTCTCCGAGGCCGGCAGCCCCCCGCAGGACCGTGCCCGCGGCTGGACCCGCCTTTGCGTCCAGCACATTGAAGGAGCCCACGCGGGTCGCGCAGCTCTCGCCGACCTCCAGCCCCGCGCGCAGCGCCTCGGCCTCGACCGGGCGATGGGTCAGAAAATCGACCTGGTCGAACCCGCCGTGGCGGACCAGAGCCTGGAACAGCTCGAAATTCGCCACGTCCTTGCCGAACACCTTCGGGCCCAGTCCGACCCGGCTGGACGGCAGGTAGAGGCCGAGGCGCGGCAGGTCCGCGTCGGTCGGGCGGGTCTCGTCAGGGGTATCGGTCATTGATCCGTCCAAAGGGGGCATCAGGGGCGAGCTCGGCGGACCGGCATATCACCGGTCGGGCGTCGTCACATCCAGATCGCGGTGCCATTCCACATCCGTCCGGAGGACCCGCGCGGGCACCCCACCGGCAATCACATGGTCCGGCACCTCGCCCGATACGACGGCTCCGGCGGCGATCACCGCGCCCGGACCGATCCGCGACCCCTTCATCACCATGCAGCGTAGTCCCAGCCAGACGTGGGCCCCGATCCGGACCGATCCCGGAGGATTGAGCCGCTGTCCCGTGGCCCGGTCATGGATCGGGTGGATGTCGCTGAGCGACACATAGACCTGGTTGGCGATCATGCAGTCCGGACCAATATCGATCTCGCCCGGCTCATGCAGCTGCAGCGAGCCATTCACCATCGTGGTCCCGGCCCCGATGCGCAGCGTCGCGCCGGAACAGCGGATGGCCGCGAACCCGTTCAGCCGGCACCCCGCCCCGATCTCGATGCGGTTGCCGCTGCCGATCACGGTCATGTTCAGGGTCAGGGCGGCGGCGTCGCCGATCTCGACCGCATTGTCATCGCCCTCGATCCGGAGGGCAGGGCCGTCGGCCACGTCGCTCCGGGCCCCGGCCGGGGCGAAGGCGTCGAGGACAGAGCCCGCGCCCACCAGCACCCGGTTGCCCCGGCCCCGCACGATCACCCGCGACAGGATCCCGGCCCCGGACGGGACAGTCACAGTATTGTCCGCCGGACTGGCGTCGATGAGGGCGTGCATGCGCGCGACCCTAGAGGCTGATGGCCGGCGACGAAACCGCTTCATGGGCGCGTCCGACGCTTTGATTGACGCGCAGCGCGGTGGATGGAAAGGAGCGGACCGGGGGCACGCTTTCGGGCAGGAGATCAGGCATGGCCGGCAAGCGCATACTCTTCATCCATCAGAATTTTCCCGGTCAGTTTCCCCATATCGCCGCCGCCGCCCTTGCCCGGGGCGACCGGCTGACCGCGATCGGGGGGCCGACGGCGAGAGGGATGCCGGGGATCGACGTCCGCCGCTGGCATCTGCCACGTGGCTCCACACCCGGACTGTTCCCTCCCGCCACCCGGGCCGAGGCGGACCTGATGCGCGCCGACGCCGCCGCCCGCGTCGCCCTGGAGCTGAAGGCCGAAGGTTACAGGCCCGATCTGATCGTGGGCCACCCGGGCTGGGGCGAGACGATCCAGATGTCGGAGGTCTTTCCCGGCGTGCCCCAGGTGTTGTTCGGCGAGTTCTTCTACCGCTCCCATGGGGCGGACATGAATTTCGATCCCGAGTTCGCGACCGGCACCCCGGCGGACGACATGCGAATCCACGCCAAGAATGTGGGCGTGGCCCTGGCCTATGCCATGGCCGAGGTGATCGTCTGCCCCACCCCCTTCCAGGCGGCCGGTCTGCCGGCGGTCTTCCAGCCGCGCGTCCGCGTCATCCATGAAGGGGTGGGCGTCACCGACGCCCGGCGCCGGCCCGGGGCCAGGCTGCGCCTGCCCGAGGGGCGGGTGCTGGACGGATCGCGGCCGGTCATCACCTTCATCAACCGCAATTTCGAGCCCATGCGCGGCTTCCATGTCTTCATGCGCGCCCTGCCCGACTTTCTGGCCCGCTGCCCCACGGCCGAGGTGATCCTGATCGGCGCGGACTCGGGAAAGGGCTATGGCGGCGGGCTTCCGGCCGGCGAGACCTGGGGGAAAAAGCTGCGGGCCGAGCTGGGCGACCGGCTGGACATGGGCCGGGTGCATTTCGTCGGGCGGGTGCCGCATCGCCAGATGATGGACGCCCTGTCGATCTCCTGGGGCCATGTCTATTACACCTATCCGTTCATTCTCTCCTGGTCCCTGGTCGAGGCCATGGCGTGCGAATGCCTGATCCTGGGATCCGACACCGGCCCGGTGCGCGACGCCATCACCCCCGGGGTCAACGGCATCCTGAACGACTTCTTCGACACGGCGGCCCTGTCCGACGCCATGGCCCGGGCCTGCGAAACCCCCGAGGCCTTTGCCCCGTTACGACAGGCGGCGCGCGAGACAGCGCTGGCGCGTTTCGATCGCGACACCATCGGCGTGCCCGCCTGGATGGCGTTGTTTGACGAAATCCTGGGTCGGCCCTGATCGGCCGGCCGGTGCAACAGGCGTCCCGGGGATGAGATCGATGTTGGCCCTCTGTCTACTGATCACCGCCTGTGAGGCCAATCCACAGGCACCGGACGTCGTGCCGGCGGTCCCGGCGCAGCGGATCGCCGGACGCCCCGTGTTGCAGCTGCCGGTCGACTGTCGTCCGGGTGTGGATTGCGAGATCCAGAACCATGTCGATCGCGATCCGGGTCCGGGCGTCCGCGACTATCGCTGCGGCAGCCTGACCTATGACGGCCATACAGGGGTCGACATCCGGATTCCGGACCTGCCGGCCATGCGGGCCGGGGTCGCGGTCCTGGCCGGTGCGGACGGGGTCGTGGCGCGGCTCCGCGACGGCATGGAGGATGCTGCGGTTCGCGGTCGCCCGACGGATGCGGTCGAGGGGGTCGAGTGCGGCAACGGCCTGGTCCTTGACCATGGGGGTGGGTGGACCACCCAGTATTGTCACCTGGGCCGGGGCAGCGTGCGGGTGGCGGTGGGTCAGACGGTTCAGGCCGGTGACCCCGTGGGGCGGATCGGCCTGTCGGGAAACACCGAATACCCTCACCTCCATTTCACGGTCCGCCATGACACGAACGTGATCGATCCGTTCGCGCCGGACCCGGGCACCGGCCCGGCCTGCGGGACCGGGGTCGGCCTGTGGAGCGAGGCGGCTGCCCGCGTCCTGACCTACCGCCCCGGGGCCGTTCTGAACGCCGGCTTCGCGGGCGCACCGGTGGAGATGGCGTCCGTCGAATCCGGTGCTCTGACCCCGCCCGGGCCGACCGCGCCGCTGGTCGCCTGGGTCCGGGCCATCGGGCTGAAGGTCGGGGATGTTCAGACGCTTAGCGTCACCGGGCCCGACGGTTCCAGCCTTGTGGACTCGACTGCGGACCCCCTGCCGCGCGATCAGGCCCAGCGGCTTCTGTTCGCCGGCCGGCGGGCTCCGCCCGGTGGCTGGCCCGCCGGGCGCTATATCGCCGACTATACCGTGCGGCGGGGCGACGTCGTGATTCTGGAGCGGCAATTCGAGCACAGGATGGCAGCGGTTTTTTAACCCGGGGGACAGGCTGTCGCGGGAAAGCCTCTGTTGTTCGCTGCGGTTTTATGTCAGAAGAGAACCCAGTCTCGTTCTCCGCGGGCTGTGTCACGCCGGTCGAATGGTGAGCCCCCGGGCCCACGGTTCGGCCGGTCACACAGCCGGAGTTGAGCCCGGTCCGCCTGACCGCGGTTCGTGCCGAGGCCTTTCCTCCCTTTTTAGTCTGATGGTCACGATGTCCGGTCTGGACGCGCGGCCACAGCATGGCTGTGGCCGCGGGTGCGCTCGTGCGTCCGGGAGCCTGAAACGCGCGTGGGGCACTGCGAACCGCCAGTCGAGCAGGGCGCGGGCCTGGCGGCCGGGCGCGGCTGCGGGGCGGTGCGCGCCATCGGCCCGGGGGCATCCGGTCAGGAAAGGGTGATGTCGGGCCGGGAGCGGGGTCAGCAGGGCGGCCGTTGAACGCCTGCGCAGGAACGGCGGGCCCGGCATCAGGCTGTCGCGGGGCGCGGCCTTTTCATCGGGGGGACGTGACCGCGGGAGGGTCGGGCCGGGTTGGTCCGCCACGGGGTCGCCGGGGCAAGGTCCAACGGCGACGGTCCGGGTCGAGGCGGAACCGGCAATGACCGGTCCCGGAATCAAAAAGGGGCCGCCCCGAAGGGCGGCCCCGATCTGTTGGTCGCGACTTGCCTTAGATTTCGGCGAAGTTCGCGCTGCCGATGTCGCTGACCGAGATCCCCGCGAGGAAGATCACGTCTTCGGCATCCGTGCCGCCGTCCGTGTCGACGAACACATAGACGCCGTCCGCGGTTCCGACGGCGTAAACCGTGTCGGTCGAGGCGGTGAAGAAGGCTTCAGCCTGGGCAAGGGCGGCTGCGTAGTTGGCAGCCGTCGTGCCGGAGGCGTCGAACGAGCCGGACGCGAAGGTGGTCAGCTCGATCACGTCATCGCTCTCGCTGAAGCCAGTGATCGTGGTGCCCGAGAAGGTACCGGCCGTGACAGCCGAGGTACCAGCGTTCCAGGTGAAGGTGTCGTCACCGGCACCACCGGACAGCACGTCTTCGCCGTCGGTGATGACGAGGGTGTCATTGCCGTCGCCGCCGTTGAGCACGTCGGAACCGGTGCCACCCGTGAGGGTGTCATTGCCGGCGTCGCCGTTGGCGGTGTTGTCGCCGTCGCCCGTGGTGATCACGTCGTTGCCGGTTCCGCCGCTGATCAGGTCGTCGCCATCGCCACCATTGATGGTGTCGTTGCCGGCGTCGCCGTTCAGGGTGTTGTCGTCAACGCTCGCGCCGTCAACGTCGATCGTGTCGTTGCCGTCGCCACCGTTCACCAGGTTGGAACCGGTGCCAACGTCGATGTTGTCGTTGCCCGCGTCACCGTTGACGGTGTTGTCGCCGTTGCCGACGTCGATGGTGTCAACGCCAGCGCCGCCGTTCACGAGGTTGTCGCCGTTGCCGAGGGTGATGGTGTCGTTGCCACCTTCGCCCATGACCGTGTTGTCACCGTCGTCGGCCGTGATGGTGTCGTTGCCTTCACCGCCCCACAGCGCGTTGTCGCCGGTGACGCCCGCGAGGGTGTCGTTGCCGTCCAGGCCGTACAGGGTGTCGTCGCCGTCGCCACCGTTCAGGGTGTCGGCACCGAGGTCGCCGAAGATCAGGTCGTCATCATCACCACCGAGGATGGAGTCGTCGCCCTGACCACCGCGGATGGTGTCGTCGCCGGCACCACCGGTGATGTTGTCGCTGCCCAGGTTGCCCTGAACGAAGTCAGCACCGTTGCCGCCGCCGATGGTGTCGTCGCCCTGGCCGCCGAACAGGAAGTCGTTGCCGTTGGCACCTTCGATCGAGTCGGCACCCTGGTTGCCGTTGATCTGGTCATTGCCGTTGCCGCCATTGATCTCGTCATCGTCGTCGCCGCCGGAGATGCTGTCGGCACCGTTGCCGCCGCCGAGGGTGTCTTCACCTTCGCCGCCGAGGATGTAGTCGTTCTGGCCCGTGCCGGTGGCGGTGTCGTCACCTTCGGTGCCGATGAACACCTGGCTGCCGTCGCCGAACTCGAAGCTCAGGATTTCAGGTGCACCGTCGACCAGGTTGTCGGTTTCGAAGGTCAGAATCTTGCCGCCGAAGGCGATCGTGGTGGTGTCGGGCGTGGCACCCGGGTTGTTGACCTGGATGATCTGAACGTCGCGCGCGGTGCCGTTCAGGAAGAAGATCGTGTCGGCGCTGCCGTCATAACCGTCGGCATCCGCCTGGGTCATGGTCTCGAAGTTAAAACTAGCCATCTTGATTCTCCATCTTGTGTCACAGGCAACTGGACCGCCATCGCCCGCCCCCGTGATGGAGAACGTCTAGCGCAAGCCCGCCTTCGACCGCTTTTAACCGAGGCTCGGATTATTACAACCCGTTTGGACGAGGCGACTGGCCGCCCCCGGGTCCCGAGCCCGCCGGCCCGCCGGCCGCCCCGCGTTCCGGCACTGCCGTTTAAAGGATGACGGACACAAGAAGAGCCAAGCCTTGCCGCAGAAGCCGCCAGAACTCTGACTAGAGCAGCCCGGCCGACAAAGAGAAGCCTCGGCGCAAACCTCAGGGCCTCAGCGTTAAGCCCGTCAGATACTCAAACTCTTTCTGATCCTGCTCGAAGATCTGCTCCAGCAGAAGCCGGTCTTCAGCGCTCATTCTTGTGAACTTGTCGTCGGGCGGCCCGACATGACTTTGCAGCGGCTCGACCTCACCGAACGGTGGAATGCCCAAAAAATTGCAGACGTTGCCCAAAATCCTCTCAGGGTCGCGCCTGAAGGAGTCCGACCCCAGGAACAATACCTGCTCACGGGGGAAAAGGGCCAGCAAGCGCCGGACCTGCGCCCCGTAAAAGCCACGCTCCACATAGCTGTGGATCCGGTGGGCCCCCGAGCCGTCCGCGGCCCCGGATACCCGCGCCCGGCCCTGGCGGATACACCACGAAAAGGGCTCCGTCTCGGTCCGCCCCCGCTCCATCTTCCACTGCGACCAGGCCCGCTCGACCGGGTCCCGGAACAGCAGGATCAGGCGCATGGCCGGGTTGTAGGCCGCGATCCGCTCCAGCGCCCGGGGCCAGTAGATATAGATCGGGGTCGCCTCTCCCCGAAGCCCCGCCGCCCCGTCCGGAAACGCTGCGTGATAGGCGGCATGGTCCGGCCTGTCCCAGTCGACCGATTCGTCGTCGAAGTAATGCACCTCCTTGACCGGGGCCATGACCAGGTCGGGGTGCTGGATCAGGTGGTCGAACAGGGCCGTGGTGCCGGCCTTCTGGACCCCGGCCACCAGAAAACCGACCCGCTCGGGATCCTGCACGGTCGCGCCCGGCACCACCGTCCCGCTATTGCTCACGCAGGGCGCTGTCCATGACCTCGCCGACCGGTGACAGCAGGTAGGACATGATGGTGCGGCTGCCCGTCTGGATCATGGTCGTGGTCTGCATGCCCGGCGTCATGCCGATGCCGGGCGGCAGCCTGCGCAGCTCCTCCGGCAGGATACGCAGGTCGGCGCTGAAATAGGTCGTTCCCGACTCGGGGTCGCTCAGGGCGTCGGCCGACACCGTGATGACCTCGGCCCGCAGCTTGGGCACGCGGCGGGCGTTGAAGGCCAGAAGCTGCACCTCCGCGCTCATGCCCGCCGTGACCTCGTCGATGTCGGCCGGCCGGATCCGGGCGGTGACCACCAGAGGCGTATTGCTGGGCACCACGTCCATCAGGGGCTCGCCCGATCCCGCCACCCCGCCGACCGTGAACTGGGTCAGGTTCAGCACATAGCCGGCCGTGGGGGCGCGGATCTCGGTCTGGGCCAGGGTCTGGCGCGCCGAATCCAGCCGGGGGCCGACATCGGCGAGACGCGCCTCGGCATCGCGCAGCCCCGTGGCGGCCTCGGTGGCCCGCTGCTCGTACAGCTGCGACAGCTGCAGGCGCGTCTCGCCGGCCTGCTGGGCATTGCGCTGGATGTCGGCCGCCAGCGACCCGCGCCGCCCGGCGATCCCGGCCAGCTCGCGCTCATAGCGCAGGATCAGATTGCGCGAGGCATAGCCCTGTTCATACAGTTGCTTGTAGCCGTCCAGCTCCTGCCGGATCAGGGCGACCTGGTCGTCGATCGACTGGACCTGGATGCTCAGCCCGCCCCGGGCGCTCTGCAACTGCTCGAGGCGCTGGTTGAGGATCGCGGCCTGGCCCTCGACCGCCGCGAGCCGGGAGCTGAAGACCAGGGTCTCGTTGCGGATCACATCGGCCACATTGGCCTCGCCGCTGCGGGCCGACAGGGCGGGGGGCACCACCAGGGTGCGCTGGCGGTTGACCTCGGCGGCGAAGCGCGCCTGCTGCATCAGCAGGCTGTCATACTGGTTGGTCAGCACCTCGACCTGGGCCTTCGCGACCGTGTCGTCGAAGCGCATCAGCACCTGGTTCGCCTGGACGGCGTCGCCATCGCGCACATGGATGGCCCGGACGATCCCGCCCTCGCGGCTCTTCAGGGTCTGGCGATTGCTCTCCACGCGGATCACCCCGGGCGCCACCACGGCGCTGTTGATCGGGGCCACCGAGGCCCAGATGCCCAGGCCGAGGATGCAGACCAGGATCACCACGGCTCCCGCGATCATCGGGCGGCGCATCCGCTCCGTCTCGCCGGTGGACAGGGGTCCCTCGTCGGCGGTGCCGAAGGCCGGCGGCGTCACGGCCGTCCGGCCGCCGATCCAGCGGTCCAGATCGAGTTTTCCAAGCTTCATGCCCTGGCCTCCAGGCTCTTGGCGCGGGGCGGGGCGACAACCGCCGCCTTGGGACCGTTCAGCTTCTCCAGCACAAGGTCACGGGGGCCGTACAGATCGACCCGGCCCTCCTTGAGCACCAGCAACCGGTCCGCCGCGGCCAGCATGCTGGGCTTGTGCGAAACCACCACGATCGAGGCCCCTCGCGACTTCATCGCTTCCAGCGAGGCGAGGAGGGCGACCTCCCCCATCGAGTCAAGATTGGCGTTCGGCTCATCCAGCACGATCATGGCCGGCTCGCGCAGCAGCGCGCGCGCAAGGCCGATCCTCTGACGCTGCCCGGCGGACAGCACCACGACCCCGGCTCCGCCCGTGCCGATCTCGGTGTCATAGCCCTTCGGCAGCCGCACGATCAGCTCATGCGCCCCCGCCGCATGGGCCGCGGCGATGACCTCGTCGTCGGTGACGTCCGGCAGGAAGCGGGCGATATTGTTCCGGACAGTCCCGGAGAACAGTTCGGTATCCTGGGGCAGATAGCCGATGTGGCGGCCGAAATCCTCGCGCGGCCACGAGAACACATCGGCCCCGTCCAGGCGGATGGCTCCGCTGAGAGGTTTCCACACCCCGACCAGCAGCCGCGCCAGGGTCGACTTGCCGGCACCGGACGGACCGATGACTCCGAGGAACTGACCGGCCGGCAGCTGGAAGGACAGGGCCGTAAGCAGCATTCGCTCGCCTCCGGGGGCCGCGAAATTGACGCCCTCGACCGACAGCTGTCCCTTTGGCCGCGGCAGGGCAGTTTGCGGCCCGACCGGGCTGTAGTCCGCCAGCAGGATATTCAGTCGCTCGAACGCCTGTCCCGCCGAAACCAGGCTGCTCCAGGATGCGACACCCCGCTCGATCGGAGCCAGCGCCCGCGAGGACAGGATCATGTTGGCGAACAGCATCGCCACGCCGATATCCCCGCGAATGATCAGCCACGCCCCGATGGCGATGATCAGGATCTGGACCAGCATCCGCACGAACCGGATCGCGCTGCCCCACACCTCGGCATGGCGGCCGGCCAGCGAGCCCTGCGACAGGCACTCGGCGCGGTCGCGGCTCCACCGGAGGCCGATATCCGGCAGCATGCCCATGGCCCGCACGACCTCGCTGTTGCGCAGACCGGCCTCGGTAAAGCCATAGCTGCGCAGGGCTGCATCGTTCGCCGCCTTCAGCGGCGGCCGGCTCATCCGCGCCTGGATCAGGGCCAGCACGCACAGTACGGCCGCGCCGAACAGGGTCACCAGCCCGATCAGCGGATCGATGAAGAACAGCACGGCCATATAGATCGGAGCCCAAGGCAGGTCGAACAGCACCGACAGACCCGCCCCCGTGATCGTCTGCCGGAACAGGTCCAGATCCCGCAGGGCCTGGGCCCCGGCGGCCGGTTCACGCCGGGTCACGCCGTCGAAAAGGGCGGAAAAGACATGGCTCGACACCCGCCGGTCCAGCACGACGCCGAAATCGGACATGACGCGGGTGCGATACACGTCGATGACACCGGAGACCGCGAAGACGAAGATGGTCCCCGTCGCGAGCACGATGAGGGTCGGCACGCTCTCGCTCGTCAGCACCCGGCCATAAACCTGGTTGGTGAAGATCGGCAGCGCGAGATACAGAAGGTTGGTGACCAGGCTGAACCCGGCGGCGACCATGATCGGCGTGGCCCCGGCCCGCAGCGCCGTGGTCAGCAGGGTGTCGGCAGGACGCCTGGTTCTGGAAGGCTGCATCGGCACGTCCGGTTCTGGTCTGCGGCGGGACCGCTGGAGGGGCCGGCCAAAGGAGCAGCGTCACGACCCGCGCCACTCCAGCTTGCGTCTGGGCCCGACGAATGATCTAGGTGCGTATCGATGTCAATGGTGATAGTATCGTATCCGATGACAAACGAGACGCCCGCTCCGACCCGTCTGCCCCTGCATCCCCGGTCGCGCCGGACGGAACCCAAACTGATTCTCAAGAGCGAGCTCAAGCGGCGTGACCTGACCTACGCCGATCTTGTCCGGCTGCTGGCTGCCAACGGCGTCAACGAGACCGAGGCCAACATCCGCAACAAGATGAGCCGCGGCTCCTTCACGGCAGCGTTCTTCCTCCAGTGTCTGCTGGCCATCGGCTGCACCTATGTGCAGATCGAGGCTCCGGGGCCTCGCGACTAGATGAAATCTGCGTCCGTCAGCCCGGACGGAGAGACATCGACCAGGCGGACAGACAGGTCGGCACTTCGGTCCGCGTCGGCACCATCGAAAAACACATAGACATCGGCCCCGACGCCCACCGCCACCGCCGTGGCGGATGATCCGGCAAGCAGGTTGTTCGCCGCCTGCAGCGCAAGTCCGTAGCTGGAAGCGGTCCCGCCCGGGACGAGCCCGTTGAAGGTCAGGCCTGTAACAGACAGCCGGTCCCCATCCGAAAAATCAATGACGGTGTCACCAGCGAACACCTCGCCCAGCGGCCCCACGCCGGAGTCAAACAGGAACAGGTCCCGGCCGTCGGATCCGGTCAGCACATCGGCACCCTCCCCTCCGTTCAGCGTGTCATCACCTGCGCCGCCCACGATCACGTCCGCCCCGGCATCCCCGTTCAGCCGGTCGGCACCCGCCATGCCCTCGAGAGTATCGTCGCCCGACCCTCCGGACAGAGTGTCATCGCCCAGATCTCCCACCAGACGGTCATTGCCAGATCCCCCGTCCATCTGGTCATTGGCCTGGCCGCCGAACATTGTGTCGGCACCCTCATCGCCGAACATCGTGTCCGCGCCCAGATTGCCGTTCATCCAGTCGTCGCCCAGCTCTCCCCGCATCAGGTCGTCGTTCTGGCCGCCGAACACGAAGTCTGCGCCACTGCCGGCGTAGAGCGTGTCGTTGCCCTTGTTGCCCTGAAGATTGTCGTTGCCGTCGAACGACGAGATCAGATCCTGTCCGTCGCCGCCGAACAGGATGTCCCGCCCGGCACCCGTGGTAATCCGGTCATCGCCTGCGCCGCCGTCGATGCTTGACCCCAGTTCGGTGGCGGGGACGACCGCGTGCGACGAGACACCGACGTGGAGGGTGTAGGTCTGCCCCGCCGGTGGGGCCGCGGTCTCGAGGGTGTCGCCGGACCCGCTGGCCCAGGCCCCGACCTCGACATAATAGAGCCCTGCAACCTTGGCCGTGAACGTGATCCGGGAGTCCGTGCGTTCCCCGCCGTCCGGATTGCTGTCATCGTTGATCGCCAGTTCGGCCCCGTCCGGCCCCAGCAGACGAAGCGTGGAATCAAACGCCGCGCCGTCGATATCCAGAACGATCTGCGCCCCGGCCGTCGCGGTGAAGGCATAGAACTCGTAGCCGCCGTGCGTCACGCCCTGGACGGTGGCGCTGGGCACCACGTCCATGTCGGCCCGGGGGACGACGTCGAACGCACCATCCAGATTCAACGCGACGGCGGTGGATCCGTTGGCTGTGTCCCGTCCTTTCAGAACGTCGGGAGCGCCGCCGCCCAGCTCGGGGGGGCCGGCCGACAGGATGTCGTTGCCGGCACCCCCCAGGATCGTGTCGGCGCCACCGGCACCGATGATGTGGTTCGCCCCTGCATCCCCGGTCAGGACATCGGCGTAGGGAGACCCGTTGAGGTTCTCCACCCCGACGATCGAGCCGCCGCCCATGGCCCCCGACATCACCCCCGTGGCGAGATTGACGGTCGATCCCAGACCGAACGGCGGGCCGCCGAACTCGGCCTGCAGGTGAAACCAGTCCACCCCCGCACCGCCGTCGATCACATCGTTCCCGGGCCCGCCGATGAGGGCATCGTCTCCCGCCCCGCCGGAGATTCGGTCATCGCCCCGTCCGCCATCAAGATAGTCGCCCAATTCGCCGCCGGTCAGGGTGTCGTTGCCACCCTGACCATGGAAGGTCGCAGACCTTTGACCGCTGACGACCATGAGGTTGTCCAGCCGGTCCCCGCTGACGACGGTGCGGGCCGTCGGGGCCAGCGACAGGATCTGATCGGAAAACTGAAGGAACTCGACGTTCTGGACGGTGTCGGTCACCCCGTCCGGTCCGGTCACCGTATAGGCCGAGAGCCCTGCCGTGATCGTGTAGGACGCCCGCGCGCCTGAGAAGACCGCCGTGTCCAGGCCAAGGCCACCGTCGATCGTGTCGGCACCGCCCCCCCCGGTCAGGCGGTTGGCACCACTGTTGCCATTCAGCAGGTCGGAGCCCGCCCCGCCGATGGCGTTCTCGATCACGGCCTCGATCGCGATCGCAACGTTTCCGACCAGTCCACCGACGTTCGAGAAGGCACCCTGTCGCAGATCGATCCGCTGGGCATCGCCATAGCCGGAGAAGTCGAGGGTGTCGGTGCCACCGGCATCCCAGACCGCGAAGATCACATCCATCGACGCGCTGGTGGACGCATACCAGGCCCGGTCGGCCGTCGCGTTGAAGCCATAGATCGTGTCGCCGGTCCGCGTCGCCGTGTTGGCCCCGTAGAGGCGCTGCACCGCCGCGATATCATCCAGCATCGGCGCGGCCGCATATTGCCGGCCACCGGAGGCGGAGTTGAAGTTCCCGCCCGTGTTCGAACTCACTGAAGTAGGACATCAGCGTGTACTGGCGGCTGTCCTCATAGTAGCCGGCGTCCGCTGAGTAGGTGATCGAGACCCCTTCGTCGGCATTGTAGGACGCCGGGTGTGAAAGGCCGAGCGCATGGCCGATCTCATGGGTCAGGACCTGAAAGCCGTAGCCGAGAAGCACCGGATTGGCATTGTAGCCCAGCTCGCTGTTGATCCAGACATCCCCGGCATTGGACGCCACCCCGGCGCTGCCCGGCAGATAGGCGAAGGCGGCCGAGCCGGTCTGGCCCGAACTGTAGTTGGAAAACAGCAGGGTGGCGTTGTTCGAGTATCCGTCGCCGTCATTCACCCGGGTGAAGGTCAGGTTCGCCACATCGGACCACGCCTGCAGCGCCTGCAGGGTCACCCCGATCTGCAGGTCGGTGAACCGTTCGAAGCCGGAGGTGTCGTCGGGCAGGGTATCGGGCGCGACCGAGCGGAAGGCGAAGGTGACCGAGGCGGCCTGGCCGAGCCCCGGCCCCCAGCTGGCATTGTTCCGTCCCAGCTGCGCTGCGGCCTCGTCGGTGGTGAAACTGTCCTTGGTGTTGGGGCCGGTCCCGCCCCGGTCATCGGCATTCAGGGCCGCAAAAGGGGCCTCCCCGCCGGTCTCATAGACGGCGTGAAATCCGCCGCAGCAGCCGCAAGGCACATAGCCCCCGACCGCGCCGAAGGCCGGCGTGGGCTCCCCGCGCCCTGATCCGTTCAGCCCGTCCCCCATGGCATCACCCACCTGCGCACCGCCCCCCATCCGCTGTCTAGCGGATCAGGACCCGCAAAGCCTTAACAACCGGAAGCCCGCCTTCAACTTCTCGCGAGGTTTGCACCCTGGCGTACATTCAACCCAGATCCAGCCCGGACAGGGCCTCGAACCCCGGCTCTCCGGACAGGGCCGCCAGCTGATCGAACGCCGCCATGATGTGGTAAAAGGAACTGGCCGGGGCCGCCTCGTCGACGAAGCCGCCATCCGGCAGCCGCTTGTCGCGCCACAGCCCGTCCGGCGTCAGATACAGCCACAACGCCCGGAGCGCCGCTGCCGCGTCCTCCAGCAGGGCCGCCCGTTCCCCGTCCCGCGACTCCCGGGCCAGCAGCAGCGCGGCCTTCAGCCACTCGGTCTGGGGCCACAGCCGCGCCCGGGCGCTGCGCACCGATCCGTCATCGTTCAGGGCGTCCTGGGCCACCCCGCTGCGCTCGGCCACCCCGGCCCGACCCACGGCGTAGAGCCGGCGTGCGGCGGTCGCCACGTCGGCACGCCCCCGCGCCCGGGCATGACGGGTCAGCAGCCAGGCCCATTCGAACTGGTGCCCCGGCTCGACCAGCCGGCCGTCCTCACCGGCCGCCGGGTTCCAGTCGGCATCGAAGAACTCGCGCAGCATGCCGCTGTCCCGGTCGATGAAGCGGGTCAGGGCCAGGTCGACGATCCGGTCCGACAGCTGCGCCCAGACCGGGTCCCGCGACAGCCCTTCCCAGGCCATGGCGGCCTCCAGCAGATGCATCTGGGCATTGGCCTGCCAGGGTCGGGCCCCGGCCTCGCGGAACCCGCCGTTGGGCAGGGCCCCCGAGAGAATCCGGTCGCGCAGGGCGATGGCCGCCGTCTCGAGGTCAGAATCTCCGGGACGCGCCGCCCGGGTGGTCGCCAAGGCCAGAAGCACGAACGCCTGATCGTAAAGGCGCGTGGTCTCGTCGAGCGGTGTGCCGTCCAGCGCCACCGAGGCCCGTACCTCGCCGTCCGGGCGGCGGAAGCGGGTCTCCAGCGCCGCCAGACCGCTCTCGACCGCCCCGGACCACGGCCCGGCCCAGCCTCGCTGCGCCGCCTGGGCATAGACATAGGTCTGGCGCGCCTGGACCAGCGACCGGCTGGACCCGCCCAGCGCCCGACTATCCAGGCCCAGGGCCTCGGCAAAGCCCTGTTCCCCCTGCAGCCCCACCGTGGCCCACAGCGGCAGGGCCCGCAGCCGCAACCAGTCCGCCAGCCGCCGCGCACCCTCGCCCAGCCTTTCCGGCGGCACCGGGTTGAAATCCAGATGCGCCGGCGACGCGCCACGGACCCGCTCCACCACCCGCTTCACGTCCTGCGACCGGCCCAGATCGGCGACCAGAACCGCATCGCGCTCGACCACGATGGCGAGGTTCCGCACCCCCAGCACCGCCACCAGAACCCCGTCCGGGGCCCTTACAACACAGCCGTCGGCATCCTCGAAGATATGGGTCCCGACATCGCCCTCGCCCGAGGCGGCGATGGCGTCCCAAGCTCCCATGTCCGACCAGACGAAATCCACCGCCAGCACACTGGCCAGCGACGTCCGCTCCATCACCGCATAGTCGATCGAGATCTTCGGGGCGGCACTGAAGCCCGGCCCCAGGACCTGGACCCGGCCGCTGTCGCGCGCAGGCAGGCAGGCCCGGGCCGCGGCCTCCACACCCGGGGCATAGGTCGCCAGCTGCTCCAGCAACAGACCGGCCAAGACCATGAAATTGCCGCTGTTCCACAGATAGCCCCGGGCGATGTAGTCGCTCGCCGTGGCCGCATCCGGCTTCTCGACGAAGGCCTCCACGGCCGACAGTCCGGGGCCGGCGGGGCGGATATAGCCGTAGGCGGCCGAGGGCGCGTCCGGCCGGACGCCGAGGGTCACGATCCGCCCGGCCTCCGCCGCGCCCGCAGCCTCCCGGACCGCGTCGCGAAAGGCCTCATGATCGGGAATATGATGATCCGAGGCGACGAAGGCGGCCACGCCCTGCGGATTGTCCCGCTGGATCCAGGCGGCGGCCGCGGCCATGGCGGGGGCCGAGTCCCGCGCCTCGGGCTCCAGCAGCACCTCGGCCTCGACGCCCAGTTCCGCCAGCTGATCCAGGATCCAGCCCCGGTGCGCGACACCGCCGACCACCACGACCTTGCCGTCCACCCCGGCCAGCGGCGCGGTCCTCACCACCGCATCCTGAAACAGCGACCGGTTGCCGGACATGGGCAGGAACTGCTTGGGCCGCGAGGGCCGCGAGGCGGGCCACAGACGGGTCCCGCCGCCGCCGCACAGAATAACCGGATAGAGGATCATCGCTTCTCAATAGCGACTTCGACACAGGGCCGAAACCGGAATGGCGCAGGTTCCGGCCCCACACCGGCAGGGTGACACAGACCTACGCTGCCGCTAGGGAGCGGCCCATGGACGAGAGTGAACGGCAATCCGAAGAACGGGGCTGGGCCACGGCGAAGACGCTGGCCGAGGCCCTGCCCTATATCCAGGTCTATGACCGCGAGACCGTGGTCATCAAATACGGCGGCCATGCCATGGGCGAAGTGGCCGTGGCCAAACAGTTCGCCGCCGATGTGGTGCTGCTGAAGCTGATGGGGGTGAACCCCGTCGTGGTCCACGGTGGCGGGCCCCAGATCAGTGCCATGCTGGACAAGGCGGGCGTCAAATCGGCCTTCGTCGACGGCCTCAGGGTCACCGATCGCGACACCATGGCGGTGGCCGAGATGGTCCTGTCCGGCGCGGTCAACAAGGAGATCGCCCACTGGATCACCGTCGCCGGCCGCGAGGCCGATGTCCGGGGCGTCGGCCTGTCCGGCAAGGACGCGGGCCTGCTGACCGTCGAAAAGACCACACGCACCAAGCGCGACCCCGACAGCCTGATCGAGCATGAGGTCGACCTCGGCTTCGTGGGCGAGCCGACGAAGGTCGACCCCAAGCTGATCGCCGGGCTGATCGCGTCCGAGACCGAGGACTGGGTGCCCGTCATCGCCCCGATCGGGGTGGCCGAGGACGGCCAGACCTACAACGTCAACGCCGACACGGTGGCCGGGGCGCTGGCCAGTTCGCTGCACGCCAAGCGGATGCTGCTGCTGACCGACGTCAAGGGCGTGCTCAACAAGGACGGCGACATCATCCGCCAGATGACAGTGGCAGAGGCGCAGGGCCTGATCGATGACGGCACGGCTTCCGGCGGCATGATCCCCAAGCTGGAGACGGCCATGGCCGCTGTCCGCGCGGGCGTCGAGGCCGTGGTCATCCTCGACGGCCGGCGGCCCCACGCCATGCTGGTCGAGCTGTTCACCGAATACGGTGCGGGCACCCTGGTGAAGGCGTGACGCTGGACCTCGCGCACATCGACGCCTGGGTCTTCGATCTGGACGACACCCTGTATCCCCGCGAGCAGGGCGTCATGAGCCTCGTCCAGGGGCGGATCAACGCCTTCATGGTGGATGCCGTCGGCCTCCCGTCCGAGGAGGCGAAGGTGCTGCAGAAACAGTTCCTGAACGAGCACGGCACCACCCTGGCCGGGCTGATGGCCAACTACTCCATCGATCCGGAGCGCTTCCTGCGCGAGGTGCATGACGTTCCGCTGGACAGTCTGGAGCCCAATCCCCGCCTCGACGCCGTGCTGGCGGGCCTGCCGGGCCGCAAATACGTCCTGACCAACGGGGCCCGCTTCCACGCCGCCCGCGTGCTGGACCGGATCGGGATCACGGCCCGTTTCGACGGTGTCTTCGCCATCGAGGACATGGACCTGACGCCCAAGCCCGCCCCCTCGACCTATCGCCGCTTCCTCGACCGGTTCGAGGTCGATCCGCACCGCGCGGTCTTCTTCGAGGACACACCCCGCAACCTGGCCCCGGCCGGGGCGCTGGGGATGACGACCGTCCTGATCGGCGACGGTCATGGCCATGAGATCGGCGACTGGGTCGATGCCCGCGCCCCCGACCTGCTCGATTTCCTGCAACCCTATGCGATGAAGGATGCCGCATGACCGACCGCGCCGAACTGGAAGCCGTGATCGAGGCCGCCTGGGAGGCGCGCGCCGAACTGTCGCCTGCCACCCACGGCGAGATGCGCCGCGCCGTCGAGACGGCGCTGGCCCTGCTCGATTCCGGTCAGGCCCGGGTCGCTTCGCGCGGTGAGGACGGCGTCTGGACCACCCACCAGTGGCTCAAGAAGGCCGTGTTGCTGTCCTTCCGGCTGAACGACAACGAGATCATGCGGGCCGGCGACCGGGGCCTGTCCTCGCCCGGCCCCGGTGTCGGCCCCTGGTACGACAAGGTGCCCAACAAGTTCGCGGACTGGACCGGCAACGACTTCAAACAGGCCGGCTTTCGCGCCGTCCCCGGCTCGATCGTGCGTCAGGGGGCCTTCATCGGCCGCAACGTCGTGCTGATGCCCTCGTTCGTGAACATCGGGGCCTATGTCGACGAGGGATCCATGGTCGACGGCTGGGCCACGGTCGGCTCCTGCGCCCAGATCGGGAAGAATGTGCATCTGTCCGGCGGCGTCGGCATTGGCGGCGTGCTGGAACCGCTGCAGGCCAATCCCACCATCATCGAGGACGGCTGTTTCATCGGGGCCCGTTCCGAGGTGGTCGAGGGGGTGATCGTGCGCGAGGGCGCGGTCCTGTCGATGGGCGTCTTCCTGTCGGCCTCGACGAAGATCGTCGACCGCGCCACTGGCGAGGTGATCCGGGGCGAGGTGCCGGCGTACAGCGTCGTCGTTCCGGGGAGCCTGCCCGACCCGAACGGAGGGCCCTCCCTGTCCTGCGCCGTCATCGTCAAGCGCGTAGATGCCCAGACGCGGGCGAAGACGGCGGTGAACGAACTGCTGCGGGACTGACGCTCCCTCTCCCCCTGTTCGAGAGGGAGGCCGCGCACGGCGGCGCAGCCGTCGTTCTGGCGCGGTCGGGTGAGGGGTGACTCGCACTTCAGCCGGTGAGCGCATCGGCGAACCCGACCATCAAACGCCGGGAGTCACCCCTCATCCGACCTCGCTGCGCTCGGCCACCTTCTCCCGCAAGGGGAGAAGGAGACGATACTCCCGACAGATGACACCCCGGAACGAATAGGGCACAAACCGGCGATGCGCGCCGACTCACCTCCCTCCCCGCCCGGCCTCGACGCCGCGCGCGATACGCTGGAGCGCGTCTGGGGTCACACCGACTTTCGCGGTCTTCAGGCCTCGGTCGTTGCCGAGATCATGGCCGGGCGCGATGTTCTGGCCGTCCTGCCCACCGGCGGTGGCAAGAGCGTCTGCTATCAGATCCCCGCCATCCTGCGGCCCGGTCTGGGTCTGGTGGTCTCGCCCCTGATCGCCCTGATGACCGATCAGGTCGAGGCGCTGAAACAGCAGGGCGTGGCCGCCGCCCGGCTGGATTCCGGACTGTCGCTGGACGAACGCAGTCAGGTGCTGCGCGCCGCCAATGCGGGCGAGCTGGACCTGCTTTATGTCTCGCCCGAAGGCCTCGCCAGCGGGGCCCTGCTGGACCGGCTGCGCGACCTGCCGCTGGCCCTGATCGCCATCGACGAGGCCCACTGCGTCAGCCAGTGGGGCCATGATTTCCGCCCCGACTACCGCACCCTCGGCCGACTGTCGGAGTTCTTCCCGGGCGTCCCCCGCATCGCCGTCACCGCCACGGCCGATGCCCGCACCCGCGACGACATCCTGGCCTCCCTTCATCTGGAAGGGGCGGCCGTCTTCGTGGACAGTTTCGCCCGGCCCAATCTGCAGCTGTCGGCCGTGCGCAAGGAAAGCGCCTCGCGGGCGAAGACCGACGCCCATGTCATCGAACTGGTCCGGGCGCGAAAGGGCCGCTCGGGCGTCGTCTATTGCGGCAGCCGGGACGGCTGCGAACGGGTGGCCGATGCCCTCAAGGCCGCCGGGACCAATGCCATCGCCTATCACGCGGGGATGGCCGGGCCCGAGCGCGACCGCCGCCTCGCCCGGTTTCTGGCCGAGGACGGGGCGGTGATGGTGGCGACCATCGCCTTCGGCATGGGGGTCGACAAGGCCGACGTCCGCTTCGTCATCCACGCCGATCCGCCGGGCAGTCTGGAGGCCTACTGGCAGGAGATCGGCCGGGCGGGCCGGGACGGCGAACCCGCCGAGGGCATCACCCTGTACGGTCCCTCCGACATCGCCTGGACCCTGCGCCGCCTCGAAAGCCGCCCGATGGCCGAGGAGGTCAAGACCGTCCAGACCCGCAAGGCCCGCCAGCTGTTCGCCATGCTGGACGGGGCCGTCTGCCGTCCCCAGGCGGTGCGTCGCTACTTCGGCGAGACCGATGCCGGCCCCTGCGGCGTGTGCGACGTCTGCGCCGATCCGCCCGCCCTCTATGACGCCACCGTCCCGGCCCAGAAGGCCCTGGCCGCCGTCCAGCGGCTGGGCGGCCGCTTCGGGCGCGGCCGGGTCATTGATCACCTGCTGGGCAAGACGAAGGACGTCCAGCCGTGGGAACAGGCCCTCTCGACCTGGGGGATCGGCAAGGACATCGCCCCTTCGGGCTGGCGAGACATCGTCGATCATCTGCTGTTCGAGGGCCTGCTGCTGGAAGACCCCAACGACGGCAAGCCCCTGGTGGGTCTGGGCGATCCCGAGGCGGTCCGGGCCGTCTATCGCGGCGAACAGCCGGTCGAGGTGCGCCGCACCCCGCCCGGCTTCGACGCCTCGACCCGGTCGGGCAATCCCCGCAGCCGGACCCGCAACGACCGCAACACCGCCGTCGAGGCGCTGGACGCCGATGTCCGCGCCCGGTTCGAGGCCCTGCGCGCCTGGCGCCGCGACCGCGCCGCCGAACAGCATGTCCCGCCCTATGTCATCTTCCAGGACAAGACCCTGCTGGAGATCGCCGAGCGCGAACCGGGCTCGCTGGACGCGCTGGCCGCCATTTCCGGCGTCGGCCAGACCAAGATCGACCGCTATGGGGCGGGGGTGCTGGGGGTGCTTCAACAGGGGGCTGAGGATGACGAGCGGCCCGCCACCATCGTCGACCGTGCCCGCGAGCTTCGGGCCGATGCGACCCTTCCCGAACGGCTCTTGTGGGCCAAGCTCAGCGCCCGCCAGCTGGGCGGTTTGAAATTCCGTCGCCAGCACCCGATCGAACCCTATGTGCTCGACTTCTTTTGTCCGGAGATCAAACTGGCGGTCGAGATCGATGGCGACATGCACCGGGATCGTGCGGAGCAGGACAAGAGGCGCGATGCCTGGCTGCTGGATCGGGGCATCCAGACGCTGCGACTACCGGCGCGTCTGGTGCTCGACGACATCGGCGCGGCTTTGGGAGAAATCGCCCGCATGGCCGAGAGCGGCCGATAAGCCCTTCCCCCGCCCTTCGCGGGGGAACGCGGTCCGGCGATCGCGCAGCGATCCAGGACCGATGGGGGAAGTCTTGCTTGCCTTGGCACAAGATCAAGTTCCCCCATCCGTCCTGTTCTCGCTTCGCTCGAAGACGGACGGCTTTCCCCCATGAAGAATGGGGGAAGGGCTTGTCTAATCCAGCGCGCAGATGTCCGGCAGACCGCGCAGGGCTCCGGCATGATCCAGACCGTATCCGACCAGGAACCGGTTCGGGGCCTCCCAGCCGACGAAGTCCGGCTCTGGCGCACGCGGCAGGGGCCAGGGCTTGCGGGCGAAGACGCAGGTCAGCACCTCGGCCGCCCCCGCCTCCCTGGCGATCCGGGCCGCCTCCGCAAGCGACAGGCCGGTGTCGAACACATCGTCCAGCAGCAGCACGCGGCGGCCCTGCAGCGAGCGCTGGAACGGGGCATGGACATCGATCCGGCCCCGGCTGGCCTTGTCGTCCCCGTAGGACGCCAGCCACAGGGCATCGAAGCGCACGTTGCGGCCGATCCGCGACAGGGCGCGGGTCAGGTCGGCGGCGAACCACAACCCTCCGGTCAGCAAGACTGCCGCCACGGTCTCATCATCGGTGACGGGCGCGATCCGGGCGGCGAGATCGGCGATGACCTGCGCGATCTCCGCTTCGGACAGAAGGACGACGGGGGCAGGAGCGAGGTCAGCCATGGGAGGCGGATACCGCCCCGGCCCCATGACTGTCGATAGCCCCGTGCCCACCGGCCGCCTCCGCCGGGCCACTGTCGTGCACCGGCGCGGCGTCCACCGGCTCGCCGTGACTGACCGGAGCCTCGTCGGACATGGCCGGGCGCAGACCATGTTCATCGGGTGTCGGCAGCGGCCGGGCGTGACCGGCCGCAGGGCCGTCGTGCTTCCCGGCCGCGTGACCGTCCGGCGTGGCATGGGCCTCCGGCGCCGATCCGGCCAGGACGAAGCTGACCCCCACGTCGACGCCATGGGCCCCGGGATCGCGAATCAGGGCGGCGAACCCCTGCACCCCGCCGGGCAGGACGGGGGCTCCGTCCAGCCGGATCAGGGCATGGCCGACCTCGGCCCCGTGATCGTCCAGCAGGGCCACCCGGACCTCAGGCGCCACGATCTCGCGATCGCGGACATTGCGGAGCGCCCCGGACACCATGACCATGTCGGGCCGGTCAGCCACCGCCTTGGCCGTCAGGGCTTCGAACTCCAGCCCGGTCGGATTCACCGGCGAGCCGATCATGGCATAGGCGGCGGCGGCCCGGGGATACAGGTCCACCACCTCGACCCGGAACAGCCAGCCGGCCGTCAGAAGGCCGACGAACATACTGGCCAGACCGGCCCAGACCGCGCCATGGGTCGCCGCACGACGAAGGCGGCGCTGCTGTTCGGCGCGGGCCCGGAAGGCCTTGGGAATCTCGGGGGCCGGGGTCTCGGGCGCGACCGGCGGGGGTTCGGACACCACCGCAGGCTCCGGGGCGGCGTCCGCGGCGGCGGTCAGTTCCAGCGGCTCCTCGGTCGTGGCATGCCAGACATGGGCGCAGGACTGGCAGCGCACCTTGCGTCCCGCCGGCGGAATCGCGCCGTCGGGTGCAAAATAGCTTGTGGCGCAGGACGGGCAGGTCAGTATCATGGTCGCTGACTGCGAGGCCGTCGGCCCCCTCCCGTCGGAGCGCCTGGCGCCCCGATACCTAACGAAAACACTCGATGCCTCTGTCGCCCCGCCGCGCCGCCGAACCTGCGCCTTCGCCCGAAACCGTCCGCCTCGCGGCGGTCAGCTTTGGCTATGCCGAATCCCCCGGCGTGCTGCGGGACGTTAACCTCATTTTGCCGCAGGGCTCTTTCCACTTCCTTACCGGGCCGTCGGGGGCCGGAAAGTCCTCGCTGCTGCGGCTTCTGACCCTCGCCGACCAGCCGCAGACGGGCCGGATCGCCCTGTTCGGCGAGGACGTGACCGCCATCTCCCACAGGGCCCGGCCCGATGTGCGCCGCCGCATGGGCGTGGTGTTCCAGGATTTCCGCCTGCTGGATCATCTGAGCGTCTTCGACAACGCCGCCCTGCCGCTGCGGGTTCGCGGGGCCCGACGCGCCGACTATGCGGCCGATGTGAACGAGATGCTGGCCTGGGTGGGTCTGGCGGACCGGGCCGAGGCCCGTCCGACGTCCCTGTCCGGAGGCGAGAAGCAGCGGCTCGCCATCGCCCGGGCGGTCATGGCCCGACCCGACCTGATTCTGGCGGACGAACCCACCGGCAGCGTGGACAGCGCCATGGCCGAGCGGCTGCTGAAACTGTTCCAGTCCCTCAACCGGCTGGGGGCGACTGTCCTGATCGCCAGTCATGACGAGGCCCTCGCCGACCGGTCCGGGGCCCGTCGCCTGCGGCTGGCCAACGGGCGGATCACGGGGTCAGGCGCGTGATTCGCTGGTCCAATCTTTTTGGAACCGGAGACGGACAGCGGCGGCCGCTTCGTCCCCCGCGGCCTGAGGGCGGTCTCTTGCCCCGCGATCCGGCAGGCGAGCGCTGGCTGGGGACCGTGATCGCGGTCCTGTGCTTCCTTGCCTGCCTGGCGGCCGCCGGAACGGTCGCGGCCGACCGCGCGGCCCGGGGCTGGGCCCGGGAGCTGCGCAGTGAGGCGACCGTCCAGGTTCGTCCGCGCGTGGGCGAGACCGGAGCCACCGCCGCCGGCCGGGCCGCCGAGACCCTGGCCGGGGTGGATGGGGTCACCGAGGCAGTCGCCATGGACCGCAAGACCGCCGAGGATCTTCTGCGCCCCTGGCTGGGGGCGGTCGCCCTCGACGACCTGCCGGTCCCCTTTCTGGTGACCGTTCACCTCGATCCGGTCGCCCCTGCCAGCGGACTGACCCTCAGCCGGGCCCTGGCCGAGGCGGGGATGGACGCCACCGTCGACGATCACGCCCTCTGGCGGGGCGAGGTTGAACAGTCGGCGGCCACCATCACCCTGCTGGGACTGGCGGCTTTTCTCGCTACCGTCTTTGCGGCAGCGGCGGCCATCGTCTATGCCACCCGCGCCGGGATCGAGGCCCGCCGTGCGGTGATCGAGACCCTCAGCCTGTCGGGCGCGACCGACGCCTCGATCATCTGGCTGTTCCAGCGGCGCTTCGCCCTGCTGGCCTTCTCGGCCGGGACCGCAGGCGCGGCCGTCGCCATCGTCCTGGTCGCCGGGCTGCGCGGACTGGGGGGCCTCAACGGACTGTCACCCGCCCTGCCCCTGAGCTGGAGCGACGCCCTGATGCTCTCGCCATGCCCGCTCGTCGCGGCTACGGTGGCGCTCGTCGCAGCCCGGGTGGGGGCCGGACGGGTGATGGCCAGGTCTGGCCCCTTGCGGTCGGGCATCGGGGATCGAGCATGAAGTTTCTGACCCTCATCGGGATCGTGGGCCTGATCTGGCTGGTGGGGCTGTTCGCCTTCGCCGACCGGGTGCGGGGATTCACCCCCGCGCCGGAGCCGGGGCGCGCCGACGGCATCGTCGCCCTGACAGGGCCCTCGGCCGAACGCGTCAATGCGGCGATCCGCCTGCTGGAACAGGACAAGGGCGAGCGGGTCCTGATCTCCGGCGTTAATCGAGAGGTCCGCCGTCAGGAACTGCGCGAACTGACCCCGGGCTCAAGCCGTCTGTTCAACTGCTGCGTCGACCTGGGTTTCGAGGCCGAGGACACCGGCGGCAACGCCCGGGAAATCGCGGCCTGGGCCGAGGACAAGGGCTATGACAGCCTGATCGTCGTCACCTCCGACTATCACATGCCCCGCTCCCTGCTGGAGATCCGCAGCGCCGCGCCGGATCTGGAACTGACCCCTCATGCCGTCTCCACGCCCTCGCTCGACAACTCGCGCTGGTGGCGGGCCGCCGTCACGGCGCGCCGGATGACGCTGGAGTATATGAAGTATCTGGCCGTTCTGGGCCGCGCGACCCTGCGCAGGGTCACCGGCGACGACTCACACCCGGACACGCGCACGGCCCGGACACCGGACCCCGCCGCCTCATGACCACCCTGCGTTCCCTGGTCTTCGTCGCCTGGCTGTATCTGTCGCTCGCCCTGTTCGCGGTGCTGCTGTCGCCGGCACTGCTGCTGCCGCACCGATTCGCCCTGGCCGTGGTCAAGTCGTGGGCGCGGTTCGTGCTGTTCGGCCTGCGCTGGGTCGCGGGCGTGCGGGTCGAGTTCCGCGGCCTCGAACATCGCCCCACCGGCCGGGCCCTGCTGGCCTGCAAACATCAGGGCATGCTGGACATCATCATCCCCTTCGTGGTGCTCGAGGACCCCTGCATCATCACCAAGAAGGAGCTGATGATCCTGCCCTTCTTCGGCTGGTTCGCCTGGAAGACGAAGATGATCTCGGTCGACCGCTCGGCGGCGTCGAAGGCCCTGCGGGACATGGTCAAACAGGCGCGCGAGCGATCCGCCGAGGGCCGCCAGATCTGGATCTTCCCGGAGGGCACCCGGGCCCCGGTGGGTTCGGTCCCGGACTACAAGCCGGGGGTCGCCGCCCTGTACCGCGAGATCGCCGGACCGTGCTGGCCCGTAGCCACCAACGCCGGGGTCCACTGGCCGGCGCATGGCTTCCGCCGCTATCCGGGCACCGTGGTCTACGAGTTCCTGCCGCCGATCGAGGCCGGACTGAAACGTCCGGCCTTCATGGCCGAGCTGGAGCAGCAAATCGAGACGGCGTCCAACGCCCTGCTCTAGGTCGCGGCGAACTCGCTGAGCGCGTCGAGCACAGCGCGGTTCTGGTCCTCGGTGCCGATCGTGATCCGCAGGCCGTCGTGGATGCCGTAGCCCCCGACCGCGCGGACGATGATGCCTTTCGAGTTCAGGTAGTCATTGGCCGCGGCGGCCGTGCGCTTGCCGTCCTTGAACAGCACGAGGATGAAGTTGCCGGCCGAGGGCAGGACCTCGAAGCCGAAGCCGCGGATGGCCTGGGTCAGGCGGGGCCGCCAGGTCTGGACCAGCTCGCGCGAGGCCGTCTGGTGCGCGACATCCGCGATCGCGGCGGTGGCGGCGTCAAGACCGGGGACGGAGACGTTGAACGGCAGGCGGATCCGGTCAACGGCCTCGGCCACCGCCAGCGGGGCATAGCCGAAGCCGACCCGCAGGCCGCCGAGGCCGTGGATCTTGGAGAAGGTCCGGGTGACGATGATGTTGGCCGCCTCCCGAGCCAGCGGCAGGGCGGTCTCCCAGTCGGCCTCGACCACGAACTCGGCATAGGCCTCGTCCACGACCAGCAGGATGTGGGGCGGCAGGGCCTCGTGCAGGCGGCGGATCTCCTCGCCCGTATTGTAGCTGCCGGTCGGGTTGGACGGGTTGGAGACGTAGACGATCTTCGTGCGGTCATCGACCTGGGCCAGGAGGGCGTCGACCTCGGCCTTGTAGCCGGGTTCCGGGGCCAGCTTGACCCGGGCCTCGCAGCCGAGGGCGCTGATGCGGTAGGCGAGGAAGCCGTACTCCCCGGTGACGATATTGTCGCCGGGCGACAGATAGGTCTGGTTGAGCAGGGCGAAGACCTCGTCCGAGCCGTTGCCGAAGATCAGCCGGTCGGGCTCCAGACCGTGGTGATCGGCGACCGCGGCGCGCAGCTTGCCGGCCCGGCCGTCCGGATACAGATGGATCGACTTCAGCGCGGCCTCATAGGCGGCCCGGGCCATCGGGCCGGCCCCAAGGGCGTTCTCGTTCGACGACAGTTTCATCGGCTCGGCGATCCCGGCCAGCACGGACTTGCCGCCGACATAGGGGGCGATGTCGAGGATGCCGGGCTTGGGCGCAGGAGCAGTCATGGCGTCGGTCATACGGACATCTCAGAACAGGGGGGCGGCACCGATCACGCCCTTCAGGGCGCCGGGGGCTGCCGAAAGCCGCCCGTCTTCGGCCTGCACATAGCCCGCGACCATGAACAGCTTCAACCCGCCCGCCGCCGCGAGCGGACGCGCGGCAAAGCCGCAGGCCGCGAGGGCCTCGACGATTCGCGCGTCGCCCAGGCGAGCATCGGTGACCCAGAAGGTCCGGTCCTCGCCGGTCGGCCCGGGCGGGACGGCGGCGACCCGGAGGGCGGCGGGAACGCCGCGACGGTCATCCGGCAGGGCGGCGATGACGTGGAGATCGGGCCGGGCCAGAAGCCGGCCCCACCACGGGCGCGGGGCGGCGACATCGATCAGGGCGTGGGTTGCGGCGTCGACCCGGGCAAGGGCCGCGTCGGCGTCAGCGACCGCACGTCCCGACAGCCCGAACCGGTCGGCAGCCAGCAGCCCGGCCGTCGGCCCGGCGACCACCAGGACGGTGCCCGCATGGGCCTCGATCCGACCCCACAGGGCGCGCAGCATGGTGGCCTGATGGACGTCGTCGGCCTCGGCCAGCAGGGCACGCAGGGCCAGGGTCGAGGCGTCGGGCGTGGCCTCAGACCCCGCCGCCAGCCGCGCCGTCAGCGCCTCGATCAAGGCCTGGTCCAGCTTGAGCCGGTCGGTGTCGATCCGGGGTTCTTCCAGCAGCGCGCCATGCTTGCGGGCCATGCGAACGTCTCCCGCTCAGAACAGCCGGGGGGCCGGGGCCACCGGGAAGGGCCCGAACCAGGTTCGACCGTCCCGAAATTGAATGGAAACGGGAACAGCGTTCCGGTCCGACCCCTCGAGGGCTCCCGCGGCGACGGCACCGGCCGCACCCGCCCGATTGACGACACCCGTCCGGGACCCGGCCAGGCCCGCCAGCGCCGCCAGGGGCCTGACGGCCTGCAGCGCGACCTCTCCCTCGAGGCGGCCATCCGCACCGGCCGACAGGACCGCGCTGGACAGGGTCGCCCGGCTTTCGCCCGCGGAGACCTCACCCTTCACGGCCGTGAACCGGCCGCCGGCCCGGGTCCAGGCGGCGAAAACGCCCGCCGCATCAGGCCCCTGCAACTGGCTCGCATCCTCGACCACGGTCTCGATCTGGGCCGTGAGCCGGCCCTCGCGGGCCAGACCCTCCACCGGTCCATCGGGACGACCCTCCGCCTCAATCATCCGGAACAATACATCCACACTGTCGTCGACGCCCGGGGTTCCGGCCGGGGCAAGATGCGGCCGCAGATAGAATTCGATCCGGTCCGCGCGGGCGATCGGGAACACCTCGGCACCCTCATGGCTGGTGAACTCCGGCCTCGCCAGCTCGACCGCGACATTGGGCCAGCGCTGGGTCAGGCCGTGGACGCTGGCCCGGATGAACTGCCCCCGGACGGCGACCTTGCCCTTGTCGGCGCGGGTCAGGACCAGACCGTCGCCCGCGACCAGAACCCATTTGTCGGGGTTCCAGGCATTGGCCTCGGCCGCCAGGTCGGGGGCCGACAGCGCATGGCCGGAGGGGGCGGTGATCGAGACATTCTCCGCCCCCAGCCGGACCCGGAAGGGCCAACCTGTGGTGTTGAGGCCGGTATAGGCGACGTCCCAGCCTCCCGCCCGCATGGCCTCGACCTGGAGATCCAGCCGATCCCGGACCTGGCCGGCCAGCACGAACCACCAGACCGACCACAGGACCAGGGCGATCAGGAACAGGCCGATGGGGGCGAACAGGCCAGAGCGCTTGTGACGGGCGGCGGGGGCGTCGGTCATCGGGGCCTTGGGTGAGAGAGATGGCAAAAAACACTGTCCGGATCGTCCGGATGGTCCGGCCGGGCGGACTGAAATCACTGTCCGGATCGTCCGGATCACACCGACGGTGCCCGGCCTTGCGTGGTACGGAGATATGGGGCCAGGCCAGCGCCACGACAAGCCATCCACGGCGGTCCCTGTGACGGCGGCGGACAGCCCATTGTCGGCTTGCCGCGCGCGAGGCTGATCCACGTCGCTCCGGTCCGGGGCGGCCCGTTGCCTCGCCGATCCAATTCGGCGATATCGCCCAACGCGGTTCGCGGAGGGCGAGGCGCAATGGGAGTCCACATGAAAAATCAATCGATTCTGTCGGCCACGCTTGTGGCGGCGACCGTCCTTGCCGGGGCCGCGAATGCCCAGAACGCCAGCCTCAACCCGAACTCGGGGCAGGTCCAGCTGCGCGCCGGCTTTTCGCCGGACCCGTATACGGTCTCCGTCGTGGCGGGAGGAAGCGAGGATGGTAATGGTCTCCCCGGCACCTGCACCGGCTGGATCTCCGATGCCCCGGACTTTCGCGTGACCTACACTGCCGGGTCTTTGCCCCTGGCGTTCCGGACCGTTTCGGAAGCCGATACGACCCTGATCGTCAATGACCCGAACGGCAACTGGTCCTGCGATGACGACAGCTTCGGCGACGGCGATGCGCAGGTCGTTTTCCGCAATCCGGCCAGCGGCGTCTATGACATCTGGATCGGGACCTACAGCCGGGGAAGCACAGCCCGCGCTGTTCTGGGCATCACCGAGACGCCCTGACCCCTTCGACGCGTCGGTGGGCCCCTGCGGGTCCACCGACGTCCCCCGCCCGAACCGGGACCAATCCACGCTTCCAGCCGGACCTTGTCACCCCAGAAAGCCGCGCGTCAGCTCGATCGCCTCGACCAGAGACATGCGCTGGACCTCGGTCCCCGGCGGCAGGGCGGCGAACAGGCGGGTCGGCGTGGCGGCGTCCAGCATAACGAAGACACCCCGGTCATCCCCGCGGCGAATCAGGCGGCCGAAGGCCTGGGCGATGCGGGCGCGGGCCAGGGCATCGTCGTAGCCTTTCGCGCCAAACTTCTCGCGCCGGGCCTTGTGCAGCAGGTCGGGGCGCGGCCAGGGCACGCGATCGAAGGCGAGCAGGCGAAGCGAGCGCCCGGGCACATCAACGCCGTCCCGGACCGCATCGGTGCCCAAGAGGCAGCTGTCCTGTTCGGCGCGGAAGATGTCGACGAGGGCCCCCACCTCCAGCGGATCGACATGCTGGGCGTAGAGGGGGATCTGGGCCTTGGCGAGAGCCGGCCCCAGCCGCTCATAGACCGCCTTCAGCCGGCGGATGGCGGTGAACAGGCCCAGCCCCCCGCCCCCGGCGGCGAGGAACAGTTCGCGCATCGCCGCCGCGGTCTGGCGCGGATCGTCCTTGCCCACATCATTGACGACGATGACCCGGCTGTTCGAGGCATAGTCGAACGGGCTCTCGACCTTCAGGGTGCGGGCGGGCTCGATCAGGCGGGCGGCCCCGGTGCGCATCCGGGCCATGCCGAACAGGTCGCCGCCGCTCGCCTCCGCGATCGGGTCCGACAGGGTGGCCGAGGTCACCAGCACGCCGTGGGCGGGCAGGATCACGGCGGCCTCCAGCGGCACGGTCGGGTCGATCCAGTGGCGGCGCAGGGCCACGTCGTGGATGCGGCCGAAGGCGGTCTCGACCGACAGCCAGTCGACGAAGTCGGGGTCGGGCTCGGCCCCGCCGTCCTGCAGCGCGGCCAGCATGGAGCGCCAGCCCGGCAGCGTCATGCGGGCGCGCCGGTCCAGCCCTCGCAGCGCCCCCTCGATCCGGGCCCGGGCCGACCCATCCAGCTCGGCCGCCTCGTCGTCGAGGATGTCCTCCAGATGCCGGGCGAGGGCCAGAAGCGGGGCCTCGACAGCGGCGAGGGCCTGGGCGGCATTGCGCGCCGTCTCCAGCAGGGGTTCGGTCGCCGGGCGGACGCCGCATTCGGTGCCGAATTCCGACGACCCGGACGAGGCGGCCTCGGAGGTGCGGGCGCGGATCTGTTCCAGGGCCGCCATCAGGAACTGTTCGATCGGGCCGACCGGATTGACCTCCCCCGACGGCGGGGCAATGCGGCCGGAGATGCCCTCGCCGGGCAGGGCGGCGGCGGCGCGGATGGCGTCCTGAAGCGCCTTCGCGGCCGCCTCGTTGTCGGCGCACAGGTCGCCCAGCCTCTGTTCCAGACCACGCCCGCGCCGGCCGCGCCCCTCCGGCCCCCGGATCCAGCGGCGCAGCTCGGCCGCCTCCTGGCCCGACAGACAGGCGGAGAAGGCGCTGTCGGCGGCGTCGAACAGATGGTGGCCCTCGTCGAAGACGATGCGCTTCAGGGCCGCGGTCTCGCCGTCCTGTTTCAGGCCGCGCGCCGAGCGGGCCCCGTCGAAGGCGGCCTGGGTCATGACGAGCGCATGGTTGGCGACGACCAGATCGGCCCGGCGGCTGGCGCGGATGGTCTTCTCGACGAAACAGGTGCGGTAGTGGGGGCAGGCGGCGTGGACGCATTCCCCGCGCCGGTCGACCAGATTGCCGGCGCTGGCCTGCTGGCTCGGCGGCGTCGCGAACAGACCGGGCAGCCAGCCGGGGAAGTCGCCGCCGGTCATGTCGCCGTCTCTGGAGTGCATCGCCCAACGGCTGGTCAGGGCGAGACCGATGAGGTCGCCATTGCCCAGCTGGGCCGCCTGGACCATGTCCTGAAGGTTCAGCAGGCAGAGGTAGTTCTCGCGGCCCTTGCGGACCACGGTCTTGCGCTTGCGCTCAACCGGATCCGGCCAGAGGGCTGCGCTTTCGCGGTCGATCTGGCGCTGGAGGGCGCGGGTGTAGGTGGAGACCCAGGCGGCCCCCTGGTTGCGCTCGGCCCACAGGGAGGCGGGGGCCAGATAGCCGAGCGTCTTGCCGGTGCCGGTGCCCGCCTCGGCCAGCAGCATGCGGGGGCGGCCCTCCTCGTTGCGGGGGGAGAAGGCATAGGCGGCCTCGGCGGCGTAGTCGGACTGGGTTGGACGGGTCTCGTCCAGACCCGAGGCCTGGAGCAGCTTCTCCAGCCGGATTCGGGCGGATTCGGAATCGACCGGGGCCGAGCCGGCCTCGCCGCGCGGGGCCTCGTCCTCCCATTCCGGCAGGCGCGACCAGGCGTCGAGGCCCGAGCCGCGGTGCTGGCGGGCCCGGAGCGGGCCGGCCTGAAGCGCGCCGGACACCCGCCAGGCCCAGGACCAGCCCGCCCGGCCGAGCGTCTCGGCGAGGGTGAAGGCGTCCTCGCGATGTGGATAGGCGGGGTCGGCGAGTTCCTTCAGCAGGGCGGCGGCGGCGTCGCGCAGGGCGGCGGCCTGGGCCTCGGCTCCCTTCGGCTCGGCCATGCCCAGCGCCAGCGCCAGGCCGCTTGGCGACGGAGCGCAGAAGGTCGCGGGCCGGACGAAGGCCCACAGCTCCAGAACGTCCAGCAGGTCGGGCGAGCGGGGCGGGGCCGACAGGCCCAGCCGCCGGGCCGTCAGGCTGGCGTGGGCCACCAGCACCGGTCCGCCGAGGAACACGCCTTCGGCCGCGCCGCGCCCGATCTTGCGCGCGCCCTCGTCGTCGCAGATCGCCCCCGCACCGGGCGGGACAGCCAGGGCAGGCGGCAGGGCGAGCCACGGCTCGGTGCCGCTGAGGCTGCGGTTGGAGAGGACGGATTCGTCGGACACAGTCGATAGATAGCCATTCAATCGTCGAAACGGAACGAGAACATCTGGCGGCCATGGGCGGCCCGATCTATTTGTCATCCATGGACCCGACACCGGCATCTCGGCCTTCGTCAAAAAAACTCAGAATCTTTCTGATTGTGGCGGGCATGATCGCGGCGGCTGCGCTGCTTCTCGATTGGTGGGTGCGAAACAGCGACTTGGTTGCGCAGGACGCTTGCCTCGATTCCGGGGGTCGTTGGAGCGAGGGCGAAACATGCCAGTTCGAACAACCGGCGGAGTGACTGCCCTCCCCCCGCTGTTCGCCGACTGGTTCGCCGCGCGCGGCTGGAGCCCCCGGCGGCATCAGCTGGAGATGATCGCGGCGGCGCAGGCCGGATCGCACGCCCTGCTGGTCGCGCCGACGGGGGGCGGCAAGACGCTGGCGGGGTTCCTGCCCAGTCTGATCGATCTGGCGGAACGGGGACCGCGGCCGGAGTTCGGGCCGGGCAGTGGCATCCATACGCTCTATGTCTCGCCGCTGAAGGCCCTGACCACAGACGTCGAGCGCAATCTGATGACGCCGATCCGCGAGATCGGGCTGAACATCCATGTCGAGAGCCGCACCGGGGATACGAAGCAGTCCAAGAAGCAGCGCCAGCGGGACAATCCGCCGGACATCCTGCTGACCACGCCGGAACAGCTGGCCCTGTTCTGCGCCTGGGGCGGGGCGCGGGCCTGGTTCGCCGACCTGAAATGCATCGTGCTGGACGAGGTGCACGCCATCTGGTCCGGCAAGCGGGGCGACCTGCTGAACCTCGGCCTCGCCCGGCTGCAGAGCTTTTCGCCGGGGCTGAGACGGGTGGCGCTGTCGGCGACCATCGATGATCCGCAGCTGATCGCGGAGTGGCTTCAGCCCCACGATCCTTCTCCCCTTGCACGAGAACGGATTGTGATTGTGAAGGGCGACCCCGGGGCGGTGCCGGTCATCGACGTGCTGGTGTCCGAGGGGCGGGTGCCGTGGGCCGGGCACACGGGGCAGCATGCGATCCCGGAGGTCTATGCGGCGATCCAGCGGGCCGGCCTGTCGCTGATCTTCGTCAACACCCGCTGGCAGTGCGAGTTCGTGTTCCAGCAGCTGTGGGCCATCAATGAGGACAATCTGCCGATCGGCCTGCACCACGGCTCGCTGGCGGCCGAGCAGCGGCGCAAGGTCGAGGCGGCGATGGCGCGGGGCGAGCTCAGGGCCGTGGTCTGCACCTCGACTCTGGATCTGGGCATCGACTGGGGCGACGTCGATCTGGTCATCCAGATGGCGGCACCGAAGGGCTCGAGCCGGCTCGTTCAGCGCATCGGGCGGGCCAACCACCGGCTCGACGAGCCGTCTCGCGCCCTGATGGTCCCCGCCAGCCGGTTCGAGCTGCTGGAATGCCAGGCCGCGAAGGAGGCGGTGGCCGACAACGCCTTCGACTGGGAACCGCACCACATCGGCACACTGGACACCCTGGCCCAGCACATCATGGGCGTGGCCTGTTCCGAGCCGTTCGATCTCGACGCCCTGCATGCCGAGGTCACCGGCTGCGCCCCCTATCGCGCCCTGAGCTACGAGGCGTTCGAGGAGGTGGTCGATTTCGTCGCCACCGGCGGATATGCGCTCCGCACCTATGACCGGTTCGCGCGGATCGTGCGGACGCCGGAGGGTCGCTGGACGGTGCGCAATCAACTGGTGGCCCAGCGGCACCGGATGAACGTCGGGGCCATCGTGGCGGCGGGGACGCTGAACGTGAAGGTGGCCTCGCGCCGCGGGGGCGCGTCCAAACAACTGATCGGCGGGCGCAAGGTCGGCGAGGCCGAGGAGTGGTATTTCGAACAGCTGACGCCCGGCGACACCTTCGTCTTCGCCGGTCAGGTCTGGGCGTTTCAGGGGATCAACGGCATGGACGCCCTGGTGACCCACGCCACGGACAGGGACCCGAAGATTCCGTCCTGGGGCGGGGCGCAGTTTCCGCTGGGGACCTCGCTGGCGGCGCGGGTCCGGGCCATGATCCAGGACCGCGACCACTGGCGGGTCCTGCCGGTCGACGTGCAGGAATGGCTGGAGCTGCAGGCCGAACGGTCGATGATCCCCGACGCCGACAGCCTGCTGGTCGAGACCTTTCCGCGCGGCAGCCGCCATTTCATGGTGGCCTATCCGTTCGAGGGGCGGCTGGCCCATTCGACCCTGTGCATGCTGCTGACGCGGCGGCTGGACCGGCTGGGCGTCGGGCCGCTGGGGTTTGTGGTCACCGACTATTCGTTCGCCATCTGGTCGATCAAGCCGATGGAGGGGCTGGACTGGGACGCCCTGTTCCAGCCGGACATGCTGGGTGACGATCTGGAGGCCTGGCTGGAGGAGAGCTTCATGATGAAGCGCACCTTCCGCAATTGCGCCCTCGTTTCCGGCTTGATCGAGCGGCGACAGCCGGGGGCCGAGAAGACGGGGCGTCAGGTGACCTTTTCCACGGACCTGATCTACGACGTGCTCCGCCGCCACCAGCCCGACCATCTGCTGCTGCGCACGGCGCGGTCCGATGCGGCGTCGGGCCTGCTGGACGTGGCGCGGCTGGGCCAGTTGCTGACCCGGATCGCCGGCCATATCCGCCATGCGCCGCTGGAGCGGGCCTCGCCCTTCTGCGTGCCGGTGCTGGTCATGATCGGGCGCGAAAGGGTCGGGGGCGATGCCGCCGACATGATCCTGGAAGCCTCGGCGCAGGATCTGATCGACGAGGTGATGGAAGACGCACCGCCCGAACTGCAGGGGGCGGCATGAACGCGGCGCTGAGGGAGACCCTGACGCCGGCTCGGCGACCGTGCGGTTCGCTGTCGGTGCGGGTGATGGGCGAGCGCGCCGTGCTGCGCTGTTCCGGGGCACTGTGGCTGCCGGCCCACGGCACGCTGGTGGCGGCCGATCTCCATCTGGAGAAGGGCTCGGCCTTTGCTGCGCGGGGACAGATGCTGCCGCCGTATGACAGCCGGGCGACGCTGGCGAAACTGGAGGCCGAGATCGCTGACCTGGCCCCGGCGCGGGTCGTGTTGCTGGGCGACAGTTTCCACGACAGCCGCTCGATCGGGCGGATGGCAGAGGACGACCGGGACCGTCTGGACCGGCTGGCCGACAGCCGCGATTGGGTCTGGCTGGAGGGCAACCACGACCGCGAGGCTTTGGTCCAGGCCGACGCGACGGCCGTGGCCCGCCTGCCCGGCCGGGTGGTCGGCGACATGGCCCTGGGCGCGCTGTTCCTGACCCACGAGCCGATGCCGGACGGGCCCGCAGGTGAGGTCGCCGGACACCTTCATCCCTCTGCCTGCGTGGTGGCCCATGCGCGGCGGGTCCGACGGCCCTGTTTCGTCACCGATGGCCGGCGGCTGATCCTGCCCGCCTTCGGGGCCTTCACGGGCGGTCTGAATGTGCGGGACCCCGCCATCGCCGGGCTGTTTACCGAGCCGCCGATGGCCGCAGCCCTCGGCAAGGACCGGGTCCATGCCCTGGCCTGGGCGGATCTGGTCTAGGTCCCGGCCAGGGCCGCAAGGCCGAGAGACAGGACGGCTCCGACCGTGGCGGTGGTGCGCAGTGCCCGGTACCAGGGCGTGGAAGGGCCGCGGTCCCAAAGCCAGACGAGGGCCAGTCCCGCCGCCAGCACCCCGAGCCGCAGGGCGGCCGGAGCCGCGACGCTCACCAGCGCCAGCCAGGCCACGATGGCCGGCAGGTTGCTGAGGATCAGCCGGGCAGGAGAGGGGTTCTGCCCTGCCAGTTCGCCACCCCATCGCGCCCCACCCAGAAACGACAGGATCACCGCCGCATAGGCCATCAGGGCCCCCGTCCAGTCGAAGCCGGGGATCGCGCCCAGAACAGCCATAAGCGCGCAGCCGGCGAAGGGGATCAGGCCGGCCAGCGCCAGGGCCCAGGCCGTCGCTTTCGCCCGCTCCATCAGCTCCTCCTGAAGATGCGGCTGGCGAGATAGCCCATCCCGGCCGCCAGCAGGACGCAGAACAGGCCATAGGTCCAGGGGCGGCGATGGGCCAGTTCGTAGACCTCGCGCTCGAAACCGACCTTCTCAACCGTGAGGGTCAGGTTGGACACCCCGGCGGGTTCGCCGTCGCGGAACAGCCAGACCTCGGCGTGGTACTCACCGGTCGGGGCCGTGGCCGGGAGCTCGACCTGAGCCCGGAACAGGCCCCGGTCGACGAAGCTGACGCCGTCCGGATCGGTGTCATAGAGCTGGGCCGCTTCCCGCAGCCGGATGACGGCGCGGCGCCAGTCCAGATAGTCCTCGCCCAGACGGCTGATGACGACGTCGCGCACGCCGTAGCGGGTCACGGTCCGGCTCTCTTCCGGGGCGTCGATGCGCAGGTGATCGACGCCGACTCCGAGACGGCGCAATTGCCCGAACCCGGCGATATCCGGAAGCGGCCGGGTCGAGGCGGTCATGTAGAAGCCCGGCGCGCCCTCGAACAGGACGGGACGGCTATTCAGCCACACACCAAGGTTCCGCGTCTTCTTCACCAGACGCACCGGGGCGTCGGGACCGCGAACCACCACCACGACGTCGGTCGGATCGGTCGTCGGGTTGAACACGGCTCCGTACAGAACAATGCTCGCGCCGCGGAAGCTGGAATCGACCTCGACCCGGGCATCGGTGAGGGCGGCGGCCACGCGCAAACCGGTGACGGTGCCCACGGACATTTCCGGGGCCGGGGCCGTCGCAGCGGGCGGGGGGGAGGGAGGGCCTGGATCATCCGTCCGAAATCCCGGGGGCCAGCAGGAAGATGTCCGAGGGGCGCACAAACAGCTCCAGCCCCATCTGGATCCCGACGAACAGGATCAGCAGGCCGAGGGCCGCACGCAGCTCCTCCGCGCGGAACTTGCCGGCATAGCGGGCCCCGAGCTGGGCACCGACAACACCGCCGAGCAGGAGCAGGGTCGACAGCACAATATCGACCGTCTGGTTGCGCCCGGCCTGAAGAATGGTGGTGATCGCCGTGGTGATGATGATCTGGAAAAGGCTGGTCCCGACGACGACCCCAGCCTTCATGCGCAAGGCATAGAGCATGGCGGGAACGAGAATAAAGCCGCCGCCCACCCCCATGATGGCCGACAGCACGCCGGCCCCCACCCCCAGGCCCAGAGGCGGAATGGCACTGATGTAGAGGCCGGACTTGGGGAACCGCACCTTCCACGGCAGGCCATACAGCCACAGCGGCCGGCGCCGCTCCTTGCGGGGGGCGATCTCGCCGCGACGGCGGCGGAGGATCTCGGTCAGGCTCTCGTACAGCATCAGCAGGCCGATGGCGCCCAGGAAGATCAGATAGGACAGGGCCACGACCAGATCGGCCTGGCCCAGCAACCGCAGATAGCGGAACAGCTCCACGCCGCCGATCGCCCCCATGGCCCCGCCGATCGCCATGATCCCGCCCATGCGGAAATCAACGGCCCCCTGCCCCGAGTAGCGGATCACACCCGAGGTGGAGGAGGCGACGACGTGGCTGGCCTGGCTGGCGACGGCCACCGTCGGGGGAATTCCAAGGAAAATAAGCACCGGGGCCATCAGGAAGCCGCCGCCGATCCCGAACAGGCCGGACACGAATCCGACCAGCGCGCCCAGCATGACCAGGAGCGGCCAGTTCACCGAAACCTCGGCGATCGGCAGATAGATCTCCAAAGGGCCGGCCTTCGGCTGGGAGGTTACGCTGGACGCCTTGCGGCGCCTGTGGGTGTGTTAGCCGGACGGCCCGGAAAGGGCTACCCGGATCAGGTGTCAGGCGAGCGGCTCCAGAGCGAAGGCCTCTGCCTGGGCCCGGGCGGTCTGGCGCGAGGCAGCCGGAACGGTGGGGGCGAGGCGATCCACCGCGGCCTGGGCCTGTGCATCGCCGGCCCGGGCCGCAATGAGATACCAGCGGTAGGCCTGGGTCGGATCCGGGGCGATGCCCTCGTCGCCATTCTCATAGATTCGCGCGACATTGTACTGGCTGTCGATAAGTCCGCGATCGGCCGCCTTCTTCAACCAGTCGAGCGCCTCGCGCCGATTGCGCCCGCCCCCGACGCCGTCGAACAGATACATGCCAAAAGCGTGCATGCCACGGGGATCGCCGCCCTCGGCGGCGCGGCGCGCCCAGAGCCGGCTCTCCTGCGCATCGACGGTGACCCCGTTTTCTCCGGTCTGGTAGAGACCGGCGAGTTTGAGCTGGGCCTGGGGCTCGCCGAGGTTCGCCGCGCGGGTCAGGGTGTCGACCCCCGCCGCCTCGCCGCGATCCAGCTGCTCGATCGCCTGGGCAAACAGAGTTTCCGCTTCGGTGGCATCGGCCGGCGCGGCCTCGAGCGGCGCGTCTGTCGGGCTGAGCGCGAGCGCAGCGATCGGCATGGCATCAGACTCGCCGCCGGTGGTTCCCAGCAGACGCCCGATGTCCAGAACATCGTAGCCGGTCAGTCGCCCGGTCGCATAGAGACCGCCAATCACGGCCATGCCGGTCACCGAGGCGAGGAAAGCCTTCTTGACGGTGCCGGTCTCGCGGGACGCCTGTTTGTCCAGCCGCTCCTGCAGGCGGGACTTGCCGCCCTTCTTCAGGCCGCCGAGTCCGAAGGCGACACGCGGTGCCTCGACCGGCGCGCTGTTCATGGCGACCCGGGCGGCCTCGATGGCGTTGCGCGTGGACGACGGCTGTCCACCGATGGTCGCCGTTCCCGCCCCGGCGCGCAGCCGGCGGGCGTCGACAAACTCCGTTTCCGCCGAGAACTCCTCGCCCGCGTCGGCGACCAGCGATCCGGACAGCGGAGCCTCCGCGCGGGCCCCGTTGGGAGCGGCATCCGCGTCCGCGAGGGCTTCAAGCGCGTCGCTGACGTCGGCTCCGCCAAAACCCTTGAAGACGGTCGAGGCCGTGCCGAACCGGGCGGCCGCGACCGTGTCGCGGACGGGCGGCTCGACCTCGACAGGGTCAGGGCTGTCGGCGAGATCCGCGGCCATCGTTTCGGAAGCCGGGGCCTGGGGCGCTTCCGGGAACGGGTCGATGTCCGCCGAAAGGGAATCAATCGACCATTCGTCGCCGGGCCCCTTCGACGGGTCGGCATCGACGGGAAAGGCGGACGCCCGCCAGTCGGGCTGGGCGAATTCCGCCTCATCGGAGGACCGGGCCGGAGGCGGCGGGGGCGACTCGGCCAGACGCTGTTCCAGCGTGTCGCGCGCCTCGGCCAGCAGTTTGGCGGTCCGCTCCTCGGACAGGCGCATCCGTTCGGCCAGTTCGCCGGAGGCGCGATCGTAGCGCTGCTCGATGCGTTCGGACCCCTCGCCCATCCGACGGCTGATGTCATCGAGCGCCTGGGCGGACTTGCGCTCGGACTGGGCGATCCGGTCGGCGAGACGGTCCGAGATGCGGGTGATCTCGACACCCAGCTTCTCGATCGCCAGCGCATGCTGGTCATCGGCGCGCGTCAGGCGGTGCTCGATCGCCTGGCCGAACCGGCTCATGTCGCGATCGACCTTGTCGGACAGGGTGGCCGTCAGCGTCTGCTGCAGCTTGTCCAGCCGGGCGTCGCCCGCGCTCTCGATCCGGTCGACCCGGGTGTCGAGGTTCTGGGCGATGCGGAGCACCTCGCGCCCCATGGCGTCGATCCCCTGGGCCGCGCGCTGTTCAGCGGCCCGGGCCTGTTCGCCGAGCGCCTGGACCGCCGTCTCGATGCGGACCATCCGGCCTTCGCTCTCGGCGGTTTCCAGCCGGCGCATCATCTCGGTGCGGTTGGCATCCATCTGGCGCGACAGGGTTTCCGCCAGTTTCTCGAACCGGTCCGCTTCCCGCGCGCTTGCAGGATCGGACTGGCTCTCGGTCGCCCTCAGGCGCTGGTCCAGACCGGCGAAGGCCCGCTCAAGATTGCGGAGCGCCTCGGTCGTCTGGCCCTGGGCCGCGTCCAGCCGACGGCCGACCTCGACCAGGACGTCCTTGCCCGGACCGGCTCCGGCGCTCTTCTCGACCGCGTCCAGCCGGTGCAGCAGGGTCTGACTGTGGGCGCGGCTGCGCTCTTCCAGATCATAGAGCCGGCTGGTCAGGGCGGCGACGGCCGTTTCGGTCTTGCCGAGAACGTCGGCGCTCTCGACCCCGTCGAGGCGTTGCCTCAGCTCATTGAGCCCCGAACGCTGGCGTTCCTCAATGTCGTAGAGGCGGCCGGCCAGACCACCGACGGCCTGTTCAACCTTGCCGATGGCCTCGGCCGTGCGGGGACCGGCATCCTGCTCGAACCGGCGGAGCCGCTTGTGACCCTCCTTGAGCTCCTCGGAGATGTCGTCGATACGGCGGCCATACTGGCCAGCCTGCTGGTCCTGGGCCTCCATCCGGCGAACGAGGCCGGACACGGCCTGGTCCACCCCCTGGATGGCGAGGGTCGAGCGGCGCTCCGCCGCCTCCAGACGGGCCGCGATGGCATCCACCGAAGCGGCCACCCGCTGGAGGGTGTCCCCGTCCCGCGCCAGACCGCGCGGGTCCGTATCATAGACGTCGTCGAGACGGCGCGAGCGGCCGCGACGGTCGAAGGCCTCGGAGGCATGGGGACGGCGCGGCAGGGGCTGGACGACATCGTCGTCGTCTCCGTCGTCCATGATCATGGTGTTGAGCCACTCGCCCAGGGTCATGCCCGAGCGTCGCGCAAGGTCCTTGGCCACCTCACGCGCCTTGGGGTCGATCCCCTTCACGCTCCAAGGCGCCGCGGCTGCGCTCACTGATTCGGCTCCCGACCCATACGCGTCACGCTAATCGCCCATATTCGGGGTGTAAACGTGTGGTTAACCCCAACATCTTGACGGCTGCCCATTCTCCTGTGGACAGCGACCTTGAGTGGACTTTCTGTCGGGCCAACACGGTTAACGCGGTCTTAAGATTAAGATCCCGGAAAGGTTTGCTTGCGCCCGCGCAGGTCGCCCGCCACATCGCGGGGATGTCGATGTCCCTGACCCTCATCCTTCTGGCCGCGACCCTTGCGGTCGGCCTGGCAGCCGGCTGGCGGGGCGCCCGCCCCAGCGACTTCCTGCGGCCACGGCTGATCCCGTGGCGGTTCATCATGCTGCTGGCCGGAGCGCTGGGCTTCCTGCTGCTGATCCATCTGGGCGCCTTGCTGGGGGTGACGCCGAGGGCCTGACGGAACGGCCGTGCGGCTGGACGGTTATTCCCGCCGACCGCAATCGCAAGGAGCCGGATACATGGCCGACGAAACCCTCACCGCTGCCGACGCTGAACACGAATTCTGGAAGCATCTGAAGAGCTCCAACACCGGCATGCTGGGGATCGACCGGCCCGGCTATCATTCCCAGCCCATGACGGGATATCGCGAGGAAGAGACCGGGACGATCTGGTTCTTCACCCGCGACGACACCGACCTGGCCCGCGATATCGCGGGCGGGGGCCAGAGCGGCATGTTCACATACGGGTCGAAGGATCAGGAGGTCTGGGCCTGTTTTCACGGGTCGATGACCCTGCAGCGCGACCAGGCGGTGATCGACAAGCACTGGAACCCGATCGTCGCGGCCTGGTATCCGGACGGCAAGGATGACCCGCATCTGACCCTGATCCGCTTCGACGGCGATGACGGACGGGTCTGGGTGTCAAAGAAGGGGGCCACGGGCTTCTTCTTCGAGATCGCCAAGGCCAACCTGACAAAGACCACGCCGAACGTCGGTGGCGTCGCCGACGTCAATCTGGACTGACCGGGATGGAAGCGATCAAGGCGCAACTGCGCTCGTTCGGCCTGCTCGACTGGGGAATCCTGATCGGGGCGGCGGTGGTGCTCGCGATCCTGTTTGACGGCGTGCTGGGCGTGCTGATCGGTCTGGTGGTGGGCTATCTGGTGGTCACCGCAGGGCGCAACGGCGCGCTGGGCGGCTGGCTCCAGAGCCGGCTCAGGCGCGATGAGCAACGCTCGGATGTGCCCCCGGCCCCAACCGCGCCGCCGCCCCCGCGCGACCTCTAGTTCTCACGCGTCGGCGAAACACCAGGCGAGGACCGCCTTCTGGGCGTGGATGCGGTTTTCGGCCTCGTCCCAGACCACCGAGCGCGGCCCGTCTATGACCGCGTCCGTCACCTCCTCGCCCCGGTGGGCGGGGAGGCAGTGGAGGAAGATGGCGGCCGGGTCCGCGAGGTCCATCAGGGCCTGATCGACGGAATAGTGTTCGAAGGCCGCCAGCCGGGCCTCGTAGTCGCTGTCGCCCATCGAGACCCAGGTGTCGGTGATGACCACCTCGGCCCCCCGCACGGCGTCGCGCGGGTCGCTGGTCAGGGTCACGGCATGGCCGCCCCGCGCCAGATCACGCAGGTCGGGATGATAGTCCGCCGGGCAGGCGACGTTCAGGTGGAAGCCCAGCAGCGGGGCCGCGTGGATGAAGCTGTGGCAGACGTTGTTGCCGTCGCCGATCCAGGCCAGCGTCTTGCCCGCGATCGGACCCAGCTGTTCCTCGATCGTCACGATGTCCGCGAGGATCTGGCACGGGTGCGAGCGGTCGGTGAGACCGTTGATCACAGGCACGGTCGAGGCCTGGGCGAAGCGCTCGACATCCTCATGGCTGTTGGCGCGGATCATCACGGCGTCGACCATACGCGACAGAACCCGGGCGGTGTCCTCGACCGGCTCGCCCCGGCCCAGTTGCATGTCACCGGCATTGGCGATGATCGCGGCCCCGCCCAGCTGGCGGATGGCGGCGTCGAAGCTGAACCGGGTGCGGGTCGAGTTCTTCTCGAAGATCATGGCCAGCACGCGGTCGCGCGCGGGCGCGTCGGTGTCGGCCCGGCCCTGGGGCCAGCCCTTGCGGGCGGCCTTGCGGGCATGGGCATCGTCGAGGATGGACCGCAGGTCGGCGGGCTCCAGCCGGTGGATGTCGAGGAAGTGGCGGACCATCAGGCCGCGGCCTTCATCTTGTCCCGCGCGGCCTCGCAGGTCCGCTCCAGCTTCTCGATCGCTTCGCGGGCCTCGTCGAGGGTCAGGTTGAGGGGCGGGAGCAGACGCACACAGTTGTCGCCGCCGCCGGCGATCAGCAGATGCTGGCCCTCACGGGCCCAGCCCATGAACTCGCGATTGTTGGGCACCAGCTTCAGCCCGATCAGCAGGCCCTTGCCGCGCACGTCCTCGATGATGTCGGGGAAGCGCTCCTTCAGCCCGTGCAGCTGCTGCTTCAGATAGCCGGCGATCTCGTTGACGTTGCCCAGCACCTCGGGGGTGTTGATGGTGTTGAAGGCCGCCAGACCGACGGCCATGGCCAGGGGGTTGCCGCCGAAGGTCGAGCCATGGGCCCCGACGGTCATGCCTTTCGCCGCCTCGGTCGTGGCCAGACAGGCCCCGATCGGGAAGCCACCGCCCAGCGCCTTGGCGATGGCCATGATGTCGGGGGACATGTCGGCCCATTCATGCGCCCACAGCTTGCCGGACCGGCCCATGCCGCACTGGACCTCGTCGAAGATGATCAGGACGCCGTGCTGGTCGCACAGTTCGCGCAGGCCGCGCAGGCAGACGTCGGGCATGGCGCGGCAGCCGCCCTCCCCCTGCACCGGCTCGACGATGATGGCGGCGCAGTTCGGCTCGGCGATCGCGGCCTTCAGCGCCTCGTGGTCGCCCCACTTCAGCTGGTGGAAGCCCTGCATCTTCGGCCCGAAGCCCTCGGTGTAGTTCGGGTTGGCAGCGGCGTTGATGGCCCCGTAGGTGCGACCGTGGAAGGCGCCGTCGAAGCCGTAGATGTCGATCCGCTCCGGGCTCCCGTTGGCGGCGTGATATTTGCGGGCCGTCTTGAGCGCGCATTCGACCGCCTCGGTGCCCGAGTTGGTGAAGAAGACCACGTCGGCGAAGCTGGTCTCGGTCAGCCGGTCGGCCAGGGCCTCCTGGTCCGGGATGCGGAAGATGTTGGAGACGTGCCACAGCTTTTCGGCCTGGGCCTTCACGGCGTCCACCAGCACGGGGTGAGCGTGGCCGAGGCCGTTGGTCGAGATGCCCTGGACGCAGTCCAGATATTCGGTCCCGTCCGTGGCCCACAGACGCGCGCCTCGCCCGCGTTCCACTTCCAGCGGCGCGCGATTGTAGACACCCATCAAATGACCGGACACGGACAGACCTCCAAAAGAAACGAAGCCCCGGCGCGGGTGCGACGGGACTTTCAGAAACACGGTTGTCGGACGGGGGCGGGGGTGAGTCAACACCGGGTGAGGCAGGAGGGATTAGGGATTAGGGATTGGCCAGACTGCCGAAGCGGCAGAACCGGGCCTGCACTCACGCCCTATTCCTGATCCCTAATCCCCAATCCCTCGCTCAGCTCTTCAGCCGCCAACCGGACTTGAAGACCAGCCAGCAGGCGACGGCCATCACGACGGTCAGGGCGGCGCTCATCACGACGCCGACCATGAGGTTGCCCTCGGCGTGGCCGATGAAACCATAGCGGAAGCCGTCGATCAGATAGAAGAACGGGTTCCAGTGGCTAATGGTGGCGAAGGGCTCGGGCAGGTTCTCGACCAGATAGAAGGTGCCCGACAGGAAGGTCATGGGCATGACCACGAAGTTCTGGACCGCCGACAGGTGGTCGAACTTCTCGGACCAGAGCCCCGCCAGCACCCCGACCATCCCCATCAGCAGGGAGGCGATCAGGCCGAACCAGAGGATGGCGGCGATGTTGGCGACGCCGAGGCGGGCGAAGGGCAGGACGCAAACGGCCGTCACCAGGCCGACGGCCAGCCCGCGGGTCGCGGCTCCCAGCGCAAAGCCGATGGTCAGCTCCAGCGGGCTGAGCGGCGGGGTCAGGAAGTCGGTCGAGGTGCCCATGATCTTGGCCTGGATCAGGCTGGACGAGGCATTGGCGAAGGCGTTGTTCAGCATCGCCATCATGATCAGGCCGGGGGCGACGAACTCGGCGAAGGGCGTGCCGTGCAGCGGCGGCCGCGCGCCCTGCAGGGCGACCACGAACACCAGCATGTAGAGAAGGGTGGTCACCACCGGGGCGGCGACCGTCTGGGCTCCCACCTTCCAGAACCGCCGCACCTCGCGGAAATACAGGGTCTGGACCCCGATCCAGTTGATCCCGGCGTAATGGCGCGGGGTGGGCAGGCCGGAGGGCCGGGTCGAGGCGAGGTCGGTCATGCGGCCCAGATGCGGCCGGAGGCCCGTCGACGCAAGGCCTAGAGGCCCGGATTGACCTTGCGGCGGGCAGCATCGGCCTCGGCGATCAGCCGCAGGCCCGAGATCTCGGCGGCGTCGGGGGTCAGCACCATGGCGACTTCAGGGGGATCAACCACGTTCACGCAGCCGTCACCGGCGCGCGGGGTCAGCGGCTTGCGCATCGGGATCGGGGCCGGGGGGACATCTGCGGACATGGACTAGCAACACCGGCTGGGCACCGCCTGTTCCGAACCGCCCGGCTTCCGCCTCCGCAGAACAACGATTCAAGATGTGGGTTTCTGTGGACGACTGATTCGCACATCTTGCGTCCGTTAAGGTCTCGTTTACGATTAGTTGTGGCGAAGGGAACCCGGGAGGGCCTTCAGGCGCCACATCTTGAATCAAACCGTACCCGGAGGGTGGCATGACGGCTGGCTGGACTGAAGACCGCGTCGGCGCGCTGAAGAAGCTGTGGCTGGAAGGCCAGTCGGCCTCCCAGATCGCCAAACAGCTGGGCGGCGGCGTCACCCGCAATGCCGTGATCGGCAAGGTGCACCGTCTGGGCCTGTCGGGTCGCGCGACCCCGTCGCAACCGGCCCGCACCTCGACCTTCCGCCCGGCCCGCGTGCGCACCACGCCCCCGGCCCAGCCTTCCGCCCCGCGCCGGATCGAGGCGGCCCAGCCGGCCCCCCGTCCGGTCGTCGCCGCCCCCAGCCTGCCGGCCGTGGCCGAGATGGCCGGGACCGCCACGGTCATGACCCTGGGGGCCCATATGTGCAAATGGCCGATCGGGGACCCGTCCTCGACCGAGTTCAGCTTCTGCGGCCGCCGCGCCTCGGAAGGCGTCTATTGCCAGGAACACGCCCGCGTCGCCTACCAGCCGCAGATGAAGCGCGGCGGCAAGGAAGAGCTGGCCCGCAGCCTGCGGCGCTATATCTGACCTTTGACGGCGCGCCCTGTCGCGCCGTCGTCACGCTTGCCCCCTAGAGGGCTGCATCCGCCTCGCCGGGCTTCCCGGCGAGATCGGGGCGGGGCTGCGGTTATCCGGGTTGACGCAGCCCCACACCCGACCGTTTTCCGGCTCCCCGACCGTTTGAGTCACGGTGACTTAAAATTGGGTGACTCAGGGTGACTCTGGAAAATATCTTCGCGATTTCAGCGCCCTGCGCGCCCGGCAAATGTCACGGTGACGCGATTGTGCGAAATCCGTCGGTGCCGGCGCCGATGGGACGCCACCAAACCTGTCAAAGACCGGCCATGAACGTGGGAACGGCATCGCTGTGCGCAAGCACGGCTTCGGAATAAATTCCTTCACAGCATACAAGCTGCGGGAGCGGAAATCTGGATCCGATCGGGCCTTGGGCACGCCACTCTCGCGGCGATCGGCGGGTTCCATAAGCTGTTCCACCCCTCCGCAGTTCGCCATCACGGCTGTCGTGCGTTTGACAGCCACCGCTGGTACTCCCCGAGGAACGGCGAACCCGGATCGATCTGCGCGATCAGCTCGGGCATGGCGGCGAGCGCCCTCGCGTTCGGCGCGTTCAGGAAGATGATGATGCCATCCTGCGACGGCGTCCCGATATAGGCGAGGCTGACCTCGGACCAGTCCGCGCCGCCATGCTCGAGGACGGTGGCGTCACCAAACCTCAGGACATTGAAGCCCAGACCGTAGCCCTGATGATCGGGACAGGCGGTGGCTGACGGTGACGCGCAGTCGACGATGGCCTGATCGCCCTTGTCGGTCTGGACGCGGTCGCGGTCCGCCGCCATCGCAGCGCTATACCCCTCGGCCGCCGCCACAGCCTTGAGGAACAGGGCGTAGTCGCGAACGGTGGTGACCATGTCGTCAGCGGCGGCATAGCTGCCCTCGGCGCGGCATCCGCCGCCGTACTCCGCAGGCCGGCAATAGTATCCGGGAAACCGGTTCGCCTCATCGACCGGCCTGGCAATGGACGTCGCCGCCTCACCCCGCCGGGCGACCAGAACTCGTATGGGTCATTCCGATCGGACCGAGCACGACCGCCTGCACAAGGTCCGGAAACGGCTGGCCGAGCTTTCGCTCGGTGAACCGCGCCAGATACTCCGTGCCTTCGCCGGAATAGCTGTAGCGCTCCCCCGGCCCCGACTGAAAGGCCAGCCGTCCGCCGCGCAGGAAGAAGCGCCAGTTCGGAAAGCCGGTGGAATGGTTGAGCGCTGTCCGTGGCGTCAGGGCGAGCCGGCGCGGATCATTGGCGATGTCCGGATCCAGCCAGTAGGCGACCATCGGTTCGTCGAGCGACAACCGTCCCTGATCCGCCAGACGCAGAACCGTCTCGGCTGTCACGGTCTTGGTGATCGAGGCGACGTTGAAGCGGGTCCCGGGGCCCGCCGCGATTCCGGGGGACTGTTCTCCCAGATAGTGTTCCCAGACGAGCTCCCCGTCCCGAATGACGCCGAAACCCGCCGTGACGATGCCATGGCGTTTGACGATCCCGGCAAGCGCGGCTTCGGCGGCCTGATCCGGAAGCCCTGTCCGACCGGCGGCAGGGGGTTGTGCGAGGGTCGCGGGTGGGGGCGGTGGCGCGCAAGCGATCGTCCCAAGGGGCAGCAGGCTGCCGATCACAAGCGCGATCCGCGCCACGGTGCTAATCTGTTTCACTGTTGCTCTCCGGGTTCTCAATCGACGGCAGCAAAGCCTAGCCTTTGTGATTGAGCCCGGAGAAAGATCCTGTGAATCGACACCTGCCGGGATGGGTCGACACACCCGCGGCCTAGACGGCGAGCTCCCGGAGCCGTCGTGCCCCCGCACGGCTGGTCATGATGGACGTTCCGTCGCTCATTTGCAGCAGAAGACGGGCGTTTCCGGCGGGCTCGACATGAACAATCGCGCCGATCCGCACGATGTACGAACGATGGGCTCGCACGAACTGGTCCTGTGGCAGGATTTCATCGAAGCGCGACAGGGACGTCGTGGACAGGATGCTCCGGGCGGTCGTGACGATTTCGGAATAGCCGTCCACCCCGGCGATCCGGAGAAGGTCCGACATCAGCACGGGGACCATTTCCTTGTCGCAGCGGACCATCAGGGATGTCGACGAAACCCTCGGGACCCTCGGAACCACGCCCGAGGGGGGTGAAAGCCCCTCTACCGGTTTTGAATCCCCGACCGCGTTGCGCCAATAGACGAACAGGGCAAGCACGCCATAGACGGTGACCCCCTGAAAAAGCTGCCAGCTCAGCGCGACCGGACCGAACGGCGTGACGCTGAACCCCTCGGTTGGCCAGTTCGGCGACAGGGCGAAACCGGCCAGACTGCAGAAATACCAGATGACCGAGAAGGCCGCCGCGAGCAGCGGGTGAACAAGGATCGCGAGCGCGCTGCGGGAGCTGACGGCCAGTCGATAAACGATGGGACGAAACACCAGCGCGGGGACACTCAGGGACAGTGTGTTGATGGCGGCGAAGCCGATCGATGTGATGAGGGGCTGATCCAGCGTTGTCGCGAACGCGGTCAGATATCCCGCAAACAGGACGGCGAGCCCGAGCAGCAGCGGCCCTGCGTCCCTGTGCGCCTTCAGTACCCACGGTCTATCGACACCGGCCATAGGGGTCAAAGTCATTCGCGGTCCACGCTCTGCCTTGGTCGCAGCTAAGCGCATCCGCAGGGTTCCGGCCATGGGAGCAGAGATTTCGAATTTTTCATCCTGAAGGCCGGGAGGTGCCCCTCAGTTCAGGACCCGCCCCCCGGGAACATCCAGACTGAAGGTGGGGATCGTGGCCTCGAACGAGCGGCCGGCGGCGTCGGTCATGGTGTAGGCTCCGGCCATCAGGCCCGAGGGGGTCGGCAGGGGGCAGCCCGAGGCATAGGAATAGCTGTCGCCCGGCGCGATCAGGGGCTGTTCGCCGACGACGCCCGGACCGCCCACCGTCTCCACATGGCCGGTGGCGTCGGTGATGATCCAGCGGCGGGCGATCAGCTGCACCGCCTGGTCGCCGCGGTTCTCGATCTCGACCTGATAGGCCCAGACCCAGCGGCCCTCATCCGGATCGGACTGGCCGGCCAGATAGCTGGGGCGCACGCGGATCACCACGCCCTCGGTCTCGGCTTCATAGGGACGGCTGTCATGCATTCCGCATCGTCGCCCGGCGAGGAGGCGGTTTCAAGCGCGCTCAAGCAGCGAGCGACCGCGTCGTGAGCGATAGTGCGCCCGGCACCATCCCTGTGTATGGGCTGGGTCATGACCCTTGCCTTTCCGACCCCCACCTTCCTGACTCCGGGCATCCTGCCCTGCCAGTCCATCGAGACCCTGATCGCCGCCGGCGCGATCACCTCGGCCACCCCGTTCGATGCCGATCAGGTCCAGCCGGCCAGTCTGGATCTGCGCCTGTCCGACCGCGCCTGGCGGGTGCGAGCCTCCTTCCTGCCTGGGCAGCGGCTGGTCGCGGACCGGATCGAGGATGTGTCGATGCATTCGATCGACCTGTCGGACGGCTATGTGCTGGAAAAGGGGTGCGTCTATATCGCCCTGCTGCAGGAGCGGCTGAGCCTGCCGCCGGGCCTGATCGCCCGGGCCAATCCGAAGTCCTCGACCGGGCGGGTCGATGTGTTCGTGCGGCTGCTGACCGATCGCGGCGGAGCGTTCGACGATGTGGACGCCGGCTATGACGGGCCGCTGTATCTGGAGATCGCGCCGCAGACCTTTTCCATCCTGGTGCGGCCGGGGACGCGGCTGAACCAGCTGCGGCTGAAGGCGGGTGAGCCGCCCAAGCTGGAGACCCGCAGCGTCGGCGTGGACCTCGAGGGCGGCGACATCGTCGGCTTCCGCGGGCGTCGCCACGCCGGGGTGGTCGATCTGGACCGGATCGACGGCCATGACCCGAAGGATTTCTGGGAGCCCCTGGCCCTGCGGCGCGGCGAACTGCTGCTGGACCCGGGCGAGTTCTACATCCTGGCGTCCAACGAGGCGGTGGAGATCCCGGTCGACCAGGCCGCCGAGATGACCCCGATCGATCCCAGCGTGGGGGAGTTCCGGGTCCATTACGCCGGCTTCTTCGACCCCGGCTTCGGCACCGACGAGGCGCACGGCGCGGGGTCCAAGGGGGTGCTGGAGGTGCGGACCCACGATACCCCCTTCCTGCTGGAACACGGCCAGATCGTCGCCCGGCTGGTCTATGAGCCCCTGACCGAACGGCCGACGCGCCTGTATGGCGAGGGCGGCAGCCACTACCAGCGGCAGGGGTTGAAGCTGAGCAAACACTTCAGGGCGTGGGGGTAGGCCCATGAGGAGCGCCATAACCGCACCGCGTGAGGTCATGGTCTGGAATCTCGAGGCCTATGGAGAACACGACGTCGCAGTCGCCCTGTCCGAAGCGCCCGAACAGGTCTTGTTCCTGGCCTGGATTGAGGCTTCCCAGGCGATGCTTGGCGATCCTGAACGACGCATGATCGATCATTATCTCGCGCGGGGGGCTGTAAAGGCGATTACCGGAAGTGACCGGCCGCTGGCGCGGAAAGTTCGACGGTTTGTGCATCCAGAGCCGAAGGCCGCCATAAGCGCTGATCAGCTCGCAGCATGGAACCGGTGGTGGACAGAAAAAAGCTCCGAGACCCGTGCGCCGTCGTGAGGTAGCTCACACCAGCTTGTCGGCCTTTCTGAGCGCCGGGAACAGTTTCGCCCACACGCCGGTGGCCGTCAGGGCACCGATGCCGCCGAAGACGGCGGCACCGATGGGGCCGAGGAGGCGGACCGAGACGCCGGAGAAGGCCTCGCCCAGTTCATTGGAGGCCCCGATGAAAAGCATGGACACCGAGGACACCCGGCCGCGCATGTGATCGGGCGTGGACAGCTGGATCAGGGTCTGGCGGATGTTGACGCTGACCATGTCGGCCATGCCGCCGATGAACAGGGCCGCGGCGCTGAGCCAGACCACTTTCGACAGTCCAAAGATCAGGGTGCACAGGCCGAACACGGCGACCGAGGCGAACATCAGCAGGCCGCCCCGGCCGGGGATGGGGAACCGGGCCAGCACCAGCGCCATGGTCAGGGCGCCGCCGCCGAAGGCCGCGCGCAACAGGCCAAAGCCTTCCGGCCCCACATGCAGGATGTCGCGGGCGAAGATGGGGGTCAGCAGGGCGACCCCGGCGAACAGCACCACGATCAGGTCCAGCGAGATCGCGCCCAGAACGATCTTCGTGTTCCAGACATAGGACAGGCCGTCCCTGACCGACTGCCAGCGCCCCACCCCGCCCTCGACCGGGGCCGGCCGGCCGCTGGTGCGGATCAGGATGAAACAGGTCAGGCCGACGGCGAACAGGGCCAGGGACACGCCATAGGCCAGGGGCGTGGACAGGCCGACGATCAGGCCGCCGAGGGCCGGGCCGGCGATGGCCCCGGTCTGGAAGGCGATGGACTGGGCGGCGATGGCGCGCGGCAGGGCGGCCCGGCCCACGACCATGGGCAGGAAGGCCTGGCTGGCGGGGGCGAGGAAGGCGCGCGAGGCCCCGAAGGCGACCGAGACGGCCAGCAGCCCCCACAGGGGCGGATTGCCGTGGATCGCCATGGCGAGGAAGGACAGGGCGCAGGTCCCCTCGGCGCAGATGGCCAGAACCACCGTCATGCGCCGGTCGCGGCGGTCGGCCATCTCTCCGGCCGGCAGGGTCAGGGCCAGAAGGGGGATGAACTGGGCCAGACCCACCAGCCCCAGATACAGGCTGGCCTGTTCGATGGGGTGGTCGCGGCGGGCGATCTCATAGACCTGCCACAACAGGGCCGAGGACTGGATCTGGATGGCCAGGACGGCCGACAGCCGCCCCAGCCAGATCAGGCGGAAGTCGCGGAACTGCCAGGGATTGGTGGCGGCCTTCGCCGCCTCGGCGACGGGCGGGGTGATGGGCGGGGGGGCCTCAGGAGCGTCGGTCATGTTTCGGGTAGGGAGTCCCGTCCTTGTGGTGGAAGCTGCCGGAGGCAAAGGTCATATCGATGTCGGGATAGACGCCCCGGTCGCCGCCCGGGGTGCGGGTGCCGACCTCCAGCAGAACGACCTCGCCGTCCGACCGGTTCTGCAGGCAGTGGCCGTTGGGCACCCCGGCCTTGAAGCCGGCGCAGTCGCCGGCGCGGAGCAGGGTTTCACCGTCGTCCTCGACCAGCACGACCTCGCCCGACAGGACCCAGACGAACTCATCCTCGCCCTCGTGCCAGTGACGCTGGCTGGACCAGGCCCCGGCGGGCAGGCGCAGCAGGTTGACGCCGAACTGGTCGAGGCCGACGGCGTCGCCCAGCCGCCAGCGCCGGCGGGCCAGGCAGGGGCCGGCGTGCTCGTCCGGATAGCTGGTCCCGTGACCCGTGGGTGCGGCGTCGAGGTCGATCTTCGGCATGGCGGTTCCCCTTTTCGCCGTGGTCCGCTCCCCCTAAAGCATGAGCGTATGAGCGCTGCATCAACTCCTGTGATCGATCCTGTCGAACTGACCCGCGACCTGATCCGACGGCCGTCGGTGACGCCGGCCGACGCAGGGGCCATGGACACGCTGGAGCGGGTGCTGACGGATCTGGGCTTCACCTGCCGGCGCATGGCCTTCGAGGGGCCGACGGGGGTGGGGGCCGATGCGCGGATCGAGAACCTGTACGCCCGGCGGGGCACCGCCTCGCCCAACCTGTGTTTCGCCGGCCATACGGATGTGGTCCCGACCGGGGAGGCCGCGGCCTGGTCGGCCGGGCCGTTCGAGGCCGAGGTGAAGGACGGGATCCTGTACGGGCGCGGCGCGGTCGACATGAAGGGCGGGATCGCGGCCTGGGTGGCGGCGGTGTCACAGGTGCTGTCCGAAGGCGAGCCGGCGGGCAGTTTGTCGTTCCTGATCACCGGGGATGAAGAAGGCCCGGCCCTGCAGGGCACCAGGAAGGTCGTCGAGGCCCTGATGGCCGAGGGCGAGGTGATCGACGCCTGCGTGGTCGGCGAGCCCTCGTCGCAGAGCCGGCTGGGCGACATGATCAAGATCGGGCGGCGCGGCTCGCTGAACAGCTGGATCACCGTCCATGGCAAACAGGGCCATGTCGCCTATCCGGCCCGGGCGGCCAATCCGGCCCCGGTGCTGGTGCGGCTGCTGGCCCGACTGGACGCCCATGTGCTGGACGAGGGCTATGAGGCCTTTCAGCCGTCGAACCTCGAGATCACCACCATCGACATCGGCAATCCGGCCACCAATGTCATTCCGGCCGAGGCGAAGGCGCGGCTGAACATCCGCTTCAACCCGGCCCAGACGGGCGACGGGCTGATGGACTGGCTGAACCGCGAGGCGGGGCAGGTCCAGGCCGAGACCGGTCTGGCCATCACGCTGGAGCATCTGTGCTCGGGCGAGGCCTTCCTGACGCCGGTCGGGCCGTTCGTCGTCGCGGTGCAGGATGCGGTCGAGGCGGAAACGGGCGTGCGGCCCGAGGCCTCGACCACCGGCGGCACCTCGGACGCGCGCTTCATCCGGGCGATGTGTCCGGTGCTGGAGTTCGGTCTGGTCGGCCAGACCATGCACCAGATCGACGAACGGGTGCCGATCGCCGAGCTGGAGGCCCTCACGGCGGCCTATCGCCGGATCATCGCGACGGTTCTGGCCTAGTTCAGCGGCCCGGTCGGGGTCGCCGCCATCAGCTCCAGCCGGGCGATGCGGCGGTCCATGTCGGCGACGACCTGTTCCAGCCTGGCCCGTTCGGAGGCCATGTCCACCGGGGTGCCGTCGTCATAGGTCAGCTGCGCGCCCTTCGCGATCAGATCCAGCCGGTAGATTGCGGTGACGCGCGCGGCCCGGAACCGCTCCAGTTCGGTTTCGGCCATCCTCAGCGCGCCCGCTCCAGAAACCGCAGGGCCGACAGGGCATGGGCGCGGACGCCGAGCACCAGTACGTCCTCATTGACGTCGAACTGCGGGGAATGGTTCGGGGCGGCCGTGGCCGGATCGACGCCGTCGGCGGTGCCACCGAGATGGTAGAAGACGCCCGGGACCTCGGCCTGGAAGTAGGAGAAGTCCTCGGCCACCGTGGTCGGCGGGGTGGCGGGATTGACGTTCCCCTCCCCGGCCGCCTCGGTCAGGACCGGGGCCAGCCAGGCGGAGAGTTCCTCGTTGTTGAAGACGAGGGCGGCGTTCTGCTGGATCGAGAACTCGGCCGTGGCGCCATAGGCCTCGGCGACATGGTCGATGGCGGCCTCGGCCCGCTTCACCAGATCGTCGCGCTGGGCGATGTCGAAGGTGCGCAATGTACCGGACAGGACGGCCTGATCGGGGATGATGTTGTAGCGGACACCGGCCTGCAGGGTGGCGATGGTGAAGACGGTCGGGGTGGTGGTCGGGTCGATGGTGCGGGCGGTCAGGGTGTTGACGGTGGAGATCACCTGCCCCGCCACGGCAATGACGTCGACCCCGCGCCACGGCCAGGCCCCGTGCGTCTGTCGGCCCTTCAGGACGATGTCGACCCGGTCCGAGGCGGCCATGAAGCCCTGCGGCCGGTAGAAGATTGTCCCCGGTCGGCCGGGCACGACATGCAGGCCGAAGATGGCCTCGACCTTCGGGGTCTCCAGCGCGCCGTCGGCGATCATCAGCCGGGCACCGCCCATGGGCTCGCCGGGGGGCACGCCCTCCTCGGCCGGCTGGAACAGGAAGACGATGGTGCCGGAGAACCGGTCCTTCATTCCGCTGAGAACCTCGGCGGCCCCCAGCAGCATGGCGACGTGGGCGTCGTGGCCGCAGGCGTGGGCGACGGGCACGGTCGCCCCCTGATAGGTGCCGGTGGCGGTCGAGGCGAAGGGCAGGCCGGTCGCCTCCAGCACCGGCAGGGCGTCCATGTCGGCGCGCAGGGCGACGACCCGGTCCGCGCCCGCAGCGGTGCCACGCAGGACCCCGACCACGCCGGTGCGGCCCACGCCCTCGCGCACCTCGATCCCCATGGCGCGCAGCCGTTCCGCAACGAAGGCGGCGGTGCGGGTCTCGGCCAGACCCAGTTCGGGATGCTGATGCAGGTCGCGGCGCCAGGCGATGACCTCGGGCTCGATGGCCGCGGCGGCGGTCGCCACAGCCTCGGCGGGCACGCCGCTCTGGGCCAGGGCGGGGGCACCGGACAGGGTCAGGGCTGCGGCAAGGGCCGTGGCGGACAGGAGGGTACGACGCATGCGGGGGCACTCCGGAAGGGTGCCGGATGATGGGGGCGGGCGGCGGTCTGACGCAAGCGTCTTGCGCCTGTCACATCCGTGACCAACATGAGCTCCATGGCCATCAAGACCTCGAAGACGCAGTGGCGCGACGTCGTGCTGGTCTGCAAGAAATGCTCGAAGAAGCTGGACGGCGGCTTCGGCCCCGACGGCGACCGGACGCTGAAGAAGGCGCTGAAGAAGTATCTGCTGCCCGCCGGCGGGCCAAAGGGTCGCAAGGCCGGGCTGGCGGTGATCGAGACGGCCTGCTTCGATATCTGTCCGAAGAACGCCGTGGTTGCCGTCAACGCCGCAAATCCCAAGGCCCTGCTGATCGTCCCGGCGGGGGCCGATCTGTTCGAGGTCAAGGCGCGGCTGGGGCTGGACGACGGGCGCCGGCTGAAACCGGTTCTGACGGTCGTGAGCGAGGACTGACGGGCACCGGGTGACCGGCGCTCCGAACAGCGCTATGCCTTGGGGGTGTCCCCGCGATCGCCCGCCTTTCTGATCCTGTTCGTCGTCAGCCTGATCGCGGCGGCGGGAAACATGGGGCTGCAGTCGGTCCTGCCGGCGATCGGGCGGGAGTTCCGCCTGTCCGACACCCTGGTGGCCGCCGCCTTCGCCATCTCGGCCCTGATGTGGACCTTTGCCTCGCCGGTCTGGGCGCGGCTGTCGGACCGGCTGGGGCGCAAGACCGTGATCCTGATCGGGCTCGGGGGCTTTGTGGTCTCCATGCTGGGTTTTGGTCTTGCGGCCACCTCCGGGATCGAGGGCTGGCTGGCGGCCATGGTGGCCTTTGGCCTGATGGCTCTGGCCCGGACGGTCTACGGTGTGTTCGGCTCAGCCGCCCCCATCGCCTCCCAGGCCTATGTCGCCGACCGGACGACGCCGGAGGCCCGCACCCAGGCCATGTCACTGCTGGCGTCGGCCCAGGGTCTGGGCACGGTAATCGGGCCGGTGCTGTCGCCCTTCTTCATCCTGCCGCTCGTGGGGCTGGCGGGGCCGATGTATGTCTATGCCCTGTTCGGAGCGATCGTCCTTGTGGTCGTCTGGAAGCGGCTGCCATCGGGCGAGGTGGTGCGCCAGCCGACCGCCAGCGGTCGGCTGGGCCCGGGGCCCAAGGGGTTGTGGCGCGATCCCCGCGTGAGGGATTTCCTGCTTTACGGCCTGCTGATCACCGGGGCCCAGGCCGTCAATATCTCGGTGCTGGGCTTTCACATCATCGACGAGATGGCCGCGACGGGTCTGGCCGCCCGCCAGGCGCAGCCCTTCATCGGGGTCGCCATGTTCGCCGGGGCGGCCGCGACCCTGATGGTGCAGTGGGGTCTGATCCCGCTGCTGAAGATGCAGCCTCTGGCCCTGATGCGCTGGGGGGCCGGGCTGGCCCTGGCCGGCAATCTGGCCAGTATCGCCGCCCCCGGCTACTTCGGCGTGGTGGTCGGCTATGCCATCGTCTCCATGGGCGTCGGCTTTGCCCGGCCGGGCTTTACCGCCGGGTCCTCGATCGCGGTTGGACCGCATGAGCAGGGCGCGGTCGCAGGGCTGATCATGTCGGTGGCGGGCTTGAGCTTTCTGGTCCCGCCCGTGGCCGGCGTGGCCCTGTACGAACTGACGGAATGGGCCCCCTTCGCCGGCAATGCGGCGCTGCTGGCCGTGGCTCTGCTTCTGGCCCTGCTGAGCCCCGTGCTGCGGTTTGATCCGACTCCGGGCGTGCAGGACAATCCCGCCCCGGACGCGCCCCCGGCCTCCCAGCCGGGCCCGGAAGGCAATCGCTGACCCGACGAACGGCGCGGCTTGCTTCGTGGCCGCTGGCTTGCCAAATCGGAGGCATGAACTTCAAGGTCGAAAAGCGCATCGGCGTCCGCGCCCCGTCGGAACGGATCTGGGAAGTGATCGCCGATTTCCCGTTCTGGGACCACTGGAACCCCGTCGAGACCGGAGTGACCGGTACGCTCGGGTTCGGCAGTCAGATCAGCCTCCGGGAAAGGATCGGCAGTCTGGATGAGCGTCAGGTCATCGGCCGGATCGCCGAGTGGCAACCGAACGCCCAGCTGGTCTGGACCGAGAAGCGTGGCTGGCTGTTCAACTCGATGCGCTTCTACGAGATCGAGGAGCTTGAGAGGGGGAGCTGCATCGTCTCGAACGGCTTCATCTTTTCAGGCCTGCGGGGCGAAGGCTTCCATGAACGGCATCGCCGGACCGTTCGCGCCAGCTGCGAGGCCGTGGCCGAGGCGCTGAGGATCACGGCTGAGAGCTGATCCACCCTGCCTTGGCGTCAGCGGTCGCCGACGCCCTCGACCTGATTGGCCGCCATCGTGTCCTGGATGCTGATGATGGCGGGCCCGAGGATCACGACGAACAGGACCGGCAGGAAGAAGATGATCATCGGTACGGTCAGCTGGGCCGGCAGGGCCGCAGCCTTCTTCTCGGCCGCCGAGAGACGCAGATCCCGGTTCTCCTTGGCCATGGTGCGCAGGGCCGAGCCTAGCGGGGTCCCGTATTGCTCGGCCTGGACCATCGCTGTGGCGACGGCCCGCACGCCGGGATGGTTGGTCCGTTTGGCCAGCCCCTCATAGGCCATGCGGCGCTCCGGCAGATAGCTGAGCTCGGCCGACAGCAGGGCCAGTTCCTCGGCCAGGTCGATGGAGGTGGTGCCGATCTCCTGGGACACCTTGACGATGGCGGCCTCGATGGACATCCCCGCCTCGACGCAGATCAGCATCAGGTCGAGGGCATCCGGAAAGGCCTGCATGATCGACAACTTGCGCTTGGCGATCCGGTTCTGGAGATAGATGTTCGGTCCGTAGAAGCCGGCCAGGGCCGCGGCCATGGTCATGGCCAGCTTGATCATGAAAGGCTGGCCGAAACCGTTGACGAAGAACAGATAGGCCCCGGCCAGAAACAGGAAGACGAAAGGCGTCGCAAAGCGGAAGAAATAGAAGGTGGTGAGCGGGCCGGGTCCCCGCAGGCCGGCCTGGATCATCTGCTCGGCGACCTTGGGGTCCTCCAGCATCTTGGACAGGTTCAGCCGCTCCACCACGCGCTTCTTGAAGCCGTCGTCAGTGTGCCGCAGCGCGCCGCCCTGTGACCCTGCAATGGCCTGACGGGACCGGCGTTTCAGCTCGTCGCGCCGGACCGAGACCGCCTTCATGCGGTCATCAAGACGGGCCCCGCCCGTGATCGAGCCAAGAAGGGTGACCAGGGTCGCAAACACCAGCACGGCCACGGCGATGCTGAGCAGGTTCCGGGGCTCGACGATGGCCTGCATCAGGCTTTCCATCCGGCCCTCCTCAGAACTTGAACGAGATCATGCGCTTCATCATGAAGATGCCGAGCGCCATCCACAGGCCCCCGCACAGCAGCAGGATCTGGCCGCGAAAATCGGTGAACAGGACCGCCATGTAACTGGGCGTGGTGATGCTGACGAGGATCATGACCACAGGCGGGAGGGAGCCGATGATGCCCGCCGAGGCGATGGCCTCTGACGAGAGCGCCTTGATCTTCTCCACCATCATGCGACGGGCACGCAGCACCGTCGTCAGATTGCCGAGGGCCTCGGCCAGGTTGCCGCCCGTCTTCTGCTGGATGGCGATGACGATCGAGAAGAAGCGGAGTTCAGGCGTCGGCATCCGCTCATACATCCGGTCGAGCGCCTGGGGCAGGGTCAGGCCGACCCCGAGCCCCTCGACGAGGCGCTGGAATTCGGGACCGAGCGGTGCCGGGCTCTCCTTGCCGATGATCTTGAAACAGTCATGCACCGGCAGTCCGGTCTTTATGCCCCGCACGATGATGTCGACGGCGTTCGGAAACTCCAGGGCGAACTTCTTCATCCGGGACTTGCCGATGAAGCCGACAATCCAGCGCGGCAGGCCGAGCCCCGCGACGAGGGCGATCCCGACCGCGACGAAGAGATTGAGCCCGAACAGCAGGGGGATGAAGAAGGCGACGACGCCCAGACCCGCGCTCATGATCCAGAAGGTCCGGATGCTGAGGCTCATGCCGGCATGCTTCAGCCGCGCCTTCATGGTCATCCGGGCCTTGCGCTCCAGCCGCTCGGCCTCCTTGAGCTGGAGCTCGATGGCCTTGCGGCGCGCCTCGGGCGTATTGGCCTCGGCCCTGGCCTGTTTGGCCCGCGCGCTGCGGGTCGCCCCGTTGGTGAAGCCCTCGGCCCGCTTCAGCGCCTGGCCGCTGGAATCGTCTCCGCTCACCAGGACCCAGCCGAGGCCGCCGATGGTGATGAAGGCCAGAATGGCGGCGAGGATCGGAAGCATCAGCCCTACTCCGCCGCGTCGAGGGCTTCGGCCAGTTCGCGCTCGAGGCCGTAGTAGCGGGCGCGGTCCCAGAAGCGGGGGCGGGCGATGCCGGTCGAGCGGTGCCGGCCGATGATCTTGCCGTTCTCGTCCTCGCCGGTGATCTCGTAGACGAACAGGTCCTGGGTCACGATCACCTCGCCCTCCAGCCCGACCACCTCTGTGATGTGGGTGATGCGGCGCGAACCGTCGCGCAGGCGGGCGGCCTGGATGATGACGTCGACCGAGCCCACGATCATTTCGCGGATCGTCTTGGACGGCAGGCCGTAGCCGCCCATGGTGATCATGGACTCCATCCGGCTGATGGCCTCGCGCGGGGAGTTGGCGTGCAGCGTGCCCATGGAACCGTCGTGGCCGGTGTTCATGGCCTGGAGCAGGTCGAAGGCTTCCGGGCCCCGCACCTCGCCGACGATGATCCGTTCAGGCCGCATCCGCAGGCAGTTCTTGACCAGATCCCGCATGGTGATGGTGCCCTGTCCCTCCAGATTGGGGGGTCGGGTCTCGAGGCGGACGACATGCGGCTGTTGCAGCTGAAGCTCGGCCGCGTCCTCGCAGGTGATGATCCGTTCGGTCGGGTCGATGAAGGCCGTGAGGGTGTTCAGCAGGGTGGTCTTGCCCGAGCCCGTGCCCCCCGAGATGACGATGTTGCAGCGGCAGGCGCCGATGACGCCCAGCACGCGGGCCCCTTCCGGACTGATGGAGGCGTACTCCACCAGATTCTTCATCGTCAGCTTGTCTTTCTTGAACTTCCGGATCGTCAGGGTCGCGCCGTCGATGGCAAGCGGCGGGGCGATGACGTTGACGCGGCTGCCGTCCGGCAGGCGGGCGTCGCAGATCGGGGAGCTCTCGTCCACGCGGCGGCCGACCTGGGACACGATCCGCTGGCAGATGTTCATCAGCTGGGCGTTGTCGCGGAAACGGACGTTTGTCAGCTGGACCTTGCCGCCGACCTCGATGAAGACCCGGCCGGCGCCGTTGACCATGATGTCGGCGATGTCATCGCGGCCCAGCAGGGGCTCCAGCGGGCCGTAGCCGAGGACGTCGTTGACGATGTCCTGGACCAGATGCTCCTGCTCAGCGACCGACATGGAGACGTTCTTGATCGCCACCAGTTCGGCGACGATGTCGCGAATTTCCTCGGACGCGGCCTTGGTGTCGAGCTGGGCCAGCTGGGCCAGGTCGATGGTGTTCATCAGGGCGTTGAAGATGGTCGTCTTCGTCGCGTGGTAATAGTCGCTCTGCTCGCGAACGATCTCGGCGACCGCCTGGGCCTTCTTGAGCTGTTCGAAGCCCGGGGTGGCGCGGGGGCCGGGGGCTGCAGCGCCGGGAGTTCGGGGCCGCGGCCGGACGCGGCCGGGCGGCAAGGGCATCCAGGCGATCAGCGGCAGGTGACGGCGGGGCCGAGGCGGGCCGGCCCGCAGCATGGTCGAAGCCTCCGGGGCCAGGCGCGTCTTCCTCTGCCCAGGCGAAGGCCTGGGTCTGGTGGCCCTGGGCGGGTTGGGGCGGCAGGCCGCCGGCGACCGTCTCGACCGGCGAAGCGGGCACCGGCGCGGGACGCGGGTCCGCGACCACGCCGCCGGGCTGGGCTGTGCGTTTGCCGAACACCCGTCAGGTCTTCTTCTTGAACAGGCCGGCGAACATCGACTTCGACTCGCCCTTGCCGGCTTTGCCCCCGGGGGTCGACAGGGCCGGGAGTTCCCGTCGCGAGACGATCTGGGCGAGGGTCTGGAAGGCGTCGGCGGCCTTGGATTTCGAGGCGGCGTCGAGAATCATCTGGCCATTGTTGGCGGCGGCGCCGAACAGTTTGGCATCGAAGGGGATCGACAGGCTGGGGTGGATGCCCAGCGCCGCACCAAAGTCCCGGGCCGGGATCTCGGGGCGGCCGGGGACGCCCACCTGATTGAGAACCAGACGCGGCGGGGCGTCATTGGGCCGGCCGGCGCGGATCAGGTCGATCATGTTCTTGGCGTTGCGCAGGCTGGCCAGATCGGGCGTCGCGACCACAACCACCTCATCCGCCGCAATCAGTGTACGGCGCATCCAGCCGGACCACAGATGCGGCAGGTCCAGCACGACGAAGGGCGCGGTGGCCCGGATCTGGGCCGTGACCTCCTCGAAGGCGTCCGGGCTGATGTCCCAGTCGGTATCGAGGGTCGCGGGTGCCGCGAACAGGGACAGTTTGTCGGTGCAGCGGACCATCATCCGGTCCAGCAGGACGGCATCCAGCCGGTCAGGCTGGCCCAGGGCGTCGGCCACGCCTGAGAGGGGGTCCTGGTTGAAGTCCAGTCCCGCGGTACCGAACGGCAGGTCGTAGTCCACGATGACGGTGTTGGCCCCGATGCGCTCGCTCATCGCATAGGCGGTGTTGTGGGCGACCGAGGAGGCCCCCGCCCCGCCCCGTGCGCCGACGAAAGCGATGGAGCGGCCGACAAAAGGCTGGGCCGGATCGGCAAACAGGCCGCCGATGGCGGAAATCAGGGTCAGGGGCTGGATCGGCGCGACCAGATACTCGCTGACCCCACGCTTCATCAGCTCCCGGTACAGGATGATGTCATTGGTGGCCCCGATGACCACGACCTTGGTGCCTGCGTCGCAGACCTCGGCCAGCCGGTCGACCTGATAGAGCAGGGTCTGGGGGTCCTGCAGGCATTCGACGATGATCAGTGGCGGGGTCGGTTCGTGGTTGTAGGCCTCCACAGCCCCCGGGATGCCGCCGACGCGGATCTGGGTCGTGGCCCGCGACATGCGGCGGTCCTGACCGGCACGCTCTGCGGCGGCCAGGGTGTCCTGACGCTCGGCGAAGACGTGAATGGCGATGCGCGGGACGGTCACCTCGGTCTGCAGACCGGACAGGACGGGGGCCGTGGCGATGGCCGAGGCGGCACCCGCCATGAGGTCGCCGACGGGGTTGTAGCCCGCAGCGGCCGGAGCACCCGAGCCGGCGGACAGTCCCGCTGGATGAGTCACAAGGGAGCCTCCCCCGACCGGGGCCGTGCCGGCCGGAGCTGTGAATTGCAGAGGCTCACGCGGCTGCGACTGGGCCGGAAGGGCTGGATCGGGCGCGAAATCGAGATCGGCGTCGAACTCGTCGTCCAGGGGGTCGGCCGGGTGGGAGGCGAAGGCGTTGGTCATGGTGATCAGTTCACCGCGTCCGACACACGCTGGCTTTCCACCATCGGCTCGCGCGTCGCGGAGGTTGGTGTGCCGGACCGGTAGCGATCAAACACCAGGGCCCGGCGGGCCGCGCTGGACGGGGCGATCGCGCGGGGAGCGACGATGTCGCGGGGGTCGGCGATCTGGGCGGCGAGATTGGCGTTCACCGCACATCCGAAGTTGGCATAGCCGGCGTTGGCCCCGGTGCGCCCCAGATTGGTCCAGCTGGTCCCGCACCGGGGCACGGCGGCCCGGACGACGTCGAAGCCGACGAGCACAGGCGCTCTGGGGTCGGGCGCGAGATAGGTCAGCAGCTGGACGCGATCGGCCGGCACACCCCGGGCCTCGAGGGCGGCCTTGACGCGCCAGGTCACATCGAGCGCAACAGGATCCTCTCCGGACGGAGCCTCGACCCGGAGGACCGGGGCCCCCTGTTCGGCGAAGCGGTTAACCATATCGTCGAGCGCCCGCATCTGGTTGGCGGACAGGCCGGTCTCGTGCACGGCGAGCGCAACCCGATCGAGGTCCAACTCGACCTGCAGCGCGTACCGCGAGGTCGGGGTCAGGGGCGTCGGGCCTGAGCCCTGGGCTCCCGCGCAGGCTCCCAGCATCAGGGTGGCGGCGATCAGGATGAAGGGGGAACGGGACATGGCGACGCTCACTCGATCACATAGCCGACCGGGCCCTGCCACCCGGCCGAAGCGGATGCCGTGGGGGCGGGCGAGCCGTAGGTCTGGTTCAACTGGCCAAAGAAGATGGTCTGGGCATCGGTCGCGATCCGCAGACCATCGGCCGGGGTCTGCATCTGTCCGGGGCTGGTCGGGCGGACGATCCAGGGCTCGACGATCATGACCAGTTCGGTTTCACCCGACAGATAGTCCCGCGAGCGGAACAGGGAGCCGAGCACCGGCAGATTGGTCACGCCCGGAAGGGAGTCGACCGTCTGGCGCGTGTTTTCCTGCAACAGGCCGGCGATCATCAGCGAGCCGCCGGACGGAAGCTCCACCGTGGTGCCCGACCGGCGCACACTGAGACCCGGCAGACTGATGGAAGACGTCGTTCCCGCCCCGATCGTCAGCCCGCCCGTCGCGGACAGCTCGGAAACCTCGAGCGAGATCTGCATCGAGATGTTGCCGCCCGACAGGACGACCGGCCGGAAGGCGACGCTGACACCATAGGGCTTGTATTCGACGGTCACATTGCCGTCCTGGTCGCGACCCGCCGGCACGGGGAACTCGCCTCCGGCGAGGAAGGTGGCGCTCTCGCCGTTCACCGCCGTCAGGTTCGGTTCGGCCAGGGTGCGGACCAGACCGACCCGCTCGAACGCCTCAAGGCAGTTGGACGTATTGGTGCCGGTGATGGTCGAGTAGACCGTGGAGGCCAAACTCGTGATGGCATTGGTGAGGGTGCCACTGACCGCATTCTGCAGCGCCGTGGTGGTCCCGGATGTGTTGAGGGAATAGGTGCCCGGGACGCCGCTGGTGCCCAACTGGGTGGTCGTCGTCTGGCTGGTGGTTGTCCCGCTTGAGGCCGTCACGCCGTCGGAGATCGTCAGTCCGTCGTTCACCTGATCGCTGAAGTTGGTCGTCCGGGCATTCTGCTCGCCGTAGCAAAGACCCGTCCCGCCCTGGTACGAGCCGTTGGCTCCCCAGGTGTTGCCGCGCCCGAAGCCGATGGACGCGTTTCCATCGTTGTAGACGACGTTGGTGGAGAGCCCGAGCTGCTTGATCGCATTGCGCTGGACCTCGACCACCCGGACCCTGAGCGTGACCTGGTCGGATCCGGCGACGCTGAGCATGTTCAGCACCTTTTCCGGCGCGGAGACGAAGGCGCGGGCGATCTGGACGACCCGGTCGGCCTCGGCGGGGCTTGTGACCAGACCCGTCAGGATGATGCTGTCGTTCACAGCCTCGGCGCGGACATCGGCCCCCGGCACGACGCGGCTGAGCGTGTCCTGCAGCGCTGACACCCCCGCATCGACGCGCACTCTCAGGGTCAGGATGGCGCGGCCGGCCGCGTCCATGAAGACCGCGTCGGTCTCACCCGGCGCGATGCCGATGACCGTGATGCGCCGGGGCGAGTGAACGTTGGCCTCGGCCACGGCCGGATTGGAGACGATGACATCGCGGGCATCCGCCGGCAGGTCGACGGCGAAAGAGGTGCCGCGGGGCAGATTGACCATGCGGGGCGCAGACCCGGCGGGCACCGTCTGGCGCTCGCCCCAGGTCTGGGCCTGGAGCGGCATGGCACCCGACAGGGCAATCAGGCTGGCGCAGGTGAGGCCCAGAATCCGGCTGGTGATCATCGGTCGGCTCATGGGACGGACACCACTTGCGGTTCACCGCCGCGGAACACGCGCACGGCGGCCGGTGCCGGCGTCATGCCCTGCGGCGCACGGGCCACACCGACGCGGCCCGAAGGGCCCGCCGTATCGGCATAGGACCGCAGCACGAGCGACAGCGAGCCGGCGGCCTTGGCCAGGGCGAGGGTTTCGGTGTCAGACGGTGCGACCTCGAGCGTCGCCGTGGCTCCCACAACCGCCTGCTGGTCATCGGCGGCCCGGGTGGACTGGTCCACCGCGAGCACCTTGACGTTTTGCAGGACGACACGGCTGGCGAATTTCTGGCCGGTGCTGCCATCGGAAGACCCGCCGTCCCGCTCGATCGTCACCAGCACATCGACACGGTCGCCGGGCAGGATGAAGCCGCCGGCCGCGCTCTCGGTCGAGACGGCGATGGCCATGGCCCGCATGCCGGGCTCCAGATAGGCGGCCATATAGCCGCTGTCGCCGGCGCGGACGATCTTGCGACCCACGATCGGCTCTCCGGCAAGAATGGGTTCGCGGACGACCGAGCCGAAATAGTCGGCCTTGGCCCCGCCCCCGGCCATTTCGGTCGCAACCCGGGTGACGCGGGCCACGGCACCGTCAGCGGCACCAGCCTCTTCGGTCTTCCTCGCAGAAGCCTCGCCCGCGGGAACCGGCACGGTCCCGTCGGTGATGAAGGCCGGATTGACCTCGTCGGCCGGCCAGTCCTTCCACTCCAGGTCGGCGTCGACCAGCCGCTGGCCCGGCGCGAGATCACGCGCGGCCACAAGAACCTGGGCCATGGGACGGGCCGGCACCGCAGCGGCCGTGGCAACGGCCGTCGGCTGGCCCGAGGGCGACCCCATGGCGCGCACGACCAGGGCCAGGCCCACAGCCGACACGGCAGCAATACAGATGACGGCAATACGGGCGGGCTTCATCATGGGTCTCCGGCGAGGCCCGGCGCGAATCACGACACCTGCAGCCTGCCGTTAACGACCATGGCGTCCGCGGGTTAACGCCCCCCTAAGCCGCCGGGCGGGGCTCAGCCGGCGGTCATGATGGCGCTGGCGGGCAGGGCCATCAGCGCCCCGATGGCGATGGCGACGCCGTAGGGAATATCGCCCTTCTCCGCGAGCAGGTTGCCGACCCACCCGGGTGCCACTGCGGCGAGAGGGGCCAGATTCTTGCGGGCAACAATCAGCGCGACGGAGAACAGCCCGCCCACGATGGCGGTCCACAGCACGAACTCGAGGGAGGCCGACGGGCCCAGCCAGAGGCAGACCCCCGCCATCAGTTTGGCGTCGCCGCCACCCAGAACCCGCAAGGCGAACAGGCCCATGCCGACGCCCAGCGCGACAAACGCCACGAGGCCATGCAGGCCGACCAGACCCAGCGGCAGCCCGACGGCAAGGGCCGCCGGAAAGAAGGCCACGACGAGGGCCCCGGTGATCAGATTGGGGATCCGCATCGTCAGCAGGTCCGACAGACCGCCGGCGATGACCAGAAGCGGCATCAGGGCCAGAAGCACGAAGACGACAGTTTGCATGCCGCCCAGCCTGACACCGCCGGGTTAAGTCCCGGTTGCCGCGCCAAAAGAAAGGGGCCGGAGCGTCGCCGCTCCGGCCCCTGGTCTCAAGACCCTGGCGAGAGGCTTAGGTGGTGCCGCCGGTGCCGCCGCCCGTGCCGCCGGTGCCGCCGACGGCGGTCGACACGGTCGTGAAGGCGGTCGAGATGTTGGTGCCGAGGATTTGCACGGCGCCGATGATGACGACGGCGATAAGAGCAGCGATCAGGCCGTATTCAATGGCCGTAGCGCCCGACTCGTCCTTGACGAACTTGGTAATGAACTTGGTCATGTGAAATCCCTTTCGAAAACTGTGAAGCGAGCAACGTTGGCTGGGAGCTCGGTCGCCCGCTTGACCCCCAAACGCAGGGTCACATTCGACCAAACCGGTTAAGGTCAGGTCAGAAGTCGTGGTTACTTCGCTGTTCACCCTGAAATTTGCGGTTCCGGCCGCCTGGACCCGAAAGGCCGCACCGGTCGGGAGCGGATTTCAGACTTTGTAGAGATTTCCGGCCGATCCTTCGCGACCTCCCCGCGCGCACATGCGCGGAGTCCAAAGGATCACTTTCATGGCCGGATCGCTTGCCCGTCGCCTGCGCATCGCCCTGGTCGCCGCCACCCTCGTGGCCGCCGCAGGGACCGCCCGGGCCCAGTCCCTGAATGTCGAGATCGACCGGTCCACGCGGGTCAGCCTGGCCGGCTCCGCCGCCTCGGTCATCGTCGGCAACCCCGAGATCGCAGACGTCACGGTCGTGGACGCCAACACCCTGTTCGTCACCGGCAAGGGCTATGGGGTGACCGAAGTGATCGCGGTCGACGGTATCGGACGCACCCTGTTCCAGGGCGAGATCGTCGTCACTGGCGGATCGACCGGGTCGGTCCGGGTCTGGCGCGGAGCCCAGGCCACGGAAATGGCGTGTGCCTCGTCCTGTTCGCCCAGCATTCGCAACACGGGCTCCGCCGGCACGGCCCCGACCCCCTGAGGGTGGCGATGTCCCCGCTCAGCACACGGTCCGGAAGCCAGGGCAGGCGGCGGCGCGAAGGCGCAGCGGCGGTGGAGTTCGCGCTCGTTGCGACGCCCTTCTTCTTTCTGATCTTCGGGATCCTGGAGCTGGCGCTGGTGTTCGTCACCAATGCCGTGCTGGAGAACGCCACGCTGAGCGCGAGCCGGATGATCCGGACGGGTCAGGCCGATGTCGAGAACCTTGAAGCCGGTGCCTTCGAGACGGCCCTGTGCGGACAGATGGGTGTTCTGGCCAGCGGCTGCGAGGACCGGACGACGATCGACGTCCGTGTCATTCCGCAGTTCCGCAATCTCACCCCGCCGGATCCCCTCGCCACCGGAGAGATGAACGAGAGCGCGCTCACCTACGTCACGGGTGACCCCGGCAGCCTGGTTCTGGTCCGTGTCTGGTATGCCCAGCCCCTGGTGACGCCCTTCCTGTCCCAGGCCGTATCCAGGGTCAGTTCCGGGGACGCGATTCTGTCAGCGACGACCGCCTTCCGCAACGAGCCCTATGATGGCTAGACAAGGGCACAGCAGCACGGCCCATGGACGCATACTGTCGCGCTTCCGCCGCGATACGCGGGGGGTTGCGGCCGTGGAATTCGCCCTGATCGCGCCGGTCCTGGTCGCCCTCTATATTGGCCTGGCGGAATTCTGTCAGGCCTATATGGCCGATCAGCGGGCCAGCCATCTGACCTCCCAGATCGCCGACATCGTCGCCCGGTCGGACGTCGTGACCGTAGACGAGCTTGCCGACATCTTCGCCATCGGCGACATCCTGATGACTCCCTTCCCCACCGCCACGCTGGGAGTCCGGATCAGCAGCGTCACCCGCGGCACCGACGGCATCGTCCGGGTCGACTGGAGCCGCGGCGATGGCATGGATCCCCGATCCGGCGTCGTGACCGTTCCCGATGGACTGATCACCAACGGACAGAGCCTCATCCTGAGCGAGGCGACCTATGACTATACGTCGCCCATCAACGATCTGCTTCCCGGCACGACGCAGTTCAGCCACAGCTTCTACCTGCGGCCGCGACAGGTCGACCAGGTTGGCTGCAGCAACTGCTAGTCTGGATCAGGCGGCCGCGACCTCGCTCCGGCGCAGCGCGCTGGCGCGGACCTTCTCGCTCTCGGACTTCAGCTGACCGCAGGCCGCCAGGATATCGCGTCCCCGCGGCGTGCGGATCGGCGAGGCGTAGCCGGCCTTGTTCAGGATGGCGGCGAACCGTTCGATCGTCTTCCAGTCCGAACATTCATAGTCGGTCCCGGGCCACGGGTTGAACGGGATCAGGTTGACCTTGGCGGGGATGCCCTCGATCAACTTGACCAGCGCCCGCGCCTCCTCGGGGCTGTCGTTGATCCCCTTCAGCATCACATATTCGAAGGTGACGCGACGGGCGTTCGAGATCCCTGGATAGGCGCGGATGCCGTCCATCAGCTGTTGCAGCGGGTACTTCTTGTTCAGCGGCACCAGGACGTCGCGCAGGGCGTCGTTGGTGGCGTGCAGGCTGATCGCCAGCATGGCCTGGGTGCCGGTGCCCAGCGGCTCCAGCTGGGGCACCACGCCGCTGGTCGAAACCGTGATCCGGCGGCGCGACAGGGCGATGCCCTCGTTGTCCGAGATGATGTCGATGGCGTCCGACACATGGTCCAGATTGTAGAGCGGCTCGCCCATGCCCATGAAGACGATGTTGGACAGGCGGCGGTCTTCTTTCGGCGAGGGCCATTCTTCAAGGTCGTCCCGCGCCACCTGGACCTGGGCCACGATCTCGGCGGCGGTCAGGTTGCGGACCAGGGCCTGGGTCCCCGTGTGGCAGAAAGTGCAGTTCAGGGTGCAGCCGACCTGGCTGGACACGCACAGGGCCCCCGCGCGGCCGACGTCGGGGATGTAGACGGTCTCGATCTCGATGCCCGGGGCGGTCCGGATCAGCCATTTGCGCGTGCCGTCGGCCGAGACCTGACGTTCGACGATCTCGGGGCGGGCGAGGGTGAAGGCCGCTGCCAGACGCTCCTGGGTGTCGCGCGCGATATTGGTCATGGCGGCGAAGTCGGTGACGCCGAAATGGTGGATCCAGCCCCACACCTGGCTGGCGCGCATCTTCGCCTTCTCGGGCGGGCAGATGTCGGCGTCGATCAGGGCCTGACGCAGGCCCGCGCGCGTCAGACCGCTGAGGTTGACGGGGGCCCGGGGCACCGGCGCGGAGACGCGGGAAAGGTCGAGCGTGACGCTCAAGGGCGAGGATCCTGAAAAGAGGGAAGCGGGCTCTATAGCACGGATCGGGATGGATTTAAGGCGTGGGTTTCCTTCTCCCCTTGCGGGAGAAGGTGGCCGAGCGAAGCGAGGTCGGATGAGGGGTCGCAAGATCTCGAACGTCGAGGGCCTGCGTGACCCCTCACCCAACCGCACAAGAACGACGGCTGCGCCGCCGTGTGCGGCCTCCCTCTCCCGCAAGGGGAGAGGGACCTAGAGAATGAACCGGCTCAGATCCGCGTTCTTCGCCAATTCGGCCACCTTCTCGCGCACCGCATCGCCGTCGAAGGCCACCGTCTGGCCCGACAGGTCGGAGGCCTTGAACGAGGTCTCCTCCAGCACCCGCTCGATCACCGTGACCAGGCGTCGGGCCCCGATATTCTCGACCGCCCCGTTGGCGGCCACGGCCGCGTCCGCGAGGGCCTCGACCGCGTCGGGGGTGAAGGTCAGGGTCACGTTCTCGGTGGCCAGCAGGGCCTGGTTCTGGCGGATCAGATTGGCCTCGGGCTCGGTCAGGATGCGAACGAAGTCGTTCCGCGTCAGAGCCTTGAGCTCGACCCGGATCGGCAGCCGGCCCTGCAGCTCGGGCAGCAGGTCCGAAGGCTTGGCCACATGGAAGGCCCCCGAGGCGATGAACAGAACATGGTCGGTCTTGGCCGGCCCGTATTTGGTCGAGACGGTGGTGCCCTCGATCAGGGGCAGCAGGTCGCGCTGCACGCCCTCACGCGACACATCGGCCCCACCGCGATCCTGTCGGCCGGCGACCTTGTCGATCTCGTCGATGAAGACGATGCCCTCGTTCTCGGCCAGCAGCAGGGCCTCGCGGGTCAGACTGTCCTGATCCAGCAGCTTGTCGCTTTCTTCCGCCAGCAACGGCTGGAGCGCATCTCGGACGGTCGTCCGGACCGACTTCGTGCGGCCGCCCCCGAGCTTGCCCAGCATGTCGCTGAGATTCAGCAGGCCGACATTGCCGCCGCCCCCGATGTCGAGACCCTGAATCGGCGAGGCGGTGTCGGCCAGCTGCAGCTCGATCTCCTTGTCGTCCATCTCGCCGGCGCGCAGCTTCTTGCGGAAACTCTCACGCGTCGCGGGCTGGGAGCCCGGTCCAACCAGGGCATCCAGAATCCGCTCTTCGGCCGCCGCCTCAGCCTTGGCACGGACACCGCTGCGGCGGCTGTCGCGCACCATGACCAGGGCGGCCTCGACCAGGTCGCGCATGATCTGGTCGACGTCGCGGCCGACATAGCCGACCTCGGTGAATTTTGTGGCCTCGACCTTGAGGAAGGGCGAGCCGGCCAGGCGGGCAAGACGCCGCGCGATCTCGGTCTTGCCGACGCCGGTGGGCCCGATCATCAGGATGTTCTTGGGCGTCACCTCGTCCCGCAGATCATCGGGCACACGTTTTCGCCGCCAGCGGTTGCGCAGGGCCACAGCGACCGCGCGTTTGGCGTCATCCTGGCCGACGATGAAACGATCGAGTTCGGAGACGATCTCGCGGGGGGAAAGGTCAGTCATGAGGAGGAGATAGGGGGGCGAGGCGCGATTGGGGAGGGGCGACGCACGTCGCGCCTCGCCTACCCTAACCGCTCCACCGTCAGATTGCCGTTGGTGTAGACGCAGATGTCCGCTGCGATGGCCATGGCGCGGCGGGCGACAGCCTCGGCGTCCATGTCGGTGTTGTCGATCAGGGCCCGGGCGGCGGCCAGGGCATAGTTGCCACCGGAGCCAACGGCGGCAACGCCGTACTCGGGCTCCAGCACGTCACCCACGCCGGTGACCGTGAAGATCGAATCCTTGTCCGCGACCAGCAACATGGCCTCCAGCCGGCGCAGATAGCGGTCGGTCCGCCAGTCCTTGGCCAGGTCGACACAGGCCCGCGCCAGCTGGTCGGGATACTGTTCCAGCTTGGCTTCGAGCCGTTCGATGAGGGTGAAGGCATCCGCTGTCGCGCCTGCGAATCCGGCGAGGACCTTGCCCCCGGCGAGGGTGCGGACCTTGCGGGCCGCGCCCTTGACGATGGTCGCCCCCATGGACACCTGGCCGTCTCCGACGATCACCGTCCGACCATCCTTGCGGACCGCAAGGATGGTGGTGCCATGCCAGTGGGGGAAGGTCTGGGTTTCGGTCATGGCCTGCAGATGGAGACAGAAATGGGGCGCGGCAAGGCGAAAGCCCTGTAAAAACAGCACCCGGCAAGCGACACAATATGACCCTTATAATGGTGTATAGAAGGCGTTAACGTCCAAGAAATCTACTCAACAAGGCAAAGCTTTGCTGTTTCGTATCATTGTCGCCAGCGAGATGGCCGGGTCGGCCGGGGCGTCGACCCTGTCGCTCGCCCAGATTCTGGGCGTGTCGGAGCGGAACAACCGTCGCGACGACATCACCAGCGGCCTCCTGTTCCACGAGGGCTGGTGCCTTCATGCCATGGAGGGGTCGAGGGGGGATCTGGACCGGCTTTTGCGCCGGCTGCGCGAGGACGGGCGGATCGCCACCCTCAGGGTCGTGGTCGATCAGCCGATCAGCCGACGCCGCTTCTGCCAGCCCATCTCGCTGTGCGAGAATCCCGAGGCCCTGCTAAGGATGATCGGGTCGCCGGAGCTGGCACGGATCACGGCCTATGACGCCGGCCGGATCGTGGAGTTCCGCAAGGCGGCGTGACGGCGCGGCGCAGTCGGCCTATCTGACGGGCATGAGCTTTTCGCCGGACGAGGTTGAACGGTACGCGCGCCATCTGGTGCTGGCGGATATCGGCGGCCCGGGTCAGCAGAGACTGAAGGCCGCGACGGTGGTGATCGTCGGGGCCGGTGGCGTCGGCGGCCCCGCGGCCCTCTATCTGGCCGCCGCCGGCGTGGGCACGATCCGTCTGGTCGACGGGGACACGGTCGCCCTGTCCAACCTGCAGCGCCAGATCCTGTTCGACAGCGCCGACGTCGGCCGGCCCAAGGTCGAGGTGGCGGCCGACCGGCTCGCGGGCCTTAACCCGCATGCGCGGATCGAACCGCTGGCCCGGGCCCTGACGCCCGCGAACGCGACGGAGATCATCGCCGGCAGCACGGTCGTGGTGGACGGGACCGATGATTTCGCCGTGCGCCACGCGGTCAATGCGGCCTGTATCGCCCAAGGCGTGCCGCTGGTGTCGGGTGCGCTGGGGCGGTGGAGCGGCCAGATCGGGGTCTTCGCCGGGGCCCCCTGCTATCGCTGCCTCGTCCCCGAAACCCCGCCCGACGCCGAGACCTGCGCCCAGGTCGGCGTGGTGGGGGCCCTCGCCGGCGTGATCGGGGCCATGGCGGCGCTGGAGACGATCAAGCTGATCACCGGCGCGGGCGAGCCTCTGACCGGGCGGCTGCTGCTCTATGACGGACTGTCGGCGACCAGCCGGACGGTGACGGTCACGGCTGATCCGGCGTGTCCGGTCTGCGGCAGTCCTCCCCCGTCGGGGGAGGTGGCTCGAAGCGAAGCGTAGAGACGGAGGGGCCTGCTTCAGGCCCATTGTCCTGGTCTGGCCCCTTCCACGACTTCGTGGTCCCCCTCCCCCGATGGGGGAGGAAGACTATTCCGGACGCTGGCGCTTCTTGCGGAACGACGGGTTCAGGGTCTGTTTGCGCAGGCGGATCGACTTGGGCGTGACCTCGACCAGTTCGTCGTCGGCGATATAGGCGATGGCCTGTTCCAGCGACATCTGGCGCGGCGGGGTCAGGCGCACGGCCTCGTCCTTGCCGGAGGCGCGGACGTTGGTCAGCTGCTTGCCCTTGATCGGGTTGACGTCGAGATCGTCCCAGCGGGCGTTCTCGCCGATGATCATGCCCTCATAGGTCTTCTCGCCGGCACCCACGAACATGACGCCGCGGTCCTCGAGGTTCCACAGGGCGAAGGCGGCGGTCTCGCCGTCCGAGTTGGAGATCAGCACGCCCTTCAGGCGGCCGGCGATCTCGCCCTTGAACGGCTCATAGTGGCTGAACACCCGGTTCAGGACGCCCGAACCGCGGGTGTCGGTCAGGAACTCGCCCTGGTAACCGATCAGCGACCGCGACGGGCATTTCAGCTGGATGCGGGTCTTGCCGGCGCCCGACGGGCCCATGTCGGTCATCTCGGCCTTACGCGCAGACAGTTTCTCGATGACGATGCCCGAGAACTCGTCGTCGACGTCGATCATGACGTCCTCGATCGGCTCCATCTTCTCGCCGTTCGGGCCTTCCTGGAACACCACGCGGGGACGCGAGATCGAGACCTCGAAGCCTTCGCGGCGCATGTTCTCGATCAGCACGCCCAGCTGCAGTTCGCCCCGGCCCGCGACCTCATAGGCGTCGCCACCTTCGGTCGTCGTGACGCGGATAGCGACGTTGGCTTCGGCTTCCTTCAGCAGGCGGTCACGGATGACGCGCGACTGGACCTTGTCGCCTTCGCGACCGGCCAGCGGGCTGTCATTGACCGAGACGGTCATGGAGATGGTCGGCGGATCGATCGGCTGGGCCGGCAGGGCCTCGGTGACTTCCATGGCGCACAGGGTGTCGGCCACGGTGGCCTTGGACATGCCGGCGATGGCGACGATGTCGCCCGCTTCCGAGCCCTCGTCCAGGGCGGTGCGCTTCAGGCCGCGGAAGGCCAGAACCTTGGTGATGCGGCCGCGCTCGATCTCCTTGCCCTCGCGGTCAAGGGCGTGGATCGCCATGCCGGGGACGGCCTTGCCGCTCTCGATGCGGCCGGTGAGGATCCGGCCCAGGAAGGGGTCGGACTCGATCAGCACGTTCAGCATCTGGAACGGCTTGTCCTTGTTGTCCTGCACCTTGGGCGGCGGGACGTGGTCGACGATCAGGTCGAACAGGGGGGCCAGGTTGTCGTTGGGCTGGTTCAGATCCATCGTCGCCCAGCCGTTGCGGCCCGAGGCGTAGATGTGGGGGAAGTCCAGCTGCTCGTCAGTCGCGCCGATGGCGGCGAACAGGTCGAAGGTCTCGTTGTGGACGCGGTCCGGATCGGCGTGGGCGCGGTCGACCTTGTTGATGCACAGGATGGGACGCAGGCCCATCTTCAGGGCCTTGGTCAGCACGAACTTGGTCTGGGGCATGACGCCCTCTTCGGCGTCCACCAGGATGACGCAGCCGTCCACCATGCCCAGGATGCGCTCGACCTCACCGCCGAAGTCGGCGTGGCCGGGGGTGTCGATGATGTTGATGCGGGTTTCGCCGGCCTTGCCGTTCCAGAGCACCGAGGTGCACTTGGCCAGGATGGTGATGCCGCGCTCCTTCTCCTGGTCGTTGGAGTCCATGGCGCGCTCGGTCGTCGCCTCATTGGCTCGGAAGACGCCGGACTGGGCCAGCAGCTGGTCGACCAGGGTGGTCTTGCCGTGGTCAACGTGGGCGATGATGGCGACGTTACGAAGGTTCATGGGTCGTTCAATGCGAAATGGCGGCCGACAGGATGCGGGGGCCGCTCGTTAGGGGCGTCATGCGGGGAGCGCGCGCCTCTTACAGGCTGGACGCGGGAAAGGCCATAGGGACCGGTTTACGCTTCCGGTTCAGCTGTTGAGCCGGAACGCCTGCGGCGCAAGACCAAGACAGCAGGCCCGCATAAAAGACCGCCGATGAAAACAGCGATGATTCCGGCGATGGTGATTGGGGTCGCGATTGCATCAGCGCTGGCCTTGTCCGCGACGAAATGGGGGACAGCGATCCACAGAGCGCCACAGGCGATGAGCAAAAGACCCAGCAGCGCTAGCAAAACAAGCGGCGTCCAAACAATTAAAATCCGTTTGATGCCTAGCTGCGGAGCCGTCCATCCCAGAGCCCTAGCGTTCAGCCAAAGACGCCATCCCAATACAAGCGCGACGCCGGCGCTGCCGAATATCCAAGCCCATTGATGCCACGGCTGGTCGCTGACTCTCAGGGTGTAAATGGCACCGCCTATGCTCAACAAGGCGACAGGCAGCACAAGAGAATAGATCACCACCACAACACGGCTCAGTGTCCGCCGTGCTCGCAAAAAGCGGGGGGATGTCGGATCGTCGCTCAAACTTTAGCTGACCTTCCCAGCACCCAGCGGTACAGGGCGAAAGTCACGACCGCGAACACCACGATGCCCGACAGCATGGCCGGCCAGGTCGAGCCTTCGGGCAGCATGGCGAAAGGAGCGTCGTCGCCGGTGGAGACGATGACTCCGGCGGTCATGACGAGGAACAGGCTCTCGCCCACAATGAGGCCGGAAGCCAGCAGCACGCCCATCCGGCGGCCGACGTCGGCGAAGCGGGTGGAGCGGATCGCGCGATTGTACAGCCAGCCGGCCACGGCCCCGATCACCAGCATCGTCGTGACCGCCGCCGGAAGGTAGAAGCCGATCCCTACGGCCAGCGGCGGCAGCTTGACCTTGCCCCTGGTCGTCGCGTGCAGCACGGCGTCCAGAATGATGATGACCACGCCGATAGCGGCCCCCAGGCCGATCAGGTCCCAGCGCAGGTCGCCGCCGATGACGCCCCGCGCCAGGGCCGAGATCAGGGTCGCCTGCGGAGCGGCCAGGGGCTGGTCGGCGATGCCCGGCGGGCCTCCGGCAAACCCGAAGGCCTGATTCAGCAGGTTGAGGATCAGGGGGATGACCAGGGCTCCGGCCCCGACGCCGACGATCAGGGCTGTCTGTTGGCGCCAGGGCGTGGCCTCAACCAGCTGGCCGGTCTTGAGGTCCTGCAGATTGTCGTTGGCGATCACGGCCACGGCGAAGACGATGGCGGTCACGATCAGGGCGAAGGCCACGACCGACGGATCGGCGGGCACGCCGGCCAGGGCCAGGACGCCCAGCATCAGAACCGAGGCGATCACCACCGCCAGAATGCCCACGCCCGAGACCGGGCTGTTGGACGAGCCAATCAGCCCGGCCATGTAGCCGCAGATGGCCGCCACCGCGAAACCGATGATCACCACATAGACCAGACCGCCCGCGACCAGCAGGCCGGTGGACCCGGCCAGGGTCGGATTCCCTTGCGCGAACCAGGCGAGAATCCCGGCGATCCCGACCAGACAGATGACCGACAGCCCGGCCACGATGGTCATGGGGATGTCCTGTTCAGTCCGGTCCAGAACCTGTCCCGCATTGCGCCGGCGGTTCGCCGCCAGGGCCGAGGTCAGGCCACCGATCAGGGGACCGGCCAGTTTGATCAGGGTCCAGATGGCGGCGACGCCGATGACGCCAGCCCCCATGAACCGGACCTCGCGGGCCCAGACGGTGGTGGCCAGTTCCTCGGCCCCGGCACCGGGGGGCAGGGTGGTGGCGATGGAGGGAATGCCGTTGGCGGTCAGCCAGGCGATAGTGTCGGGGCTGGTGAGGATTGGCACGGCGATCCCCCAGGCCAGCAGCAGGCCGAACGCCTGTGCCAGACCGACGCTGAGTCCGATCAGGTGGCCTGCCCCCAGCAGGGCGAACTGCATGCCGAAGCCAAGGCCGGTCGCCCCGCCACCCAGCGACGCGGGCAACCGGAAGAACCGGGCCGCCTCGCCGGCGAAGACCCGGCCCGCGACCAGAAGGGCATAACCGGCCGAGACGACCGCGCCGGTGATGACGACCCACAGGCCCGAGGCGTTCTCGCGCACCGCACTCTCGGTCTGTTCGGCCCCGCGCGAGCCGACGGTCAGGACCTCGGCCGCAGCAACGCCTTCGGGGTAGGGCAGGCCGGCCTCGACCACCAGGGCGCGGCGCAGGGGGATGGAGAAGGTCACGCCCAGCACGCCGCCGAACACGCAGATCAGAACCGATTCCCAGAATGGAAACTCGAGCCACCAGCCGACCATGACCAGGCCGGGCAGGACGAAGATGATCGAACTCATCGCCCCGCCGACCGAAGCGACGGTCTGCACCGTCATGTTTTCCCAGATGGTCGAGGTCTTGAACATCCGCAGGATGGCCATGGAGATGACCGCCGCCGGGATGGCCGAAGCGAAGGTCAACCCGACCTTGAGGCCCAGGTAGGTGTTCGCCGCCGTAAAGATGACCGCCAGCAGGCACCCCAGGACCAGGGCGCGCAGGGTCAGCTCCACACGCTTCAGCGGCGTCGTGGCGGGCGTGTCGGTCATGGGGTGGTCCCTCGCAGAAGCGCGAGACCTAAGCCGGAAAAAGCGGCCGGATCAACGGTCGCCCGAAACCGGCCGGCGGATCAGCGCTGGACCCACTGGCCGGCGGCGTTGCGGTACCACTGACCCGCAGGCAGGCGGGGCAGGAGCTGGCTCTCGAACATACGCGCCGCGGCCACCTCGGTCGTGGTGCCGACCTCGCGGGCGCTGGCCGCATAGACCTCGCGCCGGGCGGCGTTGGTCTCGGCCACGGCCCTCTGCAGGGCGGTGTCGGACGTCGGCACCCGGAAGCCCAGATAGCCGTCGGCCTGTTCGCCGACCACACCCTGGGTCCTGGCGGCCACGATCTGGCTGCGCTGTTCAGCGGTCTGGGCCAGAGCACCGCCGGCGGCGGCACCGAGGGCGACGACCGCGGCACCGATGACGAAGAACTTGCGCAGGGACATGGTGAAGGTCTTTTCCATCAGAAGAGGTTCGGGTTTTCGGCCAGCAGATCCTGCAGCTCGCGGTCCAGCCGGACCCGAACATCCGCATCGAGCTTGGCGTAGATCTGGATCGGATCGACCTGCAGACGGATTGTCGGGGTGCAGGCCCCCAGCAGGGTGGCGACGCCGATCGCCAGCAGCGCGGAGCGGAACAGGGGCTTTGGCGGTGTCATTCGGCGATCTCCGGGAGCTTGAACGCTTTCACTGGCACAGGAGATGCGCCGTGTCGCGTGAACGCGTCCTGAACGGTCAAGGCTGTTCTCCGTCAAACTCGCCATTGCGGGCCCGGTTCACGGCCAGAAGATCGCTGACCAGCTGGTTGAGGTTGAGCGTCGTGTCGAGCGTCAGGTCGATGCCGGTGTCCGACGGCAACGGCAACGGCCGGTTCAGGAACTCGCGGCTGATCAGCTCGGGCAGGGTCAGCCGCAGTTCCTGACGCTGTGGCGGATCATGCCGGCCCTTGATGTGGAACAGGACCCCGACCCGGCCCTCGTCCAGACTGTTGACCTCGGCAGTCAGCACATCGAAGGCAAGGTTCTCCATGGCCTGATAGGCGAGGTCCTCGACCGTCCCCGGTGGGACCGCGCCGCCGCCCCCGGCCTCCAGATCGTCGAGGGCCTCACGCTGGATCGAGAGCCGGCCCGGCCGGGTCGCGAAGAGCGTGCCCGCCGTGATCCGGACACCGGCGTCGGGATCCGAGGTGAAGGGCAGCCGTCCCGAGACCACCGCGTCCAGCGCCACCCGATCACCAAATCCGGCCCCGACGATCAGCTCGCCCAGCTGGACCTCGTCCAGCACGATCACCCCCGAAAAGGGACGACGGTCGAGAGGAACCGAGAAGGGCTCGACCCGCACGGTCCCGCCCGCCGCCTTGATCTCGCCGCCCGCGACCGTGATCGCCGCCTTGTCGAGCGCGAATGTGAGGTCGAGGTCCGTCAGGGGGGCGATGGACTCCAGCGTCGCGACCCGCAGGGTCTGGGCGGGGGCCGTGGTCAGGGGGGCGAGGTTGGTGAAATCGATGGTGCCGGACAGCCCCTTTACCGCCCCGGCGGGGCTGACGAAGTCGAGCCCGGGAATGACCAGCCGGCCCGAACTGGTGCCGCCCTCGGGCAGGGCCTCGCTCCATTCGATCCGTCCGGCGAACGCCGCCGAGCCCGCGGCCGGCGACTGGACGAAGTCTGCTGCCATCGGGCTGAGGTCGGCGGGCTGCAGTCCGCCCTCGGCGAAGACCAGGGACGGTGCGTCAATGGACATCCCGCCCGTTCCGGTCCGCCCGTCATGGGCCAGGGTCAGGCGACCGAGGGCAAAGGCCTTGCGGGCGAGGTCAAAGGCCCCGCTCCAGCGTTCGTCGACGAGGCTGGCCGATCCGGACGCGGTGAGGGGATTGAAGCGACGCGGCCGGGTCGCATCCTGGACGTCAGCCGTGTCGATCCGGGCCTCCAGGCCCAGCCCGGCGGGAGAGCCGGTGACGGCGACCGCCCCTTCGATGCCGGCAAAACCCATGGCGAGGAAGGGTGCTGTCGCCGCGACGTCCTCCAGCTGCCCCCCGGCCCGCCAGCGTCCATTCTGCGACACCACCAGGGGCCCACCGGCAGAGCACAGCCCCCCCGACAGGTCCATGACGTCATTCTCTTCCAGCTCCAGCCGCTCGGCGGCGAAGCGCAGACAGGACCCCGGCGTATAGGTCAACCGTCCGGAGTCGGTGGCAAGGACGCCCCGCGTCGTCACGGTGAGGCCTCGCGCCAGGCCGAAGTCCAGAGCCGCCCGACCGTCCAGCCTGGCCTGGAACCCGCCAGCGGTCAGCCGCCAGTCCGGGACGGCGAACGTGGCCTCAGGCAGGCCCTGACCCCGTGTGGCGGTCAGGGCAAGGGCCCCTCCCCCTCTCTCGCCCGGGCCGGCCGCGTACAAAGGCGTCGCTACCGGGTTGAGACGCAGCACCCCGCCGTTGGCCGGGATCAGTTGCGCGGGGGCGGTCAGGGCCAGCGTCACGCCAGCCTCGCCGCTGGTCAGCCGGAACGCCGGAACGTCCAGAGCAAAGGCCCCGAGCGCCCGCTTCATCCCGGCCAGTTCGGGCACGTCGTCCGCCGCCACGTCGCCGAACAAAGGCCAGGCCCCGCGCGGAACCGCTGCGGACCCCGTCAGGATCAAGGCTGTCGCCCGGGTCGAGACAAGATCGAGCGCAAGTCGCCCGGAACTGTCCTGCAGGGACAGGGTGTCAAAAACTGCTCGATCCAGCCGCGCGGTTACCGGCCCCCTTGCCTCGACCCCGGCCCGCGACCCGGCCAGGTCCAGCCCGGGGCTGCCGAGCTCCACCCCGGCAAGGGCGAGGTCCCCTGTCCGAAGGGAGGCGGCCCGCAGGCGTATCGCCGCCGGCCCCCTGAAGGCAAAGGTTTCGAGCCAGCCGGAAATCTCGCCGTCTCCGGCCAGGGTCAGCACGGCCCCGGTCGTGCGGACGCCTCCAAGCGCCAGCTGGTCCCCGGCCAGCCTCAGATCCATCGTGGCCCGCCCGTCCCCGCGCCGCGCCTTCAGGTCGGGATAGGGCAGGTCCATCGTTCCCGAGAGTCGCCCCCCCTCGGCCAACAGACCTCGCGTCGAGAGCCGTGCCGCGGTCAGATCGACAGCCACGGCGATACGGTCTCCGGTCGTGGTCAGATCCAGCGCCCCCCCCAGCCCCCGGGCCTCGGCCTGTCCACTGCGCAGCGACCCGGCCGGCATGCGGGCGGCGAGCGACATCAGCCGGCCGTCGTCGATGCGGGCGTCGCCCAGGATCGAGACGGGCCCGTAGTCCGTTTCCAGACGCACCCGCGCGGTCTCGACGATCACCACGGGCCCCCGGCTGTCGGGGCGCGGCGGCCTTCCGGAGAACTCCTCGATCAAGGGGTCGAGTGCCCCGAGCGATACCTGCCCGTTTTGCCAGCGGGCGCGCACAACCGGCCGGATCAGCCGGATTCGCTCCGGCGTCAGGCCGAGCCCCCCGGGGGACCAGGGCAGGCCCAGGGCATAATTCACCTCCACGCGCTGGACCGTCACGTCGGGGTCGCCCGGATCGCCAATGCGCACGCGACCGACGAATCCGCTGATCTCCAGCCGTTCCACCTCGACCTCGGCCGCGATTCCCCGCTGGTCCAGCCAGCCCACCAGAAGCTCGCGCGCCGCGACCCGACAATTCAGCCACAGGACCACCGCCAGCGTCGACAGCAGGATCAGCACGACCATGCCACCGATCGCCAACGTCCGACCGATCTGACGGACGCCGGTCACGGCCTGCCACTCCGGGCGTTCAGCCGCCCGGTGCCGGCCAATAGCATCGTGAAAGTCGTTCGCAACGCACGCCCCGTGTCTGTATGGACACAATGAGTGGCACCAATGTCACCCAGAGAGGAAACAGCGCCTGTTTCGGTGCGGCATAATTCATCGGGCTCAGCATCGGGGCTCATCGCTTGCCGATAGACTGTCCCGCAACGCGCCGGAATAGAGAAACGCGTCTCGATTACCGGCGCGCCGGCGTGCAGTTAATCATTTGTAACGACCCTGCTTCCCATCCTGAAAACGGCAAGCTATAGAGCGGGCTTCGCGGTCGGGGGTTCTGGGCGCGATAATTGCATTCCGTGGGTTTGGCGCCGTTTGGCGTCGTATTTCGCCGGGGACCGATGGCTCAGTTCGATCCGCGCCGCCAGCCGATGCGCTTTGCACCGCATCTCCTGACCGCCGCTGCTGCCGTCACGGTGGCCATGCTCGCCGGCCGCGTCTACCAACCCGCCCAGGCGGAAGTGGTTCCCGAACTGACCCCCCAACAGATCGCCTCGCTGGAGGCCCAGGCCTTTGCCGCCGCCGGCATGCCCGCCGGGATGACAGCGCCGGAAGCCATCCCCGTCCAGATCCGGCGTGGCGAGACCTTCGAACAGGCGGTGCGCCGCACCGGCATCACGCCCTCGGACGCGTCCGCCGTCGCCGCGACCCTGTCCAACGCCTTTGATGTCAGCCAGATGCGCGCCGGTTTGCGGTTCGAGACCGCAATCTCACGTCCGCGCCACGGGCGCGGTGACGCCCGGCTGATCGGCTTGACCATGCGAACCGGCCCGGCCAGCCAGCTGACCGTATCCCGCAGCTTCGATGGCGCGCTACGGCTTCGAGCCCTTGAGGAACGGGTCACCCAGGAGACGGTGGTCCTCAAGTCCGAAGTGCGCGGCTCGCTGTCGGCGACCGCCCAGCGTATGGGGGCCGAGGCCAGCGTCCGTCGCAAGGCCATCCAGCTGTTCGCACACAAGCTGGACCTCGACCGCGACATTCGGGCTTCGGACGACTTCACCCTCGTGTTCGACCGGGCGGTGACCGAGAACGGCCGGACCGTCGACACGGGCGACCTGCTGTACGCCGAACTGAAGGGCGTGGTCTTCTATCGCTTCCAGGTGCCGGGTGAGCGTCAGGCCCAGTATTTCGACGCCACCGGCAAGAACATGCGCTCCTCGATGATGCGCACGCCGCTGGACCGGGGCTTCCGTATCTCGTCCTCCTTCGGGGTCCGGACCCATCCGATCTCCGGCTTCCGCCGGATGCACCAGGGCATGGATTTCGCCGCCGGAACCGGCACGCCGGTCATCGCCCCCGCCGACGGCGTGGTGGTCGAGGCGCGGCGCTGGGGTGGCTACGGCAACTGGCTGCGCATTCGCCACAGCAACGGCCTCGAGAGCGGCTACGGCCACCTGTCCCGCTACGGCTCGGGCATTCGGGCCGGGCAGCGGGTCTCCCAAGGCCAGGTCGTCGCCTATGTGGGCTCGACCGGGGCCTCGACCGGCCCCCATCTGCATTATGAAATCTGGCGCAACGGCCAGCGGATCAATCCTTCCGGCATCCGCACCGATGAAGGCACCATCCTGGCCGGGGCCCAGCTCGCCGCCTTCCGCGCCGAAAAGGCCCGGATCGACCGCATCATCGCTGCGGGTGGCGAGCGCCGCCCGACCGTGCTGAAGGCCAGCGTCGAAGGCCTGCGTCCCGCTGCGACAGTCAGCGCGTCCTAAAGCGCTCTCAACCGCCCGACCGCCTCGATCAGCAGCGCCAGATCGCGTGCCTGTGACAGGCGGTGGTCGCCACCCTCGATCAGATCCAGTCGGACATCCCCGCCCGTCAACCGATGAGCCAGCGTGGTCGCGTGGGCCCACGGCACCGTCTCGTCGGCCCGACCCTGAAGCACGTGCACCGGTGCCGAAATGCCGATGAGGCCGTCCAGTAGCTGCCATGACCGTGCCTCCTCGAACATACGCGCGGTCAGCACATAGTCGCCCAGTCCCGGCTCCGAGATCATCGCCTCTCCGTCCCGCATGATGGCCTGGCGGACGTGGTCCGGCAGCGACGGCCACATCAGCCGCTCGGTGAAGTCCGGGGCCGGGTTGACCAGCACCAGCCCCGCCATGCGCTGCGGCCGGGCCAGTGCCGCCAGCAGGGCGATCCAGCCGCCCATCGATGAGCCGACCAGAACTACGGGCCCGTCGATGACATCGATCAGCGCCACGGCATCCTCGCGCCAGCGGCCGATGGTGGCGCGCCGCCAGTCGCCGGAGGACTGGCCATGGGCGAAATGGTCATAACGGACATAGGCCCAACCGCGCTCGCGAGCCGCCACGTCCAGAGCCAGCGCCTTGGTCCCCTCCATGTCGGAGCGGAAGCCGCCGATCCAGACGACGGTCGGGCCGGTGCCCTCAACCCGTTTGAAGGCCAGGCTCTCCCCGTCCGGGCGGGTGTGGCGTTCGAGAATCGACATCTGTCCTCCAGAGTGATCCGTTGAGGTGTCATAGGAGCGGGTGATGAAGGCAATCGGAATTCCACCGGCCGCCCTGGCCGACCCCAAGGCCGTGGAGATGGCTCGGGTTTGGGTCGCGCAAAACGGCCTTCATTGCGTCCTCAATGTTGGAACGTATCGAGGCAGTAAGTTCAGGGAGGCGATGGCTTGGGGGCTCATGCTCGCCGATATGGCGCTGCATATCGCGGATGCTCTCACGAAGAGTGGCGACGAGGAGGACCCTGCTGAAGCCCTCGCGGAAATCCGGCGCTCCATCTCGATGGAACTGGACAATCAGACCTCGCCGGCCACAGGCGAGTTCAAGCAGACGAAGCAGTAGCAACCTTGATCTTCCTGCTCACCCGCCGATAAGGCGCAGATGCCCAAGGTTCTGTTCGTCACCTCCAACCGCATCGGCGACTGTGTGATCTCGTCGGGGATCCTCCGCGAGATCACGCGTCAGGTGCCGGGAGCCCGGATCACCGTCGCCTGTGGCCGCCCGCCCGCGCCCTTCTTCCGCTCCGCCCCCGGCGTCGAGCGGGTCATCGTGCTCGACAAGAAGAAGGCGGCCGGACACTGGCTGGACCTGTGGCAACAGGTCGTCGGCACCCGGTGGGCACTGGTCATCGATATCCGGGGCTCGGCGCTCAGCTATCTGATCCGGGCCGACCGGCGGGTGGTCTACAACCGGCGCTGGGAGACCGGCCTGCCCAAGGTCGAGATGGTCTCGCGTCTGATGGGGTCGGATCGGCCTCTGGAGCCGGAACTGTTCATCGACGACCAGGCCCGCGCCGAGGCGGCGGCCGTGATCGACCCGCAGCTGGCGACCGCGCCGGGCCCCATCATCGCCCTGGCTCCCATTGCCCATCAGCCGGGCAAGAGCTGGCCCGCCGACCGCTGGGGCGAACTGGTCGAGATGCTGAAGGCCGAGCCGCGGTTCGACGGCTGGCGGTTCATGCCCGTGGGTGGACCCGGCGACCGCCCCCCGGCCACGCCCGCGCTGGAGGCAGCGGGACTGAGGGGGATCGACTGCGTCGGCAAGGGGGACATCCTGTGCTCGGCCGCCGCCATCGACCGGGCGGCTCTGTTCGTGGGCAACGATTCCGGGCTGATGCACGTCGCGGCGGCGGCCGGAAAGCCGACGCTCGGCCTGTTCGGGCCGACGGAGTGGTGGCTGTACGGGCCGCGCGGGCCGCGCACCGCCATCGCCGCCTCCAACCCCGTGCGTGGCGAGTTCGCGCCGATCGAGGCCCTGACGACCCGGCGTGTCTTCGAGGCCGTGATTGCCCTTCACGACACCTGGATCGGCGCATCGGCCCCCGCCACGCCTTGAAGAACGGCCGTTTCGCGGTCATATAGGCTTTGTGAGGGAACGCGGTGGTATGCCGTGCGCTGTCCCCTGCGACACTGCTGCTCTTCAGAAATACGTTTTTCAGAAACACAAGGAAACGACGCTCATTCGCCGTCCGATGAACCAGCCGCCCACCAAGGACGGCCCGCCGATGAACCAAGACATCCGCGCACCGCGCGTTCTGCTCATTGACCAGAACGGCGAGAAGCAAGGGGTGATGCCGACCTCCGCTGCGCTGGAGGCCGCCGAGGAGGCGGGTATGGATCTGGTTCAGATCGTCTCGACGTCCGAGCCGCCCGTTGCCAAGATTCTCGATTACGGCAAGTTCCGCTTCCAGGAGCAGAAGAAGAAGGCAGAGGCGCGCAAGCGCCAGAAGGTCGTCGAGCTGAAAGAGATCAAGCTCCGCCCCAACATCGACGTTCACGACTATGAGGTGAAGGCCAAGGCCATGCACCGCTTCTTCGACGAGGGCGACAAGGTCAAGGTGACCCTGCGCTTCCGGGGCCGCGAGATGGCCCACCCCGAACTGGGCATGAAGTTGCTGAACAAGGTCCAGGCCGACTTCGACGAGATCGCCAAGGTCGAATATGCTCCGCGCATGGAAGGCCGCCAGATGATCATGATCCTGGCCCCGAAATAGGCCCGACAGTCAGTCACGGCCTCGAACGCCCCGGCCCACGCCGGGGCGTTTTGCATTTCAGGCCGCCGCCGCGACCGCCGGTTCTGCCCCCAAAGCCAGCCGGATCGCGTTCAGCAGGGCCTCAGGCTGGATCGGCTTTTGCGCCACGCCGTTCATCCCGGCCGCCAGATACTCGATGGCATCGCGTTCGTCGGCATTGGCGGTCAGGGCCAGAATGGGAACCTTTCCGGCTGCGCCCGGCAGGGCGCGGATGGCCCGGGTGGCGGCGACCCCGTCCATGACCGGCATCTTGATGTCCATCAGGATCAGATCGAAGGCGCGACCGGAAGCGGCCGCCAGCGCCTCGGCCCCGTCATTGACCGCCTCATGGCTGCAGCCGAACATCTCCATCAGGCGCGCGGCGACGAAGCGGTTGGTGGCGTTGTCGTCGGCAATCAGCACATGCAGCGTGTCATGGGCGGTCGGGGCCGCCATCGCCTCCGACGCCTCGCGCAGTTCGGGGCCGCAGCACGGCAGCGGCAGGGTGAAATGGAACCTCGCGCCCCCTTGCGGCGACCGATCCAGACGGATGGAGCCACCCATGCGGTCGACGATCTGGCGGCAAATGGCCAGGCCCAGCCCGGCACCGGCCCCCTGACGACCCGCCTGACCCGTGTTGAACGGCTCGAAGATGTCCGCCGCCGTCCCCTCCGGAACCCCGGGGCCGGAATCATCGACCACCGCGTCCAACCGGACGGCACCCTCTTCCCACCGCGAGGCGATCGAGACCACGACCTCTCCCGCCTCGGTGAATTTCAGGGCGTTGCCAATCAGATTGTTGAGCAACTGTTTGATCCGCAGGGCATCGCCCATCACCCAGTCGTATCCGGCTGTGTCACAGGCCACCGTCAGGACAAGCCCCTTTTCCTCCGCCCGGGGCCGCCAGAGGGCTTCGAGGTCGGTGCCGAGACTATCGAGATGCAGCGGAGCCGGGTCGATGCTCATGACCCCGGCCGAAGCGCGCGACATGTCGAGCGCATCGGTGAGCAGACGCAGCAGGGTCTGTCCGGAATCCAGGATGGTCTGGACGTAGGGGCGCAGTTCGACTTGCTCCAGCTTGCGGTCCAGCAAACCGGCCACACCCAGGACGCCGTTCAAGGGGGTGCGGATTTCATGACTCATCACCGCAAGGAACTCGGACTTGGCACGACTGGACGCGCGGGCCTCCGCCTCGGCCACAGCGAGGTTGCGGGCGAGGGCGCTCATATCCTCGGCCTTCTGGCGATACAGCATCGACGTCGCCTGCAGGATCTGGACCCCGGCCCCGACCCCGACGTAGAGGCCATCCTTCACCACGATAAAGCCGCGCAGCAGCATGTTCAGTTCGGCCGCGTCGACCGTCCGGAAAAAGGTCTCTGCACTGGCATCGGCCTCGGCCCGCGGAGGATCCGGATCCATCAGGCTCGACACCGGGCGGCGGGCATACAGGGCGCGACCGAACTCGGCAGCCATCTTCAGGCAGAAGGCATTTCGCTCGATCAGTCCAAGGGGACGGCCCTCCGGGTCGACCACAGCGATCGCCAGGGTATTGGGCTCGCGCTGGAACCGGTCGAACACGACGGCACCGAAGGTCCCGGGCGAAACGGGCTCCACCGCATCCACAAAATCACCAATCCGGGCCATCGAGCCTCCTCTTGCCGGCAAGCGGTAATCGTCGTTTCTTAATGCAGGCTTTGCCGTTCTTGAAACTTTTGCATCGTTTTCAAAGCCATATGTCTGAACCCTGAGGGGTTTCAGTGCGTCGATGCTACTCGCCGCCCCTCTCGCCCTGCGCCTCCGGCCCGGCTAGAAGACGGCATGACCCAGACGCCGCCGCCCCGGACGCCCCCCGCCGACACCGGCGATCGCCGGGCCCTGGCCGTTCTGTTCGGGATTGTCTTCATCAATCTGGTGGGCTTCGGGCTGGTGGTGCCGCTGCTGCCCTTCTTCGGCGACAGCCTGAACGCTGCGCCCTGGCAGGTCGCCCTGATGTTTTCAGCCTATTCGGTGGGCCAGTTCTTCGCCGAGCCCTTCTGGGGCCGGCTGTCCGACCGGATCGGGCGCAAGCCGGTCCTCCTGATCACCGTCGTGGCCAATGCGCTGGGGTATCTGATGCTGGCCTTCGCCCCCAACATCTGGGTGGCCATCGGCATCCGGCTATTCACCGGTCTGGGGGCCGGCAATGTCTCGACGGTCCAGGGCTATGTCGCCGACGTCACCCCGCCCGAAAAACGGGCCGGACGTATGGGCCTGATCGGGGCCGCCTTCGGGGCCGGCTTCATCGCCGGACCGGGGCTCAGCGGCATCCTCGTCCAAGAGGACATGGGCCGGCTGGGCTATCAGCTGCCGATCTTCGCTGCCTGCGGACTGGCGGCGGCCGCCGCCATCGGCGTGGTCTTCCTGCTGAAGGAAAGCCTCGTCCGCTCTGCCACACCGGCGGCGCGGACGCCCTTTCTCGGCGGGGTCAAGGACGCGGCGGCCAATCCGGTCGTGTCCCGGGTCATTCTGGTGACCCTGATCTATATGGCCGGGTTCTCGGGCATGGAATCGACCTTCGGCCTGTGGACCGGGGCCCGGTACGACTGGGGCGCGCGAGAGGTCGCCTTTTCCTTCATGGCCGTCGGCGTGGTCTCGGTCTTCTGCCAGGCGATGGTCACCGGACGGCTGGCGCGGCGGTTCGGCGAGAGCCGGGTGCTGGCGGTCGGATGCCTGCTGTTCGCCTGCGGCCTTCTGGGCCAGTTGCTGTCTCCGGCCGCCTGGGTGGTGCCGGTGGCCATGGCGGTCGGGGGCTTTGGCATGGCGATCACCATGCCCAACATCTCGGCCATGATCTCGCGGGCCAGCCCGCCAGACCGGCAGGGGGCCATGCTGGGGCTGAACATGGCGGCCAGTTCCTCGGGCCGGATCTTCGGCCCGGTTGTGGCGGGAGCCATGTTCTCGAGCCTCGGTCATGACTGGCCCCTCGCCGTCGGGGCCGTCCTGATGGTCCCGGCGGCCCTCATGGCCCTGAACGCGGGCCGCGCCGTCCAGCGCAACCGGGAAGCGCCCGCAGCCGCCGAATAGTCCGGGTAACCGACGTTTGTCAGCGCCGGTCTGTCCCGCTAGAGTAGAAGGCATCATCAGCCTTCGTCGGAGTTCGGCCCGTGCGTCTGGTGCGCTCGCTTTCTCACCTGATCGCCTTCGGAACCGCCATCCTGATCGCGGCCGGCAGCGTGATGGACCCGGCCTCGGCCCGGCAGGCCCCGGTTCCTCCGCTGGAAGCCTATGGAGTCTTGCCCGCGCTCGCAGACGTGTCGATTTCACCGGACGGCTCCTCCCTCGTCTATGTCCGGAACGAGGGAGATCGATCCCGGGTCGTGGCACTGACCCGCGACGGAGTACCGCTTGTATCCATCGACACAAGCGACCGACGCGTGCGGGGCGTGGCCTGGGCCTCGCCCGACCATATCGTGATCACCGCCGCATCCACCGAGAAGATCGCATTTTTCGCCGCGCGTGAGGAGCTTCAGGTCCTCGATATCGTCAACGTGCGGACCCAGCGGGCTGCGCGGGCGCTGAACTCATCCGACAGGAATGCCTTCAATGCCATTTTCGGCTGGCAACCCGGTGTGTATGGCGGCCGGCCCGTGCTGTTCGCGGAAGCTGTGACCGAGAAGCCGGGCGTCTACAATTTCGACCTCTATCGCGTAGACCTCGACACCGGGCGGGGCCGGTTGCACGCCGAGGGCGCCAGCGACACGCGGGGCTATATCGTCACTCGCGAAGGCGAGGTGGCGGCCCGGCTGGCGTGGAATTCGGAAAATGGTCGCTGGCGGCTGTCGGCCCGTAGCGGTGGAAGCTGGCGCGACATCCACGCAGTGCGCGCGCTGCTTGACCAGCCATCCGTCTATGGCTTCGGCCGGTCGCTGGACACCATCCTGATTGGCGAGGACGTCGAGGATCGCTGGCAGCTGAGCGAGATTTCACTGTCTGACGGATCGACCCGCGAACGGGTCGATCTGGGGCCGACGCCCAACCGCCTGTATCGCGATCGCGCGGGGGCCCTGGTCGGGGTCGGCTATATGGAGACCTACCAGGACTACGAGTTCTTCGTCCCGGCCCTGGCCGAGGCCTGGACGCTGCTCAAGGCATCCCTGCCCGGCCGCCAGCTCTACCTCTCGTCCTACAGCGAGGACTATTCGGTGATCATCTTCTACATGGAAGGCAGCGGCGAGCCGGGGTCCTATTTCCTGTACGACGCCGCTGCCCGGCGCGTCTCCCTGATCGGCAAGGCCTATCCGGGCGTGAGCCCCGAGGCCGTCGCGGAAGTCAGGGTCGTCAACTACACCGCCGCTGACGGGATGGCATTGTTCGGCTATCTGACGCTGCCGCCCGGACGCGAAGCCCGGGATCTGCCGCTGATTGCCCTGCCGCACGGCGGGCCGGCGTCGCGTGACACGGCCGGCTTCGATTATTGGGCGCAGGCGTTGGCATCGCGCGGTTATGCAGTGTTTCAGCCGCAGTTCCGGGGTTCGAGCGGCCTCGGGTCTGACCTGCTGGAAGCGGGCTATGGCGAATGGGGCCGAAAGATGCAGACCGACGTCTCAGACGGGGTTCGCTTCCTCGCGGCGCGCGGTGACGTAGATCCGGCGCGGGTTTGCGTCGTGGGGGCCAGCTACGGCGGCTATGTCGCCCTCGCCGGAATGACCCTTGAGCCGAACCTCTATCGTTGCGCCGTGTCGGTGGCCGGTGTGTCCGACCTGCGGGCCATGCTTGAGGAAGAAGAGCGTCGCGGGGCGCGCGGCGACGCCAACCCTGCCGTCCGCTACTGGAGCCGGTTCATGGGAGCCAGCGGCGTCAGTGACACCCGCCTGGACGCCCGTTCCCCGGCGAGGCAGGCCTCGGCGACGACCGGCCCGATCCTGCTCATTCACGGCCGCGACGACACGGTTGTACCCTTCCGGCAGAGCCAAATCATGGCCGAAGCCCTCGGCCCGCGGGGCAGGCTGGTGGCGCTGGACGGCGAGGACCATTTCCTGTCCCGCGCCGCGACGCGCCAGAAAATGCTGTCCGAAACCGTCGCCTTTCTGGAGGCGAACAATCCGCCCCGGTAGGCCGCCCCCAGCATCGTGGCTTGCCTTTCGGCCGCGCTTCGCCTACTAGCCGCGCCTTCGCGTACGGATCGCCGGGCGAACAGGCATGCCTGGGCGATCCTTGAACAACCAGTGACCTCACACTCCGGGCTCGTTCAGCCCGGGACGCGGTCGCACAAAAAGGAACTGAAATGCCGAAGCTCAAGACGAAGTCGGGCGCCAAGAAGCGCTTCAAATTCACCGCGACAGGCAAGGTCAAGGCCGGGGTTGCGGGCAAGCGTCACCGCTTGATCAGCCACAACTCCAAATACATCCGCCAGAACCGTGGCACCTCGGTCATGGCCGACGCCGACGCCAAGAAGATCAAGTCCTACATGCCGTACGCCTGATTGGCGCGCGACGACCTGATCTCCGCACAGCATTGAATTTGAAAGGATAGCGACATGGCTCGCGTCAAACGGGGCGTAGTCTCCCACGCCCGGCACAAGAAGGTTCTGGAACAGGCCAAGGGCTTTTCCGGCCGCCGCAAGAACACCATCCGCACGGCCAAGGCCGCCGTCGACCGCGCCGGGCAATATGCCTATCGCGACCGTCGCACCAACAAGCGCAACTTCCGCGCCCTGTGGATCCAGCGCATCAACGCCGCCGCCCGTCAGGAAGGCTTCACCTATTCGCAGTTCATGCACGGCCTGTCCAAGGCCGGGATCGAGCTGGACCGCAAGGTCCTGGCCGCGATCGCCATGGACGGCACCGGCTTCTCGGACATCGCCGCCAAGGTGCGCGACGCGCTGAAGTAGGCCCAATCCGGTCCGCCGGACGACCAAAAGCCTCCCGGTTCGCGCCGGGGGGCTTTTTGCTTTTCGATCCACCCGCTAGACGGACCCACCATGACCGATCTCGCCGCTCTCGAACTCGAACTGATCAACGCCATCGGCTCCGCGACCACGGTCGCCGAGGTCGAGGCCGTGCGCGTCGCGGCCCTGGGCAAGACGGGCACGATCTCGGGCCTGCTCAAGGGCATGGGGGCCATGAGCCCGGACGAGCGGCGAGAGCAGGGGCCGATGATCAACGGCCTGCGCGACCGGGTCAGCGCCGCCCTCGCCGCGAAGAAGGCGGAACTGGAGGCCGCAGAGCTGGACGCCCGGCTGCAGGCCGAGCGCATCGACCTGACCCTGCCGGCCCGGCCGCGTCGCAAGGGCGGGGTCCATCCGACCATGCAGGTGATGGACGAGATGATCGCCCTGTTCGCCGAGATGGGCTTTGCTGTCGCCGAAGGTCCGGACATCGAGGACGACTTTCACAATTTCACGGCCCTGAACTTCCCGCCCAAACACCCGGCGCGTGAGATGCACGACACCTTCTTCCTGCAGCCGGACCCGGAGACAGGCGAGCGCAAGGTGCTGCGCACCCACACCAGCCCGGTGCAGGTCCGCACCATGATGAGTCAGACTTCGCCGATCCGCATCGTCGCGCCGGGCCGGACGTTCCGCAAGGACTCCGACGCCACCCACACCCCGATGTTTCACCAGATCGAGGGTCTGGTGATCGGCAGGGACATCCACATGGGGCATCTGAAGACCACGCTCCAGACCTTCGTGGCGCGCTTCTTCGAGCTGGACGGCGTCGACGCCCGGTTCCGCCCGCACCACTTCCCATTCACCGAGCCCAGTGCCGAGATGGACATCCGCTGCGACCGTTCGGGCGGCAAGCTGGTGCTGAACGAGGGGTCGGACTGGCTGGAAATCCTGGGCTGCGGCATGGTCCACCCCAATGTGCTGACCAGCTGCGGCATCGACCCCGACGAATGGCAGGGCTTCGCCTTCGGCATGGGCGTGGACCGGATGGCGATGCTGAAGTACGGCGTGCCGGACCTGCGCCCCATGTTCGAGGCCGATGTGCGCTGGCTGGCCCACTATGGCTTCTCGGCCTTCGCCGCCCCCAACCCCGCCTCTGGCCTGAGCTGAGCCCCATGTTCGACCCCGAAACCACCGGCCCCACTCCCGCCGACCTGGGCGTTCGCGCAACGTTCGAGCGCGTGATCGTCTCCATCCCCGCCCTGATCGAGGCTGCGAGCGAATCCGGCGTCGCGATTGAAGGGCGACGGTTTGTCGACTGCGTCATCATCGGTCCCGCCGTCCTGGTACCCACACCCCAAACCGGCTTTGCCAACTGCAATTTCGGCGACGCGGCAGGCGAGCCTCGCAACCTGTTTCTGACACCCGCAGGATCCAAGGTGATCGGTGGCCTGTCGGTCGCCGGTTGCGTCTTTGACGGGTGTCAGTTCAGCGGGATTGGCCTTGTGGGCGACGAGAGCGTCATCGCGGCCTTCCTCGGCACCATTGGAGACCCCGCGTGAAGTTCACCCTGTCCTGGCTCAAGGACCACCTTGAGACCTCCGCCTCGGTTCACGGGATCGCTGACGCCATGACCATGGCCGGGCTGGAGGTCGAGCACGTCGCCGATCCGGCCGCAGCCCTGGCTCCCTTCACTGTGGCGAAGATCGTCGAGGCGGTGCAGCACCCCAATGCCGACCGTCTGCGCGTCTGCCAGGTCGAGACCATCGACGGGATCAAGGAGATCGTCTGCGGGGCCCCCAATGCCCGCGCCGGCCTGACCACCATCTATGCGCCGATCGGGGCCTGGGTGCCCGGTCTCGGGGTCACCCTGGTGGAGAAGCCTGTGCGGGGCGTGGTCTCCAACGGCATGCTGTGCTCGGCCTCCGAACTGGAGCTGGCGGACGAGTTCGACGGCATCCAGGAGCTGCCGCCCGAGATCCCCGTCGGAACCCCGGTCGCCCGCCTGTTCGGGGCCGAGCCGGTCATCGACTTCGAGGTCACGCCCAACCGCCCCGACTGGCTGGGTGTGGCGGGCATCGCCCGGGATCTGGCGGCCGCCGGTGTCGGCACCCTGAAGCATTTCGACATCGCCATGGTCCGGGGGGCCTTCCCCTCCCCGGTCTCGGTCCGCATCGAGGCCCCGGAGATGGGGCCCGTGTTCGCCGGCCGTGTCATCCGGGGCGTGACGAACGGCCCCTCCCCCGCCTGGCTGCAGACCCGGCTCCAGGCCATCGGCCTGCGCTCGATCAACCGTCTGGTCGATGTCACCAATCTGATCGCCTATGACCGCGCCCGGCCGCTGCATGTCTATGATCTGGGCAAGCTGGTCGGTCGCGAGATCGTCGTGCGCGCCGGCCAGGTTTCGACCGCCACGGCCGAACCCGAACATCTGATCGCGCTGGACGGCAAGACCTACACCGTCGATCCCACGATGTGTGTCATCGCCGACGCCGGCGGCGAGCGGCCCATCGGCCTCGGCGGCGTCATGGGCGGCGAAAGCACGGGCTGTTCGGACGAGACCACCGACGTCTTCCTCGAGAGCGCCTGGTTCGACCCGATCATCACGGCCCAGACCGGCCGGACCCTGAACATCGCCTCGGACGCCCAGTACCGGTTCGCCCGCGGCGTAGACCCCGCCTCGGTCGTGCCGGGGCTGGAGCTGGCCACGCGGCTGATCCTCGACCTGTGCGGCGGTGAGCCGTCCGAGATCGTGCTGGCGGGCGAGCATCCGGCCAATCCGGCCGCCTTCCCCTTCGATCCGGCCTATGTGAAGCGCCTCTCGGGCATGGATCTGGAGACGGACCGGATCGGCACTATTCTGGGCCAGCTCGGCTTTCTGGTGACGCCCGGCCCGGCCGGTCAGGTCGAGCCCTGGACCGTTACTCCGCCGTCGTGGCGTCGGGACGTCTCGGCCCGGGCCGACCTGGTCGAGGAGGTGACACGGATTCACGGCTTCCAGCATCTGCCGGAGACCCCCCTGCCCGACCAGGGCTCACCATCCCGGGGCGTGCTCAGCGCGCGCCAGACCCGGGTGCGGATCGCGCGCCGGGCGCTGGCGGCACGCGGCTATGCCGAGGCCGTCACCTGGTCCTTCACCCGCCAGGACATCGCCGCCCTGTTCGGCGGCGGAGACGACCGACTGGTGGTCGAGAACCCGATCGCGGCCGATCTGGACTGCATGCGGCCCTCGGCCCTGCCCAATCTGATCCAGGCGGCGGCGCGGAACGCAGCGCGCGGCCATGCCGATGTGGCCCTGTTCGAGATCGGCCCGATCTACCTTGGCGATCAGCCGGGCGACCAGCGCACCGTCATCGCAGGCCTGATCTCCGCCCGCCCCGCGCGGCACTGGGCCGGCCCCGGTGAGGACGCCCTGTTCGCCCTCAAGGCCGACCTGATGGGGGTGCTGGAGGACATCGGCGCGCCGGTGGCATCGCTGCAGCTGGCGCAGGGGTCGAACCGCGACTGGTGGCACCCCGGCCGGTCGGCGCGGCTGCAGCTGGGGCCGAAGACGGTTATCGCCGAGTTCGGCACCATTCATCCGCGTATCCTCAAGGCGCTGGACGCCGACGGCCCCATGCTGGCCTTCGAGATCGTGCTGGACGCCGTACCCGAGCCCCGCGCGAAGGGCACGCCGACCAAGGCCCGGGGTACGGCCGATCTGTCCAATCTGATGCCCCTGAGCCGAGACTTCGCCTTTGTGGTCGGGGAGGCCACGGCGGCCGGGGATCTGGTCCGCGCGGTCCAGGGGGCCGACAAGGCCCTGATCACCGACGTCCGGGTGTTCGACGTGTATCGCGGCCAGGGCGTGGCCGAGGGGGCGAAGTCCGTCGCCCTGGAGGTCCGGATCCAGCCGCGCGAGGCCACCCTGACCGAGGTCGAGATCGAGGCCCTGTCGGCGAGGATCGTGGCGGCGGCAGGCAAGCTGGGGGCGACGCTGCGAAGCTGAGCCTGCGGATAGGCGGGCGGGTAAGGCCGCATTAATGCTATAGCCCCAAGGCTGCCGCAAAGCCCGGCGACCTTGCACCACCGCCCGCGCCGCCGGGGGGCCAGACGTCAGGACATCCACCATGCACCGCCGCCACCTGATCCAGACCGGATTCGCCGCCGCCACAGCCGGCGCGCTGTCGGCCTGTGCCACCGCCCCGCGTCAGCCGAACGAGCCGAACTATCCGATCGCCTCGGACGCGAACGCCCGCGCCTATACGGCGGACGAACTGGTCGCCGCGGGATCGCGCGAACTGGGCATCGCCGCCGAGGCCATGGGCAGCGCCATCGAGCGTATTTTCGCCGACCAGGGCGATCGGCCCACCGCCTATATCGCCGGCGAGGAAGCCTCCGGAGCCGCCGTCATCGGTCTGCGCTACGGACGGGGCGCGCTCCACATGAAGGACCAGTCAGCCTCACAGGAAGTGTTCTGGCAGGGCACCTCGGTCGGCTGGGATGTCGGGGGCAATGCCTCGCGCGTCTTCACCCTTGTCTATGGCCTGTATGCCGCCGATGCCATCTATCGCCGCTACCCCGGGGTCGAGGGCACCGCCTATCTGATCGGCGGGCTGGGCGTGAACTACCAGCGCGCCGACGGCATCGTCCTGGCTCCCATCCGCACCGGTGTCGGCCTGCGGCTGGGGGCCAATGTCGGCACCATGGCCTACAGCCGCCAGCGGAACCTGCTGCCCTTCTAGACCGTCAGTTGGTGCCGCGGCGCAGAGCGACGAGGGCCTGGTCGCGGATGCGGACATCGCCGACCGCAAGGATGCGGCCGTCGCCATTGACCGGGCCCCCGCGCCAGTCGGTGACCTCCCCCCCGGCGGCCTCGACCACAGGAATCAGGGCGGACCAGTCCCAGATCTTCAGCCCCGTCTCGGCCACCATGTCGATCCGGCCCAGCGCCAGCATGGCATAGGCATAGGCATCACAGCCGTAGCGGGCCAGTCGGGCGGCGGCCATGACCTGGGTCCAGGCCCCCAGTTCGGGGCCGGTGAAGATTTCCGGGGCGGTCGTGGCGATCACCGCGTCGGTCAGGGCCGCGCAGGGCCGCACGCGCAGCGGCCGCGTCTGGTCGCCCCGGATCAGCCGGGCCCCGGAAGGCCCTCCCAGGAACAGTTCGCCCAGATAGGGCTGGGCAATGGCCCCAACGGTCGGTCGACCGGCCGACCTCAGCGCGATCAGGGTCGTCCACAGCGGCAGGCCCGCGATGAAGGCGCGGGTCCCGTCGACCGGATCGAGAATCCAGACATGTTCGGCGTCCGGCCGGTCCTCGCCATACTCCTCGCCGATGACGCCATGATCGGGATAACGGGCGGCGATCAGCCGGCGGATCGCCGCCTCGGCCCCCCGGTCGGCCTCTGTCACCGGATCGAAGGCCCCTGGCCCGGCCTTGTTCTCCTCGGCATTGTCCGCGCGGAACAAGGGCAGGGTGACGTCTGCCGCAGCGGCGGCCAGTTCAACGGCGAAGGATTCGTATTCGGTCATACCGGACGAGTAAGGGGTGAAAAGTGCCAGTGCTAGTCAGCATCCGTCCGGCGCACGTCGGCACCTGTCTCACCGGCACTGTTCACTGGCACCCGACGAGCCTCAGGGCGCGACGGGATCGCCCTCGGCGTGCAGGGACTTGGCCAGGTCAAGAAGGCGGCGGCGCGGCCGCTCACCCAGCTGGTAGTAGGCCTGGATCAGATCCAGGGTTTCCTTGCGGGAAAACACCTCTCCGCCATTGGCCCCGGCCGCTTCCTTGCGTTCGATGGCCTCGGCCAGACCGTCGTAGAAATAGCTGATCGGGGTCTCCAGCGCCTCGGACAGCTGCCACAGGCGAGCGGCCGAGATGCGATTGGCACCGCACTCGTATTTCTGGATCTGCTGGAAGCGGATGCCAACCTGGATGGCGAGCTGCTGCTGCGTCAGGCCCAGCAGGCGGCGACGGCGGCGCAGGCGGCGCCCCAGATGAAGATCAATATCGGTGGCCATGACCCATTCCCCTTGTTGCGAGGGCTGTGCCGAAACGGCACGGCTCGCCTGTGATGCCGCAACGAGCATGCCGTCTTCCCGTGACGGGCGAGCGATGCCGAACGGCGCTCGGGGAACTTCCTTCTTGCCCGGACGCAACCGGGACAGTGCGCGCGCATTATCAGGCCACATCCGCTTTGGAAGGAATGGAACTATGGGTCTCGGAATTATCGGCTGGATCATCATCGGCATCGTCGCCGGCTGGCTCGCTGAAAAGGTTATGGGTCGTAGTCACGGCCTGATCACCAATCTGATCGTCGGTGTCGTCGGCGCGCTGATTGGCGGCTTCATCGCCCAGAACCTGCTGGGCATCCCGGTCGGCGGCTTCAACCTCGTCACGCTCATCGTCGCGTTCGGCGGTGCCGTCCTGCTGCTGTTCCTGCTGGGACTGGTCAAGCGTCGCGCCTGATCGTTCGATCCTGACGTCGGCGAAGGGGGCGGCCCGCCGGGCCGCCCCCTTCTTCATGCCTGGAACATGGCCGGGATCACCCGGTCTGGCGGCCGGTGGCCGTTCTGGTGCGTCATGATGTTGAGGATGACCCGGTCGCCCATGTCCTGACGTGCCTCGAGCGTGGCCGAGCCCAGATGGGGCAGCAGGACGACGTTGGGCAGGCCGATCAGGCCGGGATGGATCGCCGGCTCATGCTCGAACACATCCAGGCCCACGCCCGACAGGGCGCGCCGGCCGACGGCATCCGCCAGCGCCGCCTCGTCGATCAGCTCCCCCCGCGCGGTATTGATCAGGATGGCCTGGGGCTGAAGCCGGGCCAGTCGCTCGGCCGACAGCAGATGATGCGTTTCTTTCGTGGCCGGGCAGTTCAGGCTGATGATGTCCATCCGCGCCAGCATCTGGTCCAGATCATCCCAGTAGGTCGCCCCCAGCTCGTCCTCGATCCGGGGACTGACGGCCTTTCTGTTGTGATAGTGGACCTGCAGGCCGAAAGCCTTCGCGCGCCGGGCCAGGGCCTGGCCGATCCGGCCCATGCCCACGATGCCGAGCCGCTTGCCCCACAGCTTGCGCCCGCACATCCAGGTCGGGGTCCAGCCCTCGAACCGGCCGTCGGCGATGACCTGGGCCCCTTCGACGATGCGGCGGCTGACCGCGAGGATCAGACTCATGGCCAGATCGGCGGTGTCTTCGGTCAGGACCCCCGGCGTATTGGTGACGATGATCCCGCGCGCGACGGCGGCCTCGATGTCGATATGATCGACCCCGGCACCAAAATTGGCGATCATCTTCAGCTGGTCGCCCGCCCCTGCGATCAGACTGGCGTCAATCTCATCGGTAATCGTCGGGACAAGGACCGCAGCCCTTTGCACGGCGGCTTCCAGCGCCGCCCGGTCCATCGGCGCGTCCTTCAGGTTCAACTCGGCGTCGAACAGCTCCCGCATGCGCGTCTCGACCGCGTCGGGCAGCCTTCTGGTTAAGACGACCTTAAGCCTGGGGCTGGACATAGGGACCTTGGGTTTTCACGGGACGCGCCCTGGCTGCGCCCGCGCGCGACGGGTCAACACCGGTGTCTAGCAAGTCTCGCATCCGCTTCCAAAGCCTCTCGCGCCGCTTGATCGGTCTTGTCGGCATTATCGGCCTGGGTCTTGTCGCCGGTGCGGCCGCGACCATGCCCGACGGGCGGCCGACCCCGACGGGTCTGGATGTCCCCCGCTGGGTCTCCCTGAAGTCCTCGGAGGTTCGCGCCCGTCAGGGTCCGGGGCTGGATTACCGCATCCTGTGGGAGTACCGCGCCGCCGGCCTGCCGGTGCAGGTGATCGCCGAGACCCGCGAGTGGCGCAAGGTCTGCGACCCCGAAGGCTCGGTCGCCTGGATCCACCGCAGCGTCGTGTCCGGTCGCAGGGGCGCGTTCAACGCCTCGGACCGCGAAGTCCCCGTGCGGGCGCGCCGCGACGCCGACAGTCCCGTGAAGGCCAGGCTCCTGCCCCGCTCGGTCGTCGCGCTCGAAGACTGTGAAGACGGCTGGTGCGAGGTCCGGGCCAGAAAGCTGCGTGGCTGGGTTCCGCAGGAGATGGTCTTCGGGTCCCGGAGCGCGGCGCTCTGCGACGCCAATCGCCCGGCGGGCGAGGCGCGATAGTCTACTGTCCGGCACCGGAGTTGAGCCCCGGCCCGGCGTCGTGTAACCCGACCGCCACACTTCCGGAGTCGCACCCCCTTTGACCGTTTCGCACTATCCGTCCTCGTTCGATCACGCCGCCCTGCTGGCCTCGGGTCGCGGCGAGCTGTTCGGGCCCGGCAACGCCCAGCTCCCGGCCCCGCCGATGCTGATGTTCGACCGGATCACGACCATCACCGGCGACGGCGGGGAATACGGCAAGGGCTATATCGAGGCCGAGCTGGATATCCATCCCGACCTCTGGTTCTTCGGCTGCCACTTCATCGGCGACCCTGTCATGCCCGGGTGCCTGGGTCTGGACGCCATGTGGCAGCTGGTCGGCTTCTATCTGGGCTGGATCGGCGGACAGGGCCGTGGCCGCGCACTCGGCGTCGGCGAGGTCAAGTTCAAGGGCCAGGTCGAGCCGCACATCAAGCGGGTGACCTACAAGATCACGCTCAAGCGCGTCATCAACCGCCGTCTGGTGATGGGGATCGCCGACGGGGTGCTGGAGGCGGATGGCGTGCCCATCTATACCGCAACCGATATGCGTGTCGGCCTGTTCCAGCCAGGTGAGAAGCCGGTCGAGGCCTGAGCCACACAAGAACCGCGGTCAACGCGGACAAGACGTCAGAGAAGGAAACTGCATGCGGCGTGTCGTCGTCACGGGTCTGGGTATCGTCTCCTCCATCGGCACGGGTGCCGAAGAGGTCACTGCGTCGCTGCGTTCGGCGAAATCGGGTGTGGTCTCCGCCCCCGACCACATCAAGCACGGCTTCCGCTCCCAGGTCTGGGCCCCGCCATCCCTTGGCGTGACGGCCGAGGACTGGGCCCCGCTGGTGGACCGTCGCGCTGCGCGCTTCCTGGCCAATGGTACGGCCTGGGGTCACATCGCCTTCGAGGAGGCGCTGAAGGATTCCGGCATGACCCCGGAAGAGATCAAGGACGACCGCATCGGCCTGATCGTCGGCGAGGGCGGCCCCTCGACCCAGGTCATCCTGCAGGCGGCCCAGACCACGATCGAGAAGGGCGCACCCAAGCGGATCGGGCCGTTCGCCGTGCCCAAGGCCATGGCGTCCGGTCCCTCGGCCGTTCTGGCCACCTGGTTCCAGCTGCGGGGCATCAACTATTCCATCTCCTCGGCCTGCGCGACCAGCGCTCACTGCATCGGCGCGGGTGCCGAGCAGATCCAGTGGGGCAAGCAGGACGTCGTCTTCGCAGGCGGCTGCGAGGACATCGACTGGTCCATGTCGAACATGTTCGACGCGATGGGGGCCATGTCATCGGACTTCAACGACACCCCGTCGGTCGCCTCGCGCGCCTACGACGTCGCCCGCGACGGCTTCGTCATCGCCGGCGGGGCCGGGATCGTGGTGCTGGAAGAGTATGAGCGGGCCGTGGCCCGGGGCGCGAAAATCTATGCCGAGGTCGTCGGCTACGGGGCCAATTCGGACGGCTACGACATGGTCGCACCGTCGGGCGAGGGCGCAGAACGCTGCATGAAGATCGCCATGAGCCAAGCGGGCAATCGCCGGATCGACTATCTGAACCCGCACGGCACCTCCACGCCGGTGGGCGACAGCAAGGAGATGGGCGCGGTCCGCAATGTCTTCGGGTCCGACATGCCGCTGATTTCCTCGACCAAGTCACTGACGGGCCACAGCCTTGGGGCCGCAGGCGCGCAGGAGGCGATCTATTCCCTGCTGATGCTCAGGAACGGCTTCGCCGCCGAAAGCGCCCATATCGAGAATCTCGATCCCGAGTTCGAGGGCATGCCGATCCTGCGCGAGCGCAAGGACCTCGAACTGACCACGGTCATGTCCAACAGCTTCGGCTTCGGCGGCACCAACGGGACGGTGATCTTCTCGAAGGTGTAAGGATCCGTACCGTCCGACACATTGCATGGCCTGGAGGGAGCCCCGGACCTGACCCTCGACCCCTACATCCTGTTCCTGCTCGGTCTTGGCGCGATCGTGTTGCTCGTGTCCTGGGCTCCGAAAGGGCTGCGCCAGGTTCCCCTGTCGCTGGCCATGATCTGCGTGGGGTTGGGGATCACGATCTTCAGCCTCGACATCCTGTCGTTCAATCCCGACCCGCGGACCTACGACACCCTGACCGAACGGATGACCGAGCTGGTGGTGATCATCTCCCTGATGGGGGCGGGTCTGAAACTGGATCGACCGGTCAGTCTGAAAGGCTGGGGCCCCACCTGGCGACTTCTGGCCATCGCCATGCCCCTGACCATACTGGCCACCGCCTGGCTGGGGATGGCCGGGCTTGGCTTCAGTCTCGCCATGGCGCTGCTTCTGGGCGCGGCCATGGCACCGACCGACCCGGTGTTGGCCTCGGATGTGCAGACCGGGCCGCCTCGAACGGGCGAGGGCAATGAGGTCCGCTTCAACCTGACAGCAGAGGCGGGGCTGAACGACGCCCTGGCCTTTCCCGTCGTCAACCTGGCCATTCTGGTCTCGATCTCGGGGGCGGCCGTTTTCACGGCGGGCGAAGGGCTGACCGAATGGCTGGCCGTCGATGTGCTGTGGAAGTTCGCTGCCGGTGCCGCCATGGGCTGGGCCATCGGCAAGGCCATGGGCTGGGTGATGTTCCGGGCCCACCATCACGGCATCGCGCGCCATGCCGACGGGCTGGTTGCCATCGGCGCAACCTTCATCGCCTACGCGGCGACCGAGCTGGTTCATGGCTACGGCTTCCTGGCCGTCTTCATCTGCGCCCTCGCCATTCGCGGCTCGGAGCGGGAGGACAATTTTCACGAACAGATGCACGATTTCGCCGAGCAGATAGAACGGCTGTTGATGATGCTGGTGCTGGTCCTGTTCGGTGGGGCCCTGGCCAACGGCCTGCTCGACGCCCTGACCTGGACCGACGCCCTTGTCGGCTTGGCCATCCTCTTTATCGTCCGTCCCGTCGTCGGCTATCTGTCGCTGATAGGGTCGCCCCTTATGCGGCGGGAACGGGTGATGCTGGCCTATCTGGGCATACGTGGCTTGGGTTCGGTCTATTACCTGGCCTATGCCTTGAACCACGGCGACTTCGGCAACTCGGAACGACTGTGGGCCATCACCGGCTTCATCGTGCTCGTTTCGATCATCGTCCACGGGATCACGGCCACGCCGCTGATGGCGCTGATGGAACGTCTGGAGGGGCCTTTGCGCGACCGAACCAGCCCTGCTAACCCTCCCCCCCGCGACGAACAGCCCGGCTGAAGGCCGGGATCAAAGGAGACGACACCATGGCGAGCGAGAGCGGCTGGACCATGCCTTCGGGCGAACTCATGAAGGGCAAGAAGGGCCTGATCATGGGGGTGGCGAACGCCAACTCGATCGCCTGGGGCATCGCCTCCCAGCTGGCCGCACAGGGAGCCGAACTGGCCTTCACCTATATGGGCGAGGGGCTGGAGCGCCGGGTGCGGCCGCTGGCCGAAAGCGTGGGGGCGAAACTGCTGATCCAGGCCGACGTGACCGACGACGCCTCCATGGACGCCGCCTTCGCCGCGCTCGAGGCCGAGTTCGGCACCATCGATTTCGTGGTCCACTCGGTGGCCTTCGCCAACAAGGACGAGCTGAAAGGCTCCTTCATCGACAACACCACCCGCGACAGCTTTCTGCTGGCGATGAACATCAGCTGCTTCAGCTTCGTCGACGTGGCCCGGCGGGCCGCGAAGATCATGCCGAACGGCGGGTCGATGATCACCATGACCTACCTCGGGTCCGAGCGGGCCATCCCGAACTACAACACCATGGGTGTGGCCAAGGCCGCGCTGGAGGCGGCGACGCGCTACATCGCCCGCGACCTGGGTCCCCGGGGCATCCGCGTGAATGCCATCTCGGCCGGGGCCATGCGCACCCTGTCGCTGGCCGGGATCTCCGGCGGACGGGGCATGATCGCGCAAGGGCGCGCCATGTCGGCGATGAAGGAGGACACCTCGATGGAGGGGGTCGCCGGGGCCGCCCTGTGGCTGTGCTCGGACCTCGGCCTGTCGACCACCGGCGAGGTCATCCACGTCGACGCCGGCTTCCACATGATGGGTCTCGCCGCCGACGACGAGAGCTGAGCTACAGCGCCAGGTCACCCTCATCCTCGCCGTCCCAGTAGGCGATGCGCGAGGCATGGGCCTGGATCAGCACCAGGCCGGGGGTCTCGATCCCCTGCGGGAACCAGCGGTCCAGACCCCGGGTCCAATGCTCCGCGAACAGGGTCTTGTCACGGATCAGCTCGGCCCGGGCTTCGATGGCGATGAAGATCCCGGGCTTGCCCAGCAGGCCGCGCTCGCCCGTCAGGGTCAAGCCGACGATCGGATCGGCCATGATGTCACCGACCATGCCCGCGTCCTCGGTGGTGAAGAACCAGCTGTCGCCGTCGTAATCGACCTCGCCATTGTTGCTCATCGGCCGCGACGTCAGGGCCCCGCCCGCCGTGCGGGTGGTCAGCATGGTGAAGTCGATGGCGCGCATCTTCTTCGACAGTTCTTTCAGGATCAATTTCACGCGGGGCTCCTCAAGCTTTGCCCCGACACAACCCCCGAACCGTCCGCCCGATCCTGCGTCAGGGGCGCGCAGGGATGGTCAGACCCCGCGCCACCGCCGGACGCGCCAGACAGCGCTCCACCCAGGCCGGCACCGCCTTCAGCGAAGCATAGTCGACCAGCTCGCCGGCCTCGTAGAAGGTCACCAGGTTTCGAACCCAGCCGATCAGGCTGATGTCGGCGATCGTGAAGGCCTCACCCATGATGAACTTCCGGTCGGCGAGCCGGCCTTCCAGCACCTCCAGCAGGCGTTTGCTCTCGGCGACATAGCGGTCGCGCGGGCGCTTGTCCTCATAGTCCCTGCCGGCGAACTTGTGGAAAAAGCCCAGCTGGCCGAACATCGGCCCGACCGCCGCCATCTGCCAGAACACCCACTGGATGGTCTCGTAGCGCGCGCCGGGATCCGTGGGCAGGAGACGGCCCGTCTTGTCCGCCAGATAGATCAGGATGGCCCCGGATTCCCACAGGGCCAGCGGCTGACCGCCCGGCCCGTCGGGATCGAGAATGGCCGGGATCTTGCCGTTGGGGTTCAGCGACAGATAGTCGGGCGTCCAGGTCTCGTTCTGCATGATGTCCACCAGATGGACCTCATAGGGCAGGCCGATTTCCTCCAGCATGATCGAGGCCTTCACCCCGTTGGGCGTGGGCAGGGAGTAGAGCTGCAGCCGGTCGGGACGGATCGCCGGATACTGGCGGGTGATCGGGAAGGCGGAGAGGTCGGCCATGGGGCACCGTGTCGGTTGCGGTTCATGCCCATGTCGGTGCGCGACCCCGGCGACACAAGGGCACCCTCGCGATCCTGTGTCCGCCAGCCGACATTTGCAGGTTGACCGAACACGGTTCAGCTTGGCCTTATCGGGGCGGACGCAAACAGGAGACGCCGGTGGCCCACGCATTCGAAATCTACAAGGACAAGGCCGGAGAGTTCCGGGTCCGGTTCAAGTACAATTCCGAGGTGATGTTCTCGACCGAGGGCTATGCGTCCAGGGCCTCGGCGAAGAACGCCATCGAGTTCGATCAAGAAGAACGGGCCCGACGCGCCGGTCAACGACACGACGGATTGATCAGTCCGGCTCGCGCTCGCCGATTTCGTCGGGGCGTACGGCCAGCAGCCAGCCGTCAGACAGATGCAGGTCGGGTACGCAGGCCCGGGTGAAGGGCAGGAACCAGGTCGGGCCGCCCGCCGTCGGCGCGATCTCCAGCATGTCGTCGGCCCCGAAATTCTGGACCGCCTTGACGGTGCCGAGGACGACGCCGTCCGGGTCGCGCGCCTCCACGCCGATCAGGTCGGCCAGATAGAATTCGTCCTCGTCCGGCTGGGGGAAGGCCTCGCGGGGCACATACAGTTTGAGGTTCCGCAGGCCGTCGGCCTCTTCCTTGGTGGCGATCTCCTTAGCCCGGCCGACGATCCCGTCCTTTGTGGCGCGGGTCTGGGTCAGGGTCAGGCCGTGGGAACCGTCGGCCCGCAGCAGCGGCCCATAGGCCGTCAGGGCCAGCGGATCGGCCGTATAGGCGGTGATCTTCACCTCGCCCTTCACGCCAAAGCCTCCGGCGACATGGCCGACGAGAATGAGTCTGGATGCGGTCATCGCGGGCTCCGATAGCAGAAGGGCGGCGCCCGATGGACGCCGCCCTCACCGTAGTCAGTTCACCGGGCGGATCAGGCCTCGGTCTTCTCGTCTTCAGCGGCCGGAGCCTCTTCAGCGGCGGCCTCGGCGGCCGGAGCCTCCTCGGCAGCAGCTTCCGGGGCGGCTTCCTCAGCAGGAGCCTCCTCGACCGGCGGCGCGTTCTTGGCGGCCTCGGCCGCAGCCTTGGCTTCCTCGCGGGCCCGTTCAGCAGCCTCGGCAGCCTCGATCTTGGCAGCGGCTTCCGCCTCGGCACGGTCAGCCTCGCGCTGCGCCCGCTCGGCGGCACGTTCCTGGGCCTTCTTGCCCGGCGCGCCCTTGGTCGGATTGTTGGACTGGGTCCACTTGACCTTGCCGGCCAGGGCTTCGTCCTGGCTCAGGAAGCGGGCGACGCGGTCGGTCGGCTGGGCACCCTTGGCCAGCCATTCCGAGATCCGGTCGGTCTTCAGGGTCACGCGCTTGGCCTCACCGTCGCGCGGCAGCATCGGGTTGTAGGTGCCGACCCGCTCCAGGAACTTGCCGTCGCGGGGCGAGTGGCTGTCGGCGATCACGATGTAGTAGTAGGGGCGCTTCTTGGCACCACCGCGGGCCAGACGAATCTTCAGCATGTCAGTCTCTTTCTCGGGAAATCAGTTGGGTTTCTTGGTGGGGAGGCCCGGCAGACCCGGAAGGCCTCCCGGCATCTGTCCGCCACCCAGGCCGGAGAGCCGGTCCTGGAGGGCTTTCATCTCTTGTTCGGTGGGTTCGGGCATCCGCCCGCCGCCCAGCGATTTCAGGCGGCTGATGTCGGGGCCGCCGCCCATTCCGGGCATGCCGCCGCCGAGACCGCCCATCATGGCGGCCATCTTCTGCAGGTTCTTGCCGCCGCCCTTGGACAGCGACTTGACCATGTCCGCCATCTGCCGGTGCTGTTTCAGCAGCCGGTTGATGTCCTGGACCTCGACCCCGGCCCCGGCCGCGATCCGCTTCCGGCGGCTGGCGTTCAGCAGGTCGGGCTTCTTGCGCTCGGCCTTCGTCATGGACGAGATGATCGCTTCCTGACGGGCGATCATCCGGTCGTCGACGTTCTGCTCGGCCATCTGGGCCTTCATCTTGGCCACGCCCGGAAGCATGCCCATGATGCCCTGGAGCCCGCCCATCTTCTTCATCTGCTGCAGCTGGGCGGCGAGGTCGTTCAGGTCGAACTGGCCCTTGGCCAGTTTGCGGGCCATGGCCTCGGCCTTGGACTGGTCGAGCTCGGTCGCGGCCTTCTCCACCAGGGCGACGATGTCCCCCTGACCCAGAATGCGGCCGGCAACGCGGCGGGCGTCGAACACCTCCAGGGCGTCGACCTTCTCGCCCGACCCCATATATTTGATCGGCAGGCCGGTCACCGCCCGCATCGACAGCATGGCTCCGCCGCGGCCATCGCCGTCGGCGCGGGTCAGGACCAGACCCGTCAGGGGCAGGCGCTCGTGGAAGGCTTTCGCCGTCCGCACTGCGTCCTGACCCGTCAGGCTGTCGGCGACCAGCAGGGTCTCGACCGGATTGGCGATGGCGGCGACCTCGGCCACCTCCGCCATCAGGGCCTCGTCCAGCGTGATTCGGCCGGCGGTGTCGAGGATCAGAACGTCGAAGCCCTGCAGCTTCGCCGACGTCAGGGCACGCCGGGTGATCTGGACCGCGCTCTCGCCCGCCACGATCGGCAGGGTGGCGACTTCGATCTGGGTTCCCAGCTGGGCCAGCTGCTCCATGGCCGCCGGACGCCGCGTGTCCAGCGAGGCCATCATGACCTTCTTGCGGTCGAACTTCGTCAGACGCAGCGCCAGCTTGGCCGAGGTGGTGGTCTTGCCCGAACCCTGCAGACCGGCCATCAGCACCACGGCAGGCGGGGTGGCATTGGTGTTGAGCGGGGTCGGCTCCTCGCCGCCCAGCATCTCGACCAGGCCGTCATAGACGATCTTGATGACCTGATCGGCCGGACGGACCGAGCGGATGATCTCCTCGCCCGTGGCGCGTTCGGTGGCGAAGGCGATGAAGTCCTTGACGACGGGCAGGGCGACGTCGGCCTCCAGCAGGGCCACGCGCACCTCGCGCATCGCCTCCGCCACGTCCTTTTCGGACAGGGCACCGCGCCCGGTGATCCGGTCGAAAACGCCTGACAGCCGCTCGTTCAGAGCCTCGAACATACAAACCTCGTGTGCGACGAAGGGGGACGAGGCGGCTCCATACGACAACGGCCCCTGGCGACGATCACGTCGGCAGGGGGTTCTCGCCATCCTCGTCCCGAGCTGTCGGGGGTCGTGATGGTGGAGACGCGAGGTTCACTTGCGCCGGAAGCGCGGGCTTATGCGGGAAAACGGGGGCAAAGACAAGGCAGGGCGCTGGACGCTTGCCAAGGCGGCAGGGACGCTCTCCTATCGCCGCGCTGTTCCGGGAGATCACCATGCGCCTTGCCTGCCCCCTCACCCTGGCCGTTGCCCTGACGCTAGCCGCCGCCTCCGGTGCCAACGCCCAGACCTCGACTCCCGAACGCCGCGAGTCCGGCACCCTGATCTACAGCGGCATCCCCGAGATTCCCGCCGGGCTGAAAAGCGATCTCCAGCGCTATCGCAACGCCCGCTCGGCCGGCTTCCAGGACTGGATGGCGGACGGCTCGATGCTGATCTCGACCCGGTTCGGCGAGACGGCCCAGTTGCACCGCGTCGCTGCGCCCGGGGCCGACCGGACGCAGATCACCTTCTTCGCCGAGCCGGTCTCCAACGCCACCACCATCCCCGGGACCGACCGCTTCGCCTATCAGCGCGACGCCGGCGGGGCCGAGAATTTCCAGACCTTCGTCACCGGCCTGACGGGCGGGGACCTGGCCATCACCGAGCCAGGCACCCGCAACGGAGCCCCCGTGTTTTCCGACGACGGCCGGCTGGCGGTCTGGACCCGGGTCGAGCGGGGCCAGTCGGACTATGACATCATCGCCATGACCGTCGGCGATCCCTCGACCCGCCGGGTGGTGTTCGAGGGGACAGGGCAGTTCTCGCCGCTCGACATCTCGCCGGACGGCACGAAGGTCCTGCTGTCCCAGTACATCTCCGTGCTGGACGTCCGCCTGTGGCTGCTGGATCTCGCCAGCGGCCGGGCCACCCGGATCCGCGAGAGCGCGGTGCCCGTGGCCTACCGCGGCGGTGAGTTCACGCGCGACGGGCGCTCCATCATCACCACCTCCGATGAGGGGGGCGAGGCCCTGCGGCTGGTTCAGATTGCACTGGCTGACGGTGAACTGACCCCCCTGACGGAAGCCTCAACCTGGGACGTCGACAATTTCGACCTGTCGGACGACGGGCGGCTGTTGGCCTGGTCAACCAATGAGGACGGCTATTCGAAGGTCGCGGTGCGCGACTTCATCACCCGCCGGGCCCTGCCCCAGCCTGATCTGCCGGCCGGGGTTCTCGGGGCACTGGAGTTCTCCCCCGACGGGTCCCGACTCGCCATTGGCCTGTCGACCCCGTCCAGCTCGGGCGACGTCTGGAGCTGGGACGTCACGGGCGGCGGGCTGACCCGCTGGACCCGGTCCGAGGTCGGGCCTTTGGATCCGGCCACCTTCGTCACCCCCGAACTGGTGCGCTACCCCAGCTTCGACGGGCTGCAGATCCCGGCCTTCGTCTATCGCCCGACCACGGGAGACGGCCGCCGCCCCGTCATCATCGACATCCACGGCGGGCCGGAAGGTCAGGCCCGCCCGGGCTTCAGCGCCAACTATCAGCAATGGGTCGCCGATCTCGGGGCCGTCGTGATCGTGCCCAACGTCCGGGGCTCCAGCGGCTACGGCAAGACGTGGCTGGCGGCCGACAACGGCCCCCTGCGTCAGCAGTCGGTGCAGGACATCGGCGCGCTACTGGACTGGATCGCGACCCAGCCGGACCTCGACCCGGAACGGGTAGTGGTCCACGGCGGATCCTACGGCGGCTTCATGGTGCTGGCCTCGCTGGCGGCCTATTCGGATCGACTGGCGGGCGCGGTGAACATCTTCGGCATCGCCAATTTCGTCAGCTTCCTGGAGAATACCGAAGCATACCGACGCGACCTGCGGCGGGCGGAATACGGCGACGAGCGCGATCCGGCCATGCGGGCGGTGTTTGACCAGATCTCTCCGATCCATCTGACCGACCGCATGACCGCCCCGCTGCTGGTGATCCAGGGCGCGAACGACCCGCGCGTCCCGCAGAGCGAGTCCGAACAGATCGTCGACGCCGTCCGGGCCGAAGGCCGCCCCGTCTGGTACCTGCTGGCCACCAACGAGGGTCACGGCTTCCGCAAGAAATTCAACTCCGACGGTCAGGCGGAGGTCACCAATCTGTTCTTCCGCCAGGTCCTGGGCGTGGCACCGACCCCGGCCGCCGGCACCCCCTAGGGTTCCGCGTCGGCCGGCGGGTTCACATTCCGCGCGAGGGATCATCCGAAGGCGTGTCCGGATCGCGGCGGCGCATGGCCTTGCCCGAACGGAGTTTGCCCCACGCCAGCGCGATCCCCAGGATCAGCGGACCGCCGATCACCACCAAGGCCCATGGCCATGCATCCTGCATCATCGTCCTCCTTCAACTGTCGGACGGAAACGTCGAGGACACACGGTTTGATCCGATCCGGCCACCTTGGGCCTCGCCAATGAGGCAGTCTTCTTGACAGAGTGCTTCCACTCTCCCCGAGGACTGCGCCATGCCTACGACACAACCCGCCGCCGACGATCGCCTGCGCGAGGAGGTCCGCCTGCTCGGCGGCATGCTGGGCGAGGTCATTCGCGCCGAGGCCGGACAGGACCTTTACGACCGGATCGAGGCCGTACGGCAGGCGTCGGTCGCCTATCACCGCCATCCCGGGGCCCGGGGATCGGCGGAGCTGGAGCGGCTTCTGACCGACTTGTCGCTGGACCAGGCGGTGGGCCTGGCCCACGGTTTCGCCGTTTTTTCCCTGCTGGCCAATGTCGCCGAGGACCGCGCGGGCAAGCGCCGCGCGCGCAGCCAGACGGCGGAAGGTGCAAGGCCGGATACGCCCGAGGGCGCCCTGGCCCGCCTTTCCGCCGCCGGGCGAACCGTCGAGGAGGCCCGGACCCTGTTGTCCGGGGCCCTGATCTCACCGGTTCTGACCGCCCACCCCTCGGAGGTGCGCCGCAAGAGCGTTCTGGACCGGATCGCGGCCGTGTCGGACCTTCTCGACGCCTGCGACCGTGACGATCTGGCCTGCGCGCCCGACGTCCTGACGGCGGGTCTTCGGCGCCAGACCGTGATCCTCTGGGCCACACGGCTCGTCCGAACCACCGGTCTGGTGGTCCAGGACGAGATCGACACGGTCGTCTCCTTCCTCGAGCGTGTCTTCCTCAAGGTGGCTCCGGAACAGCTCATCGACTGGCGCCGCCGCCTGGGTGCGCCCGAACTGGCCCCCTTCATCCGGATCGGAGCCTGGGTGGGCGGGGACCGGGACGGCAATCCCAATGTCGATGCCGACGCCCTGCGCGCCGCCTTCGCGACCCCGGCCCGGGCGGTGCTGCGTCACTATCTGGAGGCCGTGAACGCACTGGGTGCCGAGCTCAGTCTGTCCGGCTCGCTGGTCCGCATCAGTCCCGAGCTCCGACAGCTGGCCGACGCTTCCGGCGATGGCTCGCCGCATCGGGCGGACGAACCCTATCGGCGGGCGCTCAGCCAGATCTATGCCCGCCTTTCCGCCACGCACAGTCACCTGACCGGACAGACCGCGCCCCGGCCGGCACCGTTCGCCGCCCTGGCCTACGACGGCCCGGCCGCCTTCCGGGCGGATCTGGCGGTGCTGCAGGACAGCCTGATCGCCAGCCACGGTCAGGCCTTTGCCGACGACAGCCTCGCCCATCTGATCGCCACGGTGGACGTCTTCGGCTTCCATATGGCGACCCTGGATCTCCGCCAGAACTCCGATGTCCACGCCCGGATCGTCGGCGATCTCCTGCGGGTGGCCGGCGTCTGCCCGGACTATGCGGCGCTCGATGAGGAGGCCCGGCTGGACCTTCTCGCCCGCGAACTGGCCACACCCCGCCCCCTGTTCAGCCCCTATGCCATCTACACGGCGGAGACCCTCAAGGAGCGGGCGATCCTCGTGGCGGCCGCCGAGGCCCTGGCGCAGTTCGGGCCGGACGCCATCCGCACCCATATCGTGTCCAAGACCGATGCGGCCTCCGATCTGCTGGAGGTCTACCTCCTGCTCAAGGAGGTCGGCCTCTACCGCCACGACGACCCGGCGGCCTGCCCGATCCAGGCGGCCCCCCTGTTCGAGACCATCGACGACCTGCGCGCCGCGCGGCCCACGCTGGAACGTCTTCTTGCCGAACCGTCCGCCCTCGCGGTCGCGCGTGTGCGCGGCGTCCAGGAGGTCATGATCGGCTACTCCGACTCCAACAAGGACGGGTCCTATCTGACCTCTACGTGGGAACTGCATGAGGCTTCGCGCGCCCTGCTGGATGTGACCGAGAGCGTCGGCGTGCGGCTGCAGCTGTTCCACGGGCGCGGCGGGGCCGTCGGCCGTGGCGGGGGGTCCAGTTTCGCCGGCGTGCTGTCCCAACCCACTGGAACGGTCGCCGGACGCATCCGGATCACCGAACAGGGCGAGGTCATCGCCAACAAATACGGCGAGCCCGACGTCGCGCGGCGCAACCTCGACGCGCTGACCGCCGGGACCCTGCTGGCCTCCCTGACGCCGCCGCCGGACGAACGGTTGAGCGCCGTGCACGGTGCCACGGCCACGGCCCTGTCTCTGGCCTCCATGAAGGCCTATCGGGCTCTGGTCTATGAGACGCCGGGGTTCGTCGACTATTTCCGGGCTGCCACGCCCATCGCCGAGATCGCCGAACTCAAGATCGGGTCCCGGCCGACCTCGCGCACGGCCTCCACCGCCATCGAGGATCTGCGCGCCATTCCGTGGGTCCTGAGCTGGAGCCAGTCGCGGGTGATGCTGCCCGGCTGGTTCGGCTTTGGCTCGGCGGTCGAGGGGCAGGACCTCAAAGAGCTTCGCACCATGGCGGCGGACTGGCCCTTCTTCCGGACGCTCTTGCAGAACATGGAGATGATCATGGCCAAGGCCGACATGACCATCGCCCGTCGGTATGCCTCGCTGGTCCCGGATCAGGCCCTGGCGGCGACCATCTTCGGGGCGCTGCAGGCCGAATGGGACCGGACGCGGGACGCGGTTCTGGCGATCACGGGCCAGACGGAGCTGCTGGGGGGCCAGCCAGAACTGGACCGGCTGATCCGGCTGCGGATGCCCTATGTCGAACCGCTGAACCATGTGCAGATCGAACTGATCCGGCGGCGGCGGGCGGGAGACGATGATCCCCGGGTCCGGGAGGGAATTCTGCTGGCGATCAACGGCGTGGCGGCGGGCCTCAGGAACAGCGGATGACGGCATGACCAAAAGGTCATGACCTCGATTTAAAGCTTGGCCGTAAGTCGGTCACGGCAAGGGCCCGGTGTGGCGACAGTGACGCTTCAGAAGGATGGGGTCGCCGCAAAGAGCGACTGCCCTTTCAGAGGATCGTCCCATGAAGTCCGCCGTCATCATCCCCGCCCTGCTTTCGACCCTGACCCTCGCCCTCGCCGGGACCGCCTCGGCGGAGCCCCAGCGGCTCGCCTGGAGCGATCTTGACCTGTCGAGCGCCGCCGGGGCCCGGACCCTGGATCTGCGCATCGCCCGCATCGCACGGACCCTGTGCAACAACCACATCGGCCTCGACCAGGCGCACTGCGAGCGCGGCATCCGCGAGGAAGCCCTGTCGAAGCTGCCGGCCCCGGCGCGCAATGAGTATGCCTCAACCCGGCAGCAGCGGCTTTCCGCCAGCACCCCCCGCCGCGACCAGTGATCTTCTCCCCATCCCCAACCGGGAGGGGGACCCACAGGACCGGTGACGGGGAGACGGCCGCAACCGCCTCCCCGTCCTGTCCTCAGCTGACCGGGAAGCCCCGGACGCGGAGCAGGGCCGCCACGTCGGGATCACGGCCACGGAACTGGCGATAGGCCTCGCCCCGGTCGGTGGTGTTGCCCGGGGCCAGGATGATCGACTTGAAGCGGCCGCCGATCTCCGGATCGAACACATCGCCAGAGGCCTCGAAATAGGCCCAGGTGTCGGCGTCCATGACCTCGGACCACAGATAGCTGTAGTAGCCGGCCGAATAGGCGTCGGACGTGAACAGGTGATTGAACTGCGGCAGGCGGTGCCGCATCACGATCTCCTTCGGCATCCCCAGCCGGGCCAGCGAGGCCCGCTCGAAGGCGTCGATGTCGGTCGGCGGCGTCGCCTGGGTGTGCAGGTCCATGTCGACCATGGCCGAGGACAGATAGCTCACCGTGGCATAGCCCTGGTTGAAAGTGGCCGAGGCCTCGACCTTGTCGACCAGTTCCTGCGGCATGGGCTGGCCGGTCTCATAATGCTTCATGAACCGGTCGAGGATGGGCCGGCTCAGCACCCAGTGCTCGTGCACCTGCGAGGGATATTCCACGAAGTCGCGCGGGGTGTTGCCGTAGCTGGGATAGGTCACGACCGACGAGAAATAGTGCAGCGCGTGGCCGAACTCGTGGAACAGCGTCTCGGCGTCGTCCAGCGAGATCAGCAAGGGCTCACCGGCCCCCGGCTTGACGAAGTTGTTGTTGTTCGAGGCCAGGATCGGCTTGGAGCCATCCAGGGTTGAGAACGACCGGTAGGTGGTCATCCACGCCCCTGAACGCTTGCCGGGGCGGGCGAAGTCGTCGGCATAGAACAGGCCGATCAGGCGGCCGGTCGCCTTGTCGGTGACCTCATACAGCTGGACGTCGGCCTGGAAGACCGGGGCGGTCGACTGGGGCACCTTGGTGAAGACCATGCCGTACAGCCGCTCGGCCATATAGAAGGACGCATCCCGCACGGCGTTCAGCTCGAAATACGGCTTCAGCTGGTTCTGATCGAGATCGTATTTCGCCTTCCGGACCTTCTCGGCGAAGTACAGATAATCCCACGGCTCGATGTCGAAGCCGGCGATCGCGCGCATGTCGGCGACCTCCTCGGCGACGCGGGCCTTGGCGGGCTCCCAGACCCGGTTCATCAGCGACTGCGCCGCGGCCGGGGTCTTGGCCATGGTGTCCTGCATCCGCCATTCGGCGTGGTTGGTGTAGCCCAGCAGGCGCGCGCGCTCCTGACGCAGGCGCACGATCTCGGCGATAGTCGCATTGGTGTCGTTGCGGTCGCCGTTGTCGCCGCGGTTGACGAACTTCTTCCAGACCTGCTCGCGCAGGGCCCGGTCGTCGGCGAAGGTCAGGAACGGGTCGACGCTGGACCGCGTGTTGACGATGACCCAGCCGTCGACATTGCGCGACTGCGCCGCGGCCCGGGCGGCGGCCTTGTTGGAGTCCGGCAGGCCGGCGACGCCGGCCTCGTTGGGGATCACCGTCCAGGTGTTCTCATCGGCCACGACCTTCTGGCCGAAGGCGGTGAAGGCGTTGGACAGGGCGGTGTTGATCCGGCCCAGCTCGGCCTTGCCGGCGGCGTCCAGATTGGCCCCCGAGCGGATGAAGGCATCGCGGCGGCGCTCGGCCAGCCGCTTCTGCTGCGCGTTCAGCCCGTCGCGGTCGGCATTGTCGGCCACGGCCTTGATGCGCCGGAACAGGGCTTCGTTGAAGGTGATCTCGTCGCTGGCCGCCGACAGCAGGGGGGACACCTCGGTGTCCATGGCGTCATAGGCCTCGCCGCCGATGTTGGAGGTGACCACGCCATACAGGTTGGCGGCGCGGTCCAGCGGCTCGCCGGCCAGCTCCATGGCCACGATCGTATTGGCGAAGTTGGGGGGCTCGGGATTGTTGGCGATCGCGGCGATGTCGGCACGCTGCAGTTCGATGCCCTCGATGATCGCGGCCTTGACCTTGTCCGCCGTCACCGCATTCCACGGCGGCACACCTTCATAGGGGCCGGTCCACGGCTGGAGCAGCTCGGCGCGGGGGGTCTGGGCCGGGAGGACGGCGCGGGCGACCGCGGCCTCGTCAGCGATGGCCATCGGGCTGACGGGCAGCATGGCCGCGCCGGAACCGGCGGCAGCGCAACCTGAAAGGGCCATCAGGCTCGCGCCTCCAATGAGAATCTGGCGTCTGTGCATTCGGTTGTCCTGTTCACTGGGTCGTTTCCGGGCGGCATTCTAGGCCTGTCCCGCCTGACCGTCACCTGAACAGGTAATCCCGTTGGACGCCGGCGCAAGGCGCGGTTAAACGCCGGAGCATGGCCATAGGCGTTTTCGACAGCGGCGTGGGCGGCCTGACCGTCCACCGTGAACTGACCCGGCGTTTTCCCACGCGCGACTTCGTCTACCTGGCCGATCAGGCCAATGCGCCGATCGGCTCGAAGAGCGGGGAGGCGATCGTCAACATCACCCGTGACGGCTGCGAGCGTCTGTTCGAGGCCGGGGCCAGCGTCATCGTTCTCGCATGCAACACGGCCTCGGCGATCGCCCTGCGCCGGCTGCAACAGACCTGGGTGCCGCAAGCCCGGGCCCGGCATGGCCGCCCGGTCAATGTGCTGGGCATCATCGTCCCGACGATCGAGGCGGCCACCGGCCTGCCGTGGTCGTTCGAGGCCGAGCGTGCCGGTTCGCTGGACAGCGACAAGCGCGAGGCCATCGACATCACCGGCGTCTTCTGTACCGCCGCCACGGCCATCAGCCGGGTCTATGAGATCGAGATCGACAAGCGCCGCGAGGATCTGGCCGTCTTTTCCGAGCCGTGCCCGGGTCTGGCCGGACTGATCGAACTGGGAGCCCCGGTCGAGGAGCTGTCGGTCGTCGTCGCCGACCACGTCGACGCCCTGCGCCGGCGCATCGGCCGCCATCCCGACAAGGCCATTCTGGGCTGCACCCACTATGAGATCGTGGCCGAGCTGTTCGCGGCTGCCCTGCCCCAGGCGACCACCCTGATCCATCAGCCCAGCGCTGTGGCCGACGCTCTGGAGCGCTATTTCGACCGGCATCCGGAATACGAACTTGGCACGAACCAGCGGCGCGATTTCCTGACCACCGGCAAGCCCGGGCCGCAGTCCGACATGGTCAGCCAGTTCTGGGGCGCGCCCCTGAGCTTCGACCCGGCCTGACGAAACACCGAGCCGGGTCGCCCCCGTCGATCGACGCCGAGGTGACAAACCCGGGTCCGGAGGCGGTGGGTGATGCAAAAAACAGAGTCCGTTGAGTCCGTTGAGTCCGGATCGCGCGGCGGGCGGGCCCGCCGAATCCGTATTCATCGGGAGCCTCGCATGCCCCTACGTCAGAATCGGACGTAGGGGCATTTTGCTGGACAGCGTTCAGGACGGACGCCGCGCGGCGGTTCAGGCGGCCAAGGCCGTCTCCGAGGCCACGATCCGGCTGGCGGCGTGGACCACCGCGCCGATCCGCAGGGCGGTCTGGATCTGGGCGGCGGGGACTCCGTGCTTGCGCAGTTCACCCTCGTGGGCGTCGAGGCAGGCCCCGCAGCCATTGATGGCGCTGACCGCGGTCGACCACAGCTCGAAGTCCATCTTCTCCACACCCGGATTGGCCAGGATGTTCATCCGCAGACGGGCCGGCAGGGTCGTGTACTCGTGGTTCTTCATCAGGTGCAGCGAGCGGTAGTAGATGTTGTTCATGCCCATGATGGCGGCGGCGGCCTTGGCGGCCGTCAGGGCCTCGGGCGACAGCTTCTCAGCGGCAGCGGCCTCAATGGCGCGCACGACCGGCGCGACGCCGACCGCATGGGCTGAGGCGAGGAAACAGCCCCATTTCTGCTGGTCGTTGAGGACGACTTCGGAAGCGAGGGAGCCGAGGTTGAGTGAGATGTCCTTGGCATAGGCGGGCATCAGGTCGCGCAGGGAGTCGATGGACATTCTTGTTCTCCTTCGGAGAGGTCGGCTACCGCTCGACGCGCGGCGTCTCGCTACTTGAGCCGAAGGGGATCACGGGGGTGCGCGCGTCGGCGCTCAAGCAGCGAGCGACCGCGTCGCGAGCGTTAGCTCCCTGAAAAGATTGAGCGAGCGGCGACGGCATCACTGCCGCCGCCCTCACACACGGACTTAGGCCGCGAGCGTCTCGCCGCCGACGGGGCGGTTGCAGGCGCACAGTTCGTCGGTCTGCAGGGCGTCGACCACCCGCAGGGTGTCAGCGGGCGCGCGACCCACGTTCAGATTGGTGACGTAGACGTGCTGGATCACATTGTGCGGATCGACCACGAAGGTGGCGCGCAGCGCGACGCCTTCTTCCTCATTCAGGATGCCGAGCTGACGTGCGAACTTGCCGCCGTTGTCGGCGAACTGCCAGATCGGCAGCTTCGACAGGTCAGCGTGATCGCGGCGCCAGGCCAGCTTCACGAATTCGTTGTCCGTCGAGCCGCCGAGAACGACCGTGTCACGGTCCTCGAAATCGCGCGCCAGGGAGGCGAACTCGGCGATCTCGGTCGGGCAGACGAAGGTAAAGTCTTTCGGATAGAAGAAGATGACCTTCCACTTGCCTTCGAACGAGTCGTTGGTGACGGTCTCGAACGCGGACACGCCATTCTCCTCGTGGGAGTTGAAGCCCGGCTTGACGCCGATGACCTTGAATTCAGGCAGAGTTTCGCCAACGCCGCGCATGGATGTATCCCTTCGGTTATCTGGAACGGCGTCCCCGGGGAGGAGGATCGCCAGCCGCGGTCAGATGCGCTTTCGCAAGTGCGAAGTCAAATAGATCAGACCTTGCATGACCATAGGTGCAGCTTATGACTTCGGTATAAATTAGATCGATGTCGAGATCACATTTTATCGATTTGGCTTTGTCGCTGATCGCGATCATTGTGTTGCCAAAGCCAAAAGGGAGATCGACATGGACGGCGAGAACCGGAACTCACCCCTTCATAATCCGAAGAAGGAGCCCGCGGCGCGGCGCTCTCTTCTCGGGCGCACCAACCGCGACTGGTGGCCCAACCACCTCGCCGTCGACATCCTGCACCAGCAGGGCAAGACGGGTGACCCCTGGGGCGACACCTTTGATTATGCCGAGGCCTTCAACTCGCTGGACTATGAGGGGCTGAAGCGCGATCTGCATGCCCTGATGACCGACAGCCAGCCTTGGTGGCCGGCCGACTATGGTCACTACGGTCCCTTCTTCATCCGCATGGCCTGGCACTCGGCCGGCACCTATCGCACCGGCGACGGCCGGGGTGGTGCCGGCGCGGGCCAGCAGCGGTTCGCCCCGCTGAAATTCCTGGCCGGACAACGGCAACCTGGACAAGGCGCGCCGCCTCCTGTGGCCGATCAAGCAGAAATACGGCTCGAAACTGTCGTGGGCCGATCTGTTCATCCTGACGGGCAATGTCGCCATCGAGTCGATGGGCGGCCCGGTGTTCGGCTTCGGCGGCGGGCGCGCCGACGTCTGGGAGCCCGAGAAGGACGTCTATTGGGGCACCGAGGAGAAATGGGTCGGCGAGGAGGGCAACGAGACCCGCCACCAGCCCGACAAGGACATGGTGCTGGAAGAGTCCCTGGCCGCCATCCAGATGGGCCTGATCTACGTCAATCCGGAAGGCCGCAATGGCGTGCCCGAGGCCCTGCAGTCAGCGCAGGACATCCGGCTGACCTTCGAACGCATGGGCATGAACGATGTCGAGACCGCGGCCCTGACCGCCGGCGGCCACACCTTCGGCAAGGCCCACGGCAACGGCGACGCCTCCAAGGTGGGAATCTCGCCGAAGGGGCCGATATCGCCCAGCAGGGTCTGGGCTGGATTTCGGGTCACGAGAGCGGCATGGGCGATCATACGATCACCTCGGGCATCGAGGGCGCATGGACCCCGACGCCCGTCACATGGGACATGAGCTATTTCGACATGCTGCTGGACCATGAGTATGAGCTGGTCCGCAGCCCCGCCGGTGCCAAACAGTGGCAGCCGGTCGGCAATCCGCCGGAAACCCTGGCCCCGGCCGCCCACACGCCGGGCAAGCGGGTGCCGACGATGATGACCACGGCCGACATGGCCTTCAAGGTCGACCCCGAGTACCGCAAGATCATGGAGGCCTTCCGCGCCGATCCGGCGTATTTCGGCGACCAGTTCGCCCGCGCCTGGTTCAAGCTGTGCCACCGCGACATGGGACCGAAGATCCGCTACCTCGGCCCGGAAGTTCCGGCGGAGGACCTGATCTGGCAGGATCCGATCCCGGCCCCCGACGGACAGCTCAGCGACGCCGACGTCGCCGCGCTGAGGGACCGGATCGCGGCCTCGGACCTGTCGATCGCCGATCTGGTGCGCACCGCCTGGGCCTCGGCCGCGACCTACCGCATGTCCGATCACCGCGGCGGAGCCAATGGCGCCCGGATCCGCTTCGAGCCGCAGCGCAGCTGGGACGTCAATGAGCCCGCCAAGCTGGCGCGGGTGCTGGCCGTCTATGAGGGCATCCAGGCCGCCTCGGGAATCAACGTCTCGATGGCCGATCTGATCGTGCTGGGCGGTTCGGTCGGCATCGAACAGGCCGCCCGGGCTGCGGGTCATGACATCGTCGTGCCCTTCACCTCCGGCCGGAAGGACGCCCTGGAGGAACAGACCGACGCCGACAGCTTCAAGGTGCTGGAACCTCGCGCCGACGGGTTCCGCAACTATCTGCAGGTGCGGTTCAACGTTCCGACCGAGGAGCTGCTGATCGACCGGTCCCACCTGCTGGGCCTCACGGCCCCGCAGATGACGGTTCTGGTCGGCGGCCTGCGGGTGCTGGGGATCAACCACAAGGACTCGAAGGACGGCGTCCTGACCGACCGTCCCGGCCAGCTGACCAACGACTTCTTCGTCAATCTGCTGGACATGAAGACGGCCTGGAAACAGGTCGACAAGAATTCCGACGAGGCGTTCGTCGGCACCGACCGCGAGACCCACGAGGCCCGCTGGACAGCGACCCGCACCGATCTGGTGTTCGGGGCCAACTCCCAGTTGCGGGCCCTGGCCGAAATCTACGCCTCGGCCGACGCGGGCGAGAAGTTCGTCAGGGACTTCGTCAAGGCCTGGGTGCAGGTGATGGAAAACGACCGTTACGATCTGAAGTCGGCGCGGGTCCGCGCCGAGAAACTGGCCGCCTGACGACAGGCCGCCCCGCCTCCGGTGCGCCGGGGGTGGGGCGGGCTGCATCAACTCAGCAAATGAACTTTGCGGATCTGCAAACCACGGCCTATGTCCGGGGGATGCTGCCCACCCTGCGCCAACTCCAGTATCTGAAGCTTCTGGCCGAGCATGGCTCCTTCAGCCGGGCGGCCGAGGCGGCGCTGGTCAGCCAGCCGGCCCTGTCGGCCGGCGTGCAGGAGCTGGAGAAGATTCTCGGGGCCCCGGTCGTGGAACGCACCCGGGGCAATGTCCAGCTGACCGCCGTGGGGGCCGAGGCCTGTCGCCGGGCCGAGGACGTCCTGGCCCGCACCGAGGATCTGGTGGAGGCGGCCCGGAACGCCGGACGGCCCCTGTCCGGCCGGCTGAGGCTGGGGATCATCCCGACCGTCGCGCCCTTCCTGCTCCCGGCCACCCTGCCCGCGCTGAAGGCCGCCTATCCGGCCTTGCGGCTGTTCATCCGTGAGGACCTGACGCCGCGCCTGATCGCCGCGCTGAAGGCGGGCCAGCTGGACTGCGCCGTCATCGCCCTGCCCTATGACGCCCCGGGCATCGACTATGCCCATATCGGCGATGACGAGATCCTGGCCGTCGCACCGGTCGGCCACCCGCTGGCGGCTCCGGGCGACATCCAGCCGGGCGCACTCAAGACCGACGACCTGATCCTGCTGGAGGACGGCCACTGTCTGCGGGACCAGGCGCTGGCGGGCATCGCCATGGAGGCCCCGCGCGGCGAGGACGTGTTCGCGGCGACCTCACTGCATACGCTGGTGCAGATGATCTCGTCCGGGCTGGGGGTGTCGTTCCTGCCAGCCATGGCGGTGCGGGCCGGACTGGCCGACGACAAGGGTGTGGTCATCCGCCACTTCGCTGCCGAGGCCCCGAAGCGCGAGATCGTGGTGGCGTGGCGGTCAGGGTCAAGCCGCGCGGCCGAGGCCAGACTGCTGGCCGAGGCGATGCGGCTGGAGTGAGGAAGGGCGACGAGCATCACCGAAGATTGGGGCGTATCGCCTTGGATGCGCTCGAGCTAAAATCGCGTCACGATCAGGCTTTGCACGGGGATGATGACGGCTATGGGTCGTGTGGCAATGGCGGTGGCGATCGCGTGTGCGGTGGGTGCAGCAAGCTGCGCGGCCACGCCGAGATCAATCTCCGGCGGCCCTGACTTTGCTCTTTCGCCCGAACTGTCCAACCGCGCCCGAGTGCGCAACATCAGTATGACGACAGCCACCCTCTACAATATGCCCCTGAACGGTTTCGGCGAGGACCTGAGAGAGGCGCTGAACCGGTGCGCGGCAGGCGATCGCGACCTGGATCTACGGGCGCATGTCGAACAGCCGGATCGCTCTCACCTCGTCACGACGTTCGAATTGACCGATCCAGGAGACAGTGACCGCGTCGTGGGCCGCTATCGGATCGAGGTCGACGAGATTGCGCCGCTGGTGCTGTACGCCGGGGCGCCGAATCGAAGTGATGTGGCTGCCCGCACAGGGCAGTTGTTGTGTGCTCAGGTTTTCGGATCACCCGGTGAGACCTGGTCGCCCCCTCCGTCCCCTCGCTGATCGCGAGGGTCCACCTCCCCATCGCCCTTCGGCGATGGGGAGGAGACGTTGTTCGATCAGCCCGCGAGGTTGCGCAGGACGTAGGGCATCACGCCGCCGGCCTTGAAGTAGTCCAGCTCGGTCTGGTTATCGATGCGGCAGCGGACCGGGAAGCGGGCCATCTTGCCGTCCGACGGACGGAACAGCTCGACCCACAGGTCCTGACGCGGACGCAGGCGACCGACGTTGACGTCGGACAGGCCGCGGATGGTGACGATCTCCTCGCCGGTCAGGCCCAGCTTCTGCCAGCCGTCCGCCTTGAACTGCAGCGGCACAACGCCCATTCCGACCAGGTTCGAGCGGTGGATCCGCTCATAGCTCTCGGCGATGACGGCGCGGACACCCAGCAGCCGGGTGCCCTTGGCCGCCCAGTCGCGCGACGAGCCGGTGCCGTATTCCTTGCCGGCGAAGACCACCAGCGGGCGACCCTCCGACTGGTAGCGCATGGCCGCGTCATAGATCGACATCGTGTCCTGCGAGGGGAAGTGTTTGGTCACGCCCCCCTCGATGTCCGGGGTGATGCGGTTGCGGATGCGGATGTTGGCAAAAGTACCGCGCATCATCACCTCGTGGTGACCGCGACGGGCCCCGTACGAGTTGAACTCCGCCGACTCGACGCCCCGGCCCATCAGATACTGGCCGGCCGGCGAGGTGGTCTTGATCGATCCGGCAGGGCTGATGTGGTCGGTGGTGATGGAATCGCCGAAGATGGCCAGCACCCGGCCCTCGACGATGTCGGTGACCGGCGTCGGCTCCATCGACAGGCCCTCGAAATATGGAGGGTTGGCGACGTAGGTCGAGGTCTCGTCCCAGGCGTAGGTCTGGCCGCCTTCGAGCGCGATCGCCTGCCAGTGCTCATCGCCCTTGAAGACGTCGGCGTAGCGTTTGGCGAACATGGCGGGGGTGACCGCCTTCTTCTGGATGGCGGCGATCTCGGCCGAGGTCGGCCAGATGTCCTTCAGAAAGACGTCCTTGCCCTTCTTGTCCTGACCCAGCGGCTGGGTGGTGATGTCGATCCGCATCGAACCAGCCAGCGCATAGGCGACCACGAGCGGCGGCGAGGCCAGATAGTTGGCCTGGACGTCCGGGTTCACCCGGCCCTCGAAGTTGCGGTTCCCCGACAGGACGCTGGTGGCGACCAGGCCGTTCTCGTTGATCGTGGCCGAGATGGCCGGATCCAGCGGGCCCGAGTTGCCGATGCAGGTGGTGCAGCCGTAGCCGACCAGGTTGAAGCCGAGCGCGTCCAGCTCCTTCTGCAGGCCCGCGGCCGTCAGATAGTCGGTGACCACCTGCGAGCCCGGGGCCAGCGACGTCTTCACCCAGGGCTTGGTCTTCAGACCCAGCTTGTTGGCCTTCTGGGCCACCAGACCGGCGGCGATCAGGACCGAGGGGTTGGAGGTGTTGGTGCAGGAGGTGATGGCGGCGATGACCACATCGCCATCGCCGAGGTCGAATTTCTCACCGGCGACCGGCATGCGCGGGGCATCGACGGCCCGGCTGAACACTTCGCCCAGCGCCGTCTCGAACGACGGGGCGGCGACATCGAGGGCGACCTTGTCCTGGGGCCGTTTGGGGCCGGCCAGGGACGGCACGACGGTCGACAGGTCCAGTTCCAGAACGTCGGAAAAGACCGGGTCTTCCGAGGTCTCGTCGATCCACAACCCTTGAGCCTTCGCATAGGCCTCGACCAGGGCGACGCGCGCCTTGTCGCGACCCGTGGCGGTCAGATAGCCGATGGTCGCGGCCGAGACCGGGAAGAATCCGCAGGTGGCGCCATATTCCGGGGCCATGTTGGCGATCGTGGCCTGATCCTCGATCGTCATGTTCGGCAGGGCGTCGCCGAAGAATTCGACGAACTTGCCGACCACGCCCTTCTTGCGCAGCATCTGGGTCACGGTCAGGACCAGATCGGTCGCCGTGGTGCCTTCCGGCAGGCGGCCGGTCAGGCGGAAGCCGATGACCTCGGGGATCAGCATAGGGATGGGCTGGCCCAGCATGGCGGCCTCGGCCTCGATGCCGCCCACGCCCCAGCCCAGCACGGCCAGGCCGTTGATCATGGTGGTGTGGCTGTCGGTGCCGACCACGGTGTCCGGATAGGCGACGGTCGCCTTGCCCTCAGGTGCAGTCCAGACGGTCTGGGCCAGGTTCTCGAGGTTGACCTGGTGGCAAATGCCGGTGCCAGGGGGGACGACGCGGAAATTGTTGAAGGCCGAGGAGCCCCAGCGCAGGAATTTGTAGCGCTCGATGTTGCGCTCATATTCACGCTCGACGTTCTGGCCGAAGGCCTTGGGGGTCCCGAAATTGTCGACCATGACCGAGTGGTCGATGACGAGATCGACGGGGACCAGCGGGTTGATCTTCGCGGCATCGGCGCCGAGCTTGGCCATGGCGTCACGCATGGCGGCCAGATCGACCACGGCCGGCACGCCGGTGAAGTCCTGCATCAGGACCCGGGCCGGACGGAAGGCGATCTCGTGCTCAACAGCACCCTTGTTCTCGATCCAGGCGGCGACGGCCTTCAGATCGGCCTCGGTGACGGAAACCCCGTCCTCGTTGCGGAGCAGGTTCTCCAGCAGCACCTTCATCGAGCGCGGCAGACGGTCGATCCCGTCAAGACCGGCTTCCTGCGCGGCCGGAAGGCTGTAATAGGCGTATTTCTTGCGCCCGACGGTCAGGTCCCGGCGGGTGGAAAGGCTGTCAACTGACGGCATGGGAGAGGTCCTCTGGTCAAAGCCGCCCGGACATCCGGTCGCGCCGTCTCGCGGCAAACGACGGGGCGCACAGGTCCCCGGCGCGCGCGGCGACAGCCTGCTGCGGCGACGCTGGCTATAAACGCGGTCGCAGGCCTCGTCCATGTACCCCCGATGTCTGTGTGGACATTGAGAACCGGTCGCAACCGGAGGGCGGCGCGATGATCGCCGCCGTTTCCGTCGAGGGACTGGCCCTCAGCCGCGGCGTACGGACCCTGTTCCGCGGGCTGGATGTCACCCTGACCGCCGGCGAGGCCGTGGCCCTGACCGGGGCCAATGGCGCGGGCAAGACGTCCCTGCTGCGGGCCATTGCCGGCTTCCTGCGCCCGGACGCCGGCACCATCGCCTTTCGTGACGCGGACGGGAATGAGATCGAGACCGAGGAGGCGCGCGGGCGACAGGTTCATCTTCTAGGTCATCTGGACGGATTGAAGGGCGGTCGCCTCGCCCGCGATGAACTGGCGTTCCAGTCGCGCTGGCTGGGAGAAACCCATGCCGGCATCGATGAGGCGATTGAGGTTCTGGGCCTGAAATCCCTGCTGGATCTGGAGGTGCGCAAACTGTCCGCCGGCCAGCGCCGCCGGCTGGCCCTGGCCCGGTTGATCGGGTCGCCCCGCGCCCTGTGGCTTCTGGATGAGCCCCTGAGCCCGCTCGACACGCGCTGGCGTCAGGCCGTCGGCGAGATCATGGCGCGGCATCTGGAGGGCGGCGGCCTGATTCTGGCGGCGGTGCACGACCCCCTGCCGGTCCCGACGCGTGGACTGGATCTGGGGGCGGGCCGATGAGTGCTGCGGGCATCCTGTTCCGTCGTGAACTGGCCCTGACCTGGGGTGGCGGCGGCGGGCCCCTGCTGGCCTGTGGCTTCTTCGCCTGCCTGACCACCATCGTGCCACTGGCGGCGGGCGGCGATCCGGCCGTGTTGAAACCCGTCGCGGCGGGCATCGCCTGGCTGGCCCTGGCGCTGGCCAGCCTGCTGTCGCTGGAGCGGCTGTTTGAGCGCGATCTGGAGGACGGGGCGCTGGACCTGCTGGCCACCGGCCCGCTGCCGCTGGAAGCGGTGTTCGCGATCAAGGCGGCCAGTCAGTGGCTGGCCACCGGCCTGCCCCTGGCCCTGACCGCGCCCGTCGCCGCCCTGGCCCTGGGCCAGCCTGCGGACCTGGCTCCCCTGACCGCCCTGTCCGCCCTCATCGGGGGTCTGGGCTTTGCCTTTACCGGGGCGCTCGGAGCGGCGCTGGCGCTCGGCGCGAAGCGCGGCGGCCTGCTGATCGCCGTGGTGGTCCTGCCCCTGTTCATCCCGCCGGTCGTGTTCGGCTCGGGGGCCCTTTACCGGGCCTCGGAAGGCCTGAGCCCCCTGTCCGCGCTGGCGCTTCTGGCCGCCTATTCGCTCTTCGCCGTTGTGGTCGCGCCCTTCGCGGGCGCTGCGGCGATCCGCAGCGCCCAGGGGTAGATCAGCGAACGGCGGCGTAGGCGCTCAGGGTCTGAACCAGACGGGCGTGTTCGCGGTCGGTCATGCAGCGCGGCGCGGACCAGGTCTGGCCGGTCGCCCGAGCCTGCAGGGCCTCGTCCGCCGTGATGAACCGGGGCGGGGTGCCGTGTTCGCGCCGGAAGGCGCTGCGTGTGGCGTCGTCGTTGCTGCACAGCATGACGACGCGCTGGGCGGTGGCCGGGGCCTCGGCCGGAAGACGGGTCTGTTGCGCCAGGGCAGGCGCGGCGATCGCCGACGTCAGGGTCGCAGCGGCGAGAAAGAGATTGAAACGGTTCATGACGGGCTCCTCCCGATGTCCTGAAAGATGTCAGGGTCCGGAGGATAATGCGCCCGAATCTCCGCTTGTAAAGAAAATACGACAACTGCGACGGAGACGGATGATTAGCGAAATGCTGCTGCGTGTGAAATGCGGGGCTGTGGGCCCGGAAGGCCGTCCCGCGCGTTGAGCGCCGGTGAAGCGCAGGATCCGGGAATTGTTCAATCTTTCGCCTGACTGGCGCGGTCGTGGGACCGCAGCGCTCGCCGGAGTTGGCGCACGGGCCCGGGGCTGGCACGATCGCATCGCGGCCAACGATCCGGTCTATCGCGGCTTCCGCCGGCCGGGCCGGGCCGAACAGATCGCCGCGTTGGTGACGCTTCTGCTGATTGTCGCGATCGTGCTGTTTCTCCTGATGTTCGACTGGAACTGGCTGAGGGGACCGATCGGTCGCTGGGCCTCAAACGAATATGACAGGGACATCGCGATCCAGGGCGACCTCGATGTCCGACCGTTCAGCTGGACGCCCACCATCATCGTGAATGATCTGAAGTTCGGTGGCCCGGACTGGGCGCGGGAGCGGGACACGGCCCGGGTCGGGCGGATCGAGGCACGGTTCCGGCTGCGGACCCTGCTGGCAGGCCGCATCGAACTGCCGCTGCTGGCCATCACTCGACCGGATGTCGTGCTGATCTCGACCGGGGACGGGCGGCAGAGCTGGGATCTCGATCCGGACAAGCCCGACGACGGCGAAGGACTGAAGCTGCCGCTGATCAACCGGTTGATCATCGAGGGTGGCCATCTGGTGCTGGAGGCGCGCCAGCGCGACCTGACCCTGGATGCTGCCGTCACGGCGCGGGAATCCGCCGACGCCGAGAATGGCGGGGCGGGCTTCCTGCTGGCCGGTCAGGGCGAGATCAACGGGTCGCCGCTGACGCTGCGGATCAGTGGCGGACCGCTCATCAACATCCGGCGCGACCGCCCCTACCGGTTCGAGGCGCGGCTGGAGGGGGCGCGTTCGCGGCTGGTGGCGGACGGGGCGATCACCCGGCCGTTCGATCTCGGACGCTTCACCTCCACCCTGCGGCTGGAGGGGCAGGACCTGAATGACCTGTATCTGCTGACCGGCGTCACCCTGCCCAGCACCCCGCCCTACCGGCTGTCCGGGGCCCTGACGCGGGACGACCGGGTGTGGACGCTGGACGATGTCGCCGGCCGGGTCGGAGCATCCGACCTGTCGGGCGAGGTCCGCATCGAGGGCGGGGAGCGGCTGAGGGTGGACGCGAACCTGGCGTCGCGACGGCTGGATCTCGACGACCTGATGGCCATCCTGGGGGCGGAGACCCGGACCAATGAGGCCGGCACCGAGACGACAACGGTGGCCTCGGGCGCGGGACCGGGCCGGCTGCTGCCCGACGCCACCCTTCAGGTCGAGCGGCTGCGCACCATGGACGGGTCCCTGACCTATCGCGCGACCAGCGTGAAGGCGAACGATCTGGAAATCCGGACGGTCCGGCTGGGGGCGAAGCTGGAGGACGGTCTGCTGGATCTGGATCCGGTGTCGTTCGCCTTCAGCCGGGGCGAGCTGAACGGGACCGCGCGGATCAATGCGACGCGGGACACCCCCTACAGCGCCATCGATTTCCGGCTGGCGGGCTATCCGCTGGAATCGATCATTCCGCTGCGCGGCGGGGTCGCCCCGATCACCGGGCGCGCCCTGGGGCGGGCGCAGCTGGAGGGGCCGGGGGCCTCGATCCACACCTTTGCGGGGGCGTCCAAGGGATCGCTCAGCCTGGTGGTGCCGCGCGGGGAGCTGCGCAGGGCCTTCGCCGAACTGCTGGGGATCAACGCCAGCGCCGGGCTGACGCGGCTGCTGCGGGGCGACCAGTCGCGCAGCACCATCCGCTGCGGCGTGGCCGATTTCGATGTTTCGGGCGGGGTCGCGCGGGCCCGGACGCTGGTGGTGGATACCGATGTGGTCCTGGCCAGGGGGTCGGGCTCGATCAATCTGGGCAACGAGACTTTGGACCTGAGGATCGACGGGGACAGCAAGCGGCCGCGGCTGCTGCGGCTCTGGACGCCGATCACGGTGCGGGGATCGCTGACCGAGCCCAGCGTCGGCATTGATGCAGCATCGGCGATCACCCAGGGCGGAGTCGTCGGGGCGCTGGCGGCGGTGGTGGCCCCGGTGGCGGCCCTGTTCGCCTTCGTCGATCCGGGACTGGCCGAGGATGCGGACTGCGGCGCGCTGATCGCCGGGGCGCGGTAAGGCGTCGCGGCGGGCGCATGGAGCCATGGGACGCATCCATGCGTATCTGACGGCCTGACCGTCCCATGACCCGACGAGATCCGATGACCCGACGCGGCCTGATCGCCCCCGCCCTCGGCGCCCTGATGGCGTCCATGACCGCCGCCTGCAGTCCTCTGGCCCTCCTGAACGCCGTGGGCCCGCGCGACCCCGGGGTCCGGCGCGTGGCACGGGACCTGCCCTACGGGGACCATCCGCGGCAGAGGTTCGACCTGTATGCTCCCGCTAAGGCGGGCCGGGACCGGCGCCTGCCGGTGCTGGTCTTCTTCTATGGCGGCGGCTGGGATTCGGGGTCGAAGGACGTTTACGGCTGGGCCGCGCAGGCGCTGGCGGCGCGGGGGTTCGTGGTCGCGGTCCCGGACTACCGGCTGGTGCCCGAGGTGGTCTTTCCCACCTTCCTCGAGGACGCAGCGGCGGCGACCGCCCGGGTTGCCGAGGTGGCGGGTGAGTACGGCGGCGACGCGGCCCGGCTGGGGGTGCTGGGCCATTCGGCGGGCGCGCATCTGGCGATGATGATCACCCTCGACCGGCGCTATATGGCGGCCGTGGGCGCGCCGGACGCGATCAAGGCGGCCGCAGGTCTGGCCGGGCCCTATGAGTTCCTGCCCTTCGATGTGGCGGCCTCGGTCAATGCCTTCGGCCAGGCCCCGGACCCGCTTCAGACCCAGCCCCTGTCCTTCGCCCGGGCCGACGCCCCGCCGCTGTGGCTGGGGCACGGGACGGCCGATGTCGTGGTCCATGCCGAGGACACGGTCCTGCTGGAGGCCCGCATGAAGGCCCTGGGCGGCGACTGCGAGGCGCGGTTGTATGGTGGCCTGCGCCACGAGGACCTGATCGCGACCTTCTCGCCCCTGTTCCGGCGCAAGGCCACGGTTCTCGCCGATGTCACCGGCTTCTTCGCGCGGGCGCTGGGTCTGGCCTGAGACCCAACCTTCACCGTCTCGCCAAGGCCATTTTCCTCCGCTAGAGGAGGTCATGACAGAACACAGAACAGGGCCGCTGGGCGCGCCCGAGGCGCTGGACAGCCTCGAAACCCTCTACACCCGATCCGTCGAAAGCCTACGTCAGGCCGTCCGGACCTTCACCCAAACCGGCGAACGCGCCGACCCGGACGCGCGGGCCAAAGGCCTGTTCGCCTATCCCCGGCTGAGGGTCAGCTGGTTCGGCGACCGGCCGGACGATCTGGAGCCCCGGGCCTATGCGCGGCTGTCGCGGCCCGGCGTCTATTCCACCACCGTGACCCGGCCGGACCTGTTCCGGCCCTATCTGGCGGAACAGCTGCGACTGCTGGAACAGGACTATGGGGCGACCTTCGAGGTCATGCCGTCCGACCAGGAGATCCCCTTCCCCTATGTGCTGGACGGGTCCGATGTGGCCCTGGACCGCAGCATGACGGCGGCCATCGCCCGCTATTTCCCGAGCCCGGACCTGGCCCATATCGGCGACGAGATCTCCGACGGCCTGTTCGATCCGGCCGAGGACTTCCCGCTGTCCCAGTTCGACGGCCTGCGGACCGACTTCTCCCTCGCCCGGCTGAGACACTACACCGGCACCCCGGTCGAGGACGTGCAGTCCTACATCCTGTTCACCAACTACCACCGCTATGTCGACGAGTTCGTGCGCTGGGCCTGTGTCCAGCTGGCGGACCCCAACTCGGCCTATGAGACCCTGTCCTGCGCCGGGGGGGTCGTCATCACGCGCGACAACCCCGACCCCGAACTGGCCATTCTCGACACCGCCTGGCGCAGGCATCAGATGCCCGCCTATCACCTGACGGCGCCGGGGTCGGAGGGGATCAGCCTCGTCAACATCGGCGTCGGTCCGTCCAACGCCAAGACCATCTGCGACCACCTGGCCGTCACCCGTCCGCATGCGTGGATGATGATCGGCCACTGCGGGGGCCTGAGGCCCTCCCAGACCATCGGCGACTATGTCCTGGCCCACGCCTATCTGAGGGACGACCATGTGCTGGACGCCGTCCTGCCACCGGACATCCCCATCCCCTCGATCGCCGAGGTGCAGCGCGCTCTCTATGACGCCGCCAAGATCGTCAGCGGCATGCCGGGCGAGGCGATCAAGCGTCGCCTGCGCACCGGCACGGTGGTGACCACCGACGACCGGAACTGGGAGCTGCGCTATTCCAAGTCGGCGCTGCGCTTCAACCAGAGCCGGGCCGTGGCCATCGACATGGAAAGCGCCACCATCGCCGCCCAGGGCTACCGGTTCCGGGTCCCCTACGGGACCCTGCTGTGCGTCTCGGACAAGCCCCTGCATGGCGAGATCAAGCTGCCGGGACAGGCCAACCGCTTCTATGAGGGGTCGATCTCGGAGCATCTGCAGATCGGCATCCAGGCCGTCGACTTGTTGCGCAACGAGGGCACCAGCCTGCATTCCCGCAAGCTGCGCGCCTTTGACGAGCCGCCGTTCCGGTAGCCATCGGCAACGGAGCCGGGTCGGGGAGATGTCACGGTGACGCGATTTTACCGTGACAGACCGTGACATTTCTCATCCCCCATGGTCGCCATGGCGTGGCCGACCATCATAGAGGCGTGCACGCCGAGGCACGGACGCGGCCTCTTGATTCGAGATCAGCGCTGATTCAGCGGGGTTTTTCAGCCCCTGCGTTGATGGCTGTTCGGGCTTTGCGGAACAGATACAGGCCAAAGGCCAGCCACGGGCGGCCGAAGTCGAAGGTGGTCCGGGTCAGGTCGGCGCGAGCGCGCACAGCCGGTGCGGCCGGATCGTCGGGGTGGGCGTCGAGCCAGGCCCGGACCCGGGCGTCGGCCCCGCCGAAAAAGGCGTCCCAGTCGGCATCGGGCGCGAGGGCGGCCGACACGACCTCCAGACCCGCAGCCGTCGCCGCCGCCTGCCAGCCCTCGTGGGTGGCGTAGTCGCCGGTCACGCCGATGACCTGACGCAGGGGGGCCGGCGGATCGCCCTTCCACGTCAGATCGCCCCACAGCAGCCAGCCGGGCGAGGCCAGATGGTCGGCCAGCCGGGCGAAGATGGCGGGGGCGTCGCGCAGGCCGGGGCCCGCCGGCTCGGTCGAGCCGAGCGCCACGAGCAGATCCGCCGGGGCCAGACGCGCAAGCGCCGTGGCCGAGCCCTCGGCCACCACCGTGACCCGGTCGGCGACCCCGGCCGCGTCCGCCCGGTCGCGGATCATGTCGGCCATGTCCGGGTAGCGTTCGATCGCCCGGACATCGAAATCGAAGGTGCGGGCGAGCGCGACGGAGACGCCGCCGGCCCCGGCCCCGATGTCCAGCACCCGGGCACCCGCCGGCAGGCCGGTCCGGGCCGCAAGCTCCAGAATGGCCTCCAGCGAGACCGGATTGGCCACGTCGAAACCGGCGTAGGCGATGCTGTGATAAGTCGGGGCCATGGAGCCTTCTAGCGCGCTCCGCACCGGCTGCCAGCCCGGCACCGACAAGCACTTTACATTTCAAAGCAACTGAGGCAGGGTGTTATGCTAAACACGGCAGGAGGAGACCCATGACCCGCGACCAACAGGCCATTCAGGACGACATCGCCTATATGCGCGCCCTCGCCCACGAGGGGCGGCACGCGCCCCTGCTCGCAGGCCGGTTCCTCGTCGCCGCCGCCCTGATTTTCGGCACGGCGAATACGGGACTGTGGGCCATCCAGTCCGGAGTTCTTAACGTGAGTCCATGGGCCCAGCTTTGGGTCTCGATCGCGGCCGTCGTCGCCTTCGTCGTCACGCTCACGGTCCTGATCCGGCGGCAGAAAAGCCAGCCGGGCTATCAGTCCTCCGGGAATCGCGCGGTGGGCACGGCCTGGACCGGGGTTGGCTATGGCATCTTCGTTACCTGGCTGGGCCTGGTCGCCCTTGCGGTCAAGACAGGGGACTGGCGCTGGATGGCCGTCATGCCCACAGTGGTCCTGGTCGCCTACGGCTCGGCCTGGCTGGTCGGCGCAGCCATGACCGGCGCACGCTGGATGAATCTGACGGCCCTGCTGTCCTATGCCAGTGCCGTCGGGGTGGCTTGGTTCCTCGACAGTTCGTTGATTCTGCTCGTCTTCAACATCATTCTGGTGGCCGTGGCCCTGATCCCCGGTCTGGTCCTGATGCGTCAGGAACCCTCGGAGATCGTCTGATGCCCGACGGTTTCGATATCGGCCGCATCGACGAGGTCATTCACGGCCGTATCCGGCTGGGAATCATGGCCTATCTGTCCGGAGCCGGGACGGCCAATTTCAACGAGTTGAAGGCGAAGCTGCAAACCACGGACGGCAATCTGTCGGTGCATCTGCGCAAGCTGGAAGAGGCGGGGTTCGTCACCGTGGACAAGAGCTTCGTGGGTCGCAAGCCCCTGACCGAGGCCTCCATGACCGAGGCGGGCCGGTCCGCTTTCATGATCTATCTGGAGGCCATGGCCGGGCTGGTCACGCCCCGCTGAAGAGGCCAGCCGGGCTGTGCGCCGATCCGTCCGCCGGACGATGGTTCAAGCCCGGCGGCGGGTGGCCTATAGGGGAGGCATGATCTCCCGCATCCACGCCTTCGACGCCCTCGACAACTTCCGCGACTACGGCGGCTATGGCACAGCCGCGGGCCAAGCCCTGAAGGCCGGGCGGCTGTTCCGGGCCGCCCACCAGGCCTCGGTCACCGGGGCCGATCTGGAGCGGTTGGGGGCGCTGGACATCGGGGTGGTGGTTGATCTGCGCCGGCCGGTCGAGCGCCGCCGCCAGCCCTCGAAGCGGCCCGCCAACTTCACCGGCACCGTCTTCGAGAGTGATCTGGATGAGGCCGGCGAGGCCCCGCACATCACCTTTCTGAAAACCGCCGACCTGACCCCGGACTCGGGGCGGCGGTTCATGACCGCCACCTATCGCCATCTGCCCTTTGCCCCCGCCCATCTGGACCTGTTCGCACGCTATTTCCGGGCCTTGGGCGACAGCGACCGGCCGGTGCTGATCCATTGCGCGGCGGGCAAGGACCGGACCGGCATGCTGGCGGCCCTGACGCATCATCTGATGGGGGTCGGGCATGACGACCTGATGGAGGACTATCTGCTGACCAATACGGCGGTGGATCTGGTCGGCCGGGCCCCCGGCATCGCCGAACAGCTGAAGGCCCTGACGGGTCGTGTGGCCTCGCACGATGCGGTGGTGGCCTTCATGGGGGTGGAGCCGGCCTATCTGGACGCCGCCATCGCGGCCATGACCGAACGCCATGGCTCGATCGACGGCTATCTGGAGCAGGCGCTGGGGGTCGATGGACCCTTGCGCGACCGGATCGCGGACCGGCTGTCGGCGTGAGTGCGGGCGTCGGGGCGGTCCGGAGGCTGGCCATCCGACCCCTGGACTGGGTCGAGCCGCTGGCGGTGGCGGCCGGTCTGGCTCATCGGGAGGGGGCCCTGTGCCTGTTGTCCGACGGCGGCCCCCACGGCCGGTATTCCCATGTCGCCTGCGATCCGGTCACGGTCGAGGTCGGGCCGGCCGATCCGGCGGACCCGTTCGGCCCCCTGAGGCGGGCCGGGGCGGACCGGCTGGCGGTCGGGCTGCTGAGCTATGACGCCGGAGCGCGGGCGGCGACCGGGGCGCGTGAGGCCGCCGCCGGGGATTGGCCCGACCTGATGCTGGCCCTCTATCCGGCCATGCTGGTGTTCGATCACCGGACCCGGACCCTGTCGGCCGTCAGCCGGGCGGGGGATGCGGCGGCGGCAGAGGCCGGGCTGGACCGCGCCGAGGGCTGGGCGGCCGGGGCGCGCGCGATCCCCGCCCCCCCGCCCCTGGCCGACGCCTTTCCACCGGAGGAATCCGGTGAGGCGTATGAGGCGGCGGTGGCCGATGTCGTGGCCCGGATCGGGGCGGGCGAGCTGTTCCAGGCCAATCTGGCCCGGGGCTGGTCCGGGGCGCTGAGGCCCGGGGCCGATCCGTTTGAGGTGTTCGTACGGCTGGCGCGGGGGGCGGCGCCCTACGGGGCCTTCTGGCGGCTGGGCGACCGGGCGCTGGTGTCCAACTCGCCCGAGCTGTTCCTGACCTTCGATCCCGCGAGCCGGCGGATCGAGACCCGGCCGATCAAGGGGACCCGGGCGCGTGACCCGGACCCGGTGATCGACGCCCGGCGCGCCGCGGAGCTGGTGGCCAGCGAGAAGGACCGGGCCGAGAACCTGATGATCGTCGATCTGATGCGCAACGATCTGGCCCGGGTCAGCCGGCCGGGGTCGGTCGCGGTCGAGCAACTGTTCGCGCTGGAGAGCTTCGCCACCGTGCATCATCTGGTCTCGACGGTGACGGCCGAGGCGCGCGAGGGCATCGGGACGGCGGACCTGCTGGCCGCGACCTTTCCGCCCGGATCGATCACCGGGGCCCCGAAGCATCAGGCGATGAAGGTGATCGCCGGCCATGAGCCGCCGCGCGGGCCGTGGTGCGGCAGTCTGATGCTGATGGACGCGGACGGGCGGCTGACGGCCTCGGTCCTGATCCGCACCCTGTCCTTCTGGCGAGAGGGGGAGGGCTGGGCCTTCCGGACCCTTGCGGGGGCAGGGATCACCGCAGGCAGTGATCCGGCGGAGGAACGGGCCGAGACCGAGGCCAAGATCGCGGCGGTGCGCGAGGCCCTGATCGGTAACCCGTCATATAAAGACATCCTTATATGATTCTTGCCTACAGGGGGGCCCCGGGCTATAGGCGCGCCCAAACCTGAACTGCCACGGCCGAGGAGCCGCACCCATGACCGACTATATCGTTCGCGACATTTCGCTTGCCCCGTTCGGCAACAAGGAAATCGCCATCGCCGAGACCGAAATGCCGGGGCTGATGGCCCTGCGCGAGGAATTCGGCGAGCGCCAGATCCTGAAGGGGGCCCGCATCGCCGGCTCCCTGCACATGACGATCCAGACCGCCGTGCTGATCCAGACGCTGGAAGCTCTGGGCGCCGACGTCCGCTGGGCCTCGTGCAACATCTTCTCGACCCAGGACCACGCCGCGGCCGCCATCGCCGCCGCCGGCACCCCGGTGTTCGCCACCAAGGGCGAGACCCTGGAAGAGTACTGGGACTATGCCCACAAGATCTTTGAATGGTCGGACGGCGGCTATCCCAACCTGATCCTCGACGACGGCGGCGACGCCACCCTGCTGTGCGTGCTCGGCCCCAAGGCTGAAAAAGACCTCAGCCTGCTGGCCAACCCGCAGAACGAGGAAGAGGAAGCCCTCTACAAGGTGATGAAGCGCTACATCGCCGAGAAGCCCGGCTTCTATTCGGCGATCCGCGACGCCATCGGCGGCGTGTCGGAAGAGACCACCACGGGCGTGCACCGCCTGTACGAGATGGCCAAGAAGGGCGACCTGCCCTTCCCCGCCATCAACGTCAACGACAGCGTCACCAAGTCCAAGTTCGACAATCTGTACGGCTGCCGTGAATTGCTGGTCGACGCGATCCGTCGCGGCACCGATGTGATGCTGTCGGGCAAGGTCGCCGTGGTCTGTGGCTACGGCGACGTGGGCAAGGGCTCGGCCGCCTCGCTGCGCCAGGGCGGCGCCCGGGTGATCGTGACCGAGATCGATCCCATCTGCGCCCTGCAGGCCGCCATGGAAGGCTATGACGTCCAGACCCTGGACGACATGGCCGGCAAGGCGGACATCTTCGTCACCGCCACGGGCAACAAGGACGTCATCACCGTCGATCACATGCGGGCGATGAAGAACAACGCCATCGTCTGCAACATCGGCCACTTCGACTTGGAAATTCAGGTCGCCGGCCTGAAGAACTTCAAGTGGGACGAGATCAAGCCGCAGGTCCACCACGTCGAGTTCCCGGACGGCAAGAAGATCATCCTGCTGTCGGAAGGCCGTCTGGTGAACCTGGGCAATGCCACGGGCCACCCCTCGTTCGTGATGTCGGCCTCCTTTACCAACCAGGTGCTGGCCCAGATCGAACTGTGGACCAACGCCAGGTCCTATGAGAACCAGGTCTACACCCTGCCCAAGCATCTGGATGAGAAGGTCGCCATGCTGCACCTCGGCAAGCTGGGCGCGAAACTGACCGTGCTGTCCAAGGAACAGGCCGACTATATCTCGGTGCCGACTAGCGGACCGTTCAAGCCGGACCACTACCGCTACTAGGACCCGCCGGGGTCACCCCCGGAGGCAGGAAGGCGGCGCGACCGGACCGGTCGCGCCGCCTTTGTCGTTTGCGGGGTCAGGCGGCGAGCGCGGCTCGGGCCGGCCGTTCCTGGCCCGCGAGGCTTAGGTCGAAGTCGGACAGGATGTCGATCAGCTCATCCGCGTCCGGGGCGGGCCGGCCCGGAGCCATGCGATAGGTCCAGAAGCTGACGATATGCTGGAGCGCGCCAAGCCGCTCCCCCAGTCTGGAGAACAGGACGGGCGCGTCCTTGAGGAAGTCGCGGAACGCCATGGGCCGGCCCTCGGCCGCGAGGCCCTGGAAGGCACTGTCATAGACCCGCAACATGCCGGCCGTCGCCTCGCACGTCAGCAGGATGCGGCGGCGGACATTGTCCCGGGCGCGACTGATCGCGGCCATCTGTTCGGCATCGACCCGGCCGGAGGGACGCACCCGGCGCAGGCTGTCCATGACCCCGCCGATCTGGCCGGCGATCGCCTGCAGCGACCATTTGTAGTAGAGGAACCCCTTCCAGCAGAAGACGCCCTCATCATACTCGTGGGGTTCCAGCAGCAGGGTCTCGCCGAGCGCGCTCATGTCCTCGCCCGCCGAATTGGACATGATCTTGGTGGTCAGCCGCGCGACAGGGCTGGACGCCTCCAGGTCGCAGTCCGGCCCCAGGCTGAGATCGACCAGCGGGGCGATCTCGGCCGCGACAAAGGCGGCCATGGCCGCCAGATCGGCCTCCGAGACGTTGAAATAACAGGCATCGGGCGTGTGGCCATGGCGGCGCAGCTGTTCGCGCAGCAGGAAGGGGTCCAGTCCCGGCAGGTCGTCGATGAGGGCGAGGATCCGGCGGTCCGGATGCCCGGGTGACATGCCAAAACTCTCCTCCAGGATCCGGTCAAAGCCGATCTGGTTCACGAACACATAGCGACCGCCGACGCGCAGATCGCCGTCGTCGATGGGCAGGATGATCTTGGTAGCCACGGTGCGGCGGACGCGGAAGCGGTCCACCTCATCACGGCGCAGCCGGTGTTTGAGCAGCAGGGCGCGGTTCAGCAGGGTGTTCCGGAACAGGGGCGCCTGCCGCCAGCCGTCGCTGTCGCCGTGGTCACGCCAGACCCGCAACAGGTTGAGCACCCGGGCTGTCGAGGCGGACTTGCGCAGATTGCCCAGATTGCGGACGGCACGATCGGTCACGGAACACTCCCCCTGTCGTCCCAGCCTGCCCGGAAAAGGTTAGGATCGGACCGAAGAGCAGGGTTAACGCCCCGGTCAGCCTGCGGCGTGCCGGTCGCTGGCGCAGGGCGCGTGCCCGGCCTAGATTGGGCGGATGACAGTCTTCGACATTCTGGTTCTTGTCGCCGTGGCGGCGGTGGCGATCGTTCTGGGGTTCGGCCTCTACGCCCTGTTTCGCGGCGGGGACTATGCCCGGTCCAATTCGAACCGGCTGATGCGGCTGCGCGTGGGGGTCCAGGCGGTGGCCGTGGTGTTGCTGATGGCCGGGCTGTGGTGGAAATCCACCCACGGAGGCTAAGGCCATGGTCGTCCTGAACAAGATCTACACCCGCACCGGCGACGGCGGCGACACCGGGCTGGCGTCCGGGGCCCGGGTGTCCAAGTCCGATCCCCGCGTCGAGGCCTATGGCACGGTCGATGAGCTGAATGCCGTCATCGGCATGGCCCGGCTGCATTCGGGCCAGAACGACCGGATCGACGCCATGCTGGGGCGGATCCAGAACGAGCTGTTCGATCTGGGCGCCGACCTCGCCACGCCCCATGAGCCGGCCCCGGCGTGGGAAGCCCTGCGCATGGTCGCCTCACAGGTCGAGCGGCTGGAGGCCGAGATCGACTGGATGAACGAGAGCCTGAAGGCGCTGGACAGTTTCATCCTGCCGGGCGGGTCGCCCCTGTCGGCGCACCTGCATCTGGCCCGCACGGTCGCCCGGCGGGCCGAGCGCGACGCCATCCGGCTGGTGGAGACGGGCGCGACCGTGACGCCCGAGGCGCTGCGCTATCTGAACCGGCTGTCGGACCACCTGTTCGTGGCGGCCCGGCGCGCCAATGCCAATGGCGCCGCCGATGTGAAATGGGTCGCCGGCGGGACGCGGTGACGCTGGCGTCGGCCGGGCGGCGGAGCTAAACCGCCCGCCAATCAAGAACAGTCAGTCCAGGAAACGCTCGGTCATGCGCGACATTCACCATTTCATCGACGGCGCGGCCTTCACCGGCGCGTCCGGCCGTTTCGCCGATGTGTTCGATCCCAACACGGGCGACGTCCAGGCCCGGGTCCAGCTGGCCTCGGTGGACGAGATGGATCGCGCGGTCCAGTCGGCACAGGCTGCGTTCGAGGGCTGGTCCTCGACCAATCCCCAGCGCCGTGCGCGGGTGATGTTCGAGTTCAAGCGGCTGGTCGAGGCCAATATGACCGAACTGGCCGAGCTGCTGTCGTCCGAGCACGGCAAGGTCGTCGCGGATTCGAAGGGCGACATCCAGCGCGGGCTGGAGGTGATCGAGTTCGCCTGTGGCATCCCCCATGCGCTGAAGGGCGAATACACCTGGGGGGCGGGTCCCGGCATCGACGTCTATTCGATGCGCCAGCCGCTGGGCGTGGTGGCGGGCATCACCCCGTTCAACTTCCCCGCCATGATCCCGATGTGGATGTTCGGTGTGGCCATCGCGGTGGGCAACACCTTCATCCTGAAGCCGTCGGAGCGCGACCCTTCCGTGCCGGTCCGTCTAGCCGAGCTGATGATGGAGGCCGGCGCACCCGCGGGCGTGCTGAACGTCGTGCACGGCGACAAGGCGGCGGTGGACGCCATCCTGGAGCATCCGCTGGTCCATGCCGTCAGCTTCGTCGGCTCGTCCGACATCGCCCACTATGTCTACCAGACGGGTGCGGCCAACCATAAGCGGGTCCAGGCCATGGGCGGGGCCAAGAACCATGGCATCGTCCTGCCCGACGCCGACATGGACCAGGTCATCAAGGACCTGTCGGGCGCCGCCTACGGCTCGGCCGGCGAACGCTGCATGGCCCTGCCGGTCGTGGTGCCGGTCGGAAAGAAGACCGCGGACGAACTGCGCGAGCGGATGGTGGCCGAGATCCCGACCATGCGGGTCGGCGTCTCGACCGACGCCGGGGCCCACTACGGCCCGGTCGTCACGGCCCAGCACAAGGCGCGAGTTGAGGGCTGGATCGAACAGGGCGTCAAGGACGGGGCCGAACTGGTCGTGGACGGGCGGGGCTTCAGCCTGCAGGGCCACGAGCGCGGCTATTTCATCGGCCCGTCGCTGTTCGACCACGTCACGCCCGAGATGGAGAGCTACAGGGAGGAGATCTTCGGACCCGTGCTGCAGATCGTCCGCGCCGCCAGCTTCGAGGAGGCGCTGAGCCTGCCGTCGAAGCACCAGTACGGTAACGGCGTCGCCATCTTCACCCAGAACGGGCGCGCGGCGCGGGATTTCGCCGCCCGGGTCAATGTCGGCATGGTCGGGATCAATGTGCCGATCCCGGTGCCCGTCGCCTATCACACCTTCGGCGGCTGGAAGCGCTCGGCCTTCGGCGACACCAACCAGCACGGCATGGAGGGTGTCCGGTTCTGGACCAAGACCAAGACGGTCACCGCCCGGTGGCCCGACAGCGACCTTGAGCATTCCGACAGTTCTTTCGTCATCCCGACAATGGGCTGACCCCGGTGGACACCAAGTAATTCTACCTAGTCTGCTGACAAGGTATTGTTATCCTTCCTCACTCACCTTTTCCAGGGGAACAGGCCCGGGTGCCGGTGGGGAAAGTCAATGTCCGATATTCAGGGCCTTCAGGAACGGCTGGACTTCATGCAGCTGGATGCCGCGACGCGCGCGCGCATCCAGGGTATGAAGCCGATGATCATGGAGGCCATGCCGGCGGCCCTCGACACCTTCTATGATCGGGTGAGGGCGACACCCGCCACACGCGCCTTCTTTGCTGACGATGCCCGCATCGGCGCGGCTCACACCAAGCAGATGGCGCACTGGGGCGTGATCTCCAGCGGTGATTATGACGAGCGCTACGCCGGGGCGGTAAAGAAGATCGGCGAGGTTCACGCCCGCATCGGTCTGGAGCCGCGCTGGTACATCGGTGGCTACGCCGTGGTTCTGGACCAGATGGTCAGCAAGGTGCTGGAGCAACGCTGGCCCCGGCATGCCCTGTCCCGCAACGGGGCCACGGCCCAGTCGACCGCCGCCGAGCTTGGAGCCATGGTCAAGGCCAGCCTGCTGGACATGGATCTGGCGATCTCGGTCTATCTGGACGCCCTCGATGCCCGCCGCGAGGCCGCGGAGACTGAGCGCCACAAGGCCGAGAACGAACAGACCGTCGTGTTCGAGGCCCTGGAATCGGGCCTCCGGCGGATTGCCGCCGGCGACCTGACCGTTCGCATCGACATCGCCGTCGAGCCGAGGTTTGAGTCGATCCGGGAAGACTTCAACGCCGCCGTGTCGGCTCTCGCCGAGACCATGAGCTCCGTGCGGACCTCGGCCGGCGGCGTGCTCAACGGCTCGGAGGAGATCTCGGCAGCGTCTGACGACCTTGCGCGCCGCTCGGAGCAGCAAGCGGCCTCGCTGGAGCAGACCTCGGCCGCCCTGGAAGAAATCACGGCCACCGTGCGCGTGACGGCCACAGGTTCACAGAAGGCGGCAGAGGCTGTCTCGTCTGCCCGGGACGACGCGGCGCAATCGGGCGAAGTGGTCCAGCGCGCCATCACCGCCATGGGCGAAATCGAACGCTCCTCGGACCAGATCAGCCAGATCATCGGCGTGATCGACGAGATCGCCTTCCAGACCAACCTTCTGGCCCTGAACGCCGGGGTCGAGGCCGCCCGGGCCGGTGACGCCGGCCGGGGCTTCGCGGTCGTCGCCTCCGAGGTGCGGGCTCTCGCCCAGCGCTCGGCCGAAGCGGCCAAGGAGATCAAGGGGCTGATCACAACGTCCAGCCAACAGGTCGAACAGGGCGTGCAGCTGGTCGGCGAGACCGGGAACAGCCTGTCCCGGATCGTTGAAAAGGTCGCTGTCATCGACGGTCTGGTCTCGGAGATCAGTACCTCAGCCCAGTCGCAGGCCAGCAGTCTGGGTGAGGTGAACGCCGCCGTCGGTCAGATGGACCAGATGCTTCAGCAGAACGCCGCCATGGTCGAACAGACCACCGCAGCGTCCCATTCCCTGAAGGGCGAGGCCAGTCGCATGCACACCCTGGTGGCGCGTTTCACCATCGACGGGGCCGGCAAGCCGGTCACCACCCCGGCCGTGGAGCGGGCGGAGCGGGTCGAGACGCAGCGCCCGCCCGCCCGGCCGATGCCTGTGGCCGGCAACACCGCGCTCAAGGTCGACGAATGGGAGTCCTTCTGAGCGTCACGAAAGGGGCACCCTTCAAGGGGCAAACCCCTGTTCGGTGCGACGCCAATCGGTGATAAGCGTTGACGCCTGCTGAAGCTGGAGCGTCTCCCCGCATGCGTCGCTTTCTGATCTGGTCCGCCCTGGCGGTGGTCGTCGGCCTGGCCCTGGCGGGCGGGGGCTACTGGGCCTACTGGAATTTCTACGCCCGTTTCCAGCCGGTCACGATCACCCGCAACCAGGCGGAGATCCAGCGTCTGCTGGACGAGGCCTCATGGGTGTCCGGCGGGGGCGGGGGCGAACCCCTGTATGTCATAGGCTATCGCGACTCCGCCTCGACCCAGCGCTATGAACTGCAAGAGGCGGACAAGCTGCGCGCCGGCGGCGTGGAGCTGCGGTCGATCGTCTTTGCCCGGCCGGACCGGGAGGGTCAGGTCCAGTCGACTCCGGCCGAGCGGGCCACCGTCGCCGAACTCTGGCTGAGCCGGGACTGGAGCCTTTATCAGCGCTGGACCGCGACCCCGTCGCGGGACTGGACGGCGGCGGGCATCCCGGCGGCGGACGGCAATCTGGCGCGGACGGCCGTGGTCGACGCCAGCCGCCAGTTCGTCACCCGCCTGACCGGCCTCATGCGAGAGGCGGGCGCGCCGATCGGCTATCCCCTGGTGCTGTGGCGCGATCGGGAGGGATTCCTGAAGGCATGCGCCTGTGCCGATGCCCGGTCCTGGGCCTTCATCCGGGACGATTTCAACGCGCCCGACGCCGTGGGGCCGGCGGGTGGGTCCGAGGTCGGACCGGTCGTGCCCGCCCCGCTGCCACTGCCCGGGGACGGGACGTCCGAAAGCCTGCCCTATCCGGTCCTGCCACCGATCCCGCCGACGGGTGAGCCGGTCCCGGGCCAGCCAGGCGCGACACCGGCCGATCCGGGTCAGCCGGCTCCGGCTACGCCCGGGCCCGCACGGCCCGTGTCCCCGCCGCAGCCCAGCCAGCAGGACGACACGACCTTCTTCTGACCCCGGCGGTCAGAACAGGCGGCAACATACGCCGATCAGACGCTCCACATCCTCTTCGGTCTGATACAGGCCGAAGCCGAACCGGATGACATCGTCGCGCACATCGGTCACGACGTTGGCTTCCAGCAGCCGGGCCCGCCAGGCCTGGGCGTCGCGGTGCTTCAGCGCGAGGAACCGCGCGCGGGCGGCATTGTCCCCGCTGACCGGGTTCAGCACCGTCGCCTCGCCCAGCGACCCGCAGGCCCCGGACGCAAGGGCCGCGGCGAACCGCGCCGACAGGCGGTCCGCATGGGCCGAAATGTCGGCCGTGGTCAGCCCCTGTTCGTCGAGCATCCGGCGCACACCGTTGAAGCGATACAGCGGTGTGGCGTCGAACGTGGCCCCCCAGAAGCGGCCGGCGTCGCCCCGGTACTGAACGCCCTCGGGCGGGCCCATCAGATTGCCGAACTCGGCGAACCAGCCGGTCACCACAGGCCGCTCGCAATAGCCCGGAGGGGCGTGCAGCAGGCCCGCCCCTTCGCCCGTCATGGCGTATTTGTAGCCGCCCGAGACATAGAAGATCCGGTCCGCGACGGCCGACAGGTCGGTCGGGGTGGCCATGAAGCCATGGTAGCCGTCGATGATGACCCAAGGACCCTCGGGCCGTGCGAGGGCCGCCAGGGCGTCGATGCAGCCGATCGCCTGACCGGTCTTGAAGAAGACCTGGCTGACCACGATCACATCGTGCCCCCCGGCCTCGGCCGCCGCGGTGAACCGGTGATCAAAGCTGTCGAACGGCTCCAGCGGGACGCGGGTGACCACCGCCTCGCCGCTCTCCTCCCAGCGCTCGGCCTGACGGCGGAAGGCGTGGAATTCGCCGTCCGTGGTCAGGATGCGGACCGGCTTCGTCTCCCAGCCCGAGAAGATCCGGATCAGGAGGTCGTGGGTATTGGGCGCGAAGACCAAGGTGTCGGGGTCCGGCAGGTTCAGTTCCTTCGCCACATGCCGCTGGGCCTCGGGCACGACGTCGCCGAAGACCAGATCCCATTTGCGGTCGGCGAAATGGTTGGCCTCGACCCAGGCCCGAACCTGGCCGTCGAAGGAAGCATCGGGCCACAGGTGATGGCTGTGGGCCGCGAAATGCAGCCGCTCGGGGTCGAGGGCGAGGGCACGAGAGAAGAGGGATTTGTAGGACATCAGGACTCGTCGGCTACGGGATGGCCGCTCATGGCGGCGTGCATGATCCGCTCGATCCGGACCTCGTCATCACGAACCGAATAGTAGATGCAATAGTTGCCATGGACGATCCGACGGACCGGAACCGTTAGCTCCCCGTGCACCGCATAGAGGCGAGGGTCGGTCGCAGCCTTGGCCGCTGTTTTCCTCAGTTCCCGTACGAAGCTGAGCGCCTTCCTCGGATTGTCACCGGCGATGAACTCACCAATCGCAGCAAGATCGATCTCGCTTCTCCGTGAAAAGCGAGCCTTCATTCGTCGTGGATCAACGCGGCGTAACGGGCCTCGAGCTCATCGAAGACTTCATCCGCCGGACGGCCCGGGCCGCTATCGATTCCTTCCTGCAGCATTTCTCGCAGATGGGCCTCGTCACGGGCGCGGGGCAGCCGGCTGAACGACCAGGCGTCGAGGGCAGCGCGTACGACCTCTTCGGATGACGCATAGTCACCCTTCGCAACGGCGCGGTCGATGATCCGAGCCATGGGTTCGGATAGCTCGACCTGCAGCGTCTCGTGCTTACCCATCATGGCCTCCTGCTCCAGGATCGACGATCGGCCGCTCCCGTGCAAGTGCCGGCCTCAGACCAGCGCCCCGTGGCAGTGTTTGAACTTGCGGCCCGAGCCGCAGGGGCAGTCGGCGTTGCGGGGGGTGCGTTCCCAGCCGGCGGGCAGGAGCTCGACCGGCATGCGGGCGCGGGCGTCGCCGGTCAGCTGCCCTTCCGGGTTCTGGGACCGGGGGTCGGCCATCTCGTTGACGCCGGTGCCGGGGTTCAGGTGGATCTCCTGGAACTCGGGCATCTCCATCGCCGGCGGGGCCTCGAAGCGGAACTCCACCGTCATCAGCCAGCGGGTCACATTGTGACGCAGCTCGTGCAGCAGGGTCTCGAAAAGGGAGAAGGCCTCGGTCTTGTACTCGTTCAGCGGATCCCGCTGGCCATAGCCGCGCAGGCCGATGACGCCGCGCAGGTGATCCAGATGCACCAGATGCTCGCGCCACTGCATGTCGATCATCTGCATCAGGAACTGCTTCTCCAGTCCCCGGGTCTGGGTCACGCCCAGCTGTTCCAGACGTTCAGCGGCGCGGGCGTCGGCGGCGTCCTGGAGGCGCTGTTCGACCTCCTCGTTGGACACGCCTTCCTCGGCGGCCCACTCGTGCAGCGGCAGGTCGAGGCCGAGGGTGGACTTCACCTTCTCGTCGAGGCCGTCGATGTCCCACTGTTCGGCATAGGCCTTGGGCGGCATGAAGCGGTCGACCAGGTCGGTGACCACGTCCCGGCGGAATTCGCCCACCAGTTCGGACAGGTCCTCGGAGTCCATGAACTCCTGGCGCTGCTCGAACACGGCCTTGCGCTGGTCGTTCACGACGTCGTCGTATTTCAGCAGGTTCTTGCGGATGTCGTAGTTGCGGGTCTCGACCCGCTTCTGGGCGGTCTCCACGGCGCGGTTCAGCCAGGGGTGGGAGATGGCCTCGCCCTCGGCGACGCCGAAGCTGCGCATGATCGAGTCCAAACGATCGCCGGCGAAGATGCGCAGCAGGTCATCCTCGCAGGACAGGTAGAATTTCGAGGTGCCGGGATCGCCCTGACGGCCGGTCCGGCCGCGCAGCTGGTTGTCGATCCGGCGGCTTTCGTGGCGTTCGGTGCCGAGCACAAACAGGCCGCCGGCGTCCAGCGCGATCTTCTTCTGGACGGCGATGTCGGCCTTGAGCCGGGCCTCCTCGGCCGCCAGCATCTCGGGCGTGACCTCGATGGCGAGGTTCCTCTGGTCCAGCCGGTATTTCTCGAGACGCATCTCGAGGTTGCCGCCCAGCTGGATGTCGGTGCCGCGGCCGGCCATGTTGGTGGCGATGGTGACCGCACCCGGCAGGCCGGCGTCGGCCACGATGAAGGCCTCCTGTTCGTGCTGGCGGGCGTTCAGGACGGCGTGGGGAATGCCCTTGAACTTCGTCTCCCAGACGATGTCGTACGCCGCGTCGCCGATCTTGGCCGCTTCCTTGTCCTTGCCGACATAGGCCTTCTTCAGCGTGCGCGAGACCTCGACCTTGTGCTCATAGGTGCGCAGCAGTTCGGACAGCTGCTCGGACTTCTCGATCGAGACGGTGCCGACCAGAATCGGCTGACCGCGCTCGCGGCAGTCCGCGATCTGTTTGGCGATCGCCAGGTTCTTCTCGGCATAGGTCCGGTAGACCTCGTCGTCGTAGTCGATGCGCTGGACGGGGCGGTTGGTCGGGACCTCGAGAACATCCATCTTGTAGATGTCGAGGAATTCCTGGGCCTCGGTCGCGGCGGTGCCGGTCATGCCGGACAGCTTCTCGTACAGGCGGAAATAGTTCTGGATCGTCACCGAGGCCAGGGTCTGGTTCTCGGGCATGATCTTGACGTCCTCCTTGGCCTCGATGGCCTGGTGGAGGCCCTCGGACAGGCGGCGCCCGGTCATCATGCGGCCGGTGAACTCATCGATCAGGACGATCTCGCCGGCCTTGATGATGTAGTCCTTGTCCTTCTGGTACAGGGTGTTGGCGCGCAGGGCCTGGTTGATGTGATGGACCAGGCTGATGTTCGCGGCGTCATAGAGGCCGGTGCTGTCTTCCGCGAAATGGCCGCCCGATTCCAGCAGGGCCTCGATCCGCTCGGACCCCTCCTCGGTGAGCAGGGCCTGACGCTGTTTTTCATCCAGATCGAAGGTGGTCTCGTCCTTGATCAGCTCCTTCACCAGGCCGTCGCAGATCTTGTAGAGATCCGACCGGTCCTCGGTCGGGCCCGAGATGATCAGGGGCGTGCGGGCCTCGTCGATCAGGATGGAATCGACCTCGTCGACGATGGCGAAATGGTGCGGACGCTGCACCATCTCGCGCCGGTCATAGACCAGGTTGTCCCGCAGATAGTCGAAACCGAATTCGTTGTTGGTGCCGTAGGTGATGTCGGCGGCATAGGAGGCCTGACGCTGGCCCGAGGACAGGCCGTTGACGATGACACCGACCTCGAGGCCCAGGAACCGGTAGACCCGGCCCATCCATTCGGCGTCGCGCCGGGCGAGGTAGTCGTTCACGGTGATGACGTGGACGCCCTTGCCGGTGAGGGCGTTCAGATACACCGGGGCCACGGCCACGAGGGTCTTGCCCTCGCCCGTCCGCATTTCGGCAATCCCGCCTTCGTGCAGGATCATGCCGCCGGTCAGCTGAACATCATACTGACGTTGGCCCAGCACCCGCTTGGAGGCCTCGCGGGCTACGGCGAAGGCCTCGTCCATGACCTTGTCGAGCGTTTCGCCACCCGAAACCCGGTCCTTGAAGGTCTGGGTCATCATCCGCAGCTCGTCGTCCGACAGGGCGGCGAAGCGGGGCTCCAGGGTGTTGATCTTCTGGACCCGGCTCATGAAATCCTTGACCTTGCGGTCGTTGGAGGAGCCGAAAAGTTTCTTGGCGAAGCCGAGCATGGGCGATCCGGAAGCGGTCGAGCGGTCTAGAGCTCTGGAATTGCCCGTAAGGGGCGGCGATGGGACGCCGCGAGAGGGGCTGCCGGGCGAGGCGGCGAAACCGCCGCGCACACGATCGAAAACCCCTCGACTTGGGCGCAGGCGGGACTTAAGCACCGGCCTTACCCCTGTCAACGCGAGGGGCTTTGCGGCCCGGCGTTTGGACCCCTTTGACGGGGACGGAGCGTCTGATGCGACATTCGCGCAACCCCCTGATTTTCCTGGCCCTCGCGGCGGTTCTGGCTGTGGCGGCCTGCGGACGCGGCGGCGGCGACGATCGCCCGCCGGAACCCGGCGACCGGGCGGTGGCCAGGGTGCAGGACCAGACCCTGTGGGCCTCCGACGTCAAGCGCGAGGCGGTGGCGCAAGGGCTGATCGGCGAAGGCGAGCCCCTGGACGTCACCTCGGACCTGTTCCGCCGGGTGCTGGACGAGGTCATCGACCAGAAACTCCTGGCCCGCGAGGCCGAGCGGCGCGGACTGGACAACTCGGCCCTGGCCCAGCGGCGGCTGGATGCCACGCGCGAACGGATTCTCGGCGACATGCTGGTCGAGAACGTCGTCAATGGCGCGATTTCGGACCAGGCCGTGCAGACCCTGTATCAGGAGCAGCTGCGTCTGGCCCGGACCTCGGAGGAGATCCGCGTGCGCCTGATCCTGTCACGGACCAAGGCGGAGGCGGACGCCGTGATCGGAATCCTGGGTCAGGGCGCCAGTTTCGAGGCCGTGGCCCAGGAGCGGTCGGTCGACGAGGCGACGCGGTTTTCGGGCGGCGACCTCGGCTATTCGACGGCCGATGTTATGCCCCAGGCCTATGCCAACGCCCTGCGCAATGCCCCGGCCGGCTCGACCGTCGGTCCGTTCCAGACCGAGGGGGGCTGGGCCGTGCTGCGGGTCGAGGACCGGCGCCGCGAGAGCCCGCCGACGCTGGATCAGGCCCGGCCCCAGATCGTCCGCTACCTGACCTATGAAGGGGTGCGGCAACTGCTGGAGGAGTTGCGCGGCAAGGCGGAGGTAAACGTCCTTCTGACCGCCGAAAACGGTGCGCCGCAGGAGCCGGCCTCTGCGGCTCCTGCGGCGACGCCAGCCCCTGCCTCTGCACCCGCCGCCGGAGCACGGCCGTGAGCGGCGAGGCGAAACGGCCCGGTTCGACCGGCAAGACCCTGGAACAGGCCTTCGAAAAGGCCTTTGACCCCCTGGCTGCCGCGCTCAAGCGCGCGACCCAGACCACGTCCCCGACGGCGGCTGTACCGGCCGTCCCGGGCAAGCCGGGGCTCACGGTTTCCCCCCTGGCCGTGCCCTTCCCGGTCATTCCCCCGATCGGTGGGGTCGAGATGACGACCGCGCGGGCGGGCTTCTACAAGCATGAGCGCGACGACCTGACGGTGTTCCGGTTTGCCCGGGGCACCACCTGCGCCGGGGTCTTCACCCGCCACAAGGTCGGGTCGGCCCCTGTGGACTGGTGCCGGCGGCATCTGGACGGGCCGGGCGGCGGTGAGGATGTGCGGGCGCTGGTGGTCAATGCCGGCTGCGCCAACGCCTTCACCGGCAAGGCGGGGGCCGATGCGGCCCGGCGGACGGCGTCTGAAGTCGCCAAACGGTTCGGCTGTCGCCAGCGCGACGTCATGCTGGCCTCCACCGGGGTGATCGGCGTCCTGCTGGACGACCGCAAGATCGCCGCCCGGCTGGCCGAGGTCGAAACGCGGCTGGACGGCGACACCCCGCCGACCGAGCAGTGGGCAGCCGCCGGTCGAGGCATCATGACCACCGACACCTTTCCCAAGGGATCGTGGGCCGAGACCACCATCGACGGGTTCAAGGTGCGGATCGCCGGCATCGCCAAGGGCTCCGGCATGATCGCGCCGGACATGGCGACCATGCTGGGCTTCATCGTCACCGATGCCGCTATCGCCCCGGCAGTGCTGCGGGCCCTGCTGGGTCTGCATGTGCGGACCACCTTCAACTCGGTGACGGTGGACGGGGACACCTCGACCAATGACACCTGTCTGCTGTTCGCCACCGGGGCGTCGGGCGCGCCCCGGATCGGCCGGGTCGGCGACCGTCGGCTGAAGGATTTCTCCGCCGCGCTCGACAAGGTCATGCTGGATCTGGCGCACCAGCTGGTGCGGGACGGTGAAGGGGCGACCAAGTTCGTGCGCGTTACCGTCGAGGGGGCCGCCAGTCCCGCCTCGGCCCGCAAGCTGGCCAAATCGATCGCGGACAGCCCCCTGGTCAAGACCGCCATCGCCGGCGAGGACGCCAACTGGGGCCGGGTGGTGATGGCCGTGGGCAAGACCGAGGAGCCGGTCGACCGCGATCGTCTGGCCATCCGTTTCGGCCCCCATGTGGCCGCCGTGGACGGGGCGGTGTCGCCGACCTACGACGAGGCGAAGATGAGCGCCTATATGAAGCGGTCCGAGATCGACATCGTCGTTGATGTCGGCTCCGGCCGGGCGGCCGCCACCGTCTGGACCTGCGATCTGACCAAGGGCTACATCGAGATCAACGGGGATTACCGGAGCTGATCGCTCGCCCATTCCCCTCCGCGCCGGGCCGTGCCTAAAGTCCGGGGAAACGGGGGAGTGTGGATCATGAAAGCCATTGTTGCGGGGGCGCTGGCCGCCCTGCTGACCGCCGGCGTCGCCACAGCGCAGGACGGGACGGTCGCCCCGGCCGAAGGGGCGGTGACGCTCGTTCAGGCCGGGCGGCTGCTGGACCGGCCGGGACGGGCCCCGCGCGGCGAATCCACGGTGGTCATCCGCGACGGCAAGGTCGAGGCGGTGCGCGACGGCTTCGTCGGGGCCGAGGCCTTTCCGGGCGCCGCGGTGATCGACCTGAGGGACCGGTTCGTCCTGCCCGGGCTGATCGACAGCCATGTGCATCTGACCTCGGACCGCGCCGGTCAGGCCGGGCTGCTGGCCGATTTCACCGACAGCCTGCCGGCCCGGGCCTATGAGGCCGCCGGCAACGCCCGCGAGACCCTGATGGCGGGCTTCACCACCGTCCGGAACCTGGGCGACGGCGACGGGGTCACCCTGGCGCTGCGGGACGCCACGGCGCGGCACGAGATCGCCGGCCCCCGGATCATCGACGCCGCCACCTCCATCTCGACCACCTCGGGCCATATGGATCCGCGTCTGGGCCTGTCCGACGACGTCCGGCACGACATCGGCTCGCCCGAGAACGTCTGCAACGGCGTGGAGAGCTGCCGCGAGGCGGTGCGGATCCAGATCGGGCGCGGGGCCGATGTGATCAAGATCGCCACCACGGCCGGGGTCAACAGCCGCATCGGAGCCGGTCTGGGGGCCCAGATGTTCGAGGACGAGGCCCGGGCCCTGATCGAGACCGCCCACCTGTACGGCAAGAAGGTCGCCGTCCACGCCCACGGGGCCGAGGGCATCGACATGGCCCTGAGGTTGGGGGCGGACTCCATCGAGCACGGTACCATCCTGAGCGAGGACACCATCCCCCTGTTCCTGCGCTCGGGTGCCTATTACGTGTCCACCCTGTCGACGGTGAACGGCTACCGGGCCCGTCTGGCCGCCGATCCCAACGCCTATCCGCCCGCGGTCCTGCCCAAGATCCTGTGGCGGATCTCGATCACCGGCCGCTCGCTGGAGGCCGCCGTGCCGGCCGGGGTGCGCATCGCCTTCGGCACCGACGCCGGGGTCTCGCTGCATGGCCGCAACGCCGACGAGTTCGAACTGATGGTCGAACACGGCATGACCCCGATGGGGGCGATCGAGGCCGCGACCGTCAACGCCGCCGACCTGCTGGGCCTGGCCACCGAGGTGGGCAGTCTGGAGCCCGGAAAGCGTGCCGACCTGATCGCGGTCGAGGGCGACCCGCTGCAGGATGTCAGAGTGCTCAAGTCAGTCGGCTTCGTCATGCGCGACGGGCGGGTGTATCGTAACAACCCGCAGAGCGAGTGATGCTGCGCCGCCGTGACCTGATCACCGCGGCCTCCGCGCTGTTCCTGCCCGGGGTCGCCGGGGCCCAGGATGCGACGGTCGAGAGTTCTGAACGCCTGCGCGGGCGCCGGCTGTCCGTGCCGGTGTTCATCGCGGAACACGGTCCGTTCGCCTTCGCGCTGGATTCTGCGGCGAACGCCTCCGTCATTTCGGACGATCTCGCGGCCCGCCTCGGCCTTCCATCGGCCGGGCCCATAGGCATGCACACCCTGATTGCCCGGGAGCTCGTGGAGACTGTACGTGCCCGTGAGGTGCGATCCGGCAATCTTCGTGTACCCGAGGCGCGCTTTGCAATCGCGCGCCGCTCCGGCCTGGACGGTGCCGATGGCCTGATCGGCCGCGATCTTCTCATGGATCATCGCCTTGTCCTCAGGTTCAGAGGCGAAGCGCTCGCCGCCATCACGCGCTCGCGACGACCGGGCCGCGGCATGCTCGACCCGGCACCCCAGACCGCTCTCTTTCGCGCCGATGCCGAAGAGAGGCACCGGGGCCTGCTGATGATCGACGTCCGTTCGGGAGAGGCGAGCGGAAAGGCGATCATTGATACAGGTGCGGCGATCACCATCGTCAACACCGCTTTTGCCCGGGCGGCCGGGGCGTCGCCCATCACCCTGGACGACGGCACCCGCGTGGCGCATGTGACCTCCCCCACCGGCCTGACGGTGACGGCGATCCCGATGCGGCTGCGCCGGCTGCATTTCGCCGGCGTCACGCTGCGAGAGACGCCGGTGCTTGTCGGCGATTTCCACACCTTCGACATCTGGGGCCTGGCAGATCGGCCCGCCATGCTTCTGGGGACCGATGTGCTCGGTCAGTTCCAGACGGTGATCATCGATCTCAAACGCGCCGAGCTGCTGCTGGAGACCTGACGCCTTGCGTTCGCACGCCGGCTGAGTCACCAACCCGCCCATGACCCAGGATCTCTCCCTTCCCCGCCACGACTGGACCCTTGATGAGGTCGAGGCCCTGTTCGCGCGGCCGTTCATGGAGCTGGTGTTCGAGGCGGCCTCGGTGCACCGGCGCTGGTTCGATCCCTCCGAGGTCCAGAAGTCGCAGCTGCTGTCGATCAAGACCGGGGGCTGCGCCGAGAACTGCGGCTACTGTTCACAATCGGCGGCCTTCGACACGGGGCTGAAGGCCGAGAAACTGATGGACACCTCCTCTGTCCTGGCCGAGGCCATGGCGGCGAAGGCCGGCGGGGCCAGCCGCTTCTGCATGGGCGCGGCCTGGCGCGAGCTGAAGGACCGTGACACGCCCAAACTGGCGGCCATGATCTCGGGCGTGAAGGCCCTGGGCCTCGAGACCTGCGCGACGCTGGGCATGCTGACCGCCGATCAGGCGCGCCAGCTGAAGGCCGCCGGCCTCGACTACTACAACCACAACCTCGACACCGGGCCCGACTACTATGCCGAGGTCGTCACCACGCGAACGTATCAGGACCGGCTGGACACCCTGACCCATGTCCGCGACGCCGGCATGAGCACCTGCTGCGGCGGCATCGTCGGCATGGGCGAGGCGCGCCGCGACCGCGCCGGCCTGTTGCATGCCCTGGCCACCCTGCCCGTCCATCCCGACAGCCTGCCGGTCAATGCCCTGGTGCCCGTCACCGGCACGCCGCTGGGCGAGCGGGTGCTGGAGGCCGGCCAGATCGACCCGATCGAGTTCGTGCGCACGGTCGCCGTCGCCCGTCTGGTCTGCCCCCGCGCCATGGTCCGGCTGTCGGCCGGGCGCGAGACCATGAGCCCGGAGATGCAGGCGCTCTGTTTTCTCGCCGGGGCCAACTCCATCTTCGTCGGCGGCAAGCTTCTGACCACCCCCAATCCCGAACAGGACGAGGACGCCCGCCTGTTCGCCCTGCTGGACCTGAAACCCATGGAACCGGCCCGGGTCGAGGCGGCGGCGTAAGGCCGAAAAAACAGGGTCCGTTGAGTCCGTTGAGTCCGCTTCTCCCCTCCGGTTGACCCGGTCTTCGCCGGTAGAAGCCAGTCTGACATGCCGATACGTCAGAATCGGACGTAGGGGCCGGCGGACCCTTCCGGGCCGCAAGCCGTTGCGGTCCGATGGAGATCGCCGACATGCTGTTCCAGGGCTGGCCCGGCCTCGGCCGGACCGTTCTGGTGGGGACCCTGGCCTATGTGGGGCTGGTGGTGTTCCTGCGCCTGTCGGGCAAGCGCACCCTGTCCAAGCTGAACGCCTTTGATCTGGTGGTGACGGTGGCGCTGGGATCGACCCTGTCGACCGTGCTGCTGAACGAGGAGGTGGCCCTGGCCGAGGGGCTGGTGGCGTTCGGCGTCCTGATCGGCCTGCAGTGGCTCGTGACCTGGACCTCGGTCCGCTGGAAAGCCTGGGCCAAGCTCGTGCGCGCCGAGCCCGCCATCCTCGCCCGCGACGGCGAGGCCATCGACGCGGCCCTGAAGCGCGAACGCGTCACCCGCGACGACCTCCTGAGCGCCGTCCGCGACGCCGGCGGCCGCGACCTCGCCGAGGTCGAGGTGGTGATCCTGGAGGGCGACGGGGCGCTGACGGCGATATTGAAGCGGTAGGTCAGGCGTCTTCGGCCGGGGGAACCCAGTCGGGGTCGTGGACCGGATACCAGTCTGCCGCGAGATCCCGCCATTGCGGATTGGTGTCCTCGATCAGCTTCAGCTTCCAGTCGCGATTCCACTTCTTCAGCCGCTTCTCTCGCCGGATGGCGTTCACGACCCAGGCGTGGCGTTCGAACCAGACCAGTTGGACGCAGCCGTGCTCAGCGGAATAGCCGTCGGGATGGGTCCCGGTCTTGTGCTTCCAGACGCGGGCAACGAGGGTCGATGTCATCCCGACATAGATCCAGCCGTTCCGCTCACTGGCCATGATGTAGGTTGCGATGAAGGTGCGATGCGTCCCCATCTGCACAACCTATGCGCACTTTCTTCTTTCGTCATCCTCCGGCGAAGCGAAGCGGAGACCGGGGGACCACCTCCAACCACCACGCTCAACGAACGACCCGATCCATACGGCCCCGGCCCTCCCTTTCGTCATCCTCCGGCGTAGCGAAGCGGAGACCGGGGGACGCAGCGGCGCCGAAGGCGATCTGTTCAGGCACGATGTCGGAAAGGGCGGTGTCCGCGACAGTGTCCTGCTCTCGCAGGCCGCTGCGTCCCCCGGTCTGCGCCGCGAAGGCGCGGCTTGCCGGAGGATGACGAAAGAGGTTTCAGGTGCGGCGGTAAACGAGAATCCCGTGCTGGCGAATTGCTGGCCAGACGCGCTCGTCACTGTTTGGCTCTGCGAACTGAAGATCGACAGGAACAGAAATCCGTTGGGCGAGAAATGCCCGCCAGCGCCCGGCCATGCAGATGGCATAGCCGAGCATGTCTCCCTCGCTGTCTCCAGTCAGGACATATCCAACATCGAGGTCGGGGATGGGTGAGGGGTTCGGCTTCACTGTACGTCGTCCAGTGGCCCGCGATCCGAAGACCCAGACGCGATCAATGCGCTGATCCGACACTGCCCAATCGCGAACCGCTTCGATCCACATTGGGTCAGTGTCGAAATGCAGTTGCATCAGCTCAGTGCACCCGCGCCTTCCCGATCTCCAGCCCCTCGCTCCCCGCGGACACGGCGATCACCGACCCGTCCTCCAGCTCGCCGGCCAGCAGTTTCTTGGCCATGGGGTCGACCAGATCCTTCTGGATCACGCGCTTCAGCGGGCGCGCGCCGTAGACCGGGTCGTAGCCCTTGTCGGCGAGCCAGGCCAAAGCGCCGTCGTCGATGGACAGGGTCAGCCTGCGGTCGGCCATGAGCTTTTCGAGGCGGGACAGCTGGATGCGGACGATGCCGGCCATCTGGTCGCGCCCCAAGCGGCGGAACAGGATGATCTCGTCGATGCGGTTCAGGAACTCGGGGCGGAAATGGGCGCGGACGGCGTCCATGACGAAGGGGCGCACGGCTTCGACATCCTCGCCGTCCGGCTGGTCGGCCAGGGCGGCGGAGCCGAGGTTGGAGGTCATGATGATCAGGGTGTTCTTGAAGTCCACGACGCGGCCCTGACCGTCGGTCAGGCGGCCGTCGTCCAGCACCTGGAGCAGGACGTTGAAGACGTCGGGGTGGGCCTTTTCGACCTCGTCGAACAGGACGACCTGATAGGGCCGCCTGCGGACAGCTTCGGTCAGGGCTCCACCCTCGTCATAGCCGACATAGCCGGGAGGGGCCCCGATCAGGCGGCTGACCGAGTGCTTCTCCATGTATTCCGACATGTCCATGCGGGTGATGGCGGTCTCGTCGTCGAACAGGAAGGCGGCCAGGGCCTTGGTCAGCTCGGTCTTGCCGACCCCGGTGGGGCCGAGGAACAGGAAACTGCCCAGCGGGCGGTTGGGGTCGTTGAGCCCGGCGCGGGCCCGGCGGACCGCATCGGCCACGGCCTCCAGTGCGGCGTCCTGACCGACGACGCGGCCGCGCAGCGCATCCTCCATCGACAGCAGTTTCTCGCGCTCGCCCTCCAGCATCTTCTCGACCGGGACCCCGGTCCAGCGACTGACGACAGCGGCGATCTGTTGCGCGTCGACCACCTCGGGCGTCAGGGGGGAGGCGGTGGCCTCATCGGCCTCGGCCTGATCCAGCTGTTTCTCGATCTGGGGGATCTGGCCATAGGCGATCTCGGAGGCGCGGCCGAGGTCGCCGTTGCGCTGGGCCGCGGCCAGTTCGGCGCGCAGGCGATCCAGGGTCTCGCGCAGCTGGGCGCCCTGGCCGACCTTGTCCTTCTCGGCCTTCCAGCGGGTGGTCAGGTCGGCGGATTCGATCTCGAGGTCCGAAATCTCGTCCTCCAGCTTTTCCAGCCGGGCGACCGAGGCCTTGTCGGTCTCCTTCTTCAGGGCCTCGCGCTCGATCTTGAGCTGGACCAGACGGCGGTCGATCTCGTCCAGCGCCTCGGGCTTGGAATCCACGGCCATGCGGACGCGCGACCCGGCCTCGTCGATCAGGTCGATGGCCTTGTCGGGCAGGAAGCGGTCGGTGATGTAGCGGTTGGACAGGGTGGCGGCGGCGACGATGGCGCTGTCCGAGATTCGCACCCCGTGGTGGACCTCATACTTCTCCTTGAGGCCGCGCAGGATGGAGATGGTGTCCTCCACCGTCGGCTCGTCGATGAAGACCGACTGGAAGCGGCGGGCGAGCGCCGCGTCCTTCTCGATGTATTTGCGGTACTCATCCAGCGTCGTGGCCCCGACGCAGTGCAGCTCGCCGCGCGCCAGGGCGGGCTTGAGCAGGTTCGACGCGTCCATGGCGCCGTCGCCCTTTCCGGCACCGACCAGGGTGTGCATCTCGTCGATGAACAGGATGATCTGGCCTTCCGCGGCCGTGACCTCGCCCAGCACGGCCTTCAGCCGCTCCTCGAACTCGCCGCGATATTTGGCCCCGGCGATCAGGGAGCCCATGTCGAGCGCCATGACGGTCTTGTCCTTGAGGCTCTCGGGCACGTCGCCGTTGACGATGCGCAGCGCCAGACCCTCGACGATGGCGGTCTTGCCGACGCCCGGCTCGCCGATCAGGACGGGATTGTTCTTGGTGCGGCGGGCGAGGACCTGGATGGTGCGGCGGATCTCCTCGTCGCGGCCGATGACCGGGTCGATCTTCTGGTCCCGCGCCGCCTGGGTCAGGTCGCGGGCATAGCGTTTCAGCGCCTCATAGGCGTCCTCGGCCCCGGCGCTGTCGGCGGTCTTGCCCTTGCGGATCTCGGCCACGGCGGCGTCCAGCTTGTCGGCGGTGACCCCGGCGGATTTCAGGGCGTCGCCGGCCGCGCCGCCCTCGCGGGCGATCGCGGCCAGAATCCGTTCGGTGGTGACGAAGGCGTCGCCGTTCTTCTTGGCCGCCGCTTCGGCAGCGGCGAAGACCCGGGCGGTCGCGCCGTCGAGATACAGCTGGCTGGTGGCGCTCTCGACCTGGGGGCGCTTCTTCAGCAGGCCTTCCGCCCCCTCGGCCGCCTTCGCCGGATCGCCGCCGGCCGCGGTGATCAGGGTGCGGGCGAGGCCGTCGCGCTCTTCCAGCAGGACCTTGAGCAGGTGTTCGGGCGCGAACTGCTGGTGCTTGCGCGCCAGGGCGAGGGTCTGGGCCGACTGGACGGCCTGTTTGGCGCGGTCGGAATAGAGGTCGAGATTCATGGCGTGTCCCCTGAAGCGGCGGATCGTAGAGAGGCGCCCTCCGGGAAGCGACGCCTTGATGTGGGTCACAGGTGGGTGTGGCGATCCAGCCACACAAGAGGCCGGCAAGGGGCGGATCAGCGATCCTCGATCCAGACCCTGCGACGGACGCTGACCCCCGACCACCGGTCCCAGAAGGGATCCGGTCGCTGGACGAGGACACTGACGAGGAACAGCAGGCCCCAGAATACGGCGACCGCTCCGAGGGCGATGAAGGCCCAGCCGAGGAGGGGGTCATACAGGGGCCCGCCGAGGGCCGCGCGGAACAGGCCATGGGCACCGGCGGCCAGACCGAGGATTGCAGCGGGGCCGTAGAGGAGGGCATTTCGCATCAGGGTGGCCTTGAAGGCGGCGCGGCGGACACCGTCCCGATCAAGCACCCGGAGGCCCATCAGCCGCTTGCCCGGACCGCCACCCCATGCGGCCTCGCTGAAGGCCAGCCAGATCAGAAGGACCGGGAAGAACAGGTGGGCGAGGTCGAAGGTCCTCGGGATCACCCGCCCCGAAGGGCGCAGGGGACGGACCACCGTCTCCTGGTAGGAGAACTGCCCCGCCCAGGTGAACGTCACCCGGACCGCGCTATGGCTGGGAAAGGTCTCGCATCGGGAGACGCGTATCCGGTCCGGCGGACGGTCCGGACGGAACCGGTGGAGCGGCCCGCCCCCCGGCGGCAACACTTTCAGCCGGTCGGTGTTGCGCGAGCCCGCTGCATCGACCGCGGTGCAGTGGGAAAACACGACGACCGGACTGCTGTGCCGGATCGCGCCGTCGGTCAGAGGAAAGGCGGCCGCCCCGATCAGGGTCAGGACCAGCCCGACCACCGCGTGGCCGATCCAGAAGGCCACCACGCGCCGCCAGAAGCCGCCGGACAGCCCGTCGCCGATGACATGGCCGCGCCGTCGACTGACCGTTCCGGACTCCGACATCGGCTCACCCCATCCCCTGTCCCGTGAGCCTATCCCTCGCGATCGCGGATCGGCAAGGCACGCGGTCGGCGGCGGGCGCGGCATGGTCTAGGGTGGAGCGATGTCCCCCGCCTTTCCCGTCGATCCTGCCGTCCTGCTGCCGTTTCTGGTGGCGGTGTCGCTGATCGAGCTGACGCCGGGGCCGAACATGGGCTGGCTGGCGCTGGTGGCGCTGGGGCGGGGGCGGATCGCCGGGCTGGCGGCGGTGGCGGGGGTGACGCTGGGGCTGAGCGTCTGGATGGTGGCGGCGGCGTTCGGACTGACCACCGTGATGCTGACGTTTCCGGGGCTGTATCAGGCGGTGCGCTGGGCCGGGGTGATCTTCCTGCTGTGGCTGGCGTGGGAGGCCTGGGCGGGGGCGGGCAGGGTCGCGCCGGATGCCGAGCCCGACCGGCGCACGCTGGGCGGCCTGTTCCTGCGGGGCCTGACCGGCAATCTGCTGAACCCCAAGGCGGCGGCCTTCTATGTCGCCCTTCTGCCGACCTTCATCCGGCCGGACCGGGCCTCGCCGCTGGTGCAGGCCCTGACGCTGGGCGGGCTGCATGTCGCCGTCAGCGTGGCGATCCACACCCTGATCGTGCTGGGGGCCGCCTCGGCCGGAGCCGTGGTGATGCGGCGGATGCAGGGCGTCCGGGCCGGGCGGCTCATGGCGGCGGGGATCGCGGCGGTGGCGGTGTGGATGGCTTGGGCGACCCGTGCCTGACCTCCACGGCGATACGCCCGCAGGCGCGTGTCAGCCGACGTAGCGCTCGAACTCTTCCTGATAGCGGCTGGTCAGGCGGGCCTGATGGTCGCCCTTCTCTTTCAGCTCAAGGAACCAGCCGGATTCTTCCTCATACATGTGGGTCAGGACCGCGCCCTCGATATGCTCCCACTTGTCGAGCCATTCGGGTTTCGACGGGGCGATGTTCTCCAGCTCGGCCATCTGGTTCTTGGCCGTGGTCTGCTCGATATAGGCCTGGGCCGCATGGGCCTTTCCACCGGACTGGGCGAGGGCGGGATACAGGACGATCTCCTCGGCCAGGGAATGGCCGTTGAGGATCAGGGCGAGGTCCTTCATGGCGGCGACGCGGGCCGGAGCGCCCCGGGCTTCGCGGCCGGCGGCGAAGGCCTCACGGATGCGGTCGTGGTGGTCGAGCACCAGGCCGAGCCAGTCTCCGGCTGTGGCGTGGGCGCGCGCCTCCCGGGTCGCTTCGGCCCGTTTGTCGTCATCGGGCAGGGGGGTCACGGCGGCGGCGATCTTGTCGATGATGGACATGGGGAACCTGCAGGACGGAGGGGTTACCCGTCCTGAATGTCCGCCTGTGCCGGGCCGTTCCAATGTCCGGTGGACGACACCGGCCGGGGCTCAGCCCCCGGTCGGGCCGGTCGAGAAGTCGAACTGTTCCGGCTGGCGGCGCGGGCCGGAGCCCAGGCTCCAGCTGAGGCCGATGTAGAAGGCGCGCAGGCGGATGTTCTGCTCGGACCGTTCGCGGAAGAGGGGGGTCTCATAGACCGAGGTGTTGCCAAAGGAGTTCAGCACGTCCCGGCCGGTGAAGTTGAAGGACAGGGTGTCGGTCAGCTTGCGGCGATAGCCGAGGTTCAGCATGCCGCCCGCCTCGCGCGTGCCCTGGGCCAGCAGGCTGTCGCCCTGCCAGAAGCCCGAGACCTGGACGAAGTCCTTTGCCGTCGGGGTCCAGTTCAGGCTGAGCCGGCCGCTGGCGAAGGTGCCCTCGCGGTCGTCGCCGCCGGCGATACCGGCCGCGTCGATCTCCTGCCGGAAGACATTGACGCCGGCGCTGTAGCGCAGGGTCCTGTGCAGCGCGCCGTTGGCGGTGACCTCCAGTCCTGTGTCGCGGCGCGAACCGAGGTTCTCGGGCCGGGTCAGGAAAACGCCGCCGCCGAGATCGGTCACCACATCGGTGAAGGCCTTGTCGGTGTCACGCAGATAGGCGGTCAGCTGGTAGAAGGTCGAACCCTGACGCTTCTGCCACATGGCCTCGAAGGAATCCGTCTCCTGCGGCTCCAGATCAGGGTTGCCCGAGCGCCGGTTCAGCGGGTCGCCGTAGGAGACGAAGGGGTTCAGCTGGCCGGGCTGGGGGCGCTGGATCCGGCGCGAATAGCTGGCGCGCAGGGTCTCGGTCTCGGATAGCTGGTACTGCAGATGGGCGGTGGGATAGGCGCGGAAATAGTCCTGGGACGCCGAGGCGCCGCCGGTGAGGTCGTCGATCTCGATGTCGGCCTGTTCCAGCCGCAGCCCGGCCTGGGCCGAGAGTTTCGCCGTCAGGGGGCGTTCCCAGGTGCCGTACAGGGCATGGACCGTCTGGCGCGCCTCGAACCGGTTGCTGAAGCCCGGGACGATGGCCAGCGTGCCCTCCGAGAGGCCCCGGCTGTAAGTCACGTCCTGATCCGGGCGCACGTCGGTCAGCTCATAGCCGAGGCGCAGCTTGCCGCCGTCGGCGGTGGGCCGGACATAGGCGCTGGTGAAGCCCAGGGTGACCTGATCCGTGTCCTGGGTGCTCCGCTCTGCCAGACCGGTGCCCGCCGGCACGAGGAAATCGGTAAGGGACAGGCCGTCGCTTTCGATACTGTTGGAATCGTAGCGCAGCTCGTTGGACCATTCATGGCCGGCGTCGTCGAAGCGGTGCAGCAGCCGGGCCGTCGCGCCCCAGTTCATGAAGTCGAAGCTGGACCGTCCGTCGCGCGTATAGGCACTCGTCACCGCCCCGGCCCCGTTGCGGGTCTCGAAGAGGCTGTCGAAGTCCCCGTCGCCCTGGAAGGCGACACCGCGCACCTCGCCGGTCAGCTGGGTCCGGTCGGTCAGTTTGTACTCGGCGGTGAAGCGCCCGATCGTGCCGGTCTGGTCGGACCCCTGGGTCGTGTCGTTGCGGGTGGTCGAGAGCACAACTCCGGTTGCGGGATCGAGCTGCTCGCGCAGGCGATTCAGTTCGTACTGGTTGGGATCGGCACGGTAGCTGAGGTCGCCGGACAGGGTCAGGCGGTCCTTCTGCCACGAGCCGCTGCCGCCGAGGTTCCAGCGGCCGTTGTCGCCGACATTGGCGCGGATGGAGCCGGTGGTCTGGGTGCCGGCGCGCGGGGCGGTCGGCTTGGTAATCAGATTGATGACCCCGCCGGACCCCTCGGGGCTGTAGGCGGCCGAGGGGTTGGTCATGACCTCGATGCGGGCATAGCGATCGGCCTGTAGCTGCAGCAGGGCCTGGGCCCGGCCCTCGCCCGACAGGATGCCCGAGGGGCGGCCGTCGACAAGGATGGTGACCCCGGAGTTGCCGCGCAGGGAAACATTGCCCTGGGGGTCGACATCGACGGACGGCACATTGCGCAGGGCGTCGGCGAGGCTGCCGGTCGTGGCCTGCAGGTCATTGGCGAGGCTGTAGCTGATGGAATCGATCGAGGTCCGCACATCGGTGGCGCGGCCGGTGACCACGACATCGTCGACGGCGGCGGGCTCGCCTTCGGCCGGAGCGTCCTGTGCGGGAGGGGTCGCCGGCGTCTGGCCAGTCGTGGGGGCGGGCGTCTGCGCCGGCGTGGCGGGCGGGGTCTGGCCCGGGCGGACGGCCCCGGCGGGGGCGGGGGCCGTCTGGGCCAACGCGCCGGGCGCAAACGCCAGCAAGGCGACACCGGCGAGCAGAATCGTCTTCGATCGGATCATTGGGTCCACCCCTGAACAGCCCTCGACCGCCCCGGCGACCGACACCCCGCCTGATTACCAGCGGGCTGATACGACCCCTAGTTACATCGGCGTCATAACCTCATGATTTCAGATTGTTACGCTCCGGTCACGGTTGGGGCCAAAGCGTGGCAGGCGCGGCTGGCCGCTCCTCAGGCCGGGACCAGCTCGATCAAGTCGAGGTTGGACTCGGTCTGGGGCCAGGGCAGGACCAGACGCCAGCGGGCGTCGCCGATCCGTTCCAGCACGGCCACCAGATCCCGGTCGGGGCGCTGACCATAGGAGTTGGCCGGCGGCTCGGCGGCGAGGGCCAGGGAGCCCAGCATGACCATGTGGCGGTCGTCCTCGGGGAAGAGCAGGCCCGAGGGCCGCTGGGAGCCGGTGGTCTTGGAGAATTTCAGGCCGCGCGGTGTCGTCTCGATCCGGCAGGCGAACCAGCCGTAAACGACATACCCGAGACCGGTCTCCCCGCCCTGGGACCCCAGTTTGACCGTGCGGCAGCGGTATGCGCCGGGCGGCGGGGTCACGTCGCGCCGGCCGGCGTCGGGGTCGATCAGGGCCCCGAGGCTGGACAGATCGCCGGAGCCGGGCTGACGCCGCGCCTGTTCGAGCGCCAGCCGCCATGCGGCGTCGCTGCGGGCGTAGCGGTCCCGGTCGGTGGCCGTGACGATGCTGCGCCAGTCGCGCAGGACGGCCTGCCCCGGACCGGACGGCGGCGGGGGTGGTGGCGGGGGCGGCGCTGCGGAGGCGCAGGCGGACAGACACAGGATCAGGAGAAGGGCCGGAATACGCATGGCCCCATGGGGGCCCGACCCGGCCCCTCCCGTCAAGGGATCAGGAGACGACGACCGATCCGAGCAGGAGTTTGGCCCCGCGCTGGCCGAGGATGATGTTGGTGGCCGACTGCAGCTGGGCCGCCAGCCGTTCGACATTGGGGACCCGGCCCGGCAGCAGCACATTGGCCTCGCGCTGGACGAGGATGTTGAACACCGCCCGGATGCGGGGCTGGGACTGGCGGGCGCGCAGGTTCAGGGCGGGATCGGCCACATCGACCCCGGCCTCGACCGTCAGGACGCCACGGCTGCCGTCGCCGCGGGCGACCATCCCGGTGATCGTGGGATAGCGGACCCAGGTGTCCGCCGGGGCGGAACCGCCACCGCCGCTGGAGGCCATGGCAGGGGTGGCCGCGAGAGCCAGGGGGGCGATGAGAAGGGCACGACGATGCATGGCCCTGTCATGGCACGGCGACGCTTAAGGTCAGGTTACGCCGTTCCGCCGAACCTCACAGGAAGCTGTAGGGATCGACGTCGACGGTCAGCCGCACCGAGGCGGGCACCTTCACCCGGCCCAGCCAGGACCGCAGGAAGCCCTGCAGATCGACATCGCGATCGGCCCGCACCAGCAGCCGCTTGCGCCGCCGCCCCCGGATCAGGCCCAGCGGCGCATCGGCGGGGCCATAGACCTCCAGCCGCTCGGCATTGGGAATCGCGGCGGCGAGGTCATTCGCCGTCTTCTCCACCGCCAGGGCATCCACACCCGACAGGATGAGCGCTGCCAGCCGGCCGTGGGGCGGCAGGGCAGCGGCCTCGCGCTCGCCCATCTCGGCCTCGACGAAGGCGTCGCGATCCCCGGCCGCCAGCGCCATCAGGACCGGATGGTCGGGCGTCCAGGTCTGGAGGATGGCCCGGCCGGGGCGCTCCGCCCGCCCGGCCCGGCCCGTGGCCTGGGTCAACAGTTGAAAGGTCCGCTCGGCGGCCCGCAGGTCCCCACCCCTCAGGCCCAGATCGGCGTCGACGACCCCCACCAGCGTCAGGCGCGGGAAGTTGTGACCCTTGGCCGCGGCCTGGGTCGCCACGAGGATGTCGATGCCGCCTTCGGTCATGGTCCGGATCAGCGCCCGTGCCGCGCGGGCATCCGGCACGGTGTCGGAGCTGAACACCGCCGTTCGGGCCTCGGGGAAGAGAGCCCTCACCTCCTCCTCGACCCGCTCCACGCCTGGACCGACGGAGACGAGCGTGTCCTCGGCCCCGCAGGCCGGGCACAGCCGGGGCCGGGCCATGGTGAAGCCGGTCAGGTGACAGACCAGCCGGCCCGTGTAGCGATGCTCGACCAGCCAGCTGTCGGTGTCGGGCGAGGTCATGCGGTGACCGCAGGCGCGGCACAGCACGACGGGCGCATAGCCCCGGCGATTGAGGAACAGCAGGGTCTGTTCGCCCGCCAGCAGGGTCTCGGCGATCGCCTCGCGCAGCGGCTGGGACAGCCAGGTCTGGGGGTCGGGCGGACATTGGCGGAGGTCCAGAAGCTGGATGTCGGGCAGGACCGCCGCCCCGTGCCGCCGTGACAGCTTCAGCCAGCCATAGCGGCCGGCGCGGGCGTTCCACAGGGTCTCCAGCGAGGGGGTGGCCGAGGCCAGGACCACCACCGCCCCCTCGATGCGTGCCCGGGCCACGGCGAGGTCGCGGCCGTGATAGACCAGCCCGTCCTCCTGTTTGAACGAGGCGTCATGCTCCTCGTCGACGATCACCAGTTTGAGGTTGGCGAAGGGCAGGAACAGGGCCGAACGGGCCCCGACGACGATGCTGCAACGGCCGGCCACGACGGCCTCCCACACCTGACGCCGACGGGGCGGGGCGATGCCGGAATGCCATTCGGCCGGGGCGGCCCCGAAGCGGGCGGTGATCCGCGCGATCAGGTCCTGGGTCAGGGCGATCTCGGGCAGCAGGATCAGGATCTGGGCCGAGGGATCGCGGGCGAGCGTTCGCGCCACGGCCTCCAGATAGGCCTCGGTCTTGCCCGAGCCGGTGATGCCGTCCAGCAGGAAGGCGGCGAACCCGCCGGCCGCCGTGGCCGCCGCGAGGACGTCGGCCGCTGCGGCCTGATCGGGATTGAGCGTCGCGGGGGCATGGGCCGGATCGGGCGGATCGAAGGCGGCGGGGACCAGGGTCTCGATGATCTCCAGCACGCCCTCGTCGATCAGGCCCTTGACCACGGCGGACGAGACGCCGGCGGCCCGCGCCAGATCGGCCGGCGGCTGGGCCCTCTCGCCCAGGGCCTCCAGCACCGCCGTCCGGGCCGGGGTCGACCGGGCGGGGGTACGGTCGCCGACACGACGCACAAGGCGTTCGGGCCGGGGCGGCGGGGCGCGCAGGCCCTTCACGGCCATGGCGGTCATCTCGCCCGGCGGGCTGAGCGTCCAGCGGGCGGCCCAGTCGAGAAAGTCCATCGTCCCGGCCGGCAGGGGCGGATCGTCCAGACGGGTGGTGACCGCCTTGAGCCGGCGGTTCGAGCCCGTGGTCTCGCGCACCTCGGCCACCACGCCCCGGATCAGCCGGGGGCCCAGGGGGACGGCAACAGACTCGCCCCGGGCGAGGGCCATCGTCTCGGGGACCTCATAGTCAAAGGCCTCCGGCACCGGCAGGGGAATGAGGACCGAGGCGACTTTCATTATTCCTCCCCCATCGGGGGAGGGGGACCGCCGCGCGCTTGCGCGGGGGTGGAGGGGGCCCACCCCGGTCGCCGGAGTTTGGTTCGGGCCCCCTCCGTCACGTCGCGAAGGCGCGCCGTGCCACCTCCCCCGACGGGGGAGGATTTAGAGGCTCGCCCAACGCGACCGACGCCGCTAAAACCCGCTCCCATGAAACTGTTCCTCGACACCGCCGACGTCGCCGTCATTCGCGAGATGCTCCCCACCGGGATGGTGGACGGCGTCACCACCAATCCCTCGCTGATCGCCAAATCCGGTCGCGTCATCGCCGAGGTCATCGCCGAAATCTGCGCCCTGGTCGAGGGGCCGATCTCGGCCGAGGCCGTGGCGACCGATTTCGAGACCATGGTGAAGGAAGGCGACAAGCTGGCCGCCATCGCGCCGAACGTCGTGGTCAAACTGCCCCTGACCTGGGACGGGCTGAGGGCCACGCGGGTGTTTGCCGACAAGGGCATCCGGACCAATGTGACTTTGTGCTTCTCCGTAACCCAGGCCCTGCTGGCGGCCAAGGCCGGGGCCACCTTCGTTTCGCCCTTCGTCGGGCGGCTGGACGACCACGGCGCGATCGGATCCGAGCTGCTGGAAGAGATCCGGGCCCTGTACGACATCCACGGCTTCGACACCGAAATCCTCGCCGCCTCGCTGCGCCATCCGGCCCATGTCGCGGCCGCGGCCCTCGCGGGGGCCGATGCCGCCACCCTGCCGGCCGACACATTGAAGGCCCTCGTCAAGCACCCCTTAACCGACAGGGGGCTTGATGCCTTCCTGGCCGACTGGGGCAAGACCGGCCAGTCGATCCTGTAACCGCGACCCGGCGCTGTCTCCGGGAGGAGAGCCGCCGCGTGACCTCTGCAGACCAGACCGCCGACCTGTTCGCCGAACCGGAGCCGTCCTCCGGCGTGGAAGCGGACGTCCTGCACTGGCCGGACGTACGGGCGTGGCTGCAGGCCCACCCCCAGACCCTGCTGGACGACCGCTCCCTGCTGGAGGAGGTCGGGCTGAAGCCCCACGGACGCAATGTGGTCGAGTTCGGCCGCGCCGCCCTGACCCGGCTGGAAGAGGCGGCCGAGCGCGAGGCGGATGCGAGGAAACGCATCGAATCCATCGCCCGGGCCAATTTCGCCGCCCAGACCCAGACCCATGTCGCGGCGCTGGACCTGCTGGAGGCGCGCAATCCGTCTGACCTGGCCCGCCGGCTGGATGCCGTGGCCCAGGGCCGGTTTGGCCTGGCCGGGGCCGCCATCGCCCTGGAACGCCCCGGCGGCGTGCCGTTCGGCTGGCGCGGTCTGGAGGCCGGGGACGTCGACGCCCTGCTGGGCGAACACGGCCTGACCTGGCTGGGGCCGATGTTCGAGGGGCTGGACCTGTTCGGGCCGTCGCCGGAGCCGATCCGCTCGGTGGCCCTGATCCGCATGGCCCCGCATCTGGGCGGCGACCGGGTTGAACAGGCCCGCCCCGCCCTGTGCGCCTTCGCCTCCTCCGAGGAAGAAGGCTTCACGTCCGGCATGGGCTGTGAGCTGGTGGCCTTCATCGCCCGGGTCGTGGAGCGCACGGCCGAGCGCTGGCCGGTGCTGAACTGACCGCCGCCCCTCTCAGCGCCGACGGGGCCCTGTCGGCCTGGCTGGAGCATCTGGCCCACGAGCGGCGGCTGTCGCCCCGGACGCTGGAGGCCTATGGCCATATCGGGCGGCTGTATCTGGCCTTTCTGGAACGGCACCGCGGCGAGCCGCAGCGGCTGGGGGACCTGGGCACTGTCAGCGCCGCCGAATTGCGGGCCCACCTGGCCGAGCGGCGCAGTGGCGATCAACCGTTGAACGCCCGGTCGCTGAGCCAGACCCTGTCGGCGATCCGCACCTTTCACGGCTTTCTGGACCGGCGCTGCGACACCCCGGCCCCGCAACTGGCCCTGGTGCGCGGGCCCCGGGTCAAACCCTCCCTGCCCCGGCCGGTCAGCGCCGATCAGGCGCGGGGCATGATCGCCGAGCCCGGTCTGGATCCCGACGCCGAGCCGTGGGAGGCGCTGAGGGACGCGGCCGTCCTGTCCCTGCTGTATGGCTGCGGCCTGCGGATTTCGGAGGCCCTGTCCCTGACCCGGGCCGACGCCCCCCTGCCCGCCACCCTGCGCATCACCGGCAAGGGCGGCAAGACCCGGATGGTGCCGGTCCTGCCGGTGGTCCGGACGGCCGTGGAGGAGGCACTGGCGGCCCAGCCGTTTCCGCTGGGCCCCTCCGACGCCCTGTTTCGCGCCCGGCGCGGCGGACCGCTGAGCCCGCGTCACGTCCAGGCCACGGTTCAACGGTTGAGAGGCCGCCTGGGTCTCCCGGCCTCGGCCACGCCCCATGCGCTGCGGCACAGTTTTGCGACCCATCTGCTGGGGGCGGGGGCAGACCTGAGAAGCATCCAGGAGCTGCTGGGCCACGCCAGCCTGTCGACGACCCAGAAATACACCGCAGTCGACGCGGCCCACCTGCTGGGGGCCTATGCGGCGGCCCATCCGCGGGCCTAGGGGCGGTCAGCGGGGCGGGGTCGACACCGGAACCGGCTCACGTCCGGCTTCCTGGCCGAGGGCGTTCGAACCGGGGACGCGATAGTTGACAATGATCGGGGCGGGGCAGCCGTCCACGTAGCGGTCCAGCAGACGGTAGAGACCGACGGCCTCGCCGCCTCCGCGCCACATCAGGCCGCCACCGGGTGTGGTTGGATCCGTCGCGAGCACGACGTTGGACGGACAGGGGGGCGTCCCGCCGAGGACGCGCATGGTGGCCTCCGGCTGCGTCTGCACAGGCGGCATCGGTCGAGGGGGCATCGCGGGAACCACCGTCTGCGGCGCAGTGGCCAGAAGGAGCAGCATCGACAGCATCGGAACCTCCCTTGAACAGGAGACCACCCTAGCACGAAGACGTTTTCGGGGGACCCCGGGGCCGGTCAAATTGCGCGGATCGCTCCGCCGTCGATGCGGATCAGGCTGCCGGTGACATAGGCGGCGCGGGGGCTGGCGAGGAAGGCGGCGACGGCCCCGAACTCGGCGGGGTCGCCCAGACGGCCCACCGGGATAGTCTCGAGCGATTTCCCCCGGGCCGCTTCGGGGGTGATGCCCAGCCGGTCGGCGACGGACCGGTCCAGCGCCTCGATCCGGGGCGTGGCGATGCGGCCGGGCAGCAGGGTGTTGACCGTCACCCCGTCGGCCGCGACCTCGGTGGTCAGGGTCTTGGCCCAGCCGGCGACGGAGGCGCGCATGGCCGTCGAGACCCCCAGATTGGCGATCGGCTCGACCACGCTGGAGGAGGCGACGTTCAGGATCCGGCCCCAGCCCGCCGCCCGCATGGCCGGCAGGACCCGGTCGGTCAGGCGGAACACCGACAGCACCATGGATTCGAACTGGGCGCGCCACAGGTCGGGATCCAGCCCCGCCACGCCCGAGGACGGCGGCCCGCCGGTGTTGTTCAGCAGGATCTGGATCGGCCCGCCCAGCAGACCTTCGGCGGTGTCGACGGCGGCCAGCAGGGCGGCGTGGTCGGCGAGGTCGGCCGGGACGACCACCGCCCGACCGACGGCGGTGGCGGTGATGCCGTCGGCCACGGCCTGAAGCGTGTCGGCATTGCGCGACAGCAGGGCGACGTGCGCCCCTTCCGCCGCCAGCGCCTCGGCCACGGCCCGGCCCAGACCGCTGGAGCCGCCGCAGACCAGGGCGCGCTTGCCGGCGAGCTGGAGATCCATGGCTCAGGCCTGCATGGTCCAGCCCTCGACGCCCATGGCCGCCTGTTTGACGGCTTCCGAGCGGGTCGGGTGGGCGTGGCTGGTGCGGGCGAGGTCTTCGGACGCCCCGCCGAAGGCCATGGCGACACAGGCCTCGCCGATGATCTCGCCGGCCTGCGGGCCCATGATGTGGACGCCCAGGATACGGTCGGTGACCGGATCGGCCAGGACCTTGGCATAGCCGTCGGTCTCATGGTTGATCTTGGCGCGCGAGTTGGCGCTGAAGGGGAATTTGCCGACCTTGTAGGCGATGCCGTCGGCCTTCAGCTGGTCCTCGGTCTGGCCGACCCAGGCCACTTCCGGGAAGGTGTAGACCACGCTGGGCACCAGATTGTAGTCGACGTGACCGGCCTTGCCCGCGATCAGCTCGATGGCGGCGACCGCGTCTTCTTCCGCCTTGTGGGCCAGCATCGGACCGGTGGTGACGTCGCCGATGACCCACACCCCGTCCGCGACCTTGAAGTGGTCGCCGACGATGACGCCGCGCTTGTCGGTCTCGACCCCGACCGTCTCCAGTCCGAGGCCGGCCGTGTAGGGCCGGCGGCCGATTGCCACCAGCACCACATCCCCGGTCAGGGTCTCAGGCGCGCCGCCGGCGGCGGGCTCGACCGTCAGTTCGACGCCGTCCTTGACCACCTTCGAGCCGGTGACCTTGGAGCCCAGCTTGAAGGTCATGCCCTGTTTGGTCAGGACGCGCTGGAAGGCGGAGGCCAGATCGGAGTCCATGCCCGGCGTGATGCGCGGCAGGTATTCGACCACGGTCACCTCGGCCCCCAGCCGGCGCCAGACCGAGCCCAGCTCAAGCCCGATGATGCCGGCCCCGACCACGATCAGCTTCTTCGGCACCGCCGGCAGGGACAGGGCCCCGGTGGAATCGACCACCTTGCCCGGCACGAACTCGACGCCCGGCAGGGGGGTGGGCTCGGAGCCCGTGGCGATGACGATGTCCTTCGCCTTGAGGATCGTCTTCGTGCCGTCCACGGCCTCGACCTCGACCGTGCCCGGGCCGGTGATCCGGCCCTTGCCCTTGATCCAGTCGGCCTTGTTCTTCTTGAACAGGAATTCGATGCCCTTGGTCAGGGCGGTCACGCTGTCGTTCTTCTGGGCGTGCATCTGGCCCAGGTTCAGCTTGGGCGTCACCTCGATGCCGATCTTTGCAAACTCGGTGTTGGCCGACTCGAACAGCTCCGAAGCGTGCAGCAGGGCCTTGGAGGGCATGCAGCCGACGTTCAGGCAGGTGCCGCCCAAGGTCTCGCGCATCTCGACGCAGGCGACCTTCATCCCCAGCTGGCCGGCGCGGATCGCGGCATTGTAGCCGCCCGGTCCACCGCCGATGATGACGACATCGTAGGAAACGGGAGCGGCGGGGGCAGCGGTGGCCATGGAAACCTCTGGATCAGGCGAAGTCGGGGGGATGGCCGATGTCCTAACGGCTGGGCCGACAGAAGCAACAGCCGGATCGACCGTTGCGTCACCCCGGACCTGCCGCTGCGGGTTTTCTGCGGTGCCGGACCGGCTGGCCCGGTCCGGTACAGGCTTTCAGCCCCACACGGGCAGGACCGCCCAGGACCGGGTCAGGGCCGCGCCCTTCCAGCCGCGCCACGCTCCCAGCGCCACCACCAGAAGGCCCACCCCGAGCAGGGCGGCCATGGACAGGGGGGCCGGGTCGAGACCCACGCCGGCGAGGCGAAAGGCCTCTGCGGCCCGGCCCGCCATGTCGATCAGGGGCGGCGGGGCTCCGGCCGGGGACAGGTCCAGGCGCAGCAGGATTTCGCCGCCAAAGGCGAGGAACCACGCCCCGGGAGCCCAGGACAGGCCGGCCGCTGTCAGCACACCCGAAACCGCATAGAGCAGGATCACCGCGATCCAGGCCGCGGCGGTGACCGCCCCGGGGATCGAGGCCCCGCCGGCCAGCGCCCAGATGTCGGACGCGGTGGCCCCGTGTGACAGCAGGTCCGCGACCGGCCACGCCTGCCAGGCCACATAGGCCAGAATCATCAGCCCGAGGCTGATCCTGAACACCCAAACCATCGAAGCCCCCCTCGATACAAGGGTTAACGCCTAGCATGGAAAACGGCGTTCGCGCGAGAGCCCTCGCGCCCTTTCCGGCCCGGCAGCCGACGCGCCAGTCAGGTCAGGCCGCAGCCGGGAGAGTCAGGGTCGCCTCGGTGCCTTCGCCAGGTGCCCCGGTCAGGCCCAAGGTTCCGCCGGACTGGCGGGCGAAAGCATGAACCTGGGCCAGACCCAGACCGGCGGCCCCGTCACGGGTGGTAAAGAACGGCTCCAGCGCCCGGGCCGCAGTGGCCGCATCGAGACCCGGCCCGGTGTCGCGCACCGTCAGGCGCGCCCCGCCCTCGACGACCTCGAGACGGACGGCCAGGGACCCCGCGCCATCCAGCGCCTCGACCGCATTGCGGACCAGGGCCTCGACCGCACCCTCGAACCCGACCGGATCGACCCGGACGGGAGCCTCGACGGAGGGCCCCTCGATCAGGAGATCAATGCCCGGACCGGCCAGGGCCCGCAGCCGGGTCTCCATGGCCCGCAGCAGGACCCCGGCGTCCAGCACCCGGGCATGCAGGGCCTCGCCCTGGGAGAAGGCGGTCAGGCGCCGGGTCAGGGCCTCGCCTCTCTGGCCGGCCGCCAGCGCGGCCTGACCCAGACGCCGGACCCGGGCGGGATCCTCCGCCGCCTTCAGCAGCATGTCGAGGGCGCTGGTCATCACCGCCAGCAGGGCGTGGAAATCCTGGGCGACGCCCCCGGTCAGCCGTCCGACGCTTTCCAGACGGCGGCTGGCCTCGTCGGCACGGTCGGCGCGGGCGATGGCCTCGGCACGCGCCGCCGCGACCGCCTCGGCGGATTCGGATCGCGCGGCCTCGAGCGCCGTCCGCAGGGTCTCGATCTCGGCCTCGAGCCGGCCCTGGTCCGCAAGGGCGGCGTCCAGCGCCCCGGCCGGGGCGGCGACCGACGGGTCAGGTGTCATCGTGACAGCTTCGGCGGCCGGACCGGCCGCGGCCTCGATCGACGCCGCCGGATCAGGCGCGGGGTCGCCGGCCAGCAGCACGGCGTCGACCGGCGTGCCCGGGTCATTGAGCGGCAGGATGCGCCAGATGACGCCATGGTCGCCGCCGAGGGTGGAGACGATGGCATCCGCCTCGCCCGGCGCGGCATTGAGGGCGGCACGCAGGGTCTGGCGGCCTTCGACCCGTTCAGTCTCGCCCAGGAACTGGTCCGCGAAATCACTGCCGATGACGTCTGCCGTGCGACCGAACAGGGCGAGCGCCACAGGATTGACCTCGCGCACCACGCCATTGGCGGCGACGACCACCAGGGCGCTGGAGGCAGCCTCGAACACCCGGCGGGTCAGGTCATCGGCCCCGGCCGCCGGCGCAACCGTCTCGGGCGAGACCGGCTCGGGCGTGGTCAGGCCCTCGGTCTCGACGATGGCGGCTGTGGAGCCGATGATCTGGCCGCGCGCGTCCTCGATCGGCATGGCGGTGACCGAGACAAGCATCTTCCGCCGGGTGGCCGGGTTGGCGAGGATGTGCTGGAAGCCCTTGACCGTCTGGCCCCGCAGCGCCCGGGCGCTGGGCAGGAGATCCGGCGGCACGGACCGGCCGTCGGGATAGGTGATGCCCCAGGTCGCCGAGTGGAACCGCAACCCCAGCAGCTCGGCATCACGCCGGCCCATCAGCTGGTGGGCGGCGCGGTTGGCAAAGGTGAACTTGCCCCCCTTGTCGGTCTGGACCAGGGCGACGGGGATGGCGTTGAGCGTCTCCAACAGCCGGGCCTCGGCGGCCTCGGCGGCTTTCGAGGCCGCTTCCAGGGCGTCCGAGGTCGAGACGTGCCGTGTGCGGTTGTTGAAGGCAAAGCCCAGGGCAAGGACAGCGACGATCGAGGTCACGGCCGCGACAAGGCCCAGCACGAGGGTCCAGTCGATGTCGCCTTCCATGAACATTCGCAAATCCTGTCTTGGCACGCGCCGGGGGAGGGTCCGGCGGCCTTGCAAGGGCCGCGCCGCGCCCGCCCAGCCGGTTAGGGCCTTGGCCGGCGCGGGTCCAGTCGCATTCGCGCGACCGGGACGGCTTTGACCGGACGCACGAAAAAGGGGCCGGACGTTGCCGCCCGACCCCCATCTTTTGTCCCGGAACTCCGCCTCAGAAGTTGAGACGAACCCCGAACTTGCCCGTCCACGAATACTCTTCGTACTGCAGCAGGCGATCCCGGCCCGGCCCGCGCTGGAAGGCGGTGTAGGTGGCGTCGTTGGCGTTAACCAGTTCCCCGAACAGCTGGACGTTCGGTGTCACACGGTATTTGGCGCTGAGGTCGACCTGGAAATGCGACTTCACGTAACGGTCGCTGTCGGCGTCGCCGCCCAGTTCGTCCAGATAGCCCGAGCGATACGCCCCGGCGGCGCGCAGGCTGACCGGGCCCTTTTCATAGCCGAGCACGGCGTTGAACGTATGCTCCGACGAGGTCGGCAGCGGCACGGTACGGCCGAGCACTTCACCCTCGGCATCGGTGTAGGTGTAGTTCAGATTGACCAGCAGGCCGTCGAACGGACCCGGCAGGAAAGTCAGGGCCTGGCCGTAGCTGAGCTCGACGCCGAAGACCGTCGCCTCCTCGCCGTTCACCGGGATCACCGCCTCGTCATAGGCGATGCCGTTGAACACGCCGTCCTCGAACTCGGCGGCGACGATGTAGTCCTCGATCGACTTGTAGAACAGGCCGCCCTGGATCACGGCCTCGGGGGCCAGATAATATTCCAGCGTGGCGTCGAAATTCCACGCCTTGTAGGGGTCGAGGTCCGGATTACCGAACTCGCCCGAGCGCTCGCCGTCCTCGTTCTCCTCAATGAGGAAGCGCGGGGCCTGCTGGCCGAAGCTGGGCCGGACGACCGAGCGGAAGGCTCCGAAGCGGGCGATCAGATCCGGTGCCGCCGTGTAGCGGATGTTCAGGCTGGGCAGGGCGTCGGTATAGCTGCGGTCGTACTGGACCGGGGTGATGAACAGGCTGTCCTCGTCCAGAACCACGCCGTCCCGGGTCGCCCCCTCCTCGACGAGGTCGAGCCGGCTGCCGTTCAGTTCAGTCTCGGTGTGCTCGACCCGGACGCCGCCGATGACACGCAGGGTTCCGGTCTCGAACCGGGCCTGGGCGTAGCCGGCGTAGATGTCCTCGTCGGCGGTGTAGCTTTCGGCATTGCTGGCGAAGTCGCTGTCGAGGTCGTTGCGCTCGAACAGGGCCCGGTTGGTGGCGAAGAAGTCGCGGATCTGGGTCAGGCCCGGGAGCGGATCGATCACGGCCAGACCGTAGGTCTGGCTGCCGGGAACGTCGGCGAGGGTGAAGTCGCCGTCATAGCCGTCGTAGATGTCGAAGACGAAGCTCAGACGCTTCTCGCGCTGGCGCGCCTTGGCCCCGAACTTGAGCTCGACGCTGTTGCTGCCGACGAACATGTCATAGGCGGCGTCGAACTTGGCCGAGAACTCGCGGTCCCGCGCGTCCTCGTCGGTGGTCCGCTCGAGCGCGTCGAACTCGTAGTCGGAGGCGCGCAGTAGGTTGGCCTCGCCAAAGTTCACCAGATAGCCGGGCCGGCGCAGGTCCGAATAGTCGATCGTCACGCCCAGTTCGCCCGCCTCCTCGAAGTCACGGCGGAAGACGACAGGGTCGATGGAGCCGTCCTCGGTCTGATCCGCCTCGGAGTACGCCACGTCATAGTTGAAGCGCCAGGCGCCCATGTCGGTCCGCCCCCCGGCCGAGACCGTGCGCACCGACTGGACCTCGCGGCGGTCCTTCAGGTCGCGCTCCACCCGAATCCGGCCGTCGGCGGAGTCGAAGGTCGCGCTGTCGGCGGTCGTCGATGTCGGCTCGTCGAAGCCGAAGCTCAGCCGGGTGCGCAGCTCGGTGTCATCGAACTTGGAATAGAGACCGCGCAGATACAGCTGGGTCGCGTCGTTCGGCCGGTAGTCGAGGGTCAGGGTCGCGCCATAACGTTCGCGCGTGACGTCATAGTCGCGGTATTCGAGATCCTCGGCATAGACATTGCCCCCGTCCTCTTCCCAGCCGTCCATCTCGACGTTGTCGGTGGCGAACTCGCGATTGTAGTAGCTCGCGCCGCCGGCGATGCCGAACCGGTCGCTGAACTTGTGAACAAAGTCGAAGCTGCCCTTGGGCGAGGTCTTCTCGTTCTGGTCGTTGTAGGAGCCCTCGATCGAGGCGGTGTAGAGATTGCGGCGGCGGTCAAGCGAGCTGGTCGTCGCGATGTCGATCGAGCCGCCGATGGTGTCGCCGTCCATGTCGGGCGTCAGCGACTTCTTGATCTCGATGGATTCGATCAGCTCGGACGGGATCACATCCAGCGCCACGGCCCGCTCGTCACCGCCGGTGGCCAGCACGCGGTTGCCGTTGATCGAGGCCGAGTTGAGGTTCGGGTCGAGACCCCGGACCGAGACAAAGCGGCCCTCGCCCTGGTCGTTCAGGACGTTGATCCCCGGGGCGCGGCGCAGGGCCTCGGCCACGTTCTGGTCGGGAAACTGGCCGATGGCGTCACGGGTCAGGACGGTCTGGACGGTGTCGGCGTTGCGCTGGCGCGTGATGGCGCTGAGGAAGTTGGCGCGCTGGCCGATGACCAGGACATCATCGACGTCGCCCGTCATGGAGGCCAGGGGCGAGAGCACGAAATCGACGGCCACATCGCCCGTTGCGGGAACCACCACCTCGCGTGTCTCCTCGCGGGCGCCGGCGAAGCGGACCCGCAGCGTATAGGTGCCGGCCGGGACGTCACCGAACCGGTACCGGCCGTCCGCGCCGACCGTCGCCCGCAGGCCCAGCTGCACGATGGTCACATCGGCTCCCTGCAGGGTTCTGGTTCCCGAGCTGTCCGACACTGTGCCTGTAACGGGTCCGGCAACCGCGGCCGGTGCCGAGACGGCCAGAAGCAACGGAACCAGAGCGGCCCCGAGGATAAGAGACTTTTTCATGCTTGTGCCCCCAGCACTCGCCACGGGTTGACCGGTGGCGGAGATCATGTTTCTGCGGCTGACCAGATAGTTTGCGCAACCGGGGTGCGGCCAGTGATGTTTAGACGACCAAACCATTACGCATTCTTGACAATGCTTGGGCTGACCGTGCTGACCGCAGCCTGTGCCACGGTCGAGAACCGGGGACCGCAGGGCGTGCTGGCCCCCGGTGATCCCGCCCGGCCCGTGATGGCGGCCGTCGAAACCCTGGTCACCACGGATCCCGAGGTCGACGCCGACGATCCGGCGCTGTGGGCCGATCCCGCCGATCCGGCCCGCGCCGTGATGTTCGGCACCGACAAGTCCGACGGCCTCTATGTCCACAATCTGGACGGCACGGTCCGCCAGTTCCTGCCGTCGGGCCCGGTCAACAATGTCGATCTGCGCACGGGCTTCCCCACGCCGCAGGGCGAACGGGTGCTGGTGGCCGCCAGCAACGACGCGCCGGGGGCCAATGGGGTCAATCTGTACCTGTTCGATCCGGCGACCCTGACCACCACCGACTATGGCTTTCTGTCCACCGCCTACGAGCCCTATGGCTTCTGCCTCGGCCGGCGCGGCGACGACGTCTTCATGGTCGTGACCACCAAGGCCGGCACCGTGCACCAGATGCCCGTCTCTGCCGGCCCGACCGGCCCGGTCATCGGCGAGGCCCGGGTCCTGACCCTGGGCAGCCAGCTGGAAGGCTGTGTGGTCCATGACACGGCCGACACCCTGTATGTCGGCGAGGAGGATGTCGGTGTCTGGCGCTTTGATTTCGACCCGGCCGGCCCCACGACAGCCACGGCGATCGCCGGTGTTGACCGGATCCGGATCCGCGCCGACGTCGAGGGCCTGACCATCATGCGCGATCGCGGGGTCGAGTATCTGATCGTGTCCAGCCAGGGCGACAGCACCTATCCGGTGTACCGGATCGCCGGCGACGACCACATCTATCTGGGTCGCTTCGCCATCGTCGACGGTCCGGTGATCGATGCCGTCACCCAGACCGACGGGCTGGACGCCTTCTCCGGCCCCATCGGTCCCTTTCCGCAAGGGGTCGTCGCCTTCCACGACCATGAGGACGTCCCCAACCCCGGCCAGCAGAACTACAAGCTTGTCGACTGGCGCGACATCCGGGCGGCGCTCGGTCTGTGACGGACCTCTGATGTCGCCTCAGTCCGGCCGGGCCGGGCCCGCCCCCGATCCCTCGCTGGTCCTGACCCTGTCCTGCCCCGATGCGTCGGGGCTGGTGGCGGCGGTCTCGGGCTTTCTGGCGGACCAGGGCTGCAATATTTCCGACGCCCAGCAGTTCGGCGATCCCGAGAGCGGCCGCTTCTTCATGCGGGTGGTGCTGCAGGGACCCGAGCCGGAGGCCCTGCGCGAGGCCTTCGCGCCCCTCGCACAGCGCCACGCCATGGACTGGACGCTACGGGGGCCCGAGCCGCGCCGGGTCATGATCCTGACCTCGCGCTTCGACCACTGTCTGGCCGACCTGCTGTACCGCTGGCGCATCGACGAACTGCCGATGACGATCACCGGCATCGTGTCCAACCATGAGCGCAGCCGGATCGGCCATGTCGATCTGGGCGACCTGCCCTTCCACCACATGCCCGTCGACCCCGCCCGCAAGGCGGAGCAGGAGGCCCGGCTGCTGGCCCTGATCGAGGAGACGGGCACCGAGCTGGTGGTCCTGGCCCGCTACATGCAGATCCTGTCCGACGACCTGGCCGGCCAGCTGGAGGGGCGCTGCATCAACATCCACCACTCCTTCCTGCCGGGCTTCAAGGGCGCGCGGCCCTATCATCAGGCCCATGCCCGGGGCGTGAAGGTGATCGGGGCCACCGCCCACTATGTCACCGCCGACCTCGACGAGGGCCCGATCATCGAACAGGACGTCGAGCGGATCAGCCACCGCGACACGCCCGAGGATCTGGTCCGCAAGGGCCGCGACATCGAACGCCGGGTCCTGGCCCGGGCCGTGCGCAAACACCTCGAGGACCGCGTCCTGCTGGCCGGGGCCCGGACGGTGGTGTTCGAGGGCTAGGCTTTCGCGCGCCGGCCTGAAGCCAGTCCAAGACCGAGGCCCAAAGGGATGATCCAGTAGATCATGCCGGGAGCCCAGGGTGCCGCGCGCAGCACGGGCGTCAGCGCCAGAAGGCCGGACAGGACGCCGGCCACGGCTGCCAGGGTCCATGTCCGGCTCCATTGCGAGGCGGATCGCACCCGGTCCGGCGCGATCGAGGCCCTTGCCTGACGGAACAGCAGGGCGAACAGGGCGGACAGAATGGCAAATCCGATCCCGTAGACGAGATAGGTCCATCCCAGCTGGTCAAGGCTCCGGATGAGCCCGGCGCCGGGCAGCAAGCCGCCCGAGAGGAAATGGGTCGCCGTTTCCGTCAGGAGGCGCAGCGGAAAGACGAAGATCAGCACCATGAAGACGATGGCGAGGCTCAGCCATGTCGCCTGCGCATTCCGCTGCGGCTCCAGTGCCGACCAGGTCCGATGCGCCATCCAGAACAGCACGATCAGGGCGAACCCCGCGAGAAAGGCCGGAACCCTCATCAGGGCCCGCATCAGGTCATCAAACGAGGCCATCGGCTGCCCCCCGGCGATGATCAGCAGGGAGACTGCGAAGGCAAAGGCGGAGTCCACGAAGGCGTCCAGCCGTTTCCCTTCGCTCGGTCGAAATGATCGCTCCATGGGGCCCTCCCGTAACGGAGGTTGGCGCGCGCGGCGGCGCCTGGCAAGTTCAGGCCCGAAACGAAAAAGACCCGGTCTCGCGACCGGGTCTTTTCGTTCGACTGGAGCGGGCGAAGAGATTCGAACTCTCGACCCCAACCTTGGCAAGGTTGTGCTCTACCACTGAGCTACGCCCGCACTCCGTAACGGGGCCCGGCTGGGCGATCCGTCTCGTCGAGAGCGGGGCCTATAGCGGGAAGCATCGGTGCCTCGCAAGCCCCCCGATGCAGAAAACGCAGGAACCGCGCTCAAGCAGCGAGCGACCGCGTCGCGAGCGGTAGCGCCCCTTAACGCGGAGCCATGCGAATTGCCCCGTCCAGCCGGATGCATTCGCCGTTGATATAGACGTTGCGGGCCAGCTCCAGCACCAGACTGGCATAGTCGGCCGGGGTGCCGAGGCGGCTGGGGAAGGGGATCTGGGCGGCGAGGGCGTCCTGGATCTTCTGGTCCATGCCGGCCATCATCGGGGTCCACATGATCCCGGGCAGGATGGTGTTCACCCGGATGCCCTCCTGGGCCAGATCACGGGCGATCGGCAGCGTCATGGCATAGACCCCGCCCTTGGAGGCCGAATAGGCCGCCTGGCCCACCTGACCGTCCTGAGCGGCCACAGAGGCGGTGTTGACGATGGCCCCGCGCTCGCCGTCTTCCAGCTTCTCCAGCGTCACCATTCCGGCCGCCGACTGGCTGAGCACCCGGAAGGTGCCGAAAAGATTGACCCGCACGGTCCGTTCGAACTGGGCCATGTCGTGGGCCTTGATCTCGCCCGTGTCCTTCTTGCGCGACACGGTCTTCATGCCGGTGGCGATGCCGGCGCAGTTGACCAGCAGCCGCTCCTGGCCATGGGCTGCGCGGGCCTTCGCGAAGGCTGCGGCGACGGAGGCGTCGTCGGTGACGTCCACGGCGCAGAAGATGCCGCCGATCTCAGCTGCAATCGCCTCGCCCTTTTCAGCGTTGAGATCGAACAGGGCGACCCTCGCCCCCGTGGCCGCGATCGCCCGCGCCGTCCCCTCACCGAGCCCGGAGGCTCCGCCCGTCACCACCGCCGCGATCGACCCGTCGAGTTTCATGGTATTCGTCCCTATATTGCGATCTGAACCTCTGATCGCCGCGGGGATTTAGCCGCCATGACCGCCAAAGCCAAACCGATCGACCCCGCCGAGGCCATCGACCCCGCAAAGGCGCTGGTGCCCTCGGTGCAGCGGGTCAATGAGGTGCGGGTCCGTCAGGGATTCTGGCCCAAGATCGGCCGGGTCGCGGCCCGCATCCCCTTCGCTGACCAGGTGGTGGCGGTCTATTACGCCGCGCGTGACCCGGAAACGCCGATGGCGGCCAAGGGCATCATGCTGGGGGCGCTGGCCTATTTCGTCATGCCGATCGACGCCATTCCCGATGTGCTGGCCGGCATCGGCTTCACCGACGACGCGGCTGTCATCACCGCCGTGATCGCCACCCTCGGGGCCAATATCCGCAAACGCCACCGCGAGCTAGCCGAGAAGGCGCTGGACCGGCTCAAGGGTCAGTAGGTCCGGGGGCCTGTCCGGGACTGGGGCCCGACAGGCGTGTGCGACCGCAGCCAGCCGACGATGGAGAACCGGTCGCGCGGCGCGAAAGAGGCCACCTGGGTCACGGCGTGGCGGGTCGGCACCACGAACAGGTTCAGGGCGTTGAAGGCCGGGACCCAGCCGTGCTCGATATGGCCGTCCTCGCCATGGAACAGCAGATTGCCGCCCCAGTCGGCCCGCCACTCCCGGCTGAAGTTCAGCACATAGCCATACAGCCGGTTCTTGCCGGCGGAGACGTCGTTGTGCGCGGTCAGAACATGGCCGGGCCGGTAGCGCGAGGCCTGGGCGTCGGCCAGATCGATCCGGTCGTCGCCCGTCACGGCCCGGGCGAAGGCGAGGAACTCGAGACTGTTCAGAAAGGCCGGCACGGCGTCGGCGGCATCGCCCCGCGTCTCGTCCAGATCCGCCGCCGCCGACAGCCGCCGCGTGTCGAAGATGTACTGGGTCAGGGGGCTGGAACCGTCGACGGCGGCCTCGTCCAGCCAGGCCTGTTTGGCCGGATCCTCGGCCACCCGGCCGTTCAGCGGCAGCTCCAGAAAGGCCCCACCCGCCGCCACCGTGGTCTTCCAGCGCGTTTCCGCCTCCAGCGCCGCGGCGACGGCCTCGGCGCTCTCGGGGGCGAGCACACCGGGCACGTGCAGCCGCTGGCCGCCCGCCGCAAAGGCATGGGCCAGGGCCGCGACATCCAGATCGGGGGATAGCCGGATCACGACTCGACGGTCACCACCACCTTGCCCATGACGGTCCGATCGGACAGGGCCTGAATGGCCTCATGGGCGCGCTCCAGCGGGAAGGTCTGGCTGACCCGGGGTTTGATCTTGCCCTCGGCCCACAAGGCCATCAGGTCGGCCATATTGGCCCGGTGGCCTTCGGGATCCCGGGCCGCCCCGGCTCCCCAGAAGACTCCGATCACTGACACCGATTTCAGCAGGGTCAGGTTCAACGGGAAAGACGGGATTCCCGCGGGGAAGCCGACCACCAGATAGCGGCCGTTCCAGTCCATCGAGCGCAGCGCCGGCTCGGCATAGTCGCCGCCGACCCCGTCATAGACGACATCCGGACCGTCCTTGCCGCAGGCGAGGCGGAATTCGCCCGACAGCTCCTTCTGGGCGGCCTTGTCCATGGCCCCCGACGGATAGATCAGCCCGTTGTCGGCCCCGAGGTCGAGCGCGAACTGGACCTTGTCATTGGTCGAGGCGGCGGCGGTGACCTGGGCCCCCATGGCCTTGCCCAGTTCCACGGCCGCGGCCCCCACGCCCCCGGCCGCACCCAGCACCAGCAGCCGCTCTCCGGCTTTCAGCCCGGCCCGGTCCTTGAGCGCGTAGTAGGAGGTGCCATAGGTCATCACCAGGGCTGCGGCCTCCTCGAAGGCCATGGCGTCGGGCATCTTGATCAGGGTTTCGGCCCGGACCGCGATGCGTTCGACCATCCCGCCCCAGCCGGTCATGGCGATGACGCGGTCGCCCTTGAACACGCCCTTGACGCCCTCGCCGACCGCCTCGACCACGCCGGCGATCTCGCCGCCCGGCGAGAAGGGCCGCTCGGGCTTGAACTGGTATTTGTCTTCAATGATCAGGGTGTCGGGGAAGTTGACCCCCACGGCCTTGACCTCGATCACCACCTCGCCGGCCTTCGGCGTCGGATCCAGAACCTCCTCCACCACCAGGGACGAGGGACCGCCAACGGTCTTCGAAAGCACTGCACGCATTCTCTGGGTCTCGCTTCGCTCGGGGGGTCTATCGCGCATTCGCGCTGCTTGAGGCCGCCCTGTCAGGTGGGTGGAGGGAGCGCGCCCTGCTCCGGCTGGACTGTGGCGCGCGGTTCGGATGGACGCTAATCAGGCGCCGGCCCGAATGAAAGAGGCCGAACGATTTCAGGAGACGCCATGCCCGCCCCCGCCCTTATCCTGCACGGCGGTGCCGGCGCGCGTCGCGGCCGCGACTACAGCCGCGAGATCGACCATATGCGCGAAGTGGTCGAGGCCATGCGCGACCGGCTGATGGCGGGGGCGTTGGCGCTGGATGTGGCGGTCGAGACCACGGTGCGGCTGGAGGATTCGGGGCTCTACGTCGCCGGGCGCGGGGCCTCGCCCAATCTGGCCGGGGACTATGAGCTGGACGCCAGTCTGATGGACGGGGCGACCCGGCGGGCCGGGGCCGTGGCGGCCTTCCAGGGCTATCGCAACCCGATCCGCGCCGCCCGGGCGGTGATGGACCAGACCCCCCACGTGCTGCTGGCCGGGGCCGGCGCGGCGCGGTTCGCGGGTGAACAGGGGCTGGCGCCGATCGAGGATCCGCAGGCCTGGTTCACGCGCGCAGGACAGGGCGAGGACAATCATCCTCCGGGACAGGGCCCGGCCCTCGCCCATGGCACGGTCGGCTGCTGCGTGCTGGACCGGGAGGGCCGGCTGGCGGCGGCGACCTCGACCGGGGGCGTGTTCGGCAAGCTGCCCGGCCGGGTGGGGGACACGCCTCTGCCGGGATCGGGCGTCTGGGCTACGGATCGCGTCGCGGTCTCCTGCACCGGACAGGGCGAATATTTCATCCGCACGGCGGCGGCAGCCCAGATCGACTGGCGGGTCGAGGCGGGGGCCTCGATCGCCGAGGCCGGCGCGGCGGTGATCGCCGGAATCGGTGAGCTAGGCGGCGACGGCGGCCTGATCGCGCTGGACGCGGCCGGACACCGCGCCGACCCCTTCAACAGCCAGGGCATGAAGCGCGCCTGGCTGACCCCCGACGGCGAGATCGGTGTCGAGGTGTTCGGGCGGTAGAAGGCGGTGGTTGGTGGCGAGTGGTTGGTGGCTGGTGATTGTGGTTTGGCCGTCCTGCCCCGGTTGCCGTCAGCCGCGAGAAATCACTGATCACTCGCACCAGCCACCAACCACCGCCCACATTACACCGCTGTAACTTACAGCGCCTCCCCGCCCTGATACGGTGCCCGAAACCATCCGGAGCCCGAGCCCATGAAATCGCGTCTGTTGTCGGCGGTCGCCGCCCTCGCCCTGCTCTCCGGGGCCCCGGTTCTCGCCCAGACCCCGTCCACGCCGGCCACGGCTGTCGCCGTACCTCCGCTGGGCTTTGCCAAACGCACCCTGGCGAACGGGCTCGAGGTCTATACCGCCCGCGACACCTCGACCTCGAATGTGACGGTCCAGGTCTGGTACCGGGTCGGCTCGGTCGACGATCCCGAGGGCCGGTCGGGCTTTGCCCACCTGTTCGAACACCTGATGTTCAAGGCCACCAAGGACTTTCCGGACGAGACCTTCGACCGGCTGACCGAGGATGTGGGCGGCAACAACAACGCCTTCACCTCCGACGACGTCACCGCCTATTTCCAGACCATCCCCGCCAACCACCTCGAGCGGCTGATCTTCGCCGAGGCCAGCCGCCTGTCCTCGCTGGTGGTCAATGAGGCCGTGTTCGAGAGCGAGCGCGACGTCGTCAAGGAGGAGTACCGCCAGGGCGTCCTGGCCCAGCCCTACGGCCGGCTGTTCAGCCTGTTCGTGCCGGCGACCATCTATCAGGACAGCCCCTATCGCCGCTCGACCATCGGCTCGATCGAGGATCTGGACGCCGCGACCATCGAGGACGTGCGCCGCTTCCACGCCACCTACTACCGGCCGGACAACGCCTTCCTGATCGTCTCGGGCAATTTCGAGCCGGCCCAGCTGGACGGCTGGATCGACCGCTATTTCGCGCCGATCGCCAACCCGGACCGGCCCCTGCCGGACAGCACCGTCGCCGAGCCCGAGCCGACCGGGCCGCGCGAGGTCACCTTCCACGCCCCGAACGTCCCCCTTCCGGCGGTGGTCCTCGCCTGGCCGACCGTGGCCTATGACCATCCCGACCGCATCCCGCTGACCGTGCTGGACGGCATCCTGTCGACCGGCGAAAGCTCCCGGATGTACCGGTCGCTGGTCTATGAACAGCAGATCGCCGCCCAGGCCGCCTCACGACCCGACTTCGCCCGCAAGGCCGGCAACCTGTCCGCCTACGCCATCATGGCCGGCGGCGAGACGCCTGAGACCGGGATCGCCGCCATCGCGGCCGAGATCGCCCGTTTCCGCGACACGCCGGTCACCGAGGCCGAGCTGGCCGAGGCCCGGAACGAGCTGGTGGCCAACGCCCTGCGCAGCCGCGAGACCATCGAGGACCGCGCCAATGTGCTGGGCTTCGCCCTGATCAACACGGGCGATGCCGCTGTCGCCGACCGCGAGCTGGCCGCGCTCCAGGCCGTGACCGCCGCAGACATCCAGCGTGTCGCCAACCGCTATCTGACGCCGCAGCGCGCGGTAACCATCCGCTATCTGAACGCCGACGACGCCAATCCCGTCTCGCAGCAGGCGACGGGGGTGACCGCGCCGGTCACTGTCGCCGATCTGGCCCCGGTCGGGCGGATCTTTGAACTGTTGCCTGAAGGCCAGCGCGCGGCCCTGCCGGACACCACCGACCCGGTCTCGCCCGCGACCCCGGCGGTGGCGGACTTTACCCTCGACAATGGCCTGCGCGTGCTGGTGGTCGAGAAGACCGGCCTGCCGCTCGTGTCGGCGCGGCTGAATTTTGACGCCGGCTCGGCCGACGAGCCCGCCGGCAAGGCCGGTCTGGCGGCCATGACCGCCGCCCTCCTGACCCAGGGCACGGCCACCCGGAGCGCCCCGCAGATCGCCACCGAGATCGAGCAGTTGGGGGCCAATCTGGGCGCCGGGGCCGGGCCCGACTTCTCCAACGTCTACGCCAATGCCCCGGCCAACGTCTTCCCGCAGGCCGTGGCCCTGATGGCCGATCTGGTGCGCAACCCCGCCTTCGCCGCCGAGGAGCTGGAGCGCCAGCGCGACCAGACCCTCGACAGCCTGCGCGTCAGCCTCGCCACCCCCGGCCCGGTCGCAGCGCAGGCCGCGGCCCGGGTCATCTATGGTGACGCCGCCTATGGAGCACCCGGCAGCGGCACCCTGACCACCCTGCCGGCCCTGACGCGCGAGGACGTCGCCGGCTTCCACCAGCGCCTCTACCGTCCTTCGGACGCCACTCTGGTGTTCTCGGGTGCGATCACGGAAGCGGAGGCCCGGACCCTGGCGCAATCGGCCTTCGGCGACTGGCGCGCTGCCGGGTCCGCAACGGACACCGCGTCGACCCCTGCCGGCAGCCCCCTGCCACCGCGCGTGGTCGTCATCGACCAGCCGGGAGCCGGTCAGGCCGCCGTCACCGTGGCCCTGCGCGGCGTCTCACGCACCGACGCCGACTACTTCCCCCTGACGCTGGGCAACACCCTGCTGGGCGGCAGCTTCACCTCGCGCCTCAATCAGGAGATCCGCATCAAGCGCGGCCTCAGCTACGGCACCCGCTCGTCGCTGGGCGTCCGCCGCGAGGACGGCCTGTTCACCGCCAGCGCCCAGACCCGCAATGACGCGGCCGTCGAGGTCGCCGACCTGATCCTGGCCGAAATCGCCCGCCTGTCCACGACCCGGCCCACCGACCAGGAGCTGACCACCCGTCAGGCCATCCTGACCGGGGCCTTCGGCAGCCAGCTGGAGACCGTCGACGGCCTCGGCGGCCTTGTCGCCGGCCTCGCCCTCTATGACCTGCCGATGAGCGAACTGTCGGCCTATGTCGGCAAGGTCGAGGCGATCGACGGGGCAGCGGTGCAGTCGGCCTTCGCCGAACACCTGCCGGTCGACCGGGCCAGCCTGGTCATCGTCGGCGACGCCTCCACCTTCATCGAGGCGCTCCGGGCGAAATATCCGCAGGTCGAGGTCATCCCGCTGACGGCCCTGAACCTCGACAGCGCCGCCCTGCAGTGATCGACGGGGCCCGCCGGTCAGTCCAGCCGGCGGGCTTCCTCGGGCAGCATGATCGGCACGCCGTCCCGGATCGGATAGGCCAGTTTCGCCCCCTTCGATACCAGCTCGCCGGCCGAGCGGTCATAGTCCAGCCGCCCCCGGGTGACCGGGCAGACCAGCACTTCCAGCAGGCGCGGGTCGACGGAGGAGGGCGTGTTGAAGGTGTCGGACATGGTTCCGTTTCCCTTGGGTCGCGCTCAAGCAGCGAACGACCGCGTCGTGAGCGTTAGCGCCCCACCTACTGCATCGGCGTGGGCGAGTCGCCATCGCCCGGTTCGGCCGCGTCGATCCGCATCAGGGCGGTCAGGACGGCGATACGGTCGCTCAGGGTCATGGCCTCCAGCAGGGCCTGTTTCTCGGCCCCCTCGAACGGCAGGGCCATGGACAGGCTGTTGATCAGGGCCTCCTGCGGCGCGGCCTCGGCGGTCTCCCAGTCGATTTCCAGCTGGCGGCGTTCCAGATAGGCCTTGAGAGCGCCGAGGAAGGTCTCGCGATCGAACCCCTCACCGCCTGTGGGGGCCACCAGATCGGCCTCAAAGGGGGCAAAGGTGGCCCGCACCTGACGATACGGCGTCTGGGTCGGCAGCTCGGACGCGACCCGGAACCGGGCGACCCCGGTCAGGGTCACCAGATAACGGCCATCCGAGGTCTCGGCGAAGCTGGTGATCCGTCCGGCGCAGCCCACGGCCGACAGGCTGGGCAGGCGCCGCGGCCCCCCGACCGGCTGGATCATGCCCAGGATCCGCTCGCCGGCCATGGCGTCATCGATCATGTTCAGATAGCGCGGCTCGAAGATGTTCAGCGGCAGCTGGCCCCGCGGCAGCAGGATGGACCCCGGCAGGGGAAACACCGGAATGACCTGCGGCAGGTCGACGGCCTTCACATAGCCCTGGGCCATCGGTCCGTCTCCTAGGCGAACAGGATCGAGGACAGTCGGCGACGGCCGTCCTTCGCAATATCCGACGACAGGCCGGCGGCTTCGAACACGACCAGCAGCTGTTTGCGCGCAGCCTGGTCGTTCCACTCGCGGTCGGCCTGAACGATGTCCAGCAGGCTGGTCACGGCCCCCTGAAGGTCACCCGAGGCCGCCTGGACCAGCGACAGGTCGTAACGCGCCTGATGATCGGCAGGGTCGGCCCGGACCCGGGCCTCCAGCGCAGCAGCCTCGCCGGTCGGGGCGGCCGAAGCCAGGGCGAGCTGGGCGCGCAGGCTGATCACGGCCGCGTTCTTCGAGTCCGCGGGGGCCATGGCGATGGTCTGACGCGCCTGTTCGACGTCACCCCCGGCCAGATAGACCCGGGCCATGCCCGCGATGGCGGTCTCGTTCTCGGGCTCCATGGTCAGGACGTGGGCAAAGGCCTGGGCGGCCCCACCGAGGTCGTCGAGCCCGAGCAATTCCTCGCCGAGGGCCAGTAGCTGTTCGACATCGGTATTGACCGCCGGACCCCCGGACAGTTTTTCGATGAAGGCCTTGATCTGGCTCTCGGGCACCGCGCCCTGGAAGCCGTCCACGGGCTGGCCGTCGACGAAGGCGTAGACGGTGGGGATCGACTGGACCCGCAGTTGGCCCGCATAGGCCGGGTTCTTGTCGACATCGATCTTGACCAGCTTGACCGCGCCACCCGCGGCCCGGACCTGTTTCTCCAGCGCGGGCGTCAGGGTCCGGCACGGACCGCACCAGGTGGCCCAGAAGTCGACGATGACCGGCTGGATCCTCGACTGGGCGATGACGTCGGCCATGAAGCCCGCATCGGACCCGTCCTTGATCAGGTCATCGGTGCCGTTTGCGGGGCTGTTGGGTTCGACGAGGCTCATGGACGGTCTCTGCTATGGACGGGAGTAACGCGACAGGTCCCAGATGGTCGCGGCGAGGCCAAGACTCAAGCCGTCGCGAAGTCGATCACGACGGGGTCGCAGCGGATTTCGGCGAGAAACTGCCGGAAGCCCATCTGTCTCAGCGCCGTGGTCGCCGTGTTGGTCAGGGGGTGGAAGTTGACGATGTCGGCCTCCCACAGCCGGCGATCCAGAACGAACCGAACCCGACGCTCCACGTCGTTGATCAGTCCCAGCGCCGTGACCGAGCCTGGCCGGACCCCGAGCGTTTCCCACATCAGGGTCTCATTGCCGAACGACAGCCGGTCCGACCCGATGACTTTCGGGGCGGCCTTGAGGTCGATCACCGTGTCCTGCCGCGCCGAAATCAGCCAGAGCTGCGCCTTCTTGTCCTTCAGGAACAGGTTCTTGGTGTGGGCCCCGGGCAGGGACGCCTTCAGTTCCAGCCCCTCCTCGACGCGGAACACAGCCGGATGATCCACGGTCGTCTGGTCGATCCCCCGCCCGGCCATCCAGGCCAGCAGGCTGTCGCGATCATGCAGTGGTTGAGCGGTCATGTCCGGCCGGGCTAGGAATGGGACTGTTGATTACCCGAAGGATGCGCCGCCTTGGAACTGGAATGCTATCCCATGTCGGCCCGGCCGCCGGACATGGTGCCGGGACGCCAGTCGCGGAACTGGATGGACGCCTTCGTCAGCCGCCACCCCTACCGCTGCCTGCCCCTGACCATGGCCAATACGACAGGGTGGGAGATCCTGTGCCCCTTCACCTTCACGGCCGAGTGGAACGGCGGGCCGCAGCAGTCCGACATCACCATCAAGCCTGAGCGGCCCCAGCCCGAGCTGGACCATTTCGTCACCTCGCACTTCTCGCGCGGCGTCCTGACCATGCATCCGCAGTATCTGTTCCGCACGCCGCCGGGCTGGGGGATGATCTGCTCGGGCTCGCCCAACCATGTGAAAGACGGGATCCAGCCCCTGGTCGGGCTGATCGAAACCGACTGGCTGCCCTTCCCCTTCACGATGAACTGGATCTTCACCCGGCCGGGACGGGTGAAGTTCGAGCGGGGCGAACCCTTCTGCTTCATCAACCTGGTCGAGCACCGGAAGCTGGAACAGGTCCAGCCCGTGATCCGGACGCTGGAGTCCAACCCGGTCATGAAGGGCCAGTTCGAGGCCTGGAACCGCCAGCGCACCGACTTCAACCAGCGGCTGGCGAGCGGCGATCCCGACGCCGCCAAGGAGGCGTGGCAGCGGTTCTATTTCAAGGGTGAGATCCCCGAGGCGCTGGGCACCGCACCGGACACCCACGCCAACAAGCGCCGCCTGAGGACCCCCCGGGTCGGCTGATCTTGTCTCCTCCCCGTCCCGCAGGGATGGGGAGGTGGGAGTGAGCTCTTGCGAGCTGACGGAGGGGTTCTGACCGCACGCACGAAGAACCCCCCCGTCTCCTCCGCTTCGCTCCGGATCCACCTCCCCATCGCTTCGCGACAGGAGGAGACGATCACCCGGCCAGAATCGCCTCCAGCCCCTCGCGCCAGGTCGGGTAGGCCGGCCGCCAGCCCAGTTCGGCCTTGGCGCGGGCATTCGAGATCCGCTTGGAGTCCAGATAGAAGCGCCGCATGGCCTCGGAGACGGATGGATCGGTCCAGTTGACCTCCGGGGGGACAGGCAGGCCAATCCGCGCCGCCGCCCCGGCCATGACCACGTCGGCGGGTGAGGGTTCGTCGTCCGTCAGGTTGTAGATGCCGCCGGGCCGGGGTCGGTCGATCGAGGCGAACAGCCCCGACACGGCATCCTCGACATGGACGCGGTTGAAGATCTGGCCGGGCTTCCTGACAATCCGCGCCGAGCCGTCGCGCAGCCGATCCACCACCGACCGGCCGGGGCCGTAGATGCCCGGCAGGCGGAAGACCTGCACCGTCAGGCCCATGCCGAGGCCCGCATCACGCCAGTCCGCCTCGGCCCGGACGCGGCGCGCCCCCTCCAGGCTGGAAGCGTTCAGCGCGTCGTCCTCGAACACCCAGCCGCCGTCGCGGTCGCCATAGACTGCCGTCGAGGAGACATAGCCGATCCAGTCGGGAAAGGCCCCGGAAGCGGTCAGGGCCGGCAGCAGGGCCCGGGCCCCCGGACAGCCCGTCGCCTCGGGCGGGGCGGTGACCAGCACGGCGCTCGCCTGCGCCACGGCCTCCATCAGCGCCTGCGGGTCGGACGGATCGACCGGGTCGATCCCTGTGGCCTGCAGATCCGCTCTCCGGGCCGGGTCGCGTGAGGTGGCGGCCACCCGCCAGCCCCCGGCCAGCGCCCGTCGCGCCGTCGCCTGCCCCAGATAGCCGGCCCCGAAGACCAGCAGCCCTCGACTGGCCATGGGGACGGTCAGAGCGCGCGCGCCGCCGCGCGAACCGGGGCCGGCGCAGGCGCGGGAACGGCCTCGGGCGCCCGCAGCGCCTCCGCCCGCCGGTCGTTCCAGGCCGAGACACACGGGATCTTGGTCCGGTCGGCCCGGTCGGCATAGCGGCGGGCGATGTCGGTCACGTCCGCCATCAGCCCCTCCGCCAGGGTGATGGGTTTCAGCCCCAGATCGCGGAACTGGTCATTGGCCACGACCAGCTCGTTCTCGTCGGCCTCCTGGCGCGGATTGGCGACATTGTGGATCTCGGCCCCGGTCATGGCCGCGACCATGGCGGCCAGGTCCCGCACGCGGCGGCTCTCGGTCATCTGGTTCAGGATCTTGACCCGGTCGCCGGCCTTCGGCGGGTTCTTCAGCGCCAGCTCGACGCAGCGGACCGTGTCCTGGATGTGGATGAAGGCCCGGGTCTGACCGCCCGTGCCATGCACCGTCAGGGGATAGCCGAGCGCCCCCTGCATCAGGAACCGGTTCAGCACGGTGCCATAGTCCCCGTCATAGTCGAACCGGTTGATCAGCCGCTCGTCCCGGCGCGTCTGCTCGGTCTGGGCCCCCCAGACGATGCCCTGGTGCAGGTCAGTGATGCGCACCCCGTCGTTCCTGGCGTAGAACTGGAACAGCAGGGCGTCCTGGGTCTTGGTCATGTGATAGATGCTGCCCGGGTTCGGCGGGAACAGGATCTCCTGCTCGACCGGGCCGAAGTCGGTTTCGACCGTGACCTTCAGATAGCCCTCTGGGATGCGCAGCCCCGCGGTGGTGTATCCGTAGACGCCCATCGTCCCCAGATGGGCCAGGTGGACGTCCAGGCCACTTTCGACGATGGCCGCCAGCAGATGGTTGGTGGCGTTGATGTTGTTGTCGACGGTGTAGAGCTTGTGCCGCGCCGACTTCATCGAATAGGGGGCCGCCCTCTGCTCGGCGAAATGGACGACGCTGTCAGGCCGGACCTCGCGGATCAGGGCCACCAGCCGGTCGAACTCCTTGCCCACCGTCAGATTGACGAAACCGATGTCGCGGCCGGACACCTCTTTCCACGCCGCGATCCGCTCGCCCATCGACCGGATCGGCGTCAGGGACTGGACCTCCAGCTCATTGTCGATGTTCCGACGGCTGAGGTTGTCGACGATCGTGACGTCCCAGCCGCGCGCCGACAAATGCAGCGCCGTGGGCCAGCCGCAGAAGCCGTCGCCGCCCAGAACCAGAACCTTCATTGTCTTTTTTCTCCGTCCCTGACCCCTGCCTAGCCGATGCCGGGCACGGGGGCAAAGCGGAGCGGTTGACGTCAGGTTCCGAGCAAGGGGGCGATTGCGGCCCGGGCCGCAGCCCCCAACCCGGCATGGTCCAGGGCGTAGGCGACATTGGCCCGCAACAGGCCGACCGGGTCGCCGCAATCATAGGTCGCGCCCTCATACTCCAGGGCGTGGAAGTCCCGGACCTTCATCAGCCGGGCCATGGCGTCGGTCAGCTGGATCTCGCCACCCGCCCCGGTCTGCTGGTCGGCCAGCAGGGGGAAGATGTCCGGGGTCAGGATGTAGCGGCCCGAGATGAACAGGTTCGACGGCTCGGTGCCAAGCGGCGGCTTCTCGACCATGCCGGTCATCCGGTTCAGCCGGCCGTCCTGACCATCGAGAGCGACGATGCCGTATTTGTGGGTCTCGCCCTCCGGCGCGGGCTCCACCACCACCACCGGACCCCCGGTTTGCCCATGGGCGTCGATGGCCTGTTTCAGCGCCGGCGTCGCCGCCTTCATCAGCATGTCCGGCAGCATGACGGCAAACGGCTCGTCGCCGATGAGGTCCCGCGCGCAGAACACCGCATGACCCAGTCCCAGCGGAGCCATCTGGCGCACAAAGCTCATCTCGCCCGGCTTCGGCAGATCGGCCATGACCAGCTCGAGGATCGCGTCCTTGCCCTTGGCCTTCAGGATGCTCTCCATCTCGACCGCATGGTCGAAATAGTCCTCGATCGCCCCCTGGCCGCGCCCGACCACAAAGATGATGTGTTCGATGCCCGAGGCCCGGGCCTCCTCGACGATATGGGCCAGGATCGGCCGGTCGAACACATTGAGCATATTCTTGGGCGTGGTCTTGGCCGCCGGCAGGATGCGGGTGCCGAGACCGGCGACGGGCAGCACGGCCTTGCGGACGCGGGAGGGCGAGTTGGTCATCTGTGGATCCCCTGACAGCGGCGGAGACCCTAACGCATGCCCCGGGTTTTCGAAGCCCGCGACGCGCGAAATTACTCCACCGTGACCGATTTCGCCAGGTTGCGCGGCTGGTCCACGTCCGTGCCCTTCTGGACGGCGGTATAGTAGGCCAGCAGCTGCACCGGCACCGCATAGACCAGCGGCGCGATCAGGGGGTGGCAGTCCGGGGCGTGGATCCGGCGGATTCCGGCCCCGTGCGGATCCGGTGCCGTCCGCGGGGCGATCATGATCACCGGCCCGCCGCGCGCCGCGACCTCCTGCAGGTTGGAGGCGGTCTTTTCGAACACCTCGTCCAGCGGGGCCAGGGCGATCGTCGGGGTATCCTCATCGATCAGGGCGATCGGCCCGTGCTTCAGCTCGCCGGCGGCATAGCCCTCGGCGTGAATATAGCTGATCTCCTTCAGCTTCAGCGCCCCTTCCATGGCGAGCGGGAACATGGCCCCGCGCCCGAGGAACAGGACGTCGGTCGCCTTCGACAGGTCCTGGGCCACAGCCCGGATGTCGGCGTCCATCTGCAGGGCCTCGGCGATCAGCCGCGGCGCCTCGAACAGGGCCTTGACCAGTTCACCCTCGGTCTGGCCGTCGATCCGGCCGCGCGCCACCCCGGCGGCCACGGCGAGGGCCAGAAGCGCCGAGACCTGGGCGGTGAAGGCCTTGGTCGAGGCCACGCCGATCTCGGGTCCGGCATGGGTCGGCCACAGCACATCGGCCTCGCGCGCCATGGACGAGGAATGCACATTGACCACGGCCGCAGTCTTCAGACCCTTCGCCTTGCACCAGGTCAGGCTGGCCAGGGTGTCGGCGGTCTCGCCCGACTGGCTGACGGCGACCGCCAGGGTGCCCGGCGTCACCGCCGGCGAGCGATAGCGGAACTCCGAGGCGATCTCGACGTCACAGGGCAGGCCGGCCAGTTTCTCGAACGCATAGCGGCCGATCTGGCCGGCATAGAAGGCGGTGCCGCAGGCGACGATCTGGATCCGGTCGATGGCAGCGAAATCGATCGCCCCGGCCTCCAGCGTCTGAACCTTGGCCTTGCCGCTCACCAGATCCAGATAGTGGGACAGGGTGTGCTGGACGCTGTCGGGCTGTTCATGGATCTCCTTTTCCATGAAGTGGCGATAGGCCCCCTTCTCGACCATGGCGGACGAGGCCGAGACCTGGACCACCGGCCGCTCCACCGCCGCGCCCGAGACGTCGAACATGGTCGCGCCGGCGCGGGTGACGGCGACATAGTCACCCTCCTCCAGATAGCTGATCGACTGGGTGAAGGGGCCGACGGCCAGGGCGTCCGAGCCCAGATACATCTCGCCGTCGCCCCAGCCCACCACCAGCGGCGAACCCCGACGGGCGCCCAGGATCAGATCCTCCTCGCCCTCGATCAGCACCGCCAGGGCATAGGCCCCGGTCAGCCGGTCCAGCGTCGCCTTGAACGCCTCCAGCGGTGCCTTGCCGGTGTCCAGCTGATGGTCCAGCAGGTGGGCGACAACCTCGGTGTCGGTCTGGCTCTCGAACACCCGGCCCTCGGCCTCCAGCCCGGCCTTCAGCGCGGCGAAATTCTCGATGATGCCGTTGTGGACCAGGGCCACGCGGCCGGCCTTGTGCGGGTGGGCATTGGGCGTGGTGGGCGCGCCATGGGTGGCCCAGCGGGTGTGGCCGATGCCGACCGTGGCGGTCAGAGGCTCGGCGGCCAGCACCGCCTCCAGCTCGCGGATCTTGCCCCGCGCGCGGCGGCGCTCGATCCGGCCGTCAACCATTGCCGCGACCCCGGCCGAATCATAGCCGCGGTATTCCAGCCGCTTCAGGCTGTCGATCAGCCGGGGAATGACCGGGCCCGTGCCGGTAACGCCGATGATGCCGCACATGGTGGTCTCCGCAATCCCGCCCAGCCCGAGGATGACGGCGTTGATCGTCTGCTCTAGGACGGCCTTAAGACGCCGGCACCTAAAAAGGCGTTTCGGATGATTTCGGCGGAGGGCCGCACCATGGGCGAGCGCAAATATTTCGGCACCGACGGCATTCGCGGCCGCGCCAATGTCAGCCCCATGACGGCCGAGGTGGCCCTGCGGGTCGGTCTGGCCGCGGGCAAGCTGTTCATGTCGGGCGACGATCGCCGCCATCTGGTGGTGATCGGCAAGGACACCCGCCTGAGCGGATACATGATTGAGCCGGCGCTGGTGGCGGGGTTCGCCTCGGTCGGCATGGACGTCCTGACCTTCGGCCCCTTGCCGACGCCGGGCGTGGCCATGATGACCCGGTCGATGCGGGCCGATCTGGGGGTCATGATCTCGGCCTCCCACAACGACTATGCCGACAACGGCATCAAACTGTTCGGGCCCGACGGCTACAAGCTGTCGGACGAGACCGAGCTGAAGATCGAATCCATGATGGACGACGGCCTCAACGAGGGTCTGGCCCCGTCCGGCCATCTGGGCCGGGTCAAGCGGATCGACGACGCCCAGGCCCGCTATATCGAGATCGCCAAGGCCGCCTTCCCCCGCCACCTGTCGCTGGCCGGGCTGCGCATCGCCGTCGATTGCGCCAACGGGGCCGGCTACAAGGTCGCCCCCACGACCCTCTACGAACTGGGCGCCGAGGTCTGCTCGGTCGGCGTCTCGCCCAACGGCACCAATATCAACGCCGACTGCGGCTCCACCCATCCGGAGACCCTGGCCTCCGCGGTCAAACAGTACCGGGCCGACATCGGCATCGCGCTGGACGGCGACGCCGACCGGCTGATCATCTGCGACGAGGCGGGCAAGGTCGTCGACGGCGACCAGATCATGGCCCTGATCGGCCGCGACTGGGCCCGGCGCGGCGTGCTGAAGGGCGGCGGGGTCGTGGCCACCGTCATGTCCAATCTTGGACTGGAGCGGGCTCTGAAGGCCGACGGCCTGACGCTGGAGCGCACCAAGGTCGGCGACCGCTATGTCATGGAGCGGATGCGCGAAGGTGGATTCAATCTCGGCGGCGAACAGTCCGGCCACCTGATCCTGCATGACCACGCCACCACCGGCGACGGGCTGATGGCGGCGCTCCAGGTCCTCGCCGTTCTGGTCGAGAGCGGGCGACCGATGAGCGAACTGGCCCGCCAGTTCGAGCCGGTGCCCCAGCTGCTCCAGAATGTGCGCTTCACCGGTGGCAAACCGCTCGAGGATGCGGCGGTCAAGGCCGCGATCGCCGAGGGCGAGGCCGCGCTGAACGGCTCGGGCCGGCTGCTGGTCCGCCCATCCGGCACGGAAAAGCTCATCCGCGTGATGGCCGAAGGCGACGACGGGGCCCTGGTCAAGCGGGTGGTCGCCGAGGTCTCGGCGGCGGTGAAGGCGGCGGGCTGACCGGAAACGCGCGGATTTAAGCGAAATTTCAGAACGGTCTGACAAGTCTGCAGATATGCAGTCCACGACCCCGGCCCCGGACGACGCGTCCCTGTTCCTCGCCTGGAACCGGCTGCGTCAACCTGTGTGGATGTTCGATCCGGCGGCCAGCCGCGGCGTCTACGCCAATCCGCCGGCCCTGACCCTGTGGGGCTCGGACACGCTGGAGGCGCTGCTCGCCCGCGATTTTTCCAACCTGTCCCCCGCCGTCCAGGCGCGGACCGCCCGACTGGTGCAGGTGACGGCGGACGGCGAGACGGTCACCGAGCGCTGGACCTTCTATCCCAATGGCCAGCCCGTCACGGTCAAGGCGACGATCTCGACCTTCGTACTCGACGACGGCCGACCGGTCCTGCTGTTCGAGGCCGCCCCCGTCGAGGTCGAGCCGGCCGAGCGGCGGGCCGTCGAGGCGCTGCGCTACGCGCCCACCCTCATCTCCCTGTTCGACCAGGACGGCGGGGCCCTGTTCTGCAACCCTGCCGCCTTCACGGCCTTTGGCAGCGAGACCCTGACCTTCGCCGACCGCTTCGTTCACCCGCCGGTGGCCGAGGGCCTGCGCTCCCGGGCACAGGGCGGCGACCGCGTGTCCGAGGTGTGCGAGATTCGCACGGCCCATGGAAACCGCTGGCACCATCTGGTCCTCACGCCCGTGCCGGACCCCGTGACCGGCGAGACGGGCCTGCTGCTCAGCGAACAGGACGTCACCGACCGGATCGAGGCCGAACAGGCCCGCGTCGCCGCCGAACAGAAGGCCGCCATGGCCGAGGCGCGCCAGCATTTCCTGTCCGACATGTCGCACGAGTTGCGCACCCCGCTGAACACCATCCTCGGCTTCGCCGAGGTGATGGTGCACGACACCCTGCCCGAGCGGACCCTCGAACAGGCCGGCCGCATCCACGACGCGGGCCAGCGGCTCCTGACCCTCGTCAATGAGATGATCGTCGTCTCGGATCAGGATGTGATCATCTCCGAAGGACACGGACCCGTTCCGCCCACCGTCGTCGCGCCTGCGGCCGCAGCGCCCGTCGCAGAGGACCCAGGCACGCCGGCCGTCCTCTATGTCGACGACAATGAGAACAACCGCACCCTGGTGGCGACCATCCTGGCGACCCAGGGCGTCCAGTGCGACACCGCCGATGACGGGCTTCAGGGCCTGACGGCGGTCGAACGGGGCAACTACGCCCTCGTCCTCATGGACATCGCCATGCCGGTGATGGACGGGGTCGAGGCCTCGCGCCGCATCCGGGCTCTGCCGGGTACCCGGGGTACGGTCCCGATCGTCGCCGTCACCGCCAACACCCTGCCCGAACAGCTGGCCACCTATGCCGCCGTGGGCATCGACGACTGCCTCGCCAAGCCGATCAATATGGTCGGCCTGCTGACGGCCGTCTCGGTCTGGGGCGCGGGGCGGCCGCAAGCGACGCCGGTCGAGCCCTCGGCGGACCGGGCCACGGCCTGACCGCACTCGCGGCGCCTCAGTCCTTCGCCTCGCCGGCCTCCACCCGCGTCTTCAGATCGGCCAGCATGGCGACGGCCCCGCGCGCATAGGGGGCCAGCCAGCGGTCGTGCATGGCCTTGATCGGCAGGGCATTCAGGTGGTTCCAGCGCTCGCGCCCCTCGCGCCGGATGAGGATCAGGTCCGCAGTCTCCAGCGTCTTCAGATGCTGCATCACCGTGCAGCGATCCAGCAACGGCTCGGCCTCGCACAGCTGGCCCGTGGTGCGCGGGCCGTCCTTCATCGCATCCAGCAGCCGGCGGCGGATCGGGTTGGCGAGCGCCTTGAAAACGGCGTCCAGATCATCCTCATTTGACATGTTATGTTTCTATAACATATAAGCCCTGCCATCAACCATGGAGAGGGACGATGGAGCTGAAATTCGAGGTCTCCACCCGGGTCGCGAGACCGGTGCATGAGGTGTTCGAGGCGGTCGCCGATCCGGCGAAACTGTCGGCCTATTTCACCACCGGCGGGGCCGTCGGGCGGCTGGAGACGGGAGCGACGGTCCAGTGGGAGTTCGCCGACTATCCCGGGGCCTTCCCGGTCCAGGTCGTCGAGGTGGTGCAGGACCAGAAGATCGTGCTGCGCTGGCAGGCCAATGAAAGCGTCCCCGCCGACGCGGACCCGGTGGTCGCGGCCGGATACATGACCACGGTCACCATGACCTTCGCGCCGCTGGACGACGGAGCCCGCACCCTGGTCCGCATCGCCGAGGAAGGCTGGCGCGAGACGCCGACGGGGCTCAAGGCCTCCTATGGCAACTGTATGGGCTGGTCCCAGATGCTCTCGGCCCTGAAGGCCAGTGTCGAATACGGCATCAACCTGCGGACCGGGGCCTACCGCTAGGCGAGAGCCGCCGCCACATCCTCGATCCGCTTGCGGATATCCGGCACGGCGATCGTCTCCCAGAAGGCGGCGCGGGCGGGGGGCCCCAGGACGAACAGGGCCGGGTCGGCCCGGCCGTCCGCCCCCAGCACCCGGCCAGCGGGATCCAGATCCAGACCCAGTTTCAGCGGATCCAGCCGGGCCCGGCCGCTGGCCAGCAGGGGGCCGGTCAGGGGGTCGGCGGCCGGTGCATGGCCCGGCCCGGTGCAGTCGATGAGCCAGCCGGCTGTCAGGGGCGCTTGCGCCGGGCCCTGACGTGGACGCCAGTCCAGCCGCACGGCCTGATCATCGGCGGAGATGTCACGCACCCGTCCGGCCACCACCGTCAGCCGGCCCTCGCTCACCAGCCGGTCCATAACCGCGGCGACGCGGGGGGCCAGCCGGTGGCGATGCACGTCCCAGTACGGCCTCAGGTGCCGGACGATCCGGCGTCGTGTGGCCAGATCGGCCGCCGCCCACAGCGTCGCCGTGATCGGCCGCAGACCCTCCATCACCTCGCGCCAGCCATGGTCCCGCGCCAGCCGTCGCGCCTCGCCCAGCCGCCGTGACAGGGGGGCCGACAACAGGGTTTCGGTCGGGGTCAGGACCGGATCGGGGCGCTCGCCATGGGCGCGGGGCATCAGGCCGCGTCGCGACAGGGCCGTCGCCCGGCCCCGCCAGCCGCCGGCTTCCAGCCTCAGCACCATATCGACCATGGTCAGGCCCGTACCCACGATCAGGATGTCGTCATCGGCCCCGATCGCCTCCAGCGCCCCGGGGGCCCACGGGTCGGGCAGGATGCGGAGTGAGCCCCCGGCCTCCGCCGTACGGGGGGCCGGATTGCCGGTGGCCAACACCAAGGCCCGCGCCGGCAACCGGGTGCCGTCGGCCAGATGCACGCCCTCGGCCTCGATCGCCGTCACATCGCCCACGACCCGGCGGATCTGGCCCGGACAGGCCGTCTCGACCCCCTCCAGCCGGTCGCGGACATAAAGCCCGAACACCCGACGCGGCGCGAACCCGTCGGGGTCGGCCAGGGCCGGATGATGGCGCTCCAGCCAGCGCACGAAATGATCGGGCTGGTCGGCCCGGGCGCTCATCCGGCCCGAGCGGACATTCAGCAGATGGCCGTCGAACGGGGTCGCATAGGCGACGCCCAGCCCGAAGTCTCCGGTCCGGTTTATCAGGGTCGAGGCCACGCCCCGCTCGGCCAGCCGGGCCGCCAGCATGGTGCCGGAAAAGCCGCCGCCGACGATGGCAACCCTGTCGATGTCTGCTGCCACGCGATCTCCCCGCCGTCGCCGCGCCTGATGCACCGGCGACCGGGCGGGGTCAAATGACGGCGGCCTCAGATTTCCTGATTGTAGGCCCCGATCTCGGGATGGCGGGCGAGGCGGGGCTTTACCTCCTTGTGGAACAGGTCGCGCATGTCCTCGGCCGACCTCATCGACTCGACCACCACGACCAGTTCCGGCTTGTTCGAGGAGGCCCGAACCAGCACCCACGACCCGTCCTCCAGATGCACGCGCGCACCGTTGACGGTGATGACCTCGACGATCCTGCGGCCCAGGATCGAGCCACCCTCGGCCCCCAGTTTTTCGTACTCGGCGACCAGTTTGGCGAGGACGTCGTATTTGATCTCGTCGTCGCAGTGCGGCGACATGGTCAGGCTGGTCCAGGCGTCCGGCAGTGACGCCTTCAGCGCCGACAGCCGCTTGCCCGGGTTGCGGTCCAGCATCTGCAGCACGGCGGCCGCGGCCACCAGACCGTCGTCGTAGCCCCGGCCGATCGGCTTCGCGAGGAAGAAGTGCCCCGACTTCTCGAACCCGGCCAGCGCCCCCAGTTCGGCAGTCTTGCGCTTGATATAGCTGTGGCCGGTCTTCCAGTAGACCGTGGTCGCGCCATTGGCCTTCAGGACCTCGTCGGTCTTGTACAGGCCGGTCGACTTCACATCGACGACGAAGGTCGCATTGGCATGCAGGGCCGACAGGTCGCGGGCCAGCAGCAGGCCGATCTTGTCGGCATAGATCTCCTCGCCCGTGTCATCGACGACGCCGCAGCGATCGCCGTCGCCGTCAAAGCCCAGGGCAAGGTCGGCCCCGGTCTCGCGCACCCGCTGGGCCATCTGCATCAGCATGGCGTGGTCTTCGGGGTTGGGATTGTATTTGGGGAAGGTCCAGTCCAGCTCGACGTCCATCTCGATGACCTCGGCCCCCATCCGCCGCAGGGCCTCGGGTGCGAAGGCCCCGGCCGTGCCGTTGCCGGTGGCGCAGACGACCTTGAGCGGACGGCTGAGTTTGATCTCGCCCACCACCTCGTCCCAGTAGCGTTCGCGGAAATCCTCGACCCGCTCCAGCCGTCCGCCGGGCCGGGCCACGCCGGTGCCCGACAGCACGATCTCCTTCAGCCGGCCGATCTCCTCGGGGCCAAAGGTGACGGGCGGATTGGTGCCCATCTTGACCCCGGTCCAGCCGTTCTCGTTGTGGCTGGCGGTCACCATGGCCACGCAAGGGGCCTCCAGCGCGAACTGGCCGAAATAGGCCATGGGCGACAGGGCCAGGCCGATGTCCAGCACCTCCATCCCGCCTTCCAGCAGGCCGAGGATCAGGGCCTGTTTCACGGTCAGGGAATAGGACCGGAAATCATGGCCGACCACGATGCGCGGCTGCACCCCCGTCTCATGCACATAGGTCGCCAGCGCCAGCCCCAGCGCCTGGATGCCCAGCAGGTTGATCTCCTTCTCCAGGATCCAGCGGGCGTCGTACTCACGAAACCCGGTGGGTTTCACCAGCGCGATGGTCTCGAACTCGAAGGTGTTCGGGACCAGATCCTGACGGGGCTTGGGCATGGTGATGTCCTTGAAGGGGGGAGGTCCTGACGGATCGGCGGTATAGCCGCACGCCGGTTGCCGGACAACAACGCACGACCTGTGGTAGGGCTGCCACAGCGGGGGCGCAGGATAGCGGAGGAAGACGTTGAAGCTCTCTGGAGTCGCGGCCATGGCCGCCCTCGTCCTGATCTGTGCGGCCCCGGTCCGGGCCCAGACAGCGGCGGACGGCCTCGAAGCGATGCGGGCCCGGCTGGCGGAGTCCGGGGATTACAGCGGCGTGTTCGGGGTCTCGCGGGCGGGCGCTTTCGCGGTCGGCGCCAGCGACGACCGCAGGGCCGACGCCCCATGGCGCTGGGCCTCGGTGTCCAAGATGATCACCACCCTGCTGGTGCTGCAGCAGGTGGACGAGGGCCGGCTGGCGCTGGACGCTCCCCTCGCCGACTCTCTGCCCGACTGGCCGGTGAACGGCGAAGGGATCACGATCCGGCATCTTCTGAGCCACACCTCGGGTCTGGCCGATCCCGACGCGAGCCCGGATCTCGACGCCGACGGCATGCCCGACCTCTACCAGCAGGCGCAGGACTGGCGCCCGGTCTGCGAGGGTCCGCCGCGCGCGGCACCGGGCACGGGTTTCGCCTACAACAACTGCGACTACTGGGTGCTGGGGGCCGTGCTGGAAGCGGTCAGCGGCCAGACCTACGCCGACCTGATCCGGGACCGCCTGGTCGCGCCGCTGGGGCTGGGGCCCGTGGCCGTGCCGTCCGGGCCCCGGTCCGAAGCCCGGACCAACGGCCAGCCCGAACCCCGGGTCGATCCGGCGGCCTGGGGACCGGCCGGGGGGCTTTACGGGACGACCGAGGCCCTGCTGCGGATCGACGCCGCCCTGATGGAAGGAGCGCTGATCTCGCCCGCCTCGCGCGCGGAAATGTGGAATGGCGATCCCGCCGCCGGTTTCGCCGCCCTTGGCGTCTGGTCCTATTCACCGGATCTCGGCGCATGCATCGGCCAGACCCGGCTGGTGGAGCGCTATGGCGAGATCGGCGGGGTCCAGGTCCGCAACTTCCTCCTGCCCGATCTGGGCCTCGCCCTCGTCGTCCAGTCCAGCGACGGCGTGACGGCCTTTGGCGAGGTCTGGCAGGGCGAGGGCCTGTCGATCGACCTGATCCGGGCGGCCGCCTGCGGCGCTTGACCCTCGCGGAGCCGCGCCCTACCCCGGAGGGCCGTCTTCAAGAGAGTGCCTCCCCATGCCCCGCCTCATCCTGCTGCGCCACGGCCAGAGCCAGTGGAATCTGGAAAACCGCTTCACCGGCTGGGTCGACGTCGACCTGACAGCCGAGGGTGAGGCCCAGGCCCGGCACAGCGGCACCTTGATGGCGGACGCCGGCTTCCACCCCGCCGTCCTGTTCACCTCGGTCCTCACCCGGGCGAAACGGACCGGGGCCCTGGCCCTTCAGACCGCCGGCATGACCGATGTCCCGGTGATCGAGGACTGGCGGCTGAACGAGCGCCACTACGGCGGCCTGACCGGTCTGGACAAGGCCGAGACCGCCCTGAAGCACGGCGAGGACCAGGTGAAGGTCTGGCGCCGCAGCTATGACATTCCGCCCCCGCCGATGGCTCCCGGCAGCGAGTGGGACTTCACGGCCGATCCCCGCTACGCCGGCCAGACCATCCCCGACACCGAAAGCCTCAAACTGACCCTTGAGCGGGTCCTGCCCTACTGGAACGACGCCATCGCCCCCCGCCTGCGCGCCGGCGAGGACGTGCTGGTCGCCGCCCACGGCAACTCCCTCCGGGCCATCGTCAAACACCTGTTCAGCGTGCCGGACGACCGGATCGTCGGCGTCGAGATCCCGACCGGTAATCCCCTGGAGATCGACCTCGACGCGGACCTCAAGCCCGTCACCGCCCGCTATCTGGACGACGCCCGCGCCCAGCCCCTGCCGGTCGCCGCGTGAGCGACGACGCCGCCTTCATGCGGCGGGCCATCGACCTGGCCCTGGCCCGCATGGGCGAGACCTGGCCGAACCCGGCCGTGGGCTGTGTGATCGTGCGCGACGGCATGGTCCTCTCGGAGGCCGCGACGGCCCCGGGAGGACGCCCCCACGCCGAGGAACAGGCCGTGCCTGCCGCCGGCACCGACCTGTCGGGGGCGACGGCCTATGTCACGCTGGAGCCCTGCGGGGCCCGCTCCTCGGGTCGCGCGTCCTGCGCCCATGTGCTGGTCGAGGCAGGGGTCAGCCGGGTCGTGGTGGCCGCTCTAGACCCCTCCCCCTTCGCCTCCGGCCGCGGCACCGAGCGCCTGCGTCAGGCGGGGCTGCAGATCGAGACCGGGCTGATGAAGGCCGAGGCCGGTGTGCTGTGCGAGGGCTTCCTGCACCGGCTCGAGACCGGCCGACCCATGGTCCGGATCAGCCAGGACGGGGCCGGGTTCGATGCCCGGTTCGCCGCCTCGGCCCGCGCCGATCTGGTGACCGAGCTGAAACGTCTGGGCGAGGCGGGCTATACTCGTCTGTGGACCGCGCCGGGCGAGTTGGCCGACGCCCTCGCCGAGCAGGGCCTGCTCACCATCTGAGCCAAAAGAAGGGGCGGCGACCGCCACCCCTTCCTCCGGTTTCGTCTGCCGGACCGATCAGGCGGCCTTGCCCTCGATCAGGGGCTTGGCGGAGCCGGTCGAGATCTCGATCCGGCGTGGCTTCAGCGCCTCGGGCAGTTCGCGCTTCAGGCTGACGGCCAGAAGCCCGTTGTCGAGGCTCGCGTCCGTGACCACGACATAGTCGGCCAGCTGGAAGCGCCGCTCGAAGTCGCGCTCGGCCAGGCCGCGGTGCAGATAGGTCCGGTTCGCGCCGGCATCGTCATTGGCCGTCTTGCGGCCGGTGACGGTCAGCAGGTTCTCCTTGACCTCGAGGGTCAGCTCGTCGGGCTTGAAGCCGGCCACGGCGATCTCGATCCGGTAGGCGTTCTCGCCCGTCGTCTCGATATTGTAGGGCGGCCAGCCGGTTTCCTGACCGGTGCGCGCGGCGCTTTCCAGCAGCCCGGCCAGACGGTCAAAGCCCACGGCGGAGCGGTACAGGGGGGTAAAGTCGATGGTACGCATGTCGATCTCCTGATCATCAGCAAGATGGAGCCACCCCGCGCTTTATGACCCGGGATGACGATGGGTTCGGCCCGTCCGGCCCCCGAAAGGCTCCGTCCAGGTCGAGGGAGCCCGAAACCGGCACTCCCGGATGTGAATTTGGGAGCCGCAGTTGCGGCGTCAAGTCCCTCCCGGTCGCGGGATCTTCACTTGCCCCGGCCCGCCCCGTCCTTAAGGTGCCGCTAACCCTGTCAACGCCGGAGCTGACCATGCGCGCCTCGAAACTCGCCCTCCTCGGGACCCTCGCCCTGACGGCTACACTCGCCACGGCCTGCCAGGCCTCGACGGAAGCGACCGGGTCCGCCCAGGTCTCGGCCACGCCGCCGGTCCTGCAGGAAGACACCGCCCTCCAGGCGGCGATCGCCGCGTCGACCCGCCCGGCCGCCGATGTGGCCCGGGACCAGTTTCGTCACCCCTATGAAAGCCTGACCTTCTGGGGTCTGACCCCCGGCCAGACCGTGGTCGAGATCGCGCCGGGCCGGGCCGGCTGGTGGACCGCCATCCTCCAGCCCTATGCCGCCGCCACCGGCGGCCGCTATGTGCCGGTCGCAAATCCGGCCGAAATGGGCGTCGAGGACGGAACCGCCGACATGGTTCTGGTTGCCCGCGCCTTCCACAACTGGCACCGCGCGGGCCGGACCGAGCCCTTCATGCAGGCCTTCTTCCAGGTCCTGAAGCCCGGTGGCGTCCTGGCCATCGAACAGCACCGCGCGGTCGAGGGCTCCAACCCCGACCAGACGGCCTCGACCGGCTATGTCTCTGAAAGCTATGTCATCAAGGCCGCCGAGGCGGCCGGGTTCGTGCTGGACGCCCGCAGCGAGATCAATGCCAACCCCCGCGATGACCGCGACCATCCGTTCGGGGTCTGGACCCTGCCGCCCGTGCGCACCAGCGCCCCGGCCGCCGGGGCCACGACGGGCCGGACCACGCCCCTGACCGAAGCGGAGCGGGCCGCGTTCGACGCGATCGGCGAGAGCGACCGGATGACCCTGCGGTTCCGCAAGCCGGCCTGAAGCGGGGCTTTGACGGCCCGGGCGAACCTCTCTATCCGGGCCGGGTGCGGAGCAGTCGGGTTTTCGTGGTGACGGCGGGACGGGAAACAGTGAGACAGGACCCGGATCCGATCGCATGGAAGCGTCCTTCACGTCGGATGGTGCTGGCCGGCGTGACGGCGCTCGCCGGCCTTGCGGGCTGTGGGCGGAACGAAGCCGAGGTCGCGGAGCCGGGGGCCCCGGCCGGTCCGCCGGAAGGGTCCCTGGAGTGGGCCATTGCCGGCGCGTGGCGGGCTGCTGACCAGCCGCGCGACGCCTTCCGCCACCCGCTTGAGACCCTGAGGTTCTTTGGCCTGCAGCCGACCATGACCGTGGTCGACTTCTGGCCCGGCAGCGGATGGTACACCGAGATCCTGGCTCCGTATCTGAACGAGGGTGAGGGGACCTACTATGCGGCGGGCTTCGCCAACGGCCCCGGGGCCGACCCGGCCCAGGCTGCGCTCAATGCCAATTTCGAGCGCCGTTTCGGCGACAACCGGAGGCTCTACGGCGAGGTCCAGTTCAGCCAGTTCGGGGCCACGACCGGACCGGTGGCTCCGGCCGGGACGGCCGACCTGGCCCTGTTCATGCGCAACATTCACGCCTGGATGGCGGCCGGCATCGCCGAGAAGGCCTTTGCAGACGCATGGGCGGCGCTCAAACCGGGGGGTATCCTCGGGGTCGAACAGCACCGGCTGGCCCCGGATGAGGATCAGGATCCGGCGGCGGCCAATGGCTATGTCCAGGAAGCCTTCGTCAAACAACTGGCCGCCGAGGCCGGCTTCATCTTCGTCGCGGCGTCCGAAATCAACGCCAATCCCGAGGACACCAAGGACCACCCGTTCGGCGTCGAAACCCTGCCGCCGCGCCTGCTGACGGCCCCCCAGGGCGAAGTGCCGGATCCGACATTCAACTCCGCCAAATACCGCGCGATCGGCGAGAGCGATCGCATGACCTTGAAGTTCAGGAAACCCGAGTGAACCGCGCCGCTGCCTTTGCTGCCAATGCCCCCCTGATGGGTGTGCCCGGTGCCTCTTCCCCGCCCGGAGGCGAGGGGGAATGGTTTCGGGGGGCCGGTGGACTGCGTCTTCGGGCCGCCTTCTGGACCCCCTCGACCCTGGTGGCCCAACCCCCGCGCGGGACGGTTGTGCTCAGCCCCGGCCGCAGCGAACCGATCGAGAAATATTTCGAACTGATCGGCAATCTGCTGGCACGCGGCTGGTGCGTGCTGGCCCACGACTGGCGCGGCCAGGGCCTGTCAGCGCGTCTGCTTCCGGATCGTCTCAAGGGCCACGCCCGGGCGGTCGAGGAGTTTCTCGACGACTATTCGCGCCTGCTCGAGGCCTTCGAGAGCCGGGCCCCCCGCCCGTGGATGATGGTCGGTCATTCGATGGGCGGGGTTCTGAACCTGCTGACGCTTGAGTCGGGAGAATCCCGGTTCGCCGGAGCCGTCCTGTCCAGCCCGATGCTGCGGATCAAGACCGGCAAGCGGTCGATGTGGTCGGTCAAGCTGGCCGTGCGGTGGAATGTTCGCCACGGCAAGGCCGGGGATTTCGTGCTCGATGATCCCGACGATCCCTTCGACCATACGTTCGAGACGAACGCCCTGACGTCGGACGAGGGCCGCTACGAAATGTGGCGTCAGCAGCTCTACGCCTGCCCGCATCTGGCCGTCGGCGGTCCGACGTGGGGCTGGCTGGCCTTCGGCATCGACGCCGGCGAGCGTTCGCTGAAGCTCAAGGCCCTGAAATCCGTCACGATCCCGTGCACCATCGTCCAGGCGGGCGACGACAGCCTGGTGTGGAAACAGACCAATCGCTGGGCCGCCAAACGCCTCGGCCGTGGCCGCTATGTCGAGGTCGAGGGAGCCAAACACGAGGTCATCATGGAGACCGATCCCCTGCGGGGCGTCTTCCTGAGCGAGTTCGACGCCATGGCGGACTATGTCTCGCCTGCTGGCACTCCGGCGATGGCCTCTGCCGGACCGTCGGAGGCGGAAGGGTCCGACTGACCCCTCCGCCCCTGAAGGGCTATTGCGGCCGGGTTACCCGGCCGGACAGGTTGGAGATCACCTCGCGGGCGTCAAACGCATTGGCGTCACCTGCGGGCTTGGGTCCACGCCCCATCACGATCTCGGCGGTGGCCTCATAGCGGTCGACCTGGCGGATGTCGAAGTCGGGACGACCCCAGAAGGGATCATTCCAGCGGCTCCAGCGACCGTACCCGTAGTAGCGCCACGACGGACCCCAGTAGGGCCCGTAACGGCTGTAGAGCGGATCGCTGAGGGTCTGGAAACGGGTGTCACGGTCGGTGGCCCGGTTCACGGTCGAGAACCAGTCATAGCCGTTCTCGGTTGTCAGTTCGGCAGCGCGGAGCAGGAGCGACATCTCCACCTGCTCGCGGGACGTCACCGAATTGCCCGAGAAGCTGACGTTGTAGCGATCGCTCTCCAGTCGCTGCTCGGCATAGCCGCCGCGCTGGCCATTGAACCCGGCGGGGGCATAGGCGGTGGAGGTGGCGCAGGCCGACAACGTCACGGCGGCGGCGACCACGAGACAGGCTTTGAAGGAAGGTTTCATGGGTGGCTCCGGAAGGAGAGCGGAAGATGGGTTAGCCTAGCTGAACGGGACATGAACGGCGAGGGTTCCGAATGTTACAAGTCTCTATAATCGCGTAACAATCAGAACAGCAGCCGCCAGCAGAAGGCAGCCGACGACCAGGCCAAAGATCCGCGCGAAATCCGGTCGGTCCAGCTGTTCCGCGAGGGCGGCACCACCCAGACCGTAGGCACTCATGGTCAGGACGTCCATGCCAATGACGGCCGCCGCGAAAAGGCCCAGCTGTGGCGCGGCGGGCCGGTCCGGATCGAGGAACGGGGGCAGGACGGCGGTAAAGAACAGGATGGCCTTGGGGTTGGACAGTTGCACCAGGAAGCCATCCAGAAAGGCCGGCCGTCGGGGCTGGATGCGGGGCGCGGCCGCCTCGGCCGCAGCGGGGGGCGAACGAAGGGCCTTGCCCAGGGCGGACAGCCCCAGCCACGCCACATAGGCCGCTCCGGCCACAGCCATCCACCGGAACACCGCCGGAAAGGCCGCCACCAGGGCCCCGAGGCCCAGGGCCGCCGCCCCGAACCACACCAGCGTCGCCAGATTCATGCCCAGCACTGCCAGCAGGACGGCGCGGTGCCCGCGCTCCACCCCGGTTGCGATCGCAAACAGATTGGCCGGGCCCGGCGTCACGGCCAGCACGGCCATGACCCCCAGAAAGACCAGATACAGGTGGGGATCGACCGGCAGGCTCATGCGGTCCGGTCAGGCACTGAGGCAGACCACCTGGGCGATGCGCAGGTCCCGGCGCATGTCGTCGGCGACACGGCCATAGTTGTCGATCGTCACCGGTTCGCCGAGAAGGAGCTCGCCCGCCCGCTGCTCGCCCCGGATGGCGGGGCCCAGGGTGTCGGGGGAGGTCGTGTAGATCCGGCCCCGGCGTGGGGCCTCGGCGATGGTCAGGCCCACCACCCGGCCGCGCCGGTCCAGCGCCGGGGCCCCAGACAGCCCGGCCAGCGTCCCCTCCAGCCCCAGTGTCCGCCCCACCTCGGCCCAGGCGAGAACCGGCTCGTCCCGCTCACCCCGCCCCCGCACCTTCAGCGTCTCGCGCCCCAGAAGCCGGGAGGTCACCTCGCCGGGTCGCCCCTGCGGAAAGCCGGCATGAAAGGCCCTCTGCCCCACCGTCAGCGGGGTCGTCGTGGTCACGGGCAGGGCCGGTGGCCCGCCGGCGGTGATCAGCAGGGCGATATCGGCGCGGGGCGACAGGCGCACGTCCGCAGCGACGGCCCGCCCCCCGCCGACCACCAGCGCCGGCTGGCGACACCCGTCGACCACGTGGCGCGCGGTCAGCCAGCGCCCCTGACCGGCGATGGAAAAGGCGGTGCCCGCCGAGGGCTGGAACGGGATGTCCGGGGTGGTGACCGTGACGGAGGGATCAAACGGGGTAATCGGGCCCAGCAGGGCCCCCTCCAGCGCGTCCGGGGGCGGCGGGGCGGGCGGGGCGTCCGCGTTCTCGCGCCGGCTCAGCGACCCCAGCACAAGGGCGAAGACCACGCTGGAATAGATCAGCCAGTCCGGAGGACGGGGAAACCGCATGGCCGCCCGGCTCAGCCGGTCAGGGCGGCGGCAAGGATCAGCGCCGTCGCCAGCTTGGCCGACACCAGCAGCACGGCGGCCGAGACCTCGCCCTCCTGGATGCGCTGCGGCAGGCCGGTCAGGACCAGGTCCACGATCCGGAAGGCCAGAAGCTGCAGCACCAGGGTGGCGACCCCCCACAACAGAATGTCGCGGCTGGAGGTCGAGACCGACATCGACACCGCCAGCGGAATGGCCAGGCCCAGCAACACCCCGCCAAAGGCCACGCTCGCGGCAGAATTGCCCTGGCGGATCAGGGTGATCTCCTTCCACGGCGTCAGCAGGGCATAGACGACCGCCCCCGCGCCCAGCAGGCCGAACGTCACCGTCAGATGAAGGACCAGAACCGGAAACCCGCTCGCGAACGCCTGGATCTCAGGGCTCGAGAGGGTGTCTGACAGGGACGAAGGAGCCATGACCACGCGCGCGCTCTCTGGAGCCGGAAAGCCGCCGGGCGTCGGCGGAACGAAAGCAAAACGTCTTGCCCGATGACGGACGGGGTCCGCAAGGACACCGCGGCCACAGTGTGTGACCAATGATTGCAGAGCGGTTACGCGGGGCGGTATGGGCGGGCATGCCTGAACCCGCCCTGCCCGTCGTCCTCGTGGTCGCCGTCGCCCTGATCGATCCCGATGGCCGGATCCTCATCGCCAAACGCCCCGAAGGCAAGGCGCTCGCCGGCCTGTGGGAGTTTCCGGGCGGCAAGGTCGAACCCGGCGAACGCCCCGAGGCGGCCCTGATCCGGGAACTGCACGAGGAGCTGGGAATCAGTGTAAGCGAATCCTGTCTGGCTCCGTTTGTCTTCGCCAGCCACGCTTACGATTCATTTCACCTCTTGATGCCACTGTATCTGTGCCGCCGCTGGTCCGGCGTGGTCGTTCAGCGCGAGCACGCCGCCCTGGCCTGGGTGAAGCCGGAACGTCTTTCGGACTATCCCATGCCGCCCGCCGACGCGCCTCTGGTGGCCTGGTTGCGGGACCTTCTCTAACGGGTCCGGAAAGGTTCGATGAAGACGCTGTTTCACCGCTGGATCAGGGACGAGAGCGGAGCCACCGCGATCGAATACGGGCTGATCCTCGCCATGATCTTCCTGGCCATCGTCAGCGCCGTACAGCTCTTCGCCGGCAGCCTGGGCGGCCTGTTCACCCGCGTCGTCACCTCGATCACGGCCGCCATGAGCTAGGCTGCGCACCGGAACCCGCCATCGGCCGCGACCGCGCGTCCGTGGCGTACCCGGCCGAAGATCGCTAGAGATCAGGCGTTCGCCACCGAGAGCCTGATGCCCCGCCTGATCCTTCTTGTGTTCGGCCTGCTGTTCCTCGTCGCCCCGGGTGCCACGGCCACGCCCGCGATCAGCCGTCTGCCCGTCAGCGACGCCGCCATCCAGCGCACGGAGCGGATCGAGGCCGAACTGGTGCCCATGAGCGCCTGGGTGGCCCCCGGCTCCACCGCCCTGGTCGCCGTGCGTCAGGCCATCCAGCCGGGCTGGCACACCTACTGGCGCAATCCCGGCGATTCCGGCGGGGCCACCACCCTCAACTGGACCCTGCCCACGGGGGTCCGCGCCGGCGACATCGTCTGGCCGGTGCCCGAGCGCCAGCGGCTGCAGTCGCTGATGAATTTTGGCTATTCGGGCACCGTCTATCTGCCGGTCCCGGTCGACATCCCCGCCGATGCCCGTCCCGGCTCGAACCTGCCGCTCAGCGTGCGCGCCCTGTTTCTGGTGTGCAGCGACGAGATGTGCGTGCCGGATGAGCTGACCCTCACCCTCAACCTGCCCGTCCGCGCGGGCGCGGCTCCGCTGGAGCCGGTCCACGGCCCGGCCATCCAGCGCATTGTCGAGACCGCGCCCCGCCCGGCGGGCATCACCGCCCGCTACGCCCTTCAGGGAACGGCCCTGACCCTGTCCCTCGCCGGCGGCCCGCTGGCCGGATCCGCCCCCGAACGCGCCGTCTTCTTTCCGTTCGAGGCCGGCATCATCGCCCATGCCGCCCCCCAGCCGGGCCAGAGGGGGCCCGACGGTCTGACGCTCACCCTGACCGCCGGCGGCAAAGCCACGACCGCCGGCCTCACCGGGACGCTGGCCGGGGTTCTGGTCACCGACAACGGGGCCTGGGAGATCGAGGCGACCCCGGGGCCGGCCCTGCCGGGCACCACCGGCGGCGGGACGCTGGAGCCCACCGACGACCCGGCCGCCACCGGCCCGATCGACTGGACCGGCTTCGTCCAGGCCATGGTCTTCGCCCTGCTGGGCGGACTGATCCTGAACCTGATGCCCTGCGTCTTTCCGATCCTGGCCATGAAGGCCGCGTCGCTCGCCGCCTCGGCCCATAATCCCGCCGAGGCCCGCCGCGACGGCCTTGCCTTCCTCGCCGGCGTTCTGGCCACCTTCCTCCTCCTCGCAGGCCTGCTGCTGGCCCTGCGCGCCGGCGGTCAGGCGATCGGCTGGGGCTTCCAGCTCCAGTCCCCCGCCGTCATTGCCGCCCTCGCCCTGCTGATGCTGGCGGTCGGCCTCAACCTGTCCGGCGTCTTCCATGTCGGGGCGGGCGTTCAGGGCCTGGCCGGCACCGGCCCCCTGTCGCGCCTGCCGGGCGGCGTCGGGGCCTTCTTCACCGGGGTCCTCGCCGTGGTCGTGGCCGCCCCCTGCACCGCCCCCTTCATGGCCGTGGCCCTGGGCGTCGCCCTGCTGATGCCCGCCCCCATGGCACTCGCGGTGTTCCTGATGCTGGGGTTAGGTCTGGCCCTCCCCTATCTGGCCGTCAGCCTGTCGCCCGCCCTGCTGCGCCGCCTGCCCCGCCCGGGTCCGTGGATGGACCGGCTCAAGGGCGTTCTGGCCTTCCCCATGTATGGCGCGGCCCTCTGGCTGGTCTGGGTCTTCTCGCGTCAGATCGGGGCCGAGGGCCTCGCCCTGCTGCTGGCGTCCGCCCTGACCCTCGCCTTCGCCCTGTGGCTGTTCGGTCTCGCCCAGGCCGACCGCGCGATCGACCGCAAGGGCGTCGCGCCGGCGGTCACCGGGGCGCTCGCCCTTGCGCTGGGCACGGCGCTGGTCGTCTTCGCCGTCCGCTCGCCTGCCGGGGCTGTGGGGGCTGACGCCTCCGCCACGGCCCTCTCGTCGGCTGCCTGGTCGACGGAGGCCGTGGCGGCCGCGCAGGCGCAGGGCCGGCCGGTTCTGGTCAACTTCACCGCCGACTGGTGCGTCACCTGCAAGATCAACGAGCGCACGGCCCTGTCCTCGCCCCGCCTGGCCGCAGCGCTGGAAGCGTCCAACGCCGTCTATCTGGTCGGCGACTGGACCCGGCGCGACGACGCCATCACCCGCGAGCTGGAACGCCACGGCCGCTCGGGCGTCCCCCTGTATCTGCTCTATGCGCCCGGGGCCGACACGCCCCGCATCCTGCCGCAACTGTTGACCGAGGGGGTCGTCATCGACGCCCTGGAGACCCCCACCCCCTGAACCGCCCCGGACCCTGAAGGAGACGACCATGATCCGCCTGACCCTCATGACCGCTGCCGTCGTTCTGACCCTGTCCGCCTGCCAGCAGGCCGAGGCCCCGGCCCCCGCGACCGAAGCGTCCGCCACCCCGGCCGCCGCCCCCGCCACCACGCCCGGCCTCGCCCCCGCCTTCACCCTCATGGACGCAGACGGCGTCCAGCGCTCGCTGGCCGATTTCCGCGGCAGGACCGTCGTGATCGAATGGACCAATGAGGGCTGCCCCTATGTCCAGAAACACTACACCGGGGCCATGCAGGCCCTGCAGCGGGACGCCACGGCCGACGGCGTCGTCTGGCTGACCATCATCTCCTCGGCCCCCGGCAAACAGGGCTATGTCGAGGGCGAGGACGCCCGCGCGTGGAAGGCCCGCAACACCGCCGCCTCGACCCATCTGCTGCTTGATCCCGAGGGCACGGTGGGCAAGGCCTATGGTGCACTGACCACGCCCGACATGCGGGTGATCGATGGCGAGGGGCGGATCCTGTTCTCCGGCGGCATCGACGACCGCCCCACCAACAAGGTCGAGGATCTGGAGGGGGCAACCAGCTTCGTCCGCGCCGCGCTGGAGGACGTCTCCGCCGAAAGGCCAGTGCGGACGGCCTTTGCGCCGCCCTATGGCTGCTCGATCAAATACCCCGACGCCGCCTGATCAGGCGGCCGGTTGCGGCGGGGCCGTAATGACCTCGACATTGTCGTTCAGCAGATAGGACAGTTCGCCCAGCGCCGTGGCCCGGTCCTGCGGGGTCGCGGCGCGCTCGACGGCCTCGACCTTCAGCGGAATGTCTTCGGAGATGCCGCGCAGGATACAGGTCAGGTCCCCGTCGGTGCCGCGTTCCTTCAGGATCAGATGCGCCTGAAGATCGAGGGCGGCCAGTTCGGCGGCCCGGACCTTGAAGCCGTCGAAGTCCGAGGGCGTGCCCTTCCAGCCGTCGACCACGGCCTTCAGGGCGCTGGAGCGGGCCACGATATCGATGAACAGGGGCTCGCCCGCCACCGAAACGGGGGCCCCGGCGGCCACCGGCGGCTGGGCCGCGGCCAGCGCCACATGCGGATCGGACAACAGCAGGGCGGCGGCGAGGGCGATGCCACAGGACATGGGAATTAGCCTTTTCGCGAATCCACGATTGAACCGGTCTAGGCCTGACCCGTAAACGAGACCTTGCTTGCCGGGGAAAAGATCAATGACCGACCACTGGACCGCCTTCGATGCCGCCGCTGCGCGCGATGCACAGACCCGGATCGTGGACCAGTTCGCCGCCGACCCCGACCGGCTGGCGCGGATGAGCGTGGAGGCCGCCGGCCTCTATCTCGACCTGTCGAAACAGAGCTGGAGCCGGGCGGGCTTCGAGGCTTGTCTGGATCTGGCCCGGGCCTGTGACGTCGAGGGCCGGCGCGCCGCCCTGTTCGCCGGAGAAGCCGTCAACCTGACCGAAGGGCGGGCGGTGCTGCACCCCGCCCTGCGCGCCGCCCCCGGGGCCGACTTCAAGGCCCTCGGCGAATCCGTCTCGGCCGAGGTCGATGCCGTGCGGTCCGACATGCGGGCCTATGCCGACGCCGTCCGGTCGGGGGCCGAGGCGGGGGCCACGGGCAAGCCGTTCCGGGCCATCGTCCATGTCGGCATTGGCGGGTCCGACCTCGGCCCCCGGGTGGTCTGGGACGCCCTGCGCCCGCTGGATCCGGCGATCGACCTGCGGTTCGTCGCCAATATTGATCCGCGCGACATGGCCGAGGCCCTGACCGGTCTGGATCCCGAAACCACCCTCGTCGTGGTCGTGTCCAAGACCTTCACCACCCAGGAGACCCTGGCCAATGCCGAGGCGGCGCGGGCCTGGCTGGCGGCGACCCTGCCGGCCGCCGGGATGACGAAACACTTCATCGGGGTCACCGCCGCCCCGGACAAGGCCGGGGCCTTCGGATGCGGCCGGACGTTCGCCTTCCGGGACTGGGTCGGCGGGCGCTATTCGCTGTGGTCGGCGGTCAGCCTGTCGTGCGGCATCGCGCTGGGCTGGGACGTGTTCGAGGCCATGCTGTCCGGGGCCGCCGCCATGGACGCCCATTTCGTCTCGGCCCCTCTGGAGCAGAACGCCCCCGTCCTGCTGGCCCTCGCGCAGGTGTTCAACGTTGACGGCCTGAACCGTCCGGCCCGCACCGTGGCCCCCTATGCCCATGCCCTGCGCCGCCTCCCATCCTTCCTGCAGCAGCTGGAGATGGAGTCGAACGGCAAGCGGGTTCACCGCGACGGCACGCCCGTGACGCGCCAGACCTGCCCGGTCGTCTTCGGCGAGCCGGGCACCAACGGCCAACACGCCTTCTTCCAGCAGATCCATCAGGGGCCGCAGGTCGTTCCGGCCGAGTTCGTCATCGCGGCCCGCACCCATGCCGATGCGCCGGAATCGCCTCTGTGGTCCAACGCCCTCGCCCAGGGTCAGGCCCTGATGCTGGGCAAGACCGGGGATCAGGCCCGGGCGGAATTGATCGCCGCAGGGGCCGATGCCGCCGGGGCTGACCGGCTGGCCCCGCACAAGACCTTCCCCGGCAACCGTCCCTCGACCGCCATCGTGATGGAGCGGCTCACGCCCGCCACTCTCGGGGCCCTGCTGGCCCTGTATGAGCACAAGACCTTCGTCGAGGGCGTGATCTGGGACATCAACAGCTTCGACCAGTGGGGCGTCGAACTGGGCAAGGTGCTGGCGAAGGCGATCCTGTCCGACGTCGCGGCCGGCGGCCCCTCGCCGGCCCTCGACCCCTCGACCGCCGCCCTCATGACCCGCCTGATGTAGAGACGGGGCCCGAAGGCCCCGTCAGACGGTCAATGGTTACGCCAGCGCCGGTCACGGCGGTCGTCCCGGCGATCGTCCCGGCGGTCATACCGATCATGCCGGCGATCGGACCGCCAGTCGCGCCGGTCGTCCCTGAGGATGCCCCGCTCATAGCGATTGTAGCCGTCGCGGCTGTTGATCCCGTTCTCGCGCTCCCAGTGACCCCGGTTGCGCCAGCAGCGTCCGTCGCGCCAGTAGTCGCAGTCAACCCGGTAGCTGCTGACGTACGGGGTTCCATAGCTGTAGCCGTATGGCGATCCATAGCTGTAGCCGTAGCTGGAGCTCCCGTAGCTTCGGTTATAGCTGCGGCTGTCGCCATCGCTGGCCGCCGCCACGCCCAGGGCCGCACCGGCCAGCGCGCCCCCGGCGACATAGCGATCGTCGCCGTCGCCAATGACGGCGCCCGCGATTCCGCCGACCAGCGCCCCGACCACCAGGCCGGCCACGGCGTCGCCGTCGTCATTCCGGTCTTGATGGCGATTGCCGTAATGGCTCTGGGCCGCAGCCGGCAGGGCGGCGGCAGCAAGGGTCAGTGCAACGGCTCCCGCCGCGATCCGTTGAAACAGTCTCATCGCTTGCCCTCCCGAGGCTCCAGCCTGCCGTCCGACCCCCTTGGCCGAACAGCGACCGGCGAACCGTTTTGATGCGACAGCGGACCTGAACAGAGGCCCGGAAAGCCGTTCATCGGCCGTTCATCGGGGCCGGCCGGCCTTGACGCCACAGCGCCCTCTCCCTACTTGAGCCTCACGTTAGCACTCGGGCGACGCGGCTGCCAAAGTCGCCGCCGGGCCGCTGGCGCAGACACTTTGAACGGTTCATTGGAGAACACACAGATGGCGTTTCGTCCCCTCGGCGATCGCGTGCTGGTCAAGCGCGTGGAAGAAGAATCCAAGACCAAGGGCGGGATCATCATCCCCGACACCGCCAAGGAAAAACCCCAGGAAGGCGAAGTCGTCTCCGTCGGACCCGGCGTCCGTGACGAGAGCGGCAAGGTCAACGCCCTCGAGCTGAAGGCCGGCGACCGCATCCTGTTCGGCAAATGGTCGGGCACCGAGGTCAAGCTGGAAGGCGAAGACCTGATCATCATGAAAGAGTCGGACGTCCTCGGCGTTCTCTGAGCTGACGCTCAGTAGGGGCGAGGGTCGAGGGCCGACGGTCGAGCGCTAGTCGCCGCCACCGACCCCGATCCCCTCACTCGCCCCTCGACCCTATTACCTCGCCCCCTATTCAAGGAGCTGCCTGATGGCTGCCAAACAAGTACAGTTCTCCACCGATGCCCGCGAAAAAATGCTTCGCGGCGTCAACGTCCTGGCCAATGCGGTCAAGGTCACCCTGGGTCCCAAGGGCCGCAACGTCGTCATCCAGAAGTCCTTCGGTGCCCCGCGCTCGACCAAGGACGGCGTGTCCGTAGCGAAGGAAATCGAACTCGAGGACGCCTTCGAGAACATGGGCGCCCAGATGATCCGGGAAGTCGCCTCCAAGACCAATGACAAGGCCGGTGACGGCACCACCACCGCCACCGTCCTGGCCCAGTCGATCGTCCAGGAAGGCCTCAAGGCCGTGGCCGCCGGCATGAACCCGATGGATCTGAAGCGCGGCATCGACAAGGCGGTCACCGCCGTCCTCGCCGACATCAAGGCCTCCAGCCGCAAGGTCAGCGCCAACTCCGAGATCGCCCAGGTCGGCACCATCTCGGCCAATGGCGACTCCGAGGTCGGCGACATGATCGCCAAGGCCATGGAAAAGGTCGGCAACGAGGGCGTCATCACCGTCGAAGAAGCCAAGACGGCTGAAACCGAACTCGACGTCGTCGAGGGCATGCAGTTCGACCGCGGCTACCTGTCGCCCTACTTCATCACCAACGCCGACAAGATGGAGGTCCAGCTCGAGGAGCCGCTCATCCTGCTGTTCGAGAAGAAACTCTCGAGCCTGCAGGCCATGCTGCCGATCCTGGAAGCCGTCGTGCAATCGGGCCGTCCGCTGCTGATCATCGCCGAGGACATCGAGGGCGAGGCCCTGGCCACGCTCGTCGTCAACAAGCTGCGCGGTGGCCTGCGCGTCGCCGCCGTCAAGGCTCCGGGCTTCGGCGACCGCCGCAAGGCCATGCTGGAGGACATCTCCGTCCTGACCGGCGGCCAGGTGATCTCGGAAGACCTCGGCATCAAGCTCGAGAACGTCACCATCGACATGCTCGGCAAGGCCAAGAAGGTCACCATCACCAAGGACGACACCACCATCGTCGACGGCGTCGGTGAGAAGGACGCGATCGAGGCCCGCATCGGCCAGATCAAGAAGCAGATCGAGGACACCACCTCGGACTACGACAAGGAAAAGCTGCAGGAGCGTCTGGCCAAGCTGGCCGGCGGCGTGGCCGTCATCCGCGTCGGCGGCTCGACCGAAGTGGAAGTGAAAGAGAAGAAGGACCGCGTCGACGACGCGCTGAACGCCACGCGTGCAGCCGTTGAAGAAGGCATCGTCCCCGGCGGCGGCATCGCCCTGCTGAAGGCGACCAAGGCCCTGGAAGGTCTGAAAGGCGACAACGCCGACCAGACCGCCGGCATCGCCATCATCCGGCGCGCCATCCAGGCCCCGATCCGTCAGATCGTCGAGAACGCCGGCGTCGAAGGCTCGATCGTGGTCGGCAAGGTGCTGGAAAACCCCTCGGCCACCTGGGGCTTCAACGCCCAGACCGAAGAGTATGTCGACATGATCCAGGCCGGCGTCATCGACCCCGCCAAGGTCGTGCGCACCGCTCTCCAGGACGCCGCCTCCGTGGCCGGCATCCTGATCACCACTGAAGCGGCCGTGGCCGACGCGCCGAAGAAGTCGTCGGGCGGCGGTGCCGGCGGCGGCGGCATGGGCGGCGGCATGGGCGGCATGGGCGACATGGACTTCTAGGAAGTCCGGTTGTCATCCCGGCCTCGAGCCGGGACGAACAGAAGGGCGGGTCCGCAAGGGCCCGCCCTTTCTGCTGTCCGTGACAGGCACCGGGCGGACATCGGAGCATCCCCCACGACCGACCCGGGTTACGTTTCGGTAATGCGACGGCCGGACGGATTGCCAGCCGGCGGGACGGCGTTAAGGTCTGGCCGCCCCAGGAAAAGGACTGTTTTCATGCGCCTTCGTCTCGTTTCCCTCGCCGCCCTTGTGGCCGCCATGGCCCCGGTCGCCCCGGCCCTGGCCCTGAGCCCCGCCGTCGCCCCCGCCGCCGCGCCCCTGGCCCAGGACCTGCCGGCCGCGCCGGTGGCCGATCTGGTGGCCGAGGTCGACATTCCGTGGTCGCGCTTCACGCTGGACAACGGCCTGACGGTGATCGTGCACGAGGACCGCAAGGCCCCCGTGGTCGCGGTGTCGGTCTGGTACAATGTCGGCTCCAAGGACGAGCCGGCGGGATCGACCGGCTTTGCCCACCTGTTCGAACATCTGATGTTCGGCGGGTCGGAGAATGCGCCGGGCAGCTATCTGGGGCGGATGCGCAACCTGGGGCCCAGCAATCTGAACGGCACGACCTGGTTCGACCGCACCAACTATTTCCAGACCGTGCCGACCCCGGCGCTGGAACAGGCCCTGTTCCTCGAGAGCGACCGGATGGGCTATCTGCTGGGCGAGGTCGGCCAGCCGGTGCTGGATCTGCAGCGGGGGGTGGTCCAGAACGAGAAGCGCCAGCGCGACAACCAGCCCTACGGCCTGTTCTCCTATACCCAGCTGGAGGTCCTGTTCCCCGAGGGCCACCCCTATCGCCACTCGACCATCGGCTCGATGGCCGATCTGGACGCCGCCAGCCTCGAGACGGTGCGCAACTGGTTCCGCGACAACTATGGCCCGAACAATGCCGTGGTGGTGCTGTCGGGCGACATCGACGAGGCCACGGCCCGGACTTTGATGACCCGCTATTTCGGACCGATCGCGCGCGGACCCGTCAATGCGCCGGCGCAGGCGGCGGTGCCGACCCTCGACGCGCCGGTCGCGGTTACCCTGAAGGACCGGGTCGCCAACACGCGGCTGACGCGCAGCTGGGCCGTGCCCGGCATGCTGGACGCGGACGCCGTTCCGCTTCAGGTCGGGGCCGAGATCCTCGGCGGTCTGGCCAGCTCGAGGCTGGACAACCAGCTGGTGCGCGGCGACCAGACGGCCGTGTCCGTATTGGCCAATATGAACGCCTACCACCGGGTCGGGATTTTTGAGATGGCCGCCAATGTGAAGCCCGGCGAGGACGCCACGGCCGTGGGCGCGCGGATGGACGCCATCCTGGCAGATCTGATTGCCAACGGCCCCAGCGAGGAAGAGGTGGCGCGCGTCGCCACCGGCTATGTCTCGCGTCTGGTGCAGAGCCTTGAGCAGGTCAACGGCAAGGCCTCCACCCTGGCCGAGGGCCAGCTGTATGCGGGCGATCCCGACCACTACAAGCGCGAACTGGAGGCCTATGCCTCGGTCACCCCGGCCCGGGTCCAGGCCGCGATGCAGAAATGGCTGACCCGCCCCGTCGCCTCGATCACCATCGAGCCCGGCGATCGTGAGGCCTATGTCGAGGCCGCCGCTGCGCCGTCCGGGGCCGCCCCGGTTCCGGCCGCCGAGATTCAGCGCGTGGCCCGGATGGAGATGCCGCCGATCGGTGATGTGCCCGATCTGGACTTCCCCGATGTCGAGCGTGCCCGCCTGTCGAACGGCGTGGAAGTGGTCTATGCCCGGGTCGACACCGTGCCGGTCACCCGGGTGGCGGTCGAGTTCGATGCCGGTTACGCCGCCGACCGCGCCGACCGGCTGGGGGCCCAGGCGATGATGCTGGACCTGATGGACGACGGCACCACGACGCGCGATTCCACCGCCCTGGCCGAGGCGCAGGAGCGTCTCGGCGCCTCGATCAACCTGTCCGCCACCATGGACCGCACGGCCGCCACCCTGTCGACCGTGACGGCCAATCTGGCCCCGTCCCTGACCCTGCTGTCCGACATGGTGCGCAACCCCGCCTTCGCCCCGTCGGAGGTCGAGCGGATCCGGGCCCAGCGCCTGTCGGGCCTGGCCAATGAGCGCACCCAGCCGGGGGCCATCGCCGCCCGCGCCCTGCCTCCGCTCATGTACGGGGCCGAAAGCCCCTATGGCCGGTCCTTCACCGGCACCGGCGACGAGGCGACGATCCGCGCCCTGACCCGCGCCGATCTGGTCGCCGAGCACAACGCCTGGGTGCGGCCGGACAATGCCACGGTCTTCGTGGTGTCGGACCTGCCCCTGGCCCAGGTCACGGCCCAGCTGGAAGCCGCCTTCGGCGACTGGCGCGCGCCGGCGACCGCGAAGGGCACCAAGGCCTTCGACGCCCCCATCCCGGCTTCGAGCGCGCGCATCGTGCTGATCGACCGGCCGCAGTCGCCCCAGTCGCTGATCTATGGCGGGGCGGTTCTGCCGGTGTCGGGCACCGACGATCTGCTGACGCTGAATGCGGCAAACACGAGCCTGGGGACCGACTTCCTGTCACGGATCAACGCCGATCTTCGCGAGACGAAAGGCTGGTCTTACGGCGTACGCGGTGGCCCCAATGCCCTGGAACACCGGGTGCCCTATATCGTCAACGCCCCGGTCCAGGCCAACCGGACGGGCGAGTCGATCGCGGCCCTGATCGCCCAGTATGAGCGGTTCCTCGGCCCCGACGGCGTGACGCCGGAAGAGCGCGAAAAGACCGTCAACGGCAACACCCGCTCGCTGGCCGGCGGCTTCGAGACCTCGGCCCAGATCCTGGGAGCCCTGCGCTCCAACGCCCTGTATCGCCGTCCCGACGACTATCAGGAGACCCTGTCCAGCCGCACCCGTGCCCTGACGGCGGCCCAGATGGACGCCGCCGCCCGCGCCGTGATCGATCCGGACCAGTTCATCTGGGTGGTGGTCGGCGACGCCTCGGTCGTGCAGCCCCAGCTGGAGGCTCTGGGCCTGCCGGTGGAGGTCCGGTCGATCCAGTAGGCCGGATCGGACGGTCAAAGCGATGAGGGGCGGCGAGCGATCGCTGCCCCTTTTTCCGTGCCGCCTGCAGACGGGGAAGGCGCTGTCGGTCACGCCCACGACGCTTTTCCGGAGCGTCGCAGGCAGACAGCCTCGGCCGCGACGGCCTCGCAGCTAACTCAGAACTCTTCCCAGCTTTCGGCCGCTGCGGCATGGCCACCCCTGGCGAGCGCGGCGACCCTGGGGCGGCCCTGCGTGGCGGGGTTAGGGGCCGGCGTGTGGGGGGTTTCGCTGACCAGGCGCGGGCGGGCTGGGGCCGTCCTTGCGCCGGTTTCGAAGCGTGCGACCAGCCGCTCCAGCTGCCCGGCCTCGCTCCGGAGGTTGGAAGCGGCGGCCGTGGCCTGCTCGACCATGGCGGCGTTCTGCTGCGTCACCTGATCCATTTGATTGACGGCGACATTGACTTCATTGAGGCCCGTGGCCTGCTCTTCCGAAGACTTGGCGATCTCGGAAATCAGCATGTCGATCTCGCTGACCTTGACGGCGATGGACTTCAGGGCGCCGCCCGTTTCCGCGACCAGCCTGACGCCGCGCTCGACATGGCTGGAGCTGCTGGCGATCAAGGTCTTGATCTCCTTGGCCGCTTCTGCCGAGCGCTGGGCCAGGGCCCGGACCTCCTGGGCCACAACAGCAAACCCCTTGCCGGCATCGCCGGCCCGCGCGGCTTCAACGCCGGCATTCAGGGCCAGCAGATTGGTCTGGAATGCGATCTCGTCGATGACGCCGATGATCTGAACAATCTGGCCTGAGCTGTCAGAGATTTCGCTCATGGCCGCGACCGCTTCGCCCATCACGGTTTCTGACTTCTCGGCGTCGATCTTTGCTTCTGACGCGGCGGTGGACACCTGTTTGGCACCGTCGGCGCTCTGCTTCACGGTGGCGGTGAGCTGATCCAGCGCGGCCGCGGTTTCCTCAAGGCTCGCGGCCTGTTGTTCGGTCCGCCGTGACAGGTCATCCGACGCCGCGGCGATCTCGTCCGAGCCCCCGCGGATGCCGCCCGTGGCGCTGGCGATCGTGGACATCGCCTCCCGGAGGCTATCGACGGCCTCGTTGAAGTCGGTCTTGATCTGCCGGTACTGACCATCAAACTCGGCATCGATCCGACAGGTCAGGTCACCCTTCGACAGCTGACCCAGGCTGGCTGCCAGGGCCGTCACGACGGCCGCCTGTTCGGCTTCGGTCTTGCGGCGTTCGGCTTCGGTACGCCCCCTTTCGGTTTCGGCGGCGGTCTGCATCTTCTCGGCCTCGGCCTCAAGGACGCGGGCCCTCAGGCCATTGTCCTTGAACACCTGCACGGCCTTCGCCATCGCGCCGATCTCGTCGCGGCGGGCCTGGCCGCCGACCTCCGCCTCCAGATTGCCACCGGCCAGCTGGGCCATGACGCCCGTCATCTGACCGATCGGCGCGGCAATCGAGCGAGACATCAGAATGCCCATGGCAACGGACAAGACGACCGACAGGAGACCGCCGGCGACCAGAACGGTCTCGCCCATTGAAATGGCCTGATCGCGTTGTTCTCCACGGATGCCGAGCAATGCCGTTTCGGCGTCGCGCATCTGACTCAAGGTGGCCCGGATGGCATCCATGGATTGCTTGCCAGCGCCGGACGTTTCAAGGGCGCGCGCCGCCTCAATTCCGGTCCCCGATCGCATCAGGTCGATCTCGGCCGCGGCGACTTCGGTTTGCCAGGTTGTGACATGCGACTGCACGGTGTCGATCCGCGCCTGTTGTTCAGCATTGTCGGCCGTCAGGGTCCTGAGCTGTTCGATCGCGTCCGCGGCGGCCTTGCCGCCGTTGACGTAGGGCTCCAGGAACGTCTCATTTTTGGAGACAAGATAGCCGCGCACGCCGGTTTCCTGATCGACCATGGCGCCTCCCACCCGATCGATTTGTCCGAGAACCTCCCGGGTGTGATCGTTCCACCTGGTGGTGGTGTGAATGCTGGTGAGGTTGATGAAGACAGCGGCTGCGACAACGATCGTCACCGTGGTCAACAGCGCGAAAGCCAGCAGGAGCTTTCGCCCGATCTTCATATTGTCCACGGGCGACTCTCGGAAAAATTCAACGTCAATGCTGAGCCATCCGGCCTTCCGAGGCCTTTGCTGAATTTCAGCAGGCGAGCCTGAATCGAATGCGGCGACCGTAGCGCTCGAATGGAACCCTGCGCCTGTCAGGTAAACAATTCGCTTAGCGTCGGGTTGGGCAGGCGATATCGGCCCGACTGAAACCAACCTTGGCCATGCGCATTGGACTCCGTCCCCAAGGAGTCTGCCCATGCCCTCGCGTCCCACCTGGCAAGGCCATCTGAAGCTGTCGCTCGTCACCTGTCCGGTGGCGCTCTACACCGCGACCAGTCGCGCCAATGACGTCTCGTTCAACATGATCAATCCGGCCACCAACAACCGGATCCGGATGGTGCCGACCGATCCGGACACGGGGCCGGTGGAGCGGTCCGATCTGGTCAAGGGCTATGAGATCTCGAAAGACGAATACGTCCTGTTCGACGACGCTGATTTCGACAAGGTGAAGCTGGAATCGACGCGGACCATCTCGATCGACACCTTCGTCGACGCCGCCGACATCGACCGGCTCTACTGGGACACCCCCTTCTACGTCGTGCCCGACAAGGGGGTCGGTGCCGAGGCGTTTGCCGTGATCCGCGAGGCCATGGAGACCCAGGACAAGATCGCCATCGGCAGTCTGGTGCTGCGCGGCCGCGAGCGGCAGATCGCGCTGGAGGTGCGCGGCAAGGGCCTGGTCGCCTATACGCTGCGGGCCCACGACGAGGTGCGGGCGGCGGCGGACTATTTCGACGACATTCCGGCGGCGAAGGCCGATCCCGACATGGTCGAGATCGCCGCGCGACTGATCGGCCAGAAGGAGGCGGACTTCGATCCGACGGGCTTCCGCGACCGCTATGACGAGGCCCTGAAGGCCATGATCAAGGCCAAGTCGAAGGGCGAGGGGGTCGTGGCTGTGACCGAACCGGAAGAGACCAATGTCATCGACCTGATGGCCGCCCTGAAGAACAGCCTGAAAGGATCGGCGGGGTCGACCGCGAAGAAGGCCCCGGCGAAGAAGGCGGCACCGACCCGCAAGACCCCGGCCAAACGCAAGTCTGCAGCCTGATCCGGCCCGCCGTCGAGTGTACGTCCGATTCTGACGCATGCGTGTGCAACACCTGTCCCCGACCGCCAGCTGAAGGGGGGAGAAGCGGACTCAACGGACTCAGCGGACTCTGTTTTTTAGGCCGCCTTCAGTCCTCGGCCTCGATAGCGTCGATGTCATTGTCGTCCAGCCCCATGTGGTGGCCGATCTCGTGGATCAGGACATGGGCGATGATCTCCGCCAGGCCGACGTCGCCGCGTTCGCACCATTCGTCCAGGATGGGGCGGCGGTACAGGAAGACGCGCGATGGCTCGGGGGCTGGGCCCAGACCCTCGCGCTCGCCGATATGGACCCCGTGGTACAGGCCGGTCAGGTCGAAAGGATCCCCCAGCCCGACCGAGGCCAAAGTCTCGTCATCGGCGAAGTCGTCGATGCGGATCACGACGTCGCCGGCGGCGGTCCGGAACGGCTCGGGCAGGGCGTCGAAGGCCTGTCGGGCGAGCCGGGCGAAATCATCCAGCGAGGGGGCGGTCTGGTCGGTCCAGGGCGGCATGGGCATGAGGCCGGGTATGCGGGTGACGGAAGGGCTGTGGTAGGCGCTCGCGGCCGCCGACGCCACGCCCCGGGGGCCCGGCATTAACCATTCCCTTCGCCCTCCCCCCGGCTTCGGCTATGGTTGCGATTCGGACTGGCGGGTGAAGAGTGCATGGCTGAGGCCGATATCGCCTTTGCGGCGGCGGCAGGCGCGGCGGGACTGGCCCTTGCGGTCAGCGTCTGGGCCTGGCGTCTGAAGCGCATCGTGACCCTGAGGGATCAGGGCCTGCAGCGGGATCGCGACCGGCTGACGGCCGTCCTCGCCCAGGCCATCAGCGCCCGGTCCGCCTTTGCCGACATCCGCATCGGCTTTCCGCCGGAGGGCCCGGCAGTGGTCCTGGGCGATGAGTCCGTGATCGCGGCGGCCCGGACCGCCCTCGCAGGAAGCGGGCGAGGCCCGGAGGAGGATCCGGCCGGGGCGCTGGCGGCCCTGATCCACAGTCGCTTCGCCGACAGGATCGCGGCGCTCGCGGCCGACGGTACGCCCTTCCGGGTGCCGGACGCGACCGGCGAGCCGGACGGGGACGCCGGGTCGTGGGCCATCGAGGGCAGCGCCTGGGGCGGCGACGTCTGGGTCCGGCTGTTCCGGGACGACGGCCGGGAAGCGCCGGCGGTGCACCGGCCGGATGTGGGTCTTGGGGCCGGGGTCATCGCCGACGCCTCTCCCGCCCCGGCCTGGGTGCTGGACAGCGCCGGCAAGCTGATCTGGGCCAACCGCGCCTGGCTGGCCGAGGTGCGCTGTGGCTCGCTGGACGAGGCGCTGGCCAGCGCCACCAGTTTCGATCGCGGAGCCGACCAGCTGGCGGCCGAGGCCGGACGGGTGGGTACCCGTCAGGAAGGCTTTCGCTGGACGGCGGCCGAGGGACGGCGGCGGGCATGGAAGATCCAGGCCGAACCGATCGCCGGCGCGGGCGGGCCGGTCATGCTGTTCGCCCTCGACGTCACCGAGGCCGAGGAGACGCGCGACACCCTGCGCCGCCACGTCGAGGCCCATGACGAGACCCTGAACCATCTGGCCGACGCCGTGGCCATCTTCGGGCCGTCGCGCCGTCTGGCCTTCCACAACACCGCTTTCCAGAGCCTGTTCAACATTGATCCGGCCTGGCTGCACGAACGGCCCACCCATGCCGAGCTGCTGGACCGGCTGCGCCAGCGCCGGATGTTGCCCGAGGTGATCGACTACGCCGGCTGGAAGGCCAATGAGCTGGAGTTTTACGGGGCAGCCGAGGCCGCACCCGACGACAGCTGGTCCCTGCCCGACGGCCGGACCCTGAGGGTCGTGCGCCAGCCCCACCCGCTGGGGGGCATCCTGCTGTTGTTCTCGGACATTACGGGCGAACTGTCGCTGCGCAGCCGCTTCAACGCCCAGCTGCAGGTCCAGACGGCAACGCTCGACAAGCTAAACGACGCGGTTGCGGTCTTCGGCTCCGACGGCCGGCTGCGCCTGCACAACGAGGCGTTCGAGAGCTTCTGGAGCCTGTCGGCAGCACAGCTGGAAGGTGCCGGGGAGTTCGACGCGGTGGCCGAGTTGTGCAAGACCGTCCTGCCGGACGTCGCCCTGTGGCTGGGCCTGAAGGCGCGGGTCGCGGACCCCGATCCGGAGAGCCGCGTGGCGGTCTCGGGCGAGGGTCGGACCAGCGATGGCCGGGTCGCGGCCTGGCAGACCCGTCCCCTGCCCGACGGGGCCACCCTGGTGGCCTTCTCCGATGTCACGGCCCGTCGCGATCTGGAACAGGCCCTGGCCCAGCGCGAGGCGGCCCTGTCGGAAAGCCAGGCCCTGAAGCGCGAGTTCGTCGGCTCGGTCAGCTATGAGCTGCGCACGCCGCTGACGACCATCGTCGGCTATTCCGAACTGCTGGAGAGCATGGAGGACCTGCCCGAGCGCAGCCGCCAGCACGCCGGAGCCATCCGGGTGGCGGCGGGCCAGCTGGCCCATTCCATCGACGATGTGCTGGACATGGCCCAGATCGACGCGGGCGAGATGGAACTGTCGCTGGGCGATGTGACGGTGCGCGACCTGTTCGCGGCCGCTGTCGGGGTCCATCGGCCGAGGATCGAGGGCCGGGGCGCGACCCTGAAGGCGGTGGCGGCCGCCAATCTGCCGGCCATCCGGGGCGACGCCCGGCGGCTGGCCCAGGCGCTCGACCATCTGCTGGACAATGCCGGTCGCTCCGTGTCCGAAGGCGGGGTCGTGTCGCTGCGGGCCGAGGCCAATGCCAGCGAGCTACGCATCCGGGTCGAGGACACCGGCCGGGGCATTCCCTATCACCTGCAGGCCCATGTGTTCGACCGCTTCGTCAAGCGCGAGCGGGGCGGCCCGGGCGTGGGTCTGGCCCTGGTCAAGGCCCTGGTCGAACTGCACGGAGGCTGGGCCGAGGTCGAGAGCGAGCCCGGCAAGGGCGCCGCCTTCATCCTGCACCTGCCGCTCGAGATGGCCGGGGCGGCCGCCGACCCGGAGCCGGAGCCCGAACTGGCCGTGGGCTGACCGCCCTAGATGTGGGCGCCCCGCGCGATCAGATAGGCGGCCACATTGGCATGACGGTTGAGGCGGGCCTGGCTGAGCGGGGACCGAAATTCCGTGGCCCCGGAACGCAGGGTAACCGGCACAGCCAGATTGACGTCGGCCCCGGCCTCGACGAGCTCCTGGACAAGGTCCAGATGCCCTTCGCGAGCCGCGTTGATCAGAGGCGTCTCGTCGTTCGGGACCACGGCATTCACGTTCGCGCCCGATGAGATCAGGTATTTCGCCATCTCGAGGTGGCCGCTGGCTGCGGCGTTGATCAGCGGATTGCCGTCACCATCCAAGGACCGATCCACCGCAGCGCCCTGTTCGACGAGAAAGCGCGCCATCGTCATGTCGCCGTTGCGGGCGGCCACAATCAAGGGCGTACCGTCGCCGGGCTTGCCCTGGTCCACGTCCGCACCGTGGGCGATGAAGACCTCGGCCGCACGGGTGTCTCCGTTGCGAGCCGCGTCAACCAGCCATGCGCCCGAGGCGAGGGCGGGGGGTCTAGCGACCGGGGAGGTCTGGGCGGAAGCCTGGATCGCGATACCGCCCAGGGCAGCCGCAGTCAGAACGCCGGCGACAACAAGGCGGGGCGCCGACGTCCGGGCGGAAAGGGTTTTCGGCAACATGGCGGGCTCCGTAAGGTCGCCGGACTATGACAGAGGCCCGTCGTGCGGCTACTTAAGGTTTGGTCATCTGCCGGTGGTGCTGGTGCCGCGATGACCGGAAGAATAAAGGAGCGGCCATGACGAAGCTTCTCAAGACCGCCCTGATCTACGACTTCGACGGCACGCTCGCGCGCGGAAACATGCAGGAGGTCACCTTCATCCCGTCCCTGGGCATGGGGATCGGCGACTTCTGGGGCGAGGCGGACCGGCTGACCCGGTCGGCCGATGGCGACAATATCCTGATGTACATGCAGCTGATGCTGCAGCGGGCCCGCGAGAACGGCGAGCCGGTAACGAAGTCGCTGCTGCGCGCCCACGGCGAGGACGTGAAACTGTTCGACGGGTTGAAGGCCGACCTGACCGGCCCGGGCTGGTTTGCCCGCATCGACGCGATCGGCGCGCGATACGGTCTGGAGATCGAGCACTACATCATCTCGGCGGGCCTCGAGGAGATGATCGAGGGCTGCCCGATCCGCAGCGCCTTCCGCCACGTGTTCGCGTCCAAGTTCGCCTACGACGACCACGGCGTGGCCATCTGGCCGGCGGTGGGCGTCAACTACACGACCAAGACCCAGTATCTGTTCCGCATCAACAAGGGGGTGCTGAACCACTGGGACCATGAGCGGATCAACAAATTCATCCCGGACGACGAACGCGCGGTGCCGTTCGAGCGGATGATCTTCCTCGGCGACGGCGACACCGATGTGCCGACGATGAAGATGATGCACACCAAGGGCGGCTTCTCGATCGCCGTCTATGACCCCCGCAACTCCGAACGCGACCAGCAGAAAATCTACAGCCTGATCTCCGAGGACCGGGTCAATTTCGTCGCTGCCGCCGACTATCGCGAGGGCCAGCCGCTGGACCTGATCGTGAAGGGTCTGATCGGCCGGATCGCGATCAATGCCGGGACGACGTCCGAAATCTAGGCTCTCAGCGCCCGCCGGCCCGTTGCCAGGCCTCGCGCGCGGCCAGCAGGCGTGAGGGCACCAGGCCCCGCACACTTGCCTCGGCGACCCGTTTCAGCCCGGCCTCCATACCCTTGCGCCAGGCGACCTCGACCTCGAGCGCCCGACCCCCGGCGACATCGACGACGATGACCCGGGCCGGCAGGGCGATCTGCCGGTCCGTGCGGATGCGCAGGCCTCCGGCCGAGGTGTCGGTGATCAGGCAGGTCATCTCGATCCCGGGGGCGATGACCACGCCGCGGGCCTGGGCTGGCTGTCTGGGGTGAAGGCGACGTTCGTCGGACTGGGTCAAGGGCAGGGCATGCTCAACGCGCGGACGGCGTCAGGGCGACCCGCAGGGGCCGGTGTGCCCCACGACAGGGACGGCGTCCAGTTCGACGGCCGGCGCGCCGTGATCAGGGGCCTCAGTGCTGGTTGGCCGGAAGGCGGACGATCAGGCCGTTGAGGGCGTCCGAGACCCGGATCTGGCACGACAGGCGCGAATTGGGTTCCACGCCTTCGGCGAAGTCGAGCATGGATTCCTCCATGGCCGAGGGCTTGCCGGTCGCCTCGCGCCAGGCTTCGTCGACATAGACATGGCAGGTGGCGCAGGCGCAGGCCCCGCCACAGTCCGCGTCAATGCCCGGCACATTGTTGCGGACCGCGCCCTCCATAACGGAGAGACCGGGCTTGACCTCGACCGCGTGCTCGCGGCCGTCGTGCTCGATGTAGGTGATCCTGGGCATGGCTGGGTCTTGGCAAAGGCGGGCCCCGGTGGCAAGGCCGTAAGTTGATGCCGTAACTGTCTTATGGCACAATGTCGCAATGACCGCCCTTCGGAAAATTACCGTCCACCTTCCCCATGACCTGATCGAAGGCGCGCAGGCTGCGACCGGTGCCGGTCTGACGGAAACGGTCAAACAGGGTCTGGAGAAGCTGCGGCGGGAGGCGTTCTATCGTCAGATGAAGGCCCTGCGCGGCACGGTCGACTTCGGCGATCTGTCGCTGGATGACTTGCGCGAGGACAAGGACCACAGCTGGGACCCGCCGGGCTGATGGCGCTGGTCTCGGCAGATACCAGCAGTCTTGTCCGGTTTCTGGAAGGCAAGGCGGGCCATGATATCGAGCTTATCGATGCCGCTTTCGCGAGGGACGAATTCCGGCTGACGCCGGCCGCGATGGCGGAGTTGCTGTCCTACCCCAAGCCCCGACCGATGCTTGAACCCCTGCTGGCTCGAATGCCGACCCTCCCGCTGCTGGACGGCTACTGGACGCGGGTCGGCGAGGCCCGGCGCACCCTCCTGGGTCTCGGGCTCAGGGCGCGGCTGGGCGATGCCCTGATCGCCCGGTGCTGTATCGACGCGGATATCGCCCTGATCGCCCATGACCCGGATTTCCGCCATTTCGCCACGCATTGCGGGCTGAAGCTGGCGGTTCAGGCCTCTGGCTGACTAGGCCGCCTGCTTCTTGCGTTCCGGGGCGATCATCAGCTTCTTGGTCTCGGCGATCGCCTTGGCCGGGTTCAGCCCCTTGGGGCAGACCTGGGCGCAGTTCATGATCGTGTGGCAGCGATACAGTTTGAACGGGTCCTCAAGGTCGTCGAGACGGGCCTGGGTCTGGTCGTCGCGGCTGTCGGAGATCCAGCGGTAGGACTGCAGCAGGGCCGCCGGGCCGAGGTATTCGGTCTGGTTCCACCAGTAGCTGGGGCAGCTGGTCGAGCAGCAGGCGCACAGGATGCATTCGTACAGGCCGTCCAGCTTCGCCCGATCCGCCGGGGTCTGCAGCCGCTCCTTCTCGGGGTCCACATCGTCGGACTGGAGGTAGGGCTTGATGGAGTCGTACTGGGCGTAGAACAGCGTCAGATCGGTGACGAGGTCCTTGACAACCGGCTGGTGCGGCAGGGGGGCGATGGAAATGGTCGAGGACTGGCATTCCTCCCAGCCCTTGGTGCAGGCTAGGGTGTTGCGCCCGTCGATGTTCATCGAGCAGGAGCCGCAGATGCCCTCGCGGCACGAGCGGCGGAAGGTCAGGGTCGGGTCGATGGTCGACTTGATGTGGATCAGGGCGTCGAGCAGCATCGGGCCGTGGTCGCCGGCCGGCACCTCATAGACGTCCCAGCGCGGCGAGGCGTCGACCTCGGGGTCATAGCGATAGACCTTGTAGGTCTTGACGTTCGTCGAGCCCTTGGCCGCCTTGTGGACGCGGCCCTTGGTCGGCTTCGAGCCACGGGGAAGGGAAAGCTGGACCATCGGTTCCTCAGTAAACCCGCGCCTTGGGTTTGATATAGTCGATGTCCGAAGACATCGTGTATTCGTGCACCGGGCGGTAGTCGATCGTGACGCCCTCGCCCTGGGTCTTCCAGGCGAGGGTGTGTTTCATCCACTCCTCGTCGTGCCGGTCCGGGAAGTCCTCGCGGGCATGGGCCCCGCGGCTTTCCTTGCGGTTGGCCGCGCTCTCGATCGTGACCACGGCCTGATCGATCAGGTTGTCGTATTCCAGCGTCTCGACCAGATCGGTGTTCCAGATCATGCCGCGATCGGTGGTCCGGATGTCGGCCCCGCGCGCATGGATGTCGCGCAGCTTGGCCACGCCCTCGTCGAGGGTCTGGCCGGTGCGGAACACCGCAGCGTCGGACTGCATGGCCCGCTGCATCTCGTCGCGCAACCGGGCCGTCGGGGTCGAGCCCGAGGCATGACGGAAGCGGTCGAGGCGCGCCAGATGGGCCTCGGTGTGGGCGGCCGTGGCGTCCGGCACGGCCGAGGCCTTGTCGACCGTCTCGCCGGCGCGCAGGCCCGCGGCCCGGCCGAACACGACCAGATCGGTCAGGGAGTTGGAACCCAGCCGGTTGGCACCGTGCACGCTGACGCAGGCGGCCTCGCCCACGGCCATCAGGCCGGGAACCACCGTATCGGCATTGCCGCCGACCTTGGTCAGGACCTCGCCGTGATAGTTCGTGGGGATGCCGCCCATATTGTAGTGGACGGTCGGGATGACCGGGATCGGTTCCTTCGTCACATCGACGCCGGCGAAGATCTTGGCGCTCTCGGAGATTCCGGGCAGACGCTCGTGCAGAACCGCCGGATCGAGGTGATCCAGGTGCAGGTTGATGTGGTCCTTGTTCGGACCCACGCCGCGACCCTCGCGGATTTCCATGGTCATGGAGCGGCTGACCACGTCGCGGCTGGCCAGGTCCTTGGCCGAAGGGGCGTAGCGTTCCATGAACCGCTCGCCTTCCGAGTTGGTCAGATAGCCGCCCTCGCCGCGGGCACCCTCGGTGATCAGGCAGCCGGCGCCATAGATGCCGGTCGGGTGGAACTGGACGAACTCCATGTCCTGCAGCGGCAGGCCGGCGCGCAGCACCATGGCATTGCCGTCGCCGGTGCAGGTGTGGGCCGAGGTGGCGCTGAAATAGGCCCGGCCGTAACCGCCGGTGGCCAGGATGACCAGCTTGGCGCGGAACCGGTGCAGGGTGCCGTCGTCCAGCTTCCAGGCCGTCACGCCGGTGCAGGCTCCGCCGTCCATGATCAGGTCGAGGGCGAAATACTCGATGAAGAACTCGACCTCGCGGCGCACCGACTGGCCGTACAGGGTGTGCAGGATGGCGTGGCCGGTGCGGTCGGCGGCGGCGCAGGTGCGCTGGACCGGGCCTTCGCCATAGTTCCGGGTCATGCCGCCGAAGGCGCGCTGGTAGATCTTGCCGTCGTCGGTGCGGCTGAACGGCACGCCCCAGTGTTCCAGCTCATAGACGGCCTTTGGAGCCTCGCGGACCAGGTATTCGATGGCGTCCTGGTCGCCCAGCCAGTCCGACCCCTTGACGGTGTCGTACATGTGCCATTTCCACGAGTCCTCGCCCATGTTGCCGAGCGCGGCCGAGATGCCGCCCTGGGCCGCCACGGTGTGGGACCGGGTCGGGAAGACCTTGGTCACACAGGCGACCTTCAGACCCTGCTGCGCCGCGCCGAGGGCGGCGCGCAGGCCGGACCCGCCGGCACCCACGACGACGACGTCATAGGCGTGGTCGACGAACTCATAGGTGGAACGCATCAGATGATCAGATCCCGAAACCGGCCGGCAGCGGCGCCGAACCCAGCGCCAGCCGGACGATGAAAAACACGCTGGCGGCGGCCAGCACGAGGCAGAACAGGGTGTTCAGGCCCAGCAGGAACCCTTTCGAGCCCGGCTTGTGGATATAGTCCTCCACGATGACTTTCAGGCCCATGTTCATGTGCCACAGGGTCGCAAGCAGGGTGAGGGCCAGCAGGCCGGCGTTGATCCGGTTCGAGAACCAGACCAGGGCCCCGTCATAGCCGCTGCCCGAAATCTGGAAGGCGCTCCACATGGCCCAGAGGGTCAGGGGCACCAGAATGAGCGAGGACAGACGTTCCGCGGTCCATTCGCCGGCACCGTGGCGCTCGGAGACCTTGACGCCCTTGCGGTAGGTGGATCGGGCGCGGCTCACAGCGAGACCTTTCCGGTGGCGAACAGGACGATCCAGAAGGCGATGGAGGCCAGGACGCCGAACCAGATCGAGAGATGGGAGGCCAGGTCGGCCGATTTCGGGGTCAGGCCCGCTCCCGCGTCCCAGACCAGATGGCGGATCCCGGCGGCGAAATGATACATCAGACAGACAGTCAGGCCGAACCAGACCAGCAGGCCGACGGGCGAGCCGGCCAGGGCGACGAAGGTGGCATAGGCCTCGGGTCCGAACGCCATGGCTCCCAGCCACAGGACGATCAGGGCGGTCGCCCCGTAAAGGGCCGAACCGGTGATCCGCGTCAGGATCGAGGCCAGCATGGTGACATGCCAGCGCCAGACCTGGAGGTGGGGCGACAGGGGACGGGGACGACCATTGGGCTGGATCACGATCCGGCCGGTCTGGTCGAAGGCCGGGTCGTTGCTGGAGTCCAGCGGCGCTCCGGGCGAGGCGTTCGACATGCGATTGGTTCTCAGAAAACCGGGGAGGATCAGGCCCGAACTCTAGGCGTGAAAGGCTTTACGAACCGTGGCGGGCCGGTGTCAACGCGATGCTGCGGTGCAAACGCCGCACGCGACCATCTGCGCGGCCGGTCCGCTCCCCCGGCCGCCCGCGGACGCGTCCGCGTGCCCGGGACCGTGCCTCAGGCCCGGGAGTCGCCGATCCCGGCGAGGGCTTGTGCCATCGCGTCCGGCTGGTACCGGACCATTCCCGGGCGGCCCCAGACCGGATCGGGCCAGAGCGGGTCGTCCCTGCGGCGGCCGACGACATGGATATGAAGCTGGGCCGTGACATTGCCCAGCGCCGCGACATTCAGCTTGTCCACCGGCCGGCCGGACGCGGTCCCGAGGGCCCGGACGCGGTCGCCCGCCCGGACCGTCTCCTCCATCAGCGCCAGCCTCCGGTCCGGCGACAGGTCCTCCAGCTCCGACGCCCCGACGACCCGGGGGATCAGGATCAGCCAGGGGAAGCGGGCGTCGTCCTGCAGCCGGACGTGGCACAGGGGCCAGTCGACGGCGAACACCGAACCGGCGGCGAAGGCCGGGTCGACGGCAAAGCCGGTCACGCCCGGTTCAGGGGGCGGCCCGCGCCCTCCGCCTCCGCCAGCCAGCGCATCCGGCAGGCCATGATGGCCGTCTCGCCCAACTGCTCGACCAGCCGCCAGTTGACCGCCGCCCCGATCGGGGCTCCGACCACGGGGATCAGCTGGGCCATCTTGGCCAGGTCGATATAGTCCCGGTACTCGATCTGGAAACCGCGCCAGTCATAGTCCGTGATCGTCTCGGGCTGGTCGATCCCGGCGATCCAGCGCTCCAGTTCGGCCAGCGCCCCGGGCCGCCGTTTGGCGCTGGCAAAGGCCAGATGGAAGATATGCAGCACGAACAGCCGCTCCCTCACCGATCCGCCGCCCCAGCCATAGGCCGCGACGATCTCGCCCAGCAGCCGCACCTTGATGGCCATCAAGGCGGGAAAATCCACGGCCGCGAGGACGAAGCCGCCCGCTCCGGCCACGCCACCCTCGACGCTGGCGGTGTTGCGATGGGCGGTGATCGCCGCCCGGGCCCTGAGCTCCCGCGCGGCCAGGGTGCCCTCGGCCATGGGTCTGGATTTCAGCAGGTCCGAACCCGACAGGATACCCCGGGTCAGGGCCTCGACGCCCGCGGTGATGGCCGCATGCACCCGTTCGGGGATGATGCGGTTGATCCGCTCCTGCGTCCCGCGCGTCGCCCGGTCCCACAGGCCGGGGGTTTTCACCACCCGGGCGCGCCAGGCTGCGACCTCGGCCCGGACCGTGGTCTCGTCGGCGATGGTCAGCAGGCCATCCGGCACATCGGCGGGCGGCACGAAATCGGGCAGGGTCTGGCTCATGGTCGGGTAAATCTCACGCAGCGTCACGGTTGCAGGTGAATGCGGGCGGGTCTAGACCGCCGCGCGACGGTTTCCGACCTCGCCCCGCAACATCCCTACGGAGAATCCCATGGCTCGCGCAAAGATCGCCCTCATCGGCGCCGGTATGATCGGCGGCACCCTGGCCCATGTGGCCGCGCGCGAAGCCCTGGGCGACGTGATCCTGTTCGACATCGCCGAGGGCACCCCCCAGGGCAAGGCGCTGGACATCGCCGAGGCCACCGCCGTGTTCGGCTCCGACGTCTCGCTGAAGGGCGCCAACGCCTATGAGGACATCGCCGGTGCTGACGTCTGCATCGTCACTGCCGGCGTGCCGCGCAAGCCGGGCATGAGCCGCGACGACCTGATCGGCATCAATCTGAAGGTCATGAAGGCCGTAGGCGAGGGCATCAAGGCCCACGCCCCCAACGCCTTCGTCATCTGCATCACCAACCCGCTGGACGCCATGGTCTGGGCCCTGCAGAAATTCTCGGGCCTGCCCAAGGAGAAGGTCGTCGGCATGGCCGGCGTGCTGGACTCGGCGCGGTTCGCCTACTTCCTCGCCGAAAAGACCGGCGTGTCGGTTCAGGACATCCACGCCTGGACCCTGGGCGGTCACGGCGACGACATGGTGCCGATGGTGCGCCACTCGACCGTCGGCGGCCTGCCCCTGCCCGACGCCGTCGCCGCCGGCCTGCTGAGCCAGGGCGATCTGGACGCCATCGTCGACCGCACCCGCAAGGGCGGCGGCGAGATCGTGGCCCTGCTGAAGACCGGCTCGGCCTTCTACGCCCCGGCCGAAAGCGCCATCGCCATGGCCAAATCCTATCTGCTGGACCAGAAGCGCGTCCTGCCCTGCGCCGTCTGGCTCAGCGGGCAATACGGCCTTTCGGACCTCTATGTCGGCGTGCCCGCGATGCTGGGCGCCGGCGGCGTCGAGAAGGTGATCGAGTTCACCACCAATGACGACGAGAAGGCGATGTTCAAGAAGTCGGTCGAGTTCGGTCCAGGGCCTGATCCAGGCCTGCAAGGATATCGACGGCTCGCTGGCGTAAGGACGCCCTGTCTCCTCCCCGTCCCGCAGGGATGGGGAGGTGGATCCGGAGCGAAGCGCAGGAGACGGAGGGGTTCTGCGTGCACGAAGAACCCCTCCGTCAGCTCGCAAGGGCTCGCTGCCTATGACGGAAATCGTATACGATTTCCGTCATGCCCCATCGCTTCGCGACAGGGAGGAGACCGTCAGTTCGGCCCCGGATTGACCGTCCGGCCGAGATCGAGGGACAGGCTGCGCCAGACCTGGATCGGGTCGTCCAGCTGGGCCGCGCCGCCACCTTCCGACAGCAGCACATCGAACTGGGCCACGGCCTGCCCCTCGCCGCCCTCGACCTCAGGCAGGGCGTGGAAGGCCTTCACGAAGCGGCGGTCGCCGTTCCAGCGGGCGACGATCTCTGGCGTGGCGTTCGGGCCCGAAAACACAGCGGTGAACTGCACGTCGGGGCAGGCCCCGTCGGTGCAGGAAAACAGCGTCATGACCCAGCGCACGGGCCCGTCGTCGACCAGCAGATAGACCCGATCGGCATTGGTCCGGGGCGGAGCCACGGTCAGGCCGGCGGCCAGCAGCCGGGCGGTGATGTCGGCGACCGGCAGACCGTTCCAGCGGGCAGGAGCAGCCGGAGCGGGCGCGGCGGGAGTCGGGGAAGCCGGTGCCTCCTGGGCCAGAACAGGGCCCGCGAGGGCGGCGATCAGCACGGCGAGGGCTATGTTTTTCATGGTCGAGTTCCGTTGATACCATCACCATAGGCGGCTTAGCGGCGAACCAAAGACCAAGTCACGGCTTGAAGATGATCACTCTGGGCTGATTTGGGTTTTTGACACTGCATAGAACGGCGAGAATTGAAGCTCAGCGTTTTGTTGACCAGCATCTCGCTCAGCAGCTATCCGATAGATGTTGCCAAAGGTGTCTGAAAACTGGACCCAGACTCCCGAGATATCATCTTCTCGTGGCGCAAAGTGACCGATCAACCAACCTCCGACGACTTGACCCTGCTGGATGGGAGTGGCGGTCTTTCGAAAGATCAGGTCTTGCGGGTCGAGTCGGCCGGGCCCGCTCGGAGTATCAAATTGGAGCGGCCGGTCCAAAGCTGTCAGATACGCTCGAAGGCCGTCTTCAGGTCCGCCACTCCCCATTGTCCAATCCACAGCAGCGCTTTGAATTGAGCCGCGATTGGAAATACGCAGCATTACAACAACTGGATAGTTGCCGGACCCGTCAGACCCGCCGAAGGTCGCGGCGTCGATCCATGCTTGGAAAATGGGCCTAGCTTCCTCCATCTTCGCCAAGCTAGCTGACAAGCTAGCAATGCGTGCATTTGCAACTTCAAGTTTACCCTCTAGTGCCAAGCGGGCACCTTTGGCAACGCGATAGGGCACGGCAACCAGATTGTAGGCTAGGATCAAGACGGACACCGCCGCTACGCCTGCAAGGCCGGCCAAAGCGAATTGGAGCTCTGCCTCCATTACTTTCAAACCGGAGATCGCTCCGACCCAAAAGAAGCCAAAAAGCAAGCCGCCAAAAGCCATGGACAACCCGGGCCAATGGCCGAGTTGAGCTTTCGTATCAGCTAGAGCTCGCACAAGATTTCGCATATCGGCGGCATATCCTACGCGCACTGCTGCGTCGCACGGAAGACTAAGTGCTCAATCTGCCCGTTCGGCCTGATCCAGCCAGGACTGGCTGGACATCTCGTTAAGGCGGGACACGGTGCGTTCAAACTCGAAAGCCCCGTCCCCGGCGGGGTAGAGCTGCTCCGGCGACCCGGCCGCGATGGCGACGAGGCGGGTCCGGGCCTCATACAGGGCGTCGATCAGGGTCACGAACCGGCGCGCCGCGTGGCGGTTTTCGGGTGTCAGCAGCGGAATGTTCTCGAGAAACAGGGTGTGGAACCGCTCCGCGATGGCGAGATAGTCCTGCGGTCCCAGCGGGGTGTCGCACAGCTCCTCGAAAGTGGCGCGCGCCAGACTGCCGGCCGTCCGCTGGATCACCACCTCGCGGCCCAGCACCTTCAGACAGGTTGGGCATTCCGGCATGCCGCCGCGCAGATCCTCCCACAGCTGTTCAAAACCGGTGCGACGGGCTCCCTCCTCGCCGTTGAACCAGACGCGGGAGGCCTTCATCCGATCCAGCCGCCAGTCGCGGGCCCCCGACAGGGGCACGACCTCGCAGCGCTCGACGATCCGGTCGATGAAGGGCTCGAACAGCGGCCGGTTGATGCCGTCCTTGTACAACCGCTCCGGGGCCCGGTTGGAGGTGACGCAGATCACCACCTTGCGCGCGAAAAGGGCGTCGAACAGCCGCCCCAGGATCATGGCATCGGCGATATCGGTGACCTGCAGTTCGTCGAAACACAGCAACCGGGACTCACGGGCGATCAGGCCGGCGACGGGGTCGATGGGATCGTCTCCCTTGTGGGCCCGGAACACCCGCTGACGGGTCTGGCGGTCGCCCTCGCGCCACTGGCGGATCAGGTCGTGGACCCGGGCCATGAAGGCGTGGAAGTGGACGCGGCGCTTCCGTTGTTCGGGGGCGCAGGCGAAGAACAGGTCCATCAGGATCGACTTGCCGCGTCCCGGCGGGCCCCACAGATAGACGCCGCGCACCTCCGGCACCCCGCCGAACCACCGCCGCCGCCCCAGATCGACCTCCAGCCGCGACAGGGCCGCGACCGCCGTCCCCTGCGCCGGATCGCGGGTCAGAAGACCCTGTTTGAGGCGGTTTTCATACGCGCGGGCAATACGGGACGGCATGGATCGGGGCATAGCCGTGCCCGCCGGTGCTGAAAAGCGGTTGCTTCGCACACGCGAACGCCTAAATGCGATCTGCGGGACAGGCCTCGTCCCGCATCCCCGATATGGCGCTCAAGTAGCGAGGCTCCGCGAGCCGAGCGTTAGCGCCCCTAACCAAGATGCGCTCAAGCAGCAAGCGACCGCGTCGCGAGCGGTAGCGCGTCCGAAGGACGAACAACTATGGGCTATTCCGTCGCGATCGTGGGCGCCACCGGCAATGTCGGGCGCGAGATGCTGACCATCCTTGAGGAACTGGAGTTCCCGGTTTCGGAGATGCACGCGGTCGCCTCGCGAAAATCCAAGGGGATGGACGTCGCCTGGGGCGACAAGACCATCAAATGCCAGGACATCGACAGCTTCGACTTCTCGAAGGTCGACATCGTGCTGATGTCGGCGGGCGGCGACGTGTCGCGCGCCTGGTCAGAGAAGATCGGCAAGCTGGGTCCGATGGTGATCGACAACTCCTCGGCCTTCCGCAAGGACCCGGACGTGCCGCTGATCGTGCCCGAGGTGAACCCGGACGCCATCAAGCTGGCCTCGAAAAAGAACATCATCGCCAACCCCAACTGCTCGACGGCCCAGCTGGTCGTGGCGCTGAAGCCGCTGCATGACGCGGCGAAGGCGAAGCGTGTGGTGGTCTCGACCTATCAATCCGTGTCGGGGGCCGGCAAGGAAGGCATGGACGAGCTGTGGAACCAGACCAAGGCCATCTATGGCCTGGGCGACGCCAAGCCGAAGAAATTCCCCAAGCAGATCGCCTTCAACGTCATCCCCTACATCGGCGCGTTCAACGAGGACGGCTACACCGATGAAGAGGCCAAGATGTGGGACGAGACCCACAAGATGCTGGACCCGAACATCAAGCTGACGGTCACCTGCGTCCGCGTGCCGGTCTTCGTCGGCCACTCGGAGGCCGTGACGGTCGAGTTCGACCGGCCGATCAGCCCCGACGAGGCGCGGGCCATCCTGCGCGAGGCCCCCGGCATCCAGGTGATCGATAAGCAGGAGCACGACGGCTACATCACCCCGGTCGACGCCGCCGGCGAGCACGCCGTCTATGTCAGCCGCATCCGCAAGGACCACACGGTCGAGAACGGCCTGGTGTTCTGGGTCGTGTCCGACAACCTGAGAAAGGGCGCGGCCCTGAACGCGGTCCAGATCGCCCAGCTGCTGGACGAGACGGGCACGATCAAGCCGAAGAGCGGCTACCGGACCCTGACGGTCTAGACACCCTCTCCCGGAGGGAGATGGCTTGAGCGTCCAGGAGCGGAGCGATTGGAAACGCGAAAGGGTGAGGGGTTAAGCCCTCACCGGCTCGCACCGTACCCCCTCACCCTTGGCTGCTACGCGCCGCCCTTCGGGTCGGCTGGGCGCATCGCTACGCTCTGCGAGCCTCAAGCCCTCTCCCCATGGGAGAGTGGAAGGAAAAGATGATGACGACGGCCCCGCCAACCCCCGCCCGCGCGGCCTTCCTGTCGGCGGTGGGCTGCTATGTAATCTGGGGCTTCATGCCCCTGCTGTTCATGGGGCAGGCGGCGCTCGGCTTCTCGGCCCCGGAGATTCTGTCGCACCGGGCCCTGTGGTCGGTGCTGTTCGCCGGAGCCCTGGTGCTGCTGGCGGGCCAGTCGCCCCAGGTGCGGGCGGCCTTCACCCAGCCCCGCACCCTCGGCTGGCTGGCGCTGGCGACCGTGCTGATCGCCATCAACTGGGGCCTCTATGTCTGGGCGACGACCCACCACGCCACGCTGGAAGCCAGCCTCGGCTACTACATCAACCCCCTGCTCAACATGGTCGTGGGGCTGTGGCTGTTCCGCGAGAAGATCGACCGCTGGGGCTGGGTCGCCATTGGCCTTGCCGCCGTTGGCGTGCTGTTCCAGGCCCTGGCGCTGGGCCGGCCCCCGTGGATCTCGCTGGCCCTCGCCTTCAGCTTCGGGGCCTATGGCATCATCAAGAAGCGGGTGCCGGTCGACGCCCAGGCGGGCCTGTTCATCGAATGTCTGCTGCTGCTGCCGTTCGGCGTGGTGTTCGTGGCCTGGCTGCAGATCCAGGGGCTGGGCCACGGGTTCGCGACGCCCGAGGGCTTCGGCTGGGCCCTGCTGAACGGTCCGGCGACCGTCCTGCCGCTGGCCTTGTTCGCCTGGGCGGCCCGGCGCATGCCGCTGTCGACCATGGGCTTCATCCAGTTTCTGGCCCCGACCCTGCAGTTCGGCATCGGGGTGGCGACGGGCGAGGCCTTTACCCCGCTCAGGGCCGTGTCCTTCGCCTTCATCTGGCTGGGGGCCGGGGTCTTCGCGGCCGCCGCCCTGCTGCGGGCGAGGGCGGCGAAGCGGGCGCTGGTGGATGCGGCCGCGCCGGTCTGAGGCGCCTCAGAGCGCGGCGTACAGCGCGTCGATCAACCGTTGCGCCCGGGGATCGCCGATCAGATGGGGGGACTGGCGGGTCATGACATAGGCGGCCGACAGGCGGGCCGCCGGGTCGGCGAAGGCACAGCTACCGCCCCAGCCGCAATGACCGACCGCATCGGGATTGGGACCAAAGATGTCGAGACCGCGATTGCGGGTGAAGCCGGCACCCCAGCTCATCACGAAGGGCAGGACCTTGTCGGGCCCGAACACCCGCTCCCGCGTCGCCTCCTCGACCACCGCCGGCGACAGGATGGCGCGCCCGTCCAGGCGGCCCGCCCCGGCGATCAGCCCCATGATCCGGGCCAGCGCCGGAGCCGTCCCGTGCAGGTTGGCCGAGGGGATCTCGATGCTGCGCCATTCGGCCGAGCCGCGCCCGCCAGGGGCCGAACCCCGGTCGAGGAAGGCCGCGGTCTTGATCGCGTCGATCGGGCCGAGGTCGGGCGCGGCAGACGGTTTCCGCAAGATGGCCACCCGGTCGTGCTCGGTCTCGGGCAGGCCGATCCACAGGTCGAGATCGAAAGGCACGGCGAAGTCCTGCCGCAGAGCCTCGCCCATGGTGCGCCCGTCGGCGAGCCGGTGGATCTCGTTGGCCAGATAGCCGACCGTGACGGGGTGGTAGCCCGAGGCCGCGCCCGGCGGCCACATCGGGGCCTGGGCGGCCAGACGGTCCAGCACGGCCCGGGGATCGAACCACAGGGCCGGATCCACGGTTGTGTCGAACCCGGGCAGGCCCGCCTGATGCGACAGCAGCTGGGCCACCGTCACCTCGCCCTTGCCGTGGGCGGCGAAGGCCGGCCACAGGTCGGCGATCCGCTCGGCATAGGCCAGCTTGCCGCGCTGGACCGCCGAGGCGATCAGCAGGGCCATGACCGCCTTGCCGGTCGAGAAGACGGGCACCAGGGTGCGGTCGGTGAAGGGCGTCTGCGCCCGCGGATCCGCCAGTCCGGCCCACAGGTCGAGGACCGTCTCCCCCTCGATCACGACCGAGAAGCGGGCCCCCTGTTCGTTCAGCCCCTCGGGCGCGTCGGTGAAGTTGCGCGCAAAGGCGTCCTTCACGGCGTCGAAGCGGGGCGGGCAGAGACCGGAGATGTCGGGCAGGGCATGGGTCATACGGGGGATTTATCCGGCGATTGTGACGCCTGCCACTGCAGCACGCCCCGGGCGGCGACAACCCCCGAGGCGAGGCTGGCCTGCAGCAGATACCCCCCGGTCGGGGCCTCCCAGTCGATCATTTCTCCGGCCACGAACACGCCGGGACGGGCCGTCAGCATCAGGGACGGATCGAGGCTGTCGCGCCCGACGCCGCCGGCGGTCGAGATCGCCCGCGCCAGACCCTGCATGCCCGTCAGCTTCAACCGGACCGCCTTGATTCGTTTGGCCAGCTTCTCGAAGCCCGGCGGGATGTCGCCGATCTCGCGCAGGACGGCGATGGCGACGGGCGACAGGCCGCCAGCCTTGCGCAGATGATTGGTCAGACTGTCCTTGCCCCGGGGCCGGGCCAGCCGTTCGGCCAGCACCGCCTCGCTCAGGTCGGGCCGCAGGTCGACGACGAGGGTGGCGGTGCCTTCGGCGGCGATCGCCTCGCGCAGGGGGGCCGACAGGGCATAGATGCCGCCGCCCTCGACGCCGTAGCGGGTCACGACCAGTTCGCCGCGCACGGTCTGGTCGCCGAAGGTGAGGGTCACCGGCTTGAGCACCTGGCCCGCGAACCGGTCGGCGAGAACGTCGGACCAGCCGACATCGAAGCCGGCATTGGCCGGGACCAGCGGGGCCACCGGCACCCCCGCCGCCTCCAGCGCCGGAACCCAGGCTCCATCGGAGCCCAGCCGCGGCCAGCTGGCCCCGCCCAGGGCCAGAACCGTGGCGGCCGGGGTCTCCAGACGTTCGCCGTCCGGAGTGTCGAACACCAGCGCCTCATCCCGCCAGCCGGTCCAGCGCGAGCGGGTGCGAATCTCGATGCCGAGCTCCGCCAGCCGGCCCAGCCACGCCCGCAGCAGGGGCGAGGCCTTCATGGCGCGCGGAAAGACCCGGCCGCTGGACCCCACGAAGGTCGGCTGCCCCAGCCCCTCGACCCAGGCGGTCAGGTCGTCGGGGGAAAAGCCATCCAGCCAGTCGTGAACGCGATCCTGCGCGAGGCCATAGCGCGTCAGAAAGGCTTCCTGCGGCTCGGAATGGGTCAGGTTCAATCCGCCCCGCCCGGCCATCAGGAATTTTCGCCCGACCGACGGCATCCGGTCATGGACCACAACAGGCACGCCGGCCGTGGCCAGTGTCTCTGCCGCCATCAGCCCGGAGGGGCCCGCCCCGATGATGTGGACGGTCGTGGGAGCGGGTTCGGTCATGCGGTCGTGTAGCGCGCCCGCCCTTGCGAAGGAACGTCCGGACACCGCATACGCTTGAACGATCATGAGCGTCGCCTTTACGCGTGAGGAGGATCTGGAGGCCACGGCCGCCGATCTGCCCGACCGCCCCGTCTCCCCCCATCCGAATCTGGTGACGCCGCAGGGCCTCGCCGCCATTGACGATGCCCTGGCCCAGGCCCGCGCGGCCTATGCCTCGGCCCAGGCCTCGGGCTCGATCGAGGCGGACCGGACGGCCATGGCCCGGGCAACCCGGGACCTGCGTTACTGGTCGGCGCGGCGATCGAATGCCCAGCTGGTCGAGACCGTCGCCGACGGCCGGGTGCGGTTCGGCGGCTCGGTCACCATCGAGCGCGATGACGGCCGCACCCAGACCTGGCGTATTGTCGGCGAGGACGAGGCGGACCCGGCCAAAGGCTCGGTTAGCCATGTGTCGCCCCTGACCCGGGCCCTGATCGGCAAGGGCGTCGGCGACGAGGCCATGGTCGCCGGACAGTCGGTCGAGATCATCGCGGTGGACTGAACCGCCTCGTAGCCCCACATTGGGGGTTCGACGACGCCTTTTTCCGGTGCACAGCGTCAGCGCCCGACCACAAGGACCCACCTCTCGATGGCCAGAAAACCCAACTACGGTTTCGAACGGATGGAACGCGACAAGGCCGACGCCGAAAAGGCCGCTCGCAAGGCCGCGGCCAAACTGGCCAAGAAGGAAGCCAAGGCTCGGGGTGAGGACGTGGACCACCCCGACTGGCAACCGCCACAGGACTAGACCGTTTGCTCCGACGGCCCCGTCCGGGGTCAGGAGAACGGCATGGCGGCGCGCGGGGAACTCGAGACCTATCAGGCCAAACGCCGGTTCGGTGACACGCCCGAGCCGAAAGGCCGCAAGGGCGCTGTCAAGGCCGCCGCCCCGCGTCGCTATCTAATCCAGCGCCATGCCGCGACCCGGCTTCACTATGACTTCCGCATCGAGATCGACGGGGTCCTGAAGTCATGGGCGGTGACCAAGGCGCCCTCCCGCGATGTCTCCGTCAAGCGGCTGGCGGTCGAGGTCGAGGACCATCCGCTGGACTATGGCGACTTCGAGGGGACCATCCCGGCCGGCAACTACGGGGCCGGCACGGTTCAGCTGTGGGACACCGGCACCTGGGAGCCGCAGGAACCCGACCTTGAGGCGGCCTTCACCAAGGGCCAGATCAAGATGGTCCTGCACGGCGAGCGTCTGGTCGGCAAGTGGGCCCTCATCCGGCTGAAGTCCGACCGCGGCAAGCCGTCGAAGCGGACCAACTGGCTACTGATCAAGGAGAAGGACGAGCACGCCGTCCCCGGCGAGGGCGACGCCCTGATGGAGATCGACGCCTCGATCACCACGGGCCGGTCGCTGGCCGAGATCGCGGCGGGCAAGACGCAGTGGAGGTCGTCGAGAAAGACGGGACAGAAGGCTCCGCCCCGGCCGAGGGCCTCAAAGGCGCTGGCCAGCCCGAAGACCCGGCCACCCGCCTTCGTCCCGATCCAGCTGTGCAAGGTCGTCGACCACCCGCCGGCCGGCAACGGCTGGGCCCATGAGATCAAGTTCGACGGCTATCGCCTGCAGGTGGGTGTCGGCGGCGGCAAGGCCCTCCTGCGCACCCGGTCCGGCCTCGACTGGACGGCGAAATTCCCCGAGCAGGCGGCCGATGCGGCCCGGTGGCCGGACGCGGTGGTGGACGGTGAACTGTGCGCCCTGGCCGAGGATCACATGCCGGATTTCCCGGCCTTGCAGGCGGCGATTTCCGACGGGGCGACGGGCGAGCTGATGTATTTCGCCTTTGACCTTCTGTTCGAGGGGGCCGAGGATCTGCGGACCCTGCCCCTGTCGCACAGGAAGGCCCGGCTCCAGGCCTGGATCGACCGCATCCCGAAAGCGGCGCGGTCGCGCATCCGCTATGTCGAGCATTTCGCCTCGACGGGTCAGGCCGTGCTGGAAAGCGCCTGCCGGATGGATCTGGAAGGGGTGATCTCGAAAAAGCTGGATGCGCCCTATTCGGCCGGACGGTCGACCACCTGGGTCAAGTCCAAATGCCGGGGCCGCGACGAGGTCGTGATCGGCGGCTGGACCTCGGAGGGACCCCGCTTTCGATCATTGATCGTCGGGGTCCAGGATGTCGATGCGAAGGCCGGCCCCGGGTTGAGGCATCTCGGCCGGGTCGGGACCGGATACAGTCAATCGTTGCTGAAGACCCTTCAGCCGGCCCTGAAGGCGGCGGCCGCAGACCGGAGCCCCTTCGTCGGCAAGGGGGCACCGCGTGGCGGGCCGGGCATCCACTGGGTGAAGCCCGTGCTGGTCGCCGAAATCGAGCACGGGGGCTACACCGACGGCGGATCCCTGCGGCAGGCGGCCTTCAAGGGCCTGCGCGAGGACAAGGCGGCGGCCGAGGTCGATACGCCGCCGCAGGACGTCACCGCGCCGTCCAAACCCGGCAAGGGCAAGGTCGCTGCCCCGCCCCAGCTGAAGATCGCGGTCACCGGCAAGGCCCGGGCCGTGGTTGCCGGGGTCACCATCTCCAACCCGGACAAGGTGTTGTGGCCCGCCACAGACGGGCATCCCGAGATCACCAAGCTGGAGCTGGTCCAGTTCTATGAGGCGGCGGCGGAACGGATCCTGCCCCACGTCAGCGACCGTCCCACCTCCATCATCCGCGCGCCGGAGGGGATCAGCGGCGAAATCTTCTTCCAGCGCCACGCCATGCCCGGGTCAAATCCCCGGCTGAAGCTGATCGATGTGAAGGAGCGCAAACCCTATGTCGGCGTGGTCGACGTGGGTGGACTGGTGGCCATCGGCCAGTCCGGCGGGCTGGAGCTGCATCCCTGGGGCTGCATGCCGGGCGATCCGGAGACCCCGGACCAGATCACCTTCGACCTCGACCCGGACGAGGGGCTGGACTTCGCCGATGTGATTGCCGCGGCGAAGGCGATGAAGGTGCGGCTGGAAACGCTGGGTCTGCATCCGTTCTGCAAAACCACCGGCGGCAAGGGTCTGCATGTCGTCGTGCCGATCCGGACGGACGCCCGCAGCCGGATCGAATGGGACCAGTGCAAGGCGTTCGCCAGGGCGGTGTCGGAACAGGTCCGGCTGGACGCCCCCGACCGGTTCACCACGACGCTGGCCAAGAAGGCCCGGGGCGGAAAGATCTTCCTCGACTATCTGCGCAACGGCCGGATGGCGACGGCGGTCGCGCCCTGGTCGCCGCGTGCCCGGCCGGGGGCCGGGGTCGCCTATCCGCTGAGCTGGGGCCAGGTGAAGGCGGGGCTGGACCCCAAGGCCTATTCGCTTCGGACGTATCCGGCCCTGCTGAAGAAGCCGGATCCGTGGAAGGATTTCAGGGCGGGCGCGATGAATTTGCGGCCGGTTCTGAAGAGGGTGCTTTGACGTCACCTCACCTCACCGCGCGCGAAGGCGCGTGGGGAGGACAGATCGCGCAGCGATCAGTGGGGGCGAGGCGGTGCTTGAGGTTGGCTTCCCTCCCGGTGGATACCGGGTCGCCCCCTCCTGGCGCCCTTCGGTCGCCTGTCCTCCCCATCGCCCTGCGGCGATGGAGAGGTGACGCCTATGCGAACTCCGCCTCCAGATCCGACAGGCGGGCCGCCTGGTCCTCGGCGATCAGGGCATCCAGCAGGGCGTCGAGATCGCCCTCTAGGATCTGGGGCAGGCTGTGCAGGGTCAGGTTGATCCGGTGGTCGGTCACCCGGCCCTGCGGAAAGTTGTAGGTGCGGATGCGTTCCGACCGGTCGCCCGACCCGACCTGGGACTTCCTCGCGTCGGAGCGGGCATTGTCCTTCATCTGGCGCTGCAGGTCATATAACCGCACCCGCAGGTTCTTCATCGCCTTGTCGCGGTTCACATGCTGTGACTTCTCGGACGAGGTCACCACGATCCCCGACGGGAAGTGGGTGATCCGCACGGCAGAGTCGGTCTTGTTGACGTGCTGGCCGCCCGAGCCGGAGGCCCGGTAGGTGTCGATGCGGATATCCTTGTCCTGGATGTCGATCTCGACGTCCTCGACCTCGGGCAGGACGGCGACGGTGGCGGCTGAGGTATGGATCCGCCCGCCAGCCTCGGTGGTGGGCACGCGCTGGACCCGGTGGACGCCGCTCTCGAACTTCAGCCGGCCGAACACCCCGTCGCCGGTGACGGTGGCGATGATCTCCTTGTAGCCCCCGGCGTCGCCCTCGGTGGCCGAATCCAGCTCGACCTTCCAGCCCCGGGTCGAGGCATAGCGCGAGTACATGCGGAACAGGTCACCCGCGAACAGGGCCGCCTCGTCCCCGCCGGTGCCGGCGCGCACTTCCAGCACCGCCGAGGCGTTCTCGTCGGCGTCGCGCGGGGCCAGCAGCAGCGCGACATCGCGCTCCATGTCGGGCAGCCGGGCGTTCAGCGTGTCGAGCTCATCGGCGACCATGGCGGCCATCTCGGGATCGGCCGCCATGGACTGAAGGTCCTCGATCTCGGTGCGGGCCCGCGCAAGCGCCATGACAGCCTCGGCGACCGGCCGCATCTCCGCATGCTCTTTCGAGAGGCGCACGATCTCCTGACCATCGGAGGCCGCGCCCATGCGCGCCTCCACCTGGTGGAAACGGTCCAGGACCTGATCGAGCTTGGACTGGGGCAGGCGCAAGGGCGGGTTTCCGACGGGTGAGAGGCGCGGTCTTTACTCCGACCGGACACGGACTGTCGATGCGTGTGAAAGCACGGCCGGTGACCGGTCTCGGCGCGTCAGACCGGCATGGTCTGCTGAAAGCTGGCGCGAGCCTCCAGAGCGGTCTGCAGGGCGACAAGGCCGGGCCGGCCGGTCTTCCAGTCGAAATCCGGGTGCCGGAAACCGATCCAGGTCACGGCGCATCCCGCAGTGATGACCCCCATGTCGAGCGGCTCCGGGACGAGTGCGGCGGCCTCCAGCGCGTCCAGGGCGCGCGCCATATTGGTGGTCCAGCGCGCCAGCCATGACGGCGAACGCTCGGACTCGGGTCGGCGCAGTTCCAGCACGCGCTTGACACCCATCTCCAGTGCGCCCGACGCCAGTGTCTCCACGCGTCGGATACGCCAGCGCTCGGGCCCCTCCGGGGGCAGCAGGCGAGGCCCGGTGCCATGGGCGTCCAGCCATTCACAGATCAGCTGGCTGTCCGCCAGCGACAGACCGCCGTCCGTCAGCAGGGCCGGGGCCTGGGCGATCGGATTGACGGCAGTCAGTTCTTCCGGGCTGGCATAGGGGTCGATCGCGACCTCGTGGATGCGGTCCATCAGACCCTTCTCACGGGCCACGATGCGGCATTTGCGGGCGAAGGGCGAAGGCGCGGTGATGTAGAGTTTCATACTCAGCGTCGCTCGATCCGGACGCCCGGGGGCGGGTTGAAGGTCCGCAATCTGTCAGCGGCTGCGTCATCCTGAAGGCCGTACGCCTGCATGAAATCCAGGCTGAGAGAGCCGAGCAGGGCCCGGTTGGCTTCAGAGCCCTGGGCCACAAGATTGTGGTCACCGCCCTCGAAGATGACCAGCATGCGATCCCCCGGCGGCGACCGGTCAAACGGGCTGCGATGCGCGGTCCAGTCGGTGACGAAGCCCGGCACGGTGTCGGCGTCACCGGTCACCATCAGCAGGGGGGCAGAGACGCCGTCCCAGGTGTCGGGCGTGACCAGTCCGGGCAGGTCCCCGGCCGAGGAGATCGCAACGACCGCCTTCACATCGGGATCCCCCATGGGCCCCACAGCGCTGACCGCCCCGGCCTGGATCAACGCCATCAGGGAACCGAACGAGTGGCCTGCCACGATCAATGGCTTGCCGGGATGTGTGGCCTTCACCATCGCCCGCGCGACGGTCAATTCACCGATGCGCGCCATGAAGGCCCGGCCGCCACTGACGTTCCCGCCCTCCGGATGCCGACGCGAGTCGAGGTGCATCGGGGCGATGACGGTGAACCCGGCCCCGGCCCAGCGGCCCAGGATTTCCTCATAGGCGGCGGGCGCGCCGCCCAGTCCATGGCTGAACAGAATGACGGCCCGCTCCTCGGCCGCGGGCCACACGAACACCGGGATCGACCGCCCGTCCGGGCCGGTCAGGGTCAAGTCGCCGACGGGTGCCACGGCGGGGGCCGGGTCGCTCTGGGCCGCGACGTCTCCGGCGGTCCCGAACAACAGGGCGCAGGCCATCAGCCCCGTCAAACGCTTCATCGTCACGCCCCTGATCTCCCCCTCGACAGGGTCGCAAGCCTAGATCAGATCGGCATCCGCCGGAAAGCCCCGGTGTCGGACCGGCGGCCTGCTACTCTGCGGCCTCAAGTGCGCCCGCGCTGGCGGCGCGGGCGGCGTTCAATTCCGCGGCCTTGGCCTCGACCAGTTCGACGATGTGTTCGACCATTTCGCCATTGGCCAGTTTGTGGGCGATCTTGCCGTTCAGATAGACCATGCCCGAGCCTGCTCCGCCGCCGGTGAAGCCAACATCGGTATAGAGGGCCTCGCCGGGACCATTGACCACGCAGCCGATGATCGACAGCGACATGGGGGTGGCGATATGGGCCAGCCGCTCTTCCAGCAGGCCCACGGTCTCGATGACGTTGAACCCCTGCCGGGCGCAGGAGGGGCAGGCGATGATGTTGACGCCACGGTGGCGCAGGCCCAGCGATTTCAGGATGTCGAAGCCGACCTTGATCTCCTCGACCGGATCGGCGGCGAGGCTGACCCGGATGGTGTCGCCGATGCCCGCCCACAGCATGTTGCCCATCCCGATGGCGGACTTGATCGTCCCGGTCCGCAGGGGGCCCGCCTCGGTGACGCCCAGATGGAGGGGGCAGTCGATGGCGTCGGCCAGCTGCTGGTAGGCGGCAACCGTCAGGAAGGGGTCCGAGGCCTTCACCGAGATCTTGAACTCGTGAAAGTCGTGATCCTGCAGGATGCGGGCGTGGCTGAGCGCGCTCTCGACCATGGCCTCGGGGCAGGGTTCGCCGTATTTCTCGAGCAATTCCTTCTCAAGGCTGCCGGCATTGACGCCGATCCGCATCGAACAGCCGTGGTCCTTGGCGGCCTGGATCACGTCGCGGACGCGCGAGGCGTTGCCGATATTGCCCGGATTGATCCGCAGGCAGGCGGCCCCGGCCTCGGCGGCCTCGATACCGCGCTTGTAGTGAAAATGGATATCGGCGACGAGCGGCACCTTCGCCGCGCGGGCGATGGTGCGGAAGGCGGCGGTGGACTCCTCGTCCGGGCAGGAGACACGAACGATGTCGGCCCCGGCCTCTTCCAGTTCCCGGATCTGCCCGATCGTCGCATTGGCGTCCGACGTCAGGGTGTTGGTCATGGACTGGACGCTGATCGGGGCGTCACCGCCCACGGGCACAGGGCCGACCATGATCTGGCGGCTCTTGCGGCGCTCGATGTGGCGCCAGGGACGGATATGGGAGTGGTCACTCATGGACAGGCAATATAGGCCGCCGGCGAAGACAAGGCCATGACGCTGGCCGACGCAGCCGTCAGCGGGGTACGACCGTCGGGGTCAGGGCCTCGCCGGCTGCCGCGGGAGTTTCCCTCGCAAGCGCTGGATTCACGGCCTGGGCGCGGATGGCTGCCGCCTGGGCTGCAGCCGCCTCGGCCTGGATCTGCGCCGCCGTCTGGCGGGCCAGGGCATCGGCCCGGGCATTGAGCTGCGACAGGGGCGTCAGGACGCCCGTCAGTGGCCCCCCATGTTCGCCGTTGAGATAAACGTCAAAAGCCCCTGGATCGGACACATCGATCGTGGCCGCGACGCCCGGCGGTGCCCGCCAGGCCGCGCCCGCCGCCAGCTGTCGGGCAAACAGGACGCGGCCATCGGCCATCCGCACGACCAGAGACGCCGGTTTGCGCGCCTGGAGCACGACCTGGGAGGCCGAGGCCGGGGCCCCGTAGATGGCGCCGCGGGGATTGAAGGCCGCCTGGACCGGAGGGACGGTCGCCATCGCGGCGGCGGCCGCGACCGCAGCCGCATTGGTCGGATCGATGCCCATGAGCTCGGCCTCGAGCCCGGGGGTGATGTACAGCGCCGGTGTGGTCTGGTCCGGCGGCGCGGGTTGGGGTGCGCCCACCCGCAGCATGGCCTGCCCGGGAACCGCCCCCAGACTCCAGCTTTCCGGGACCTCGGCAATGTCCGACGGCTGGGGCGCACGGATCAGGCTGACCCGCTGGAAGACATTCCAGCCGATGACGGCCAGGGCGAGGATCACGACGGCCCCGACGATCCGCGGCGAATAGCGACGGACTTCCTCGAAGGCGACACCGGTCGGGGCCTGGAGGGGGACCGAGCCGTCAGGCGTTTCCCGCTTGTAGCGTTCGACCGCCAGCTGTTCATCGAGGCCGAGGGCGCTGGCATAGGCGCGCACATAGCCGATGGCGAAGACCCGCGACGGCAGGGCCGAGATGTTGTTTTCCTCAAGCGCGCGCAGGTAGCGTTCGTGCACCCGGGTGTCAGCGGCGAGGGCGGCCAGCGACTTGCCCGAAAGTTCGCGGGCCTTGCGCAGGCCTTCGCCCAGAGTCGCTGCATCGGCGATGGAGGGCACAGGGTCCTTCCAGTCAGGATGAGCCCGAAACTCTTCGGGGACATTCCCCGTATCCAGCGCCATGACGCCCTGCCCCACACCCGGTGCGACCGCATAGGCGGACCGCGTCGTATTCAACTGTGAACCGTCTAACACGCCGGTATGACGGAACCCGCCTCCCCCCGGAAGCACCCCTTGCGCGTCTTGTGGATAACTCATTTCAGCCGCCGGATCAACGTCTTGTTAAGCTTGATTCCGTCCCTGAACGGGAAGGTCACAGACTGACGTTCAACTTCCGGGCCAGACTCTCGATCTCGTTGCGGATGGTCCCTGCGGAGGATCCCAGGAGTTTGACCATGCCCCGGCGGGCCGCCGGCAGATCGGCCGACAGGATCATGCGCTTGACCGGTCCGACCCCGCCGGCCGGCGCCGACAGCCGGGTGAACCCCAAGGTGATCAGGGCAAATGCCTCCAGCGGGCGCCCCGCCAGTTCACCGCACACCGACACCGGCGTGCCGGTATCGGCGCAGGCGGTCTGGATGGCCTGAAGCGCCCGCAGCGCCGGGGGCGACAGGGGATCGTAGCGGTCCGAGACCAGCGGATTGGTACGGTCGGCGGCGTACATGTACTGGAACAGGTCGTTGGTGCCGATCGAGACGAAGTCGGTCAGGGGCAGAAGCGCGTCCAGATGCCACAGCAGGGACGGGCATTCGATCATGGCCCCGACCCGCAGCAGGGCCGGCAGGGGCCGCCCCCGGCGCCGGGCCCAGGCGCATTCGACATCGACCAGTTCGCGGGCGGCGCGGAACTCGTCCACCGTCGCGATCATGGGGAACATGACCCGCAGTTCCCGCCCGGCACCCGCCGCCAGCAGGGCCCGCAGCTGCAGCCGCAGCAGGGACGGCCGGTCCAGGCCCAGCCGGATGGCGCGGCGGCCCAGGGCCGGATTCTCCTCGCGCTCGGTCGTCTCCATATAGGGCAGGACCTTGTCTCCGCCGATATCCAGCGTCCGGAAGGTGACCGGCCGGTCGCCCGCTGCATCCAGCACCAGCCGGTACAGGGCGGTCTGTGAGTTCAGACGCGGCAGCTCCTCGGACACCATGAACTGGAACTCGGTGCGGAACAGGCCGATGCCCTCGGCCCCCGTGGCGTCGAGGTTCTCCAGATCTACCGCCAGCCCGGCATTGGTCAGAAGCGTGATCCGCGTCCCGTCCGCCGTGATCGCCGCCACATCGCGCAGCTTGGCGAACTCGGCCTGGCGCTGGTCTCGCACGGCCATGCGGGACTGGACGGATTCCAGCATGTCGGGACGGGGCCGCAGATGGGCCTCCCCGGCCTCGCCGTCGACGATGACCAGATCGCCTTCGCTGAGCCGGTCGCGCACGCCCTGCAGCCGGCCGACGCAGGGGATCTGGAGCGCGCGGGCGACGATGGCGGCATGGCTGGCAGCCGAGCCTTCTTCCAGCAACAGGCCCTTCAGCCTGTGGCGCGGATACTCCAGCAGGTCGGCCGGCCCGAGGTTCCGCGCGACCAGAATGGCGTCCTCGGGCAGGTCGCGCTGGCCCGGATTGTCGCCCGCGAGAACCCGCAGCAGCCGGTTGGCCAGATCCTCGAAGTCGTGCAGCCGCTCCTTGATATAGGGGTCGCGCGCCTGGGCGAAGCGGGCCCGGTGCTCGTTCCGCACCCGGTCGACTGCGGCCTCGGCCGTCAGCCCGCCCCGCACCGCCTCCTCCAGCGACCGGTTCCAGCCCCGGTCGTCGGCGAACATACGGTAGGTTTCCAGCACCTCATAGGACTGGCCGGCCAGCTTGCCCTGCCCTCCGTCCAGCAGGGCGTCGATCGAGGCTTTCAAGGCATTCAGCCCCTCGCGCAGGCGGATTTCCTCAACCTGCTGGTTCTCGGCCAGCAGCCGCTCGGGCGGCAGGGGGGCCTCGTGCAGGATGACATGGCCATAGGCCAGCCCCTCGGCGAACCTCTGACCGGTGATCCGCTCGGCCCGGTGCGGCGCGACCTCGATATCGCGCAGCTCGTCCTGGGCCAGCAGCTCGCCCGACGCCACCGTCTCGGCCAGCACCATGGCGATGGTCTGGATGTCCTCGACCTCGTCCGGGTCATAGCGCCGTTCGGCACGGTTCTGGACCACCAGCACCCCGATGGCGCGCCCACCGCGCAGCAAGGGAGCCCCGAGGAAGGCGTGATAGGGATCCTCGCCCGTTTCCGGCCGATAGGAGAAGCTGGGGTGGTTGGGGGCGTCCGACAGGCTGATCGGCTGGGCCATGCGGGCGACCTCGCCGACCAGACCCTCGCCGGCCTTCAGCCGGGTGGCGTGGACGGCGTCGCGGTTCAGGCCGTGGGTGGCGAACAGTTCCAGCTCGCCCGAGGCGCGGCGCAGATAGATGGAGCAGACCTCGGCCACCATTGACTGGGCGATCGTGGTGACGACGACGTCCAGCCGGCCCTGGGCGGGTCCGCCGTCGGCCATGGCCTCGCGGATCTGGCGCAGAAGGACCCGGGGTCCCCTCATCATCGATCCGCCCGCTACCGGCATCGCTTCTCCTGTCCGCGCCCGACATCGGGCCGGCCTTCACCCACTGTTATACAGCGTCCAGCCCATATGCCGAATGCAGGGCACGCACCGCCAGTTCGGCATAGGCCGCATCGATCAGGACGCTGATCTTGATCTCCGAGGTCGAGATGGCCTGGAACTTGACCCCCTTGTCCGCCAGGGCGCGGAACATGGTCTGGGCCACACCCGCATGGCTGCGCATGCCGACGCCGACGACCGAAACCTTGGCCACGTCCTCGTCGACACGGATTTCCTCGAACCCGATGTCGGCCTGATGGGCCCGCATCAGGTCGGCGGCGCGGGCCGCATCCCGCCGTCCCGTCGTGAAGGTCAGGTTGACCGCGCCTTCGCTCCGGGCCTGGGACTGGACGATCATGTCGACATTGACGCTGGCCTCGGCCAGGCGGGTGAAGACGTCGGCGGGGGCGTCGACCCGGTCGGACAGGCCCAGCAAGGTGATCCGGGCTTCGTCACGGCTCATGGTCACGCCGGACACGATGCGTTTTTCCACGATTTCTTCCTCGTCACAGATGAGCGTGCCGGACTTGGCGGGCAGCGCGCCGTTTTCGTCGGGTTCGATGAAGCTGGACAGCACCCGCACCGGGACCTGTTTGGCCATGGCCAGCTCGACCGAGCGGGTCTGCAGCACCTTGGCCCCCAGCGACGCCATCTCCAGCATCTCCTCATAGGAGACCTTTTCCAGCCGCCGGGCCCGGCTCTCGATCCGGGGGTCTGTCGTATAGACGCCGTCGACATCGGTGTAGATGTCGCAGGGACAGCCCAGGGCCGCCGCGACAGCGACCGCCGAGGTGTCCGAGCCGCCGCGGCCCAGGGTGGTGATCCGCCCGCCCGGCGTCACGCCCTGGAACCCCGGAACCACCGCGATCTCTCCGCCATCGATGGCGGCGCCCAGCACGTCACCGGGCACATCGACGATCCGCGCGCGGGCATGGGCGTCGTCGGTCAGGATCGGGATCTGCCAGCCCATCCAGCTGCGGGCGTTCAGCCCCATGTTGCGAAGCGTCAGGGCCAGCAGGCCTGAAGTGACCTGCTCGCCCGAGGCCACGACCACATCGTATTCGTCATCCGACAGCGGCAGGCCGGCCGCCGCGCCGCCGGCCCCGTCGGTCCAGGCCACCAGTTCGTTGGTCTTGCCCGCCATGGCCGAGACCACCACCGCCACCGAATGGCCGGCGCGGACCTCGGCGGCGACGATACACGCGGCACGGCGAATCCGCTCGAGGTCGCCCATCGAGGTGCCGCCGAACTTCATCACCAGCCGCGTCATTGTGGCTGCGCCCCCAACATCAGTCTGTCTTGCATGGCGGGCCCAAAAGGGGTTCACCCTTGCGCCCATGGCCGCTTCTAACGACCCGTCGCCGATGACGGAACCCCGCACGGGGCATGGATTTGCCGATCAGGCACGGGGCGCGAGCATCGACCCCGCCGATGTCGCCCGCTTCTCCGCGCAGGCCGAGGAGTGGTGGGACCCGAAGGGCCCGTTCGCACCCCTGCATAAGTTCAATCCGGCCCGGCTGGCCTTCATCCGGGACGAGGCCGCCGCCCGCTTCGGTCGCGATCCGAAACGCATCCGCACCTTCGATGGGCTCAGCCTGATCGACATCGGCTGCGGCGGCGGCCTGATCGCCGAACCGATGCGGCGTCTGGGGTTTGCGGTGACGGCCGTCGACGCCTCGTCCGAGAACATCGGCACGGCCCGGTCCCATGCAGCGGAGCAGGGTCTGGACATCGCCTATGTCGCGGCCACCGTGGAGCAGATGGAGGCCGACGGGGCGGGCCCCTATGACGTCGTGCTGGTGCTGGAGATCATCGAACACGTCGCCGATCCGGAGGCCTTCATCCGCGCCTGCGCGCGGCTGATCGCGCCCGGCGGCATGATGGTCGTGGCCAGTCTGAACCGGACGCTCAAATCCCTGGCCCTGGGCAAGATCGCCGCCGAATACATACTGCGCTGGGTCCCGGCCGGGACCCACGACTGGCGGCAGTTCCCGAAACCGGACGAGATCCGGAAAATGCTGGCGGCCGAGCCGGTGACGGTCAGTGGCCCGTTCGGTCTGGCCTACAATCCGCTGGCCGACCGCTGGAGCGAGAGCGACGACGCGGACGTCAACTTCCTGATGGTCGCGACCCGGGACTGAAAACACCTTACCGCGATTTCATCCAGGTGACGGACATGTAACGGGAAGTCGGCGCAGGACAGTGGCATCGATGGGCTCCAACCCGATGGAGCCACCCCATGAAACGCCTTCTGACCATCGCCGCCCTGACCACCGCCGTCATGGTGTCGGGCTGTATTACCGTGATCGACGCCGACAGCGACGACACAGCCTGGCACGGCAACAACGCCCAGCCGTTCGAGACCGCCCGCAAGGACTGTGATGACCGGACCAGCGGCCGGGATGCCTTCCGGGCCTGTATGGCCGAAAAGGGCTGGACGCGCAGCTAGACCGACAGGGTCATGTAGCGGGCGTCGGGGCCGTAACTCGCCAGCTTTTCCGCCAACTCCGGAACCTCGCAGACCGTAAACCCGTGGCCGCGCCAGAAGGCGACGGCGTCGTTGACTGCGACCAGGGCCACAGTCGGCCAGTCCCCGGTCCGGGCAAGATCCACCACGGCCTCCATGGCGGGCCGCGACCAGCCCTGCCCCCTCACCGCAGGGGTCAGGGCCAGGTCGTGCAGATACAGAACCGTCGCGTCGCCGGGGATCGCCGGGATCAGGGCGTTCAGGGAGGGGACAGTCCCGGACCGCCACGGATAGGTCACGAGATAGGCCTCGACCTGTTCGGCCCCCGCCAGCACGAAACAGCCCTGTGGCCAGAGGGACAGCCGGTTCTCGAAACAGTCCCGGCCCTCAAAATGATCGGGAAATCCGATCGCTGCGATCTCGACCACACGGTCCAGATCGTCGGGGACCATCCGACGCCAGGCCAAGGTCATCAGTTGACCTTGGCCGGGTCGGGCGGAACGGGCGGGAGAGCGGCGCAGGGGACGCCGTCGGCCTTCAGGGCCCGGACTTCCTGCGGCGTGGCCTCGCCGTAGATCTCGCGCTTCTCGGCGGTGCCCTCATGGATGGCGCGGGCCTCGCGGGCGAAGGTGTCTCCGACATAGTCGAAATTGGCCTCCACGTGGCTGCGGACCTGTCGCGCGGCCTGCATCATCAGGGTCTGCACCCGGGCTGCGTCGACGGGTGCGGCGTCTCGCGAGCGGGTGCCGGTCACGGCCGGAGCCATGATCTGTTTCGATACCGCGCGTGATCCACAGAAGGGGCATTCGACCAGACCGCGCGCGGCCTGGTCGTCATAATCGCCGGACGAGCCGAACCAGGCCTCGAACGGATGGTCATGCTCGCATTTCAGGGCGTAGCGGATCATGGGGCAGCGAAGGTCCGGTCGTGGCGCAGCTGGGGGACGGCCGCGCGCGCTGCAGCGACGGCGTCGAGGTCGAGGGTGGCGTGAAGCACGCCGGGCGCGTCATGGTCCAGCTTCGCGATCACCTCGCCCCACGGCCCGATGACCGTGGACCGGCCCCAGGTGTGCCGCCCGTCTTCATGGGCTCCCCCCTGGGCCGGGGCGAGGATGAAGGCTCCGGTCTCGATGGCGCGGGCGCGAAGCAACGTCTCCCAGTGGGCCTCTCCCGTCGGAACGGTGAAGGCCGCAGGCACGGCGATCATGACGGCCCCGGCCGCGGCCAGCTGTCGGAACAGGTGGGGAAAGCGGATGTCGTAGCAGACCGTCAGACCCAGTCGTCCCCAGGGCGTGTCGGCCACGACGGCCCCGTCGCCCGGCCGGATCGTCGAACTCTCGCGATAGGTCTCGCCGTTCGGCAGATCGACATCGAAGACATGCAGCTTGTCATAGCGGGCGACGATCCCGCCGCCTGGATCGATCAGCAGCGACCGGTTGGCGGCGCGGTCGTCACCGGCATGGCCGGAGCGCACGATGGCGGATCCGATCAGGAGCCAGACCCCCAGTTCGGCCGCGAGATGGCGCAGGCCGACGACGGCCGCGTCCTGGTCCTCGTCGCTGATGGCTCCGGCCCTGCGGTCCCGCCTCTGTTCCAGAAGGTTGGAGCCTTCGGGTGTCAGGATGAACTTCGCGCCTCCGGAGGCCGCCTCGCGGACCAGGGGCTCAAGGTGGGCCAGAGCCGCCGCCGCCGCCGCCGGGGTGCGGGTCTGGATCAGGGCAACGGCCAGCCCCGCACCCATTTCAGTTCGCCAGAAGCGGATCGAGGCCGCCGCGGCGGTCCAGCGCATGCAGATCGTCGGATCCGCCGATGTGTTTTCCGTCGATGAAGATCTGGGGGAAGGTGGCCTTGCCGCCGGCCTTCTGGATCATTTCGGCCTTCTTCGCCGGGTCATTGGAGGCGACGATCTCGGCGACCTCCACGCCCTTGCGGGACAACAATCCCATCGCTGCCACGCAATAGGGGCAACCGGGTTTGGTGTAGACGACGACATCGGCCAAGGCTGAACTCCGGAACAATCATCAGAACCCGCATGAAGCGGGCGGGTTTTCCCTATCTAGGCATTTCCCGCGCCGCGCGCACCCTCGCGACCACAGCCAGATCGACCGCCCGCGCTCCGGCGTCCAGAAGGGCAGCCGCGCAGGCCTCGGCCGTGGCGCCTGTGGTCAGGACATCGTCGACCAGCAGAATGCGCCGGCCCCGCACCCGGCGGGCTCCGGCCTCGGTCGTGGCGAAGGCGGCCTTGACGTTGAGCTTGCGGCCCCGGGCACTGCGACCGCCCTGGGTCCGGGTAGCCCGGACGCGCACGAGGGCATCAGGGACATAGTCCCGGTCCGCCGCCCGCGCCAGCGGCCGGGCAATCTCCGCCGCCTGGTTGAACCGGCGGCTCAGCAACCGGATGGGATGAAGCGGCACAGGCACCACGGCGTCGGCCTCGACGAGCAGGGGGGCCGCGGCCCGGCCCAGCCAGAGGGCGAACAGTCCGGCGAACTGCTGCTGGTCGCCATGCTTGTATTTCAGGATCAGGCCGCGCGAGGCCGCATCATAGACACAGGCGGCGCGGGCGCGGGCAAAACGATAGGGCGAGGCCAGGCAGGCGGCACATCGGTCCGAGGCGAAGTCGCCGCCGTCATACTCGAACCCGGCCCCGCAGCCATCGCAGACCGGATCTTCCAGAAAGGTCACCCGGGTCCACGCGTCGGCGCTCAGACCTGCGGCCGCCGTCGCCTCGCGGCTGTCATGCGCCATCGGGGGCAGGATGAGGTCGGTGAGGCCGCGCCCGAGAGCACCCAGCCGCACGAGACCCGCTTCCCAATACGGCCGCCAGGCCCCATCCTGATCCCGCATGACCGCGCCTGCCCCTCCGCTGATCTTTGACGCTGCCCGCCGTAGAGCCCGGCTGGCCCGCTCGGCGACCCGCTTCGTCGAGGCTGATTTTCTGCATCGCCGCGCGGCGGATAACGCCGTTCTCAGCCTCGAAGCGACCTTGCGACAGTTTCCGGTCGTCGTCGACCTCTCGGCCCAGCCGGGGCCTTTCGCCACGCGCCTGACGGACAGCGATGCGGCCGGCCGGACCGGTCCGGTCGGCTCCGTCGGCGATCTGACCGATCGCGCGGCCCCGGGTGGCTCGGATCTGGACCTTGCGCCCGGTTCGACCGACCTGATCGTGTCCCTGATGACCCTGCACTGGGCCAATGACCTGCCCGGGGCCCTGAGCCAGATCCGGCGGGCATTGAAGCCGGACGGTCTGTTTCTGGGCACGCTCGCGGGGGCGGGCACGCTGAAAGAGCTGCGGGGCGTTCTGACCGAGGCGGAGCTGGCTGAACGGGGCGGGGCCCAGGCGAGGGTCTCACCCTTCGCCGGCGGCTACGACGGCGCGGGCCTGCTGCAGCGGGCCGGGTTCGCCCTGCCGGTCTCCGATGTGGATCGGTTGACCGTCCGCTACCCTGATCTTTTTGCCCTGATCCGCGATCTGCGGGCCATGGGCGAGACCAACGTTCTGGCCGGCACGATCCGGCCACTGACCCGCTCGATCCTCGCCCGGGCGGCGGCCCTGTACGCCGATCGGTATGGCGAGACGGACGGCCGGATCCCGGCGACGTTCGAGATCGTCAATCTGGCCGGCTGGGCTCCGCACGAGAGCCAGCCCAGACCGCTGCCGCGTGGCTCGGCCAAGGTGCGTCTGGCCGATGCCCTGGGCGTCGTCGAGCACGGCCGGAACAGACCCGGCTAGAGCGGGGCCGCGTCCACGAGCACCTCGGTCCGGCGACGCAATGGCTCCTGCACCCCCGGGGCGGCCATCGCTCCGGTATCGCCTGCGGCGGTGACGTCAAAGACCGGGGCCGGCCAGCCCGCAGCGGCGAGGGCCGAGACCACGGCCGCAGCCCGGCGTTCGGACAGAGCGAGGTTGTCGCTGGAGCCACCGGTAGAGGAGGCCAAACCCAGAACCTGAACAGAGCGGATCCGACAGATCTCCAGCCGGCTGGCGGTCAGGCCGATCGCCGTCCGTGCCGCGTCGGTCAGGGTGCCCGCATTCTCTGCGAAGTAGATATCGAACCGCTGGGGCGAACAGCTGTCCGGCACAGTGACCAGTGCCCCTCTCCCCGGGAAGGCCCCGCTACAGGCCGAAAGGCCCAGAAAGGCCGCCGCCAGGCCGAGCCTCGTGATCACGCGCATGGTCGCCTCCCCAAAACAAAGGGCGGCCCGCCAAAACGAACCGCCCTGAAATCGCTTAAATGTTCAACGCCTTAGTAGCGACGCTGGCCGTTTTCCCAGTAGCACTCGTCCTGACGGTTGTCGTAGCAGTAATAGTAGTTGCCACGCGCATCGCGGTAGCGCTGCTGGTTGTTGCGGTCCTGCTGGGAGCCGCGAATCGCACCGGCCGCGCCGCCGGCGAGGGCACCGATTGCGGCACCCGTACCCGCGTTGCCCGAACCGACATTGTTGCCGATGATCGCTCCGGCCACCGCGCCGAGGCCAGCTCCGATCGCGCCCTGACGGACAGTTTCATTAGGGCCACCGCTGTTGCCGCCGTAGCCATAGGGGTCGCTCGCACAGGCCGAGGCCAGGAGGCCCGCAGCCCCGATCGCGATAATCGCCTTGTTCATGGGTTTGTCTTTCATTCCTGAGGTTCGCCCCGAGAGCGAGAACGCTGGATTATAGCTGAGGTTCCGCGACTATGATGCTGGGTGCCGATGTCGTAGGCTGAACGCCAATCCGGCAGTTTTCGGGCCGCAAGGGCCATTCGAGGGGTTTTCCATGCGCTTTCAGGAACCGGTCCGGATGTCGGATGATCACGCCAGCCCCGTGTGGGCCCGCAGCAAACGCCGGTCCGGCGGCGGGGCAGGTGGCCTTGTCGGCCTGCTGGTGACGCTTCTTGCCCTGTTCGGCGTCCTGACCGCCGTCCTCGGGATCAAGGAACGCTCCCTGGCGGAAGGCGGCGCGCTGATGGACGGCTGGATTACCGCCGGGATGGAAAAGGCACGGGCCTTGGCGGGACAGGCTCCCGAGGCCGCCGGCGCGGCCATGGAGACCGCGGGAGAGGCCGCTGGTGCGACCGGCCAGGCCCTCGAGTTGGGGGCCGTGAGCACCGCGCAGGACCTGAAGAAACAATAGCGAAGCTTGTCTGGAACGCCGGCCGGACCGGAGCGTTCGGGGCGGATGATCGAGACCGCAAACCCTGACGTCGCCGCGACAGAAACGATCGACGCGGGAGAACCCGCGCTGCGGGACCTGACCGCCCATGTGGCGATCCGGCGTGTGGTGATCCTCGTCAATCCCCTTTCCGGATCGGTCGGCCCCCGGGCTGCGGCCGATGTTGCGGCCATCATGGCCGACTATCCCTGCGAGTCCGAGATCGTCGAACTGCTGGGCGAGACCATGGATGCGCAAATCACCCTTGCGCTCGGCGCTTCCCCTGATGTGCTGTTCGTGCTGGCCGGAGACGGGACGGCCCGGGCCGTCGCCTCGCGCGCCGGACCGCGTGGGCCGCTGGTCGCTCCGCTCCCGGGCGGGACGATGAACATGTTGCCCAAGGCCCTTTACGGGACGACAGACTGGAAGGCGGCGCTCCGGACGGCGCTGGAAGCCGGCTCGGCCCGATCCGTCGCGGGCGGCCGCGTGGAGGACCACGCCTTCTATTGCGCCGGCATCTTCGGCTCGCCGGCCCTCTGGGCCCCGGCCCGGGAGGCCATGCGAACCGGAAAGCTCGCTCTGGCCTGGACCTATGGGCGGCGCGCCCTGCGCCGGGCCTTTTCCGGGAAGATTCGTGTGGAGCTGGATGGTGGCAAGGCGCGCCGAAGCGAGGCCCTGGCCCTCATCAGCCCTCTGATTTCCCGGGCCATGGACAAATCGGACGGGCTGGAGGCGGCCGCGATGAACCCGGGTGACGCCGCAGAGGTGTTCCGGCTGGCGGCCACGGCCCTTTTCAGCGACTGGCGCCAGGACCCGTCGGTCGTGACCCAGCCCGCACGAAGCATCCGCATCCGGGCGCGATCCCGGATCCCCGCTGTGCTGGACGGCGAGCCCGTGCTTCTGCCCCATGACACCACCGTGACCTTCGTCGCCCGCGCCTTCCGGGCCCTGGCCCCTGATCCTGTGGACACGGGAGCCGGGCTCCCGTGATCGTGTGCAAATGACTTCTGGTCGCCTGCTGCAGTTTTCGGACATTCATTTCGGGGTGGAGCACAGGGACGCCTGCGCCGCTGCGCTGGACTATGCCCATGCCACGCCCAGCGATCTGATCCTGATCACCGGTGACATCACCCAGAAGGGCTATCCGGACGAGTTCGCGGCGGCCGGAGCCTGGATCCAGGCCATGCCGCAGCCCCGGTTCGTGATCGTGGGCAACCACGACGTTCCCTATTGGGACGTGACGGCCCGGTTGTTCTGGCCATGGCGCGCCTTCGAATCCGCGACCGGCCACCCGGCCCATGACGGCGAGTTCGTTTCGGAGTCCGTCATGGTGCGCGGGGTGACCACGGCGCGCGGCTGGCAGGCCCGGGTCAACTGGTCCAAGGGGGTCATCGACCTGGACCAGACCCGCAGGGCCGCAGAGGCCCTGCGACAGGCCCCCGTCGGAGCCTTGCGCATCCTGGCCTGTCACCATCCGCTGATCGAGATGATCGGTTCTCCCATGACCGGTGATGTCAGACGGGGGGATGCAGCCGCCGCCATCTTCGCCGAGGCGGGCGTGGACCTGATCACCACGGGCCACGTTCACATTCCCTTCGCCCTGCCGATCGACCTGTCGGACCGTTGCTCATACGCCATCGGTTGCGGGACGCTTTCGCACCGGGAGCGGGGTGCCCCGCCAAGCTTCAATCAGATCGACTGGGACGACCGGACCATCACCGTCACCGCCATGGCCTGGACCGGAGACCGGTTTGAGCCGCACCAGACCTGGCACCTCCCTCGGCGTCAGGACACCCGCCACCGGGAGACCGCGCCGGATCCCGCCGTCCCGGGCGAACGTGAGGCTGCGGCCTTCTGAATACGTCCAGAACGAAAAGAGCCGCGTTCCCCAGGGAGCGCGGCTCTTCGTGTGTGTCATGCTTGAATGGCGGCTCAGCCCCCCGAGCCCCGGCCTTTCAACCCGCCCGCGACCAATGAGATGACGAACAGGACGATCGCGACAATGGCCACGAATTTGGCGATCTCGAACGAGAAGTTCGCGATCCCGCCAAAACCCAGAACGGCCGCAACCAGCGCGACGATCAGAAAGATAACAGCCCAGCGTATCATGTCGAAGCTCCGTCTCAGGGTGGTCTACGTCCCCGTCGGACGCAGACCTATCTTAACCCCCGGCCGGCCGGACCGTTCCGGCTATCGCCGATACCGGGGCCGCGACCGTTCCGTGAAGGCCGCCGCGACCATGGTCGCGAGTGCCGGGTTGCGAAGGAAGATCCATCCGCCGGCAAGGGCGGCGACAACCCCCAGCACCGGACGCTGGCGGAACAGGGCATAGGCGCGCCCTCCCAGTCCCTCCGGCTCGTCTTCCTCTTCGGGTTCGTCGGTCGCGCCCGACGCATTGAGGAAGACCATGGCAACGACCAAGGCCCCCACAGCGAACAGACCGGCCGTCAGCGCGGCAGCGGCAAGGGGGGGCATCACCAGCTGCAACCCATAGAAGGTCGTCGCTCCGAGCGCGACGACCGCCACGAAGGCGCTGGCGGCGACCACGAAGGCCGCCGTCAGCTTTTTCACCAGACCCTTGATCATGATCAGCGCCGGCGGCCGGCCAGCAGCAGGCCGAGGACCACACCAACGCCGAGAGCGATCGCGGTGGACTGGACCGGACGCTCCTGCACGCGCTCGGTGATGTAGCGTTGCGCCTCGTCGAGGCGTTCGGACGCGTCGTCGTAGTATTCGCGGCCGCGAACACGGGCCTGGTCGTAATAGTCGCGGGCCTGATCGCGCATCTCGTCCGCGCGCTCGCGGATGCGGGTGTCAGCTTCGGCAGCCTTCCCGCGCAATCGGGCCTCAGCCTCGGCTGCTTTGGCCTTCAGCCGGGCGGCTTCCTCGCGCGCGCCGACCTTCAGATCCTCCTTGAGGGTGTTCAGGTCGTTCTTGATATCCTGTCGAGCCTTGGTCGTCGCCATGGTGCGCGCTCCATTGTGTCAGCTTGGCCGTAAATAGCGGCCTCGTCCGCTGAACGCCACACCCCGTGGGCGGTTCCCCCGCCCACCAAACCCGATCAGCGGCGATCGCGCTTGGCAAGGACCCGCAGCCGCAGGGCGTTCAGCTTGATGAACCCCCCGGCGTCATTGTGGTCATAGGCCTGGACGCCCTCCTCGAAGGTGACCAGATCCTGGTCATAGAGGCTGTTGGCGCTTTCGCGGCCGATGACCGAGACATTGCCCTTGTAGAGCTTGACCCGCACCGTGCCGGAGACCTTCTGCTGTGACAGGTCGATCGCCGCCTGCAGCATCTCGCGCTCCGGCGAGAACCAGAAGCCGTTGTAGATCAGCTCTGCATATTTCGGCATCAGCTGGTCCTTCAGGTGCATCGCGCCCCCGTCCAGGGTGATGCTCTCGATGCCGCGGTGGGCTGCGATCAGGATCGTGCCGCCGGGCGTTTCATAGACGCCGCGCGACTTCATGCCGACGTAGCGGTTTTCAACCAGGTCGAGGCGGCCGATGCCGTTGTCGTGGCCCAGCTCGTTGAGCCGGGTCAGCAGGGAAGCCGGCGACAGGGCCACGCCGTCGATGGAGACGGCGTCACCCTTTTCGAAGCCGATGGTGATGACGGTCGCCTTGTCGGGCGCGTCTTCCGGGGCGATCGTGCGCTGGTGGACGAACTCGGGGGCCTCGACCGCCGGGTCCTCCAGCACCTTGCCCTCGGAGGAGGAGTGCAGAAGGTTGGCGTCGACCGAGAACGGAGCCTCGCCGCGCTTGTCCTTGGCGATCGGAATCTGGTTCTTCTCGGCGAAGTCCAGCAGGGCCTCACGGCTGCGGTATTCCCACTCCCGCCACGGCGCGATGACCCGGATGTCGGGCTCCAGCGCATAGTAGCCCAGCTCGAACCGGACCTGGTCGTTACCCTTGCCGGTGGCACCGTGACAGACGGCATCGGCCCCGACCATGCGGGCGATCTCGATCTGGCGCTTGGCGATCAGCGGTCGGGCGATCGAGGTGCCGAGCAGATAGTCACCCTCATACTGGGCATTGGCGCGGAACATCGGGAAGACGAAGTCGCGCACGAATTCCTCGCGCAGGTCGTCGATGAAGATGTTCTCGGGCTTGATGCCCATCTTCAGCGCCTTCTCGCGCGCCGGGGCCAGTTCCTCGCCCTGACCGAGGTCGGCGGTGAAGGTCACCACCTCCGCGTTGTACTCGGTCTGGAGCCATTTCAGGATGATCGAGGTGTCGAGCCCGCCGGAATAGGCCAGCACGACCTTCTTCACGGGCTTGTCGGACGCCTTGGCCATGGGAATTCCTTCGAGAAACGGGCGGAGAGAAGTTTGCGCGGCTTAAAGGGCCGAAGCGACCGCGATGCAAGGGCGGGATTACGGCAAGGCTTCTGGCGTTCGCCTCTCCCATCCCTATCTGAGGTGCCGCCAGCCCGGAGATATCGTGACAGAATCCGCCCCCGCCTCCGCCGCCCCTTCATCCGACGCGACGCCCCCGGCCGTCGAACGCCCGCTGACAGACGCTGCCCGTCGGGCCTTGGCCGAGGCCGAGGCCCGACGGGCAGCCGCATCGGTGACCGACCTGCCGCCCGAGGATGGCGGACCGCGAGGGCCCGAGCCCACCCGTTACGGGGACTGGGAAAAGAAGGGTCTGGCGATCGATTTTTGAGGCCGCGAACCGATTCCGGCGAACCGTGTTAACTTTTCGTCCTGCCGGAGGGTTTCATGCGCAATCTCGTCCTGATCGTCCTCGCCGTCGTCGCCGTTCCCGGCGCGGTCGCCGCCCAGACTTGGGGCCAGCCCCGCTACAGTCCCTACGGCACCGGCCAGCCGTATGGCGCGCCGGGCGTGCCCGCCTATGGTCATGGCTATGCGGCCGGCTATGGCCAGCCCTATGGCTACGGATACAGCCATGGCGGGGGCCCAACCTTCGGTGATCCTCGGGCGTACCGTCCGCCGGTGACCTACGGCTATGGTCATGATCGCGGCGGGCGCTATGGCTACAGTGCAACGGCGCGCGGAGACTGGACGCGGTGGTCGAGCCCCCCGGGTCGGGGCTACCACGACGTCTATGGCTACAATGACGACCGGGCCCCGCGTGGGGTAGACGACAGGCGGTACAGGCGCAGCGACTGCCCGTGTTACAGCCCGGTCTATCTCTACGACGACTGAGCCAGCGTAACGCCAGAAAAGCGAGATTCAACGACATCTTGCGGGCCTGGCTCGCGTTGGGGGCGCATCCGGAACCCTTCGTCGTCCGGGCGGCTAGGGTGGGATTCAAGCCCGCCGGAGTCCGCGCCGTGAAATCCCCGATCCCGATCCTGACCACCGCCCTTCTTCTCGTTGCCGCGCCCGCGCTTGCCGGGGAACGACCGGGCCATGGCGGCTGTGGTGGAGGATGCGGCGGGCACCATCCGGCCGGCGGCTACAATGCCAACGTCAATGTCAATGTGAACGCCAGTTCCAGCGCCTCGGCCACCGCCTGGTCGGGCGCGGCCCTCAACGCGCGGGCCTATGACGTCCGCGCCGTCGGCGGGCGCGGGGCCGTCTATGGCGGGGTGATCTTGACCGGCGGGGACTATGCTCCGGGCTACGGCTACGTCGGGTACGGCCTTGGTCCGGTCGTCATCGGCGGCCCCGGCTACGGCCCCAGCCGGCCCCATGGCTATGTCGTTTACGGCTTCGGTCGTCGCTATGTGACCACCGACCGCTGCGGCGCGTGTGGCTACGGCCCGCCCCCGCCTCCACCTCCTTCCCACGATGTCTGTCGCGGCCATAGGCACGATCGGGGCTATTACGACCGGGACCACGGGGGAGGCCAAGCCTATGCCCGCTCTTCGACCGGCGCGGAATCGTACAGCGTGCGCGAAAGCTACAGCGAGCATGCGGCCTGGTCGGAGGGCTATGAACGCCACACCGGCGGCGGCCATGAACGGGTCAGGCCCGACAGACCCTACCGGGAGGAAGGCCCCCGCTACGTGCCGATTCCCTATCAGGCCGCCCCGCTGGAGCCCGTGCCGTATGCGCCGGAGGAGACCTGGCCGCCCGCCCACTATGCACCGCCGCCCGTCCTCTATTCAGAGCCCGCCCCCGCCCCGTATTATCCGGAGCCGCCGGTGCCTTCCCCCGAACCTCTCGGCTACTATGGCGACCTGCCGCCCGGCGACAGTGGCGAAGGCATGCCCTATCGGCAGGAGCCGGGTGAGCGCGGCTGAGGTCTAGCGGACCCCGGACATCTCGCCGGCGATGCGGGCGGCGGCCATGACGGGATCGTCGGCCGCGAAAACCGGCCGGGCCACAACCAGATGGGTCGCCCCGGCGCGCAGCGCCTCGGCGGGGGTCGCCACGCGCTGTTGGTCCCCCTTGTCGGCCCCGGCGGGACGCACCCCGGGGGTGACGATCAGGAAGTCCGGTCGACCGGCCTCATGGGCGATCTCACGGACCCGCGCGGCCTCCAGCGGACTGGAGACCACGCCATCGACCCCACAATCGAGCGCCTGTCGCACACGCGTCTCCACCAGGTCCGCGGCGCGGGCCGAATAGCCGATCTCGACCAGATCCTGATCCGAAAGGCTGGTCATGACGGTGACCGCGAGAATCTTCGTGGCATGACTTCCCCGCCCCTCGACTGCGGCCCGCATCACCTGGGGTTCGGCATGGACGGTGAGCAGGTCGCAACCGCCCTCGGCCACCGCGCGGGCGGCCCCTTCGACCTGGGCCCCGATGTCGTGCAGTTTCCAGTCCTGGAACACGACCTTGCCCATGGCTTGGAGCTCATGCGCGAAGGCGACCCCGCCGGGGCGGGCCAGCAAGGTCAGGCCGACCTTGTAGGCCTCCACGCCGTCCGCGATCTTGTGAACGAGGGCGCGCGCCGTCTCGACATCGGGCAGATCCAGACCGACGATCAGGCGCGGGTCGGAAAGCAGGGGCGAGGTCATCGACGGACTCCGGCGGACCGGCTAGACCGGCGCGCAGGGGTGCGTCGGGGCGGCCGGCGTTCATGGTGGGGCTGAAGGACAGGCAATGAACGCGCTCGATCTGGGGGTCAACCTGTTCGTGGCCCTGTTCGCCCTCGTCGATCCGATCGGCAACATCCCCATTTTCGCCGCGGCGACGGCCGGGGCCACGGCGCGTCAGCGGCTGTCGGTGTCGGCCCTGATCTGCATCTTCATCGCCGCCTTCCTGACCTTCTTCTTCTTCACCGGCCTGTGGCTGCTGCAGTTTTTTGGCATCTCCCTGGCGGCCTTCCGGATCGCCGGCGGCATCCTGCTGCTGCTGCTGGGTCTCGACATGACGCGCGGCGACTTTCTGACGATGTTTGCGGACAAGGACGCCCTGGCTGATGCCCAGGACGTGCGCGGCTATGCCCAGCGCCGGTTCAAGCGACTGATCGTTCCCTTCGCCATGCCCCTGTTGATCGGGCCGGGGGCGATCTCGACCATCATCATCCAGGCCGGGGAGGCCCAGAAGATCGGCTATGCCGGCACGATCGCCGGCCTGCTGGCGATCGCGGCTGCCGCCGTGGCCACCTTCGTCACCTTCGCGGCGACCGGTCCGATCAGCCGGGTGCTGGGCGATGTGGGCATGGCCATCATCGTGCGGGTGCTGGGCCTGATCCTGTGCGCCCTCGCCATACAGTTCATCCTCGCTGGCCTCGGCGAGGCCCTGCCGGGCATGTTCGCCACGGGCGTGACCGCGCCCTATCCGGCCGGCGGGCACTGAGGGTCTAGATCCGCTTCAGCCGCCGCGCATGGCCGGCGATCATGTTGAGAGCCAACCCGTCAGGCAGCAGCTTGCCGAGCGCCGCCAGAACATTGTTCATCGCCCCCGGCGTGACCCTCGGCCGATCCGCCTCGCAGGCGTCATGGCCAACGCGGGCGACGTGATCGGCCGTTTGCCACATCCACGCCGGATAGGCCGAGGTCACCTGCTTGCGCGAGCCGTTGACGTCATGAAACTCGGTCAGGGTGTAACCGGGGCATAGCGCCGTGACGTGGACGCCCGTGCCCCGGGTCTCCAGCCACAACCCCTGCGACGCCTTGATCAGGAAGCTCTTGATCGGACCATACAGGGTGTCTCCGCCGGTAGCCGGGATCTGACCCGCCAACGAGGCGATGTTCAGAATGCGCCCGAACCGACGCTCCACCATGCCGGGCAACAGCAGGCGCGACAGGACCACAGGGGCCAGGAGCATGACCTGCAGCATGGCCGCGTGCTGGGCGGGATTCGTCTGAAGAAAGCCCGTGGTGCGGGAGAAGCCGGCGTTGTTGACCAGGCCGTCGACGGTCAGGCCCCGGGCCGTGATCGCCGAAGCCAGCCGCTCGGGTGCCTCGGGATCGGCCAGATCCTCCACAAGGACCGTGACCGTCACACCATGGGCACCCGTCAGCTCAGCGGCGAGGGCCGTCAGCGCCGGCTCGCGCCGGGCCGTGAGAATCAGGTTCCAGCCCTTGCCAGCATAGACCCGGGCGAAAGCCGCGCCCAGACCGGCCGAGGCCCCCGTGATCAGGACGGTGCGCCCGTTCACCGGTGGCTGTCGGTCAGGCGGCGACAGAGCCGGCGGCGCGGATGGCTTCGCTGCAGGCGGCATGGGGTTCCAGCCCGTCCAGCGCCTCTGACCGTTCGGCCAGCAGGTCTGCGATGGTGATCCGGCTCAGGGCGTCGGACGCCGCCTTGTCGGCCAGGGTCAGGACCTTGCCGACCTGACGGGGAATATGCTCCCCGACCGGGCAACCCTTGGCCCCCAGCGGCGGGGATCCCAGGTGGGCACAGCCGTTCACGGCCTTCAGAACCGTGTCCAGTCCGATATCCTCTGGCCGCTTCAGCAGCCAGGACCCGCCGGACGCGCCGGGGCGCGTGGCGATCAGCCCGGCCTTGGCCAGCAGGGCCGTAACCCGGCGGATGACCACCGGGTTGGTCGGGACCGACGCCGCCAGCACCGCGCTGGGCGCGGCATGGGCAGCATCGTATGCCCCCTTGTGGGCCAGATAGGCCAGGGCGTGGGCGGCGACGGGAAAGCGTTGGCTGTCTGACATTTGTGTCCGGTTCCAGTTCCCAAGGTAGGCACCCGCGACGCGATTCACAAATGGTCTCCCGAACACCCGCTTTCGCGGGCGACGGGAAAGCGGCCGGGCGCGATTGAACCGGGCGCGGAATGAGCCTACACGCCCTCGGCTTTGATGGGCCCGCGTCGCGCTGCCCGGAGGATACTCATGGCAGGGGACCTTTCCCCCGGCGACGGCGCTCCCCCCGCCCCGCCCAAACCCGGACCGGACGGACCATCGGGTCCGGCCGCTACCCACGGACATGCGGCCGGCAAGGCCGGATTCTGGGCCCTGACGATCGGGGCGATCGGCGTCGTCTTCGGTGACATCGGCACCAGCCCGCTCTATGCGCTGCGCGAGGCGATCGCCCATGCCCGGGGCGGCAGCAGCGATGCTGATCTGGCCGTGATCGGCGTGGTCTCGCTCGCCTTCTGGGCCCTGATGATCGTCGTGACGTTCAAATACGTCCTGTTTCTGATGCGCGCCGACAACAAGGGTGAGGGCGGGACCCTGGCCCTGATGGCCCTGGCGCAGCACGCCATCGGTCGCCGCAGCGCTTGGATTTTCATCCTTGGGGTCTGTGGTGCAGCGTTGTTCTACGGGGATGGCATCATCACCCCGGCCATCTCCGTCTTGTCTGCTGTCGAGGGCCTGAAGGAAGCGCCCGGCATGGGGGCGCGCTTCGACGCCTTCATCGTGCCGATCGCCGCCGCCATCCTGATCGGCCTGTTTCTGGCCCAGTCCCGCGGAACCGCCGGACTGGCGAAGTACTTCGGCCCCATAACCGCAGTCTGGTTTCTGTGCCTTGGCGGGCTGGGACTCTATCACATCTTCGACGACATCTCGGTGTTGCGGGCACTGTCCCCACACTACGGCGTGATGCTTTTGATCACGGACGGGTTTCTGGGCTTCATCATCCTCGGCAGCGTTTTCCTCGCCGTGACGGGAGCGGAGGCGCTCTATGCGGACATGGGCCATTTCGGCAAGGCACCGATCCGCATGGGCTGGCTGGTGTTCGTGCTGCCCTGTCTGACCCTGAACTACCTGGGCCAGGGGGCCCTGATCCTCGACAATCCGGCGGCGTCGGAAAACCCGTTCTGGAACATGGTCCCTGGCTTCGCCTACTGGCCGATGCTCGCCCTGGCCACGGCCGCGACCGTGATCGCCTCCCAGGCCGTGATCACCGGGGCCTTCTCCGTCACCCAGCAAGCCGTGCAGCTGGGCCTCCTGCCGCGGATCGACATCCGCTTCACCTCGGAGACGCAGGCCGGGCAGATCTTTGTGCCTGCGGTGAACACCTTCCTGATGGTCGGCGTGCTGGTCCTGCTGTTCATGTTCCAGAGCTCGCACAATCTGACGGCCGCCTATGGGGTCGCGGTCACCGGCGTGATGCTGATCAACACCCTGATGAGCTTCTCGGTCATCACCAAGAAATGGAAATGGTCGATCTGGGCGACCCTCGCAGCCCTGATCCCGTTCGGCTTCATCGATACGGTCTTCCTGACCTCCAACCTGCTCAAGATTCCCGACGGCGCCTGGATGCCGCTGGTGCTCGGGGCCGCGCTGGTTCTGATCATGTGGACCTGGACCCGGGGCAGCCAGATCCTGTCGGCCAAGGCCAAGAAGGACAGCCTGCCCCTCACGGACCTGATCGAGATGTTGCGCGCCCGACCGCCGCATCGCGCGCCCGGCACCGCGATCTTCCTGACCTCGGACCCCGACGTCGCGCCCGTCGCCCTGATGCACAATCTCAAGCATAACAAGGTGCTGCACGAGAAGAACGTGATCCTGACGGTCCGCACCACGGACAGGCCGAGGGTGCCGGATGCGGAGCGGATCCTGATCGAGCCGATCAACGACGACTTCAAGAAGATCACCCTGAGCTTCGGCTTCATGGAAAGCCCCCAGGTGCCCCGGGCCCTCGGCCTGTGCCGCAAACAGGGGCTCAAGTTCGACATCATGTCGACCAGCTTCTTCCTGGGTCGTCGGTCCGTCGTGCCCTCGGCCGCCCAGGGCATGCCGCTGTGGCAGGACAAGCTGTACATCTTCCTGATGCGCAACGCGGCCAACCCCACCGACTTCTTCCACATTCCGCCCGGCCGCGTGGTCGAGCTCGGCACCCAGGTTTCGGTGTGAGCGGGGGAACGCCCAAGGGCCGGAACTCGGGAGCCCGGGGCCGCAGACTGGCCGACAAGGCGCGCGGTCCCCGCCGCGAACCCATCGTCCGCGAGGCCGCCCCCGACGACGCCGTGGACATCGGCGTGGAGGCCCGCATCGCCGCAGGGCTGCTGCTGAACGCCGCGCTGGAGCGCCGCAACGGGCTCGACGAGGCCATGGCCCTGCCGGAAGTGCGGAGTTTGGCCGGGCCCGACCGCGCTTTCGCCCGCGCCGTGGCCATGGCGGCCCTGAGGCGTCTGGGCGAGATCGACCACATCCTGAACCAGCGCCTCCAGAAATCCCCGCCCGAGGCAGTCCGGACCCTGTTGCGGATTTCGCTGGCCCAGACGCTCGTGCTGGAAACCCCGGCCTTCGCCGCCGTCTCGACCGCCGTGAAGCTGGCCGAGCGCGACGCGAAGACCCGCCCCTACAAGGCCCTGGTCAATGCCGTCCTGCGGGGGATCGAGCGCGAGGGACCGGGCCTGACCACCGCCGAATCCAATCTGCCCGACTGGATCGCCGCCCGCTGGCGCCAGACGTACGGTGAGGCCGCCCTGGCCGCCATCGCCCTGGCCGCCCGCGACGAGCCGCCGACCGACCTCAGCCTCAAGCCGGGCGAGGACACCACGACCCTGGCCGAAGCACTCGACGGTACCGTTCTGCCGGGCGGGACCGTGCGGGTGGGCGTGCGCGGCGATGTCGCCGCCTGGCCCGGCTACGAGACTGGCGGCTGGTGGGTGCAGGATGCGGCGGCGGCCGTTCCCGCCCGGCTGCTGGCCCCGAAAGCCGGCGAGACAGCGATCGACCTGTGCGCTGCGCCGGGTGGCAAGACTCTTCAGCTGGCGGCCTCCGGCGCGACGGTCGTGGCTCTGGACCGGTCCGAGGCCCGCCTTCGCCGCCTGCGCCAGAACCTGGAGCGGACGGGCCTCGAGGCCGAGGTCGTGGTCACCGCGGCAGAAGACTGGGACGATCCGCGCACGTTCGACGCCGTCCTGCTGGACGCGCCCTGCACCGCCACCGGGACCCTCAGACGCAATCCCGAGGTCCTGCGGGCGACAAAACCGGCCGAGGTGGCCAAGCTGGCCGATGTGCAACACCGTCTGCTGGACGCCGCCGCCCTGCGCGTCGCGCCCGGCGGACGGCTGGTCTACTGCGTCTGCTCGCTGGAACGGGAAGAGGGCGAAACCCAGGTCATCGCCTTCCTGCGGCGCAATCCGGCGTTCCGCACCGCTGTCGCCGATCCGGCCGCCGTCGGCGCACCCGCCGAGGCCCTGACCCCGGAGGGCTGGTTGCGCATCCTGCCGTCGATGTGGGCGGAAAGCGGGGGCATGGACGGGTTCTTCGCGGCGAGGCTGGAGCGGGTCTGATCCGGCCCCGCTCCCGCGCGCGTGACTTGCCCCCCGGCCTGTCCCGCCCTATCCCGGGACCATGCCGAAGCCGCCCCTGATCTGCCCGTCCATCCTTGCCTCTGACTTCGCCCGACTGGGCGCGGAGGTCGCCGCCATCGAGGCCGCCGGGGCCGACTGGGTCCATGTCGATGTCATGGACGGCCATTTCGTGCCGAACATCACGATCGGACCCGACGTCGTGAAGGCGCTGCGGCCCCACACCACCCTGCCGTTCGATGTCCATCTGATGGTCGCGCCGGTCGATCCGTGGCTGGAGGCCTATCGCGACGCCGGCGCGGACATCCTGACCGTCCATCCGGAAAGCGGACCCCATCTTCACCGGACCCTGGGCCGTATCCGCCAGCTCGGCGCGAAGGCCGGCGTGGTCCTGAACCCGGGCACGCCGCTTGCGGTGCTGGAGGACGTCATCGAACTGGTCGATCTGGTGCTGCTGATGTCCGTCAACCCGGGGTTCGGAGGCCAGTCCTTCATTGACACCACGCTGCGGAAGATCGCCCGGACCCGCGCCCTGCTCGATGCAGCGGGATCGAGTGCCCACCTCCAGGTTGACGGCGGCGTCACGGCCGCCAACGCCGGGGCCTGCGTGGCCGCCGGGGCCGACGCCCTGGTCGCCGGGACCTCCGTCTTCCGGGGCGGACCGGACGCCTATGCCACCAATATCGCCGCCCTGAAGGCTGCCGCTTGAACCCGATGGGGCCCCTTGCCCAGCGGCGCCCGGTCCCGACAAACTCGCCGGGACCGGGGGGTGGCCCCGGCATCGCCCCTGATGCCATTCCGGGCATCCGCGGGGCCCCCGTACGAACCCCCGTGCGATCCAGCGGTGTGCGCACCGGCCCCGCCCTGTGGCCCGCGATTGTCGGACGGGTCCTGACCCGCCAGATGTGGATCGAGCTGTATGGCCTGCCGGGCTATGCCCTGACCCTGTCTGCAGGCAAGGCAACGGCATTTTCGGCCACGCCGCGAGACTTCAGGCCAGCCGATGCGCCGCTCGGCAAGGCGGTTCTGGGCGGCCGCTTCCTGCTGGCCGGGGCCAATCTGGATGCTGAGGCACCGGCCGACCCGTGGAACCGGCCCAGCCCTACGCGCGCGTTCGCTGTTGACCTGCATGCCTTCGCCTGGATGCCGGCTCTCATGACCCAGGGGGACAGGGGGGCGCGCGAGGCGCTGCGCCTCACCCTCGGCTGGGCCGAGACCTTCACCCGCTGGTCCCCTTTTGCCTGGGACCCGGCGATCCTGTCACGGCGGGTCTACAACATCGCCTGCGCCGCCCGTCGCATGGGGGCCGTCGCGTCCGAAATCGACCGGCTGCGTCTGGCCGATCTGCTGGGGCGTCAGGCCCGCCAGCTGCTTCGTCCCCCGGGGGGACTCGCCGGCAAGGCCGAGCGTCTGACGGCGGCAGCCGTCGCCGGCTGTGTGCTGGCCGGCCCCCCGGGCGCCCGCATCCGCCGAGCGACCCTGGGCCGACTGCCTGCCGCCCTGCGGGTCACCGTCTCCGGAGATGGTGGCCATGCCTCGCGAGCGCCAGAAGCAGGGCTGGAACTGCTGCTGGACCTGCTGACCCTCGACGATGCCCTGTCCCAGCTGTCTGAGACCCCTCCCGAGGCGGTCGCGGGGGCCATCCTGCGCCTGACAACCGCGCTGCGGCTCCAGACGCTGCCCGACGGGCGTCTGGCCGGCTTTCAGGGGGGCGGGCCTTCCAGCCCCGCGCGCGTCGCCGCCGCCCGCGCCCACGACGAGCACGCCGAGGTGCCGGGCGGAGCGGTCGGCAGCGTCGGCGGCCTGACGCGCATCCGCAGCCCTCTGATGACCGTCGTCGCCGACACCGGCCCACCGGGTCGCGGGGCCTGGTCCGAGACGGCCTGCGCCCAGCCTCTGGCACTGGAGATCGTCTGCGGCCGCGACCGGCTGGTGACCGGTTGTGGCTGGACCCCCCGCGCCGCTGATCGTCAGGGACTGAGGCTGGCTCCCGGCCATTCGACGCTGACGCTCGGTGAACAGTCCTTCGCCGAACCGCTCGGCGGCTGGCGCGGCGAACTTCTGGGTCCACGCCTGTTCGGTCGGGCCTGGCAGACGACGGTCGAGCGACGCGACGGCGACGGGGCGGTCTGGCTGGAGATTCAGCACGACGCCTGGGTCGCCTCCTTCGGGTTGCTGCACCAGCGTCGGCTTTATCTGGACCAGCGGCTGGACGAACTTCGGGCCGAAGAACGGTTGCACCCTTCGCCGGACCAGTCTGCGGTCGTTCGGGCCATCGCCGCGCCCTGGGCGGTCCGATTCCATCTTGAGCCGGCCGTCCAAGCGTCACTGGCCCGGGATCGCCGCTCTATCCTGCTGCGCGGGCATTCGGGTCGCGGCTGGTGGTTCCGCACCGACGGGCCCGACGTCGCCATCGAACCCTCGGTGCATGTCGAGGAGGGGCTGACCCGCCGCTCGCTGCAGGTCGTGGTGCGCGGCTCGGCCCGAACGGACGCCGAGACCCGGATCCGCTGGAAGCTCAGCCCCGCCGGGGCCAGCGGCGACCCCAGCTGATGGGACGATCCCCGCAGGGCCCGGAACTGGCTGCCCAGCGGGCCATCGCCCGGCAGGTCGTGGCGATGTTCAACGATCCCGACAAGGGCGAGCGGCCAGTGCTGCGCCGTACAGATGGCCTGTTCGGGCCCGACTCGGTCGCATGGCGCGTGCACGGCGACGTGGTCGGAATGCTGGTCGGCGGGGTTTCGGGCCTGCTGCTGCAGATGCTGCACCCCAAGGTGCTGGCCGGGGTCTGGGACCATTCAAACTTTCGCGCCGACATGCACGGGCGGCTGAGGCGGACCGCCCGGTTCATCGCCGTCACCACCTATGGCGGTCCGGACGAGGCGACGCGGGCCATCGACCGGGTGCGGACCATCCACAGCCATCTGGGCGGCACCCTGCCCTCGGGCGAGGCCTACCGGGTGTCTGATCCTGAACTGCTGGCCTGGGTCCATGTGACGGAGTGCTGGAGCTTTCTGAACGGCTGGGTCCGCTATGGCGAGCCGGGCATGTCGGCCGCCGATCAGGACCGCTATTTCGCCGAGATGGCGACCATGGGGGCCATGCTGGGGGCCGATCCGCTGCCGCGCAGCCGGGCGGAGGCCCGCCAGCTGATCGACCGCATGCGGCCGCAGCTTAAGGTTGACGACCGGACCCGCGAGGTTGCGCGGCTGGTCCTGTCCCAGCCGGCCTCCAGCCGCGCCACGGCCCCGATCCAGACCATGACGCTGCAGGCCGGCGTCGAACTTCTGCCGCTGTGGGCCCGGCGCATGCACGGCCTGCCCTCGCCCCTGCTGGCCCGGCCGCTGGTCAGGGTGGGGACGATGGGCCTGGCGAAGACCCTGCGCTGGAGCTTTGCGGGGGTCCGCGCCGCCGATGGTCCGCCACCCGCCAGCTGACGCAGCGGTGACGCCGGGGTGACGGGGGGGCGCGGGCGGTGCTAAGGCCCCGCGCGTCCTCCTCCCCCCGAGATTGCCCCATGCCCGCTGCCCCCGACTTCCCGCCCGCTCCCGACGCCGTCGCGCCCGTCCGCGCCCTGATCTCTCTCAGCGACAAGACCGGGCTGGAAGACGCCGCCCGCGCCATGGCCGCCGCCGGCATCGAACTGGTCTCCACCGGGGGCACGCGCGCAGCCATCGCGGGCTTCGGCCTCCCGGTGAAGGACGTCGCGGACCTGACCGGCTTCCCCGAGATGATGGACGGACGGGTCAAGACCCTGCACCCCGTCGTGCACGGCGGCCTGCTGGGCGTCCGCGACGCGGCCGAGCACAGGACGGCCATGGACGAGCACGGCATCGGTCCAATCGATATCGTATGGATCGACCTCTATCCCTTTGAGTCCACCGTGGCCTCGGGCGCAGGATTCGATGCGGTGATCGAGAACATCGACATCGGCGGACCGGCCATGATCCGTTCGGGCTCCAAGAACCACGGCTATGTCGCCGTCGCCGTGGACGCGGTCTCGATCGGCGAGATCGTGGAAGCGCTGAAGGCCGATGGCACGACGTCGCTGGCCCTGCGCAAACGCCTCGCCGCCCGGGCCTTTGCCCGCACGGCCGCCTATGACGCCGCCGTCTCCGGCTGGTTCGCCGGACAGCTGGAAGACGCCGCCCCGGCCCGCAAGGCGATCGCCGGCACCCTGGCCCAGACCCTGCGCTACGGCGAGAACCCGCACCAGACGGGAGTCTTCTACCGCACCGGCGAAGCCCGCCCCGGCGTCGCCCATGCCACCCAGATCCAGGGCAAGGAGCTGGGCTACAACAATATCGCCGACGCCGACGCCGCCTACGAGCTGGTCGCCGAGTTCGAGGGCCCCGCTTGCGTCATCGTCAAACACGCCAACCCCTGCGGCGTCGCGGTCGGCAACAGCCTGTCGCAGGCCTACGCCCGCGCCCTTGAGTGCGACGCCGTCTCGGCCTTCGGCGGCGTCATTGCCGTCAACCGGCCACTGAACGGCGACGACGCCCGCGCCATCACCGAAATCTTCACCGAGGTGGTCATTGCCCCCGGGGCGGATGAAGAGGCGAAGGCCGTGTTCGCGGCCAAGAAGAACCTGCGCCTGCTCATCACCAACGGCCTGCCTGACCCCCACGGTCCGGGCGAGGTTTTCCGCAGCGTGGCGGGCGGCTTCCTGGTCCAGTCCCGCGATCGCAGCCTGATCCGGCCTTCAGATCTGAAGATCGTCACCCGCCGCCAGCCGACGCCGCAGGAGATCGAGGACATGCTGTTCGCCTTCACCGTGGCCAAACACGTCAAGTCCAACGCCATCGTCTATGCGAAGGACGGCCAGACCGCCGGGATCGGGGCCGGCCAGATGAACCGCAGGGATTCGGCCCGCATCGCCGCCATCCGTGCCCGCGAGGCCGGCGAGGCCAAGGGCCTGGCCCATTCGCTGGCCGAGGGCTCGGCCTGTGCCTCTGAAGCCTTCTTCCCGTTCGCCGATGGTCTGATCGAGGCCGCACAGGCCGGGGCCACGGCCATCATCCAGCCGGGCGGCTCGATCCGCGACGACGAAGTTATCGCGGCGGCGGACGAGCTGAACCTGGCCATGGCCTTCACCGGGGTGCGGGTGTTCCGGCACTAGGACCGGGGGGTCACACCCGGGTTTTCCCGGCGCGATCTGTCACCGAACCGGGTTAGGGTCAGGCATGGACACACTCGCGACCCGCTGGGCCCGCCTTGAACGCCACGTCACCGTCGTGGGGCCTGACGACGTCCTGCCCCGGCCGACCGCCCTGCTGTTTCACGGATGCGGCGGTCTCCGGGGTCATCTGCCGCGCTACGCCGAGGTCGCCGGGACGCAGGGGTGGCGGGCGGTGATCGTGGATTCCTATGCGCCACGGGGCTGGAGCCGTCAGTTCGCCATGGCCACGGTCTGCACCGGCCTGTTGCTGCGCGGGTGGGAGCGGGCCGGCGATATCCTGGCCACCATCGACGGCGTATCGCGCCGCGCTGACGTTGACGCCTCCACCCTGCTGGTCGGTGGCTGGAGCCATGGCGGCTGGGGCATCATGGAGGCCATGAGTGCCGACCGCGACCGGCCGGGGGCCCTGGGCCTGGCCGATGCCGGTGCTGTGTCGCTGGAGGGCGTCAGGGCGGCCTACCTGGCCTATCCCTATGTCGGGATCGCGGCCCTGAACCGGATGCGGCCGTGGCGGCACTGTCCGAAGACCCTGGCCGTGATCGCCTCGAGAGATCATCTGACCACGGTGCGCAACGCCGAGCGGGTGCACGACATGGTCCGCAACTGCGGGGCCGAGGTCGAGACCTGGATCGCCGACGGCACCCACAGTTTCGACGAGCCTATGACGGCCCCGCCGATGCGGTTCGACGACGCGCTGAGCCGCGACGCCCTGATCCGCTTCGGTCGCCTGCTGGAAGACGTCGCGCCCGCCTTGCCCGTGCGTGGACGTAGCCGGTCGGGCTGACCTCAGCCCGGCTCGATCCGCACCTCGGTCCGGACTGAATTGGCGATGTAGCAGGCCTCATGGGCCCGGTGATGCAGGTCAGCGATGGCCGCCGCATCGGGTGCTGCTCCGCTGAAATGGACCACAGGCCGTAGCGTCACCCCCGTCATCGAGACCTTCCCCCGCTCGTCCTTGCCCAGCACCCCGATCGCTGCGTCACGATAGCGGTCGACGATGAAGCCCGCCTTCGCCGCATAGGCGAGGAAGAACAGCATGTGGCAGCTGCTGAGGGCCGCGACGACGGCCTCCTCCGGATCGACGGCGGCCGGATCGGACATCGGTACGGCGACGCTGGTCGGGGCCGACGATCCCCGGACCACGGCCCCGCCGTCGAAGGTCCAGTCGTGGGCGCGGGAATAGTGGTTGTCGGCAAAGGGCTGGTCGCCCCGGACCCATTCGACGGTGGCGATGTGTTCGCTCATGGCCGGTCTCCCTCAGCAAAAGATCGTATAGGTCATTCCCGCCCGGACCTCGAATCCCAGCGACCGGTAGAAGGCGACGGTCGCGGTGTGTTCGGCGAAGGCATGCAGGAAGACCTGCTCGCCCGAGGCCAGGATCTCGCCCGCCACGGCCCTTGAAAGACCGGCGGCATAGCCGCGTCCGCGCCAGTCCGGGTGGGTGCAGACCCCGCTGAGCTCGGTGAAGCCGTCGACCCGCAGCCGCCGTCCCGCCATGGCCACCAGCTGCCCGGCCTGCCTGATCCCGATGAAAGGCCCCAGCCGTCGGGTTGCGGACCGGAACGGACCCGGCCTCGTCAGGGTAGCCAGAGCCAGCATGTCCGGAGCGTCGGCCTCGGTCAGGGTCTCGAAGGCAAGGTCGGGTCCGCCCGCCGTCAGGCCCTCGGCGACCATCTGGACCAGGGGGATGCGGTTGACGATGACCACCCCGGGCAGGTCCGGGAGGGCCATGGGACCGCCGGTCTTCTCGACCATCGCCGCCCCCGGGTGGCGCAAGGCAAGGGTCGCCATGGCGGTGAGCGTTTCAGGCGTCGCATCCGCGCCCGACAGGAAGATCCCGACCTCAGGGTCGATCCGCACGGCCCGGGTGTCGGAGTCCGCCGTCGCGAAGCCCGACAGTCTCGTCGTCAGGGCGTTCCAGACGGCACGGTCCAGCGGATGGGTCATGGCCAGGCTCTAGCGCGGGGTGGAATCTGCGTCAGCCCCGATGCCGAAGTCAGGTCCGGAAACCGCTCGTCATCACCGCAAAGACGGGGACGCGATCAGCCGCGCCAGAAGCCCACGATCTTCTTGACCTCGTCCACTACCGGATCGGCGATGGCGGCCGCGCGTTCGGCCCCGTCCTTCAGCACCCGGTCGATCTCGGCTGGATCGTCCATCAGCCGGCGCATCTCGGCGGTGACGGGGGCCAGGGCCTCGACGGCGAGATCGGCCAGGGCCGGCTTGAAGGCGCCGAAGCCCTGACCCGCGAACCGGGCCGTGACTTCCTCGCGGGTCTGGTCCGACAGGGCGGCATAGATGGCGATCAGGTTCCGGACCTCGGGCCGGTCGTCGAGGCTCTCGCCGGGTTCGGGCATGACGCCCATGTCGGTCTTGGACTTCCTGATCTTGGCCGCGATGGTGTCGGCGTCGTCGGTCAGATTGATGCGGCTCTGGTCCGAGGGGTCGGACTTGGACATCTTGGCCGCCCCGTCACGCAGCGACATGACCCGCGTCGCCGGGCCCTGGATCAGGGGTTCGGGCAGGGGGAAGAAGTCCGGGGCGCTGAAGTCGGTGTTGAACTTGGCGGCGATGTCACGGGTCAGTTCCAGATGCTGCTTCTGGTCCTCGCCGACCGGCACCTCGGTCGCCTTGTAAAGCAGGATGTCAGCGGCCTGGAGCACGGGATAGGTGTAGAGGCCGACCGAGGACCGTTCCTTGTGCTTGCCGGACTTCTCCTTGAACTGGGTCATCCGGTCCAGCCAGCCGAGGCGGGCGACACAGTTGAGGATCCAGGCCAGTTCGGAATGGGCCCGTACCGCCGACTGGGGGAAGATGGTCGATTTCGCCGGCTCGAGACCGGAGGCGATATAGGCGGCGGCGATCTCGCGCGTCTGGGCGGCCAGAAGGGCCGGATCCTGCCACACCGTGATGGCGTGGAGATCGGCCACGAACAGGAAACAGGGCGCGCCCGACTCCTGCAGCGCCGTGAACCGCTTCAGCGCCCCCAGATAGTTGCCCAGATGCAGGGCCCCGGAGGCCTGGATGCCGGACAGGATCCGGCGCGGGCCGGCATAGGTGGAAGCGGTCAGGGTGGCGTCAGACATGGTCGCGGCAATGCCCTAGCCCGAGCCGCAGGGCAAGACTTTGGGCGTCAGCGCGAGCGCCGCACCAGACCCTTGACCTCCGCCGGGGTAATGGCCCGCGTGACGAAGGCCATGGCGATGTAGGTCAGGGCACCGGCTGCGGCGACCAGGACGACGGTGATCTCCTTGCCGCCGTGCACCGACCCCAGTGCTGACAGTCCCGCCTCGACCCCGCCTTGCAGCCACGGCCGGGCCCGGGAGGCCACGGCCACGACGACTGCAAGACCGGCGCTGGCCAGGACGATCCGGGCGAGGCGCGAGGTCGCCGCCACGCTCGGCCGATAGTAGCCGCGTCTCCACAGGAATCCGCCCAGCAGCAGGGCGTTGCACCAGGCTCCGATACTGGTCCCGGCCGCGATTCCGGGCACGCCGAGACCGAGGTTGTATAGCGCCAGCATCCCCGCCGACCCGACCGCCACATTGACCAGGGCGAAGATCATCGGCGACCGCGTATCGCGCCGGGCGAAGAAGGCCGGAGCCAGGATGCGGATCAGGACGAAGGCGGGCACGCCCCAGGCAAAGTGGAACAGGGCGGCCGCTGTCTGTTCGGCGTCGACCTGCAGAAAGGCACCGCGCGTAAACAGGGCGTCGATCAGGAAGTAGGGCATGGCCATCAGGGCTGCCGCTGCTGGCAGCGTCAGGGCCATCGACAGGGTCAGGGCCTCATCCATCGAGGACTGCTGCTGTTGATGGTTCTCCGACGCCACCGCCGCCGACAGGCGTGGCAACAGGGCGATGCCGATGGCCACGCCCACGAGTCCCAGCGGTAGCTGGTAGAGGCGGTCTGCCGTCGCCAGCCAGGTCCGGCCCCCGGCCTGGAAGCTGGCCAGGTTTCCGGAGATGAAGACGTTGATCTGGGTCGCCGAGTTACCGATGGCGGCTGGCACGGCCGTGATGATGATGGCCTTCACCGCCGGGGTCAGTCTGGGCAGGGCGAGGCCAATGTTCGCGCCCGCCTTCCGCACTGCCCACCAGCATAGGCCCGCCTGGGCGATGCCAGCGGCCAGCACACCCCAGGAGGCGGCATAGGCGGCCTCGACCTGGTTGCCCGCCGCAGGCAGGACGCAGGCCAGCATGATCAGGTTGAGCAGGATCGGATAGGCGCCTGAGACGATAAACCGGCCGCGCGCATTCAGTGCTCCCGACAGCAGGGCGGCGATGGCCATACACGGCAGATAGGGCATGGTGATCTGGGTCAGCACCACGGCAAGCTTGAACCGGGCCGGATCATCCAGGAAGCCGATGTTGATCACCGTCATGATCCACGGCATCGCTAGCTGGGCCGCGATCGTCAGCACCACGGTGACCATGGCCACGGCAGCCAGAGCGTCGGTGGCGATCCGGTCGGCCGCTTCGGGCCCCTCTGTCTCCAGCGTCTTGGCATAGGCGGGCACGAACGCGGCGGCGAAGGCCCCCTCGGCGAAGATGCGGCGGAACAAATTCGGGAAGCTGAGCGCGGTATTGTAGGCGTCGGCTGCCGGACTGGCCGAGGCCCCCATTGCGTAGCTGATCGCGAGATCTCGGGCGAAGCCGACGACCCGGCTGACCAGGGTCAGGGCACTGAAGATGGCCGATGAACGCAGCATCCCGCCGCCCGTCTTCGCCGTCATCGCGGATGCCGGAGGCTGGACCAAGGGTTCGACAGTGGCGGTAGCTCCCGCAATCGAGGCGGCGGGTTCGATCGGTTCGGGAAGATCAGGCTTTGACACGGACGAACCTCGATTGCCGTGCACGGGCGCGCGGCGAAGCGTCGCTTAACCCGCTTCCGGCGCGGGCGAAACGGCCTTGCGGGGGCGCAGGTCCGAGACGTCCCGGGCGCTGGCCCGGGCGGGGGTGATCCGACGGCCGTCCGGGGCGGCGGGCGTGCGGTCCAGCACCGCTTCCAACGCCCGGTGCACCTGGTCCAGCAGGTCGTCGGACTTCAGCTTCCGGCCCTTGCGGTCGGTGACGTAGAAGCTGTCCACCGCCCGCTCGCCGAAGCCGGCGACATGGGCCGAACGGATCGACAGGTCGTGGTCCGACAGGGTGCGCGACAACTCGGCCAGCAGGCCTGGCCGGTCGGCCCCCGACACCTCGATCACCGTGGCGTCGGCCGAGGCGGCATTGTCGATCATCACCACCGGCCGCACATCGAACACCGCCCGCCGGGGCGAAGGGGCCGGCATGGCCGGGGGCCGGACCGGAGACTCGCCCCGCGCCGCCGCCTCCAGCGCCGCGATCAGCGAGGTCAGACGCCGCGGCTCGGCCTGGCCATAGGGCTGGTCGGCGCCGTCCTGGACCTGGAACACATCCAGCACCGTGCCGTCGGGGGCCGTGGCCACCCGGGCCCCGGTCACGTCGGCCCCGGCTGCCGCGAGCACGGCCGCCAGATCGGCGAACAGGCCCGGCCGGTCGCGGGCCGCCAGAGCGATCTCGGTGGTCTGTTCGATCCGGCCCGCCGCCCCGGTCCGGGCCTCGGCCGCCGCGCCGTTGGCGAGGGCGCGCGCGACCAGACCGGCGTGTTCGGCCAGGGGATCGGCCGTCTTGAGGTCCTCGCCCCGGAACAGGGCCTCGACCCGGCCGTACAGGGTGCGCATCAGCTGGCCCTTCCAGCTGTTCCAGACGCCGGGCCCCACCGCCCGGATGTCGGCCACGGTCAGCACCAGCAGCATGCGCAACCGCTCCGGATCGCCGACGATCTCGGCGAAGGCCTGAACCGTCGCGGGATCGGATAGGTCGCGCTTCTGGGCATAGTCGGACAGGGCCAGATGATGCCGCACCAGCCAGACCACGATCTCGATCCGGCGCGTTTCGATTCCCAGCCGCTCGCAGGCCCGACGCGCCGCGATGGCCCCGTCCTCCAGTTGGCCCCGCTCGCCCCCCTTGCCGACATCGTGCAGCAGCATGGCCAGCATCAGGGCCTCGGGGTCGGCGATCAGATGGATCACCTCGGTCGCCAGCGGGTGATCGTCCTTCAGCTTGCCGCGCTGGATATCGTTGATGATGCCAATGGCCTGGAGCGTGTGCTCATCGACCGTATAGGCGTGGTACATGTTGAACTGGGTCTGGCCGACGATCCGGCCCCACTCCGGCAGGAACCGGCCCAGCAAACCCGCCTCGTTCATGATGGTCAGCACCCGGTAGGGCCGTTGCCCGTGCGCCAGCACATGCAGCAGCGCCGCCGTCGCGCGCGGATCGCGCCTCAGCTTCGGCGTCACGAGGGCCAGCGACCGGGTGACCGCCGAAAAGGCGTGCGGATGGACATCGAGGTCGTGGCGGTCGGCGGTGACGAACAGGGTCAGCAGCTTGACCGGATCATCGCTGAACACCTCCGGGCCGGTCACCGACAGCCGCCGCCCGTCCTCGATGAAGCCCGGCACGCCGAGATCACGTTTGCGACCGGGCATCAGGCGCGACAGGCTCATGGTCTTCTTCTGCTGGCGGGCCTCCAGCGTCGCGCTCATCGCCCGGGTCAGGGCCCCGACGTCGCGGGCGACCAGGAAGTAGCGGCGCATGAAGCGCTCCACCGCCGGCTCGTCGCCGCGCCCGCGCCAGCCCATGCGTCGCGCCACCTCGGGCTGAAGGTCAAAGGTCAGCTTCTCCTCGGCCCGGCCGGCGGCCAGATGCAGGTGGCAGCGGACCCGCCACAGGAAGTCGAACGCCTCGTCGAAGGTGCGGCGCTCCCGCGCCGTCAACAGTTCGTCCAGCACCCGGGCCCCGAGGGGACTTTCGGGGGCCAGGGAACGGGCGATCCAGAACAGGGTATTGAGGTCGCGCAAGCCGCCCTTGCCGTCCTTGATATTGGGTTCGACGCGGTAGCGGACCGCGCCCGTCCGGGCATGGCGGCTGTCGCGCTCCTCCATCTTGGCGGCAATGAAGGGCCGGGGGTCGGCATTGGTGACCATGCCCCGGAAGCGCCACAGGAAATGCTCCGTCAGGGCCGCGTCCCCCGCCAGCGGCCGCGCCTCCAGCAGGGCGGTGCGGATGGTCATGTCGGACCGGCCCAGGGACAGGGCCTCCTCCACCGACCGGGCCGAGGACCCCACCTTCAGCCCCAGATCCCACAGGACATAGAGCATGAACTCGGCCACGGTCTCGGTCCTCGCCGTGGTCTTCCACGGCCGCAGGAAGACCAGATCCAGATCCGAGAACGGGGCCAGAACCCCGCGCCCGTAGCCCCCGACCGCAATCAGCGACAGTTTCTCGGCCTCGGTCGGATTGTGCGAGGGATAGAGGGTCTCGGTGGTGAACCGCCACAGGGCGATCAGCAGTTCATCGGCCGCCGCCGCATAGAGGCGGGCCACCTCCACCCCCGGCAGGCCGCTGGCGAGGCGGGCGGCGATCTTCTCGCGCGCCGCATCGTGGTGCGTCTTCAGGATGGCGGCGACCGCCGGGCGAACGCCCGGGCCCGAGACGATGGCGTCGAGGCGGGCGTCCAGCGGCGCGGTCACGGCCGGACCAGTCCCTTCAGCCGGTAAAGGGCCTCCAGCGCCTCACGCGGCGTCAGGGCGTCCGGATCCAGCGCGGCGACGGCCTCGTCCAGCGCCGACGTCAGCGACGGGGCCGGCGGCTCCATCACCGCAAACAGCGGCAGGTCGTCCAGCCGCGCATGAGCCGCCTTCTCCGTCTCCAGCCGGTCCAGAACGGCGCGGGCGCGGGCCACCACCGCCGGCGGCACCCCCGCCAGTTTCGCCACCTGGACCCCGTAGGAGCGGTCCGCCGCCCCCGGGGCTGCCTCGTGCAGGAAGACCAGTTCGCCGTTCCACTCGCGCGCCCGCATCGACAGGTTGCAGACGTGGTCCAGCCGTTCCTCCAGCCGGGCCAGCTCGTGATAGTGGGTCGCGAACAGGGTCCGCGACCGGTTCACGTCATGCAGGGCCTCGGCGCAGGCCCAGGCGATGGCCAGACCGTCATAGGTCGCTGTGCCGCGCCCGATCTCGTCCAGCACGATGAAGCTGGACGGCGTCGCCTGGGTCAGGATGGCGGCGGTCTCGACCATCTCCATCATGAAGGTGGACCGCCCGCGCGCGAGATCGTCCCCGGCCCCGACGCGGCTGAACAGCCGGTCGACCACCCCCAGCCGCATGGCTTTCGCCGGCACGAAACACCCGCCCTGGGCGAGAACCACCAGCAGGGCGTTCTGGCGCAGGAAGGTCGACTTGCCGGCCATGTTGGGCCCGGTCACGATCGACAGGCGGGCGCACCCGACCCCGTCGCCGTCCAGTTTGCAGTCATTGGGCGTGAAGGGATCGCCTGCCTTCTTCACCGCCGCCTCGACCACGGGATGGCGACCGGCCTCGACGGAGAAGACCCGGCTGTCGTCGACCACCGGCCGGACCGCCCCGACCTCCTCGGCCCATTCGGCCAGGGCGGCGGTGGCATCCAGTTCGGCCAGGGCGTCGGCCACGGCTTGCAGCGGCCGGGCCAGATCCTGCACGGCACGCCGCCAGACCTCGAAGGTTTCGCCCTCCATGGCCAGGGCCCGGTGCCCGGCCTGGCTGATCTTCGCGTCCAGTTCCGACAGTTCGACCGTGGTGAACCGCACCTGCGCCGCCAGGGTCTGGCGGTGGATGAAGGGGCTCTCGGGCCCCGCCCGGAACAGGGGTTCGGCGTGCTTCGAGGTCGTCTCGAGAAAGTATCCCAGCACCGCATTGTGCCGCACCTTGAAGGGCACGCCGCTGTCGGCGACGGCCCGGGCCTCCAGATCGGCCACGACCCGGCGGCTGTCGTCGCGCAGGGTCCGGGCCGCGTCCAGTTCCGGCCGGAAGCCCGGCTTCACGAAGCCGCCGTCGCGCGCCAGATGCGGCGGCTCATCGACGAGGCCCGCCGCAAGGTCCAGCATGAGCCGCGACAGGTCCGGCGACAGGGTCAGCCGCTCAAGACAGCCAAGGATCCGCGCCGGCGGCCCGGCCAGGGGGTCGGGCGAGACGGTGAACAGGTCGGCGAGGCCTTCCCCGATCGTCAGGCCGGACCGGATGGCCCCGAGGTCCCGGGGGCCCCCGCGCCCCAGCGCCAGCCGCGACACCGCTCGGGCCACATCGGCCGAGGCCCTCAGCCCCTCGCGCAGATCGCGCCGCAGCGAGCGCCGCTCCAGCAGCCATTCGACCGCGTCCAGCCCGTGGTTGATCTCGACCGGGTTCCTCAGCGGCCGGGCGATCCGCTCGGCCAGGGCCCGCGCCCCGCCGGAAGTCACCGTCCGGTCCAGACAGGCCAGCAACGAGCCCTCGCGCTCGCCCCTCTGGGTGCGGTCGATTTCCAGCGACAGCCGGGTCGCCGGGTCGATGGCCAGGAACCCCGAATCCCCAATCCGGCGCGGCGGCGAAAGGGCCGGGACCTTGCCGGCCTGGGTGGTCTCCAGATAGGCCGCAATCAGGCCCAGCGCGGAGACCTCCGCCTCCTCGAAGGCCCCGAAGCCGTCCAGTGAGGCCACGCCGTACAGGCGTGCGACCCGCCCGCCGGCCGCCGCTGGCTCCGCTACGGCTGAGGCCAGGGCCTGGACCACGCCGCCCGAGCCGTCCAGCGCGCCCTTCAGCTCGGGATCCGAGAAGGCCTTGTCGGTAACCAGCACCTCGCTCGGCCGGAAGGCGGCCAGCGTCGCACCGAGATCGGCCGGGTCACAGGCCACGCAGTCCACCGCTCCGGCCGACAGTTCGACCACCGCCACAGCCGCCCGGCCGCGCCGGATCGCCACGGCCGCCAGCCGGTTGGCCCCGCGCGCATCCAGCAGGCTGTCCTCGGTCAGGGTGCCCGGGGTGACCACCCGTACGATGTCGCGCCGGACCACCGCCTTGGAGCCGCGCTTCCGCGCCTCCGCCGGGTCTTCCATCTGTTCGCAGATGGCGACCTTGAAGCCCTGGCGGATCAGCCGGGCGATATAGCCCTCGGCGGCATGCACGGGCATGCCGCACATCGGAATGTCCTCACCCAGATGCTTGCCGCGCCGGGTCAGGGTCAGGCCGATGGCCGCGGCGACCACCTCGGCGTCCTTGAAGAACAGTTCGTAGAAATCGCCCATGCGAAAGAACAGCACGGCATCGGGCTGGGACGCCTTGGCCGTCAGGAACTGGGCCATGACCGGCGTCACGCCGTCGGCCGCTTCGGTCTTCGGGGGGTGGGAGAGGGGAGCGTTCATGACGTCGTCTCAGGGTGACGGATCGCGCGGCCGGGCTCAAGCGATCTTGCAGAACCTTCACCGCGCTGCGACAAGCCGGGCAGGCGGTTAAGGGAACGCGGTCGAACACCGCGGCTGTGCCCGCAACTGTAGGCGGCCAGGCCGTCGTCCGGTCCGGGGGTCATCTCCCGGCGTCACTGGGTCCGCGATTGCGGGTCCGGGAAGGCGAGGACGGCGGTTGATGACCCGCAAGCCAGGAGACCTGGCCGCCGATGTCGCTCGCCCGCTGTCCGGGACCAGACAGAGGCGTGGGACCAACCCCTCCTGCAATGACAGGAGGCCGTTCCGTCGAAGCGACCCGATCTCGTCGCCGCGTCGAACCCACCGGGTTCGGGGCGGATTGGTCGCTGTTCACACGCCCGGCGCGCGCCGAAGCCGGGCGGACGGAGTCTGTTCCCATGAAACCTGTCCTGCTCGCCACCAGCGCCCTGATCGCGCTGGTCCCGACCGTTGTCTTCGCAGAAGACTCAGATCCCTTGCCTGAGGTCGTCGTCACCGCCACCCGCCTGCCCGCCATTGCCACCCGGACGCCCGGCGCGCGCGTCATCGACAGCCGCACGATCGAGCAGCGGGGGGCGGTCTTCGCCGCCGACATCCTGACCGATGTTCCCGGGCTGTCGGTGGTACGCTCGGGTGCCTTCGGGGGGGTCGCCTCGGTCCGGATCCGCGGGGCCACCCCGGGCAAGACCCTCGTTCTCGTCGACGGGGCCTCGGTCAACGACGCGGCCGAGATCGGCGGTGCCTTTGACTTTTCCGGACTGGAACTGGGCGATATCGACCGGATCGAGGTCCTGTCCGGCCCCCAGTCGTCCCTGTGGGGCTCGGACGCCATCGGCGGGGTGATCGCCTTCACCACGCGTGAGACCGACGGCGTGCGCGCCGAGGCCGAAGCGGGATCGTACAACACCCTGAGGGGCCGGCTAGCGGCCGGCGTCGCCAATGACCGCTACGCCTTCGGGGCCTGGGTCTCGCGCTTCGACACCGACGGCATCTCGGCGGCCGATGAGGCCGATGGCAATCGCGAGGCCGACGGCTTCGAGAACACCACTGTCGGGGCCCGCGCCCGCTATGCCGTGAGCCCCGATGCGACGATCGATGGATCAGTTCGCTGGACAGAGAACGCAGCCGATATCGACGGATTCCCTGCGCCGGCGTTCCGCCTTGCGGACACCTTCGACCGGACCGCCAGCGAACAGTGGTCCGGAACCGCGCGCCTGCGGATCGCAGCCCTGGGCCTCGATCACCAGTTCAGCGTCTCCGCCTCCGACATCACCCGTGACACGGTCTCCAGCTTCCCTTCGACCTTCGAGGCCGATCGACAGGTCTATCGCTGGCTGGCGGACGGCGCGGCGACCGCACGTCTGACCTGGGCGGTCGGGGCCGAGCGTGAGGAAACCTCGGGCAGCCTGTCCAGCGGACTGTCCGATGAACTGGGCACCACCTCCCTGTTCGCCGTCGCCAGTGTGCAGGCGACCGACCGTCTGACCCTGACCGGCGGCCTCCGCCGGGACGACACCGACGACTTTGGCGCGGAGACCACCGGCCGTGTCTCGGCCGCCTTCGACCTCGACGGCGGCTTCATCCTGTCCGGGGCCTGGGGGACCGGATTCAAGGCCCCGTCGATCAGCCAGTCGGTCTGTGACTTCTGCTACGGGGCGACGCCCTTCCCGGTGCTGACGCCCGAAACGGCCGACAGCGTCGAGGTCGCCCTCGGCTGGGCGTCTGCAGACGGGCGGCTGGACGGCAGGGCGACCGTGTACCGGCTGAATGTCGAGGACCAGATTAGCTATGTGTCGGGTCGCTATATCAACATTGCCGAAACCCGCTCGGACGGCGTGGAGCTGGAAGGCCGGGCCGCCCTCGGGACGGTGGCGGGAGGCATGCTGGATCTCACGCTGGCGTATGCCTGGACCGACGCCCGGGACGGGACGACCGACGCCCGGCTGCTGCGGGTGCCCGAACAGGCGGCCTCGGCGACCTTGGGCTGGACCGGCGACCGTCTGTCGGGGGCCCTGACCGTGCGGACAGAATCGGATCAGGACGATTCGGGCGGCGTGCGTGAGGGTTTTGTCACCGCCAATCTGAACGCGGCCTGGACCCTCACCGATCAGGTGTCCCTGACGGCGCGGGTCGAGAACCTCGCCGACGAAACCTATCAGCAGGTGCTGGGCTATGGCGAACCCGGCCGGTCCGCCTATGTCGGGATCAGGCTGCGTTACTGATGACGGCCAGGGGGTCGGCGGTCAGCGCCGCCGGCTCCCGCAGCGCCAGCGCGTCCCAGTCCAGATCGGGCCGGGGCGCGTGGGCAGCGGCCAGAACTGCGCGCAGCTCCGCGGCCGATGCGAGACTGGTCACCACGGCGGTCACCGACGGCAGACCCAGGCAATAGGCCAGCGCCGCCTGCATCGGGTCGATGCGGGCCTCGGCCAGAAGACGACGGGTGCGCGACAGGGCGACCCCATGACCCGCCAGGTGGGGCGGCAGGTTCTCGCGATTGGTGAACAGCAGTCCCCGTGCGAACACCGAAGACACCTGAACCTCGACGCCGAGACCGGCCAGGTCGTCGAGGACGCCGCCGCTGGCCGGGCGCTGATCCAGAAGATTGCAGGGCATCTGCACCACATCGGGCTGGAACCGGCGCGCAAGGGCCACCGGCCCGTCCTCCATCGTCGAGACAAAGCCGATACGTCGATACAGCCCGCGATCCTTCAGCGCCCGCATCCGGTCCCACAGGGCCCGACCTTCGGCCCCGGCCAGATCACCGGCGCAGGACGCCAGCAGGACATCGCCCCGCGGCAGGCCCAGACGTTCGAGCGAGCGCCGGGCGCGCGCCTCCACCCGATCCAGACCGTCCGAAAGCGAAAGCGTGCGGACCGACACCGCGAACGGCGAGGGAAAGGGCCAGGCCTGGCCCAGCAGACGCTCTCCGTCCCCGGTCGGCCGGGTGGCGATCCGGGTCACGCCCGCGTCTGCGCCGGTCTGGAGCAGGGCGCGCATCGCTTCCTCCCGCGCACCGGCGGGGGCGGGCACGGCCCGTTCCGGCTCGGTCACGACAGCGAGGGCCAGCCGGGCGGCGGGCGAAGGGGAAACTGCGGATTTCACACGCCTATGGTGAAGCCCAAAGTTTAAGGGAGGCTGAGGGAGACCCTACCGTTTCCTTACCAGGCGAACCCCGATCGCCGGACCCCCGGGGCCCCTCCAGCCCGGCACCGGCCTTGCGTTACCGCGATTTCACTTGAGCCCCGGGGCGTTCAGACGTTCCTTCAGGTGGAACCTAGGGAGCCGTCGTCATGATCCGCATGCTCAGCCTCGCCGCCGCCCTGGCGGTTCTTCCCCTGTCTGCCGCCCTTGCTGCCGATCCGCAGACGGCCTCCGAAGCGGCAGTCGAGGCCGCCGCCAAGGCCTTCGAGGCACGCATGGAAGCGTTCGGTGAGCAGGCCGAGAGAATTGGGGGCGACGAAAGCCTGACCGAGGCCCAACGCGAGGCGCGCATTGCTGTTCTTTGGCAGGACTATGCGCCCGCGGTTTCCGCCTTTGCCGCCGAGATCAGCAGCCAGGCCGCGCAGATCGCACAGCAGGCCCTGGCTGACATTGATGTCGAGGCGCTCGTGGCCGACGCCCTCAATGATCCCGAGGTGCAGAACGCGTTGCGCACCGCGCCCATCATGGCCCGGGGCGTTATGGAGAACGGGGCCTGGGCTGCCCGGGACCCGGAACAGATGGTCACCTACGGCCTCATCGCCCAGTACGCCCTGGATCAGGCCTCGGATGCCGTCGAGACGATCGACGCGGCCGCAGCGGATGAGCCGGCGGGCGCCGGCGAATAGGCCTGATCCAGCCTAGACTGCCTCGCCCCGCAGCAGCCGGGGCAGGTCCCCCGTGGCTCCGCCGGCTTCCCCCATGAAGGCCCGACGCAACAGCCCGATCCGGTTGACGGCCGCCATACCGAGGTCCCGCGCCAGTCTGACCGGGGCCAGATCGTTGGAAAACAGCCGGACGAACGCATCAAAGCCCGCCGCCAGCGCCACGGTGTCGAACCGGCGCCAGCGGGCGTAGCGCTCCAGCACCAGATCCGAGCCGATATCCTCACCCAGCCGCATCGCCTCGATCAGAACCTCGGCGAGGGCAGCGGCGTCCTTCAGGCCCATGTTCAGACCTTGGCCCGCGACGGGGTGCACCCCGTGGGCGGCATCCCCGATCAGGGCCGTCCGCGGCCCCGTCATCCGCGTCGCCAGCTCCAGACTCAGCGGATAGACGAAACGCGGCCCCTCGGGCGTCGCCCCGTCAAGGAATTCGCCGAAGCGACGCGACAGGTGGGCCTGAAACGCCTCGTCCGACGCGGCCCCGAGGGCCCGGGCGGCGCGGGTACTCTCGGTCCAGACCAGACTGGCCCGGCGATCGGTCAGGGGAAGGATGGCGAACGGCCCACCGGGCAGGAAATACTCATGGGCGACGTTGCCGTGGTCGCGGCCGAGCCGGACCGTCGCCACGACCCCCGACTGGCCATAGGTCCAGCCGACGGTCTCGATCCCGGCCGCCTTGCGCACCGCCGACCCCCGGCCCTCGGCCCCGATCACCACCGGTGCGGCCAGCACGGTTCCGTCCGCCATGGTCACGCGCGCCGCAGGACCCGTCGTCTCCACCGCGACGACCGATGCCGGCGTTCGCAGATCGATCCCGGATCCGGCCATCGCACCGGCCAGGGCGACGCGGATCTGGCGGTTCTCGACCATATAGCCCAGCGGCTCCCCGCCATTGGTATCCCCGATCTCATCGGCATCGAACCGCAGAAAGGCTGGCGAAGCAGGCTTCGAGGCCGCGCCCGGCCGACGACCATCGGTCACGAGGATATGATCCATGCGGCAGGCATGGGGCCGCAACGCCTCGCCGAGGCCGAGCGCATCCAGCATCCGGAAGGTCGACCAGGCGATGGCGGTCGACCGACCGTCGAAGGTCGGGGCCAGCTGCGCCTCGAACGGCTGGGGGTCGATCAGCGCCACCCGCAAGCCCCCCTGGGCCGCGGCCAGGGCAAAGGTTGCACCCGCCAGTCCGGCGCCGGCGATGATCACGTCATGGGTATGGGGACCGCTCATGGCAGGCTTGTCGCGCCGTCTGGCGGACGCGTCCAGTGGCGGAGGGGTCGCAGCGCACCGCGTGACGCAAGGCGGGCTGGTAAACAGCCCCTTAACCCTGCCCGGGCACACTGGGCATCCGTTCGTCCGGAGCCGTCCATGTCCGCAGCCCTCGCCATCAGCCAGCGCGCCCTTCTGGGGGCCCGCGTGCTGTGGGATGCGCCCTTCCTCGTGCGCTTCCGGGGTGTGCTGCAGGCGCTGCTGGCCACCCTGCTGATCGTCGCCCTCGTGTCCTGGAACCCCACCGATCCCAGCCTGAATGCCGCCTCCTCGAGCGCTCCGACCAACTGGCTGGGGGCGAACGGGGCCCTGTTCGCCGATCTGTTCATGCAATCCCTCGGCCTCGCCGCCTGGCCGGCGTCGGCCCTGATCGTCGCCTTCGGCCTGGCCGCCGCGATCGGAGACGCCCTGCAGCAGCGGTTGAAGCCCACCCCCCTCAGGGCCCTGGCCGCCAGCGGCGGGGTGCTCAGCCTGTCCGCCGCCCTCTCTGCCCTTGCCGCCCCCACCGCCTGGCCGCTTGCCGCCGGGCTGGGCGGGCTGTGGGGCGATGCCGCTATCGGAACGGTCGAGGCCGCCTTCCGCGCCCTGCAGATTCCCGGAGGCGATGTCATCGGCGGCCTGACCTTCCTCGCGCTCGGCCTGTGGGCCTGCGGCTTCGCCGTGGGCCTGCGCATCGGAGACTTCGGCGAGGCCATGGTCTGGGCCTCAAGCCTGCGCCGTGCGCCCGCCGAGACGCCCCCTGCCCCCGCCCGCCGTCGCCCGGCGCGGCCCGAACCCGAGGTCGCGGCGCGGCCTGCGGAGCGCAAGCCCGCCCGGCTCGAGCTGCCGGAGGACGAGACCGCATCAGAAGACCTGCCGCCCTGGGAGCCCTCGGCGGCTGAGCCTGCCGCCTCCCGCGCCACGGCGACCCCCGAACCGCGCGTCGCGGCGGTCAAGCCGCCCAAGACCTCGAAGAAGGCCGTCGCCGACGATCAGGCGGTGTTCGATTTCGTCCGCCCCGAGGGCGACTTCTCCCTGCCGCCGCTCGCCATGCTGGCCAAGCCCCAGGCCCGCGTCGGCATGGTCGACGAGACCGCCCTCAAACAGAACGCCAAGATGCTGGAGGGCGTGCTGGCCGAGTTCGGCGTCAAGGGCGTCATCGACCAGATCCGCCCCGGCCCGGTGGTCACCCTGTACGAACTGGTCCCTGCCCCCGGCGTGAAGCACGGCCGCGTCGTGGCCCTGTCCGACGACATCGCCCGCTCCATGTCGGCCCGCGCCTGCCGCATCTCGGTCGTGCCCAACCGCAACGCCATCGGCATCGAACTGCCCAACCTGAAGCGCGAGACCGTCTATCTACGCGACCTGCTGGCCTCGGCCGAATACGGCAAGCCGGCCCATATCCTGCCGCTGGCGCTGGGCGAAACCATCGGCGGCGAGCCTTATGTGGCGGATCTGGCGCGCATGCCCCACCTGCTGATCGCGGGCACCACCGGCTCGGGCAAGTCGGTCGGGGTCAATGCCATGATCCTGTCGATCCTGTATCGCCTGTCCCCGGCCGAGTGCCGCTTCATCATGATCGACCCCAAGATGCTGGAGCTGTCGGTCTATGACGGCATCCCGCACCTGCTGGCCCCTGTCGTCACCGATCCCAAGAAGGCCGTCGTCGCCCTCAAATGGACCGTGCGGGAGATGGAGGACCGCTATCGCCGCATGTCCAAGCTCGGCGTGCGCAACGTCGCCAGCTACAACGAGCGCGCCATCGAGGCCCAGAAAAAGGGCGAGCATTTCGAGCGCACGGTCCAGACCGGCTTCGACGATCAGGGCCGCCCGGTCTATGAGTCCGAGAAGATCCGCCCCGAGCCCATGCCCTATCTGGTCGTGGTCATGGACGAGATGGCCGACCTGATGCTGGTCGCCGGCAAGGATGTGGAGGGCGCGGTCCAGCGTCTGGCCCAGATGGCCCGCGCCGCTGGCATCCACCTGATCATGGCCACCCAGCGCCCGTCGGTGGACGTCATCACCGGCACCATCAAGGCCAACTTCCCGACCCGCATCTCCTTCCAGGTCACCTCCAAGATCGACAGCCGCACCATCCTGGGCGAACAGGGCGGCGAGCAGCTGCTGGGCCAGGGCGACATGCTCTACATGGCCGGCGGCGGCCGCATCACCCGCCTGCACGGGCCGTTCGTGACCGATCAGGAGGTCGAGGAGGTGTGCAAACACCTGCGTGCCCAGGCTGAGCCGGACTATCTGGACCTGATCACCGACGATCCCGACGGCGACGGCGACAATGCCATCGACGAGGGTGGCGGGTCGTCGGGCGACGATCTGTATGACCGGGCCGTGGCTGTGGTCACCCGCGATCGCAAGGCCTCGACCAGCTACGTCCAGCGTCGGCTGCAGATCGGCTACAACCGCGCCGCCTCCCTGATCGAACGGATGGAGCAGGAAGGCGTGGTCAGCCCCGCGAACCACGCCGGCAAGCGCGACGTTCTGGCCGGACCACCGCCGGTGGGGTGAGTTCGAGGCCTCCTCCCTCCCCCGACGGGAGGAAGAGGTTCAAAGCCGCCCCGGAACCATCGGGCCTGAACAGGGCTTCATCTCGCCGCCGGATTAAGGTCTAGCTGCCGTCATCGAGACGCCGCGCGGCCCCTTCAGAACGAGAGCTTCAAAATCGTCCCGTCGGCCGGCGCACCCGGACACGGCGGGAAGGAGAAAAGTACGACCATGACCCTGTCCCGCAGAACCCTCGGCCTCGGCCTCGCCGCCATGGCCGGCCTCTCAGCACTGCCGGCCGCCGCCCAGACGGCGTTGTCCGCAGAGGATCGCGCCACGCTCGCGACGGCCCAGACCTATCTGCAGAACCTCACCTCGGCCCAGGGAACGTTCGTGGAAACCGGCGCGGGCGGCCAGACGCGTCAGGGCCGCTTCTGGCTGCAACGCCCCGGCAAGATGCGGTTCGAGTACACCGATCCGGCGGGGCTGCTGGTGGTGTCTGACGGCAACAACGTCAAACGTTATGATCCACGCCTGAACGTCTTCCGCCAGGTGCCGCTGGGGGCCACGCCCCTGTCGACCTTCCTCGCTCGCAATGTCCGCCTCGATCAGGGCGTCCGGATTGACCGGGTCACCCGCATGGCGTCGGGGGCCTTCGCCCTGACGGTGCGGGACGGCGGGCGTCCCAACGACGGCTCGGTCATCCTGGCCTTCTCCGGCACGCCGCTGAGGCTGCAGGAGTGGACCATCACCGATGCCCAGGGGGCCCGGACCCGGACCCGGTTGACCTCCCTGGCCCCGGCCTCGGGCCTGGCATCCAGCCTGTTCGAGCTGCGGGATCCCACACGACGCCCCGGCCGAAACTGACGTCTTCATGAAGAGTCAACCGTGTTCGGAAAATCACACGCAAACTCTCAATTTCTGAATTTGACCTTTTCTGTGGATCGTGTCACCTAGGCCACAGAGTGACGCTGTCGCTCCTTGCGCCGGCGGACGTCATCCCCCCCGACGACGTCGCAAGACAAGGCCTCTTCCCCCGGCGTCCGCGCCGGGGGTTTTTTCTGTCGGGTTGTGCGCTATCGCTCGCCACCACGGCTCCCGGGCCGGCCCTCCCCAGCCCAGAGAGACCATGCTCCGCGTCGCCACCTGGAACATCAACTCCGTTCGCCTGCGCATCGATCAGGTCGCCCGGTTCGTCACCGAGAGCGGCACCGATGTCCTGTGTCTGCAGGAGATCAAATGTCTCGAGGATCAATTCCCCCGAAACGCCTTCACCGACATGGGCCTGCCGCACCTGAAGGTCGCGGGCCAGAAGGGCTGGCACGGCGTCGCCATCGCCTCGCGCCTGCCGCTTGAGGCCTCCGAGACCTTCCAGTCCTGCAAACTGGGACACGCCCGCTGTGTGTCCGCGCGGATCGCCGGGGTCGATATCCAGAATTTCTACATCCCCGCGGGTGGCGACGTGCCGGACCGGGACCTGAATCCGAAGTTCGATCACAAGATGGACTTCTACGAACAGCTGACCGCGACGGTGGCGACCCAGGATCGGTCCCGGCCCCTTCTGATGTGCGGCGACTTCAACATCGCCCCTTCGGAATTCGACGTCTGGAACCACCGCTATATGTCGAAGATCGTCAGCCACACGCCCATCGAGGTCGAGACGCTGAACCGGCTCCAGACCGCCGGAGCCTTCGCGGATGTCGTGCGTGACGCCTTTCCCGAACCGCAGAAGCTGGCCAGCTGGTGGAGTTACCGCGCCCAGGATTTCCGCAAATCGGCCCGTGGGCTACGCCTCGACCACATCTGGACCTCGCCCGGGCTGACGCCATCGGTCGTACCGGGATCGGCGACCATCCATGAACCGGTCCGGGCGTGGGAACAGCCCAGCGACCACTGCCCGATCACGGTCGATCTGGATCTGTGAGCCGATGGCCTAGAACGGGAAGAACACCGGGATGGCAATCATGGCGGCTACCCAGGTCACCAGATTCAGCGGCACGCCGATACGCACGAAATCCATATAGCTGTAGCCACCCAGCTGGAAGACGATGACATTGGTCTGATAGCCGAAAGGCGTGGCGAAGGCAGCGGACGCCGCCATCATCACCCCAACCAGGAAGGGCCGGGGATCGACCCCCAGACTTTCGGCCAGGGCGACGGCCACGGGGGTTATGAGCACCGCGACTGCCGCATTGGACAACAGCTCGGTCGCGAACAGGGTCACGCCGTACAGGATGATCAGTGCCGCCAGCGGCCCCCACGGCCGGATGACATCGATCAACAGGCCGGTCCCCGTCGCCGCGAGCCCGGTAACCTCGATCGAAAGGCCAACCACCACCATCCCGGCGATCAGCAGCAGCACCTCGGGCCTCAGGCCGGCATAGGCCTGTTCTGCGGTGATCACGCGCAGGAGGATGAGGGCAACCGCGCCGGCGAAGGCGGCTGCCGCGATCGGGGCCAGGCCCAGGCCGGCGGCCCCGAGAACGCCGACAAAGATCAGCAGGGCGAGTGTCGCCTTGCGGGCGTCAAAGGGCCGGTCCGCCGCCGCGAACAGTTCGGCGTCACCGAGAAGGCCGTCCCCGGTCTGCTCATGGGGCTGAACAGACGGGGCGGCATCGTCCGATCCACCCAGCAACCGCCCGCCGACGAGGTAAAGGTAGAGCCCTCCGAAGGCGGCGATGACAAGCGCGACGGGTGTGATCTCGAACAGGCCGAAAATCGGCTGGCCGGAATTCCGGGCCATGTCGTTGACCAACAGATTGGTCGAGGTCCCGATCAGGGTGCACGCCCCACCCATGATGGTGATGTAGCTGAGCGGGATCAGATACCGTTTGGGCGACACGTTCAGGGAGGCGGCAACCTCCTTGATGACCGGGGCCGCCAGGACCACGATGGGCGTGTTGTTGAGGAAGGCCGAGGCTCCCCCGCAAAGCACCATGACAACCCACAGGCCGGCGGCTCCCATCCGCGCGCACAATCGGGTCGCCTGCCGGATCAGCAGACCCAGCAGGCCCGAAATCTCGATCGCATAGGCGATGACGAACAGTCCGGCGAGGGCGATGACGGCCGGGCTGGCAAAGGCCCCCTGCACCTCGACCGGGCGGATAACCCCCAGCACCAGCAGCAGGGCCGCAGCCGCCAGGGCAGCCACGTCCGAACGGACACGGCCATGGACGAGGACGCCGACCACGCCGACCAGAATGACAAGGGCTGCGATCTGTTCGAAGCTCATGATCCCTTGCAAACTCCGCGCCGGCCGGAAGGTCAACCTTTTCCGCAGGTCTCCTGCATTTCAGCGTCGCGCGTGCTAGCCTGCAGCCATGAACGGATCGGTCGTGAGTTTCCGCCGCCCGCTCGTCGTCCTCGCGGCGTCCGGGCTCTTCCTCTCAGGTTGCGATCGGCAGGAGCCGACCGACCCGCTGGTCGAGATTCCGCCAGCGATCGAAGCGCCCTCGGCACCCCGCACTGTGCCGGTGGTCACGGTCCTGGATCGAGGGGCCTTGCTGACCGAATTGCGTGAGGCGGCGTCGGCCTATGCGGCCCAGTCCCGGCCGGATGTCGCTGACCCGCTGGTCGGCAAACGCTTTTCGGTTTCGATCGCCTTTGGCTGTTCCGGCCCGGAACCGGTCGTGGAAGGCCAGGCCGAGGGACTGGCCCGAGCGACGCGGGGACCCGAAGGACGAGCGATCCAGCTTTCGATGACGCCTGGCGACTGGACCACGTCTGCTCTGGTCGGGGGCAGTGGCGGAGAAGCCTGGGAGGCTGTCGAGGGGTTCTGGATCACCCGCCCCTGGATGGAACAGCCGGGCTGCCCGGGAGCGACGGCGGACCCTCTCGCCAGCGGACCCGTCGCGCCCTCGCCCCAGACTTTCGGCCTCGCCGCCGTGTTCGACGCCGGGGGATCCCGTCTGGATCGCCGGAATGGCCGCGCCTATGTCGTCTCGGTACGCCCTGAGGGCGAGGCCGACGTCGTCGAGTTCCCTGGACAGGGCTACCGTCTCCGGCTTCAGGGCCGGATGGGTGCCTTCCCCGATGGCCGCGCCATCCGCTGCCGTTCCGCGGGGCCGGAGCAGCGCCCCGTCTGCATCGCGGCCGTCCGTCTGGATCGGGTGGCCTTTGAAGACGCGGAAGGGTCAAGTCTCGCCGAATGGCGGGTAGGGGGCTAGCCCTGCCTCAGGGCTGCAGCCGGTAGCCCCCCGCATCCGTCAGAAGCAGGCGCGTCTGACCCGGCTCGGGTTCGATCTTCTGGCGCAGGCGATAGATGTGGGTCTCCAGCGTGTGGGTGGTGACCCCGGCGTTGTAGCCCCAGACCTCGGTCAGCAGCTCCTCGCGCGACACGGGTTTGGCCCCGGCGCGGTAGAGATACTTCAGGATATTGGTTTCCTTCTCGGTCAGCCGGACCTTGCGGCCCTTCGGATCGACCAGCACCTTTCCGGCGGGCCGGAAGGAGTAGGGTCCGATCTGGAAGACAGCGTCCTCGGATTGCTCATGGCTGCGCAGATGGGCGCGGATCCGCGCCAGCAGAACCGCGAAGCGGAACGGCTTGGTGACATAGTCGTTGGCGCCGCTGTCGAGACCCAGCACTGTATCGGCATCCGAATCCTGACCCGTCAGCATGATGATCGGGGTCGAGACCCCGTCCTTGCGCAGCAGCCGGCAGGCCTCACGCCCGTCCATATCCGGCAGGTCGACGTCGAGCAGGATCAGATCGGCGCGGATCTCGCGGCCCAGCCGCACGCCCTCTGTGGCCGTGGCGGCCTGGACGGTTCGGAACTCCTCGTGCAGCGCCAGCTGCTCGGCCAGGGCCTCGCGCAGGTCGTCGTCGTCGTCGATGATGAGCAGGGTCTTGGCTGGGGGCATCTGTCTAGAATGGCGAGGCTTGGCCCGATCGCCAAGGCGGCAGCGGAAATTCCTCAGGAATCAGCCTCTAGAGGGCACGAGACCGGGGTTTCGTTCCCCGAACAGCGCCGATCCGATCCGCACATGGGTCGCACCCAGCCGGATCGCCGCCTCGAAATCCCCGCTCATGCCCATGGACAGGACACCGAGGCCATTGCGGGCCGCGAGCCGGGCCAGCAGGGCGAAATGCAGGATCGGCTCCTCGTCGGCCGGCGGAATGACCATCAGACCCTCCACCATCAGTCCGGCGGCGCGGGCCTCCGCGATCAGGGAATCGACGTCGCGCGGCGCGACCCCCGCCTTCTGCGGCTCCTCGCCGGTATTGACCTGCACCAGCAGCCGGGGCGAGCGACCCAGACTGTCGGACGCCGCCGCCAGGGCCCCGATCAGTTTCGGGCGGTCCAGGGTCTCGATGACATCGAACAGGGCCACGGCATCCCCGGCCTTGTTGGACTGAAGGGGTCCGATCAGGCGCAATTCCAGATCAGGCAGGTCTGCGCGTCGGTCAGTCCAGCGGGTTTGCGCCTCCTGCACCCGGTTCTCGCCGAAGACCCGCAGCCCCCGGTCCAGGGCCTCGTCGATCGCCGCTGGCGGCTGGGTCTTGGACACGGCGGTGAGGGTGACCGACGCCGGATCACGACTCGCCGCCATCGCCGCTGCTTCCATACGGCCACGGATCAGATCCAGACGGTCCCCGAACTGTTCCGGCATGGACGACGGGTGCGAAGCGGGGGATGAGGCGGGCATGGACGGACCGGAAACAACGGAGGGGGTGGCCCGGCTCTGGGCTGTGGCCGAGGGCTTAGCCCGCTCCGCCGCCGCTGTCAGGGGGGGCGTGGCGTCGCGCGTTCCGCCGCTGCTGTTCTTCACCGATCCCGACCGCACCCCCCGCCCGTGGGAGACGGCGGCCACCCTCCCGCCCGGAGCGGGCGTGGTCTACCGCGCCTTCGGCCGACCGGAGGCGCTGGAGACAGGCCTTCGACTGCGCACCGTCACCCGCAATCGGGGCCTCAAGCTGCTGGTGGGCCTCGACGCCGACCTTGCCGACCGGATCGGGGCTGACGGCCTGCATCTGCCTGAGCGGGCCCTGTCGGCGGCATGGTCCCTGTCCGGCCGCCGACCGGACTGGATCCTGACCGGCGCGGTCCATTCGGTGGAGGCCGCCCTCACAGCCCGGTATCTCGACGCGGTCGTGCTGTCACCGATCTTTCCCGCCGGCGGCCGATCGGCCGATCGCGCCGCGCTGGGCCTGGCGGCGCTGACGCGGGCCAGCACGGGGCCGGTCCCGGTGATCGCCCTCGGTGGGATCACGCCGGAGTCAGCGCAAATTTTGTCAGGGAGCGGAGCCGCCGGTCTCGCTGCGATTGGCGCTCTGACCGATCCGGTCGGCCGCTAGAAGCGAAACAGGGTTTCCAGACGGACCCGGGGCTGGGCCCGACGGTCGGTTTCGGGCGCGCGGGCCGGATCCTGTTCCGGCGTGGCGAGGCCGGCGGCGGCCCCGACCCGCAGTCGTGGCGACAGACGGTAATAGGCCCCGGCCTCGACATCCCCCCAATCGGTCTCGCGACCCACAGGCTGGTTGAGGTTGAAATCCAGACCCCAGCGACCGTTCTCGTTCCAGCGCAGCCCGCGGCGCGGGGCCGACGGCACAGAACGCTGGGCCGAGCCGGCTTCTGACAGGGTCACAGCGGGCGCACGCGAGCGAGCCTGGGCCGAGGCTTCGCCCACCACACCGATTACGGTGAGGAGACCGACAGTTCCAGCGAGCACCGCGCGCAAACTCATTTCCAGCCCTTCGACCCGGCCTTTATAGCGGGGTTCACCTTGTAACATGCGAGGTCTTAATCGCATGTGGACGAATAGACACCGGTTCTCCCGCCGGTCAACGCAACGGGGTCGGACATCTCCGGTTCCCGCGACTCTGCCGGGACTCTGTGGCGCAAGCGTCACGCGAACCAGGCCGAACCGTGTTCGCGCCCCCGGAGATCCGGTTTTCGACGTCCGGAAATGGCACAGGGGAAGGGCTGGTCCCCCTCGGCCTTGTCATCGCCCCTTTTCAGCGTGTTATAGGGTCGCGCGTGGTGAACGGTCCCGGACCATTGAGCCATTCGCCCGCCCCCGCATTCGCGAGCCGGGTGGTCCAGCCCTGATGGAGACGACGTTCTATGGGTTCTGTTCGCGGCAAGACGGTCCTGGCGACCACAATTCTGGTCTCTGGCGGTCTGCTTCTCTCCGCCTGTGGGAGCCTGCCTTTTACCGGTGATCGCTCCGCACCCCGAACGGACGTCCAGCAGGGGATCGGCGTCAATGGCTATCTGTGGCGCGCCACGCTCGACACCCTCAGCTTCATGCCGCTCCTGACGGCGGACCCGTGGGGCGGGGTCGTGAACTACGACTGGTACGTCAATCCCCAGACGCCGAACGAGCGTTTCAAGGCCACGGTCTTCATCCTCGACACCCGTTTGCGCGCCGATGCCCTCAACGTCACCGTGACCAAGGAAGTCCGCGACGCCGCCGGTCAATGGACAGCCGCTCCGGTTACCGCCCAGACCGAGGCCGATCTGGAAAACGCCATCCTGACCCGCGCCCGCCAGCTGAACCTGTCCAACGCGGGCTGATCACACTATCAAGGCCGGCCTGCTTCGGGTTTCCTCCGACAGGAGCCGCCTGAAGGAAAACCGTGTCCGCCTCCCCGACCCGCTACGACCCCAAGACCGCAGAACCCCGCCAGCAGGCCCGCTGGGCGGACGCCAACGCCTTCGTCACCCGTGATACGGGCCGGCCCAAGTACTATGTCCTTGAAATGTTTCCCTATCCTTCGGGGAACATCCATATGGGCCACGCCCGCAACTATGTGATGGGCGACGTCGTGGCGCGCCACAAGCGGGCCCAGGGGTTCGACGTCCTGCATCCCATGGGCTGGGACGCCTTCGGCATGCCGGCCGAGAACGCCGCCATGGAGCGCGGCATCCATCCCAAGGGCTGGACCTACGACAATATCGCAGCCATGCGCGCCCAGCTGAAGCTGCTGGGCCTGTCGCTGGACTGGTCGCGAGAGTTCGCCACCTGCGACCCGGAATACTATGGCCAGCAGCAGGCCTGGTTCCTGGAGCTGCATCGGCGCGGCCTGGTCTATCGCAAGGACGGGGTGGTCAACTGGGACCCCGTCGACAACACCGTGCTGGCCAATGAACAGGTCATAGACGGCAAGGGCTGGCGCTCCGGGGCCCCGGTCGAGAAGCGCAAGCTGAACCAGTGGTTCCTGCGCATCACCGACTATGCCGACGACCTGATCGAGGGTCTCAAAACCCTCGACCGCTGGCCCGAGAAGGTTCGCCTGATGCAGGAGAACTGGATCGGCAAGTCGAAGGGCGCGACCCTGTGGTGGGACATCGCCGAGGTGCCGACCTTCCTGTCCGCCGCCCCCGACGGTCAGCCCAGCCACGACCGCGACCCGATCGAGGTCTATACGACCCGGCCCGACACCCTGTTCGGGGCCAGCTTCATCGCCCTCGCCCCGGACCACCCCTTGACGAAGGCGATCGCCGATCACCGGCCGGACGTCGCGGACTTCGTCAAGGCCTGCGCCCGGACCGGAACCTCGGAGGCCGATATCGAAAAGGCCGAGAAGCTGGGCGTGGATCTGGGCGTGCGCGTCCGCCATCCGTTCGACCCCGAAAAGACCCTGCCCGTCTGGGCCGCCAATTTCGTCCTGTCGACCTATGGCTCCGGGGCCATCTTCGGCTGTCCGGCCCATGACCAGCGCGATCTGGATTTCGCGCGCAAATACGGTCTGCCAGTGACTCAGGTCGTCCAGCCAGAGGGCGACGAGGCGATCGAGATCGACACCGAAGCCTATACGGGCCCCGGCCGCATCGTGAACTCCGACTTCCTCAACGGCATGACCATCGAGGACGCCAAGGCCGCTGCGATCGCGAAAGTCGAGGCAGCCGGTCAGGGCAAGGGCGCGACCATCTATCGCCTGCGTGACTGGGGCGTCAGCCGCCAACGCTACTGGGGTTGCCCCATTCCGATCGTCCACTGCGCGTCCTGCGGTGTGGTCGAGGTCCCCGCCGACCAGTTGCCGGTCGTCCTGCCCGACGATGTGACCTTCGATGTGCCCGGCAATCCGCTGGATCGCCACCCGACGTGGAAACACGTCAAATGCCCGTCCTGCGGGGCCGACGCCACGCGCGAGACCGACACCTTGGACACCTTCGTGGACTCCAGCTGGTATTTCGCCCGCTTCACCGACCCCACGGCGGCCGAGCCGATCAACAAGGCGGCCGCCGATCGCTGGCTGGCCGTCGATCAGTATATCGGCGGGGTCGAGCATGCGGTGTTGCACCTGCTGTACGCCCGCTTCATCACCCGGGCCCTGTCCGACGCCGGCATGCTGTCGGTGAAGGAGCCGTTTGCGGGCCTGTTCACCCAGGGCATGGTGGTCCACGAGACCTACAAGTCCCGCAATGGGGCCTGGCTGGCCCCGGACGAGGTCGAGAAGCGCGACGGTCAGTGGGTTGACCGCGCGCTGGGTCAGCCCGTCATCGTCGGCGACATCGAGAAGATGTCCAAGTCGAAGAAGAACGTTGTCGCGCCCCAGGAAATCCTCGGCACGCACGGCGTGGACGCCGGTCGACTGTTCGTCCTGTCCGACAGCCCGCCCGAGCGCGATGTGCAATGGACCCCGGGCGGTGTCGAGGGCGCGAGCCGTTTCGTCCAGCGCGTCTGGACCCTGTTCGACGGCTTCGACCCGGCAGCAGTCGGTGACCCGATCGTGGACGCGGCTCTGCTGAAGGAGACCCACAAGGCCATCAAGGCTGTGTCGGAAGGCGTCGAAGGTTTCCGCTTCAACTCCGCCATTGCCAAACTCTATGCCTTCGTCGCCACCCTGCGCGACTACGACACGGCCTCCGGGGCGGCGAAGCGCGAGGCGCTCTCGGCCCTCGCCCGTCTGATCGCGCCATTCACCCCCCACCTGGCCGAGGAAGGCTGGACCCGGCTGGGTGAGGCCGGGATGGTTCTGGATGCACCCTGGCCCGTCTTCGATCCGGCCTTGGCCGCCGATGACGATGTGGTCCTGCCGATCCAGATCAACGGCAAGCGGCGGGGCGAGATCACCATGCCGCGCGGCGCCGACCCCAAGGCCGTCGAGGCCGAGGCGCTCGCCAATCCGGCGGTTCAGGCCTATCTGGAGGCTAACAGCCAATCGATCCGCAAGGTGATCGTCGTGCCCGACCGTATCGTCAATCTGGTGGCCGGATGAGCGGCGCCGGCGAGCATGCCGGAGCGTGGTCGGCTTCGGCAGCGGTCGCCTCCGCCTGTCTGCTGCTGGCCGGCTGTGGCTTCACCCCGATGTATGGAGATGCGACTGGCTCGCCATCGCTGGGCCGGATCGCCATCTCGGCCCAGGACGACCGGCTGGGCTATCGGCTGCGCGAACAGCTGGAGGACGCCCTCGGGTTTGATCGCGCGGTTAGCCCGCTCTATCGCCTCGAGACCGTCGCCGAGCAGAACCGTCGCCCGCTGGGCCGGCGGATCGACGACACCGCCACCCGCTATGAGCTGACCGTGCGCGCGGTCTGGACCCTGACCCCTGTCACGGGTGGATCGGCCCTGACCGGCAGTGAGACGGTGACGACCACCTATGCGGCCGCCGACCAGCCCTACGCGGCCATCGCAGCCCAGCAGGACGGCGAGGACCGCGCGGCCACCGAACTGGCCCGGCTGATCCGGCTGGACGTCCTGCGGGCCCTGTCCACCCCATGATTCTGGCCAAGCGGCCCGAGGTGGACCGCTTTCTGTCCCGGCCCGACGCCGGGATCCGCGCCGCGGTGATCCATGGCAAGGACCGCTCCGGCGTGGCCGAACGGGCGGAAATCCTCTGCAAGGCCATCACGCCGGACCTGAACGACCCGTTCAATGTCACCCTGCTGACCGACAGCGACATCGACGGCGACGAAGCCCGGCTGGAAGAGGCCCTGACCGCCCTGTCGATGATCGGCGGGCGTCGTCTCGTCCGCGTCCGGCTGGGGGGCGACAAGACCTCGGTCGACAAGATGCTGGCCGCAGCGCTCAAGACCCACGGCGACGGCGGCTACAATCCCGACGCCATGCTGGTGATCGAAGCCGGAGCGCTGGGTCGGGACTCAGCCCTGCGCAAGGCGGCCGAGGCCGGCAAGGCCTCGGTCGGCATCGCCTGCTACGAGGATGAGGCCGGGGATATCGCCCGGATGACCCGTGAGGCCCTCGCGGTTGACAAGGTCGGCCTGACCAGCGACGCCCTCGCCGCCTTCGTCGCCCGCCTGCCGAGGGAACGCGGCCTGATGCGGCAGGAGATCGAGCGGCTGGCCCTCTATGTCGGCCCCGGTTCGGGCCGCACCATCGATGTGGAGGAGCTGGAGGCCCATCTGGGGGTCGAAGCCGACGCCTCCCTGTCCGACGCCGCGCTCCAGGCCTTCGGGGGCCGCCCGGCCCCGGCCCAGGGCGGTCTCCGACGGGCTCTGGCTGAAGGCGAGAGCGCGGTCATGGCGGTGCGCTCGGCCTCCATCCATCTGGGAAAGCTGCGCCGGATCAATGTCCTGCAGGGCTCGGGGGCCGGGGCCAAGGAGGCCGCCAAGGCCGCGGGCGTGTTCTGGAAGCAGGAGGCCGAGATGCTGCGTCAGGCCCGCGCCTGGCGGCTGGAGGAGCTCGACATCGTCCAGGACAGCATCAACACCGCCGATGTCGCGACCAAGACGACAGGCATGCCCGAGCATCTGATCGCCGAGCGGTTGCTGCTGGAGATCGCGGCCCGGGCCCGCCGACTGGGCCTGTAAGCCGGGCTCTAGCCGCGCTTCGAGGCCTTGCGGAAGGCGGGTTTCGCCAGGGCTGCGCTCTTCGCGGCGACAGCCCGTTCATCGGCCTTTCCGCCCCCCATGCCGGCATGGGCAGGCGCACTGCCCTTTTTGGCGGCGAGGACGCGCTTCAGCGCTTCGGAGGCAGTCTCGGGCGTATCGGTCATGACCCACCCTATCACAGTACCGGCCTCAGGGCCGCATCAGTCGCCGGCACAGATCGTCCAGCTGTTCCAGACTGCCCCACGAGAGGGTCAGCTCGCCCTTCCCGCCCCGGTCGACCATGACGACCTTGAGACCCAGCGCATCGGCCAGATCCTGTTCCAGGGCCGCCAGATCGGGCGAGGATGCTCCGCCCGACGTGGCCTTACCCGGCTTGCCCGTTCCGGAACCCTGCTCGGCCTTGCGCGCCAGGGCCTCGGTCTGACGCACGTTCAGGCCCTGGGCCACCACCAGATCGGCGAGGGCGTCGGGATTGCTCGCCGTCAGCAGGGCCCGGGCATGTCCGGCGGACAGTCGACCCTCCAGCACATGATCCCGCGCCCCCGGCGTCAGCTGGGTGAGGCGAAGCGTATTGGCCACGTGGCTGCGCGACTTGCCGACAATGCCGGCGACCGCGTCCTGGGTCCGTCCGAAACGCTCCATCAGCAGCGCATAGGCGCTGGCCTCTTCCAGCGGGTTGAGGTCGGCGCGCTGGACGTTCTCGATGATCGCGACTTCCAGCACCTCCAGATCGTCCATCTCGCGGACGATGATCGGCACCTGGGTCAGACGCGCGGCCTGTGCGGCCCGCCAGCGGCGTTCGCCGGCAATGATCTGCCAGCGACCGTCCTCACCCGGTTGAGCCCGAACCAGAATGGGTTGCAACACACCCTTGTCGCGGATCGACTGGGTCAGCTCCTCGTGGTCGGCCTTGGTGAACAGCTTGCGCGGCTGATCCGGGTTGGGCTTCAGCGCCTCGACCGGGACCGACTGGACACCGGCCGGCAGGGCGGCACCCTCTGCCACCGACACAGCTTCATTGACGGGTTCGCCCAGCAGGGCCGACAGACCCCGACCTAGACCGCGTTGACGTTCAGACAAACTCTTGATTCCGTTTCTTTATCAGGCAGCGAGACGACGACGCTCGCGGCCCACGACTTCCTTGGCGAGCCGCAGATAGGCCTGGCTGCCGGTGCATTTCAGATCATAGATCAGGACGGGCTTTCCAAAGGACGGAGCCTCCGAGACCCGGACGTTGCGGGGGATCACCGCCTCATAGACCTTGTCGCCAAAATGGGCCCGGACATCCGCCGCGACCTGTCCCGACAGGGCGTTGCGGCGATCGAACATGGTCAGGACCAGCCCCTGGATCTCCAGCGTCGGATTCAACGATTGACGCACCATCTCGATGGTCTTCATCAACTGTGTAAGTCCCTCGAGGGCGAAGAACTCGCACTGCAGCGGCACCAGCACCCCGTCGGCCGCCGCCATCGCGTTCAGCGTCAGCAGGTTCAGCGAGGGGGGACAGTCGATCAGCACATAGTCATACGCGGTATGGCCGTCCTGGCCCTGTGCTGCGAGCGCGTCCCGCAGCCGGAACGACCGGCGATCGGCCTGGCTCAGCTCGATCTCGACGCCCGACATGTCGTGATCGGCCGGAATGATATCCAGCCCCGGAACCGCCGTCTTCACCGCCGCATCATGCACCGAGCGGCCATCAACGATGACATCATAGATGGTTATCCGCCGTGTTTCACGTGGAACACCCAGACCGGTTGAGGCATTCCCCTGGGGATCCATATCCACGATCAGGACCTTCTCCCCGATCGCGGCCAGGGCCGTGCCCAGATTGATCGCCGTCGTCGTCTTGCCGACGCCGCCCTTCTGGTTCGACACCGCGAGCACGCGGGGGAGCCGTCGACCCTCAGGCCGGACCGGGGATGTCTGGGTCATGCTAACCACGGTGTTGATTCCCACGGGGACGAAGGCTCCGGACGGTGACGATACGGCCGCGCGGATCGCTCCGCGATACCGTCAAGCCTGCATCCACATGCCAGACCCGAGCCGCCTCCCGCAACTCAGCCTCGGCCTTCTCTCCCTTGAGAAACAGACCTTGTGCACCGCGCGCGAGACAGGGCTGTGCATAACCCAGCAGCTTGTCGAGCGGCGCGACCGCCCGGGCCGTCACAATGTCCACCGTGACCGTCTGGGCCTCAGCTCGCCCCCAGATCACCGTCGCCGGAAGACCGAGATCGTCGACCACGGTCTGCAGAAAGCGGCAGCGCTTCTGCAGGGAATCGATCAGCCAGACATGCGCGCCCGGCCGGTCCTTCAGCAGGATCGCCAGGACCACGCCCGGAAAACCCGCCCCGGCCCCGATGTCCGCCCACCGCCGCGCCTCGCCCGCCAGATCCAGCAACTGGGCCGAGTCCCAGGCATGGCGGTTCCAGAAGTCCGGCAGGCTGTCGGGCCCGACGAGGTTCATCACCGCATTGGCCTCGGTCAGCAAGATGCGAAACCGCCCGAGCTCGGCCATCCGCTCCGGCGTCGCGCCCGTCAGGGCCTGAAACTCATCTTCAGTCATCAGGCGGCGACCGCGGCCTTCTTCACGTGCGACAGCAGGGCCGTCAGCGCCCCCGGCGTCACCCCCTCGATCCGCCCGGCCTGCCCCAGGGTCCGGGGCTGAACCCGGGCCAGCTTCTCGCGCACCTCGTTCGACAGCCCGCCGATGGCCGCGTAGTCGATCCCGGCCGGGAGCGTCAGCGCCTCCTCGCGCCGCAGCGCCTCGGCATCCGCCGTCTGCCGATCCAGATAGCCGGCATAGCCCGCATCGATCTGGACCTGCTCCCGCACCGCGGCGCTCCAGGTTCCGATCGCCGGCCAGGCCGCCTCGAAAGCCGACAGGTCGACCCCCGGATAGGCCAGCAGATCGCGCATCGACCGGCGCTGGCCATCGGCATTGACCGGAATGCCCAAGGTTTGCGCCTCATTGGGCGTGAACCGCGTCTCGCGAACCAGAGCCGTCGCTTCCGCCAACGCCGCCGCCTTGGCCCCGAACGCCGCAGCCCGGGAGCCGGACACGATTCCCGCCTCGATCCCGAGGGGGGTCAACCGTTGATCCGCATTGTCGGCCCGCAGCGTCAACCGGTACTCGGCCCGGCTGGTGAACATCCGGTAGGGCTCGGTCACACCGCGTGTGACCAGGTCGTCGATCATCACCCCGATATAGGCTTGGTCCCGCCCCAGAACGATTTCCGCCGATCCGGCCGCCGCACGGGCCGCGTTCAGACCCGCAATCAACCCTTGAGCGCCGGCCTCCTCATACCCGGTCGTACCATTGATCTGACCGGCCAGGTACAGGCCCGGCCGGGCCTTGACCTCCAGCGCTGGTGTCAGGGCCCGCGGATCGACGTAGTCGTATTCGATCGCATAGCCGAAGCGGAACACCTCGACCGCTTCCAGCCCCGGCATGGTCCGCAGGAAGGCCGACTGGGTCTCGGGCGAGACCGAGGTCGAGATCCCGTTCGGATAGACCGTCGGGTCGTCCAGACCCTCCGGTTCCAGAAACACCTGGTGTGAGGTCTTGTCGGCGAACCGCACCACCTTGTCCTCGATCGACGGACAATAGCGCGGCCCCCGCCCCGTCAGCCGGCCACCATAGACGGCGCTCTCGCCCAGATTGGCGGCAATGATGGCGTGCGTCTCTTCGGTCGTGTGGGTGATGCCGCAGGCGATCTGGGGGACATCGATACGCTCGGTCAGGAAGCTGAACGGCACCGGCTCGGCATCGGCCGCCTGCATTTCCAGCTGATCCCAGGCGATGGTGCGCCCGTCCAGTCGCGCCGGCGTCCCGGTCTTCAGCCGCCCCATCGGCAGGCCCGCGCCATACAGGTCGGAGGCCAGCCCGGTCGAAGGGGCCTCGCCGTGCCGCCCGGCAGGTATGCGTTCATCGCCGCGATGGATGACCCCGTTCAGGAAGGTCCCGGTCGTCAGGACCACCGCACCGGCGCTCAGCTCCACACCGTCGCCCGTGCGCACCCCGACCACCCGGTTGCCGTCCAGGATCAGGGCCTCGGCTGTCCCGGCCCTCCGGGTCAGATTGGGGGTCTTCGCCAATTCGGCCTGCATGGCCTCGCGATACAGACGCCGGTCAATCTGGCTGCGCGGCCCGCGAACGGCCGCGCCCTTCGACCGATTCAGCATCCGGAACTGGATGCCCGAGACATCGGCCAGTCGGCCCATCAGCCCGTCGAGGGCGTCGATCTCCCGAACCAGATGCCCCTTGCCCAGACCGCCGATGGCGGGGTTGCAGGACATCTCGCCGATCGTCTCCAGCGACTGGGTCAGAAGCAGGGTGCGCGCGCCAAAGCGGGCCGAGGCCGCGGCGGCCTCACAGCCGGCGTGGCCACCGCCGATGACGATGACGTCGAAAGAAGAAGTTGCGGACATGGTCGCGGACATAGGGGAAAACGCGTTCCGGCGCCACGGCCGCTCTGTTTCACGTGAAACAGAGCCACTGCAGGGCTGACCTATTTACCGATGCAGAACGTGGAGAAGACCTCCCCGAGCACATCCTCAACCCCGATCGCCCCGGTCACCCGCGCCAGCGCGGCCGCCGCCCGGCGCAGATCCTCCCCCGCCAGTTCCGGAGCATCGGCCAGACGGGACCGGCCCGCCCTGATGGCCTCCAGCGCCTCGGTCAGCCGGCGCCGGTGCCGCTCCCGGGTCACCGGCGGAAAATCCGCTCCCGACAGATCGCGAGCGAGCCGGTCGGCCAGGGCGTCCTGCAGCGCCGTCATCCCGGCCCCGGTCACGGCGCTCACCCTGTGCCCATTACCGGACGGGCCGTCCTCAAGATCCGCCTTGGTCCAGACGGTAAAGTCGTCCGTCCGGGCAAAAGCCGCCGCATCACCCTCCGGATCCCCCGGTGCCCGAACCCACAGTCTCAGATCCGCTGCCTCCGCCCGCACCCGCGCCCGCCGGACCCCCTCGGCCTCCACCGGATCGGCGCTGTCGCGCAGGCCGGCGGTATCGGACAGGGTCACGGCATAGCCCCCGATGTTCAGAACGGCATCGATCACATCCCGCGTCGTCCCGGCGATCGGCGTGACAATGGCCGCTTCCCGCTCGACCAGGGCATTGAACAGCGCCGACTTGCCGGCATTGGTTTCCCCGATCAGCACGATGCGATAGCCGTCCCGGATCCGTTGCCCCCGCTCCGCGTCCGCAAGCGCGGCCGCCAGATCCCCGATCAGCCGATCGAGGACGGGGCCTGCCGTCATGGCCAGATTGTCGGGCACATCTTCATCGGGAAAATCGATCTCGGCCTCAACCAGCGCCAGCGCCGCCAGCAGGTCGCGACGAAATCCGCCATAGGCCTCCGACAGCGCCCCACCCAGCTGGGCCAGGGCCTGGGCCGTCTGGGCCGTCGTCTCGGCGTCGATCAGATCAGCCACAGCCTCGGCCTGGGCCAGGTCCATCTGCCCGTTCCCGAACGCTCGCCGGGTAAACTCCCCCGGCTCCGCCGGACGCAGGTTGAGCGCGATCAGGGCCGAAGCCACCGCTTCGACGACCGCGCGGCCGCCGTGGAGATGCAGTTCAGCACAGTCCTCGCCGGTATAGCTGTGCGGTCTGGCAAAGCGGAGCACGAGGGCCTGATCCAGAACCACGCCGCCGTGCCGCAGGGTGCGCAGACTGGCCATCCGGTGCGTCAGACCGGGGGCCCCGAGGGCCCCGAGCACGCGCTCCGTGTCCGGCCCCGAAATCCGGATCACCGCGATTGCCCCCCGACCGGGGGGCGTCGCGAGCGCGAAGATAGTGTCGGTCATCATAAGCGTCTCCTCCCTGTCGCGCAGCGATGGGGAGGTGGCACGACGCGGCTTCGCGTCGTGACGGAGGGGTTCTTGCCGGCGGTCAGAACCCCTCCGTCAGCTCGCGAAGGGCTCGCTGCCACCTCCCCGTCGGCTCTGCCGACTCACTTCTGGGTCGTCACCGCGGCCTGCATCAGCTGACGGAACTGTTCCTGGGCCTGAACGCCGAAACTGGCCCAGGACTTCATCAGCTCCTCGGGCTGCATGGCGGCGAGATTGGCGTCCATCCGCTTCTGCATCTCAGCGACCAGATGGTCGTTGAGTGGCTGCACATCGGGCAGGCCGAGAAAATGGCGTGCCTCCGCCGGCGTGCAGTCGATCTCCACATTGACCTTCATGGCGCGTCGCTCCGTGTTTCACGTGAAACATAGTCCAATCCGAACCAACCGTCAGGTGTTCATGGACTGGAAGAAGTCGGCGTTGTTCTTGGACTGACGCAGCTTGTCGAGCAGGAATTCGATCGCGTCCTGCGGGCCCATCGGGTTCAGGATGCGGCGCAGGACATAGGTCTTGGTCAGCTGATCCTTCGGCGTGATGAGCTCTTCCTTGCGGGTGCCGGACTTCAGCACATCGATCGCCGGGAAGATCCGCTTGTCGGCCACCTTGCGGTCCAGCACGATCTCGGAGTTGCCGGTGCCCTTGAACTCTTCAAAGATCACCTCGTCCATCCGCGAGCCCGTGTCGATCAGGGCGGTGGCAATAATGGTCAGGCTGCCGCCCTCTTCCACGTTCCGCGCGGCACCAAAGAAGCGCTTGGGCCGCTGCAGGGCGTTGGCGTCCACGCCCCCCGTCAGAACCTTGCCTGACGAGGGAACCGTGGCGTTGTAGGCCCGGCCCAGACGGGTCACCGAGTCCAGCAGGATGACGACGTCCTTCTTGTGCTCGACCAGACGCTTGGCCTTCTCGATCACCATCTCCGCCACGGCGACGTGACGGGTGGCCGGCTCGTCGAAGGTCGAGGCCACGACCTCGCCCTTCACCGTGCGCTGCATGTCCGTCACTTCCTCCGGGCGTTCGTCGATCAGCAGGACGATCAGCGAGACCTCGGGGTGGTTGGCCTCGATCGACTTGGCGATGTTCTGCAGCATGACCGTCTTGCCGACCCGCGGCGGGGCCACGATCAGGCAGCGCTGGCCCTTGCCGAGGGGGGCGACGATGTCGATGACGCGGCCGGACCGGTCCCGGAGGGTCGGATCCTGGATCTCCATGATCAGCCGCTCGTTCGGATACAGCGGCGTCAGGTTGTCGAAATTGACCTTGGTGCGGACCGTTTCGGGGTCCTCGAAATTGATCGTGTCGACCTTCAGCAGGGCGAAATAGCGCTCGCCCTCGCGGGGGCCGCGCACCGCGCCATGCACCGTGTCGCCCGAGCGCAGCCCGAAGCGGCGGATCTGCGACGGCGAGACATAGACATCGTCCGGACCCGGAAGATAATTCGCGTCGGGCGAACGCAGGAAACCGAAGCCGTCGGGCAGCATTTCCAGCGTGCCCGAGGCGATGATCTCGACCTCTTCATCAGCCAGGGTCTTCAGGATGGCGAACAGGAGATCCTGTTTGCGCAAGTTCGAGGCGTTCTCGATGTCCAGCTGTTCCGCAAAGGCCACCAGCTCGACCGGCGACTTGTCGTTCAGCTCCTGCAGGGTGATCCGGCCGGACGGGACCACGGACTCGCCATCGTCCTCCGCGTCATCCCCGATATCGGCGGCGACATCGGCGTCATTGGCCCCGTCCGTCTGGGACGTATCCTGACCCGTGGCCTCGCCGTCGGCGGTCTCGATCTCGGGGGTCTCGTTCGGGGTGTCGGTCGCTTCGGTCATGTCGGAACTCGGATTCACGCCGTCTTGCCCGGCGTCGGGTGACGTCGGGCGGAGACGAATGGAGAGGTCTGGCCTTTCGGCCGAGGGGAACGCCGGGTCCGAGGGCGGCACGGGTCCCGGGGGAACGGCCAGCGATCGGTCGACGCGAAGAGAAGGGCAGCGCCGCGAGCGACGCCTCATCACCAGCGGAACCACGAACCGAGGGTCCGGGTCAAGCGTGGCGGGTCAGAGGGTCCATTCCGTCGTGACAGACAACACCATCACGATGGCCAGAACGAACGGCACCTCATTGGTCATACGCCAGAATTTCGAGGTGCGAACCGAGGTCCCGGCCAGCACCTTTTTCCGCTCGGCCGTCAGATAGATGTGCCAGGCCAGAAGCAGGACCACTCCGATGAGCTTGGCGACCATCCAGGGCTCGGCCAGGAAGGCCGCGCCCCGCATCTGCACATCCAGATGGATCAGCCACAGGCCGAAGATCAGGGACAGGCCCATGGCCGGCTGCAGGATGATTTTCATCAGCCGGGCCTGCCACAGCCGCAGCAGGGTGCGCATTTCGGACTTGAGTGGCTCGGCCTTCTCCGCCTGTTCGGCGTCATAGGCATAGAGTTGGGGCAGGAACAGCAGGCCGGCCATCCAGGCGATGACCGCCAGAATGTGCAGACCCCGCGCCAGATCGTACCAGTTCATGCCGCCTGTTTCCGGTTCTGGCAGGGACAGGCCTTCCACTGCCCCTGACAGCCTGGCCCGGCGGGCGCGATCCCGGTCCGGTCCAGACTTTCGGTCACGGCATCGGCCAGACCGCCGATGAACAGCGGGCTGATCCCGACGGCCGGCACTCGCAGATAGGGGTGCACTCCTGCCTCATGCGCCAGCTCGCCGTATTCGATGTCCAGCTCGACCAGGGTCTCGATGTGTTCGGAAACGAAGGCGATCGGGGTGACCACGAGGCCGATCCCTTCCGCCCCGGCCGCGCGGATGGCGTCGGGCGTCGATGGCCCCAGCCACTTCAGGGGGCCAACCCGGCTCTGGTAGCACAGCAGCCAGTCGGTCAGACCCGCCGCCGCGGCGACGGCCGCCACCGTGGCCTCGACCTGTTCCTGATAGGGGTCCCCGTCCTTGTGCACGAGCTTCTCCGGAATCCCGTGAGCCGAGAACAGGACCCGCACCTTGCGCCCCGCGTGGTCCCGCTCCGCCTCGGCCAGCTTCTGGCGGATCCCTTCGGCCTGGGCCTCGATCCAGCCGTTTACGCGCGGATAGCAACAGATCGTCCGGGTCCGGCCCGACCCCGCATAGGCGGCGTTCCAGGCCTTCAGCGAAGACCGGGTCGTGGTCGTCGAGAACTGGGGATAGAGGGGCAGGAGGACGATCTCGTCGGGCCCCCAGGCCGCCACATCGACCGCGGCCTCCTCGGTCAGGGGATGCCAGTAGCGCATGGCCATGAAGCTCCTGACCTCATCGCCGGGCAGCCGGGCCGACAGGGCCGCGTCCAGCGCGTCCATCTGCGCCCGGGTCTCGCCCTTCAGCGGCGAGCCGCCGTTCGAGTCCATCATCGCATAGTTGGCCTGGGCGCTGGTCTCGCGGCGCGAGGAAATCAGTTTCGCCAGCGGCGTGCGGAACAGACCCGGCAGACCGATGATGGCCGGGTCGTTGAACAGGTTGAACAGGAACGGCTTGACGGTGGCCGCGTCGTCCGGGCCACCGAGGTTGAACAGGACGATGGCGATCCGGCGACCGGAGGGCCTTCCGGGACTGGAGTTCACTGCGCGCCAATCCGCTTCAGAACCTGCTCGACGTGAGCGATCGGCACGTCCGGCAGGATGCCGTGGCCCAGGTTGAAGATCCATGGACCCGCGCCCCACGCCTCGACAAGCTGATCCACCCTGCGGTCCAGCGCCGCACCGCCGACCCGCAGCAGCAGGGGATCCAGCGCCCCCTGGATCGGCTTGATGGCCTGGACCTCGCGGCCCCGCTGCAGCGAACAGGCCGTATCCAGCGCCACGCCCTGCACATCGACCTCGCGCGCATACTGCGTCGCATGAAGGGCGGAGCCGCGCGGGAAGCCGATCAGGGGCACGGTCACGCCCAGCTCCCGAACCCGCCGGACCAGCGCCTGATGCGGTTTCAGCACCAGTCGCTCGAACAGATCGTCCGGCAGGCCCTCGGCCCAGCTCTCGAAGATCTTCAGGGCGTCGGCCCCGGCATCGGCCTGCATCTTCAGATACCAGGCCGTCGCCTCGACCAGAACCGCCAGCACGGCGTCGACCTTTTCTGGCTCGGCATAGGCATAGGACCGGGCCGTGGCCCGTTCACCCTTGCCGATCGTGTTGTGATGGCCGTCCAGCATATAGGTCGCCACCGTCCAGGGCGCGCCGGCGAACCCGATCAGCGCCCGTTCCGGCTCCAGCTGGCCGCGCACGAGGCTCAGGGTCTGACCCACCTGATGCAGATGCTGGCCCGCGCCCTCGGCGAGGCTCCGCATATGATCGACCGACGGCATCAGCCCCAGCCGGGGGCCCTCACCGGTCTCGAACCAGACGTCCTGGCCCAGGGCCTGGGGGATCAGCAGGATGTCGGCGAAGACGATGGCCGCATCGAAACCGAACCGCCGCATCGGCTGCAGCGTCGCCTCGGCGGCCATCTCCGGGTTCAGGCAGAAAGCGATGAAGTCCGGGGCCTGGGCCCGCAGCGCCCGGTACTCCGGCAGATAACGTCCCGCCTGCCGCATGAACCAGACGGGCGGCCGGGCCAGGGTCTCGCCCTGCAGGACACGGATCAGCGATGGCGTGGTGCTCATGACTTGGCTTTACGGGGGCAAGCCTCGCGCCTCAAGCCCGCACCCTCCCTCTTGTTCTGATCAGAATTAGAAAAGGAATGGAGGCAGTCAGCAGGGGGCGGGATCGTGGGGACAGATCGCCGCTCCGCCGCCTTCCGGACCGGCTTGTCCCCGGCCCGACCCCGGTTGTTCACCTCGCCCCGACCCCCCTGTCGAAACCGGGGATAATCCTTAACGAAACCCTAACGCACGGCGCTTTTCCGGCTCATGGCCCCATCCCGCCGCTGGGGGTCGTTTACCCTTTGTTAGGATTTCCCCAGGCGCTCCGAACCGCCGGCCCGGGCCGGGGATCACTTCGCCCGGGTGCCCCGCATCATCCCCGCCTGTCCCCGCTCGCCCCGTCGCCGGGCCCGGGCTATAGAAAACCATGCCCCGCCGGCGCGCCCGGGCGCCCAGGCCGATCCACAGGAATCCCCCCATTCGCACCCCCTCTGACCCATCTGTCCCGACCGGGGCCACGACATGAGCCCGGCCCGGCCCGCCGGGGCCTCCCGGCTCGCGACCTATTTCCATGTCCACCTGGTCTCGGACTCGACCGGCGAGACCCTCAACGCCATGGCCAAGGCGGTCACCGCCCGTTTCGACGGGGTCATCCCCATCGAGCACATCTACGCCCTGGTCCGCTCGGACCGGCAGATGGAGCGGGTCCTGGGCGAGATCGCCGCCGCCCCCGGCGTGGTCCTCCACACCATCGTCGACCGGGATCTGCGGGCCCAGCTGGAAGAGGGCTGTCGCGCCCTCGACATGCCCCATATCGGCGCGCTGGATCCCCTCGTCGGGGCCCTGTCCCGTTACCTGGGCGCGGCCCTGTCGACCCGGGTCGGGGCCCAGCACACCCTCGACCACGACTATTTCAACCGGATCAGCGCGCTGGACTACGCCATGGCCCATGACGACGGCCAGGGCACGGCCGAACAGCTGGAGGGTGCCGATGTCGTCCTCGTCGGCGTCAGCCGCACCTCCAAGACCCCGACCTGCATCTATCTGGCCCACCGTGGCGTGCGCGCCGCCAATGTCCCCCTTGTCCCCGGCCAGGAGGACGGCGAACGGCTGGTGGGCCTGAAGAATCCCCTCGTCGTCGGCCTGACGGTGTCCCCGGACCGGCTGGTCCAGATCCGCCGCAACCGGCTCGACGGCCTGAATGCCACCCATGCCTCGGCCTATGTGGAGCCGGACGCCGTCCGTGACGAGACCATCAAGGCCAAACGGGCCTTCGAACGCCGCGGCTGGCCCACCATCGACGTCACCCGCCGCTCGGTGGAGGAAACCGCCGCCGCCATCCTCAACCTGCTGACGGAGCGCCGCTCCCATCGCGTCGGAGCCCACTGGTGAGTGCCGCACCCGGCCCCCGTCTGATCCTCGCGTCGCGCAGCGCCGCCAGACGCGCCATGCTGACCGCCGCCGGCGTCCCCTTCACCGCCAAGGATGCCGGTGTGGACGAAGACGCCATCAAGACCCGCCTCAACGGTATCGAGCCGGCGGCTCTTGCTCTCGAGCTGGCCCGGGCCAAGGCCGTCGCGGTCTCGACCCGGGACCCCGACGCCTGGGTGCTGGGCTCTGACCAGACCCTGGCCCTGGAGGGCGGCATGGTCTCCAAGGCCCCGGATTTGTCTGCGGCTCGTGCCCGGCTCGTTTCGCTGCGGGGCCGGCCGCATGCCCTGCATTCGGGGGTGGCCCTCGCCCACGCGGGCCAGGTGGTCTGGTCCTCGGTCGATACGGCGCGGATGCAGGTCCGGGCCTTCTCCGACGCCTTCCTTGACGCCTATCTGGCGGCCGAGGGCGAGGCCCTGCTGGGCTCAGTCGGCTGCTACCGGCTCGAAGGCATGGGCGCGCAACTGTTCGACCGGGTGGAGGGCGACCATTTCACCGTTCTCGGCATGCCCCTTTGGCCCGTGCTGGCCGAGCTGCGCCGGGCCGGGGTCATCCTCGCATGAGCCGCCCCCTCATCACCGGGGTCGCCCGGCTGGGCGGCATCGCCGGCAATCCGGTCACCCGATCGCTCAGCCCGGTCATCCACAACGCCTGGATCGCCGCCGCTGGTCTCGATGCTGTCTATGTCCCGTTCACCCCCCGCGACCCGGCCGGCTTTGACACCCTCGTCGCTGCCGGCCGCGCCGGCCTGCTGGCCGGGATCAATGTGACCGCTCCGTTCAAGGAACAGGCCTTCGCCCTCGCCGATCAGGCCTCGGATACGGCGCGAGCCAGCGGCTCGGCCAATATTCTGGCGTTCCGGGACGGCCAGGTCCTGGCCGACAGCAGTGACGGCTTCGGCCTGCTGATGGCCCTGCGGGAACAGGCCCCGGACCTCAACCTGCCGGGCGCGGCGGTAGTGGTTCTCGGGGCCGGGGGGGCCGCCCGGGCGGCGGCTGCGGCGTTGGCGGGGGCCGGGGGCCAGGTCCGGATCGTCAACCGCACGCGCGCGCGGGCTGAGGCCCTTGCCGCCGATCTGGGGCCTGCGGTCTCGGTGATGGAGGGACCGGACGCCCTTGCTGGCGCGGTGCTCGTGGTCAACGCCCTCAGTATCCCGCCGGAGATCGATCCCGGCCGGCTGGACCCTGGGACCGTGGTTATGGACATGACCTACCGACCCGTCATGACACCGTTTCTTGTCGAGGCCCGTCGCGCCGGGCTGACGACCGTGGACGGTCTGGCCATGCTCATCGGCCAGGCCGGCCCGTCCTTTCAAGCGATCTTCGATGTTCTGCCCCCGGACGTCGTGCTCCGCCCGCTGCTGCTGGCCCATCTCGGAGAACCGGACGACGGGGTCGTGTCGTGATCGTCCTCGGCCTTACCGGGTCCATCGGCATGGGCAAGTCGACCACCGGAGCCATGTTTGCCGATCGCGGCGCCCTCCTCTGGAACGCCGATGACGCCGTCCACGCCCTCTATGCGCCCGGCGGGGCGGCGGTCGCCCCGCTGGAGGCGGCCTTCCCCGGTGTGGTGGTCGACGGTGCGGTGGACCGCGCCCGTCTGGCGGAGGTTCTCGGGCGCGACGACACGGCCTTCCGCCGGCTGGAGACGATCGTCCATCCCCTCGTCGCGGCCGGGCGGCTGGCCGAGCTGGACGCGGCCCGGGCCGCCGGCGTCCGCCTCGCCGTCCTCGACATCCCCCTGCTGTTCGAAACCGGGGGCGACCGGGCTGTCGATGCGGTGGTCGTGGTCACCGCCGACCCGGACACCCAACGTCAGCGGGTGTTGTCCCGGCCGGGGATGACCCCCGAACGGTTCCAGGCCATTCTGGAGCGCCAGATGCCGGACGCCGAAAAACGCCGTCGCGCCGATTTCATCATCGACACGACCGGGGGGCTGGAGGCTGCCCGCGACCGGGTGGATCAGATCATGGGGATTGTTCTGGCTCCGGGCTGGAATTGGCCGGACCGGACCCTTCCGGCAAGCGGCGAAACATCCCATGAGGGGCTATGACCCGCGAGATCGTCCTCGACACTGAAACCACCGGCTTTGACCCGAAAACCGGCGACCGTCTGATCGAGGTCGGCTGCATCGAGATCCAGGACCTGCTCCCGACCGGTCGCACCTTTCACCGACTTGTGAACCCCGAGCGGCTGATCCCGCCGGACGCCATCCGCGTGCACGGCATCACCGACGACAAGGTGCGCGACGCGCCGCGTTTCGCCGAAATTGTCCAGGACCTGATGGCCTTCATCGGCGACGCCCCGGTCATCGCCCACAATGCCCAGTTCGACCGCAACTTCATCGATCATGAATGCGGGCGTTGTGGCCAGCCCCTGCTGGCCGAAACCCGCTGGATCGACACGCTCCAGCTGGCCCAGAAGCGGTTTCCGGGCATGGCCAACTCCCTCGACGCCCTGTGCAAACGCTTCAAGATCAGTCTCGTGGACCGGGCCCTGCACGGGGCCCTGATCGACGCCCGGCTTCTGGCCGAGGTCTATCTGGAGCTCCGGGGCGGCAAGGAGCGCGTGCTGGATCTCAGCAGCCGCCGCGAAGGTCTGGCCGCCGCCGCCCATGCCGCCGCCGGGGGTCATGCCGCGCGTCCCCGCCCCCTCGCCCCGCGTCTGCGGCCCGAGGAGGTGGTGGCCCACACCCTGTTCCTCCAGGCGACGCTGAAGGACACCTCCCTGTGGGCCGCCTACGGCGTCGAGATCCAGCCTGCCTCGATCTAGCAGTGCCGACGTCAACGTGGACCCACATCGGGACTGCGATCAAAGGGATTGGTCGTGCACCAGGTAGCTGGTCCACCTGTTCATGCGCGGAGCCAGCTGCCAGCTCTTAAACCGGATAGTCGGCTTCGTGGAAAAATCGGCTGCTGGCGGTTGGAAGATAAAACCTAAGCATATCAGCTAGTCAGGAAAAAGAGACACGGGTGACTACAGTAAATGGCCAAATCCAACGACCACCGACTCCTTGTCCGTTAAACCTGAGCTGAAGAATATTTTTGGCTTCATTATCGAGTTTAATGTAGCGATGAATCAAGCGACCTGCAGCTTTGTAACCGATGACTGAGAATCCGCGTTCGAGGATTATTCGAGATAATCTATTGATCATCTCAGGATCAGACGGAATCTGCTCTGTCACACACGAAATTTCCACGCCGGTCTCGGGATCGACCCATTCCAGAGCAACACTGATCCCTCCCGGCCAGACGTCGGGTTCATAGGCAACCCAGCAAAGTCTTGGCCAGCAGGATCCGAGCCGATTGATGATGAGTTGCGGTGCCAACTCATCACCATAAAGGGCTTGACCTAGCGTTAGCTCATAGCCTTCATTCATAAGCTGTCTCAGAGCCGTATGGGCTCCTTCAACAATGGATTCGGGCGAGTCCAACTCGTCGCTATTCATAACGGCAGTGCCCTCTGGCTATTGAGGCAGTGTCCGTTGCCCGAAGTCCGGCGGCAACCCTGGTGGCCTTGACGCCGGGTCGGCAAAACCGGCTTAGGCCGTCCCGGCGGCTTGGGCCTGCTGCTGCATCCGGGCGGCATAGATGCCGGCGAAATCGATCGGGTCCAGCATGAAGGGCGGATAGAAGCCGCCGTCCGCCGTCGCCCGGGCCACGATCTCACGGGCATAGGGGAACAGATAGCGGGGGCATTCGATCAGCAGCAGGGGCTCGATGTCCTTTTCGGCGATCCCGGTCAGCTGGAACAGGCCACCGTACAGCAGCTCGACATGGAACACGGCCGTCGACTCGGTCGAGGCCTTGATCGACAGTTTGATGTCGACCTCGAACAGGCCGTCGGGGCGACCCTGGGCGTTCAGCTCAACGCCCATGTCGATCTGGGGCTTGCCCTCGATGCGCAGGCTGTCGGGGGCCTTGGGGTTCTCGAACGACAGGTCGCGAACGAACTGGGCAAGGATGCGGAAGCCCGGCAGGGGCGGCTGGCCCGGCTGGGGGTTGGTCTCGGCGGGGGGGACGTCGGTCATGGAGGGAGCCGTTCGATCTGGCGAGGGGCGAGGGGGCGGCGACTAGCATCGGGCCGGAGCGCCCGCAACACGGGTGACGATGTCGCGTGGGATGCGAGTCGCCTTGCGCACGCCTATATCTGACCCTAATCGTCGACAACGTGCTTGACCCTCAGGGTTTCGCCCCCGACGCAATCCAGGGATTTCCCGTGCCGGTTCAGTTCTCGATCGTCATCTTCGCCGTCATCGCGGCCTTTATCCTGTTCCAGCTCTACAATGTTCTGGGCAAGAAGGTCGGGCGTCAGCCCCAGGAGGGACCGCGGACGCCTGCCCTGCCCGCCGCCGGGGCCGAACCGGCCCTGCGCACGCCGGGCGTCGACGCCACCGTCCTGGCCGCCGCGGCTTCCCTGCGGGCCCGGGACCCGGCCTTCGACCCGGCCAAATTCATCGAGGGGGCCCGTCAGGCCTATGAGACCATCGTGCGTGGCTATGCCTCGGGCGACCGCGCCGCCCTGACGCCGCTGCTGACGCCCGCCGTCCTCGCCTCGTTCGAGACCGGCATCGCCGCACGCGAAACCCGGGGCGAGACCGAACAGGTCGAATTCCTTCATCCGCCCCGCGCCGATCTCGAACTGGCCTCCGCCGAGGGCGACCGCGCCGTGGCCAAGGTCCGGTTCCTGGCCGAGATCCGCTCGAAGATCCTGCTGCCCGAGGGTGAGGCCACGCCGGGCGCGCCGGGTGAACCTCGCGTCGAGGAACGCCGCACCGCCGAACACTGGACCTTCGAACGCTCGCTGGGCGCCACCGACCCGAACTGGGTCCTGGCCCGGGTCGAACCCGCGAACGCCTGATGCGGCGACCGGCCCGGGCGGCGGTGACCGCGCGGTGGGCGACGATCGTCGGCCTGGTCATGGTCTCGGCCTGCGCCTCGGGACCCGACACCGTGCCAGGGCCGGGGCCGACGCCGCCGGCACCCGGGCCGGTGACCCCTGACACGCCTGTCGCATCGGTTCCTGTCCTCGCCGGACCCGAAACCCTGCCGTCCTGGGCCGATGAGGACCATCTGGCCGCCTTCGACGCCTATGCCGCGACCTGCGATGTGGCGCGCGATCCGGCCTCTGCCCGGCAGTGCGCGCGCGCCCTCGACATCCGCCGGCTGTCAAAGCCGGTCACCCCCTCGGCGGCCCGGGTCTTTTTCGAAACCGGGTTCTCGGTCGTCGAGGCTCTGCCCGCCGAAGGCCGCACCGGTTTGCTGACCGCATATTTCGCGCCCGAATACAGCGCGCGCCGGGTTCCTGACGCCGAGTTCGACGCCCCGGTGCTGTCGCCGCCGCCGGGCTGGGTCCGCGGACAGGTCCTGCCCGTGCGCGCCGAGATCGAGGCCGGGCCGCCGCCCTCGCCGCCGCTGGCCTGGATGCGGGCCGAAGACCTGTTTTTCCTTCAGATTCAGGGCTCGGGCTATCTGACGTTCGAGGACGGCTCGACCGCTCGCGCCGCCTATGCCGCTGACAACGGTCAGCCCTTTGTCGGGATTGCCCGGCCCATGGCCGATCAGGGCCTGCTGCCGCCCAACGGCACCTCGGGCGATGCGATCCGGGCCTGGCTGGCCGCCCATCGGGGTCCCGAAGCCCGCGCCGTCACAGCCCTCAACCCTCGCTACATCTACTTTGCCCTCCAGCCCGATGATGGCGGGCACCCTGCCGGGGCGGCCGGTGTGGCGCTGGGTCCGCGCCGCGCCATCGCCGTCGATCCCGGCAGCTGGAGGTATGGCGACCTGGTGTGGATCCGCGCGGACGGCGGCAATCTGGTCGGAGCCCGGGGTAGCTATTCCGGCCTCGTCATGGCCCTCGACACCGGCTCGGCCATCCGGGGCCCGGTCCGGGCCGACCTCTATATGGGCCGTGGGGCGCTCGCCGGTGCCGAGGCCGGGGCCGTCCGCCACCCGCTGAGAATGTGGCGACTTGTCCCGCGCTGATACGACCGTGCTGGGCTTTGTCCGCGCAAGCGCCTAGATAGACAGCGGATTCCCCGCCCGGGCCTATCCTTATGACCTCCGTTTCCGGGCGTGCCCTCGAGCGCCTCGTCTACCGCAGTGACGCCGTTCCCGCGTCCGACGGACCGGTGGATCTGTCCGCCATCGTCTCCACGTCGGTCCGCAACAACGGTCGTCGCAAGATCACCGGGGCCCTCGCCCACGAGTCCGGCACCTTTGTCCAGGTGCTCGAGGGGGACACCGAAACCCTGACCGCCCTGATGGAAACCATCGAGCTGGATGCGCGTCACCGCAATGTACGGGTGCTCGCCCGCTGGCCGGTCCAGGCCCAGCTGTTTCTCGGCTGGGCCATGGTGCTGGTCGACACCCGACGGCTGACGCCCCACCTGTCCAAACTCCTGTCCCAGACGGGATCGGGGGCCCAGGTCACCGGCGTCCTGGCCGGTCTGGCCAATGCCCGTCTGGGGTCCGCCGCCTAGCGTCGACGCAGCCCGCCCAGAACGCCCCGGATCAGCTCGCGCGTCAGGGTCGATCCCGCCGTCCGCAGCACCGACTTGGTCAGGGCCTCCAGCGGCGTCTGGCGGGTGGACCGTCGCTGGGCCTTCGGCTTTTCGGCTGCCCGGGAGGCCGGTCCAGCGGCGTCATGTGACAGTCGCCGCGCCAGAACTTCCTCGGCCGACTCGCGGTCGATCGCGGTATCGTACATGCCCCGGACCGGACTGGCCGCCATCACCGCTGCCCGCTCGGCGGCCGTCGCGGGCCCCAGCCGGCTGTCCGGCGGCCGGATCAGGGTCCGCGCCACCACCCTGGGGGCCCCCTTCTCGTCCAGCGTCGAGACCAGCGCCTCCCCCGTCCCCAGCGCCTGGATCGCCTCCACGGTGTTGAAGTTCGAGTTTACTCGAAAACTGTCCCCCGCCGACTTCAATCCCCGTTGCTCCGACGGCGTGTAGGCCCGCAGCGCATGCTGGATCCGGTTTCCCAACTGGGCCAGGACACTGTCGGGAATATCCGCCGGATTCTGGGTGACGAAGTAGACGCCCACCCCCTTGGAACGGATCAGGCGGACGACCTGTTCGACCTTTTCCAGCAGGGGCCGCGGCGCGTCCCGAAACAGCAGATGCGCCTCATCGAAAAAGAAGACGAGGCGTGGCTTGTCAGGATCGCCGACCTCGGGAAGCTGTTCGAACAGTTCTGACAGGAGCCACAGCAGAAACGCCCCGTAGAGGCGGGGTGAGGACATCAGACGCGTGGCGTCCAGCACATTGACCTGGCCCCGGCCGTCGGCACCAACACGGATCATGTCGTCCAGCCGCAGCGCGGGTTCTCCGAAGAAGGCCTCCCCGCCCTGCTGCTCGAGCTGGAGCAGACCGCGCTGGATCGCGGCGATCGAGGCCGGGGCGACATGGCCGACCTCCCGCCCGATGCGGGCACTGTCTCCCGCCACATAAGTCAGCACGCTACGCAGATCGTCCAGGTCCAGCATCAGCAGGCCTTCCTTATCGGCGACATGGAAGGCCACCGTCAGAACCCCTTCCTGAACCTCGTTGAGATCCAGCATCCGGGCCATCAGCAGGGGCCCGATCTCGGAGACCGTGGCCCGGACCGGATGGCCCTTCTCGCCATACAAATCCCAGAACACGGTCGGTGCTCCGGCCGGTGTCAGCACCAGGCCCATGCCCGCGGCCCGGGCCAGCAACTTTTCGTTGGGCGAACCCGGCTGGCTGATTCCTGACAGATCACCTTTCACATCGGCGCAGAAGACGGGCACACCCATGGCCGAGAATCCTTCGGCCATGATCTGCAGGGTCACAGTCTTTCCCGTTCCCGTGGCACCGGCAATGATGCCGTGACGGTTGGCCCGGTTCCACAGCAGGACCTCGCGCTCGGGGCTGCTTCCTTCCGCAGATTGTCCCAGAAACAGTCCGGTGGCGGCGGTATCAGTCATGGGCGGGCTCCTTGCGGACACCCTGCTTAGCCGGGCCTGTCCTCCTGTTCCAGCAAACCCGCTGGAAGGACGATTGACCGCGACCACTACGCCACCGACAGTCGAATCATGAAAACACCGATCGCCGTCCCGCCCTCCGCCGTCGGCCGCAATGCCATCGTCGTCATTGCTGTCGTGGCGGCCGGGGCGGCGCTGTACTGGCTGCGCGACATCCTGACCCCGCTCGCCATGGCGATCTTCCTGATGATCATGATCGACGGGGTGAAGCGGTCCATTGAGCAACGGACACAGCTCCCGGATCATTTGGCGGGGATTGCAGCGGTTTCCCTGGTGGTGGTCGGCTTCTTTGCCGCCATCGCCTTCATTGTGAACGGAGCGGCCGGCTTCTTCACGGACATGTCCGGGATATCCAGCGGGATCGGACCGCGGATCGACGCCGTCATCGAGGATGGGGCCCGGCTGGTCGGGGTGGAGGCGGCACCGACCGCCCAGGAGTTGCTGACGGGAATCGACCTGCGGGGCTATCTCACCAGCCTGGCCTTCCAGATGCAGGGCGTGGCGTCGGGCTCCTTCTTCGTCCTGGTCTATCTGGGCTTCCTGCTGGCCTCACAGGTCGGGTTCAGGCGCAAGATTGTGGCGATGTTCCCCCAGCGTGAGCAACGGGCCGAGGCCATGGGCGTCTTCGAACGCGTCCGTGGGGGGGTCGAGGGCTACCTTTGGGTGCAGACGGTGACAGGTGCCATGATCTGCGCGGCGGCCTGGATCCTGATGCGGGTTGTCGGCCTCGAGCATGCCGAGTTCTGGACGTTCATCATCTTCGTGGTCGGCTTCATTCCGGTTCTGGGAGGCGCGGTGGCCGGTCTTGCCCCGCCCCTGTTTGCGCTCGTCCAGTTTCCCACCTACTGGCCGGCCCTGATCCTGCTCGTGGGGCTTCAGACCATCCTGTTTCTGGTGGGCAATCTGATCCAGCCCCGCATGCAGGGCGAGAACCAGAATATCGACCCGGTCGCGGTTCTTCTCGCGCTTGCTCTGTGGGGCAAGTTATGGGGCGTGGTCGGCATGTTCCTGTCGACACCCCTCGCTGTTATGGCCATGGCCATCCTTGCAGAGTTCAGGGGCACGATGTGGATCGCCGTCCTGCTCTCCGGTGATGGCAAGCCCTATGCGGACGAGCCGGAGTCTACACCACACCGTCCTCCAGCCCGCCGTCCTGACCGCGTCAAACCGCCGCGGCCGGGCAGTGCAGAACCCTGACTGGCTCGCCTTGAAGGGGCCGGCCGGCTTCCCATCTTCTCTCCAGACGCAGCGGCCTCCCCTCCCCTCCCCCCGGCCGCAGCGGCTCTGAACCCGCGCCCATTCCCCCTCCAGCGCGGGTCCTCAAGAGAGGCCGTCGGACGCCCGTCCGGCGGCCTTTTCTCTTTGACAGACCGGGCCCGGATGCGAGCAGGAACGGCCGGCCCACGCCGAAAGGCCACAGCGCCTATTTCAGGCCACGGGAAGCCAGTTTGTCGTATATCCCCTTCCCGCGCGCGTCTGCCCGGCCTATCCAGCGCCGAGAGGTCGGGCGCACCCGTTCGGTGATCCAAATCGTAACGGACTGTCGATAGCGTCCGGTCCAGACCCGGCGGCCCCTGCCGCGCTACGCGAGACCCTGCCCATGCCCGGCAAACCCCGCATCCTGTCCCGGCCCTCTGACCCCGAAAGCCTTGCACGGGCCTTTGCGACGGCCCTGGGACGGGCGGGGACGCTTGCGGATCTGGAACGCTCGTTCATTGACCAGGCCTGCGAGGACTATGCTGAGGAAGAGACCCCGGAACTGGCCCGGGATGACGTCGGGGTTCTGCTGGCCGATGCCTGGCGCTGGGCAGAACAGAGAACAGCGGGTGACCCGCCCCGCATTGAAGTCAAACCCCTGATTGCTGCGCGCGGTCGTGTCACGCCCTATGACGTGGTTCAGATTATCCAGGATGACCGGCCCTTTCTTGTCGACAGTCTCATGGGGGAACTGGCCGATGCGGGCGTGTCCGTCAGGGCCCTGTTCCATCCGGTTGTCCCCGTTCTTCGTGATCCTGAGGGCTCGCGGTATGCCGACGGCACAGCGCGGGAGTCGCTGATCGTCATCGTCATCGATCCGCTCCCGCCGGAGCGCAGACAGGCCCTCATGGCGGGAATCGAGCAGACCCTGGCGGATGTTCATGCGGCCGTGGCGGATTTCCCGGCCATGCGTGAACTGATGCAGAGGTCGGTCGCTCATCTGGAAGCCTGCCCCGCAGGCATCGATCCGGAGATCGTGGCCGAGAACCTCGAATTCCTCCGCTCTCTGAACGATGACCACTTCGTGTTCCTCGGTGCTCGCAACTACGAGTATCCGCGTACTGCCGATGGCGGCTATGCAGCCGAGGCCCCGCTGGACCAGGCCGAGGCGGGCGTAGGGGTTCTGCGAGATCCCGCCCGAACCGTGCTGCGCCGGACGTCCGAACCCGCCGTCCTGACCGCCCAGATGAAGCGTCAGATCGACCTGAGCGATCCGGTCACTGTCGCCAAGGCCAACCTGCGCAGCCGGGTCCATCGCCGGGCCTATATGGACTACGTTGGCGTCAAGCGTTTCGGCGATGACGGGCGACCATCCGGAGAAATCCGCTTCGTCGGCCTGTTCACCGCCGACGCCTATGATCGCCCTGCCTCCCAGGTGCCGCTGATCCGGCGCAAGGTCGCCAACGCCCTTGCCCGTGCCGCCAAGACCCCCGGCAGCCACAATGAGAAGCGCCTTCGGAACATTCTCGAAAACTATCCCCGCGACGAGCTTTTCCAGGTCACCGAGGATGAACTTCTGACCACGGCCCTCGGGATCCTGCACCTCTACGACCGACCGCGGATCAAGACGTTCACCCGCAATGATCCGTTTGACCGTTTCGTCTCGGTCCTCGCCTTCGTCCCCCGTGAACGCTACGACGCCAGTGTCCGGGAGCGGATTGGACGGATCCTTGCCCGGGCCTGGGGCGGACGGGTTTCGGCCTGGTATCCGCAACTGTCCGACGCGCCTCTGGTGCGGATTCACTACATCATCGGGCTCACCCCGGGGGAGCATCCCACGCCCGATCCGACTGCGCTTGAGGCGGAGATCGTCGAGACCGGGCGCAGCTGGGTCGACCGGTTCGAGAGCGCGCTGCGGGCCGACGATATTGATGAAAGCCAGATCGGGGCCCTGAGCGCCCGTTGGGCCGAGGCCTTTGGACCGGGATATCGGGAGCGCTATGACGCCGCCGAGGCCGTCGCTGACCTGCAACAGATCGATCGCCTGAACGACTCGGGCCAGACGGGGGAGGAGGCGGGCGAGCCCGTTGCAGTCCGTGCCTTCCGGACGCCGGCAGACACGCCGTTGCAGTTCCGGTTCAAGCTCTATCGCCGCGGCGCCGCCGTTCCGCTTTCGGACGTGCTGCCCATCCTCGCGGATATGGGGTTGAAGACACTGGAGGAGTTCGGACACGCGATCCGTCCGGCGGCACAAACCGGACTGGGCGGTCCCATCCATGTTCACGAGTTCCTGCTGGAGGACCCGCGCGGGGCCGGGCTGGACTTCGCCAACGTCAAGGAGCCCTTCGAAGCGGCATTCTCGGCGGTCTGGAGCGGCAGGACCGAAAGCGACGGCTTCAATCGACTTGTTCTTGAATTGGGTGTCGGCTGGCGCGAAGCGGCCCTGATCCGAACACTCGCCCGCTATCGCCAGCAGACTGGTCTGGATCCGTCCCAGGCGGTGCAGGAAGAGGCGCTTCGGGATCATCCGGCGATCGCCCGGGCGCTGCTGTCCCTGTTTGCCTGCCGCTTCGACCCCACAGCGGGTGGATCGTCGGCGGAACGGGCCTCGACCTGTGCTGAGCTGACCGGGAAAATCACCGCCCTGCTTATGGAGGTGAGTTCGCTGGACCACGACCGGGCGCTGCGCCGGCTCTCGACCCTGATTGGTGCCATCAAGCGGACCAACTACTACCAGACGGCGGCGGACGGCACACCTAAACCCCATATCTCGATCAAGATCGCCTCGCGCGAGCTGGACGAGCTGCCACTGCCCAAGCCCTATCGCGAGATCTTCGTCTGGGCCCCGCATGTTGAGGGCATCCATCTCCGCTTTGGTCCGGTCGCGCGCGGGGGTTTGCGCTGGTCCGATCGGCGAGATGACTTCCGCACCGAGGTGCTCGGGCTGGTCAAGGCGCAGCAGGTCAAGAACGCTGTCATCGTCCCGGTGGGCTCCAAGGGCGGCTTCTTTCCGAAGCACCTTTCCGCTCTCGTGCGCGCGGGAGGGGACCGCGACGCCCAGCAGGCGGAGGCGGTCAGGGCCTACCGAACGTTCCTCTCGGGTCTGCTCGACATCACCGACAATATCGCCGCCGACGGATCGGTGATCCGCCCGACCGATGTGGTCGCGTTCGAAGGCGATGATCCGTATCTGGTCGTTGCGGCGGACAAGGGAACAGCCACCTTTTCAGATATCGCCAACGGCGTTTCGGCCGACTACGGCTTCTGGCTGGGCGATGCGTTCGCCTCCGGGGGCTCGGTCGGCTACGACCACAAGGCCATGGGGATTACCGCCCGCGGTGCGTGGGAGGCGGTCAAGCGCCACTTCCGCGAGCTGGGGAAGGACATCCAGACCGAGCCCTTCACCGTCGTCGGCGTCGGCGACATGTCGGGCGACGTGTTCGGCAACGGGCTTCTGCTGTCGAAGGCCTCGAAACTCGTTGCCGCCTTCGATCACCGCGACATCTTCATCGACCCGAACCCGGATCCGGCCGTGTCCTGGAAGGAACGCAACCGTCTGTTCCAGCTCCCGCGCTCGTCCTGGCAGGACTATGAAGCCACGAAAATCTCGACCGGGGGCGGGGTGTTTTCGCGCGCGGCAAAGTCCATCAGCTTGACCCCCGAAATCCGGGCTGTGCTGGGTATTGCGGACGAGGCGCTTGATCCGGTCAGCCTGATCCGGGCCATCCTGAAAGCCCCGGCCGAACTCCTGTATCTCGGTGGTATCGGCACCTATGTGAAATCTTCTGCCGAGACCGACGCCCAGGTGGGCGACAAGGGTACGGATGCCCTGCGGGTCAACGCGGATGAGCTCAGGGTCAAGGTGGTGGGGGAGGGGGCCAACCTGGGCTTCACCCAGGCCGGCCGCATCGCCTTTGCCGCAGGCGGCGGGCGGATCAATACCGACGCCATCGACAACTCCGCTGGAGTCGACACTTCTGATCATGAGGTCAACATCAAGATCCTGATCGGTTCGGCGGTCACAAACGGCGTGCTGCCGCTGGCGGAACGCGTGCAGCTGCTGGCTTCGATGACCGAGGAAGTCGGCCTCAAGGTCCTGGCCCACAACTACGATCAGACCCTTGCCCTGACGCTGCAGCAGGCGGAGGGGACCGCCGCCCTTGATCAACAGCAACGCTTCATGCAGTCCCTGACGGCGCGCGGCAAGCTGGACCGCAAGGTCGAGGGTCTGCCTGACGATCTGAGGATGGCCGAGATGAAGGTCTCCGGTCACGCCCTGACCCGACCTGAGCTGGCCGTCCTCACCGCCTATGCGAAACTCGAGCTCGCCGAGGACATTGTGGAGTCGCGCGCGCCCGAGGACCCATTCTTCGAGCAAACCCTTGTGCGCTACTTCCCGGAACCGCTGGCGCGCTTTGAGGACCAGATGAAGGGGCACCGGCTGCGGCGCGAGATCGTGGCCACGGTACTGTGCAACGAGATCGTCAACATGGCGGGCCCGACCTTCCCGGATCGCCTGCGCGGGGCCGCCGGCTGCGACACCACCGGACTGGTGATTGCCTTCGAGGCGGCACGACGCGTCTTCCGTCTGGACGAGGCCTGGGATGCGGTGAGCGCGCTCGACATGAAGGTACCTGCCGAGACCCAGACAGCCTTGTATCAGGAGGTCGCCACCGTCCTGCGGCGTCAGACCTTCTGGCTCGCGCGCCGGGCCGGGCTCGAGGGAGCCACCGTCGACGGCCTGATCGCGGCCTACCGCCCTGCGGCGGACGCCTTGCGCCGTGAGGGCGGGGATGTCCTGTCCCGCTTCGAGCAGCAGCGGCTGCGGGCCCGGCTCAAACGTTTCGCCGACATGGGGGTGGGCGAGGACCTCGCCCAGGTCATCGCCATGTTGCGGCCCCTGGTCGCCACGGCGGACATCGGCGATCTGGCGCGCGACGCCGGTTGGTCGGAGCCTCGCATGGCGCGTCTCTACCACCAGGTCGGGGCCGCCTTTGATTTTGATCGCCTGAGAGCCGCAGCCGGCGCTGTCCCGTCGGGAGACCACTTCGATCGTCTGGCGGTGCGCCGGCTGATTGAGGATCTGATGGGCGAGCAGGTCGCGCTCACGCGGGCGGTCGCAGCCGTCTCCGATCCCTCGGTCGGGGACAGCGAGGCGACGGCCGAGGCTGCGGTGGACGCCTGGATCGGGGCACGCCAGACCCTGGTCGAGGGCGTCAGGGCTGCGGTGGACGAGATCGAGGCCTCTGGCACGGGGTGGACCTTTGCCAAGCTGACCATTGCAAACGGTCAGATCCGTCAGATCATCGGGTCAGCCTGATGCCACGCAAGTTCCTCGTGATCGCTGACGACAGCCCCGAGTTCGAGGCCGCATTGCGCTACGCCGCCCGGCGGGCCCGGTCGACCAATGGTCGCGTGGTCCTGCTGCGCATCATGCCGGGCGGATCCGACGAGCACTGGTCGGGGGTGCGCGAGGAGATCCAGCGCCAGCAGCGAACTGAAGCCGAGGCCCTGCTGACCAGACTGGGTGAGGAAGCGGGCGCTCGCTCCGGCGCACCGCCGCTCTTCCTGATCGAGGAAGGCGAGCCGCTCGCTGTGATCCGAAAGGTTGTCGGCGAAGATCCCGAGATCAAGATTCTGGTTCTCGCGGCTGCCGGTGGTTCGCGGGGTCCCGGGCCGCTCGTTTCCGCCGTGCTGAAGCAGGGCGCGGCCTTCTCGGGGCGCAAGCTCCCGGTGACGATCGTGCCGGGCGAGCTGACCGACGCCGAGATCGAGGATCTGGCCTGAACCGTCTGGTGTGCCTCCGGTAGAGAGCCTCGCTCTTGAATGCGGAGGGCAGGGGGCGCATTTCTGGCGCATGTTCATCCAGACCGAACCCACCCCCAATCCCAATGCCCTGAAGTTCCTGCCGGGCCGCGATGTGGCCATCGAGGGCTCACGCGAGTTCCTGACCATCGATCAGGCCGCGGCATCGCCCCTGGCCGAGGCCCTGTTCCAGCTGGAAGACGTGACCGGTGTGTTCTTCGGTGCCGACCACATCTCGGTCACCCGGGCGGCTCATGGCCGGGACTGGAGCGCAATCAAGCCGGAAATCCTGCCGATCATTATGGACCACTTCGTCTCGGGCGCGCCCCTGATGCGTGACGGTCCGGCCAGTGTCGAAGACGGTGCGCCGGACACCGAGATTGTCGCAGAGATCAAGGCCCTGCTGGACAGCCGCATCCGCCCGGCCGTGGCCCAGGATGGCGGGGACATCCTCTTCGACGCCTTCGACGAGGAGACGGGCGTACTGAGCCTGAGAATGCGGGGCGCGTGTGCCGGTTGTCCGTCCTCGGCGATGACGCTGAAGGCCGGGGTCGAACAGATGATGCGCCACTATGTGCCCGAGGTGACCCGGGTCGAACAGGTGATCTGAGCCTGTGAGGGTTCTGGTGATCGACACCGCGCTGGAGGCCTGCACCGCCGCGGTTTTCGACGGGGACATGGCCCTGGCCGTCCGGTCCGAAATGATGGCCCGCGGCCATTCTGAACGCCTGGGCGGTTTCGTCCGTGACGCGGTCGTGGAAGCGGGCGGCGGGTTTGGCGCGATCGACCGGATCGGGGTCACGGTCGGCCCCGGGTCCTTTACAGGCCTCCGTGTGGGTCTGGCCTTTGCCCAGGGTCTGGGGGCCGCGCTGGGTCGTCCTGTTGTGGGCATCTCGACCCTTGCGGCGCTGGCCTGGTCCGCCGATGCGGGAGCAGGTCGGACGGCGGCCGTGATCGATGCGCGCCGGGGACAGGTCTATCTCCAGAGGTTCCAGAACGGCCGGCCTCTATCGCCTCCCGAAGCGATGGTGACGGAGGAGGCCGGCGTGTTGCTGGGAGGGGCCGATGGACCGTGGCGGCTGACCGGGTCCGGGGCTGAGCTCGTCGGCGGTGATGCCCCCGGAGAGCGCGTGCCGTCACCGGTGGCTCTCGCGTTTCTGACCGAAAGCGCGGAGCCGGCAGCCCATCCCCCCCATCCCCTGTATCTTCGCGCGCCCGATGCGATCCCGCCGACCCGCCTGCCGGGTCAGGCCCGACCGGTCCCCGCGAGCGCCGGATGAGCGAGGCAGACCCCCTGTCCCGGGAGTTGGCCGAGCTACATGCTGAAACGTTCGATGCCCCCTGGACAGCCCAGGCCTTCGCCGGCCTGCTCAACCAGCCCGGTATGATGCTGGAAGCGGAGCCTGGGGGTTTCATTCTGGCCCGCGTTGCGGGCGACGAGGCCGAGATCCTGACACTGGCCGTCCGGCCAACGGTGCGGCGTGAGGGGATCGCCTCCCGATTGGTCGCTGCAGCCGCGGTGCGGTCCGCGTCCGCAGGGGCTGAGCGGCTGCTGCTGGAGGTGGCCGAGGACAATGCTGCCGCGCGTGCCTTGTACGCGCATCTGGGCTTCGAAACAGCCGCTCGCCGGCGGCGCTACTACGCCAGACCGGACGGTGAATCTGTCGACGCCCTGCTACTGGTTCTCAACTTGGCGGGCCGGCTTCCCAGCCGGTGATCGCCGCCCTATCTTGCCGCCATGGACCGGATCGAAAAACTCTGCGCTGAACGCGGCATGCGCATGACTGAACAGCGCCGGGTGATTGCCCGGGTGCTGGGCAGCGCCGAGGATCACCCGGACGTCGAGGAGCTCTATCGCCGGGCTTCGGCGATCGATCCGCACATCTCGATCGCCACGGTCTACCGCACGGTCCGGCTGTTCGAGGAGGCCGGCGTGGTCGAGAAGCACGACTTCGGCGACGGCCGCAGCCGCTACGAAGAGGCGGGCGACGATCACCACGATCATCTGATCGACACCCGAACCGGGGAGGTGATCGAGTTCTTCGACGCCGAGATCGAGCGGCTGAAGACCGAGATCGCAGAGCGTCTCGGCTTCGAACTGGTCGGCCACAAGCTGGAACTCTACGGCAAGGCCATACCCGGAGCCGAGCCATCGAGACGTGAAGGTCTCATCTTCACCCGCAACGCCGCCCGGGTGAATCCGGAGGAGCTCTCCTGACCCTGTCCGGGGTGGCTGTCTTGCCGCTGTCGGGATCGGCGATCATAAGCGCGCCATGACCGATACCCTCGCCCCGCAGGAGGCCAATGGATCCGCAGCACCCGCAGTGCCTGCGGCCCGGCGACTATTCATCAAGACCTACGGCTGTCAGATGAATGTCTATGACAGCGAGCGCATGGCCGATGTCCTGCGCCCGCTGGGCTATGCGCCGACGGACACACCCGAGGGTGCCGATTTCGTCATCCTGAACACCTGCCACATCCGGGAAAAGGCCGCCGAGAAGGTCTATTCCGAGCTCGGCAAGCTGCGTCAGATGAAAGAGGCCCGGGCTGCGGCCGGGCAGGGGGCCATGACCATCGCCGTGGCCGGCTGCGTGGCCCAGGCCGAGGGCGAGGAGATCATGCGGCGTCAGCCTGCGGTCGATCTGGTGGTCGGACCCCAGGCCTATCACCAGTTGCCCGAGCTTCTGACCCGCACCGCCCGGGCGCGGGGCGAGCGGATCGGAGCCGATTTCGCGCCGAACGAAAAGTTCGACGCCATGCCCGCCGTGCGCGGCGTCGACGGCCCGACCGCCTTCCTGACGGTCCAGGAGGGCTGCGACAAGTTCTGCAGTTTCTGCGTCGTCCCGTATACGAGGGGGGCGGAATGGTCCCGGCCGGTCGTCGATGTTCTGGCCGAGGCCCGGGGACTGGCGGAACAGGGCGTGCGTGAAGTGACCCTGCTGGGTCAGAACGTGAATGCCTATGACGGTACCGGAGCGGACGGTGCGGTCTGGAGCCTGGCCCGGCTGGCCAGAGCCTTGGCCGACATCCCCGGCATCGCCCGCATCCGCTATACCACCAGCCACCCCAACGACATGTCCGACGACCTGATCGCGGCCCATGGCGAGCTGGAAGCCCTGATGCCCTATCTCCACCTGCCGGTGCAGTCGGGGTCGGACCGCATTCTGCGGCTGATGAACCGCAAGCACGGGCGTCAGACCTATATCGACCTTATCGGACGTATTCGTCGGGCGAGGCCTGACATCGCCATCTCCGGCGATTTCATTGTGGGCTTTCCGGGCGAGACAGACCGGGATTTCGAGGACACTCTGGGTCTGGTGCGGGAAGTCGGCTACGCCTCGGCCTTCTCCTTCCTGTATTCGCCGAGACCGGGAACTCCGGCGGCCACCATGGGAACCCCGGTGCCGGGCGATGTCGCCCTGTCCCGCCTGCACGCACTGCAGGCCTTGCTGCTGGACCAGCAGACAGCCTTCAATGTTGCCCAGGCTGGCCGGACTCTGGACGTCCTGTTCGAGAAGAAGGGGCGTCACGGAACCCAGGCCATCGGCCGTTCGCCCTATCTGCAATCTGTCCACGTCGAGGACGCGGATCATCTGATCGGCCAGATCGTTCCGGTCCGGATCGAACACGGTCAGCAAAACAGCTTGAAAGGTCGCCTGATTGGCGCGTGAATCCGAATTCCTGGCTCTCGACGACCGGTCACTCCGGGCGGTCATCGGGCCCAACAGCCGCCATGTCGCCTTGATCGAGGACGCTTTCAAGGTTTTGATCGAGGCTCCCGGCGGCGGCGTCTCGATCAATGGCGGCACCCGCGACCGGGCCAATGCCCGGGCGGTCATCGCCGGTCTGGTTGCACGTGCCGAAAAGGGGGCCGAGGTCAATGAGGCCGACGTCCGGGCCGGAATCGGTCTTGCCCGGGGCGGTGGGGGCAAGGCTTCGCTCAATGATCCCATGGCCCTGCCGGTCGGCAAACGCGGGGCCATCGTCCCCAAGACGAACGCCCAGGCCCGCTATCTGGAGACCCTGGCCAGCTGCGAACTGTCTTTCGGCGTGGGCCCGGCGGGCACGGGAAAGACCTTTCTGGCGGCGGCGTACGGGGCCTCCCTCCTGCGGCGGGGGCAGGTCGACCGTCTGGTCATCACCCGGCCGGCCGTTGAGGCGGGCGAGAAGCTGGGCTTCCTGCCCGGCGACCTGAACGAGAAGGTCGATCCCTATCTGGCCCCGATCTGGGAGGCGCTGAACGACATCCTCGGGGCCGAGGACGTCCAGCGACGGCGTGACAAGGGCGAGATCGAGGCCGCGCCCATTGCCTTCATGCGGGGCCGGACCCTCAGCCACGCCTTCGTCATCGTGGACGAGGCGCAGAACACCTCCCGGCTGCAGATGAAAATGGTTCTGACCCGTCTGGGGGAAGGGGCCAGAATGGTGGTCACCGGCGATCCATCCCAGATTGACCTGCTGAATCCCCGCGATTCCGGCCTCGCCCACGCCCTGCGCATCCTTCGTGACGTAAAGGGTGTGGGGGTGCTGGAGTTCGAGGCCCAAGACGTGGTCCGCCATGCCATGGTCGAACGGATTGTCCGCGCCTATGACGCCGACGCGGCGCGGGGCCGGCCGGCTCCGGATCTCGAGGACCCGGCCGCCGCATGATCGAGGTCGAGGTCGAGGCCGGGGACTGGGCCGACACAGTCGCTGACGTCGAAGACCTTGTTCAGCGGGCGGCCATTGCGGCGCTGGGTTCGCGCGTCGGCGGCGTCGTCGTCCTGCTGACCGATGACGCGACGGTTCAGGAGCTGAACGCCCGTTTCCGCGATCGCGACCGTCCCACCAATGTCCTGTCCTTCCCGGCTGCGGCCATGCCGGATACCGGCGGACCGCTGTCTCTGGGCGACATCGTCCTGGGCTACGGCGTCTGCGCGCGAGAGGCCGATGCGCAGGGCAAGACGCTGGCCAGCCATCTGACCCATCTGGTTGTCCACGGCGTCTTGCACCTGCTGGGGCGAGACCATGAAGTTGACGCAGAGGCCGAGGCGATGGAGGCCGAAGAGCGGGCGGTGCTTGCCAGGCTGGGGGTCGCAGACCCATACACGCTGCCGCATGACGAATGACCTTGCGATTTTCCTGCGGAAGGCCGTGACCGGTCGCTTCGGCCGCATCGGTCTGGCCCTGGTGGCCGGAATCGCGGCCGCCCTGGCCCATCCGCCGTTCGGCGTGTTGCCCGGGCTGCTGGCCTATCCGCTTCTGATGATCCTCGCCGAACGGTCGGGTTCCGTGCGTGGAGCCCTCTGGATGGGCTGGCTGGCCGGCTTCGGCTATTTCGGCGTGGGCTGCTGGTGGGTCGCCGAGGCTTTCCTCGTCAATCCCGCCCAGGCCTGGATGGCTCCGTTCGCGGCCAGTCTTCTGCCGGCAGGGATTGGCCTGTTCTGGGGCCTCGCCACGGCGCTTTACCGGCGGGCTGCTCCCATGGGGCCCGGGCGGGTCATTGTCTTTGGTGCCCTGTTCGCTCTTGCTGAATGGCTGCGAGGCCATGTTTTGACGGGTTTTCCGTGGAACCCGGCCGGGGCCAGCTGGAGTGCGGGTTCGGCAGGATCCCAGTTTGCAGCAGTGGGCGGGGTCTATGGGTTGGGCTTCGTGACGGTGACGGCAGTCTCCGCCCTCGGAGCCCTTGCCATGGCCGGTCCGCGCAAGGCCCGTGCCGGGATTGCGATCGCGGGCGTCACGGCCCTTGCGGCCCTCGTTATTGGCGGGGGGCTTCGGCTTGCCGGGGCCGAGGTCCGGCCGACCGGGACTCTGGTCCGGATCGTCCAGGCCGATGTCCAGCAGGAGTCCAAATGGACTCCGGAGGCCTATCGCTCGATTGTCGACCGCTATGTCAATTTGACGGGCCGCCAGGGCGCGGCCCTTCCTGACGTCGTCGTCTGGCCCGAAGGTGCCCTGCCGGCGAGTTTCAACGATGTCTTTGCCCCGGGTGCGCCGGACGGCGAAGCCATCGCCCGCGCCGTCCGGCCAGGGCAGACCCTGCTGGCCGGCTTCGCGCGGGCCGCGCCCCGGGAGGAGGGCGGTTCACTCTATTACAACAGCCTGGTCGCGCTGACAGATGAAGGGGCTTCGGGGCTTCGGGTCGTGGCCGTCTATGACAAGCACCGGCTGGTTCCGTTTGGCGAGTATCTGCCTCTGGGCCGGCTGATGGGCGCGCTCGGAGTGCGCAGTCTGGTCCATATGCCGGCTGATTTCAGCCCCGGTCCCCGGCCGGCACCCATCAGCCCGCCCGGCGTGCCGTCCGTTCAGCCCCTGATCTGCTATGAAAGCCTGTATCCGGGCTTTACGCCGGGGTCGACCGGGCGACCGGACTGGATCGTCAATATATCGAACGACGCCTGGTTCGGAGCGACCTCCGGTCCCCTGCAGCATCTGAACCTGGCCAGCTACCGGGCGATCGAGACGGGGTTGCCGGTCGTTCGGGCGACGCCCACGGGGGTCTCGGCCATGATTGATCCATGGGGACGGGTTGTTCGTGACCAGCGGCTGGACGCCGGTGAGAGTGGGGTGATTGACGCCTATCTGCCGCAACCGGTGGGCATCACACCCTATGGCCGGTTCGGAGACCTTCTGTTCTGGCTTATGGTTCTGGTCGGACTGCTGCCGTCCCTCCCGGCATTGTGGCACCGTTTCCAAGGCCGGACTTAACCACAACGCGCCTGGCCGCCGCGATTTCTGATCCGACAGTGCGGTTGCGCGCGTAATCGCCATTTCCCAGAATTTGAATGACAGCCTGAACAGACGGGCGCATGAAACCGTCACGTTCAATCGAGGCGGTGACAGACGGGTTATGGCTAGAGGTGTCGGCGAGGACGGACCCCATCCGGTGGACCGTCATGTGGGCAGACGCGTGTGCGAGAAGCGCATCAGTCTGGGATACAACCAGAGCGATCTGGGGCGGGCGCTTGGTCTGACCTTTCAGCAGATTCAGAAGTACGAGAAAGGGGCCAACCGCATCTCTGCCTCGAAGCTCTGGGACATCGCCCGCTTCTTCAAGGTCGACATCGGTTACTTCTTTCAGGGCCTCGGCGAAAATCAGCCGGGCATGGCCGAGGGTGAGGGGTCTGTTTTCGACCACGACTTCCCCTCGACGCGCTATACGATTGAGATCTCCCGCCTGGCCCCCCAGCTGTCGACCCGTCAGCAGAAGCTCGCGCTCGAGCTGATCCGCGAAATGGCCGGAAAACCCGACACCTACGCCTGAGTCATTTCTGGCCGACGGTTCTGATCAGCCAGGTCGCGATTGTCCAAACGTGGGCGCGGCAACCTTCTGTTCCGCCCAGTAGACTGCTCCGTCATCCGGCTTGAACATGGTGCGCGGTGTGCCGTCGCGCGCCACGACGGCAAAGGTATTGGTGGCCGCCTCATACATCAGGGTGTCCCCGTTGGGTCGCCTTGCCGTTTCCGTCCCTTCAGGGGGCCGGGTTGTGAAGGCGGTGATCTTGTCGAGGAAGTCCTCGGCCGACCGTGCCCCGAAATCCTCCCCGTTGCGCGCATAGAGACGCAGAACCTTGTCATCGACGGTCTCACGCCGGTTGGCCGTGAGAACCGCTGCCTCTGGCATCGCGCCCGTGTCTGAGGACGGCCCATCCGCCGCCGTTGCGGTCAAGGTCGCTCCTGCTGCAGCTCCCGTCGCGCGGTCGCGCGTCTCCACGGCCGAGCCGCCTTCTCCGCATCCGCCGAGGCCCGCCAGGGCCAGCAGCGCAAAACCCGTGATCGTCCAGACCCTCATCCCACGCTCCTGTCCAAATCCATGGAACGATGTTATGCACAGCAAGAATGTTCTTGCAATGTTCTTTTTCGTCCCGCTCGACGGCGTAGCCGGTGCCCGCTAGACGATGCCCATGACCTTCCCGGTTCTGACCTCTCGCAAGATCCTGCTGATCGTGGGCGGCGGTATCGCGGCCTACAAGGCGCTGGAGCTGGTGCGGCTGTTGAAGAAGGCGGGGGCCGAGGTGCGGGCCGTGCTGACAGAAGGCGGGGCCGCCTTCGTCACGCCCCTGTCACTGGCTGCCCTGACCGGTCACCCTGTGCGGATGGGACTGTTCCTGCCCGACGAGGAAACCACCATGGGGCATATCGAACTGTCACGCTGGGCAGACCTGGTCGTGGTGGCTCCGGCGACCGCGGGCCTGATCGGCAAGGCGGCCAACGGTCTGGCGGATGACCTGGCCTCGACCACGCTTCTGGCCACCGACAAGCGTGTGCTGCTCGCCCCGGCGATGAATGTGCGGATGTGGCAGCATCCGGCGGTTCAGGCCAATGTCGCCCGGCTTCAGGGCTTTGGCGACCTGCACGGCATGGCCGTGGTTGGTCCTGATGACGGTGAAATGGCCTGTGGCGAGTTCGGGCCGGGCCGGATGGCCGAGCCGGCCGCGATCCTGACGGCCATCGAGGACCTGCTGGAAGACACGGTCGCCGTGGGCCAGGTGGCTCGCCCGCTGGCCGGGCGGCATGCGGTGGTGACGGCGGGCCCGACCTTCGAGCCCATCGACCCGGTGCGGGGCCTGACCAACCGCTCCAGCGGAAAACAGGGCTATGCGATTGCCGCCGCGCTCGCGGCGCGCGGGGCCACCGTGACCCTGGTGTCCGGGCCAACGGGTCTGCCGGCCCCTGCGGGTGTGACCCGCCTCGAGGTCGAGACGGCGCTGCAGATGCAGGCGGCCACCGGTGCGGCGCTGCCCGCAGACATCGCCGTGCTCAGCGCGGCCGTGGCGGACTGGCGCGTCGACACGGTCGCTGGCGGCAAGATCAAGAAGGCCCCGGGTGGGCCGCCCACGCTCAGTCTGATCGAGAACCCGGACATTCTGGCCGGCATCGCCGCCCCCGGGCCGATGCGTCCCGCGCTGGTGATCGGGTTCGCCGCCGAAACCACGGACCTCGAGGCCAATGCCCGGGCCAAGCTGTCGCGGAAGGGTTGCGACTGGATCGTCGGCAACGACGTCTCGGCTGATGTGTTCGGGGCCGACGGCAATACGGTCCTGCTGGTCTCCGCCGGCGGGGCCGAGGCCTGGCCGCGCCTGTCGAAGACCGAGGTGGCGAGCCGTCTGGCCGACCGGATCGCCGAGCATTTCGTCCCCAAAGCCTGAGAGCGCGAGCCGTTGAGCACCCTTCGTATCCTTCGCCTGCCCCATGCCGAGGGTCTGGCCCTGCCCGCCTATGAGACCCCTGGATCCGCCGGGTTGGACCTGAGGGCCGCCGTGCCGGAGGACGCGCCAATGACGCTCGAACCGGGCCAGCGGGCGCTGGTGCCGACCGGCCTCAAGATCGCGCTGGAGCAAGGGTGGGAGGCGCAGATCCGGCCGCGCTCGGGGTTGGCGCTCAAGCACGGCATCAGCGCGCCGAACACGCCGGGAACGATCGACAGCGACTATCGCGGCGAGGTGGGGGTGATCCTGATCAACCTCGGCCAGGAGCCGTTTGTCATCCGGCGGGGCGAGCGGATCGCCCAGATGGTTATCGCCGCCGTGGCCCAGGCGACCGTCGTCGAGGTTGCGGATCTGGACGAGACCGCGCGGGGCGCCGGCGGCTTCGGCTCCACCGGGCGATAGGCACGCATCCATTCCGGCATACCGGCGTTAACCCTGCCGACGGCCAAGCTGGGCCGTAGCATCTCCGGAGCGTCGTCGATGGAAGACCTTCTCGCCCAGCTGGGCAACCTGCTTCAGGGCCTGCTGGCCTTGGCCGACAGTGGCTTCGACGGCGTCAACCAGGTCCTCGGCCTGATCATCGCGGCCGTGTTCGGGTTTTTTCTCATGGGTGCCTGGCGTGGGCTGTGGAGCGCCGCCTTCGGGGCCATGGTCGTGCATACTCTCGTGGAAGCGATCCGGCCCATGCTCGACGGCGGAGCCTTTGCCCTGCCCGATCTAACTGACGGAGGCTTCTGGATGACGCGGCTGGCCCTGTTTCTGGGCTATGCCATCGTCATCGCCGTCTTCTTCTTCATCCGGACCCTGTTGACCGGCGGATTTGGCCGGCGTCGTGCACCGGTGCACTGAGACGATCGGGCGGGCGTATTCGCTCGCCCCTTTCCCTTTCAGGTGGACGGAGCTATAGGGCTCTCACATCGTTAGACCGGCGTCCAACGGCGTCGTTCAAAGCGGCGGCCGTGGAGGCCGACCGCTTTTCTTTTTGCCCGAAACGAATCCCTTGCGCGCCAAGACTGTCGAAGACCGTGAGATTCTGGAGCTGATCGATCCCGTCGCGGACTCGATCGGCCTCAGCATCGTGCGCGTGCGCCTGATGGGCGGCACCCTGCGCCGTCGGCTGCAGGTCATGGCCGAACGTCCTTCTGACAACGACATCGATGTCGGCGAATGCGCCCGGCTGAGCCGCGCCATGTCCGAAGTGCTGGACGCGGCAGACCCCATCGCCGGGGAGTATCTGCTGGAAGTCTCCTCGCCCGGGATCGACCGGCCCCTGACCCGGTTGAAGGATTTCGACCTGTTCGAGGGGATGGAAGCCCGGCTGGAAACCGACCGGATGATTGAGGGGCGCAAGCGCTTCAAGGGTCTGGTCGCCGGGACGGAGGGCGACAACATCGCCATCGACCTTGATGGCGAGGACGAGACGGCCCTGATTCCTTTCGACTGGCTGGTGGATGCCAAGCTGGTCATGAACGACGCCCTTCTGAAACGCGGGGCCGCGATCCGCGCCGCACGAGGCGAACCTGAAGACGACGGGCTCCCCGAAGGCGCGCCTGAAGACAAGACCAGCACCAAGACTTCTGAGGACGACGCCTGATGGCCGTGACCGGTATTTCTGCCAATCGCCTTGAACTTCTGCAGATCGCCAATGCGGTAGCCCAGGAGAAGAACATCGACCGCGAGATCGTGGTCGAGGCGCTCGAGGAAGCCATCCAGAAGGGGGCCAAGTCGCGCTACGGGGCCCATCACGACATCCGGGCGAAGATCGATCCCAAGACCGGCGAACTGGCCCTGACCCGCCATGTCACCATCGTCGAGGACGACTGGATGCCGGAAGACGAGCTGGAGGAGTTCAACGACTCCGCCATGGTGCGCCTGACGGACGCCTCGAAGCGCGACCCGGATGCCGTCGTCGGCAAGGAATATGTCGAGGACCTGCCGCCATTCGAGTTCGGTCGTGTCCAGACCCAGATGGCCCGCCAGGTCATCACCGGGAAGGTCCGCGAGGCCGAGCGGGCCAACCAGTACGAAGAGTTCAAGGACCGCGTCGGCGAGATCGTCAACGGCACCGTCAAGCGCGTCGAATACGGCAACACCATCGTCGACCTGGGCCGGGGCGAGGGCATCATGCGCCGCGACCAGTCGATCCCGCGCGAGGTGTTCAACATCGGCGACCGGATTCGTACCTACATCTATGACGTCCGGCCCGAGGCCAAGGGCCCGCAGATCATGCTGTCGCGGGCTCATCCCGGGTTCATGGCCAAGCTGTTCGCCCAGGAAGTGCCCGAGGTCTACGACGGCGTGATCGAGATCCGCGCCGCCGCCCGTGACGCCGGCTCGCGCGCCAAGATGGCCGTGCTGTCGAATGACAGCTCGATCGACCCGGTCGGTGCCTGCGTCGGCATGCGTGGCTCGCGGGTCCAGGCCGTCGTGGCCGAACTGCAGGGCGAGAAGATCGACATCATCCAGTGGAATCCGGACGAGCCGACGTTCATCGTGAATGCGCTTGCGCCCGCCGAGGTCTCCAAGGTCGTGCTCGATGAAGAGGCTGACCGCGTCGAGGTGGTCGTGCCGGACGAACAACTGTCGCTGGCCATCGGCCGTCGCGGCCAGAACGTGCGCCTCGCCAGTCAGCTTACCGGCTGGCAGATCGACATCATCACCGAAAGCCAGGACTCCGAGCGTCGCCAGCGCGAGTTCTCGGAGCGGACGACCCTGTTCCAGGAAGCTCTGGACGTCGACGAGGTCATCGCCCAGCTGCTGGTCACCGAAGGCTTCGCTACGGTCGAGGATCTGGCCTTCGTCGAAAACTACGAAGTCGCCGAGATCGAGGGCTTCGACGAGGACACGGCCGAGGAGCTTCAGGCCCGTGCCCGCGACTATCTGGAGCGTCAGGCGGCCATCCTTGATGCGAAACGCGTCGAGCTTGGCGTCGAGGACGGCGTTCTGGCCGTTCCGGGCGTAACCCTGCCGATCGCCGTGGCCCTCGGCGAAGGCGGCGTGAAGACCGTTGAGGATCTGGCCGATCTGGCCACCGATGAGATCCGCGGCGGCTTCGAGATGAAGAACGGCGAGCGGACCAAGGTCCCGGGCGTGCTGGAAAGCTTCAACATGGCCCAGGAGGACGCCGAGATGCTGATCCTTCAGGCCCGGGTCGCGGCCGGCTGGATCGACGCCTCCGAACTGCCCCAGCCGCCCGAGCCCGAATATGAGGAAGAAGGCGAGTTCGCCGAGGGCGAGTTCGACGCCGAGGCCGTGTTCGACGCCGCACCGGAAACGGATGAGGCCGCCGCTGATGACGCCGGGGTCGCCGACCTCGAGCCGACCCGCGACGCGTGATGCGGTGCGCTGTCCATGAGCTTGCGCGACGCGACGATCGATAGGGAGCGCCGGGACCTGGTCACACACCAGGCCATGGATGAATCCCGCCTGATCCGTTTTGTCGCCGGGCCGGACGGCACGGTTGCCCCTGATCTCGGCCGCAAGCTGCCGGGACGGGGCATGTGGGTGGAGGCCTCCCGGGCCTCTGTCGACGCGGCTGTTAAAAAGAACCTCTTCTCGCGCTCTGCCAAAACCGCGCTCAAGCCTCCTGCCGACCTTGCCGACAGGGTGGAGACCCAGCTTGTCCGCCGCTGTCTGGACCAGCTGGGCCTTGCCCGGCGCGAGGGCGTGCTTATCTCGGGGTTCGAGAAGTCGGCAGCGGCGATCCGCTCCGGCAAGGCCGCCTGGCTGATCGAGGCGACCGACGGTGCGTCCGACGGACGGAGTAAGCTTCTTTCGCTGGCCCGCCATCAGACCACCCGGATCTGCGGTGTTTTCAGCGTGGATGATTTGAGTTTGGCCCTCGGGCTGGAAAATGCGATACACACCGTCCTGCTGCATGGCGGCAGAGCCGATCGCTGGACCTTCGAGGTCGAACGACTGGCTGGGTTTCGATCGCTTCGGCCCGGTGCCTGGGACCTGGATCATCCGGGTTCCGCGCACAGGAACGGGTCGGACGAAGACCCGAGGGACGAGCCTGAACGGGCGGATTGACGGGCGGCGTCAGGCCTCTTTCGAGAGGCGGACGCCGCACGGCTTTTTGCGTTTTCAAGCGTTGAGGCGTGAGATTTTGAACGACCGGCGGACTTCTCCGCCCACGAGTAAAGCGACCGGATGAGCGACGAGAACGACAAGACCAACGACGGCCAGACTCCGCAGGCCCCCGCCGGAACCCCGTCGACGACGGGACCGCGGGCCCCGCTGAGCCTGAAGCCCCGGGCTGTGGGATCGGTTTCGACCGGTACCGTGCGCCAGAGCTTCAGCCACGGCCGGACCAAGACGGTGGTGGTCGAGACCAAGCGTCGCCCCGGCGCGCCGGTCGGTGGCCATCAGCGTCCGGCGGGGTTCGACGTCGCCCGGCCTCGCGCCGACACGCCTCCATCCCCGGCACCAGCCCAGCGTCCCCAGATGCAGCAGCCCGCCGGTGGCCGCCTGTCCAACGAGGAACAGGAAGCCCGCCGCCGCGCCATTGAACTGGCCACCCAGGCCCAGGCCGAGCGCGCGGCTGCCCAGGCTGCAGAACAGGCGCGCCGCGACGCCGCTGCGCGCGATCAGGCCGCTGCCGCTGCCGCTGCCGCCAGCGCCGCCCAGGCCGAGGCTGCCGCCGCCCGTGCTGCGGCCGAGTCCGCCCGGGCAGAGGCCTCGAAGCTGACGGCCGCCGCTCCGGCGAAGCCGCCGGCCCGTGCGCCCCTCGCGCCCAAGCCTGCCGCCGCTGCCCCGGCCCCGGTGGCCGCGACGCCACCGGCTCCCGAACCCGCCGCAGCCGCGCCGGCCCCCGCCCGTCCGGCCCCGCCGGCGCGTCCGGTGGTCAATTTCGGCCAACGCGTTCCCAAGGCTCCGAACCCGGCACGCGCGCCCATCGATCGTCCCGCCTTCGGTGCCCGCTCGGCCCGTGAAGAGGCCATGGGTGGCGGCGAGAAATCCTATTCCGACCGTCCCGCCAATGCCCGTCCGGGCGGCGCGACCGCGCGTCCGGCCGAGCCTGTCCGCTATTCGGCCCTGAACCCGCGTCCGGCGCCGGGCACCGCGCGTCCCGGCGGGCCCCGCACCGGCCCCGGCGGTCGCCCGGCCCCGAACGCCCCGCCCGTGGCGGCCGAGGTCTCGCGCCCCAGCCGGACGGCCGGCGGTGGCTTTGCCCGCCCGCTCAAGCCCGAGGACGATCGCGACAAGCGGTTCTCCGACGCCGGAAAGGCCGTCAGCCGCACCCGCGGCGAGCCCAAGCGCCGCGAAGGTCGCCTGACCATCCAGTCGGTCGCCGGTGACGGTGACACGGCCGAGCGGATGCGTTCGCTGGCCTCGGTCCGCCGCGCCCGTGAGCGCGAGAAGGAAAAGCGCAAGGGCGGCTCCACCGATGCGCCGAACCGTCCGCGCGAAGTCGTCATCCCTGACGTCATCACCGTCCAGGAGCTGTCCAACCGGATGGCCGTGCGCGGCGTCGACATCATCAAGTTCCTGATGAAGCAGGGCCTGATGATGAAGATCAACGACGTCATCGACACCGACACCGCCGAACTGGTGGCCGACGAGTTCGGCATGACCGTGCGCCGCGTGTCTGAGTCCGACGTCGAGGCCGGCTTCCTGTCCGACGACATCGACGACGAGGCGACGACGCCCCGCGCGCCGGTCGTGGCCATCATGGGCCACGTCGACCACGGCAAGACCTCCCTGCTCGACGCCCTGCGCACCACCGATGTGGCTTCGGGCGAGGCCGGCGGCATCACCCAGCACATCGGGGCCTATCAGGTGAAGACGCCGTCGGGCGAGGCGGTCACCTTCCTCGACACCCCCGGTCACGCCGCCTTCAGCGCCATGCGCACGCGCGGCGCCAACGTCACCGACATCGTCATCCTCGTGGTGGCGGCGGACGACGGGGTCATGCCCCAGACGATCGAGTTCATCTCCCACGCCCGCGCGGCCGGGGCTCCGATCATCGTGGCCGTCAACAAGGTCGACAAGCCGGACGCCGATCCGCAGAAGGTCGTCAACGAACTGCTGCAGTACGAAATCATCGGCGAGGCCCTGGGCGGCGAAACCCAGATCGTCGAGGTCTCGGCCAAGGCCCGGACCAACCTGGACGGCCTGATCGAGGCCATCCTGCTGCAGGCCGAGGTCATGGACCTGAAGGCTGATCCCGAACGCTCCGCCGAAGGCGTGGTCATCGAGGCCAAGCTGGACAAGGGCCGCGGCCCGGTCGCCACCGTCCTGGTCAAACGCGGCACCCTGCGCCGTGGCGACATCGTCGTGGCGGGCTCCGCCTGGGGCAAGGTGCGCGCCCTGCTCAACGAGCGCGGCGAACAGCTGACCGAGGCCGGCCCCTCTGTTCCGGTCGAGATCCTGGGTCTGGACGAGGCCCCGTCGCCCGGCGAACCGCTGGCCGTGGTCGAATCCGAGGCCCGCGCCCGCGAGCTGACCGAATATCGTGCCCGCACCAAGCGCGAGAAGGCCACCGGCGGCATCAACCAGGTCAGCCTGGTCGACATGATGGCCAAGCTGGGATCCAAGAAGATCTCGGAGCTACCGGTCCTCATCAAGTCGGACGTCCAGGGTTCGGGCGAGGCCATCCAGGGCTCGCTCGAGAAGATGGGCAATGATGAGGTTCGCGCCCGGGTCATCTACTCCGGCGCAGGCGGCATCACCGAAAGCGATGTGCAATTGGCCAAGTCGGCCGGAGCCCCGATCCTGGGCTTCAACGTCCGCGCCTCGAAACAGGCCAAGGACCTCGCCGACCGCGAGGGCGTGGAGATCCGCTATTACGCGATCATCTACGACCTTCTGGACGACATGAAGGGTGTGCTCTCGGGCATGCTGGCCCCGCTGCAGCGGGAAACCTTCCTCGGCAACGCCGCGGTGCTGCAGGTGTTCGACATCTCCAAGACGGGCAAGATCGCCGGTTGCCGGGTGTCGGAGGGTGTGGTCCGCAAGGGGGCCAAGGTCCGGATCATCCGCGACGACGTCGTGGTTCTGGAACTGGGCACGCTCGCAACGCTCAAACGCTTCAAGGACGAGGTCAACGAGGTGCCGTCGGGCCAGGAGTGCGGCATGCATTTCCAGGGCTTCCACGACATCAAGGTCGGCGACTACGTCGAATGCTTCACCGTCGAGGAAGTACAGAGGACGCTGTAGCAGGCCGGCAAGGTTATCTTCCTCCCCCTCGGGGAGGGACGTCGCTCAGCGACGGGGTGGGGGCGGCCGCAGGGCCGCCCTTTCCAATTCGGTGCCGCCTCCCTTCGGCCGCAAGTCGCGCTACAGTCGCGTCATGTCCCTGCGTCTGATCCCTGCCTTCAGCCTGATCCTGCTGGCCACGCCAGCGGCGGCCGATACCCGCTATCTGGCCTTTGACCCGTCGGACCGCGTCACCACGGCCCTGACCCGTGGCGTCACGCTGGAGGTCGAGCGGGGACTGTTCGGCGGTGTCAGCGTCCGGCGCATCATCTCCACCAGCGCCCGGGGGGCCGCGACCCTGACGCGCGGCGGCCCCGATCAGGCCCGGGCCGCGCTCCCCGCCGGCGCGGCCGAAAGCGCGGTCTATTCCATTGCCCCCGAGGGCGACGGGCGGGGTCTGGCCCGGGCCCTGTGCCCCGGGGCCGATGAGACGTTTCTGGTGCTCGGCCGAATTCGCATCGGCCGGCCCATGGTCATGCAGGCGGCGGGGCGCTGGCCCGATGGCCGGTTCCGATACTGCACCACCCTGTCCTATGTCTGGCGAGGGGAGTGGGCCCTGCCCCCGCGCAGCACGGCCCCTCAAACCCCCTGATGAGGCGCGCGGTCGCCCTTCTGACCGCCGGTCTGCTGGGTCTGGTCGCCGCGCTCTGGACCTGGACCCGCCCCGGCGACCCGACGCTGTTCCCGGCTTCCACGCACGGCGGGGTGACCGTCCACCTTCTGAACAACGGCTTTCACACCGATCTGGCCGTCCCGCGCGCCGCGCTGGAGGCCGGGGGCGGCCCCCTTGCGCAGGCGTCGCGTTCGCTGGGACCCGGTAACTGGATCCTGATCGGCTGGGGGGATGCGCTGTATTTCGTGGACACCCGGCCCATGGAACATCGTATCCCGGATGGCCTGCGCGCCTTTTTCCGCCCGGGCAATGCGTCTGTGATCATGCTGGACCCCGAGGCCGGCGATCCCTCCCGTCGGTTCACGCCGGACCGCCGGCGGACCCTGTCCCTCCCGCCCGAAGCCTTCGCCGGCCTGACCAGGCGGATCGAACGGTCGTTGGCCCTGACCACAGGCCATCCCCACCCCGTGGTCATCCGTCCCGGGGCGGGTGCGCGCTTCTTCGCCAGCCATGAGCCGTTCTGGATCGGCTACCTCTGCAACAGCTGGACCGCCCGGGTCCTGAACGCTGCCGGCCTGCCGATCCGGCCGATGCGGGCGGTCACCGCCGGGGAAATCCTCGCCACCGTCGACCGCGCGCAATTGGACAGGGCCGCCCGGGACGACTAGACCGCGCCCTCTTTTGTTTCGGCCGGGTCCGATCCCCGGCAAACAGGACGGTCTGAATGAGCAATCGCAAACCCAAGTCGAAATCCACCGCCGGTCTGGTCAGCCAGCGCCAGCTGCGCGCCTCCGAGCTGATCCGCCACGCCCTTGTCGAAGTGATGCGCGAAAACGAGATCCGCGATGAGGCCCTGATCGGCGTCTCGGTGACGGTGACCGAGGTGCGGCTGTCGCCGGACCTCAAACACGCCACCTGTTTCGTCGAGCCGCTGGGCGCGGGGATCGAGACCTCCCCGACCGCCGGCCACATCGACGAGATCGTCAAGGCGCTGAACGCCCATGCCAAATTCCTGCGCGGGGCGCTGGGGCGTCACATCGATATGCGGTTTACCCCCGACCTGCGTTTCCGCCACGACGAGAGCTTCGCCGCCGCCGAACGTCTGAACCGGTTGCTCGACGATCCCCGGGTGCGGGCCGACTCCTTCGTGCCGCCCGTCGAGGATGACGAGGACGATGCGGCCCCGGGTACGACCGGCCCAGCGTCCTGATGGGCCGCCGCAAGAAGGGCCTCGTCGTGAACGGCTGGGTCTGTCTGGACAAGCCGTACGGGCTGGGGTCGACCGACGCCGTGTCGAAGGTCCGCCGGCTGTTCGATGCGCAGAAAGCCGGCCATGCGGGGACGCTGGACCCGCTCGCCAGCGGCATCCTGCCCATCGCGCTCGGCGAGGCGACCAAGACGGTGCCCTTCATGATGGAGGCGCAGAAGGTCTATCGCTTCACCATCAACTGGGGCGTCTCGACCGACAGTCTGGACCGTGAGGGCGAGATCGTCGGCCGTTCGGACGTCCGGCCGCCGGTCGAGGCGGTCCGCGCCGCTCTGCCGGCCTTCATCGGCGAGATCGACCAGACCCCGCCGCGCTATTCTGCCATCAAGGTCGACGGTCAGCGGGCCTATGACCTCGCCCGCGAGGGCGCGGATTTCGAGCTGGAGTCGCGCCGCGTCACCATCCATTCGGCCGAGGTCACCGACGCCCCCGACGCGGACCACGTCGAACTCACCATCCGCACCGGCAAGGGCGTCTATGTCCGCTCCCTCGCCCGCGATCTGGCCGTCATGCTGGGGGCCGAGGGGCATGTCTCGGCCCTGCGGCGCGAGCGGGTGGGGCCGTTTTCGGTCGAGAACGCCGTCACGCTGGATTTCCTGACCGATCTGGTGCATAGGGACGCCGCCTTGGAAGGCTTACTGCCCGTTTCGACCGCCCTGGACGACATCCCGGAGCTGGCCATCACGGAACAGGACGCCTTCTCGCTTCGGCAGGGACGGCCGATCGTTCTGCTCCCCCGACAGGTTGAAACCCTGAAGAGCCGTCTTCGCGACGGCTCTCGCACCGTTTCCGCCTTTCAGGGACAGACCCTCGTCGCTCTCGGTCAGTTGCGGGCCGGCCGGCTAGAACCCGACCGCGTATTCAATCTCCAATAAGGAGTTACACGATGTCGATTACGCCCGAGCGTAAGAACGAAGTCATCGCCGAGAACGCCCGCTCCGCAGGCGACACCGGTTCGGCCGAGGTCCAGGTCGCGATCCTTTCGGAACGCATCGCCAACCTCACCGAGCACTTCAAGACGCACAAGAAGGACAACCACTCGCGCCGCGGCCTGCTCAAGATGGTCTCGCAGCGTCGCCGCCTTCTGGACCACCTGACCAAGGTCGATAAGGAGCGGTATACCGCCCTGATCACCAAGCTGAACCTGCGCCGCTAGGCGCAAGTCGCGGAACGATTTCGAGGCGCGGGCCCTGTCCGCGCCTCTTTCCGCATCTTAAAGACCGGTGTGCCGCCGGATGTACGGCGCAGGAACCTGATCGGCAGAGGCGCTTCGCCGAGGCCGTGAATCAGGTCCCGGAAACTGACGCGAGGGCTCGATAACGGTCCTCAACTTCCCGGGCGTTTCGCGATGGCGCGGCCGCCCAAGGATCGAAGGACTGAACGCCCGACGCTCCACCCACTGATGGGACCCCGCGCGGAATCCGCCCGCGGGATACGAAAGACGAAACATGTTCGATATCAAACGCAAGACGATCGACTGGGCCGGACGCCCGCTGACCCTGGAAACGGGCCGCATCGCCCGCCAGGCTGACGGCGCTGTCCTCGCCACCTATGGCGAGACCGTCGTCCTCGCCACCGTCGTTTACGGCCGCGCGCCCAAGCCGGGCCTGGATTTCTTCCCGCTGACCGTGAACTACCAGGAAAAGACCTTCGCCGCCGGCAAGATCCCGGGTGGCTATTTCAAGCGTGAAGGCCGTCCGACCGAGAAGGAGACCCTGGTCTCGCGCCTGATCGACCGTCCGATCCGCCCCCTGTTCGTCAAGGGCTTCAAGAACGAGACCCAGGTCGTCATCACCGTGCTGCAGCACGATCTGGAGAACGATCCCGACATCGTCGGCATGGTCGCCACCTCCGCCGCCCTGACCCTGTCGGGCGTGCCCTTCATGGGCCCGATCGGCGCTGCGCGCGTCGGCTATATCGACGGCGAGTTCGTGCTCAACCCGACCCTGGACCAGCTGCCGGAGTCGTCGCTGGATCTGGTCGTCGCGGGCACCAAGGACGCCCTGATGATGGTCGAGTCCGAAGCCAAGGAACTGTCCGAGCAGGTCATGCTGGACGCCCTGATGTTCGCCCATCGCGGCATGCAGCCGGTGATCGACGCGATCATCGAAATGGCCGAGCACGCCGCCAAGGATCCGTTCGACTTCCAGGCCGAGGATCACTCGGGCGTCGTCACCCAGATCCAGTCGCTGGTCGGTGAGGACATCAAGGCCGCCTACACCCACCCCGGCAAGCATGCCCGTCATGAAGCCGTCGGCGCCGCCAAGAAAAAGGCCTCGGCCGCCCTGGTGAAGACCGACGAGAACCCGGACGGCGTCGATTCAGCCAAGTTCGGCGTCGCCTGGAAGGAATGCGAAGCCCACGTCCTGCGTCGCGACATCATCGACAACGCCCACCGCGTTGACGGCCGTGCGCTCGACAAGGTCCGCGACATCGTCTCGGAAGTCGGCATCTTCCCGCGCACCCACGGTTCTGCCCTGTTCACCCGTGGTGAGACCCAGGCCATCGTGGTCGCCACGCTCGGCACCGGTGAGGACGAGCAGTACGTCGACGCCCTGTCGGGGACGTACAAGGAGAAGTTCCTCCTGCACTACAACTTCCCTCCCTATTCGGTCGGCGAGACCGGTCGGATGGGCGGCGCGGGCCGCCGGGAAATCGGTCACGGCAAGCTGGCCTGGCGGGCGATCCGTCCGATGCTGCCGACCGCCGAGGAGTTCCCCTATACGATCCGCATCGTGTCGGAGATCACCGAGTCCAACGGCTCGTCCTCCATGGCCTCGGTCTGCGGAGCCTCGCTGGCGCTGATGGACGCGGGCGTGCCCCTGAAGAAGCCCGTCTCGGGCATCGCCATGGGCCTGATCCTCGAGCCGTCGGGCGAGTTCGCCATCCTGTCCGACATCCTGGGTGACGAAGATCACCTCGGCGACATGGACTTCAAGGTCGCCGGCACGCGTGACGGCATCACCTCGCTGCAGATGGACATCAAGGTCGCCGGCATCACCGAGGAGATCATGAAGAAGGCGATCGCCCAGGCCTCGGCCGGCCGCCTTCACATCCTCGACGAGATGGACAAGGCCATCGACGGTGCCCGCACCGAGCTGGGCGAATACGCGCCGAAGATCGAATCCATCAAGGTTCCGGTCGACAAGATCCGCGACATCATCGGCACCGGCGGCAAGATCATCCGCGAGATCGTCGAAAAGACCGGCGCCAAGATCAACATTGAGGACGACGGCACGGTGAAGATCGCTGCCTCGGACCAGGAGAAGATCGACGCCGCCAAGAACTGGATCTCCTCGATCGTGTCCGAGCCCGAGCCCGGCATGATCTACTCCGGCAAGGTCGTGAAGGTCGTCGACTTCGGTGCCTTCGTGAACTTCTTCGGGGCCAAGGACGGTCTGGTCCACGTGTCCCAGATCGCGCTCGAGCGCGTCTCCAACCCTGCCGACGTTCTGTCGGAAGGCCAGGAGGTCAAGGTCAAGTTCCTCGGCTTCGACGATCGCGGCAAGACCAAGCTGTCGATGAAGGTCGTCGATCAGGCCACCGGTGAGGACCTGACCGACAAGATCAATGCCGAGCGCGCCGAGCGCGGCGAGCCCCCCCTGACCGAAGACACCGGCGGCGGCGGCAAGAAGCGTGAAGGCGGCGGAGACCGTGGCGGCGATCGCGGTCGCGGCCGCAGCCGTCGGGACTGATCCCCGGCGGTCTCGCTGAAAGAAACGAGGCCCCGCTGGCAACAGCGGGGCCTTTTTCTTGCTTTCGTCATCCTCCGGCAAGCCGCGCTTGCGGCGCAGACCGGAGGACCCAGCGGCGCCGAAGGCGACCTGTTCAGGTGCCATGCCGGAGGGTGTCGCGTTCGCGACAGGTTCGCGCTCTCGCGCGCCGCTGGGTCCCCCGGTCTCGCTGCGCTCGCCGGAGGATGACGAAAGTGACTACGCGGCGCACTCCGCCGGCTTCGCCTCATCCGGCCCGTACTGGCCGCAGGCGCGGTCGATCTCGTCTTGGATCAGGGCGCAGGGGTTGTCCGGGTTGCAGGGCGGGTGGCTGGCCGGGCTGACCATGGTGCAGCGCTCGGCGAGGCGGATCGCGGCGGCGGACCCAACGCTGTCGGTGCAGGAGCCGCCCTCCGTGCCCCCCGTATCCTGCGCGACGCCAACGCCCTCCTCCTGTGGCGGCGCGTCGTCGGGCATGACCGGCGTCTGCTCGACGGCGGTCGCAGCCGGTTCCGTGGCGGGCGGGGTCTCGGGCGATCCGCACGCAGAGAGGGCCATGGCCATCATGAGGGCGAGGGCGGCGGGAACACGGGCCATGGGTCGTCTCCGGGCGATCTGGAAAACCCGACGATGGCCCCGTTCGGCGGTTCGGGGAACCCCGCTACGCCTGTTGGGCGAGCGCCCGGTCGACGGCGGCCTTCTGCAGGGTGAACAGGTCCCGGCACCCCAGCTCGGCCAGTTCGAACAGGCGGTCGAATTCCGGGCGCGAGAAGCCCCGCTTCTCGCCTGTGGCCTGGATCTCGACGATGGTTCCCGCGCCGGTCAGCACGAAATTGCCGTCGGCCTCGGCATTGGAATCTTCCTCGTAGTCGAGGTCCAGCACGGGCGTGTCGGCGAACACCCCGCAGGAAACGGCCGCGACCTGGTCCAGGATCGGATCGGCCTTCAGCACACCCTCGGCCCGCAAATAGCCCAGCGCCGAGGCCATCGCGACCCAGGCCCCGGTGATGGAGGCCGTGCGGGTACCGCCATCGGCCTGGATCACATCGCAGTCGATCAGCACCTGACGCTCGCCCAGCGCCTTCAGATCGACCACGGCGCGCAGCGATCGGCCGATCAGGCGCTGGATTTCCTGGGTCCGGCCGGTCTGCTTGCCCGCCGCAGCCTCGCGCCGGCCACGGGTGTGGGTCGCCCGGGGCAGCATGCCGTATTCGGCCGTGACCCAGCCCGCCCCCTTGCCGCGCATCCAGCCCGGGACGTTTTCCTCCACCGAGGCCGTCACCAGCACCTTCGTGTGGCCGAACGAGACCATGCAGGACCCCTCCGCATAGCGGTTGATGCCCGTTTCGAGGGTCACGGTGCGGAGCTGCTCGGGGGTGCGGTCGGAGGGGCGCATGATCGGGGCCTCAGGGCGTTGCGGAACGGGCCGGCGTGCTTATCCTGAAACCATGAGCCTGTATGCCCCCGAACGTCAGGTGACACCGTCGTCGCCCCCGGTGGTGACCCTGCGACCCGCGACACCGGCCGACGCAGCGCTTCTGGCCGCCTGGGACCGCGAACCCCACGTCATCGCCTGCTCCAGCGACGATCCGGAGGCCGAGGTCGCCTTTGACGGCATCGACTGGACCGATGAGCTGTCAAACTCCGCCTATGAACTGACCTATGTGATCGCGGAGGTCGAAGGCCGTCCTGTCGGCGTAATGGCGGTGTGTGACCCCGAGACGGAGCCCAGCCACTACTGGGGCGAGATCGAGCCGAACCTGAGGGCCATCGACATCTGGATCGGACCGGCCGAATGGTTGGGACGGGGCGTCGGCACGGCGATGATGAGCCAGATGATCGACCGCTGCTTCGCCGATCCCGCCGTGGAGGCCATCGTAATCGATCCGCTCAACAGGAATACAGCCGCGATCCGCTTCTACCGGAGGCTGGGCTTCCGGCCGGAGGGGCGGCGCATGTTCGACGGGGACGACTGCCTGGTCCACCGGCTGACCCGGCCGGACTGGGAGGCCCGCAGCCGATGACACTGCCGCTCAGCCCCCTGATGACGCCCCACTATGCGGGGCTCGCGGCCCTGGATCAGCGGGCCCGCGACATCTTCCGCAGTGTCGTCGAGACCTATCTCGAGACCGGCGAGCCGGTCGGATCGCGGACCGTCTCGCGCGGCGGCGTGCATCTGTCCCCGGCCTCGATCCGCAACACCATGCAGGACCTGACGCTGGCCGGCCTGCTCGCGGCCCCGCACACCTCGGCGGGACGGATCCCGACCCATGCCGGCCTGCGGCTGTTCGTCGATGGTCTGCTGGAGATCGGCGACATCGGCTCGGAGGAGCGGCGCGAGATCGACGCCCGCCTGATCGGCCGCGGCAAGGGGTTCCAGGAGGCGCTCAACGAGGCCTCGGCCCTGCTGTCGGGTCTGGCCGGCGGAGCGGGGATCGTGGCCAGTCCTGTTCGGGACGCCGGCGTCAAACACGTGGAGTTCGTGGCCCTCGGCTCCGGTCAGGCGCTCGCGGTGCTGGTGGCGGACGACGGCACCGTCGAGAACCGGCTGATGCCGCTGGCGGCCGGGGTCACGCCCTCGACCCTGCAGGAGGCGTCCAACTTCCTGAATGCGCGCCTCAAGGGCCGCCGTCTCTCCGAAGCCCGCCAGGAGATGGGGGCCGAACTGAATGCAGCGCGCAAGGACCTTGACGCCGCCGCAGCCCGATTGGTCGAGGAAGGGCTGGCGGCCTGGTCGGGCGGGCCCGACCGCCAGCGCTCCCTGATCGTGCGGGGCCGGGCCAATCTGCTGCAGGACGCCGGCGCGGCCGAGGATCTGGAACGCGTCCGGGTTCTGTTCGACGATCTGGAGCAGAAGGAACAGTTGATCGGTCTGCTGGACGGGGTCGATGCGGCCCAGGGCGTGCGCATTTTCATCGGTGCGGAAACGCAACTCTTTTCGCTTTCGGGTTCCGCCGTCGTCGCGGCGCCCTATATGACGGGCCGACAGCGGGTTCTGGGCGCCATCGGCGTGATCGGACCCGCGCGACTGAACTACGCCCGCATCATCCCGTTGGTGGACTACACCGCCCGGGTGCTGGGGCGCATCCTGGACGGACAAGACACGTGACCGACACCCAAGACCCGAACGACCTTGAAACCCAGCTGGACGAGGCCCTGGCCAACGCCGAGGCGGGGCTGGATGCCGATCCCGACAATCTGGCCCCCCTCGACGCCGTGATCGCCGAGCGGGATCAGTGGAAGGACCGCGCCCTGCGTGCCGCGGCCGAGGCCGACAACGTCAAGCGCCGCACCGAAACCCAGATGAACGATGCCCGCGCCTTCGCCATCCAGAGGTTCGCCAAGGACCTTCTGGGCGTGGCCGACAATCTGGAACGCGCCCTGATGGCCGCGCCCAAGAACGCCGATGCCGGCGAGGCCGGGCTGGTGACGGGTCTGGAGCTGACCCAGAAATCCCTGCTGCAGGCGTTCGAGACCAATGGCCTGAAGCGGGTCGCGCCGGGCCCCGGCGAGACTTTCGATCCACACCTGCATCAGGCGATGATGGAACAGCCCTCGACCGAGGTGCCGGGCGGCAGCGTGCTCCAGACCATGCAGGCCGGCTATGAACTGTTCGGCCGCACCGTGCGCCCGGCCATGGTCGTCGTAGCTGCCAAGGGGTCCGGACCGCAGGGCGCAAACCCCTACGGGGCCGCCCCGACCGAAAGCGGCGGTACCTTTGACGGCACCGCCTGAGTCAACCTGCGCCCTTCCCCGCAATCGCAGGAAGGGGCACGCTCACTTCAGTTTCGCCTCGAACAGGGCCAGCAGACGGGCCCATCCATCCGCTGCCTCGGCCGCGCGATAGGATGCGCGGTAGTCGGCATGAAAGCCGTGCGGGGCGTCGGGATACAGCTTGATCCCGCTTTCTGTCGCCCCGGCGGCTTCCAGGGCCGCCTGCATGGCGGCCACCGTGTCATTGGGAATCCCACCGTCGGCAGAGCCGTAGTTGCCGATCACGACCCCCTTCAGATCGCCGGCCAGATCGACCGGGAAGGGGGCTCCGGCCGTCCGCTGCTCCGGCGTGGCATTGGCCGGAGGAGCCAGTCGTCCATACCAGGCCACGCCCGCATCGATGGCAGCGAACCGGGCCGCGGCCTGCCACACCACCTTGCCGCCCCAGCAGAAGCCGGTGATGCCGACCTTGTCGGTATTGGCCCACAGCTGGCCCGAGGCCCATTCCAGGGTCGCGGCGATATCGCCCATGACCTGTTCATAGCCGGCCGCCGCGACGATGGCCTGAATCCGCTGCATGTCGGCGAGGGGGGCAGGATCCTCGACCCGCACGAAGAAGGCCGGGGCGACGGCGGCGTAGCCGGCCTTCGCCAGACGCCGGGCAACGTCCTGGATATAGGCGTGCAGCCCGAAGATCTCCGAAACCACGATGACGACAGGGAAGGGGCCCTCGCCCTCGGGGCGTGCCACATAGGCTGGCAGATCGAACCCGTCGGCGGACGGGTAGCTGACCGTACCGGTCTCCAGCCCTACGCTGTCGGTCGTGATCGGCATCGCGTCCTGCGCCAGGGCCGCGACCGCATAGCCTGTGAACACGACACCGGCCCCCAGACCGGCGAGGCTGCGTCGTGAGGGGCGGAAATCGTCGGCGACAGGGCCTTCGGGGCGGATCAGGACGGTCATGGGGGGCTCCTCGCGGGTCTGGCTTGACTGTGACGAGGCGGGGCCGCTCCGTCGAGTCAACGCCCCGTGACCTCAGGTCGCGCGCCTCAGGGTCAGGTTGATGCGTCCCCCGCCCGGTATCAGCTGTGACGACCCGGCCAGCAGCCGGTCAATGCCATGCCGGGCCAGCCGCGCGGGACCCGTGAGCGCGCAGACATCCCCTGACGACAGCCGCAGTGACCGGGTCGGGCCTCCGCTCGCCGGGCCGATGCGGAACACGGCCGTGTCACCAAGCGACACGGACAGCACCGGCGCGCTGAGGTCTGCCTCGTCCCGGTCCTGATGCAGCCCCATTCGCGCCGTGTCCCGGTAAAGATTGACTAGACAGGCGTCCGGGGGCTCCGGCCAACCGGTGAGGGCAGTCCAGAGATCAAGCAGGATGGGCGGGATCGGCGGCCAGACAGCGCCGGTCCCGGGGTGGGTGGGCTGATAGCGATAGCCCGCCCGGTCCGAGACCCAGCCCAGGGGGCCCAGATTGCTCATCTGTACGGAAAACGGCTTTCCGCCAGGCGTCACGGGCCGATAAAGGGGGGCGAGGGCCAGCGCCGCCTCGACCTCGGCCAGCAGGGCGATCCGGGCGGGCTCATCCAGCCGGCCGGGCCAGTAGAGAAACCCGGGCAGATCGTGAAAGGGCTCCATCCGCCCTCCTAGCAGAGCCTAGCGCGTGAAATAATAGTCGGCGATCTGACAGGCGTTGATCCCGCTTCTCTCCAGGGTCTGACCGTTGTCGAATTCGGCCCGCAGCGCATAGCGACAGCCACCCGAGCCATCGTCGATGCTCAATACCCGGCTCTGCCCCGGCGACAATGTCCCGGCCCGAAGCAGATCCTGGCTCCATCCCCCGGCGCTGGAGGCCTGCAGGCGGGTCATGGTCCAGCCGGTCTGGTTATGAACCCGGACATTGCGGTTGTAGCCATCCTGGGCCTGCGTCGTCGGTGTGGGCCCCATCAGGTGAGAGAGGCCGCCGGTTGAGGCCAGACCGGGTGATTCCGCAAGCCAGGCCATGCCGGCGGCGAACGCGATCGTGGTGGCCAGTCGCGGACGGGAGGGCGACGTCAGGGACATTGGCAGCAGCCGGAAAACGCGGGGTGGAACCCGCAATTGGCTGTTATCCTGCCCCAGGCTGCGGTTTGACGCACCCGATAAGGCCTGACTCCTGCGGATTCGGCATGCCGGGTGCATGAGGCCCTTGCGGGGCATGACGACTTTCCCATATCCGGACCAGCCCGAGAGACCCCGCGATCCGTGGGGTTTCATCCGGGAACGACCCCAACCTGCCGTGTCCGTGCTTCTGCGGACCGGTCCAAACCAAACGGGGGCGGTCAAGCGCGGCGCTTTTCGACAAGGCCGCCGCATCGCCCGCCAGACGGAGAGACATAAGGCTCATGGCCAAGATCATCGGTATCGACCTCGGCACCACCAACTCGTGTGTGGCCGTGATGGACGGCAAGAACCCCAAGGTCATCGAAAACGCCGAGGGCAATCGCACGACCCCGTCGGTGGTCGCCATCCAGGATGGCGGCGAGACCCTGGTGGGCCAGCCGGCGCGTCGTCAGGCGGTGACCAACCCTGCCAACACCTTCTTTGCCATCAAGCGACTGATCGGTCGCAACTTTGACGACCCTGTGGTCGCCAAGGACAAGGGCATGGTGCCCTACGAGATCGTCAAGGGTCCGAACGGCGACGCCTGGGTGCGCGCCAACGGCAAGGACTACTCCCCGCAGCAGATCTCGGCTTTCACCCTGATCAAGATGAAGGAGGCCGCGGAGGCCTATCTGGGCGACAAGGTCACCCAGGCCGTCATCACCGTTCCCGCCTATTTCAACGACAGCCAGCGTCAGGCGACCAAGGACGCCGGCAAGATCGCTGGCCTGGAAGTCCTGCGCATCATCAACGAGCCGACCGCGGCGGCCCTGGCCTATGGCCTCGACAAGAACGACGGCCAGAAGATTGCCGTCTATGACCTCGGCGGCGGCACCTTCGACGTCTCGATTCTCGAGATCGGCGACGGCGTGTTCGAGGTGAAGTCGACCAACGGCGACACCTTCCTCGGCGGCGAGGACTTCGACGTGCGTCTGGCCGACTATCTGGCCGACGAGTTCAAGAAGGAACAGGGCGTCGACCTGCGTCAGGACAAGCTGGCCCTGCAGCGCCTGCGCGAGGAAGCCGAGAAGGCCAAGAAGGAGCTCAGCTCCACGACCCAGTACGAGGTCAATCTGCCGTTCATCACCATGAATGCCTCGGGCCCGCTGCACCTGAACATCAAACTGTCGCGCGCCAAGCTGGAAGCCCTCGTCGACGACCTGATCCAGCGCACCATCGAGCCCTGCGCCAAGGCGCTGAAGGACGCGGGCCTGAAGGCCTCGGACATCGACGAAGTGGTCCTGGTCGGCGGCATGACCCGCATGCCCAAGGTGCAGGAGGCCGTGAAGGCCTTCTTCGGCAAGGAGCCGCACAAGGGCGTGAACCCCGACGAGGTCGTCGCGCTCGGTGCTGCCGTGCAGGCCGGCGTGCTGCAGGGCGACGTCAAGGACGTCCTGCTTCTGGACGTGACTCCGCTGACCCTGGGGATCGAGACCCTGGGCGGCGTGTTCACCCCGCTGATCGAGCGCAACACAACGATCCCGACCAAGAAGAGCCAGGTGTTCTCAACCGCTGACGACAATCAGTCGGCCGTGACCATCCGGGTCTTCCAGGGCGAGCGGCCGATGGCGTCGGACAACAAGATGCTGGGTCAGTTCGACCTGATGGGCATTCCGCCCTCGCCGCGCGGCATGCCGCAGATCGAGGTCGCCTTCGACATCGACGCCAACGGCATCGTCAACGTCTCGGCCAAGGACAAGGCGACCAACAAGGAACAGTCCATCCGCATCCAGGCCAACGGTGGTCTTTCGGACGCTGACATCGACAAGATGGTCAAGGAAGCCGAGGCCAACGCCACGGCCGACAAGGAACGCAAGGCCCTGGTCGAGGCCCAGAACGCGGCCGACAGCCTGATCCACTCGACCGAAAAAGCCATGGCCGAGCATGGCGACAAGGTCGGTGTGGACGAGAAGGCCGCCATCGAGACCGGCCTGGCCGAGCTGAAGACCGCCCGTGATGGGACGGATCCAGAAGACATCCGGACCAAGACCAACACCCTGGTCCAGGCTTCGATGAAGCTGGGCGAGGCCATGTATGCCCAGAACGCCGCCTCGGGCGGTGACGACGCTCCCGCCGACGACGGCGTGGTCGACGCCGAGTTCGAGGAAGTCTCGGACGACGACGACCAGAAGAAGAGCGCCTGAGCCCAGTGATCCTCCCCCGCGCCGCGGGGGAGGATCGTGGCTTTCATGAAACTTGCATCATCCCACCCGGCACCCATGTCTCTTTGGGGGCGACACACCGCTTGCGCCGCACGGTCGGCGACGTGAACGGTATGTCCGGGGTTGGCAGAGGACGATCTGCGCATGGCGCGTGATTATTACGAGGTGCTGGGAGTTGATCGGACGATCGACGCCGCCGGCCTGAAATCCGCCTATCGCAAGCTGGCGATGGAGCATCACCCGGACCGCAACGGCGGATCCGAAGCCTCGATGGCCAAGTTCAAGGAGCTGTCGGAGGCCTATACCGTCCTGTCCGACGACCAGAAGCGGGCGGCCTATGACCGCTACGGCCACGCGGGGGTCAACGGTGGCGGTGGTGGGGGCCAGCAGGGCTTCCACGACGTCAACGACATCTTCTCCCAGGTCTTCGGTGACGCCTTTGGCGACGTATTCGGCGGCCGTCGGCAGTCGAATGGCCCGCGACGCGGCTCGGACCTGCGCTACGACCTCGAGATCACCCTCGAGCAGGCCTACCGCGGCGCGGAGGTGGAAATCGCTGTCCCCACCACAGCGACCTGCGAGACCTGTGATGGCTCGGGCGCGAAGCCGGGGGCAAAGGCCAGCACCTGTTCGACCTGCAACGGCGCGGGTCGGGTACGGCAGGCCAACGGATTCTTCCAGATGGAACGGACCTGCCCCTCTTGCGGCGGACAGGGCCAGCGGCTGGCACCGGCCGATGTGTGCGGCAGCTGTCACGGCCACGGACAGGTTCGCAAGACGCGCAAACTGTCGTTGAAGATTCCGGCCGGTGTGGACGAAGGCTCCCGCATCCGCCTGTCGGGCGAGGGCGATGCCGGGACCCGGGGCGGCCCGCGCGGCGATCTGTATGTCTTCCTGGCGGTCACCCCGCACGACCTGTTCGAACGGGACAACCTGGACCTGCTCTGCACCGTGCCCGTCCCCATGACCGTTGCGGCCCTGGGCGGCGATATCGAGGCACCCTGTCTGACCTCCACGGCGTGCGACGGGGAGTGCCGGGCACCGGTTCAGGTGCCCGCGGGAGCCCAGACCGGTAAGACGATCCGGATCCGCGGCAAGGGCATGCCCCATCTGAACGGCCGTCAGCGCGGCGATCTGGTGGTGGAACTGTTCGTTGAAACCCCGACCGACCTCACGGCGCGCCAGAAAGAGTTGATGCAGGAACTGGCGGCGTCCTTTGGCGACAGCCAGAACCCGCGCAATTCCAGTTTTGCCGGCAAGGCCAAACGGTTCTGGGCTGATATTCTGGGGGCCGAGGACGATGCCCGGACCTCGCGCGAGAACGCCCAGTGATCATGGGCCGGGTGGCGGGGGGTTGAGCGAGTTGTTCCACGTCGGGATTTCGGGTGCACGGGGCCGGATGGGTCGGGCCGTAAGCCAGGCGCTGGATGCGCGCGAGGATGTCATGGTTCCGGTCCGCTTCGACTGGGGTGAGACGCCGGAACTGGGTCTGTGCGACGTCGTCATCGACTTTTCGACCGCCGAGGCCTCGACGGCGCTGGCGAAAACCTGCGCCGAACGGGGCGGCCCGGCCCTGGTGATCGGCTCGACCGGGTTCACCCCCGAGCAGGAAGCGACCCTGGCTGCCGCGTCCGAGCGGATCGCGATTGTCCGCAGCGGCAACTTCTCGCTCGGCGTAAACATCCTCATCGGTCTGGTCGAACATGCCGCGCTCCGCCTGGACGCGCGGGACTGGGATATCGAGATCACCGAGGCCCACCACAGGAAGAAGATTGACGCCCCCTCGGGCACGGCCCTGATGCTGGGTGAGGCTGCAGCCGCCGGCCGCGGGCATGATCTCGCCGACCTCCGCAGTCCGCCCCACAACGGCGTGGGAGAGCCGCGTAAGGTCGGGTCGATCGGGTTCGCCTCGGTCCGGGCCGGGGGCATCGTCGGCGACCACACCGTCCTTTTCGCCTCGGACGACGAGACGCTGACCCTCAGCCATTCGGCCATCGACCGGTCCCTGTTCGCCAAGGGGGCCATTGCCGCCGCCGCCTGGGTCCGGACCCGCAAGCCGGGCTTCTATGACATGCAGGACGTGCTCGGGTTTCGTCAGGCCTGAGCCAATCGACCCGGGTCAGGCGAGGCCTTGCGACCAGGTCCAAACCGGTCAAAAAAGTCGCCAGGTCCTGACCAAAGAGACCAACAACGCCAAGGCACTGGCGCCGGCCCCGGTATGGCCAGGTTCAGACGACCGACGATCGATCAGGTTCGTTCGAACTCGAGAAAGAGCGGATCGGTGTCCCCGAGCCGCTTTTCCTCATAGCGGGTGACGACATGGTCAGCCGGGGCGATGCGCCAGTCGGCCGCCTCGTCGGCCAGCCACGTCAGGCTCGGCGTGGCGAGGAATCGCTCCAGCGCCCAGCCGGCATAGTCCTTCCAGTCGGTGACGAACCGCAGTCGTCCACCCGGCTTCAGCACGCGGGCGAGGTCGGCCGCGAAGGCCGGCTGGATCAGGCGGCGCTTGTTGTGGCGCGCCTTGTGCCAAGGGTCGGGGAACAGGATCATGATTCGGTCCAGCGACGCGTCCGGCAGGGCCTCGACCACGGCCCGCGCATCGTCGGCGTGCAGGCGGACGTTCGTCAGTCCGCCTTCCTCGATATGACGCAGGGCGGAGGCCACCCCGTTGATGAAGGGCTCGCAGCCGATCATCAGGGCTTCAGGATGGGCCGCCGCCTGGGCCGCCAGATGCTCGCCGCCGCCGAAGCCGATCTCGAGCCAAACCTCCGTCGCGGCGGGCATCAGGGTTGCGGGATCAATGGGGCCCGCCGCAGGGTCCGGCAGGCGGACCCGGGGCATCAGGGTGTCGAACAGGGCCGCCTGCCGCGGCTTGACGGCGCGCGACTTGATGCGGCCGAACGAGCGCAGGGGCGCGTCGGGGCTGCGGGGTTCTGACTGTTCAGATCGGGGACGTGAGGCGGGCATCGGCGCTGTGTAGAGCCTCACGGTGCCGGAAAGAAGATGCGGCGGTCCGGTCAGGCCGACCGGACCGCCGCATCATGTCAGGCCAGGGCCTTCAGCTGATCGACCAGATCGGTCTTTTCCCAGCTGAAACCGCCATCGGCGTCCGGGGTCCTGCCGAAATGGCCATAGGCCGAGGTGCGGGCATAGATCGGCTTGTTCAGGCCCAGATGTTCGCGGATCGCGCGGGGCGTCGCCCCGCCGATCAGGCCCAGAATGTTCGCTTCCAGCACGGCTTCGTTCACCGCGCCCTTGCCGGTGCCGTGCAGGTCGACGTGGATCGACTGGGGCTTGGCCACGCCGATGGCGTAGGAGATCTGGATGGTGCAGCGGTCGGCCAGACCGGCGGCCACGACATTCTTGGCCAGGTAGCGGCAGGCATAGGCGGCCGAACGGTCGACCTTGGTCGGGTCCTTGCCGGAGAAGGCCCCGCCGCCGTGGGGGGCCGCGCCGCCGTAGGTGTCGACGATGATCTTGCGCCCCGTCACGCCCGCGTCGCCGTCGGGTCCACCGATCTCGAAGATCCCGGTCGGATTGATGTGCCAGACGGTGTTCTCGTCAGTGAAGCCCTCGGGCAGGACCGCGAGGATGTGCGGTTTGACGATGGCGGCCACGTCCGCCGACGACAGGCCCGGCGCATGCTGGGTCGACAGCACGATCGAGGTCGCCCGGACCGGCTTGCCGTCCTCGTACTGGATGGTGACCTGGCTCTTGGCGTCGGGCTCCAGACGCCTGTCGCCGCCGTGGCGGACCTCGGCCAGACGTTTCAGGATGTTGTGGCTGTACTGCAGCGTCGCCGGCATCAGCTCGGGCGTCTCGTTCGAGGCATAGCCGAACATGATGCCCTGGTCTCCCGCGCCCTCATCCTTGTTGCCGGCCGCGTCCACGCCCACGGCAATGTCGGCCGACTGGCCGTGCAGGCGGTTGATGAATTCGAACCTGTCCCAGTGGAAGCCGGTCTGTTCATAGCCGATGTCGCGCACGGCGGCGCGCACGGCAGCCTCGATCTCGGCCTCGACGCCGGGGGCCCAGTGGCCCGCCGTGTCCATGACGCCCTCGCCGCGGATCTCGCCGGCCAGCACCACCAGGTTGGTCGTGGTCAGGGTCTCGCACGCCACCCGCGCATACGGATCCTTGGACAGGAACAGGTCCACGACCGTGTCGGAGATGCGGTCCGCGACCTTGTCGGGATGGCCTTCGGAAACGCTTTCCGAGGTAAAGAGGAAGGAAGAACGGGACAAGGGGGATCGCTCCGGGCAGCCGAAGGGCCGAGGGTGCGCGCAGACATATAAAGATATGCTTATACGATCAAGGGATCGTGCGAGCGTGGCTTCCCATCAGCGCCCCGAGCGCAGCAGGAACCGCCGGTTCAGGGGCTGGAGCGGCCGGGTGTTGCCGGGATGCAGGCGCGAGAAGGCCTCGATCTGGGCCTCCGACACCGTGATGGGGGTCGCGAGCACGGCCCAGTCCACGGTCTCGCTGCAGGGCGGCGTCGTCAGGGAGCCCTCATAGCGGAAATAGTCGCGCTGTTCGGGCAGGAGGGCGGTCAGGTCCAGCGTGGGACGGTCGTCTGCCTCCCCGGCTGTGGCGGCCGCCGCCAGCACGGTTTGCAGGGCCGGATTGTTTGCGCCCGGCTCGGCGAAGACCCCGACGACCCCGAGGGTTCCGTCCGGTGCCGTGTGGACGAAATGGATCTCCAGCGGATAGCGATGCCCGTTCAGCAGATGCTCGCTGGGCTGGTGCACGTGGAACTGCAGCAGCTGGTAGCCCTTTTTGCCCATCGTCAGGTTTGAGCCCGGCGATATCTCGACCTGGATGGCATGGCCGGTGTCGAACACGCGGGCGGGCAGACGTCGCCATTGCAGGTCCAGCGGGCCGAGGTCGGCGGATATGGCATCGGACAGGTCGATCGGGCTTTCCTGCTGACCCGCCGCGCACGTGGCAAAGGCCGCGTCCAGCCGGGCCCAGTATTCGGGTCCGTTGGGCCCCGAGTAGGACCAGCCGGGTCCATGGGCTGCCGGAGCCGTTTCATGCCCGACCCCATGATCCTGGGCCATGGCCGGTCCGGCCAGAGAGAGCGCTGCTGCTGCTGCGAGAAGTCTGTGGATCCGCATGATCGCCCCCTGATTCGCGGGACAATCTACAGGATCACGGCGTTATCGGAAAAGAATGGTGCCGCTTAGGTGACTCGAACACCTGACCCCCGCATTACGAAATCCAGGCAAGCCGACCGGGCAAACCCAGTGCCGGCATGGGTTTGAAGGGCCACCTGCGGCTTCGAAAGTCGGCTGACCCAACCCCTTCCCAGTCTGGCCGAAGCGGGTGATTTCGACGTTCCCAAGTTAAGGTGCCTTCCGGTGGGAAGCTCCGAAATTCCGACCTGCGCTATACCTGCACACTCGACCGGCAGGCAAAGCGCAGCGCGCTGACCCGTCTGGCTAGCTGCTAATTTTCGGGCGAGCTCAGATTGATCCAATCGTCCGTAAGCGGGCCTTCGGATGCACTTCGTTTTGGCTCATGACGACCGTCTGCCCCCTGAAGCGCTTGATAATCGAACGGACGTAAGGCCGGGCTTCGGGACCAGTTAGAAGTACCGCAAACTCTCCCGCCATCGCAGCGCGCTCAAAGACTTCTCTAGTTCTACGAATGAAATTCTGGAGCTCCGTCTGCGACATGGCAAGTTGCTTTTCCGGGCCATCTCCCACGAGGGATTCGGAGAAAGCGCGCTCCCAACTTGTAGAAAGAGTCACGATGGGAAGTGTGCCATCTTCGGCCTTGTTCTGCCAACAGAGCTGACGGGCGAGGCGACTGCGTACGTGTTCAATCATGGCGAGGAATGTCATGTCCTCCCCGGCGCATTCAGCAACTGCTTCGGTGATGCGCCCCAAATCACGGATCGACACCCTTTCTTCAAGCAGACCCTGAAGGACCCGCTGTAGGGTGGCTATGGCGGCGTCTTTCGCACGCAGTTCCAATAGTGAGCGATGTTGCGGGCTCAGAGTATCAACGAGTTTGGCTGTCGCTGTATACGAAAGGAGCTCGCTCATATTCTCCTTTAGGATTTCGGTCAGGTGAGTTGTGACCACCGTCGAGGGATCAACGATCGTGTAGCCCCGGAAGCTGGCCTCCTCGCGCAGGCTTTCGTCGATCCAAGTGGCGGGCAAGCCAAAGGCCGGGTCTTTGGTGTGTTCGCCTGGCAGTTCGACCTGGCGCCCGGCAGGGTCCATGGCGAGCAGCGAGCCCAGCCGGATCTCGCCGGCACCGGCCTCCATCTCCATGATGCGAACCAGGTAGCCTTGTGGAGCTAGCTTCATGCTATCGAGGATGCGGACTGAGGGCATGACGAAGCCGAACTCCTGCGCGAGTGCGCGGCGTAGCGCACGGACCTGATCGGTTAGGCGGCGACCCTCCACGTCACTGATCAGGGAGAGCAGCGCATAGCCGAATTCGATCTTCACCTCATCAATCGCCAAAAAGTCACCGATTTGCTCCTCGGTAGATCCTTCTTCCAGAGGAGGGCTGCTTTTCGCGTCTGCTTTTCTCGGCAAGAGAAGACTGGGCGGGTCCCGGTTTGGATGCAGTCGATTGAAGGTCCAAGCCCAGCCGGGAATGAGCCGATCCGCAAAACTAAGAATCGAAGCGCCGATAGTTCTGCGACGCCGGGACACAAACAACCGGCGCAGTTCCGGATCATACCGGCGATCGCCGTCTTCGATGCGGGCGCGTACAAATTCGCTTACAATGAGGGCGGTGGCCGCAGGAATATCAGCGTCAGCAAGGGCATTCTCTGCGGAGGTCTTGACCGCATCACCGTCATGGCCGGGATCATAGCGCGTTCTCGCATGCAGTGCTTCCAGTTCGCGCAAGCGTGTCGCGGCCTCGAGCAACATGGTTTCCGCATTTTCTAAAGCGACATGGTCGAGCGCGAATGCCTTGAGTAGATTTAGAACCTGCCGGTTGCTGAGACCGAGTTCAGTCGCGCGCTCAATGGAGCCGGCAACATTTAGGGCCTCGAACATCCGCGTCACCATTAGATAGGTGGCATCGCTTTTCCGGACTAGGCTGGTCACATCGCGCTGGATCACGCCGATGCCCTTCAGGGCTTCGAACATCAGATGGGGCTGCAGTTGTTCGAAATAGGCGCGCTGCTCCACTGCGGCTCGCAAGGCGGAGGATATCACCGTTGTCGCGAAGTCTCGACCGACGACCAGGCCGGCGTGCTCTCGGAAGAGTGGTGATCGGTCCGCTAGGGCGTTTAGGATCAGGCGAGTGGCCGAAGCAGGGAAGCCGTCCGGATCAAGGGCTGCCTGGGCGAGCGCGCGTCTATCAAGCATACAGCCATGAAGTTCTTGGACGAGTGCGTCCTCCGCAGCCAGGAGTTCGCCCGAAAGGTCGACCCGCTCGCCTGTCGCCCACGTGTCGAAATCTTTTCTGACCGATCGGATTACCTTCTTTAGGCCTCCTTGCGATTCCGGCCCGGTCTTTCGAGTGAGATCAATAGTGGCGGCTGCCAAGCCAGTGGCGGCAACTGCGCCAACAACGCCGGCTTCCACGCCACCGTTGAAAGCCAGCCAAACGCAGCCGCCTGCCAGCCCCGCAATCCGCTCAATGGAGTCCGCCTTGAGCAACCGACTACCCCGACCGTTGTTCTTTTAGGGCGACGGTCGCATGAGTTGGCATATGCTTAAAGATGTAATCAGAGCTGATCACCACTCGCCGCCACGCTCTGAGCTACCGGACCGGGTGACGTGACCCCCTGAAACTCCTCCAGGAATGGCTAAAGTCCGCTCGTTGAGCGGGTAGGAGGCAGCGCACCTAGGTAGGAGGAGGGCCTGAAGGATCAGCGGACCTCCGTTTCATAGGCGATCTTGTCGATCACCTTATTCGCCGCACTCCGCGTCGCGTAGATTCCGAGCAGGTCTCCAGCTTCCGTAGCTTCCTCGATCCGGTGCAGCTCCCAGCGCTTTTCCTTGGTCGGAGTCAGGCGAAAGGCGCGGCCGTTTTTGCGCATGAAGAGCGCCTTCGACCCTTCCAATGGCGTCCACTTGCAATCCGCGCCTGACAGGAACCTGCGTTCCAGGGCTAAGCGTTCGGCCGCCTGCGCGGCTTTCAACTTCTCTCGATGCTCGTCGTCCAAGCGCCTCTCTTCCTCTTCAGCGAACTCCTGGAGTGCACCAACGATGGCCGGCAGTTCGGTGCCCGCCTCCACCTCGGCCGCATACAGAGCCAAGCAGGCGTCTCTCACGCGCTCGTCTGGATAGAGGTCCGTGTACGGCTCCTCCTGAAATGCCCGGAGCCTCTGCGTGACGTCGGTTATAGTCAGGCGTTGTCCGGCCAGACTGTTGAGGAAGACGACCAAATCCTCGATTGGAATCCAAGTCTTCCCGGCCGCCTTCAGAAGCTCTGCCCGCGTCGCGTCCCACTTCTCCCAAAGCGGAGCAGAGCGGTCGACAGCAGTGACGATTTCCTCGGCCAGATGGTCGATCTGCCTTGGATCCCTGAGGTGTCGGAGGGACGGGCTCTCAAGGTACGGAATAGCGGCCGCACTTCGGCATGTCTTTGGTACTCGAACATGGGTTCTCTCCCGTCGGGAGGCGTTTCAAGCTTTGGCTACCGTTGCCCGCCCCATTCCAAGCTCCCGGACTCCATTGCCGGCAGTTCTCTCGACCGCACCTAAAAGGGTCGTGAGCACATCATCCGGCAATGCCCGCTGCAGAGCCTTCGCTTCTTCCCAAGGGGCTTGCATCCAGACGTCGCGATCCTCCTGGGTCATCAGGATCACTGGCATCGCTTTGTGGTGTACCGACCGAACCGGCTCGCTGGGCTCGGTGGTCAGGAAGGCGAACAAATCGCACGTCTCAACGCCCGTCTTGATATCGCACGTCTACAGTCCTGTCGGTCCCGTTGACTCCACGGGCTTGGCACCACGAACGTAGGTTACAGCGAAGACGACATTTACCGGATCGAAGGTGCCGGACAGGGCAATGTCGCGGCGGCGGATGTATTCAGCCTTCGCGGAAGCGCTCAAATCGTTGTATTCAGCCGTCAGTTCGAAATCGGCTGCGGCCTCGCTAAGGCGCCGGCTGCGCCAGTTCCCGGTGACTCGCAAAGTGCTTATTCCGGTGATCACGTTCGTTGTCGCAGGAACAGAGGCTCGGCACACAGAAAGCGATTCGTCGACAAAATTCTGGCTGAGCACAACCCGCTCATAGTCAAGTTCGATCGTTTGGTTGACGGCACTATCGATCCTGCCGGTCAAGCCGGCGGCCAGTCGAACCTTGAGAGCCTCCGGCAGCGCGGTACCAAATGAGTTCTCAATAAACTCCCTGACGTTCCCACCTAGCTTCACTACGAGTTGGGGCTTGTCGATAACCTCTGCGGTACCCCGGATGTCAGATTTTCCGTAGCGATCGACGTCGGCTTCCGTGGGCGCGATGCCGCATGGAAGGCGCTCGAAGACGCTTGTGAAGCTGCGGCCGAGCCAATGACTGGGAGTGCGGCTATAGTCGATGGAGGGCACCTGTTGCCAGAGTTTGCTATTGTTGGGCTGACAGTGCGATGTGACGCCCCCGCAGACCTGAGAGACAGGAATTCTCTCGAAATACGGCACCTTAACGTACTGGCACGACGCGAGCATCGCGCCAGACATAGCAATAGCCAAAACTCGCATGTGTCCCCCCCCCCAAGATGCCTCTAAGTTGAACGCCGTTCCGCGAGAGTCAACTGGCTATGGCAACTCATCGCCTGAGGGCGGCAGACAGGGGCGCGAGACCTCACCGCGCTCACCAAGTGCAAGACTTGTGGAAACTCCCTTGACGTGACCTCCTGAAACTCCCCCAGGAATGGCTGAAGTACGCCCCTCGCGAAACGTACAGATGAGGCGAGCGCGGCCAGTCCTTGAGGACGCCGACAAAAGGCTTGGGCTCAGCGATGCTCGACCAGCTGTCGCGATCTGCCATCCTCTCGCGTATGACCAGACCCGAGTTTCTCCCCGGCGTTGATGCGGCTCACGTGACCGAGCGTCTGCGGTTGGCTGGGGGCAAGGAAATCGAAAGCGGGAAGCTGTTGAGCCCCGAGAGCTCCGCCGCACTGGCGGTCAACACCTTCGGCTGGTTCGCCTCGCGGCCGCACCTGCTGCCTCCCTTCCCCGGCCAAGCTTTCGAAGCACCGCCCCGCGAAGTTGAAGTCGAGTACTGTGCCCGCTTCCCCTGGAGGGGTGGCCGGCACCCGTGGCTGGACGCCGTTGTCGAGACGCCGGGCAAGCTGATCGGAGTGGAATTGAAGCGCTGTGAGCCGTTCCGCGACCGCAAGCTCGCATCTCTCTCTGACGCCTACGACAGGCCCGTCTGGGGAAGCACGATGCGTCCTTACGAAGACATGCGTGATCGGCTTCGAAAAGTGCCGAACGCGTTTCGCTATCTCGACGCGGCGCAACTGGTGAAACACGCCTTCGGGCTCGTCACCGACGGGGCCCGGAAGCAGAAGCCAGCCACCCTAGTCTATCTGTTCGCCGAACCGTCGCAGCTCGCCGGACGTCCGATCCCGCCTGAAACTCTCGAAGAGCATCGGCGCGAGGTGGCCGAGTTCGAGGCGGCGGTGGCAGGTGCCGGGGTCGTCTTCCACGCGCTGAGCTACCGGACCTGGCTGGATAGTTGGTCTTCGACCTCGCCTGAGATCGCTTCCCACGCCGACGCTGTGCTTGCTCGATTTGATCCCTGACCAGCCGGCTAAGGGCGCAATGCATAGCGCCGCAGACACGGGTGGCTTATCAGCAAATCTCTAAGCCGCCAGAAGTTGGAGCAGGAGTGATCATGGCTACTTTCGACGAGCGGACCCACCAGATCTTCTCTCTCCTGGACATTACGCCCGCAACGAAGGCCGCGAGCGGCCGCTACCTTCGCTCGGCCATATTCAAACCTGGCATCCGCTATTGGGCGGGCCATGCGCATCGCAAAGACCTCTTCGGAGTACAGTTCTTCGGCGAGGGGTATGACGACGCCGCCGGGTACAGGCAGGCCCTCGCCAATGCCGGCTTCGCAACTCGCACCCCACAGCCGTCTCAACTGACCTTCTGCCGGGAGATCGATTTCCTCCCCGATGGAGGTCCGGACATGACCGCGATCAAGGCTGCCAAGACCGCCCTAGATAAAATCGTGCGATAGTGATTGCATAAAAATATGCGAAATGCATAATTACTTGGCGAGGGCGACGGCCCAATGACGTCCCTCGCCGAGGACCCACGTGTCGCCGGCTAAAGGTAGCCGTTCTAGCCTTGGCGGTTAACACGCAGGCGACGCCCAGCCGTGGATCGACCGGGACCGGGAAACCGGGCCCGGTCACCTCGAAGTTCCCATGAACCGAGAGGATCACCATGAACCAGAACGATGTTGCTGAAGTTACGCGTGAGCCTGCGCAGCTGTTGAGCGCGGAGCACATCCTGTCAGTTGCAGATGCCCGGGTTGCCCTCGCAAGCACGGAGCCTTCCTCGCAGATCACCTATCTTCTTTGGGACACTCAAGCCGGGCGCAACTGGCTTCCGGGCGACCATCCAAGGAATGTTCCTGGCGGGTGGGCAGCGCGCCCCCTCTATCTGGGCAAGTCTGCTGGCGTTTCGAGGCTGCGATCTCATCTCGCCAAGGATGGGTTTGGGCTCGGCAGCACGAAGATTACGGCTCATGCTTGGAAGAATCCCGGCCTTCTCAGCTACTGCCTAGGCAAGGCGCAGGTCGGGTGGCTGGGCGTTACGTACATCAATCATGGAGTCGGGCCAGACGCCGATTGTCAGTCAGAGGCTCTGGAGAGTGCTGCGGTCCATGCGGTCGGTTGGCGATGCGATCTAGTACGCCTGCGCAGCCCCAATCGGTTTGCCCATGTCGAAGGCCTGACTGCGACTTACAATTCCATCCACGCCGCGCCGGTGCCCATCAATGAAGGGCTGCTGCTCAACCAGACCTGTCCAAAACCGGATGGGCGAACGGCGCGCTTCAACTAGCGGCCGTCGCCACAGCCAGCCTTCGTGATTGACCCCTGCTTAAGCGTTTCATCGTGTCTAGCCCCCGCCCCGTTATGCCAACGCTTCTTGTTATGGCTGGATGAGAAATGGAGCCACGTCAAATTCGCCGCCTTGATCGCCGATGGCTTCCGAGCGTAAATCGTCGTATCTGTACACACGCAAGAACGCCTATGGTGAGCTGAGTGATAGAAATCGAGCAGTCAACCCAAGCCAGCCTTTCGGGCGATCAAATTGCTCGAATTCAACTGCTTAAGGCTTGGAACCTAGCGCATCTGCAGAATCGCATCTGCGAAAAAATGGGCTGGACGCCCGGCGCGGCTGAAGAGGCTGTCAACGAGTATAGGAAGTTTGTCGGCGTCGTCAGCCTCAACCCAGAACGTCCATACGGCGTGACTGAGGCGATCGATGCTGTTTGGCACGAGCATATCCTCAATACTCGTGATTATGCCGCATTTTGCGAATCGTCTGTCGGCACCTTTCTGCACCATGAGCCCCAGCCCCAACACGTTGTGAGATCGTCGGGTTTTGAAGAACTCCGAGCAAATACGGTCAGTGAAATTCGCCGGGTATTTGCAGGTCCTGTTAGCCCCCTGTGGTCTCAAGAACAATCCGAAAGCGTCGCTAAGTGCTGCACCCATGTAGCCGCTGGACGAGCCTGATCTTCAGGACTTGCTCGAAAGAACCTCGAGCAGAACCGGTGGAAAAAATGTTCGGTCACGCTCGTCGTTGATCCAGTCGTGCGCTGCTTGCATGTGGATATCATCAATCTGGCTCGTCTGATTTGTTGGCACTGCAGCAATTGGTCTAGTCACGAAATGCCGAGCCCCTCCTTTCGGATGACGCATTATCAGTGATTGCATACCGACGAAGACTTTACTTGACGCGAGTTTCCGGTCTGAGTGCTTTCTGAGCACCATATAGCCGACGTCCTCGCCGTGTGGGCAGAATCCTAAGAAGTAAACGAACGGCTCAGACGCAACAACTATTCCCTTCCAAGAGCCAACAAGACGCCCTGTCTTTGTTGTTGTGTGGTATTCAAATGTTGAAGGCTGTCCGATACCTTTTGGGGTAACAAGGAGGGAATTTTTGTCGTCATCAACAATGTTATATGCGTATTCCAGTTTTTCGTGCTTTGATGTTGATCCTAACTCTAATGCCTGACTGTCCATTGGGGCGTCTAAAATGTCAGTGCCTGGGCGTAATACTAGGTAGATGCCACCAATGTCACCTAATAGCTCGTTGCTAGACCTTGCTTCTCGAACAAACTCTAAAGGGTAGTTTTTCGGCGTTTTGGAGTTTACAAACTCCGATACGGGACGCTCTTCATTAACAAGATCCCGAACCAACTGCGGTATCAATGCCAGATACTTCGGGCGCAACTCCGCAGTCGTGCCGGTAAAGAAAGAAGTGATTTCCCGCCCGTTTAAGCCCTGATCGATGATCCAATCGACCGCGGCCGCTCTCGCAGCCTGGCGCGTCGAAAAACCGCTTTCAAGAACGTTTAGTAGGTGGACAGCGGCACCTGATGGCACCGGAGGCTGACCTTCTCTCGGGAGCCTGGACCGCTTCGCGCTTACCTCTTTTGAGGTCCCCGCCGTCGTCGGCACATCATCGCCACCCACGTCACACCTGCCCAGCTGCGCCCGATTGCGGCGTTAAGGCGAACCCTGCGTGAATTGCTAGCGTTTTGCAATTCGCGTGTGCACAACGGGAAATCAGTACACGACGCGCATTATTTGAATGGTGCTCGCACCAGTAGATAGTTGATTCACAGGTGCGGCAAAGCGATGCCACTAAAACTGGGCACGGACCCACCTTTGTTTCTAAGGAAGCGCTTTCCAACAGTCCTGCCTCGTTTATCCTCTTCTGAGCCGCCTAAACGGTCTCTTCGGCAAATATCTGCCGAGGAAGAAGATGGAGATGCAAAATGAGCAATCTGCTGACGAAGAATGTCGCGAGTACGCTCAACCGGCATCTTCTCTAGAGCTCGAAAAGGAGCACACCATGATTAAGCTGACCAAACTATCAGTTGCCGCCGCGATCTCCGCGATCTCAGCCTTGTCCACCGGAGCGAACGCCCAGACTGCAGCCCAAGTTGATCGCTATCACAGCGTCGCGCGGGGTGCCGTCAGCGCTGTGGGCGGCGGGGTCGGATCGTCGATGTGCGGCGCACCCTGCGCCGCGGCTATGCGGTCCGGGACCCAAGGTGCCTACAACATGGGTCGTGCTTTCCAGGATAGAACCGGCCCGCGGCTGCAGGCGTTCGGCCGCGACCACGTACGTCCGCAGGTGCAGCGTATCCTGCCGCGCAGCCGGTCGTCGCGGTCGCCGAACCGCTAGCCTTCGGTAGCGTGATACCGGGGCCGCCGTCGCCGGCGGCCCCTCCATCAATGAAAGGAGAAATCCATGCGTGTAACCACGGTCGCGGCTATCCTCGTTGGTGTTAGCCTCGGAGCCTGCGGGTCGTTCGTCCCTCGGCCCCCGGTCATCGACTACGCGGCCACCAGCGATCAATGGGGTCCGCCTTGCTGCCAGAGCGCCGTAGGAGCCTATGCACCCGCGTCGCTGTCTAGACATCAAACCCCCTCCTCAAGGTTCCCGGCATCTCGTCGCCGTGTGATCGATCAACTCGTCGCTGAATGCCAGGCGATCGCGGGTCGTGCCGAGGATGGTCGCAACATACGGCGCCAATCCTTTGGCGGAGCCTTGCTCGGCGGCATCAGTGGAGCCCTCGCCGGGGCTGTCGCCGGAGACGGAGGCGCGTCAGCAGTTCTCGGCATCATCGGCGCGATCGAAGGAGGCCTCGGCGGTGCGTGGTCCGGCGCAGAAGTTGCACGCGATCGCCGTGAGCTGATCGTCAGAGAATGCTTGGCGGCTAGGGGGGTTCAAAGCTATTAGGCGTCTCGTCGTCGGTACGAACCTCAGCAGAACAGAATCCATTGTCACCGAGCTTACCGCTCTTTGACTCAGGTGATGCGCTTTAGATCAGTCCTGATCGTCCTGTCGGGGCGCTCGCCACAGTCACCGCATCGATAAAGGGATCAGGCCTAGCTCGATCGCCTGCTAGCGCCTGGAAATGGTGCCGACGCGAAGCATGCGGGTGCGATTCCAACGACGACAGCCAATCGTGGCCGGGACCTTGCGATAGTCCCTTACCTCCAACGGAGTCGGGCTCCATCTCCAAGATCTTGGGGAAGTCGACGTCCTTGCCCTTGGCGCGCAGCTTGTCCGCCCGCTTCGACGCGGCGTCGAACAGCGCCTTCTTCGATGACGGCAGACCCCAGCGCGACAGGACCAGCTCGCGCTCCCCGCCGGCGTTCGTCCGGACGATCGGTGCCGGGTAGTCGGGGTAGATGTCGCGGGGCTCGAGGTTGCCGACTTGGCTGACCATGGCCCGCGTTGCTGCGAGGATGTCCCCGGGGCCGGAGCGCATGCGGTAGAGGTTGCACATGCTCAGACGGTGGCACGCGATCGGTGACTTGTGGAGTCGCACAGGGTGTCAGGTCATCACGATCGTCATGTTCGCTCCGGGCGGTTGTGCGTGAAAGATCACGCGCCCCGGGCACCCTATGCGCCGGCACTTAGCGGTCTGACCCCACAGGCTGAAGGCGTCGCCCTTGGCCTTCGCGATCCGGGGCAGGTCGGCGACCATCCGAAGCTCGCAGACTTCGCACTCGGTGTAGACCTGCCAGCGGCTTTCGATAACCGCGCGCACGGTTGGGGCCGCCTTTCGCCAGTCGGAAGGGGTGTAGCGGTCGAGGTTCTTGCGGCCCACGTCAGAACCAGAGCGCGATCGCGGCGGGCGGTACAGGTCCGTCGGGCTGGGTCGCATTGCGCGTGTAGGACACCCAAGCCTCGCGATGCCCGCAGCGGCATCGGAACCGGTCCGAACGCCCCTCACGAGGCCACAGTCGCCGACCGCCGAAGACCGGGCTGGGGTCCATCAGAACGGCGTGGTCGCAGGAGGGGTTGTCACACCGGACGATCAGTCTCTCACCATGATCCGGCACGACATCTTCGCGGGCGACGTGCGGGCGGTTTGGATCAGGCATGGGGTCACCCGGCCGACGATGGCGGGCATCCCAAGGCGCGCAGCTGCTGGCTCGCTGCCGATCGCATCACAGCGCCGGGGGCCCTGGCCACGACACAGGCGAGAACGTCCCTCGCCGCAGCATCAACGTCGTTCTTTCGGGCCAGCTCCGCGTCGAGGTCGGCCAGCAGTTTGGCGAGGGATGGATCGTTCATTTGTCTCGCTCCAGGTTGCCGACCCGGCGAGGGTTGTGACTCCGTCAGACGGTTCTCTGCAAGGAAATGTTCGCGTTATGTTCCTGTAGCTGTGGAGAGCTCGGATCCGCAGCCGCCAACCATTGGTCCCGGCCTTCGCAAGTGACTGGTCGATTGCAGTGGCGCTCAGTCTCTTCGGGTCAATTCAAAAAAAAGAGGCCCCCGCCTCGCGACAACCGACCGAAGCCAGCGCGCGAGGCGGGGGAATTTTAGATCATCTGCTTAGCGGCACCAGATTCTACAGCCCTAAGTAGGTCTTCGTTTCCAACGTGGCTATATCTAGCAGTGCTTGAGACATTGGAATGACCTAATACTTTTCCTATTGTATAGATTGGGACGCCATTTGAAATCATGAAGCTCGCAGCGCTATGACGGAGATCGTGAACTCTTAGACCTGGAAGCATTGCCTGCTTTATGGCCCTAGCCCATCCTGTCTTCAGCGTTACAAACGGCTTCTTTGTAATCACGTTTGGAATCAACCATATACAATCCCGAAATCGAGGAAGTCGACGGATAATCGATACGGCTGCGTTTGACAGCGGTACATATCGCGGCTTTCCATTTTTAGTTGTCGGTATCAACCACGTCTGCCGATCTAAGTCTATGTGTTCCCATTTTGCATCTAACAGCTCCCGCTTTCTTGCTCCAGTCAGTAGTAAAAGGCCGACAATATGTTGAAGTTGAGGATTGTCGGAAGTCGACGCAGCGTGACGTAGTCGCTCGGCTTGCTCAGGTGTCAAAAAGAACTCTCTGGCGTTCTGAACCGGTTTGCCGAGGCCTTTAGTGGGGTTCCTGCTAGTACCCGGCACGCTCCATCGCGTACCGAGCTCGAACGAGCGTCCTAGGGTCACCCTGATCTTTTCGACGGTAGCCGGCGCGAGGCCTGATGCACGTTTGGAAGCTAGCAGCTGACCGACAACTCGGCTGTCGATCTCGTTCACCGGCATCCGCCCGAGCTTGGGAAGCAGGTGCAGGCGCATTATGGCTTCGACATCCAGAAACGACTTCAGATTCTGGCGGGCGTGCTCGAGGTGCATGTCCGCCAGGTCCTTGTAGAGAGGCGTGGCGCGTTTGACAGCTTTGGCCGCGCCCGGGTCTCCGCCCATGACGACTTCGGACCTTAGCTGCTGGGCCTTTTTCAGAGCGGCAGCAAAGGTAACGTCCTCGACACGGGCTATCTTGATTTGCCTCTGGCGCCCGGCTTGGTCCTGGTAACGGAGGTAGTAGGTCTTGCCGCCTGTGCAGCGGCATTCCAGGACGAACCCTGTGACTTGAGAGCTGTCGGAGTAGAAGTCGATTTTCTTCTGTCCAGGCGGGCACTGGGCGGCCGCGACAAACGCGGCCGAAAGCGTAGCCAAGGGCATGGTGATCTCCTGATGATGATGATTGGATTTGAAGGGTGATTAGAAGCGCCAGCCGACCGGCGAACCGGCGGCGTCGGCAGAGCGGACCCGGCGCGGTGCCGGGGCGCACGGGGCGCGGAGGCCCGAGGAGGCCCCAGAGGCGGCCGCTGGGGCGGCGCGTCGGGGGGCCGGATGGCGGGGTCATCGCCGGGGTCGAGGCCTGCCCAGCGGGCCGCGTTATCGGCACGACGGGTTGTGGCCAGCCGCGCCAGAGGAGTCGGACGCCCGGATCGGGCTGCCGCCGACAGCCACGCCGGGCCGCCCGCACACCGACTGGGATCGGCATGCGGGCGGGGGGCTAGTCGGTCCTGTCTAGGCCGCAGGCTGCGTCGTGCCGGCTTCTCTGGGCTTGGGCAGCATGTAGGGGCGAGGCACCGGTGTTGCCTTAACCGCTGAACGCCGCCGCCTGGCCTTCGCCTTGGCGACTGAGCTGGTGTCGGGGGCGTTCCAGGCAGGCTGATGTAACGCCATCATCGGTGCCTTAAGCAGCCGGGCGATCTTGCGCGCGTACGGCCCGGACCCGGTGATCAGCACCCACACCTCGAGCCGGTCGCGATGCCCGAATATGAGCTGGCCGGCGTGATGGTACCTGCCGCTCCAGCCGAGGCGAATGAAGTCGGAGAGCCTTTTGGCAATGCCGCCCTTCTTGTCAGTCCCTGTACCCAAGGCCATGGATCGGCCGTTCAGGGTATAGCGGTAGAGGCCGACTTCCTCCGTCAGCTGGGACTGGTGTCGTTCAAGACCACCGGGAACGCGAACCCATGACAGGTCCCATTCCTCGACAGGCTTTCCGCCGAACAGAGGCGTTTGATGCTTCGTCATTGTGCATTCCTTGGAAGGTTGTTGGGGGGGGGGGGCGTCCGCCCAGCGACCGGGCCGCAGCCAGCGCGATGGGCCAGCTCGAGGCGAGGACGGAAACGGCCAGCGGGGCGTCAGGGCGGCCGCCGGGGTGGTGAGTCGCATGCGGAGATGGTCGGGGTATCGGGACCCTGGACTGGCCAGCGCCGCCTACGACCCGGGCGACAGCAGGGTGTAAAGCCGTTGACCTCGGCCGGCCCTGTGGAAGGTCCAGTAATGGTCGCCGAACGTCCGGCCGGTGAAGCGGTCGAGGACGCCGAGCGCGTACCGACTGGAGACGCCGCTTTCCGCTGCCGCAGCCTCAGCGAGCAGCTGTCGTCCCTCGCTGAAACCACCGGCAATGAGGCTTAGCAGCGCCATCACCATGCGGGTTTCATCATCAGCGTCGCCGTAGTCGTTGGAGCCTGCGTAAACATCGCAGGGGTCGTACAGGTCCGGTTTTCCTTGGAAGGCGGACGCAGCAGTGCAGTCGAGTGCCTCCGTCATAGAGGGCCTCCTTGAGTCTTGGGTTTAATGGGGTGACCCCGCGCTTCCCTGTTGAAGCCGGCGGGGTCACAGGTCGGTCGCCGGGCGTCGGGGTGCCGGCGGGGGCGCGGAGTCGCCCCGAGAGGGCCCCAGGCTCTGCCGCTGAGGCAGCGCCTGGGGGGCGGGGATGGCCGGGGTCATCGAAGACCCGGAGCGGCCCTTGTGGGCCGCGTTTGGACCGCCCCGGAGCGGGTGGCGGCCGGGGGGGCAGTTCTTCAGTTGAGCCAGTTTCGCGGGCAAAACCCGACTTTTCGTCAGAACCCCCGCGCAACTGAAAAACGGCGAACTGCCCCCAACAACTCAGTCGTGGATCAGGAGCCGGTAGATTTGGGTGTTGTGCTCACCGGTCCGGGTATTCCACATGTGGACACCTCTCGTGTTCCCGGTCTTCTCTTCGATAATCCGGATCGCTTTGCGCTTTGAGATGCCGCAGGCCGCGGCGGTGGCCTCCGCGAGGGCTCCTTTTCCGCCCGCGAATCCGTCGCCGATGATATCGCCGATCACGATCGTCACTTTGACGATGTCGACGCCGTAGTCGCCGGTTCGGTCCGCGGTGAAATCCTCCGGATCGACAGGTTCAACCGACGCCAACTTTTCGTCGTAACTGATCCCGAGCTCGTCGGCGTACGCGTAGGCCACGGCGTTCGGACTATCCGCCCGCTTCTTCTCCATGTTGAACCGAACCACCCGGCGGTCCTTTCGCCCGCTGTCGGTCATGAGTTCGGCTACATAAACCGCGTCGAAGTCCTCCAGAATGTCCGTGGTGCCCTGGTACTGGGGAGAGCCGTTGGCCTTCGGGCTCTTGCGAGTGTGGCCCAGCGCGACGATCGTTCCGCCGGCCATCACATATTCCCGGCAGACTTGGCCAAACTCGCTGGTCCGCTTCTTGTCCATCAAGTCGGTGAACTTCTTGAGGGTGTCGATGATGATAAGCGTGCCCCTGGCCGATCCATCTTCCACGGCCTGGGTCATCTTCTCGACCAGGTGCGGGATCTTCATGCCTTTGTGGCCGGGAGCCATCATGTGAGCCCCCGCGTCCTCGAGGAGCCGAACCTTGGCTGCGAGACCTTGGCTACTGTCGTCCGAGTTCACGTAGATGACGCGATCTGGGTCGATCAGGCCGTCAGCTATCGCCTTGAGGACGAGATACAGGGTGATCAGCGTCTTGCCCGTATTGGGCGCGGCGTAGAGCATCGTGGCTTGGCCATTCATGACGAACTGACCGAGCAGGGGCTTCGTATCGGCAGCCTCAGCCTCGAGTTCGTGGGCGCTGCCTCTAAGGCTGAAACGAACCAGCGGGTGTCGCGCACGGGCGTCGTTCTTCGGACGATCGGAATCGTCTTCCATAGGCATTCTCCATTCAACGATTTCAAAGACCAGATCGGACCAGAACCCTTGCGCTGGAGCGCAGAGGCGGATCGGTCCAACCACAGCGCGGGGTCCATTCGGATCGCCGTGCCCGTGGCTGCCTAAGTCCCGTCTCACATGTAAATCAACGATAAAATTCGCATTCTGTCGAAATGATTTGAGTTTTCAGCGTTTCTCCAAAGTATCGCGCGATAGCTCGGTCAATAGAGCTGCCCACTGAAAGTCATGTCCAATAGGGCATCATTTGCTGATAAGCCGGAAGGTGCTTCCGGCAGGGATTCCGGCAGCGACCTTCTGAAAGCACCTCTCAGAAGGTCGCGATGCCGGGTCCTTGTTACTGATGCTCCAGCAAGGGGTTCGCTTAGTCGACGTCCGGTGCATGACCGGCCGGTCAGGTCGACCCGGATTGAGGGAGCCTGCTCGCCTTCAGGTCGGCTGAAGCTCTCGCCGGGCTCTTTGGCGAGGTGCCGAAGCGCCTAACCGAGAAGGTCCGGAGCTGGCCGACCGGATCCGGTGGTCGGTGTTTCCGGCCATCCGTTAGAGGCAGCCCGTGTTGACACTTCCGCCTCGCCGGAAAAGACCACCGCCAGAGCGATCAACCCGCGACTACGATGAAGGCTATCTGCCGGGCGGTGGCCACTCCGAACGGCAGAAGGGGCTTACTCAGACGAGGGGCGGGTTGCTGGCAAGACAGACCGCACGGTTTTGGGCGAGACGGCTCGAACTCAGATCGTCCGAGGTGAGAGGCCTTCGGTCGCTGTAGCTCTCGTGGGCTAGCTCAGCCATCTGCACTGCCGACTCCATGAAGGGCAGGCAGGGGTGTTCTGGGTAGAACTTGCGGAGCTTCTTCACGCCCGCAGAGCATTCCTCGGCCACAGTGATTGCGACACGTGCATTTACACCCGCCGTGACGCCATAGTTTCCCTCGCCCCGCATCAACATGCTGAGCGTGGGTTGGTGGTTGTTGCACTGGGAGATCGAAGCCAGGGCGAGAGCCCGCTCTTCGCTGTTGTTGCATCCGCCGAGCATCCCCAGAGCGGCCATAGAGGCAAGAAGCGCAGCCGGGACGGCGCGTTTAGGCGCATTCCGCCGAAGGGTGTTGGTGAAGCTGAACATAGGGTTTTCCTTTGAGGTTTGAGGAGGCGTCAGTGCGGTCATATGGAAAGATCGCATATCGAGAATACGGAAAAACTGCCTACGGGAATTTTCCATATAGTTGGGTTGCCGGTTCAGAATCGGCGGCTCTCCGATGCCCAAGACGATCCACGGCGGAGGTCATCGGCACCTAGTTGAGGTGCTTGCCGAGGCACGTCAGAAGTCGGGCCTGACGCAGGCCGAGCTCGCCGACAAAGTCGGGAAGGATCAGACCTTCATCTCGATCATCGAGCGCGGCCAACGGCGTGTGGACGTGCTGGAGTTCGTCGCTCTGGCTAAGGCGATGGGTGCTGACCCCGGCCAGCTGTTTGCCGAGGTGACGAGGCGCCTACCCGAGAAGATCTCGATCTAGCCGCCCCGGTCCCGGTGATCGGTGTTCCCGAGCATCCGTCAGAAGCAGTCGGTGCCGGGACTTCCGTAGGGGATCAACGACGAGCATCGTGAGAGCGATTACGGCTAGCACGACGATGAAGACGGTTGGGCGAGCGCTTGCCAGACCGAACAGCAAGAGAGTGCCGACGAAGACGAGGGTCTCACGTGGTCGGGTGACGAGGTAGAACAGCAGCATGATCGTCAGAACGATGACGAGCGCCGCCACAGCCGCCTGGACGATCGCAAGGACAACCAAGACCGTCAGGAACGTGAGGAGACGGCTCAACCCCCTTGCTCGTCGTCAGCGGTCCAGAAGTGGCTGAGACATAGATAACTGATGCCCAACTCTGTCGCCGGGCCGTTCTCCACGAAGACGCGGGTGACGAGGCTTCCTTGGCCCCCATAGAAGATCTCGAACCAAAGCCCGTGATCCTCCATCCAAGTGTAGCTGGGGGGCTCGGCTCGGTCCCCGGTTATGTCGAAGCCCAAGGCGGTGTTGATGACCTCCGCGGTGTCGCCGCCCTGGACGACAAACATTCTGAGGTGATCGCCGCCCGACAGGCCTCGGAGGACGTAGAGTTGCCAAGCGCGCAGGCCGAGGAGGGCCCGCAGGTCGACGTCGAGGTTGGTGTCGGCGAGTGCACCGCCGACGTCGGCGAGGGTGGTCAAAGATAGCATCGAGGGAATTCCTTTTCGGGCATGAAAAAGCCCTCGCGACGGGTGTCGGAGGGCGCGGGGGGATGGGTCGGTGGAAAGCGGTGAAAGAGGTGTCAGGCGATCACGACGGGTTCGATGCCGGTCGGCCGGCCACGCCGAGGCAGTTGAACAGGAGGGTAGGGTTGGTGTCGGGATGGTCGGCCACGAAGACCACCAAGCCGAGATCGTCGCTCAGGACGTAGGCGAGCTCGAACCACGCGCCGTGGTCCTCCATCCACTCCCAGCCCGGTTGGTCGGCTTGGTCCCAGCAGATCGGGAAGCCCACGGACTCGTGGATGGTGTCGGGAGTGTCCCCCGGCTGGACGACGACGAACTGGACGGTCTCGCCGAGGGGTTGGTGTCGCACGTCGTCGAGCTGCCAGACACGTAGGCCGATCAGAGCACGTAGTTCGGGGTCTATGGTGGGGTCGGTCAGCGTCGCCTTGACGGCGGCGCGGTCGGTCAACTTCAACACGGTAGTGGGTCCTTTCCGGGCAAAGAAAAGCCCCCGCGACGTTGGTCACGAGGGCTTCGGATGGGTTGGTGAAGGGAGGTCGGCGGGTTTGGCCGAACGGGCTAGCTTCCAAGCTCTACCGTGCACCAGTGCTGAAGGCTGGGCTCGTTAGACGTTCTTCAAATAAGATACCGAGGATTGCGCGATCTGGGTTGGCCCTTTCGTCATGCTCATCGAACGGTGAAGTCCTTGCCCCAGACGAGGCCGGCGAGTTCCGCGGCCTGGCGCAGGACCCCCCGCGCCTCTGATGCTTTGTTGTTTGTTCCGACGTACCAACCGCACTTCAGCTGGGCAGAATGGGATTCGGGATGCTCGATGTCGTAGAGCGCTGCCCGGGTCTTGGCCACGGGACGTTTGCTCTGCTTCTTGCGAGTCGAGAGCTTTTCCATCGTCCCCGGTCGCGCCTCTTCGATCAGGTCAAGTCCGTGAATGAGCATCTGGGTGGCTGAACCGAGGCGGTAGATCGCGTCGGCTGTCTCAATCTCGCAGATCTGACCCACGCGTTTCGCTTCGTGGAGGAGCGAAACTTGACGCTTCGGCGCGGCAGGGCTGGGCATTGTGTATCGTGTCTCCCCGAAAAGGGCGACAGTCTTCTCCGAGGCAAAGTCGAACTTCACCATCGGTGATGGGAAAACTCCGGCCACCAGACCGTGCTCCTGATCGAGCCAAACTTGAGGGCCGAAGGTCCGCGCGTCTGTCCGAAAAACCGAGGCCAACGCCTCAGACCGTGCGATAACAGCCATGACTGCAAGCCCTTCCTAGCACTTATAATCCCTTATAAGGAATTTTGCGGGGCAGTCAAGGCTGGGAGCGGGTTCGACATCGCAAAGACCGGCGCTTTCGATCTGCTGCACAGCCGGGGTGACAGAGATTCTGTCTCGGTTTGGAGTGCGCCTAGACCGAGAAACGTCTGATGCGGAAGGCCTCCCCGCCGAGCCTAACTAGGAACTCCTTCTCCTCACGCAAAAGTCCAACGTCTCCGTAGTGTAGTTCCCGGTGATGGTTGGCGCAGAGGATCATGATGTTGCTGGCCGCGAGGGACCCAACCTCTAGCTGCGATACCGGCGTGGCGTGGTGAGCTTCGACGTAGGGTTCGCCGTTGGCCTTCAAGAAACCTATTGGGTTAAGCCCCAAGGCTTCGCATAGCTGGCACTTGAAGTCGTTCGCTCGCTTCAGCTTTCTTCCTATCGAGCTCCGTTCGATGGATTTGCTGACACGTTCACGGACCTCTGGCTTTCGGCTGAGAAGCTTCGTTTCGAGTTCTATCAGATCGAGCGCCTCCGGCGACCCGGCCTCCAGAACTCCGGCTCGACCTCACATCGGATGGCGCCAAAGATTCGGCCCAAGTTCGCACCCGGATCTCGTGCGCCAAGAGTTCCTTCCGCCATGGAATGGCGGCCTGTCCTGGAAGGGTGCGCGTGTTAAGCCGGATGCGATCCAGCGTCTCATCAGTCCAGATGAAGGATTGGGCGCTCTGCCGCATCGTATCGATCGGGTAGGCCCAGCGGCGGTACTCGGTCGCCCAGCCACGAGCGAAATGCTCCACCGCGCAAAGGCCCAAGGGCGGCACGTCCGCCTTGTAGCAGCCGAAATCGATCCGCGACTGCATGTTGCCGAGGTGCCGTCCGTGCCTGGTCAGATCGTCGAAGCCCAGATGTTGGCCAAGTTCGGCATTGGTGTAGCCGTTGAGCAATCCGCCGTTCCGTTGCGCCCGCATCGACAACCAGTCGATCAGCTTTTCTGTCCGCTGCTGGGTAACCGTGCCCAGATCAGCCGGCGGCTTCGCGAGTTCGTTTGGGTAACCCAAGGTCCGGTTCGCGAACCACAGCGCTCGGGCCGAGAACTCGTCCGGATAGTCGACAATGATCTGCTCGAACGACAGGCCGCGCATGTCAGCGTCATCCAGGACCTCAAACCCTTGGGTGACCCTCGACCTCCCGACGGTAACCTCTGCGGCGTCGATCAAGCCTCGGTTAGCGATGATCTGAAACGTACGCGACGCGCCTTTCCGGTCGCGCTTCTGGAGGGCGACATAGCGGCCGATGGCGTTGAGGATTCGGCTCTCGGCCGGGCTTAGACTCTCGAGGTCGAGCCCGGTTTTCTCAGCCACCATCGTGCGCCCGAAATCGGCGTATCGGGCTTCGATGGCGGCTTGTGTCTCGGGCGTTTCCGCCGCGCCTTTCTGGATGTTGTGCTCAAGCGAAATGAGGTCGTCGAGGCTTCGGACGTTGCGAATCGTGACGATCGGGTCCTGGGCCATCAGGGATGCGCGATCTTTGCCTGGATGAACTCGAACACGGATCTGAACGGCTCAAAGTGCTGAGCATCAAGGCCGGGCACGACCTCCTGAGCAAAGGCGACCTTGTTGCCGATGAACTTTTCCCAGCCGGCAGGGTGTTCAGGGTCCACTGCGAAATGAGCCTCGAGCCCCCCGACGTCCCTGAAAAGAAGCTCAATGGTCAGGCGCGACTTGTCACCGAAGGTCAGCCCCGTTGCCGGATTGAAAACCTGAGTTCTAACGCTGAGGCCCGCGGGCACCGGTAGCAACATCGCATATCCACGCTGGTTCGCGCGCTTGCACACCAAGCCCCGTGTCAGGTCAGGTTGTTCCAGATTCCCGGCAGCCACGGCCGCAGAGTTGACGCCGCCGACCCTAGCCCAGTCGCCAAAAGCATCATCAATATCGAACAGGGCGAAGAACGTTCGTCCAGGGTTGGCTTGATACATCTCTTGCCGAGACATTTGTTTGCGCATGTGCCCCCGGTCGAAACACTGCACAAGCTCGAACGGACGGATCTGGTTTGGGAACAGCTTTTCCCATGCAGTTCTCAGAATCTCAGCGTCAGTCACACCCTCGGTGAACAGGACGGCACCCGTCGTGTTCGCGATCAGCTGCTCGATATTCAGTGCAGCTTCTGTCTCGGAAAAAGTGATTAGGCCCGCGGACAGCGACCGGATCAAATCCGCTTTCTCGCTGAGCTCGGCCGTCGCTCCCGCGCTGCCAATCGCAAACAATCGTAGTCGTCCGCCCGATCTCCCTGCCACGGTCGAAGCGCTATGGCTGGTCAGCAAAAAGTGGTTGGTTCGCGCGGCCTCCTCTGAAATTTCTCTGACCTGCTGGAGAAATTCGAACTGCCACTCCGGATGCAGGAAGGCGTCAGGCTCGTCGAGAAGCGCTACGCAGTTCTGGTTTTTGAACAGCTCCGCTACGGCGAACAGGTAGACGGACTGAAACTGGCCATCGCTGAACAGGTCGAGGCCCGACACCTGAAAGCCTTCGAGGGTAAGGCGGAGCTGGATGTCGTCGAGCATTCCCAGCACCCGGAGCGCATCGAGGGACCGGAAAAGCACGACGCCGCTTTCATCGGCCAACTCCGTCCGCAGCCGATCGACGTTGCAGATCAGCCGGTAGACGCCGGCCTCCCGATCATAGAGTTGGCCGGGCGCGAACTCGCCCTCGATGCTGTCGAGCAGGTTTTGCAGGAAGGTCCTCGCATAACCCTTGACGCCCCAGAAAATCTGTTCGGGATCGATGGGATCGTGATCGCCGCGCGGTGCGAAATCCGGCCTTGAGATCGTCAGTTCGATCGTGCTCCCCCAGCCGAGGATGCCGAGCTTGCTGCAAAGGATTTGTCGCGCGACAGACGCTTCTGGCAGGAGAAGCATCGTCACGATCAGCAGCTTCTTGCAGGCAGGCCCGATGCCGACGATGCGGGGTGTGATGGGGTCCGTCGCCCGCTGAAGGCGGTCTCGAAAATCCCGCTCGTACCGCTGCACGAGACCCGACACTTTTTCATTCTGGCCGGAATAGTAGACGAGAAGATGGTCAGGGGCAGGCGTTCGGCCGATCGTCTGCCGCCTGGCCGTCCCATTGACGGCGAAGTCGCCGTCGCGCCACGCCAGATGGACCTGTTGGCTGCTGATCTCGTAGCGAAGCTCGTAGTCGAAAGTCGGCCCTTCGGTTCCAGCCCTCGACGAGCCGATGTGATGAAAGATCTCGATCAGGGCTTCGAGGAAGTTCGACTTTCCGGAGCCGTTCTTGCCGACGAAGATGTCGATGAACCCCTCGCCCTCGAAGGTGATCGAGAAGTCGCGAAGGTTCTTGTATTGGCTGATCCAGACGGAGCGGAGACGCATCAGGCGGCGACCCGTTCGACAACGGCGTCGGCGAGGTGTTTGCGGGTTTGTTCGGTGTCGGCTATGCGCGCCCTCAACGCCTCGCACTGCCCCATCAACTCATCCAGTTTGGCAACAATGCGCTTCTGTTCGGCGAGGGGGGGAACTGGCGTGGGAGCCAATCGAATCAGACCGATGTTTAGCGTCGGCTGAGCAAGTGTCCGCGTATCCCCCCTGAATCCGTTTTGCATAAAGCGGCTCTGCAGCAGCCAAAGTACAAAACCGCGATCTACATCATCAGAAGGCACAATTCTGCAAATAGCTCGCGCTATGTTGGCGTTAGCCCAACTGACAGGAGCGACGCCAAGCTTTCCGATGCTCCCGACGACACCCATCAATATCTCGCCACCTTTTAAGCGGGTGCGTACGTATTGCTCGTCTACTTCTGCACTGATAGATTTTTCGGGTAGGGGTGGGGGATTATCAATCGAAAGGTCTGCAATCCGGACGAAGGGGACACCGTTCGGCACGTCGTCGCCGGGCACAAGTACGCCATAGGCGATTGGCATGTCGGGCCGCATAAGGTTGTCGAAGCGCTCCCATTTCCAACCGGCCGGCAACGCAAATGGCTGTTCCTGACTGGTGATCGAGGGGTGGGCTTTCGATTTGGAAGCGCCTTTCAATGTAGCCTTCTTTAGAGCTGATAGCATGACGCCTGCAGGTTGATCGCTCGCATCCTGCGTTGCTAGTTTTCCTCGGACCGCGAGTTCGAGAACTGTTTGCTGTAGCGCCTTGACGCTGGCGCTTGTGGTGAAAAGGGTGTCGAATTGGGTTTCCAGGCGCGCCCATTGGCGGGCAAGGTCGGCGGGGTCGGCGGCGCTCACCAGCGTGGCGAGCAGCGTTTCGACCAAGGCTTGATGGGCCTCCAGCGCCGACGCGCTCTCCGCCTCCAGCGCGTCGCACTGCGCCATGAGCTCATCGACCTTGGCAACGATACGCTGTTGTTCGGCCACAGGGGGGAGGGCGATGGGTGCAACTCGCGCTTTGTCGGTTCCGACGCGCGGCAGGTTCATTCCATGGGTGGAACTATCGGCGAACCTAATGAAGAACGGCGATTTGAGGTACCAGCGGAGATAGGCTGGCTCTAGGGCATGATAGCCACGCACTGGAACCATTTCGGTTGTGCAAACGCCTGCTTCGTCCGCAATCAGAACCTTGTCGAGGTAGGGTCGCAGTTTTCCATAGATGACATCTCCCGGACGAAATCGGTTCTTCTGACTCTGAAACTGGCGTGACGAATACCGAATTTTCTCAAGCAGTTTCGACGAGCCCTTTTCGACGTCCTCGAGCTCCAAAACCCATGTGTCGTCATCGACCTCACCAGGATCTGCTTTTTGAGTTTCGCCGTAATTCGTGATCGTACCGATCTGCGACCATACCCAGGATTCCGGGATCTCAAACGGCCAAGCGGCCGGCGCCTTGACTGGGGCCATGCGTTTCGCCGCACTGCGCCTGAATAGCCTGAGCTTCTCCGCCTCGATGTCCTTCAGCAGCTCCGCAGCCGGGCTATGCTCCGCGTCCTGAGGAACTAGCTTTCCCCGCACGGCGAGATCGAGGATCAAGGCCCGTAGCCGCTCAATACCGTAGTGACTGAACTTCTTCCCCGCCCCGCGTCCGGGGCCGGACTTCCGCTCGATGGCGCTGGTCCAGACGTCGAGATTGTCACTGACCAAAGTGGCGAGGTCAGAGGTCATGCCCGTCCCCCGAGGGCGTCGGAAAGGATGGTCTTCAGCTGATCGCGGATCGTCTGGATCGCTTGCTGCTGCCGGCCGTAATCCGCAAGCAGTTGATCCGGATCGTGGCTTGCGGACTCACGGGTATGGGGGTTTTTCAGGTCGAGATTGTACCCGCGCGCGGCGACGTCTTCTGCGCCGATTTTCCACGCTTGCTCGGTCTCCTTCCGACCGCGAAAGCCGTCGGCCTCATCGCCCCACCAAGCCTGTTCCGGCGCAAACTCCTCGAAACGCATTGGCTTTGACTTGTTGTAGCTCGTCACCCCCTCCGGATAGGGGTGCTCGTAGAACCAGACGTCCTTGGTCGGCATGCCCTTGGTGAAGAACAGGATGTTGGTCTTGATCCCCGTGTAAGGCGCGAACACCTGATTGGGCAGGCGGACGATGGTGTGCAGATTGCACTCCTCGATCAGGCTCTGCTTCAGGGATGATTTCACGCCCTCGCCAAACAGGAAGCCGTCGGGCAACACCACCGCTGCGCGGCCGCCTCCCTTCAGCAGTTTGATGATCAGCGCCATGAACAGGTCCGCCGTTTCGCGGGTGCGAAGGGTGGCGGGGAAGTTGTTCTCGATGCCGTCCTGCTCCATGCCGCCGAACGGCGGGTTGGTGGCGATGACCGGTACCCGGTCCCGCTCGCCATACTCGCGGTATGGCTTCTCGAGGGTGTTGCCGTGGACAATGCCTGAGGGTGTATCGATGCCATGCAGGATCATGTTGGTGACGCACAGCAGGTGCGGCAGCGCCTTCTTTTCCACGCCCCGGATCGTGGATTGCAGCAGGGCTTCGTCTTCGTGATTGCGGACGAGCCGGCGCTTGTGGTCGATCGCACAGGCGAGGAAGCCCCCCGTGCCGCAGGCCGGATCGAACACCACCTCATCCAGCCGGGGATTCAGGCGGTCGATGATGAAGCGCGTAAGCGCCCGGGGGGTATAGAATTCACCCGCATTCCCGGCGCTCTGCAGATCCCTGAGAATCTGTTCGTAGATGTCGCCAAAGGTGTGGCGATCGTCGGTGTTGTTGAAATCGATCTCGTTGATCTTGTTGATGACCTGCCGCATCAGCGTGCCGGACTTCATGAAATTGTTAGCGTCCTCGAAGACGCTGCGTACGATTTGCGCACGCTTGCCCACGTCGCCGATCGTCGGGAGATCCCCCTTCAGCCGTGGGAACAGGTGAAGGTTAACGAAATCCGAAAGGCCCTCGCCGGTCTGGCCCTCGGGATTGGCTGCCCAGTTGCGCCAGCGCAGGTGTTCGGGGATCGGCGAGACATAGTCGTCATCGACAATCTCCAGCTCGGCCTCACGGTCATCATAGATTTTGAGGAAAAACAACCAGACCATCTGGCTGATGCGCTGGGCGTCGCCGTCGACGCCGGCGTCCTTTCGCATGATGTCCTGGATCGATTTGATCGCACCGGAAACGTTGCTCATTCGTTGGAAGCCTGTGGGTAGAGGTGGTCTTCAAGCTCGTGAAGGGCGGCCTCGTAGCCCGATTTGCCACCGAACGCGCCACGGATGATCTCGATGGGCGTGCCGATGCTGTCGAATGGCTTCAGCCGGAGCACTTTCGCGTCTTCGATCGTCGCGATGCCCTCGTCAGCGTATTTGTCGAGCAGGGCCTCCAGCACAGCCCGCGCCTTGTCGCCATACTTTGCGAAGTAGTTGCGCTTCTTCACACCGTCGGCCCGCTCACGCCGCGTCAGGGGCGGCGCATCGAAGGCGATATGGGCGATCAGGTCGAAGTCGCCATAGTCCCTCCCGACCGCCTCCTGGAGGTTGCCGAGCACGATGCCGCGCTCCTCCAACTCGTCGATGATCGCCTGTTTGCGGTCGGATTGGCTCCACTTGCGGATGAACTCATCCAGCGATTGGAACTCGCTGGTGATCGCCTTGCGGGCAAAGTCTCTATAGCTCTCCGTGATCAGCGTGCCGTCGCTGCCGACATACTCGATACGTTCAGCAATGATGCGCGCCGGTACACCGCTGATGACGATCTTTCGGCTACCCGATGAAGGACCGTCATCTTCGTCCTCATCCTCGTGATCGAAGTCTTCGGATTCATCCTCGAACCCATCCGGATCGTTACCGTCAATGATGACGACGGGCTCGCCATCGAAATCAGGATCACGGAAGAGCTCGGTCGCCTTCTTGAAATCCATGATCGTGAAGAAGAGTTTGTTGTTGTCCTCATCGATGCGGGTGCCACGCCCGATGATCTGCTTGAACATGGTCATCGAGTTGATGGTGCGATCCAGCACAATGAGCTTGCAGGTCTTCGCGTCGACGCCGGTCGTCAGAAGCTGGGAGGTCGTTGCAATGACCGGGTAGGGCTGCTCAGGGTCGATGAAATTGTCGAGTTGAGCCTTCCCCTCATTGTTGTCCCCCGTGATACGCATGACGTATCTGGAGTTGTCCCGCGCCAAGCTCCCGGCCGCGTTGACGATCGCCTTCCGCATCCTTTCGGCGTGGTCGATATCTTCACAGAAGATGATCGTCTTGGCCATTGGATCGGTGGCCTTGAGATGGGCCATCACGCGTTCGGCCACCAGCTCGGTTCGCTTGTTGAGGACCAGTATCCGATCCATGTCGATCTGGTTGTATTCCCTCTCCTCAACAGCGTTGCCCAGGTCATCAAGTGTCCCCGGCGGCGGCGTCCAGCCATCAACGTCGCGATCGATATCGATGCGGATGACTTTGTAGGGTGCCAGGAACCCGTCTTCGATGCCCTGTTTGAGGCTGTAGGTGTAAACGGGATCGCCGAAATAGGTGATGTTGGAGACATAAGCGGTCTCCTTGGGCGTCGCGGTCATACCGACGTGAATGGCACTGTCGAAATAGTCGAGGATCTCCCGCCATGCGCTGTCGTCGGCGGCGCTACCTCGATGGCATTCGTCGATCACAATCAGATCGAAGAAGTCCCGCGAGACGGATTTGAACGCCTTGTCAGCCTCAATGGGCCCGGTCAGGGATTGGTACAGCCCGAGGTGGATTTCGTAGGCCGGATCAATTGTCCGGTTGCGAATCTTGGTCATGGCGTCGCCGAACGGCTTGAAGTCGTTGACGATGGTCTGATCGACGAGAATGTTCCGGTCGGCGAGATAGAGTATGCGTTTGGCTGCGCCCGCCTTCCACAGCCGCCAGATGATCTGGAAGGTCGTGTAGGTCTTTCCAGTGCCGGTCGCCATGACCAGCAGGACACGTCTTTGCCCCTTGGCGACAGCCTCAATCGTGCGATTTACCGCCTCAACCTGATAGTAACGCGGCTCTTTGCCGGAGCCGTCCACATGATAAGGCTGTTCTACAAGCGGGGCTTCTTCGTTCGAGATCCGGTGAAATTGTCGATAGCGGTCGTACAGGACTTGCGGCTGTGGAAACGCATCGAGAGCAAGTTCGGTCTCGGTCTCCACGCCAGCGGGGGCCGCTCGGTTGTGAGATGCGAAACCGTCGCCGTTGGAACTGAACGCGGTGGGGAGATCCAAGATGTCCGCATAGCCTAGGGCCTGCTGGAGGCCGGAGCTTATCGAGTGGCCATTCTCCTTCGCTTCAACGATGGCGATAGGCATGCCGGGCTGCCAAGACAGCACGTAGTCCGCGAACTTCTTCTTTTTCCGATTGCGAGACGCGAGGTTGCCCCGGACAACGACGGGCCCGGGAGTGAGCGTCACTTCCCGGCGAATTTGCTTGAACGGGTCCCAGCCCGCCTTCTTGATGGCGGGCGTGATGAACAGATCGCAGATGTCGATTTCGCTCAGCTTAAGCTTGTCGGCTTTGTCCAAGACCTGCCCCGAAAATCACCCTCACCAATCTATAAGTTGATATGACACAGGGAAGATAGCGGCGGCGAGCGCAGAGGGCGGTGTGTCTGCGGCTGCTCGCTGGTGTGGATCGCTACCTACGCAGAGCTATGGCCGGCCCTCCCACGTGGGCATCGTCGCGCTATGGCCGCTCAAAGTCTTGATCGATCTCATCGATCTCTTTTGAGGGACACGTTGGCTCGAAAACTCCATAATCATCGGGGGGGAATATCCACTGCCTGTGGACTACTGCCCGCAATACGAGTTCTAGACGTAATTCGGCGTTTGGAGGTTTCTGCGAATCGCCCCTCCATACCTCTTGCTTGACCAACGTCATCGTTGATTTTTTCAATGAGGCATTGCGTCCAGTGTTCACCCGAAAATCCAAAGCTGAGTTGCCCGTCCGGGTCGTGCTTCCCGCTCCCGACCCCATGCCTCCGGCCGCGCCGAACGAGCAACCGCACCTTAAGGTCAGATTTTTTCCCCCGGGCATCGATGCCGTCGGTGACAAGCCGGTAGCCATGGTCCCGACGCTGATGATCCTCGTCATCATTCTGAGCGCGTTCGTCGCGCCCGCTATCGGCAAGGGAGCGCTCGGCCTTCGCGACTACGTCGTCAGCTTCGTTTCACAGCCCAACCCGGACGCTAAGTTCGATCCCCCGGATCAGCCCGCCGGATGATCGTCGGCTTCGGGCTTAATGGTTTCCCACGAGGGACCCACCACCGCGCCCAGCCGGAAGGCACTTCCGCCTCAGGCCGGGTCCATGTCCTACGGGAAGTGGTGGTGCCGCTTAGGTGACTCGAACACCTGACCCCCGCATTACGAAATGGACCACCTAACCACTGAGGAACACGGACTTGTACGGTTAAGCGCTATATATCAGTTGGTTAGAGCGCCTTGAACACGGGGGTATACGGCTGTGTAACGGTCCCTACGGGCGACCCTGCTTCCACATTGCTTCCAAATCCGCGTGCTCGTAGCTCCGTCCTTCAGGAGCGAAGATGACCCGAGCGACGAAGCGTATCACCAAATCCCACATAGACCTCGCAGGGCCGGATAGTCGGTTGTGGGACTCGGAAGTTCCAGGCTTCGGCCTGAGGACCACGGCTGCTGGCTCGAAGAGCTTCGTATTCCAGTTCCGCACGAAGACGAACGAACAGGGCCGAATGACGATCGGCAGCTATCCTGCAATGACGGTGGAACAGGCTCGGAAGATCGCTCGCGAGCATCGTGTGGCCGTGGACTGCGGCGGTAATCCCAGTCGAGACCGGCGAGAGTCGAGAGCTGCTGTTACCCTCCGGGGACTGGCCGATCACTACTGCGACGTCTACGGCCCAAGTCGGCTCAAGGTTCAGACTATCAAGGACGCCCGGGCTCTCCTCGACCGCTTCGCGATCCCAGCCTTCGGGGGCCGGAAGGTTAAGGACATCTCGACCGGCGATGTGAGGAAGATCCATACCGCCACTGAACAGGCTGCAGGGCGCTACCAAGCGAACCGGATCCGTGCCGTCTTGAGCCGGATGTTCACGCTGGCGATCCAGAACGAGTGGCGCACAGACAATCCGTGCAAGGGTGTAGAACGGTATCAGGAAGACCAACGGTGGTCCTACCTGTCAGAGACACAGGTGCAGTCTCTTCTGGCTGCCTGCGATCGTCACCCAGATCAGACGCCAGCGAACGCCATCCGGCTGTTGCTCTTCACCGGAGCACGCCTGCGGGAGGTGCTCAATGCGGAATGGGGGATGTTCGACCTCGAACGAGGCCTTTGGATCAAGCCGTCAAGCCACACCAAGACCAAGCGGATCCAGAGACTTCATCTGGCACCTGAGACCGTATCGATTCTCGTCCAGATGAAAGCAGAAGCCGCCGACCAGTCGCTACTGTTCCCTGGTCGGAGCGGCCTCAAGCCTCGGAGCGATCTAAAGAGGCCGTGGAAAGCGATCCTGGCTGACGCTGGCATTGGTCACCATAGAGCGCACGACCTTCGGCGCACCTCGGCAAGTTTCATGATCTCGACGGGCTCCGATCTTGTGACAGTGGGCAAGAGCCTCGGACACACTCAGGCGTCAACAACTCAGCGCTACGCCATGCTGTTCGAAGACGTGCAGAAAGCGGGTGTCTCCCGTGCAGTCGATAGGATGCTCAACCCGTTGGTCTGATGGACAAGACCGATCTTCGTCGGCCACCAAGAGAGAAGTCGTAGAAATCAGCGCGTATGGTCGACCCGGGTGCAGTGGGTCAGCCGCTCTCGGCGTCGGTTCCCTTACCCCCCCCTCCACAGAACGTCGTTTCCAAACACTCGCGGGACCGACACGGACGCACGCCTATTTCGAGCTTTCCGCGAAGCCTTATTGCGTCTTAGGGGCTCAGACGCCGGAAGACCCAGGTCGTGGTGGCGACAGGGGGAGGTGTAAGGATTAGCTGGCGGTATTGTGTTACCGCGCAAAGACCGGACCACTCGTGTGGTCCCCGAAGCGCGAGATTGGACGGCCCTTATCGGACGCGCTCGGCTCGCGAGGTCAGGCCGTGACGCGCACTCGCGTTCTCATCCGCTCGTAGAGCCGAACCTCGGTCTCGAGGGCCATTTCTACGACGACGGCGAAGGCCTGTCTTGGCGCGATATCGGTCGCCCACCCGCCCTCGCAACGCACCACCAGATAGAAGGGGTCGGGATCCTGAGAGTCCCTCACGAAGGTCACGCGGCCAATCTGGACGCTGTTCCTGCCGCGATCGTTTGAGCCGGGCTCCATCTTGCAAGTGAACCGGCCTTCGAGATCCGGATGGCGACCGTCCTCGGTCGCGCGTTTGCGGTAATGATCGAACAAGAGATCCGGAGCGCATCCCCGGTGGAGCTTGAAGCTCATCTTGTTGCCCGCATAGTCGAGCCGGGTGTGTCGGACAGGCGGATCGTAGGCGAGGGATACCTGGATCGAGCGGCGGCCGCCGGTCTGGAACATCTCCGGGCAGGGGACTTCATAGATGGCGAAGTGGTCGACTGGGAGTTCGTCTTCCGCATAGAGCACGACGCGGGCGTCGTCCGAAAAAGCCGCGCGTTCCGTATCGACCCGCCCATGGCCGCAGACGGCCTTCAGGGCGTCATCGCCGAGAGGAGACATCCGCGCCAGAGCGGCCGCGTCCTGACGGGCGGATCCGACCAGAAGGGCGCGCATCAGATTGGCTGACGCCGTGGGAAACCGGCGCAGCACCTGGGCCGCCTTGGAGCCGACCAAGGGCGCCGCATAGGAGGTTCCTGACCCCGTGGTGAAGAGCTGGTCGACATAGCGGTGATGCAGGGTCAGGACGCCGGCGGTCGCCAGACTGTCGCCACCGCGCATGCGCCCGGTCAGGGGGTCGACGATCATAGTGCCCCCGGTATCGACGACATCGGGCTTCACGGCACCGCCGGCTCCCGGGCCCGCGCGGGTGAAGGGCGAGGGTTCGCCCGCCAGGGTGACCGGCCGGCCCTTGACGTCGTCGGCGAGGGTTTCGTCCAGACCCTCGCCATGGGCTAGAGACCCCACCGAGAGAATGTTGAGCGCGCCCGCCGGCTCGAACAGCCGGTTTTCAGGCTCCATCAGATAGTGGGGATAGTCGGTGACCCCCTCATCGAGGCGCCTGCCGGAACGGGGCAGGCGGTTGCCTGCGGCGACGATGATGACGACGTTCAGCTCCCGGGCCAGTTCGTCGAGGGTGGCAGCCCAGGCTCCGACCTTGGCGCTGCGATAGACGTGCTTGTCGTCCGCCAGCGAGGAGATGAAGATCCGGCAACCGAACCGCCCGTTCAGGGTCGTGATCGCCTCGCGCATCAGTGACGGCACCAGGCGTTTGTCGTCGAAACGGCCGTGCTGGTTGACGACCCGGGCCGAGGCCAGACGCGCGACCCTGGTCAGTGCGGGAGTCGCCAGCTGGGCGCGGAGGTCGCCGAAGATCGCCACTCCCGCCACACGGGTTCCATGACCGAGATCATCGGCCGTACCTAGGGAGGCCGGCACGCCTATGGAGCCGACGACGATGTCGTCGAGAAGGGGGTGGGCATTCAGGCCGCTGTCAATGACCCCGATGACCGGGAGATCGTCGCCGTCCGGCTCGAAGGGCGGGATGTCCGCGAGCGTCAGTTGCAGGAGTTCGGCGACCTCCAGATCGGGCTGGGGCGGTCGATCGATCGTGGCAATCTCCTCGATCGTCAATAGGGTCCGGATCAGCGCGCCGATGGCCTCGATCCGGACCATGGTGATCGAGGGGCCGACATACTGGTCGAGGATTTCGCCGCCTCGGGCCTCCACATAGGCGGTGATGTCTTCCAGCGCCCGCGTGCGCTGGTCGCGCCGGCCGAGGTCCCAGAGTTCGATGTCGAGGCGATAGGGATCATCGGCGAGGAAGTCGTCCGGGCTGTTGAAGCCCTCCTCCTTGAGCCGAAGGCCGATCCGGTCGCGGGGCTCGACATCGCCGATCGTCTCGATGCCGCCGATGAAGGCGGCGAAGGAGGGACCTTTCTGGCCCTCCGGCACGCCCAGGCTGAAGGCCTCGAGCCTTTCTCTGAACTCTGTCAGATCGTCGGTCGTCGAGAAGAGCACCAGTGTCCGGTCCGGGTCGGTCGACAAGACCGTGAGGCCCACCTTCTCCCATTCCTGTTCAAGCAACGGCCCGCTCATCTGCACCCGAAGGATCAGGGAGGGGTTAATCGCATCGGGGCGACGTCGACGCTTCTGGGTCTCGATGACGGCGTCGAGCTCGCTGCGGATTCTGGCACCGTGAACAGGCGCATCCCTGACTGGCGCTTGACCGCCCCCGGTCTTGCGGCGCTCCAGCTGCTCAGGCAGGCGTACGAGCCTGAGGTGGTCGTATCGCGCCATCAATCAGGTCTCGGTCAGATCGCGTTCGACAGGCGGTCGTTGCCCGAGCGTCTGCGCTTCTCGTCGGACACCGCCGCGCGGAAATCGTCGAGCGTGGTTTGCTTGCGGCGGCCAATAATCGCCGCCTTAATCGCCTGGATGCAGACCCGCTCGATCTCGGCATAGGAGAAGCCGTCAACGCTCGCGGCTACGCTGCGCGGTTCGAAGGCGACGGAGACATTCTTGAACTTCATCGCCAGATAGCGTTCCGCCATGCGCCGGTCAGGCTTGTCGAACCACACGACCTCGTCAAACCGCCGCCAGATAGCCGGATCCAGCGACTGATCCAGATTGGTGGCCGCCACGAGGAAACCCCGCGGCTGGATCCTGTCGATGAATAGCAGCAGGCTGTTGACCACCCGACGCAGCTCGTTGTGTTCGCCGGTGTCGTCCCGGGACCGGGCCAGGGCGTCGAACTCGTCTAGGAAGAGCACGCATGGCTGCTTCTGGGCGAACTCGAAAATCTTGCGCACATTGCTGGCGGTCTCTCCAAGGTAGGAGGAGATCAGGCTGTCCAGCTTGACCACAAACAGGGGCAGCCCGAGCTCGGCGGCGAACACCTCGGCGCACAGGGTCTTGCCGCATCCCGGAGGGCCGCAAAACAGGAGTTTGGAGCGCACAGGCAGACCGTGCCGGCGAATATCGTCCGAGCGCCGGTATTCCTGCAGCAGCCCGGCAAAGACCCCGGCATTGCGCGGGCTGAGGATCAGGTCGCCCTTGGTGTGTTCAGGCTCGACCCGCTCGACGAAATCGCTCGCGGCGTGCGGGAAGGGGATAAGCGGGGCTAGGGTCCTGGCCTTGTCGCCTCGGGCGGCTCCATGCTCCAGGGTCCGGCGCAGGGTCCGGGCGAGAACCTTGTTGTTCTTGCCCTCTTCCTCTTCAATGATCTGCTCGGCGACCGCGCGAAACTCGTCGTCGCGGCCATAGCTGGCGAGCAGCTTCTTCATCAGTTCGCCGCGCATCGATCCGCCGTGCCTCCCGAGCGTCAATCGTTAACAGAATCGGTCCAGACCACCATCGGCCGAACCGGGTTAATGGGCCATTTACCCACAGAATAGGTCGTGGGTGCGTCAGTTTCCGGGGCAGCGTGGCCCTTTTAGAACCGAGGGGCTCTTGGTGCCGTCGCGCAAACAACGTCGCAAGGAGACTTGCTGCCGCCGGCATCGTGGAGATCTTTTTTCGGGAGCTGGTTCGATGTCCACCCTGAACAGACCCTCACAAGGTCCGCTTTCCGCCCCTGAGCCTGTTTCAGCCACCGATGCAGCGGTTCTGGCACATTGAACCACCGGGCAGAGCGACGCTCGATCTCTGACCCTGTCTCGATAGGTATACCCCGGCGAGGCGTCGATCTGAGACGGGAAGTGCGTCTCGTATGGGTTAAAGCCCGACTTCCGATACAGTCCCGTTGTATGGTCTAGAGCTCAACGAGACAGGAGTTCCGGATGGCCGTGATCGGTTACGCAAGGGTGAGTTCGACAGGGCAATCGCTGGAGGTGCAGGCTGAACAGCTCTGCGCGGCCGGGTGCACGAAAGTGTTTGAGGAGAAGGTCAGCGGAACCAGCCAGCAGGGCCGGGTTCAGCTGGCAGCCGCCCTGGACTATGTCCGAGAAGGCGACACGTTCGTGGTCACCCGCCTCGATCGCCTTGCCCGCTCGATGTCCGACCTTCGCGACATCATCGATCGGCTGCAGGCGAAGGGGGTGGAGTTCAAAGCGATCCAGCAGGGGGCGATCGACACATCCACGTCCGGCGGTCGGCTGATGCTGAACATGCTCGCGGCGGTGGCCGAGTTCGAGACCGACCTCCGGAAGGAGCGACAAATGGAGGGTATCCAGAAGGCGAAGGCTGAGGGGCGGTATCGCGGAAGACCAGCATCGATCGACGCCGGCGAGATCGCAAGGCTGAAAGCGGACGGCTTGGGTCCCACAGCGATCGCGAAGCGCCTAGGGGTGGGTCGAGCGTCAATCTACCGGGTGTCAGCAGCCGCTCTGGCCACCGCAAATAAAACTCACCACAGCCTTGCTTCTTGAAAAAAAGAAGCCTACGCGCGCTCGCCCACATACGCGCAGCGCGCGCCCCCGCCCGCACTCTTAAGAGATTCGAGATATTAGAGCCTCTTTTGTTCTTCTGAACTAATAGACGAAAAGTTGCCTCGCAACCTCCGTCGCGCCTCCGGCACTTCCGGCGGTGGTTCGTCAACTTCTCAACTTGTATTCTAACCGGACGGCGGCTATGATAACGAATACGTCCTGAGGGTTGATCTCCGGGATGAAGCCTGCCTCACCCGGCGTCATCACTTGACGACGGTATACCTAACCCCCTTCCGGGTTTTCCTGCATTGTCCCCCCACATTATTGACCCCTTCCAGGGGATTTCTCCCGGCCTCACCGATGGTGCTGTCTGGAAAGCCTTCGGCGTTGTCTTCAACGACATGAACTTGACGTTCTCCGTTCTGAGCGTGGACCCCCTCACAATCGCTGCTTTTGGCGACGCCTCATTCGCCCTCTATGCCGCCGGGATTGCGTCTGACCGGTATCCTGATCAGGCGAAGCTCCTAATCGTCCGGATGATACAGAACTGCGTCGCGCGTTATACGGACGCGCGCTTCCGTCTCCGGTTTGGACGAGAGCCTGCTCTCGGAGACAGTTCACGCGGTGATCCGACATCCTCTCTGTCCGGCATCGTCTCTGCGGTTCAAGCGACAGTTCGAAACGAGCTGACCAACGCCTTCTCAACCCCGGCGGCGATCGATATCGCTGACTTCTTCGCGGGGTGGCCAGACCCTTTCCCGGCACCAACGGAAGCGATGCTTCGGAAGGCGATCAAGTATGTCTTCGGCGAGGGCCAGATGCGGTGGACTGTGATTTCGACGGAAGCCGGCACATCGGTCGACCCTTGTTACAAGTTCATAAAAGCCAGGTCTGATTTAGAAGCTGCGTGCCCGGCAGATAGGGCGCGCGCCGCTGTGGTGCGTGTAGTCGATGAGCTTGTCCGATCAAATCGAGCAGAAATCGTCGACGCGATTGTGTCTGGCAATCTCAGCAAAGAAATCTTGCGTGCTCACGTGCTCACGTTGCTCGACACGAACATTCTCCACTTTCTCTTTCTGGATCAGGGTGATCTGGATGAGCATGATGAGGATGAAGAAGGGCCCGAGTTGTTTGATCCGGAGCCCAGTCTGGCAGACATGATCGCCAGAAGCCGCAGATCTACTGCAGGGCGCACGGCTTGATCGGCGCGCATGCCATTTCCCGGGGCTGGAAGGGGGGCTGGGGCGCCAACTCGGCCACGGCCTAGGCGGCCCTGCCTTGGGCGGCAAAATCGGCCTCCTGCACGATTTTTTCGGGGGTAAGTCCTTCCCGCTTGCACCACCCTGACAGCCCCGGGTCGTGTCCATGCCGAAGGACGATACAAGCCGATCTGAAGCGACCTAGCCTCGTCCCATGGCGCTCGCATCCAGACTTCGCGTTCTTCCTCGCTCGTCAGGGTGACGGACATGGCCTTCGGATGGACGGCACCGACCTCGGCATTCGGTTCGGTCGTCAGAAAGGCGAACAGGTCGCATGTCTCAACGCCGGTTTTGATCTTGCGGACGCAGGTGTAGTCGCGGACGGGGACGCTGGCGAAGAATGCCAGCGGATCGTCGCCCGGAAGTGTGAACCACGTCCGCTTCCGAATGGTGCGCTGAGCGCAATCACACGACTGTGAGAACGCCGGTCTGCCGTTGGGGAGTGTGGCCAGAGCGGCTGATCAAGCATTTGCAATCGCTGGTTAAAGGACAACGGAGCGGAAGGGCCGGTGTCGTGAGCGGGTCAAGGTTGATTGAATGTGAAGGATTTTGCCACCTTGACGCGATCGGTTGTAGGCGCCCCTTTTGTGGGCTTCTTAAGCGGGGGAGGTGGTGATGCGTGATGTCGGCGTGGGTCTGTCGATCATGTTGGGTCTAATGGCCTCGAGCGCTGCGGCTCAGGAAACCGCGACCTACAGCTACGATGTGCACGGCCGTTTGATCGGCGTCACCCGCGTCAACGCCAGCGGCCCGGACGCCACCTCGACCTATGTCTACGACCCGGCTGACAACCGCTCCAACCGATCGATCTCTGTGTCCTCGGCGCAGAGCGCGGTCGATGTGGTCGCGAACGATGATGCGCCCAAACCCCCGGCCGAAGGCGGAGACACAGTCCTCGCCGCGCGACGAGAGCCCCCGGGCGACGCCTGTTCTCTACCGTCCGACGCCGTGACTGCGCGCGGCATGGGCGGCACCGCGCCGCGCGTGTGCCAATGAGAGGCGGGGCAATGCGGCCCGCAGGCCCTCTCCTCGCCGTCCTGGTCATGGGTCTGACGATCACGACGCCGACTATGTCGCGCGCCCAGGCTCCGGAAATCCCGCCGCCGGTGGCGTTTAACCCCACGGACCAGCGTGGCATCAATCTGCTCAGCGGTTCGTTCACCTACAGCTCGCCGGCGATCTCGGTGGGGCCGTCCGGTGCCGGTCTCAGCTACACCGCCACCTTCGACACCGCGGTCAACGAGTGGCGTCACAGTGTCTGGGGCGGCGTCACCGAGACGCCCTTCCTGCCCGGACCGACGCAAACGCCGATCTTCACCGTCACTCTGATGGGCCAGAGCCGAGTCTTCGCCGAGGACGGCCTCGGCGGCTATATGAATATCGAGGGCACGGGTGCGCTCACCCGGTCAGGCGGAGACTTCACCTATACGGCACTGGATGGGACGGTCGCGTTCTTCGGCGGGCCTTCGACCTACTCACCCTATACCGCCAACCGCGGGCTCATCACCACCCTGACCCGGCCGAACGGCGAGGTGATGACCTGGACCTACGATTCGGCGACACAGATTCAATCTGTGACCAGCAACCGCGGCTATCAGCTGCATTTCAGCTACGGGTCACAGGGCGGCGCGCCCGCAACCACCATCACCGCACTCAACAACGCGGTGGACGCCTGCGCGCCGACTGCCAACAGCTGTACCTTTAGCCGAACCTGGCCTCAGCTGACTCTCTCCCAGACCGGTACTTCGACGGTCACGGAGCGCCGGGTGACGGACTCCCTCGGCCGCACCACTCGTCTGCTCAGTCCGGGAGGCTGGGTGTCCGGTGTTCGTCGTCCGACTCTTGGCAGCGGGCAGAACGTCACTCTAGGCCGGACCATCAATCCCATAAGATACAGCAGCTACAACGACGGTGCCGGGACGTGGGGCTACACCTATGTTCGCCCGCCACTCCCGCCCATCCCTCCGGTGGAGGAGATCTACACGACGACGGTCCGAAGCCCGTTGTTCAACAACACCGTCGTGGAGATCACATCGACCCAGAGCCTGGACTTGGGGATCAGTGACTATCGACTGAACCGGGTCACGTCGGTCACCGACGCGCTCAACGAGGAAACCACCTACGCCTATACATTCGTTGGGGATCTCGGGATCGTGACCCATCCCGAAGGGAATGTCGATTATTACGGGTACACGTACCGGGGCGACCTGGCGACGGCGACCCGAAATCCGAAGCCCGGCTCGCCGCTCAGCCCCACCACGGTCACGGCAGTCTATGGCGACTGTTCGACCCCGGTCCTCTGCGGCCGTCCAACCGCCATCATCGACGCGCGGGGGGCCCAGACCGATTATCAGTACGCGGCCCACGGCGGAGTGACCGTGATGACCGAGCCGGCACCGACCCCCGGAGCGGTACGCCCCCAGACCCGTTACGCCTATACAGCCGGTCAGGCCTGGTACAGGCAGAACGGCTCGGCCTCGATCACGGCTGCACCCACGGGTATCTGGGTTCAGACAGAGGTCTCCGAGTGCACGACCACGGCCAGTTGCAACAATACGGCAGGCGAGATCCAGACCACGACCGCCTACCAGAGCGGCAATGCCTCGAACGCCTCGAACATCCTGCCCCTGACCATGACCTCGGGCTCCGGCAACGGTGCCCTGGCGGCCGTCACTACTATGACCTACGACGCCAACAGCGACGTGAAGACCGTCAACGGCCCCCTGTCGGGCACGGCGGACACCACCTGGTTCGCCTATGACGCCATGCGCCAGCCCCTGGGTCAGATCGCGCCCGATCCGGATGGAAGCGCGAGCCGCCCCTTCCCGGCGACTCGTACCGTCTATAACGCCGACGGCCAGCCGACCTCGGTCGAGGTGGGGACGGCCACGGCCCAGAGCGAGGCGGCCTTCACCGCCATGACGGTCCTTCAGCGTGTCGACAGCGTCTACAACGCCCAGGCCCGCAAGATCCGCGACACGGAGTATGGTGGCTCGACAGTCTACGGTGTGACCCAATACGCCTATGACACGGCAGGTCGCCCGACCTGCACGGCACAGCGGATGAATCCCGCGACCTGGTCGTCGCTACCGGCCTCGGCCTGCACCCTGGCGACGGCCGGCACGTTCGGTCCGGACCGTATCAGCTTCAACACCTACGACGCCGTCGACCGGCTGCTGAGCACCCGGACCGGCTATGGCACGCCAGAGGTGCGCACTGTCGTAACCCAGGCCTGGACGCCGAACAGCCAGAGGGACTGGGTCCAGGACGCCAACAACAACCGCTCGGACTACCTCTACGACGGCTTCGACCGGCTTTCGATCTTCTACTATCCGGTGGCCAGCCCCGTGGGCGCGCAGGCTGCAAATCCATCCGACTTCGTCGCCTACATCTACGATGAGAACGACAATCAGACCGTCAGGCGTACTCGCAACGACCAGTTCTTCACCACCACCTATGACGCCCTGAACCGGCCGACCCTGATCGACGCCCCGGCCAACGTCGGTGACGTCACCTACAGCTATGATCTGCTCGACCGCCGCCTGACCGCGACCCACCCCGGGATCGCGACGGTCACGACCGCCTGGGACGCGCTGGGCCGTCTGGTCAGCGAGACCGGCCCGCTGGGAACCTTCACCATGGCATACGACCTTGCCGGTCGCCGCACCCGGATGGACTGGCCGGGGTCGCCGACATTTTTCCTGACCTACGACTGGAATCTGGACAACCAGATGGCGGCGATCCGCCAGGGGACCTCCACCCAGATCATCGGCTTCCGCTATGACAATCTGGGCCGCCGCGATCGGCTGACACGCGGCAACGGTGTCACCACCAGCTACGGCTACGACGGCATCTCGCGCCTGACGAGCCAGTCGCTCAACTTCCCCGGCACCACCTGGGACCAGAGCTGGGGCTTCACATACAATCCGGCCGGCCAGGCCATCACGAGGACCAGTTCCAATGCCCTCTACACCTGGTCGGCTTCGGCGGGCTCTGTGGCGTATCCGATCAATGGGCTGAACCAGACCGGATGGAACGGCGCACCGCTGCCCTACGATCTGAAGGGCAATCTGCTGGGCGATGGCGTTCGGGCCTTTACCTATGACCAGGCCAACAAGCTGCGCGGCGTCAGCGGACCGGCGACCGGGACCCTGACCTATGACCCCCTGGATCGACTGTCGCGGCTGACGGGTACCCAGGGCGCGACCTATGCCTATGCCGGGTCCGACGAGATCGCCGCCCTGGCCAATACGGGCAGCGGGCTGAACAACCGCTTCGTCCGCGGCCCCCGTGCCGACGAGCTGCTGGTCAGCTTTGCGGGGACGTCGGGGACGCTGGCCCCGGTGTGGTGGATCAATGACCCGCAGGGCTCGCCCATCGCCGTCACCCAGCCGGACGGCACCACCGGCGGTATCTGGACCTATGACGAATACGGCCAGCGCGGCCCGTCGAACGGCCAGCGCACCCAGTACACCGGCCAGCTGTGGCTGCCGGACTTCGGTGTCTACCACTACAAGGCCCGCGCCTATCACCCGGGGCTGGGCCGGTTCATGCAGACGGATCCCATCGGATACGAAGACGGGATGAACCTGTATGCGTACGTCGCAAACGATCCGGTGAACCGGACAGACCCAACGGGGATGTTCTGGCAGGACAGGCCCCTGACGAGATGGCCAGTGCCGGGCTACCCACGATTGACCGAGCGCGACTCATCTAGAGGGCAGGGCAGCGGCGAGTATGGGGCGAACCGTTCAGGCGGCAGGTCTCATGAGGGGATTGATATACAGGCCCCTATAGGCACCGACGTGGTGGCTGCTGGTGATGGCACCGTCTACAACATACAGCCAAATCCCAGCTCATCTTATGGCAATCAGGTTGTCATCGACCACGGTGAAGGAATTTACACCCAGTCCGCGCACCTCGATTCCGTTGACGTTAAACCGGGTGACCAAGTTTCTGCCGGTGACACTATTGGGGCTGTTGGGCGCACGGGAAATACCCCGAGAACGGCCGATTCCCACCTGCATTTCGAGGTCCGAACGGGGCCTGGTCCGACCGCGCCGACCCGAAATCCGGAAGACTACCTACCCGATCCGCGACGTGATTTGAGAAGGCCTTCGTACGATGAGTAAGATATCGCTCGTTCTAACCGGGATGATTTTGGGTGCTTGCGCTCAGTCTCCGGGTTCAGGTTTCCAAACCGCTTTGCCGTTGGGAGGCGACACCCCAGAAAGCGCTTGTTCCGACGTCAGCGATTGTTCCTTCTCAAAGGCTCAAATCGCCTATGTGTCGTTCGAGGGGATGATCACAAAACGCGAGACGTGTTCGCCAAACAAATTGCCCGCGGGGATTCGGCCAACCGACGATATCTCCCAAGTCCAAGCTCGACTTGAGGAGGAATTTTCTGGCCGAGCGATAGTGTCGCCCCCCTCTGGCGGCCTTCCCGAGGCTGTGTCTATCGTACACAGCGAGCGGGGCAACGAGATCACGGTTTCTGTCTCCTTTGGATCTGATGGCCAAGTCAGGTGTGTCAGTGAAATGATCGCCGCCATCTAAGCCCTCATCTGAAATGTCGTGTTGACAGAGCCAAACTTCGGTCGGAGTGCCGGTGTAATCGGGCCGGCCCGTCTCCCGGTTGATCCCGGTCCTTGCCCACCGCCGCCGTCCTCGGGCATGCTCGCCGTCGCGGGCGCACCTCCGCGTCCCGCTCAACGGCGGAGAGGGACGATGGACGACCCCGCGCGGTTCAAACGGTCCCGCGACGTGGGCGCCTACTTCGGCCTGACCTCCAAACGCTGGCAGTCGGGCACGTCGATCGACATCCAGGGTCGCATCAGCAAGGCGGGCGACCCCGACGTCCGACGCGCCCTCTACGAGGCGGCCTCGGCCATGCTGACCCGTTACAAGGGGCGCTGCGCCCTCAAGACCTGGGGCGAGGGGATCGCCCGGCGCTGCCACAAGAAGGCGGTCGTGGCCGTGGCCCGCAAGCTCGCAGTGATCATGCACGCCATGTGGCGCGACGGGACGCTCTATGCCGATCCGGTCGAACATGGGGCCTCGACGGGCGCGCCGACCGCCAAGGAACGCAAACTTCTGGGGGCCTTCGCATGACGGCCCGTCGCGCCCGGACAACCGCCGCCAGGCTCGCCTGAGCGCCAAGGAGATCCGCCCCGGCGGATGAGGACTGATGCAGACCAGGAAAGCGGGAAGCACGATATCTTGCCTGTGGCCGGGAGCGATCCAGGACCACGCCGGAGTGCCTGTGATGCTGCCCCGCGAGACCGATGCCGACATGCGCCGCGACGGATCCCGGACCGCCTTGTCGGTCGAGACCCAGCCGTCGATGAGCGCGGAAGAGTGCACGGCGCATCAGGACTCAAAGCCCGGAGCCCCTCTTGCGGCGACGGCGGATCGCGGCCGGTCGAAACGGCGGCACCTTGAACCCGTCAACGACGGGCATACAGTATCCATCAGGAGACGACGATGACCACAGCCCCCAGGACTTCCCCGATTAAGAGGGAAAGATAAAAGGGGTGTCGTAACCTCTTGCTTCGCAAGAAGTTTTTGCCACTCCGACGACTTGCGGTGAGTTGCCCCTTTTGAGAGCCGTAACGGCGCCTCGGAATCTTGCCCGTCGTGGTCTGATCGGTGAGAGTCCGGTATGCTGGGGTCATGGCTCGTTCCGCGCTTCGTGTCGCCGTCCCGCGAGGGGCCTCAGGGCCGCCGTCCGGCGCGGGCCGACGCCCGGGCCCTCGGTCGTCCGGCGCCAGACGCCGACGCAACACCACAAACTCGGCCTACAGTTTCACCCCGGCGGCCAACGCCAACACCTATGTGAACAACGGTCTGAACCAGGCGACGACGGCCGGGACGCTGTCGCTGGGCTGGGATGAGCAGGGCAATCTGGTCCAGATCGGGTCGGTCACCCAGACCTATGACAGCGCCAACCGCCTGATCACCAACGGGGGCGGGGTATTGAGCTATGACCCGCTGGACCGGCTGTCGCAGATGACGGGCACGCAAGGGGCGGTCTATGGCTATGCCGGGTCGGGGGAGGTCAGCCACCTAGCCAACGACGGGGTGACGGTCAACAACCGGTTCGTGCGGGGGCCGTGGGCGGACGAGATCCTGGCCAGCTATGCCGGGACGGGGTCCCTGACCCCGGTCTGGTGGCTGCAGGACCCCCAGTCATCGACCGTGGCCATCGTCGATGTGAACGGGGCCGTGGCCGGCCTCAACCGCTATGACGAATACGGCCGCCCGGCCGCCGGCAACACCGCCCGGTTCCAGTACACCGGCCAGCTGTGGATGCCCGATTTCGGCGTCTACCACTACAAGGCCCGCGCCTATCACCCCGGACTGGGCCGGTTCATGCAGACCGACCCGGTGGGGTATGATCAGGGCCTGAACCTGTACGCCTATGTCGCAAACGATCCGGTTAATCAGACGGATCCGACAGGGGAATGTCCGCCCATAGTTTGTGGCGCTGTCATTGGAGGGGGTGCCGGAGCGATAATCGAAGTCGGACTTCAAGTCTTTGTAGAGAACAGAAGCCTCGACAATCTCGATCTCGGAAGGGTTGGAACACAGGCCGCGATTGGGGCAGTCGCCGGAGGGATTGGGGCGGGAGCTGGTCAGCTAATCGCTCGCGGTGTGCAGCTTACCCGGGCCGCTCAAGCGGCTGGGGTGATTGAAGCGGTAGCTGGCGGTGCGGTGGGCGGAGCGACAGGAGCGCAACTCAACGGCCAAAACCCGGTCTCAGGGGCAGCCGCAGGTGCACTTGGTGGAGGAGTAGCGCGGGCTGTGGGCGCGAGAGCGTCAGGCATTACACAAAGGGTAACAGATCAGGCTCGATCAGTTGCAACGGATCGTGCCGCCGCTCAAGGCTCGACAGCGGCTCGACTGCAACAAAGTGGAGCCATGACGGGCTATCGAGGACGCGGAGGTGGTGCCCCTGCTGCAGTGGGTGCCAGCGCAGAGCGTGCCGTCAATGTAGGAGCTAACGCAGCGAACAGCTGCGCAAACGATGCAAGGTGTCGTGTCGAATGAGCGCCGTATACGAGATCATCCGGGAGAGATTGTGGACGGCACTATTGGCATCCGTCGTGGCGCTTGGTGCGTGTTTCTTTTTCCAAAGAATGGATGGTGTTTTCTATACATATCTGATATTTGATGCATTGTTATCTATGTTTTATATCCCGCTGCTGTTTGTTAGAAAGCGGATAGAGGGCTTATTGTTTTTTTCTTTAACTGTTGCGTGGCTCTGCGTAGCCTGGCTTTTGGCCGGGCCAGCAACGCGGCTCGCATTCGGTTAATGTCGCTTTTGCCTGGCGAGACGGTGCCTGTGGCAAACTTTCGTCGTCACAATTTTGATGGTTGGGCAATATCAGGCAGAAGGCGAGCGGCGGAGGGCGAGCGTCGGAGTGCGCCCAATCCGGCTGACTACGAAACCTATGGATACGACGCCAACGACAATCCGACGTTGAAGCGCACCCGTTCGGGTGGACTGTTCGTCACCACCTTCGACGCCCTGAACCGGACGACTTTCATCGACGCTCCGGCGGGATCGAACGATGTCGCCTATGGCTATGACCTGCTGGGCCGTCGGCTGTCGGCCACCCATCCCGGGGGGCAGACGGTCTCGCGTCTGATGTCCCTGTCCCACGACGAGCTGGCGTTCGTGGTGGAACTGCTGACCTCGAGCTTCGACGAGGAGCGATCGTCACGCTGGGCCCAGCACCTGAAGAACGGCCAGATCCTCCGCATCATCCTCTACGGCAGCTACGACTTCACTGCCCATCTCTCAAGTTGCAGCCCAGGCTTCGAAGCTGCAGGGTTGCAGCCGATCTCAGGACCGATCCCGGAACCCGGGCCTCGACGCAGCCTAGAATGTCGGCGGCGGCATCTTGCGGATCATTCTTCAACGCCAGCTCCTGATCCAGCTCGATCAGGAGATCGGCAAGCGCCCGGTCGTTCATCTCATTCCTCCAGTTGCCGACCCGCTCCCGACATGCACCACAGCAGCCCGGATCATCAAGGAAATGTTCGTGCTTTGTTCTATTTGTCCCCGGCCTTGAGCTGCGACGAAAAACTCGCTCAGGACAGCGTAGACGCCCGGGCACTCGCCCATGTCTGCGAAGGCCAGACTTGCTCGTCCAGCACCCCTTCAGAGCCCAGGAAACACCAGGGTCCCACGCGTCTGATCCCCGAGTCAGTCTGGATGTGTCAGCTTCACTCGATCTGCGGTGACGTGCGACGGCTCTAAGGCTGGATCAGCCCCGAAAGCGCCCTGCGCTCGTTCTTGCTCGGCGAGCTTTGTGAAGTGGCGAACGCGGCTCTCTGCATAGAAGGCGAAGGCAGCGAAGATCGTGCCAACCGCGCCCATGACGATGACGAAGCTCTGCATCGGTTCCATCGGCGGACTCCTCACAGCTCACCAGATGAACACGATAGCATGGAGGGCAAAACCTAGCGACCGGCCTCTCAGTTTCGCTGGATCTGGCTAACCACCGTTGTGAACTCCAAGGCGGGGTCGGCTCCGAGAGCAACGGCGATGGTTCGGAACTCCTCCGGGTCGATACGCCGTTCAAACCGCTCCATCTTCGACACGAAGGACTGCGGCTTGCCGAGCCGCTGCGCGAGATCGGTCTGCGTGACCCCGAGCCGTGTCCGCAGCGCTGCCAGATGGGTCACGAATGCCCGGTAGTTCGCATCGTGGAGCGTGGAGGTCATCGGGATCGTGCTTGCGGAAGCCAGCACGCCCTCTAGAACCCAGCTTGGGATAACCCGTATCGGGTTATCGGAATCAGCCGGCTCGCTTCCGGCGGAACGGTCGCCGTGCGTATTCTTGTCCTCGTGCTTGTCGCCTCGCTGTCAGCAGCGGGGTGTGTGAGCGAGGCCGCTCGGCAGGCCAAGGAGGACGAGGCGCTGATCGCCGCGTCTCGCCCCGCCGTTGGCGCACGGCTCTTAGACCCGACATCGCCGATTTTCTCAGACGTCACCGTGCGCGACGGTCAGGTCTGCGGGCTGGTCCGAGGGAAGAACACGTTCGGCGGCTATGTCGCACGGCCGAAGCGGTTCACTTTCACCGAGCGGACACAGGCAACGCTTGAGCCTGACCCAGGCGACACTTCCGTCCTACGCAAGGAAGCGGCAGCAGGCCCACTGTGCATGTTCGACCTTGAATATCGCCGCTGCAAAGGCGAGGCGAATGTTCCCGAGATCGGCACCTGTCTCGCTTGGATGAGCGACAACGACGAGCACATCGCCGGCACGCCGGTGGTCACGCAGGAGGTGGCCAAGATCAAATGCATCGAGGCGCTCGACGCAGATTTCGAACGGAAGATCGGCAAGGGCGACTTCACCGCAGGATCCTCGCAGGCAACTCGGCGAGGCGAAGGCCCATGGCAGGTTCGCGTCAAGTGGACGGACACGGGCGAGGACCCCTCAGGCATGGATTTCACAGGGACCTGTGTTGTGAATGCGAACGGCCTCGCCCGCGTTACCGACCTGTTCGGGGAAGAGTGAGCACTCCCGCGTGTCCCGCGCAAAATGCCACAACCTACTGATCTTGCAGCTGATATTGTCCTCTAGACGCGATCATGCGTCGAGGAGATGGATATGCAGAACTTCGCAGTTACAACATGGGCCGGTGATCGGATGATCGGTCATGAGCCCCTCTTTGCCGAGTCCATCACGGAGGCGCGGGCCTTCGCGCAGGGCATGATCACGGAACGAATCCGAAACCACACCTCAATGCTTGCCAAGTTCGGACTGCGCTACGTCATCGAGCACGGACACCGGACCCTCGAGGAGTTGACGAGCCACTCTCCAGCGAACGCGATCGGGACCCTGCATATGGTGGAGAAGCCGACAGGCCCGGTGCTGATCTGGCAGCCGAACGATCGCTTCAACTCTTAGGGCTGTTGATCGGAAGGAGGAGGGAGGCAGGCTGAGAGCTTGCCACTATCTTTCCCGGTGGCCGGATCCATCTGCGACGACCCGGTCACCACGTCCGCGAATGTCTGCTCAAACTTGCTTCTGTCTAAGGTGTCACAGCCGAATATGACATGTGAACGCCAGCCACGATGACCCAGCACGTGCTGAAAAATGGCGAGATCCGATCTCACCAGACGGCGCTGGATGGCGAAATAGTCTGTCGGACGGAAAGGGCCGTGAGGCTGGCACTCATGCTCGTAGGCGGCGCAGTCAACCGTGAATACAGCCAAGCGGTAGACTGGAAACACAAGGTGAGGTTTGCCGGGCAAGCCCGCGCCGCCTAGGCGAAAACGGAAGCCCAGGCGGTGCGCCGTGCTTCTGACATAAGATAACTGTGTGGACGGGCGGGGACTGATGGCTTTGCGCACGGTTATGTCACGATCGGTCAAAGTGCATTGAAATCATAGACGTATTTGGTGGATGTTTGCCGCACTATTAGGCTCTTCAGCCGTATAGATAGTGGGCCGTGCAAGTTTGACCGGCGGAAATCCAAAGGGGCTGAGCACGAAGAAGGAAGACCACCATGATTACCCAGAAGCCCACGAGCTTGGCCGAGTTGCTCGCTTGGCAGGCCATGCACACGAGGGGCCCGCTAGAGACCGTCGGACAGTTTCTAAAACGCCGGCTAGTCTCCCATGCCAACTCCCTTGTCGAAGATCCACATGTCAGACCGCAAGACATCGTCGCCACCTGCGAAATGACGGGCGACGATGCTGTCGGGCTGATCTTCGATCAAATGGACGCTGCGCTGACGTGGGATGAGCCCTTTCGGAGCCACTTTCTGGAAGACGCTCAGGAGTGGTTTGTCGGGACCGACATCGATGAGCTAGTTGCCCAGTTCGAGCGTCATCGAGGTCTCACCCAAGCTCAAAAGAGCCTGATCGAAGCAGCTCTCGATGGGCGCGTAACCTTGAGCGACGACGGCCAAGTGGCAGTGGTGCGGCATACGCCCGCCGTCCAAGCCCAGTGCGATCTCTCATGATGCCCGAGTTGCAGAGCCTGTCACCGATCATGACCACGAAGGAAGCCGGCCGCTTCCTCAGAACTCTCTCATCGAACACTGGAGGACTGGCGTATCAGCGGACACGGTCCGGCTTTTACAAGGTGGGGTCGGCTCGTTCGCTATCGCGTCAGCGACCTCAATGCCTTCGCCGAAGGTCGACCATTTCGAAACACGGGAGAGGCCAACGCTATCTAAGCTGTGGATAAACAGGGTGGGAGCGCCGCTTCCATCCTGCTTCCTCATTCCGATTGATCGCGAGCATATTGCGCTAACGCGCGTCTAACGCCCTGATTTTATTTAGAGAAATGGTGCCGCTTAGGTGACTCGAACACCTGACCCCCGCATTACGAATGCGATGCTCTACCAGCTGAGCTAAAGCGGCTTGTCGGCCCGGGCGTGCGCCCCGGCGACGGATGCGGCTGTTTATACGTCGGGCCCGGGATTGCCAAGGGCGCTTGCGGCTCCCGGAGCCAGCGCCTGCAACAGCGCCGCTTCGGTCGGGGCGGCGGCAATGCGGACCTCGACGAAGCCTCTGCGGGCGAGGGCCGCGGCGACGGCAGCGGACAGGGCCACGGCGACGCGCCCCCCGGTCACGGCCGTCACAGCCCGGGCGGCGCGGGGTGAGTGGAACAGGACCGCGTCCCAGTCCTCCGGCGGCGCGGCTCCGGTCTCGTGGGCCCCATAGACGGGGACGGCACGGACGTTCGCCGCTGTGCCCACCGAACCGGCCAGATCTCCGGCCGGCTCGGCGGCACAGGGGTGCAGGATCGACAGGCCACGGGCTTCCTTGCGGATCAGGGCGGCGAGGGCGGTCACGTCCCCGCCGGCGGAGCGGACCCGGCCAAATCCGGCCGCCCGCGCCGCGTCTGCGGTGGCATCGCCCACGGCCAGAACGGGCAGGGACCGGTCATCCGACAGGGCGGCAAAGGCGGCGACGCCGTTCAGACTGGTGAGGGCGAGGGCCTCGACCCCGGTCAGATCCAGCGCCACGTCAAAGGTGCGGATCTCCAGCAGCGGGACCACCAGCGGCACAAGGCCCATAACCTCCAGCCGTTCGGCGGTGCGCTCCGCGCCTGGCCGCGCGCGGGTGACCCAGACGCGGCGAAGCGCGCTCAAGGCCTAGACCGGAACGCTCTGGTCACCGGCGTTCTGGTGTACCTCAAGGCCGAGACGCAGACCCAACGCCCGGGCCTGGACCATGGCGTCACCGGCCGACAGGCCGGTGATCTCGCCCGACCGGCGCCACCGCGCTGTGCCATCGGGAGCCAGCATTTCGGTGGTCAGGGTCAGGCGGTCGCCGTCGATCTGGCCATGAGCTCCCACGGCGGTGCGGCAGGACCCCTCCAGCGCCACCATGGCCCCGCGTTCGGCAGCCACGCACAGGGCGGTCGGACCATGGTTCATCGCCGCGACCCAGGCGTGGTCGGTGTCGCCCTCGCGCGTCTGCAGGGCCAGGGCCCCCTGTCCGGGTGCCGGCAGGAAGGTGTCGACCGACAGGAAGCCGCGCACGGCGTCCGAGCGGCCGAGCCGGTTCAGGCCGGAGGCGGCCAGCAGGATGGCATCGAATTCGCCGTCGGCCGCGCGCCGCAGCCGCGTGTCGATATTGCCGCGCAGCATCTCGATCTGCAGGTCGGGGCGCAGAGCCAGGGCCTGGGCCTGCCGCCGCAGCGAGGCGGTGCCAAGACGACCGCCTTGCGGTAGATGCTCCAGATCGTCGAAATCGCGGCTGATGAAAGCGTCGCGGGCGTCTTCGCGCTCCGGGATGGCGGCGATGGTCAGGCCCGGCGGTTGTTCGGCCGGGACATCCTTCATGGAGTGGACGGCGATATCGATGCGACCGTCCAGCAGGGCCTCCTCGATCTCCTTGGTGAACAGGGCCTTGCCCCCCACCTCCATCAGCCTCCGGTCCTCGATTCGGTCCCCGCTGGTGACGATCTCGACGAGGGGCACTTCCTCGACCGGCAGGTTCATTGCGGCGGCGATGGCCCTTTGCATCATCCCGGACTGGGCCAGGGCGAGGGCGCTGCGTCGGGTGCCGATTTTTATCGTGGCCATGCGGGTCCGTTGCGTGGAGGGCACCGGGCCTCTACCTGAACCCGGTGGAAATCGAAGCCGACCTTATCAGCGAAAACCGCGCCGCAAAGCCGGTTTCCTCCCTTGTGGTTCTGGGACTGGAAACCAGCTGCGACGAGACGGCCGCCTCGGTGGTTCGCCTCACGCCGGACGGGGAAGCCACGGTGTTGTCCTCGATCGTGCACAGCCAGATCGACGACCATGCGGCCTTCGGCGGCGTGGTGCCCGAGATCGCAGCGCGCAGCCATGTGGAGATGATCGACGGTGTCGTGCGCCGGGCGATGGCCGATGCGGGGCTGGGCTATGACGCGCTGGACGGGGTGGCGGCGACGGCGGGGCCGGGACTGGTCGGCGGGGTCATGGTGGGGCTGGGGTTCGGCAAGGCGGTGGCCTTGGCGCGCGGCCTGCCACTGGTGGCGGTCAATCATCTGGAGGGCCATGCCGTCTCGGCCCGGCTGGGGGCGAAGGTCGCCTATCCCTTCTTGCTGCTGCTGGTGTCCGGCGGCCACTGCCAGCTGCTGGAGGTGCGCGGCATAGGCGACATGAGCCGGCTGGGCACCACCATCGACGACGCGGCGGGCGAGGCCTTCGACAAGATCGCCAAGGCCATGGGGCTGGGTTATCCGGGCGGGCCGGCGCTGGAGCGGGTGGCGGAGGGCGGCGACGGATCGCGCTTCGACCTGCCGCGTGCCTTGCTGGGACGCAAGGACTGCGACTTCTCCTTCTCGGGGCTGAAGACCGCGGCCTCGCGACTGGCCCAGACCTGCAAAACGGATCAGGACCGGGCCGATCTGGCCGATGCGGTCCAGTCGGCCATCGCCCGCCAGCTGTCGGAACGGTCGGACCGGGCCATGGCGGACTATGCGGAGAAGCACGATCACCGGCTCCTTGTGGTCGCCGGCGGCGTTGCGGCCAACAAGACGGTGCGGCGGGTACTGGAGGCGACGGCGGCCAAGCGCGGCTTTGCCTTCCTCGCCCCGCCGATGGCCTATTGCACCGACAATGCGGCGATGATCGCCCTGGCGGGGGCGGAACGGCTTCAGCTGGGGCTGGTTTCGGACATTGATGCTCCCGCCCGGCCGCGATGGCCGCTGGACGAAGCGCGCGCCCTGGCCGATCCTGTCCATCCGACCGGGCGCAAGGGTGCCAAAGCGTAGGAAACAGAATGGAATTTCGTACCGCAGGGGTCATCGGCGCAGGCGCGTGGGGCACGGCTTTGGCCCTGGTCTGCGCCCGGGCCGGGCTGGACGTCATCCTGCAGGCGCGCGAGCCCGAGGTGGTCGAGAGCATCACCGCGCGCCGGATCAACGAGGCCTTCCTGCCCGGCGTGGTGCTGGACGAGCGGATCTCGGTGACGGCCGACCTGTCGGGGCTTTCGGACTGCGATCTGGTGCTGGCCGTGCCGCCGGCCCAGTTCATGCGCTCGACCCTGGCCGCCTATGCGCCGCATCATCGCGGCGAGGCCCCGATCGTGCTGTGCTCCAAGGGCATCGAGCGCGGTTCGCTGAAGCTGATGACCGAGGTGCTGGCGGAAACGATTCCCCACGCCCCCGCTGCGGTCCTGTCCGGGCCGAGTTTCGCGGCCGATGTGTCGAAGGGCCTGCCGACCGCCGTGACCCTGGCCTGCGCCGATGTGGCCCTGGGCGAGGCCCTGATGGCGACCCTGTGCGGCCCTGCCTTCCGGCCCTATCTGGCCACCGATTTGGTAGGAGCCGAGGTCGGCGGTGCCATCAAGAATGTGCTGGCCATTGCCTGCGGCATCTCCGAGGGCCGCCGTCTTGGCCGCTCGGCCCATGCCGCCCTCATCACCCGGGGCTTTGCCGAGATGACCCGGCTGGGCGTCGCACTGGGTGGCGAGGCTGTGACGGTGGCGGGCCTGTGCGGGCTCGGCGATCTGGTCCTGACCTGCTCCAGCCCCCAGTCGCGCAATATGAGCCTCGGTCTGGCCTTGGGTGAAGGCCAGACGATCGAACAGGCGCTGGCCGGCAAACGGTCAGTGGCCGAGGGCTATGAAAGCGCGCCGGCTGTGCGGGAACTGGCGCGCCGGACGGGCGTGGAAATGCCGATCTGCGAGGCCACCGCCGCCCTGCTGGCCGGCGAGACCACGGTCGACGCCATGATCGAGGCCCTGCTGTCGCGCCCGCTGAAAGCCGAACGCGCGTGAGCGAGGCGGCCGCTCCGGCCGACCGCAAGCGCGTCTGGACCACGCCCCCCGGGGTCGCCCTGTGCGCGCTCGAGGACATCGCCGAGCCGGGGTCCCGCGGCTTCGTGCTGCAGATAGGCGAAGCGTTTTTCCATGGCTTTGTGGTCAGAAAGGCCGGCGAGGTTGCGGGCTGGGTCGACCGCTGCCCCCATCAGGGTTTTCCCATCGCCGTGGAGCTGGATCGGTATCTGACGCCGGACGGGTCGCTGATCCTGTGCGGCTGGCACGGGGCCGTGTTCGAGCCCCTTTCCGGAGCCTGCGTCGGAGGGCCCTGCGCCGGCGGAAAGCTGACGCCCTGGCCGGTGATGGCGACGGGCGGCGTGATCCGGACCGCCTGAACCTATTTCTTCAACCGTCTGGCGTTGGCCACGGCGGCCGAATGGATCGGCTTCAGCGCATCGGCCTGGGCCTTCAGCAGTTCGGTGTTCAGGGTCAGCATCTGACCGGCCGCCCGGCCCCACCAGGCCACTGCGTAGTTGTAATGCGCGGCCGCGGCGGCCTGCGGGTTGCCGGCCGAGACGATGGCGGACGCCGCCTTCTGCGCGTGGCCGACCTCATCCATGGCCGATTGCGACACCCGGGCCGCCAGATCGCCCAGATTGGCCGCGACGGCACTGGCCGAGGCCGTAATGGCCTCCACCTTCTCGGTGCCCATCAGGGACATCTCGCGCATGTCGGCCTTCATCGGATTGGCCAGGCCCTCCGCCATGATGGTCATCCGGGCGGCGATCACGTCGGACGCGGCCTTGAGCATCTCACCGCCATGGATCGCATTGTCACTGGCCGACCGGGCGTTCCCGGCCGCGCGCCGGCCATGTCGGATGGTCTTGTCGAGCGTGGTCATGCCTGCGGGCTTGGGCCCCTTTCGTCAGCCGGGCAAGGCTTCATCGGTAAAGGCCGCAACGTCCTTCAGCAGGGCGGGGACGGCCGCATCGATGATCCGCTGCCCCTTTTCCGGGCTGGCCTGCCCGGGATCCGACCCGATCCGGCCGTCGGGGAAGCGTGCGCGGTAGTCGAGCGCGTCGCGGATGGGGCCGGAGGGAGCAATGCGGGGCGCATAGTCCGCCGTCTTGATCCGGTCGGGATACGCCGCCTGGGTCACGGCGATCTCGGACGGGGTGGCATGCATGCCGTGGCCGGTCGGGAAGAGGGAATTGCACAGGCTGTTGATCCCCGGCAGGTCCCACCAGTTCCTCAGCTTCAGCACATAGGGGCAGGGCTCCTCGAGGAAGGACCACTCGGCATACAGTTCCGAGAAGGTCGCCTCGATGGTGGCGACATTGCCGCCGTGGCCGTTGAGGAAATAGATCCGGTCAAACCCATGCCGGCTCAGCGAGCTGACCCAGTCGGTGATCGCCGCCATGAAGGTCGACGGCCGCAGCGAGATCGTCCCGGCGAAGGCCAGATGATGCTGGGCCATGCCGATGTTGAAGGTGGGGGCGACGATCAGGCTGTCGTCGGTCTTCTCGGCGGCATGGGCGATGATCTCGGGGCACATCCAGTCCGTGCCCAGCAGGCCGGTCGGTCCGTGCTGTTCATTGGACCCGATGGGGACGACGACGGTGCGACTGGCCTTCAGGCGCGCTTCGATCTCGGGCCAGGCGGAATAGGCGATCAGCATAGGGACAGTGCTCCGGTTTCCTCCAACCTTTACGCCGTCACCCTCGGGCTTGTCCCGAGGGTCCATGGTTCGGAAGGGGAGTTTCTTGCCCCGGGGCCCGCGCGGCGGACGGATGGATCCTCGGCACAAGGTCGAGGATGACGAGAAGAAAACTAGACTGCGAAGGCCCGCAGAAAGCGTTGGGCGGTCTCGCGGGCGCGGGCAGGAATGTCGATGGGGCGGGGCTCGTCGACCCCCAGGATGGCCCGCAGCTGGCTGTGGCCCAGAGTCATGCCGACGAACATCTCGGCCGCGCCGTGGGGGTCGGGGACGCGGATCAGACCCAGCCGGTCCTGTTCGGCCAGCCACAGCGCCAGTCGACGCCGGCCTTCCCCCGGCCCCGCGCTATAGACGGCCTCGGCGAGTCCCGGCGCATGAGGCGACATCAGGGCCACCCCCCGCATCGAGCTGCGCCCGTCAGCGGTGCACAGCTTGGCCAACATGGCCTCTGCGAGGGCGGTCAGTACCATCACAGGGTCACCACCGGTCCGCAGGGGCGCGGTGATCAGGTCTGACCGTCGCTCCGCCAGGGCCCGCCCGATCTCCACCTTGGACCCATAGCGATTGTACAGCGTCTGTTTCGACACGCCCGCGCGCCGGGCGATCGCATCCATGGAGACGGCAGCCCCCTTTTCGGCGAACAGCTCGGCCGCGGCATCCAGAATTGCTTCGGACTTGCGCTCGTCGATCTGGCCTGTGACGCGCGCCATCAGTGCGCGTCCGCAGGCGGCGGGGTGCCCGTGCCGGGCTTCACCGGCCGGGAAAGCAGGGTGACGAAGGCCGCAACGGCGCAACCGATCGCCAGAAGGGCGAAGGCGTCACCGAAAGCCAGGGTCGTCGCCTCGCGCTGCAGCATGCCGGAGATCGCCTTCATCGCTGCGCCTTCGGGATCGATCGAGCCGGCCATACGGGCGGTCATGCCGGCCAACATGTCGGGCATACCGGTGCTGGTCACGCTGATCCGGCTGGTCAGTTCGCCCATATGGATGGCCGTATTGGTGGTCAGGGAGGTGTTGAGATACGCCAGACCGAAGGCTCCGCCCACGTTGCGGAACAGGTTCACCAGACCCGAGGCGTTCTTGACCATGTGCGGGGGCATGGTCGACATGGTGACCTGTTGGGCGGCGATCATGGCCAGCATGATGCCGGATCCGCGCAGGGCCTGCACCCCCGCGAACTGCCAGAAGCCCCATTCGGTGGTGACGGCATGGGCGTCCCACATGCCCCAGGCGGCCATCATGAAGCCGCCGAACATCAGGATGCGCAGGTCCAGCACCCGGACCAGTCGACCGGCGAAGGGCCCGGTGGCGAACATGGCCAGACCCGAGACAACCATGGTGGTGCCCACCTCGGCCGGGGAATAGTCACGCACCCGGGCCAGGAACAGGGGCAGCAGGAAGGTCCCGCCGAACAGGGCCGCCCCGACCGTGAAGGTCATGAAGGTGCCGACCAGGAAGTTGCGGTTGTTGAACGCCCTGAGCTCGACCACCGGGTTCCAGTAACGCAGCGAGCGCCACACGAAGGCTGGCCCGCACAGGGCGGCCACCACGGCCAGCAGCAAGATCGTGTCGTCGGCGAACCAGTCGTTCTTCGATCCCTCCTCAAGGACAAACTGAAGGCTCATCAGGAAGACGGCCATCAGCCCCAGACCCAGCCAGTCGAACCCCTTGGACAGGCTGGCGTCGCCCTTGTCGAAATTGGCGTAGCGCCAGACCAGAAAGAACGACAGCAGGCCGAAGGGGACGTTGATAAAGAACAGCCAGCGCCAGCTCAGCGCCTCGGTCAGATGCCCGCCCAGGGTCGGGCCGATGGTGGGGGCGAGCGTCACGATCAGGCCGATGAAGACCGAGGCGGTCACCCGTTTCGCGGGCGGGAAGGCAGTGAAGGCCACGGCGAAGACGGTCGGGATCATGGCCCCGCCGACGAAGCCCTGGATGGCACGGAAGAAGATCATCACCTCGACCGAGGAGGACAGGCCCACGGCGATACTCATGATCACGAAGCCGCCACAGCTGATCAGAAAGACCCTCTGGGTGCCCCACAGGCGCGACAGATAGCCCGACAGCGGGATCATCACGACCTCGGGGATCAGATAGGCGGTCTGGATCCAGCTGATCTCGTCGGCAGAGGCCCCGATGCCGGACTGGATCTGGGGCAGGGAGGCGGCGACGATCTGGATGTCGAGGATGGCCATGAACTGGCCGATCACCATCCCGGCGAAGCCCAGGATCAGGATCGTCCAGTTGATGCGCGGCTCGGCCCCCACCGGAGCGGCGGGCGGACCGGCATCGAGGGCGGCGGCGGTCATTGGACGGCCGAAGTTCCGGCGTCGGCCAGACGGGTCGGACCGGCGGCGGCCTCGGCGAAGCTGGGCCCGCCGGGGCTTTTCAGGTCCACCTTGACCTCGACCGACAGGCCGGGCCGCAGGGCCGCACCCCCGCCCGTCCGGTCGACCAGGATCCGCACGGGCACCCGCTGGGTAATCTTGGTGAAATTGCCCGTCGCATTCTCGACCGGGATCAGGGCAAATTCCGAGCCCGTCGCCGGGGCGAAACTGTCGATGCGGCCGGTCAGATCCTCGCCCGGAAAGGCGTCGGCCTCGATGTGGACGGTCTGACCCAGCCGCAGGCGATCCAGCTGGGTCTCCTTGAAGTTGGCGACCACATAGGTGTCGCCGAGCGGCACCAGCGACAGCAGCTGGCCACCCGGCCGGACATACTGGCCGGCGCGCACACCCCGGGCCCCCACGACCCCCGCCACCGGGGCCCGGATCACAGTCCGCTCGAGGTTGGTGCGGGCCAGTTCGACGGCGGCGCGCGCCTGTGCCACGGCGGCCAGGCTCTGCTGGCGTGTGGAGCCCAGAACACCGGCCGTCCGTTGCTCGGCGACCAGGGCGGCTTCGGCTTCGGCGACCGTGGCCGCAGCCGTCTGGGCTCCGGCCTGTTCCGTTTCAATCCGCTGCTGCGAAACCCACCCCTGACGCTGGAGCGCCGAATAGCGATCGACCTGCGATCGGGCCAGGTTGGCCTGGGCGCGGGCCTGGGCGACGCCAGCAGCGCGCGAGGCGATCAGGGCCTGTTCCTGGGCGGCGCGGGCGTCGACATTGTCCACGGCGGCCATCAGGGCCGAAAGATTGGCCTCGGCCTGGGCCAGTCCGGCCCGGGCGTCCGCATCGTCCAGCCGGACCAGGACCTGGCCGGCCTCGACCCGCTGGTTGTCGGTGACGAGTACCTCGGCGACATAGCCGTCGATCTGGGGGCTGATCAGGGTGGTGTCGGCCTGGACAAAGGCGTTGTCGGTCGTCTCCCAGCGTTGCTTGTTGCTCCACCAAAGGCCGCCCCCGACCGCGAGGCCGATGATCACCACCCCGCCGATGATCAGCGGCAGGCGTTTCTGGAGGGCGGGAGCGAGGGCCATAGGGCGGAATCTCTGAACAGCAGATCACGAAGGGGCGTCGGGGAGGACGGACGTAAAATGGACGCTACCGTCCAAAAATCAATAACGGTTGTCAGGCCTCGCGAACACGTCATGTTTCGGCCCATTCCAGCCTGAGAGCGCCGCCATCCGCCTGCCCGCCTCCATTGACGTCGCCATCATCGGTGCAGGAGCGGCCGGGCTGTCCGCGGCCCGCAGGCTCATGGCCGCCGGCGTGGCCGTGGCGTTGCTTGAGGCCCGCGACCGGGTCGGCGGGCGGGCCCATACCGTCCAGCGCGAGGGGTTCGGTCTGGATCTGGGCTGCGGCTGGCTGCATTCTGCGGACGAGAACCCGCTGGCCGTTCTCGGCCGTGAGGCTGGCTTCACGGTGGACGAGACCCCGCCGCCCTGGTGGCAACAGGCCTTCAATCTCGGCCTCACCCCGGCGGAACAGGCACAGTTTGGCCAAGCCTGGTCGGATTTCGAGGACCGCGTGGCCCGCGCCGCCGAGGGCGGGCAGGACCATCCCGCCAGCGACCTGTTCCTGCCCGACGATCGCTGGAACGCGCGGATGGACGCCATCTCCGGGGCGCTCAACGGGGCCGCTTTCCGCGACGTGTCGACTCTGGATCAGGCGGCCTACGGCGACACCGGGGTCAACTGGCGGGTGGTTGAGGGCTACGGGACGCTGGTCTCGGCCCTCGGCGACGGCGTGCCGGTGGTACTCAACTGTCCGGTGGAACGGATCGACCGAACGGGGCCGGTTCTGAAGATCGATACCGCCCGGGGCCGGATCGAAGCCAGAGCGGTGGTCCTGACCCTGCCCACCTCGGTGCTGGCGTCCGAAGCCGTGCGGTTCGATCCACCCCTGCACGAGCTGGTAGAAGCCGCCGCGGGGGCCCCCCTCGGGCTGGCGACCAAGCTCTTCCTGGCCGTGGACGGAGCGGGCGACTTTCCGCCCGACAGCCAGCTGTGGGGCAAGACCGACACGGCCCAGACCGGGGGCTATCACCTGCGCCCCTTCGGTAGGCCCATGATCGAGGCCTATTTCGGCGGCGACCTGGCCCGGGGACTGGAAGGCGAGGGGGAAGCCGCGATTGTTGATTTCGCCGTGGCCGAGCTGGGGGACCTGCTCGGCTCGGCCATGCGGCGGCGTCTTCAGCCCTTGGCCACCTCGATGTGGGGCGTCGACCCCTTCGCGCTCGGGGCCTATTCCCATGCCCTGCCGGGACAGGGCGACCCGGAGACCGGGGCACGGGCGCAGCTGGCCCGGCCGGTCGAGGACCGGATCTTCATCGCCGGAGAGGCCACGTCGCCCACCGCCTTCGGCACCGCCCACGGTGCGTGGCAGGAGGGCAATCGGGCCGCGATCGAGGTTCTGACCGCCCTCGGCGTCGATCCGCGTCTGTCCTCCCCGCTTGAGACGATGTCGGCGCGATGACCCGGACGAAGAAGGCGGCACCGGCCGCAGCCCCTGCCCGCAAGGCCGGCAGCATCATGACCGGCGCAGCGATCCCCGTCCTCGCCTGGCCCCCCGACGACGACCGGGTCGAGGCCGTCTTCACCCGCCTGTCCACGGTCATGCCCGAGCCGCGCACCGAGCTGGGCTTTCACGACGCCTACACGCTTGTCGTCGCTGTCGCCCTGTCGGCCCAGGCGACCGATGTCTCGGTCAACAAGGCGACGGAAAAACTGTTCGCGGTCGCCGACACGCCGGCGGCGATGCTGGCGCTCGGAGAGGCGGGGCTGATCCCCTACATCGCCTCCATCGGCCTGTACCGGAACAAGGCGAAGAACGTCATCGCCCTCAGCCGGATCATCCTCGAACGGCACGGCGGGGTCACACCCCTGACTCGCGCGGACCTTCAGGCCCTGCCGGGCGTGGGGCGCAAGACCGCCAGTGTGGTCCTTAATGAACTGGGGATCGAGCCGGCCATTGCTGTGGACACCCATGTCTTCCGCGTTTCGCATCGGCTGGGCCTCGCCAATGCCGCCACCGCCGACAAGGTCGAGGATCAGCTGCATGCCGTGGTCCCCGCAGCCTTCCTGCCCAAGGCCCATCACTGGTTGATCCTGCACGGGCGCTACACCTGCACGGCGCGCAAACCGGACTGTGCCGCCTGTCTGATCTCCGACCTCTGCCCCTCGCGCGGGCTCGGACCGGCTGTCTAGGCCCCGCGCTCTGCCGCCGGGATGAAGCCGTCCGCCATCAGGGCATGCAGCGCCTGGACATGGCCGTCGCGGGCCTCGACCGGGGTCGGATCCGAGGTCATGACGACGGTCAGCCGCAGATCCGGCACGACGAAGACCATCTGCCCGCCATAACCCCAGGCGTAGAAGACATCATGGTCGCGGACGTTGCGGATCCACCACCCGTAGCCGTGGCGGTCCCCGGTGAAGCGCGATGTGCCACGCCGTTCCCATGAACTCTCGACCCAGCCTTCAGGCAGCACCCGCACCCCGTTCACCACGCCATCGTTGCGATACAGCTCTCCGAATGCCAGCAGCGCGCGGGGTGAGAGGCGCATCTCGTTACCGCCGAAATAGATTCCCTGGGGATCCGCCAGCCAGGGCGGCACGGTGAGTCCCAGAGGTTCCCCCACGAACCGGCGCGTCAGCGCCAGCGTCGATTGACCGGATGCGGCGGTCAGCACCGCAGAGGTCAGGTGCGAGGTTCCCGTGGAATAGATCAGGGTCTGGCCGGGCCGGGTCTCGAACGGCTGGGCCAGGACATAGCGGACCCAGTTCGGGCTCGACACCCAGGCCCCGTAGTTGCCGCCGGAGGTGGAGGCCAGACCGGCCCGCATCGACAGCAGGTCTCCGACTGTGATCTGCTGCAACCGGGGATCGGCCGCCGCCGGGAAGCGGTCGGACAGGAAGGGGGCGACGGCCTGATCCACGCCGCTCAGGATCCCCGCGCCGATCGCGGACCCGGTGACGGCGGCGAGCACCGACTTGGACGCCGATTTGATATTGACCGGCGTGTCTAGGTCCTCGCCGCGAATTCGCTCTTCAACCAGAGGAGTCCCGTCCCGGGACACGATCAGGGCATGGAGTTTTGGAAGAGCGCGGGCTCTGGCGATCGCTTGGGCCGCCAGTGCGGTGTCCAGTCCCCGGGTGGGCGTCGTCACCGCAAGCGGCGGTCCGGTCTCGCTGCACGCCGACAGGGGCCCCGCAAGCACAGCGGCGCTCACCCCGGTCGCCAGAAAATGTCTGCGTCTCATCCTGCCCTAACCAGCCGCGACCGCCGGGGTTTCCCGGCCATGCCCCGGGAGCGACGTCGCGTCGCATCCCTTGCCTGGTCGCGTCCGGCTCAACGCCCGATGGTCAGCCGCGCCCGGGCCGCCTCGGCGAAGAGGCGTCCGCCGTCCGGGGCCTGGGAGAGGTAGAAGTCCGGCTCGATCAGTTCGGCTTCCATCAGGACCCAGCCGCCCGGCGTCTCGACCATGTCGATCCGCGCATACAGCAGGGGCTCCGCGATCGCGGCCAGAACCTGCTCGGCCAGGGCGATCGCCTCCATCGGCGGATCGAGGACCGGTTCGTACTGCCCGCCGTATTGCACCTGGATCCGGAAATCGCCGGGTCTCGCCCGCTTCAGGACCGCATGGCTGAACCAGCCCCCGAAGAACAGCAACGACATCTCGCCGTTCGCCACCAGCTCGGGCAGGAAGGGCTGGATCATGGCGTGGCCTGCGGGGGCGTCCGTCAATCGCTCGCCCCGGGACAGCCGACTGGTCTTCCACGCTCCGCCCGACACGGTCGGTTTGACGATGACCGTGTCCGTATCGAACTGGTCATAGGCCGCGTCGATCTGATCCTGGGTTACCGCCGCGCTCCAGAGCGTGGGCGGAATGGCGATCCCGGTCGCCTCCAGTTTCCGGAGATAGGTCTTGTCCGAATTCCAGCCGAGGACCGTTGCCGGGTTGGCGATCTGCACCCCCGCCTCGGCCCAGAGGCGCGTGGCCCGAAGCCAGTCTGGATGCCGTTCATAATAGCCCCAGGTCAGCACGCCGAGCACAAGAGGGAAGGCGGCCAGACGCGCTGCATCCTCGATATGGTCGGTCCAGGCGGTCGGGACCGCGCTCAGGTTCGCCATGGCGAGGGCGTCCGACAGGCGCTCCAGAACCGCCGGCCAATGGCTCTTGTAGGCCGGGTCGTCGACCGCAGGCGTCAGAATGGCGATCTCGGTCAGGGTCTGGCCTCCAGCGCGGAGCAATCGCCGCCAAGGCTCTGCGACCCTTGTGCCGCGCGATAGCCCATTTCGCGATGGTCCGATTTCGATATCAGATAGGTCAGGCCCCGGCGTTCATCCGGCCCGGCCTCGACCGTCCAGGCGTCAACCGGCCCCTCCGGCGTCGTCACGACTTCGGAACCGGCAACCCGGACGGAAAACGTCCCGAAACCCTTGTCATACTGCCAATAGGGAACGGTGAAGGCGGCCCCCTCGGACAAGGGCAGGGCCGCAAAGGTCAGGCCGAACAGATTGCCCTCCCAGACCGGCCCGGCCAGGGGGACGTCGATCAGGGCGGCGACTCCGTTGTCCAGCCGTTCGCCCGTGATCCTGTCCGAGGCGTAGTTCAGACGCACATGGACCTCGCCCTGCCGCAGGTTCGTCAGGGAGAGGGGTCGAAGGCTGGCGGCGTCCAGGACAAAATCGTCCCGCATGTCGAAAGCCCCGCCGTTGACCGACTGGTGCACCGTGACCCGCAGCACGGGCCGATCCCCGATCCGGTCCCGCGCGACGGTCTGCCAGGTCACTCCGATCGACGTGGTTGCGCCGGCCCTCGTCATGCTCAGGACATAGCATTTCCGCGCTTCAACCAGCCGGTCGCCCTGCGGGACGACGGCCGGGCCGGCCGACTGGACGATCAAGGCGGCAATCAAACTCAGCATCAGGCACCCCCAGGAAGCGGGTGGTCTTGCTAATCATTCGCAGGAGCGCAAGTGAACGTTCGGTAATCTCCGGCTGGCGTGCCGCGCCTGCGCCCGCTAAGGGGCGCGGCATGACCCAGAACGCCCCCACCTATGACGTCTGCGCTGTCGGCAACGCCATCGTCGATGTCCTCAGCCCCTGTGACGACGCCTTCCTGAGCGCCCAGGCCCTGACGCCGGGCTCGATGTCCCTCGTCGACGAGGTCCAGAGCGCGGCCCTCTATGACGCCATGGCCCCGGGTGTGGAGGCCTCGGGGGGGTCAGCCGGCAACACGGTCGCGGGCGTCGGCAGCTTCGGCGGCCGGGCGGCCTATGTCGGCAAGGTCGCTCCCGACACCCTCGGGGGTGTCTTCAGCCACGATATCCGCGCTGCGGGCGTGCATTTCGACACGCCGATGCTGCACGACGGAGCCGGCACCGGCCGCTGCCTGATCAATGTCACCCCGGACGGCCAGCGGACCATGTGCACCTTCCTGGGGGCCGCCAACCAGCTGGCCGTGGCCGACATTGACGCCGACCTGATCGGCGACAGCGCGATCGTCTATCTGGAAGGGTATCTGTTCGATCCGGCCGCGGCCCGGGCCGCCTTCGAAGCCGCCGCCGCTGCCGCCCATGCGGCCGGCCGCAAGGTCGCCATCACCCTGTCGGACACCTTCGTCGTCGCCCGCTGGCGCGCCGAACTGCTGGCCTTCATCGAGGCCTCGGCGGACATCGTCCTCGCCAATGAGGCCGAGCTGTCAGCCCTGTTCGAGACCGAAGACTTCGACGCGGCGGCCGCGCGGCTGGCGGCAATGGTCGAGATCGCCGCCATCACCCGGGGTGAGCATGGCTCGGTCATTCTCGCCGGCGATGACCGCGTCGTCGTACCGGCGGTTCCGGTAGACGCCGTGGTGGACACCACCGGCGCGGGCGATCAGTACGCCGCCGGCTTTCTGCTGGGGGTCGCGCGCGGTCTGACGCTGGAGCAGTCCGGCAAACTGGGCTCGCTGGCGGCGTCGGAAGTCATCGCCCACTGGGGCCCGCGCCCCATGGTCCGGCTTGAGGCCCTGGCGAAACAGCACGGCCTCGCCCTGATCTAGCGCGCCCTCAGGGTGACATAGATGGCGCCGTCGCCGCCGTGACGGCGGTGGGCCATGGCGAAGCCGGAGACCACGCCCCTCAGGGCGTGGCCCTGCAGCCATTCGTGGATCGAGGCGCGGATCACGCCGCCGCCGCGCCGGCCCTGTCCGGTGACCACCAGAACCGCGCGCAGGCCCCGCGCCTGCGACTGGGTCAGGAAGGCGCGCAGCTGATCCTCGGCCTCGAACCGGCCAAAGCCATGCAGATCGATTGAGGCCTCGATCGGATCCCGTTCCCGCGACAACCGACGCTGGCGGCGGGGCTCCAGCTCCTCGGGCGCGGACCGGGCCGGGGCGGGCGCGGCCTTCGGCGCAGCCGGCGCGGCGGCCCGGATCTTCGTCGAGGTCTTGAGCTTGCCGGGCACCGGCAGTCGCGGTGCGGCCTTGATCGTCTCGGGTTTCAGGGGTTCATCGGGCAGCAGGGCTCCGGGCGTCACGCGTGGGGCCTTGCGGGTCTTTGGCGGAGTCACCGAACCGGACACCCGGGCCCAGATGCGGCGGTCCTCGGTCGTCAGATCGGGGGACGGGCGGCGGGCCAAGGCCTCAGCCTTCCACGTCGTCGGTATCCGGCCCGGGCGGCCCCGGTTCGTACACGAGGATGTCGCCCGGCTGACAGTTCAGCTCCCGGCACAGGGCATACAGGGTAGAGAAACGCACAGCGCGCGCCTTGCCGGTCTTCAGGATCGAAAGATTGGCCAGGGTGACCCCGACCCGGTCGGCCAGTTCCGTCAACGACATGCGCCGTTCGACAAGAATTCTGTCCAGCTGAACGCGAATGGCCATCAGGGATTCCGGATCGCGCGATCGCTCGCCGCTACGAGGCGCATATGGCAGATCGGGGTGTCATTTGTCATATCGTCAGCTCCGATTCCCGGCGCAGTCGCGCCCCTTCCCGGAACACCTCGGCCAGGACGAAAACGACCAGAACAGAAAAGATCGGGGTCAGAAGCTCGCCGGCTCCCTGGGAATCCATCACGCCGGGGGCCAGACGGGCCGCAACCAGACCCTGGGCCACCCAGACGCCCCCGGTGACCACGGCCAGGATCAGCCCGATCTGGCGCAGGCGACGCACATTCTCCGGGCGAAAGGGATCGCCGATCGTCAGCGTGCGGAAAATCATCCGCAGGTTTCTCAGGATCAGCAGGAAGCCGCCGAAATAGGCGGTCAGGGCCCCGACCCCGAACAGCAGCAGGGGGCGGGTGAGCGCCTGCTGGCGGCCGCCCTCGTCGTTCGAGACGGTGATGTTCAGATTGGCCAGCGGAATGAAGATCGAGGCCAGGAAGACCAGAAGCAGCACGGCCGTGATGATCATCAGCAGCACATAGGCCACGTCCAGCGCGATCTTCAGCAGGCTGGAGACGGACCCGGGCCCGAGGGTGCGGAACGGCGCCCGGATGCTGCTGGGCAGGCCGGGCAGTCGCAGGTCGGGCCGGTTCAGGGGCATCGGCGGGCTCGGCCGGGAGGGGTCAGGCCGCGATGGCCGCGCGGGATCCGGCGAACCCCGACGCAGCCTTATAGATCGCGAACTTTATCAAGTGGCAAAAGCCTCTTTATCGCCCGTCGCTGCCGCTTGGCCCGCTGGCCTCGCTGTATCAGCGACGGAGGTGTGTGAACGGACCCTCGAACTCGTCGCCCCGGGGAGCGAGCGCCTTCGCGGGTCGGTGTGTGCCGTCCTAGAAGGACTGGACCAAGATGGCGACCAGAGCGGTCGGCAGGGCGGCGAGCAGGGCGGCGTTGACCAGCACGGTGCCGACCTTGTCCATCATCATCGAGACGTTCATCGTGTGCATCGTTCTATCCTTAGATCCTGAGACGGGTCATTTGTGCCCGACTTCATGTTCCACGGGGCTCAGATTGGTCGTTTTTGATCAATCTGGGGAACGTTGTGGCTGCCGTTCTTGAGATCATAGATAGGACGTGCAGGCTGGCTCGTCACGTTACATATCGTTTAACGATATTAAACTTAGGCAATGAAATGTTTCACGGACGTGATCGCGGATGAAGCTGAGACTTATCAAGGGGATGCGGCTCGTCGCCGCGACTCACAACGCCGGCAAGGCCCGTGAAATTCACGCCCTGCTGGACGGACATTACACGGTGGTCACCGCAGGGGAGCTGAACTTGCCCGAACCGGCCGAAACCGAGACTACCTTTGTCGGCAATGCCATGCTGAAAGCCCGCCACGCCGCCCAGTTTTCGGGCGAGGTGTCGCTGGCGGACGATTCCGGCCTGTCGGTCACCGCCCTCGATGGGGCCCCGGGGATATTCTCGGCCCGCTGGGGTGGCCCGGAGCGGGACTTCAACGCGGCCATGGCCAAGATCGAGACGCGTCTGGAGGATCTGGGGGCCAGCGACCGCTCGGCCTGGTTCACCTCCGCCCTCGCCGTCGCCTGGCCCGACGGCCCCTGTGTCGTGGTGGAGGGCCGGGTCGACGGGGTGGTTACCTTTCCGGCCCGGGGCGACCGGGGGTTCGGCTATGATCCCATCTTCATCCCCGAGGGCCATGATCTGACCTTCGGCGAGATGGATCCGGTCCTGAAGGATAGTCTCAGCCACCGCAGCCGCGCCTTTACGATGCTGAAGGCCGCGCTCATTGACTGATCCCGGCGCGGAGCCGCCCGACGGGGTCGCCGTCTATGTCCACTGGCCCTATTGCGCCCGGATCTGCCCCTACTGCGACTTCAACGTCGTGCGCGACCGCGGCTGGCGTCAGGAGCAGGCGGTCCTGGTCGAGGCGATCCTGTGCGACCTCGAGGCCCAGGCCGCGCTCCTGGGCCCCCGCCCCCTGGCCTCGATCTTCCTTGGCGGAGGCACGCCGTCCCTGATGCAGGCCGATGACGTCGCCGCCGTGATCTCGCGCATCCGCGCCCTGTTCCCCGCCGCAGGACCGGTCGAGATCACGCTGGAGGCCAATCCCACGGATGCCGAGGCCGCCCATTTCGGCGCCCTGCGCGACGCGGGCGTCAACCGCCTGTCGCTGGGGGTCCAGTCGCTGGACGATGCCGAACTGGCCGTGCTGGGCCGCAACCATTCGGCCGCCGAGGCCCGGCGCGCCATCGCCGTGGCCGCCTCGGTGTTCGACCGGCTGTCGATCGACCTGATCCACGCCTTGCCGGGCCAGACCGTGGCCGGCTGGCGTGCGGCGCTGCAGGAGGCGCTCAGCCTCGGCTTCGAGCACATCTCTCCCTACCAGCTGACGATCGCCCCCGGCACGGCGTTCGAGCGGGCCGTTGCCCGGGGTGGCTTCCTCCCCCCGGATGAGGACACGGCCGCTGACCTCTATGAGGCCACGCAGACCGTGCTCGAGGCGGCCGGCTTCGAGGCCTATGAAGTCTCCAACCATGCCCGCGATCCGGCCGCCCGCTCGGCCCACAACCTCCACGTCTGGCGCGGCGGCGACTATGTCGGGGTCGGACCCGGCGCTCATGGACGCCTGACCCTGGGCGGCGTCCGCACTGCCACCTTCGCTCACCGCCGCATCGGGGACTATGTCGCGGGTGTCGCGGCCGGGACCCCCTGGTCCGAGCAGGAGTCGCTCGACCCGCGCGGCGCGGCCGAGGAGCGGCTGTTGCTGGGTCTGCGCACGGTCGAGGGCGTTCCCCTGCCGGTGTTTGAAGCGCTCGGCCTTGTACTGGACGCCGAACCCCTCGCCGGGCTGATTGCCGACGGCTTCCTTGACCTGGCCAGCGGCCGCGTCGCCGCAACCCGGACCGGCCGGCCGGTTCTGGACGCCGTCCTGAAGGCCCTGCTGACATAGATGCCGGCCCGTCGCCCTTCGCCCGGGCGGTCGACTGTGGCACGGTCGGGCCATGAGTGAACCCGGCCCCTTTCCCCCGACCGCCCCGCCGCCCCGGCCGGTGTCGCCGGGCCTTTATCTGGTCGCCACCCCGATCGGAAACCTGCGCGACATGACCCTGCGGGCGCTGGATGTGCTGGCCGCCGCCGATCTGGTCCTGGCCGAGGACACCCGCGTCACGGGCAAGTTGCTGGGGGCCTACGGACTGAAGGCGAAGCTGGAACGTTGCGACGACCATGCCTCGGCGCGCGCCGCCGGGATCGCCATTGAACGGGTGCGTGAGGGTCAGGTCGTGGCCCTGGTCTCCGACGCGGGGACACCGGTGATTTCGGATCCCGGCTTCGTCGTCGCCCGCGCCTTCATCGCTGCCGGCCTGCCCGTCCATCCCGTCCCGGGGGCGTCTAGCCTTCTGGCCGCTCTCTGCATCGCCGGCCAGCCGTCGGACCGGTTCCTGTTCGCGGGCTTTCTGCCGCCGAAGTCGGGCGCGCGAAAGACGGCCCTCGCCGAGGTCAAGGCGGCGCGCCAGACCCTGGTCTTCTTCGAAAGCGGCCCGCGCCTGGCCGCCAGCCTCGCCGACATGGCCGAGGTGCTGGGCCCCCGCCCCGCCGCCGTGACCCGCGAACTGACCAAACTCTACGAAGAGGCAGTGCGGGGCACCCTTCCCGAGCTGGCGGTGGACCCGCGTTGTGATGGCCCCAAGGGCGAGATCGTCATTGTCATCGGCCCGGGAGAGGTCGAGACCGCCAGTGCCGCCGACGCCGATGCGGCCCTGACGGAGGCGCTCGCCCGCCTGCCGACCGGCGAGGCGGCGTCCGAAGTGGCTGCCGCCCTCGACCTGCCGCGCAAGGCCCTATACCGCCGCGCGCTGGAGCTTCAGGGCCGGGAATGAAGTCTCCGCGTGTCCGCGCGCCGGTGCGGCCGGCGAAATCCCGGGCCCCCTGGCGGCAGGCGCTGGGCGGTCGGGCGTTTCGCGAGGGCCATGGAGCGGAATGGCTCGCTGCGGGTTGGTTGATACTCAAGGGCTATCAGCTGCTGGGCTTCCGGCTGAAGACCCGGGGCGTGGAAATCGATATTCTCGCGCGTCGCGGTGCGGACCTCATCGTGGTTGAGGTCAAGCGGCGGGCAACGATGGATGCCGCCCTCACGGCGGTCGATCCGGCCCAGCGGGAACGTCTGCGCATGGCGGGTGCCGCACTGTTGCGCCAAAGACCCGGTCTTGCAGGTCTTCGCCTGCGACTGGACATGGTGGCGCTGGCCCCCGGCCGCTTTCCACGCCATCGTCGCGATCTGTAGGTCCCCACCGGTGTGGCGGATCGCCCGTTGGGGGACGCCACGGTGACGCGCGAGGAGGCAGAAGCCATCCTGGAACAGGCCGGACAGGCCGATGACGACGACTTCCCCTTGCTGGAGGCGGCCATTGCCTGCGCCATCCACGACATTCCCCTGCGCGACACCACCCCGGTCCGCCAGTTCGCGGCTGCGGCGGCCGGGCGGCTGGCCGAGCGCATCCGGACGGAAAGCCCCGATGACGCCCTGGCCGAGACGCTCGCCGCCGATTTCCAGCTGGACGGCGATCTCCTGACCCATGGGGCCGCAGCCAACACCGACGTGATCGCGGTGACCGAACGGCGACGCGGACTCTCGGCGACCCTGGCGATCTTCTACCTGGACGCCGCCCGGCGGGCGGGCGTTTCGGCCAAGGGCGTCGATTTTCCCAATCATTTCCTGCTGCGGGTGGAGACGGCGATCGGCCCGGTCGCGCTTGACCCGTTCAGCCAGGGCCGGCCCGTCATGCCGTCCGAACTGACCCGCCGGGCCCTGCGGGCAGGCCTGACACCGCATGTGGCCGATCGGCTGGATGTTCTCATGGCCCCGGTCACCGATCGCCACGCCCTGATCCGGCTGCAGAATGTGCTGTTCAGCCGGGCCATCAAGAGCGGGGACTATCCCTCTGCCGAGCGCTCTGCCCTTCGCCGCGCCCTTCTGGATCCGCTCGATCATCGACCCTGGCTGGACGTCGCCGCCGCGCGGGAGAAACAGGGGGCCCTGACCGGCGCTATCGAGGCGCTGGCGCGGTCGCGGGCCGTCGCCGGCCGGGATGATCCGGGATGTCACATTGCTACGGCCCGGCTGCGGATGCAGCTCAATTAAGCAGGCTCCGGCATTGCCCGCCCTTGCGGCACCGTCGGCTCCCGCCCATTACCGGGCCCACACCCCTTAAGGTCGCGGACATCCTCCATGCTCAAGGTCGCCCTCCAGATGGACCCCCTCGAAGGGGTCAATATCGCCTCGGACACCACCTTCTTCCTGGCGCTGGAGGCCCAGGCGCGGGGCCATGCCCTGTGGGTCTACGACTTCCGCACCCTGGCGCTGGAGGAGGGCGCGCTCTCCTGCCGGGCCCGGCCCGTCACGCTCCGCCCCGTGGTCGGCGATCATGTCAGCTTCGGCGAGGAGGTCCGGCTGGACCTCGGCCGCGACGTCGACGTCATCCTGATGCGTCAGGATCCGCCGTTCGACATGGCCTATGTCACCGCCACCTATCTGCTGGAGACGGTTCATCCCCGCACCCTCGTGGTCAACGACCCGGCCGAGGTCCGCTCCGCCCCCGAGAAGCTGTTCGCCACCCGGTTCGAGGGCGTTCAGCCGCCGACCCTGATCAGCTCCGATCCGGTCGCCCTGGTCGACTTTCACGAACGCCACGGCGATGTCGTCCTGAAACCCCTGCACGGCGCGGCCGGGTCAGGCGTCGTGCGGCTGAAGGCCGGCGATCCGAACCTTGAGGCGCTGATCGAGATTCATATGAGCGGCTCGCGCGACCCGCTGGTGATCCAGAAGTTCATCCCGGCGGTCTCGAAGGGCGACAAGCGCATCATCCTGATCGACGGCGAGCCCGTGGGGGCGATCAACCGGGTCCCGGCCGAGGGCCAGGTCCGTTCCAACCTGAGGGTCGGCGGCACAGCCGCCCCTGTGGGAATGACGGCCCGCGATCTGGAAATCTGCGCCATCATCGGCCCGGAGCTGAAGGCGCGCGGCCTGCTGTTCGTCGGCATCGATGTGATCGGCGACTATCTGACCGAGATCAACGTCACCTCCCCGACCGGAGCGGTCCAGCTGAAGGAATTCACCGGCGTCGACGCCGCCGCCCTCCTTTGGGACGTCATCGAGGCGAAGCGCGCCCCGGGCGCATAGCGGAGGGTCACGACCGATGCAGGCCTGCCCCCGCCGTCAGGACCGGTCTGCCGCCGCCGCGTTTGCGGCCGTCTTCCTCGCCGGCCTGCTCGGGGCCTGCGCCTCGTCCGGCGTCTCCCGGCTCCCGCCCGGGGCCGTGGCGGGGATCGATGTCCTGCACCAGACGGTCGAGATCACACCTTTCCCGGTCGAGGGCGGGCTGACGGGAACCCAGACGATCGATTTCCGCCCGACCGCTGCAGGCGACCGGCTGCGGTTTCGCGGCGGGCCCCTCGAAATCCGGTCGCTGGCGCTCGACGCCCACCCCGTTTCCGGCTGGACGGCGCAGGACGGGACCGTCGACATCCCGCTGGCCCGTCCGCTGGTCCCTGGCCGCCGCCATACCCTGTCCCTGACCTATGAGGCGGCACCGGGCCGCGGGTTCCGACGGTCCGCCGACCTCGCCTGGTCCACCTATTTCACCTGTGACTGGATGCTCTGCGATCAGGAGGATTTTGCGGACCGTTTCACCGTCGACCTGACGGTACAAACCCCGCCCGGCATGCTGACGCTGGGCCCCGGTGTGCACGTCGCGACCACACGGCCGGGCCCGGACACCGCCCTGCACCACTGGCGCACGACCGAAGCCTATCCGGCCTATGTCCATGCCTTCGTCGCCGGACGGCTGGAGCGACATAAGCCCGCGTCCGGATGCACCACGCAGCTCGAGGTTCTGACCACCGCCCCCGCCGACCGGGTCGCGGCGATCTTCGGCCCGACCTGCGCCATGCTGTCGTATTTCGAAGGGCGGGCCGGCGTCCCCTATCCGGCCGAAGCTTACAGCCAGCTGTATGTCCCCGATCGCTGGGAGGCCCAGGAGGCGATCTCGCACAGTACCCTCGGCGGCGGTGCGGTCGAGGCCCTGATCGCCGATCCCTCGGAAGACTGGGCCGTCGCCCACGAACTGGCCCACCAGTGGTGGGGCAACCGGATCACGGCGGCGACCCTCGGCGAGTTCTGGCTCAATGAGGGTGTGGTCACCTTCATGGTCGCGAGCTGGAAAGAGCACCGCTGGGGACGCGCCGCCTATGACCGGGAAATCGAACTGGCGCGCGCCCGCTGGCACCGCTGCCGCACGGACTGGCGTGATGTCCCTCTGGCCTTCGACGGCCCCTACCCCTCCCTCACCGCGCGCCGGTGCGTCCAGTACTCGAAGGCCGCCGTCTTTCTGCATGAGTTGAGACAGCAGATGGGAGACGCCGCCTTCTGGGCCGGGCTGGGGCGCTTCACAGTCGTCAACCTTGGCCGTGCGGTGACGTCGCGCGACCTCGAGCACGCCATGCAACGGGCCAGCGACGCCGACCTGCGCCCCCTGTTCGCCGATTGGGTCGACACCCGGCCCTGATCAAAGCAACCGTGTGAAGCGCCCCGTCGGGGCACGGGTCAGAGAACGCTGCTCTTGCAATGCAAGATCGTTCATGGTTCGTTCTGTCCGGAACCGGGGGATGAACCCATGCTGGCCAGTATCGCGACGGTGGCATTCGAGGGCGTCGAGGCGCGGCGCGTCACGGTCGAGGTCCAGCTGGTCGGTCGGGACGGGGAGACCATCTTTTCGATGGTCGGCCTGCCCGACAAGGCGGTGGCCGAGAGCCGGGAGCGGGTGCGGGGGGCGTTTGCCGGCATCGGTCTGGCCCTGCCGGCCAGACGGATCATCGCCAACCTCGCCCCCGCCGACCTGCCCAAGGAGGGCAGCCATTTCGACCTGCCCATTGCCCTCGCCCTGCTGGCCTCGATGGGCGTGGTGGCCCCGGACGCGCTGGAGGGGTGGGCCGCGCTGGGCGAACTGGGGCTGGACGGACGCATACAGCCTGTGGGCGGAACCCTGCCCGCGGCCGTCGCGGTTTCGGCCATGGGTCTGGGCCTGATTTGCCCCGAAGCCAACGGCCCCGAGGCCGCATGGGCCGGCGATGTCCGCCTCCTCGCTCCCCGGTCGCTGATCGGGCTGATCAATCATTTCAAGGGCACGACCCTCCTGCGCGCCCCTGATCCCGGGCCGGTTCGCAACGGCGGAACTGTTCCCGACCTGCGCGAGGTCAAGGGGCAGGAAAGCGCCAAGCGGGCGCTGGAGGTCGCGGCAGCGGGCGGCCACAATCTGCTGTTCGTCGGCCCGCCGGGTTCGGGCAAGTCGATGATGGCCCAGCGCCTGCCGGGGCTGCTGCCGCCCCTGACCCCGCAGGAGTTGCTGGAGACCTCCATGGTCTGGTCGGTCGCCGGCCTGATCGAGCGCGGGGCCCTGACCCGCGACCGGCCCTTCCGCAGCCCCCACCATTCCGCCTCCATGGCGGCCCTCACCGGTGGTGGCCTGCGCGCCAAGCCCGGTGAGGCGTCGCTCGCGCACAACGGAGTCCTCTTTCTGGATGAACTGCCGGAATACTCGGCCCAGGCCCTCGATTCCCTGCGCGCGCCGCTGGAAACCGGCGAGATCGTCGTCGCTCGCGCCAATGCCCATGTCCGCTATCCGGCCCGCTTCCAGCTGGTGGCGGCCATGAACCCCTGTCGCTGCGGCCTCGGCGGGGCGGGCAAGGGGGCCTGCGGCAAGGCTCCGCGCTGCCAGCGCGACTATCAGAACCGGATTTCCGGCCCGATGTTCGACCGCATCGACCTGACGGTGGAGACCCCTCCCGTCACCGCCGCCGACATGGCCCTGCCCAGCCCTGCGGAGGGAACGGCCGAGGCCTCGGCCCGGGTCGCCGTGGCCCGCGCCATGCAGGAGGAGCGGGTGCGCGCAGCCGGTCTGGATCCGCTGCAGGCGCTGAACGCCCGGGCCTCGGGCGAGGTGCTGGAGCGGTTCGCCACCCCCGACGAACCGGGGCGGGCCCTGCTGATGCGGGCGGGGGAAGCCGGAGGTCTGACCGCCCGGGGCTGGACCCGGACCCTGCGTCTGGCCCGCACCATCGCCGATCTGGAAGGGGCGACCGGGGTCCTGCGCCGTCACATCGCCGAGGCCCTGATCTATCGCCGCACCACCGTCGGGGCCCAGGGCGATTTCGAGCGCCAGACGGGCTCGGCGGTCGGCCAGTCCGCCTTCTGAAGCGAGGCGGATCGGCCCCGAAATCGCGACGATCCTCGGTTGAAACGTCCTTAACCGATGCGTGCCTAGACTGACGGCTTATCGGAGAGTCGCATGTCCCCGCGTAAGTCCACCCTCGAAACCGCGTCCCGGACGCCGCATGGCGGCGGAGCCGACCCTTTTCTCCGGCTGATGAGCCACGAGATGCGCACGCCCCTCAATGGCGTCATCGGTATGCTGGGCCTGCTGACCCGCACCCGGCTGGACGGGGCCCAGCGCGCCTATGCCGAGGCCGCGCGCGAATCCGCCGAACATCTGCTGGGTCTGGTCAACGACCTGCTGGACTATGCCCGGCTGGAAGCCGGCAAGCTGGAGTTCGATCCCGCCCCGGTCGATCTGGAGAGCCTCGTGCGCGGCGTGGCCGAACTGCTCAGCCCCCGCGCCCATGAGAAGGGTCTGGAGATCGTCTGGTCCGTCGCGCCCGATGCCCCTGACGTCCTCGCCGACGACGGCCGCCTGCGTCAGGTGCTGTTCAACCTCGCCGGCAACGCGGTGAAGTTCACCGGAACCGGCGGCGTCTCGATCACCGTCGAGCGCCGCGGCGGCCCCGACAGCCGACCGGTCGTGGCCTTCATCATCGACGACACCGGCCCCGGCGTTCCCGCCGAGGCCCGGACGCGCATCTTCGAGGAATTCGGCCATGTCGACGCCTCTGACGCGACCCGTCACGGCGGGGCCGGTCTGGGTCTGGCGGTGGTCCGCCGCCTCGCCAAGGCCATGGGGGGCTCGGTCACGGTCTCGGACCGCCCGGAAGACGCCGGTCGCGGCGGATCGCGTTTCGTGTTCGAGGCCGCCTTCGACGCCGCGCCGGGCAACGCCCGCCGCGCCGGCTCGCTCAAGGGTATTCCCCTCGCCGTCCGCTCGCCCGATCCCATGGTCCGCGCCGCCACCCGGGCCCAGATCGTTGCCTCCGGCGGTGCGGTCCGGGCCACGGCCCGCGCCGCGGCGGTGACCCTCATCGATCATGCCGAGGCGGTGGCGGCCGGACAGGAGGTGACTGATCTGCCCGTGGCCGGTCGCGGCATTATCCTGCTCAAGCCCTGCGAGCGCGAGCTGATCGCCCGGTATCGCGCCATCGGCTTCCACGGCTATCTGATCAAGCCCCTGCGTCGCGCCTCCCTCGTCGAACGGGTTCGCGCCGCCGCCACGGCCGGGGATGTCCCGGCCGGCGCGCCGCGGGGTCTTCCGCCCGAGGACGACCGCGTCCTGCCGATCCGCTTCGCCGGCACCCGCATCCTGCTGGCCGAGGACAATCCGGTCGGAGCGCTTCTGGCCAAGACCCTGCTGCGCCGCGAGGGATGCGTGGTCGAAACCGCCGCCACGGGCGAGGAGGCGATCGCCGCCATGAAGCGCGCCCGGTACGACCTCGTCTTCATGGACATGCGCATGCCTGGCATGGATGGTCCGGCAGCGACCCGCGCGATTCGTGCCGGTGGCGACCGGACCCCGATCGTCGCGCTCACGGCCAATGCCTTCCCGGAGGACCGCCGCACCTGCCTCGAGGCCGGCATGGACGACCACCTGGTCAAACCGCTCGAGCCCGAGGCCCTGCGCGCCTCTCTCAGCCGCTGGACGAGCGGCGACATCCGCGCCAAGGTCTACGCCGCATAGGGACGCCGGGGGGGTGTCCGCCCGCCGACGAGACACCGCTTCATGACCCAACCACCGCTGCCCGCCGACTCGGTATCCTCCGAGCCGAAGAAGACTGCGGGCGCGACCGATGTTCTGAAAGCCCTCGGACGCGGCCGGGTGCTGATCGCTCTGGTGATTGGCTTCGGCTCGGGTCTGCCATTCCTGCTGACGGGTGCCACACTGAGCCTGTGGCTTCGGGAGGGTGGGACCGAACTGGCAGCCATCGGCTTCATCTCATGGGTCGGCCTGGCCTATTCTCTCAAGTTTCTCTGGGCTCCGATCGTCGATCGATTCGATGTGCCCCTGCTCGGCCGCTTCGGCCGCCGACGCGGCTGGATGCTGTTGTCCCAGGCCGTCGTCGGCCTGTCCCTGATTGCAATGGCGATCATCGGTCCGGAAGGGGGGTTGACCGTGCTCGGCATCGCCGCGCTGGTCACGGCCTTCGCGTCGGCGACCCAGGACATCGTCGTCGATGCATGGCGGATCGAGAGCGCCGACGGGGACGAGGATCAGGCCCTGCTGACTTCCGCCTTCCAGCTCGGCTATCGGTTCGCCATCCTCGCCGGCAACGCGCTTATCCTGTTCTTCGCGACCTGGCTGGGCTGGAGCGGGGCCTATGCCCTGTGGGGCGCGGCCATGAGTCTGGCTATCATCGCCACCCTGTTCGCAAAGGAGCCCGTCGACCGACGCACCCTGGCCGAGGTCACCGGTCAGGTCTCCCTGTTGAGCCCTCGCGGCCTTTTCGACGCCATCGTGGGGCCCTTCCTCACTTTCCTCAAGACCCACGGGGCCGTAGCGCTCCTGATGCTTGCCGCGATCAGCCTCTACCGGCTTCCGGACTTCGTGATGGGCCCCATGGTCGGGCCTTTTTACACCGACCTCGGTCTCGACAAGCCGACCATCGGGGCGATGCGGTTGAGTGTGGGACTGATCGCAGCCTTCCTCGGCATTGCTGCCGGCGGCCTGTTCGCGGTGCGCTTCGGCTTCGGCAAGACCCTGCTGCTGGGGGCCCTGATCGGCCCGCTGTCGAACCTCGGCTACAGCCTGATGGCCGTCGTCGGCCTGTCGACGCCGGTTTTCGGCGGCGTCCTGTTCGTCGAGAACTTCTCGGAAGGTTTCGCCGGCGCGGCCCTCGTCGCCTACATGGCGAGCCTGACCAGTATTGGCTACACGGCGACCCAGTACGCCCTGCTCAGCTCGTTCTACGCCCTGCTGGGCAAGTTTCTCAAAGGTTTCTCCGGCGTCGCGGTCGAGAGCTTGCAGCAGGGGCGGCCCCTGATGGACGCCTATGCCCTGTTCTTCGCAGGTACGGCGGCCGTCGGAATCCCGGCCGTTCTGCTCTGCTGGATGCTGCTCAAGCACCATCGGAAAGCCAAGAAGTCGGCCACGCCTGCAGTCGCTTGAGCTTCAAGGACCCCTGAGCGGTCACACCGTCGGCGGTACCGCCGTGGCCGTCATCGACCGCTCGACCGCCGGGCTGGGGTGGGGCGGGGTGTCGCCCTCATCCTCGGGCTCGAAGGCGACGCTGGCCCCCTCGTCATAGGCGGCGAAGGTGGCGGCGGTGATGATCTCGGACACCGAGGCTCCCAGCGACACGATCTGGACCGACTTCTCGAGGCCCACCAGCAGGGGCCCGATCACCGTGGCTCCGCCCAGGGCCTGGACCAGCTGGGTCGAGATCGAGGCCGAGTGCAGGGCCGGCATGACCAGCACATTGGCGTCCCGGCTCAGCCGCATGAACGGATAGTTGGCCCGCAGGGTCGGATCCAGCGCCAGCTCGGGCGGCATCTCGCCCTCATATTCGAAATCGACCCCGCGCTGGTCCAGCAGGCGGATGGCCTCGCGGACATTGTCGCCGCGGTCGCCCGGCGGATTGCCGAAGGTCGAATAGGACAGGAAGGCCACCCGCGGGGTTCGGCCCAGCTTGCGCACCGCCCCGGCCGCCTGCACGGCGATGTCGGCCAGATCCTGTGCGTTGGGCAGTTCGTGCACCGAGGTATCCGCCACGAACAGGGTCCGCCCCTTTGCCAGCACGATTGACAGGCCGATCAGGCTTTCCTTCACATCCAGCACGCGCCGGATTTCCTTCAGCACCATGTTGAAGTTCCGGGTCGCGCCCGTCACCACGGCGTCCGCCTGCCCCCGCGCCACCATGGCGGCGGCGAAATAGTTGCGGTCCTGGTTGATCATCCGCTGGACGTCGCGGCGCAGATAGCCCCGCCGCTGCAGCTTCCCGTACAGGAAGTCGGTGTAGGCGACGTTGTGCTCGGACACCCGGGCATTGACGATCTCAATGCCCATCTCGTCGAAGTTGAGCCCGGCCTCGGCCGCATTGGTGCGGATCAGGTCCTCGCGCCCCAGCAGGACCGGCGTGCCCAGCTCGGCCTGTTTGAAGGCCCAGGCGGCGCGGATGACCGTCGAATTCCTCGCCTTCGGCGAACACCACCCGCCGGTTCGGCGCGGCGCGAACGGCCGAGCTGATCTTCTGCATAAGGGCGGCCGACGGGTCGACCCGCTCGCGCAGCCGGGCGCGATAGGCGTCCATGTCGTCGATCGTCACCCGCGAGACGCCCGTGTCCATCGCCGCCTGGGCCACGAAGGGCGGGATGTACCAGATCAGGCGGGGATCAAACGGCGTGGGGATGATGTAGTCGGGACCGAACTTCAGCTTGCGGCCGCGATAGGCCACGGCCACCTCGTCCGGCACATCCTCGCGCGCCAGCTGGGCGAGGGCGTGGGCGCAGGCGATCTTCATCTCGTGATTGATGCGCCGGGCCCGGACGTCGAGCGCGCCGCGGAACAGGTAGGGGAAGGCCAGCACGTTGTTGACCTGGTTCACATAGTCGGACCGGCCGGTCGCGATGATGGCGTCCTTGCGCACGGCCAGCACCTCTTCCGGGGTGATCTCCGGGTCCGGATTGGCCATGGCGAAGATGATCGGGCGCGGGGCCATGGTCGCGACCATGGCGGGCGTGATCGCACCCTTCGCCGACAGGCCCAGGACCACATCGGCCCCGACCATGGCCTCGGCCAGGGTGCGCTTGTCGGTGTCTATGGCGTGGACGGATTTCCACTGATCCATGCCCTCGGTCCGCCCGTGGTAGATGACACCGTCCAGATCGACGACCGTGGCGTTTTCGGGCCGGACACCCAGAGACTTCATCAGGCTGAGCGAGGACAGTCCCGCCGCCCCGGCCCCGACCAGAACCATCTTCACGTCCTCGAACTTCCGACCGGTGAGGTGGCAGGCATTGATCAGGCCGGCGGTCGAGATGATGGCCGTCCCGTGCTGGTCGTCATGGAAGACGGGGATGTCCAGCAGGTCCTGCAGCTCGGACTCGATCACGAAACATTCGGGGGACTTGATGTCCTCCAGATTGATCCCGCCCCAGGTGTCCCCGATGTTCTTGACCACGGTGATGAACTCGTCCGGGTCGGTGGTCTTGACCTCGACGTCGAAGCTGTCGACGTCGGCGAACCGTTTGAACAGGACGGCCTTGCCTTCCATCACCGGCTTGGACGCCATGTGACCGAGGTTGCCCAGACCCAAAATGGCGGTCCCGTTCGAGATCACCGCGACCAGATTGCCCTTGGACGTATAGTCATAGGCCTTGTCCGGATCGGCCGCGATCGCCCGGACCGGGACGGCCACGCCCGGCGAATAGGCCAGCGACAGGTCCCTCTGGGTCGCCATGGGCTTGATCGGGGCCATGGAGATCTTGCCGGGCAGGGGCAGGCGGTGGAAATCCAGCGCTTCCTGATCGGAAAAGGTCTGTTTGTCGGTCTGGTCGGGCATGAAGGATCTCGGGCGCTTCGGGGCCCGTCCGGTCTAGCGGCGCCCTTGCCCCGCCACAACCGCCGACGCCCGACGGGCGAGGATCACAGGCTCAGCGTCCCCGTGCGCTCCACCTCGACCGGCCCGGTCATGAAGACGTGGCCCGAGGCTTCATCCCAGTCGATGTCCAGCTCCCCGCCGTCGACGACCATCACGGCCCGCCGGCCGGTCAGCCCGCGCCGGCTCGCCGCCACCAGTGCCGCGCAGGCCCCCGTGCCGCAGGCCTTTGTCAGGCCCGCCCCCCGTTCCCACACCCGCAGCCGGATCCGGTCGGGGGCCAGGACATGGGCGAAACCGACATTGACCCCTTCGGGAAACAGCGGGTGATGCTCGATCAGCGAGCCCGAACCGGTGACGAACGCGTCGTCCAGCCGGTCGGTGAAGAACACCACATGCGGATTGCCCATCGAGACGGCCCCCGGCGTGTAGATCACCGGCGCGTCGATCGGTCCGACCTGAAGCTCGATCCCCCGGGTGTCCATTTCCTCCGCCAGCGGAATCTCGCGCCAGTCCAGCCGGGGCGGGCCCATGTCGACCGTGATCCGGTCCGGGCCGGCGCGCCGTGCCGTCGTCGGGCCACCCAGGGTGTCGATCACCACCTTGTCCGACCCGCTCGCCTGCAGCAGCATCCAGCCGACGCAGCGCAGGGCATTGCCGCAGGTCTCGACCGCCCCGCCGTCCGCATTCCACACCCGCATGAAGGCGTCGGCGGTGGTCGAGGGCTCGATGGCGATCAGCTGGTCGAATCCCTCGCCCGTCTGACGGTCCGCCAGCGCCCGTACCTGACCGGCGTCCGGCGTGAAGGCGCGCTCCAGCGCATTGACCACGACGAAGTCGTTGCCGGCACCGTTCATCTTCACAAAGGGCGTGGAGGCGCTCATCGCGACCATATAGGCATGACCCCCCCACCGCCCAAATGGCCTTGAGGCAACGTCCGGCCCTGCCGTTCGTTAGTCAGCCCCGAAACAAGTGACGAGGTGTTCCCATGAATCTTCCCAATGGCGCGATGGTGGCCGTGGTGGACGGCGAGAAGCTGGCCCTGTTCAAGAACACGGGACACGCCGACATCGCCCTGACCGCCCTGTCCAATCCCGAAATCGAGGACCGCGTCTCCGGTTCACCAGGGCGCCACTCCAGCGGAGCCAACCCCGACAACGACACCCAGGCCGAGGACGGCTTCGCCATGGGCGTGGCCGAGGTGCTGAACAAGTGGGCGCTGGGCAACAAGTTTGACGACCTCGTGGTCATCGCTGCGCCCAAGACCCTGGGCGAGCTGCGCAAGCACTGGCAAAAGGAACTGTCCTCGAAACTGGTCGGCGAGATCGCCAAGGACCTGACGGGTCATTCCACCGACCAGATCGCCGCCGCCATCCACAAGGCCTGATGGACCGATCGATGGTCCCGGTCCGTTGCCCGGGACCGTCGGTCGCGCCCCCCTTGGCCTTTCAGACCTGCAGTGGCTAAAGCTGGCTCATGACCGCTTCCGATCGGCCCGCGAACGGGGGGCTTCGCCTTCGCGCCCGTCTGCGGGCCCTGTACCACGGGACCTCGCGCACCGCGGTCCGGTTCAGGCTGGCGGTGCTGGCGGTCGATCTGATCATCATCGCCTTCTTTATCGCGGCACCCCTGCTGCGGGGTGATCGCGTCGTCTTCTATGTCCTGGACTACGTCGTCGCCGCCCTGCTGGGGGCCGATCTACTGGCCCGGGCCCTCGCATGGTCCGATATCAGGGACTGGCTGAAGCGGCCGATCGTCTGGATCGACCTGTTCATCTTTGCCACCCTGCTGTTCCCGGCCTGGCTGTTCAATCTCGGGTTCCTGAGGGTGATCCGGCTCTGGACCCTGGTCAATTCCGAGTTCTTCTGGCGCACCATCGGCCGGCGCTATGACGACACCCGCGTGGAGGACACCACCAAGGCCGTGACGGCGCTCGTCACCTTCGTCTTTGTGGCCACGGGCTTCGTCTATACCAGCTTCATGGGCCGCTATGAGGGGATCAGCGGCTGGATCGATGCCCTGTATTTCACGGTCACCAGCCTGACCACGACCGGATATGGCGACATCCTCCTCCCCGGCGTCTGGGGCCGGATCGTGTCGATCGTCATCATGCTGGTCGGGGTGACCCTGTTCGTCCGCCTCGGACAGACCCTTCTCCGCCCGCACAAGGTCCGGTTCCCCTGCGATCAGTGCGGGCTGCAGCTGCACGATCCCGATGCAGTGCACTGCAAGGCCTGCGGAAACCAGCTCTGTATCCCGGATGAAGGCCGGTGACGGCCCCGATGACAAATCGGTAACCTCGGCCGCGCCCGCCTTGCCCGACCCGTCTTGACCCCTAAGGTGCCGCCCGACCGTTTGAGGAGCCGCCCATGATCCGCCGCACCGGCCTTGCCGCCCTTCTGGCCTCCACCCTGATCGGAGCCCCTGCCATCGCCCAGACTGCCCCCGACCGGACCCCGCCCAATCCGCCGCTGGTCGAGGGCGGCTTCGCCACCAGCGACGCCACCGATCCCTATCTGTGGCTGGAAGAGGTCGAGGGCGAACGGGCCATGGCCTGGGTGCGGGAACACAATGCCCGCTCGCTGGGCGTGCTCCAGGGCGACCCGCGCTATGAAGGCCTGCACGAACAGGCCCTGGCCCTGGTCCAGGCCCGGGATCGCATCCCCGCGCCAGGCTTCACCCACGACGGCCACATCGACAATTTCTGGCAGGACGCCAACCATGTGCGCGGCATCTGGCGGCGCACGACGGTCGATTCCTATCGCACCGACGCACCGGAATGGGAGACCATCCTCGACATCGACGCCTTGTCGACCGCCGAGGGCAAGAACTGGGTCTACAAGGGCGCGTCCTGTCTGCCGCCGGATGAGCGTCTGTGCCTGATCTCCCTCTCCGACGGCGGCAAGGACGCGGTGGTGGTGCGCGAGTTCGACAGCGTCTCCCGCACCTTCGTCGAGGGCGGCTTCGAACTGCCCGAGTCGAAGGGCGGCGTGGCCTGGGTCGATGCCGACACCCTGCTGATTGCCCGCGATTTTGGTCCGGGCACCCTGACCTCCTCGGGCTATCCGATGATCGTCAAGCGGCTGAAGCGCGGCCAGTCGATCGACCAGGCCGAGACCCTCTTCACCGGCCAGCCCTCCGACGTCTCGGTCGGCGCGGGCACGCTGCGCGACGCCGACGGGGTGATCAAGGCCATCCTGATCAACCGCGGCGTCAGCTTTTACGAGAGCGAGACCCACGTCCTGAACGCGGACGGGACGACCACCCGGCTGCAGCTGCCGGCCCGGTCCGACATCGATGCCCTGGTCCAGGGCCAGCTGGTCGTGACCATCAAGGAAGACTGGACCGCGCCGTCCGGGCAGGAATTCAGGACCGGAGATGTGGTTGCCTGGACCTTCGACGCCTGGCGGGCGAATCCCGCGACGCGCGCACAGCTGATCATCCGTCCCGGGGCCCGCGAGTCGGTCGAGAGCATCAACGCCACGCGCAACAAGCTGGTTGTGGCCCTGTATGAGAATGTGCGCGGCGCGGCCTATGTCTACACCCCGAACCCGACCGGGGAATGGGCCCGCACCCGTCTGGACCTGCCCGCCAACTCGACCGTGGGCCTCGGCTCGGCCTCGGAACAGGACGACCGCATCTTCGTCAGCGTCGCTGGCTATCTGTCGCCCTCGACCCTGTCGCTGGTCGACGCGGCCACCGGCCGGATGTCCCAGGTCAAGACGATCCCGGCCAAGTTCGACGCCTCGGGCATGACGGTCGAACAGTTCGAGGCCCGCTCGGCCGACGGCACGATGATCCCCTATTTCGTGGTGCATCAGAGCGACATGCCGCTGGACGGCTCCAACGCCACGCTCCTGTACGGCTACGGCGGTTTCCAGGTGTCGCAACTGCCCGGCTATTCGCCGACGGTCGGCAAGCTGTGGCTGGAGCGCGGCGGCGTCTATGTCGTGGCCAATGTGCGCGGCGGCGGCGAGTTCGGCCCCAACTGGCACGAGGCGGCCCGCCAGCAGAACCGCCAGCGCGCCCACGAAGACTTCCAGGCCGTGGCCTCGGACCTGATCGCCCGCAACATCACGTCCCAGCCCCACCTCGGCGTCATGGGCGGGTCGCAGGGCGGCCTGTTCATGGGGGCGATGCTGACCCAGCGCCCGGACCTGATCAATGCGGCGGTCATCCAGGTACCCCTGTTCGACATGTTCCGCTTCCACCGCCTGCTCGCCGGCGCCTCGTGGCGCGCGGAATACGGCGACCCCGACATCCCGGAACAGCGCGCCTGGATCGCCGAATACTCGCCCTACCAGAACCTGCGCGCCGGCCAGCCCTACCCCGAGGTTTTCATCCACACCTCGACCAAGGATGACCGCGTCCACCCGGGCCATGCCCGCAAGGCAGCGGCGCGGCTGGAGGAGCTGGGCTATCCGGTCCTGTTCTATGAGAACACCGACGGCGGCCACGCGGCCGGGGCCAACCTGCGCGAGACCGCCCGCCGCATCGCGCTGGAATACACCTATCTGACCCGCCGGCTGATGGACTGACTGATCCGGCGTCCGCTCATCCCCGCGAAAGCGGGGGCCCAGCGCTCTCACGAGCTCCGGCGGCTGGGGTCGAGACCATGCGAACGGGCGGTGCCGGCCGGCCGAAGATCTGTCTCCCGCCTTGCGGGGTGAGAAGCGGAGTTGAAGCCATGCGTCACCTGATCCTGTCGGCCGCGATCCCGGCCCTCCTCCTGGGGGCCTGCGCGACCGGGCCCATCGACCGGCGCGTCGACGAGATCGTCGTCTCGACCGACGACCGGCCCCCGCCCCACTTTCCCCGCGACCTGTCGCCCGCCGGCGTTCGCGCCGCTGACGACCATCTGGCGCTGGAACAGGTCGAGGGCACCGAGGCCATGGCCTTCGTCCGGGCGTCGAGCGAACGCGCCCTCGCCACCCTGACCGGCGATCCGCGCTACGAGACCTTCCGCCAGCAGGCCTTCGACATCCTGTCCTCCACCGCCCGCATCCCCGGACCGTCCTTCCTCGGCGACGGAATCGGCAATTTCTGGCAGGACGCGACTCATCCCAAGGGCCTGTGGCGGCGCACCACCCTCGACAGCTACCGCACCGACGCCCCCGTCTGGGAAACCCTGATCGACATCGATGCCCTGGCCCGCGCCGAGGGCCGGGACTGGGTCTGGAAGGGGTCCCGCTGCCTCGCCCCGGACGAGACCCGCTGTCTCATCAGTCTGTCCGACGGCGGCAAGGACGCCGTGGTGGTGCGCGAGTTCGACACCACCACCCGGACCTTTGTCGACGGCGGCTTCGTCCTGCCCGAGGGCAAGCACCGGCTGGAATGGCTGGACCGCGACACCCTGCTGGTCGCCACCGACTTCGGGCCCGGTACGCTGACCGAGAGCGGCTATCCCTTCATCGTCAAGAGCCTGACCCGAGGTCACACCCTCGCCCAGGCCACCGAGCTCTATCGCGGCGACATCGCTGACGGCGGCTACGGCGTCAGCCCGTCGGTCCTCCGCGACGGCGCGGGCGCGGTCCAGGCGATCCTCGTGACCCGGCCGCTCGACACCTTCCGATCCGAGATCTGGCGTCTGGACAGCGGCCAGCCCGTCCGCCTGACCCTGCCGGAACGGGTAGCCGTGCATGGCATCATCGGAGCCCGGCTGGTGCTCTCGCTGGAACAGCCCTGGACCCCCTTTGCCGGTCCCGACTATCCGGCCGGAACGGTCCTCGCCCTGCCGCTGGATGCCCTCGCCCGACCGGGCAGGATGCTGCCGTCGCCCGACACTGACCCGGACACCGTCTTCCGCCCGGGCCCGCGCCAGTCCGTCGCCGATGTTGCCGTTCTGGACGACGGTCTGGTGCTGGCGATCTCGGACAATGTCGTCGGAACCCTGCGCCGCTTTGCGTTCGGCCGGGACGGCCGTCCGGTCTGGAGTTCGACTCCGGTCGCCGCCCCGGACAACAGCGCCGTGGGCATCGGCGACGTGTCGCGCGGCTCCGGTCGCATGTTCGTCTCCACCCAGGGCTTCCTGACGCCGCCGACGCTCAGCCTGCTCGGGACCAACGCCACCGATCTTGTGGCCCTCAAGGCCGGTCCTGCCCTGTTCGACGCTTCCACCCATGTGACCGAACAGTTCGAGGCCACCTCTTCTGACGGCACGAAGATCCCGTACTTCGTCACCCGCCCGCGCGACCTCGCCATGGACGGGTCGGCCCCGACCATCCTGTTCGGCTACGGCGGCTTCCAGGTCAGCTTCCCGCCCGCCTACAAGCCCGAGATGGGCAAGCTCTGGCTCGAGAACGGCGGCGTCTTCGTCCAGGCCAATATTCGCGGCGGGGGCGAATTCGGACCGCAATGGCACCAGAGCGTCCTGAACGAGAACCGCCAGCTCGCGTTCGACGACTTCGCGGCCGTGGCGGCCGACCTGCATCGCCGGGGCATCAGCTCACCGCGCCGCACCGGCATCTACGGCCGCTCCAACGGCGGGGTGCTGACCTCGGTGACGCTGACCCAACGTCCGGATCTGATCAATGCGGCGGTGATCGAGAGCCCCCTGATCGACATGCTGCGCTATCACGAATTGCCCGCCGGGGCCTCGTGGATCGGCGAATACGGCGATCCACGCATCCCCGAGGAAGCCGCCTGGATCGCCCGTTACTCCGCCTATCAGCAGCTACGGCCCGACGAGGACTATCCCCGCGTCTACATCACCACCAACACCCGCGACGACCGCGTCCACCCCGGCCATGCCCGCAAGTTCGCCGCCCGTCTGGCCGATCAGGGCCACGACGCCCTGTACTATGAGGAGACCGCGGGCGGTCACTCCAATGACGCCGATCCTGTCGCCAATGCCCGGCGCTGGGCCCGCCATTATGTTTATCTGGCCCAGCAGTTGATGGACTAGGCTTCACGCGAAAATGAGGCGCGCGAGAGCGCCGGTCCGGCTAGGACTCGCCCCTATGGAATCGAAGGGCTTCATCATCGCGGGCGCGATCGCCCTGGGTCTGGCGGGTGCGGTCGGGTCGACCGCCCAGCCGGCGGGGGCGCGCCCGGCACACCGTGACGCGCCACTTCATCGCGAGCCTGTCGTGGTCGAACTGTTCACGGCCCAGGGCTGCACCGGGTGCCCTGCTGCCAATCAGGTGGTCGAGACCCTGTCAGACGATCCCGGCATCATCGCCCTGACCTATGCGGTCGACTATTGGGACTATCTGGGCTGGCCCGACACCTTCGCGCGGCCGGAGTTCGCCCGCCGCCAGCGCGACTATCAGGCGGCGATGCAGTTGCGAAACATCTACACGCCCCAGATCGTCATCGACGGCCGGCGCCAGGTCTCGGGAGCAGAGGGCGAGGCGGTCCAGACGGCCGTCGAGGAAGAGGCCGCCCGCCGCGTCTTCCCGCCCCAGATCCAGTTTCGCGCGGGGGACGATGCCGTCGGTATCGGCTCGGGCCGCGCGCCGGCCGGGGGCGCTGATGTCTGGGCCGTGACCTACCGCCCGGGACTTCAGACCGTCGCGGTGGCCGGGGGCGACAACCGCGGCCGCTCGGTCCGGCACATCAATGTCGTCGAGGGCCTGACCCGGCTGGGTGAATGGACCGGCCGTCCCATCCTGCTGGATCTGCCGGAAAGCGCCAACCCGGAAACGGGCGTCGTGGTCATGGTCCAGGGTCGCGACGACCGCCGCATTCTGACGGCAGCACTGCGCTGACCGATCTGCGTGGAGCGCGCGCTACGCTCCGGCCTTCACCGCATGACTCCAGGCGGCGCGGGCGAGAGGTGTGACCTGGGCGGCCGTCTGGATCGCGTGGGCCGAGGCGGCCGTGCCATCGCGCACCCGACCGGCGATGCCTTGGCAAATGGCGGCCAGCCGGAACAGGTTGTAGGCCATCAACCAGTCCAGATTCTGTGGCGCCTGCCGCCCGGTCTGCGCGGCATAGCGCTCCACCGTCTCCGCGACCGAGGGAATACCCAGGGCCTCCAGATCGGCCCCCAGCAGCCCGTTCCTCAGACTGGCCGGCATGACCCAGCCGATCAGCAGATAGGAAAAGTCCGCCATCGGATCGCCCAGGGTCGACAGCTCCCAGTCCAGCACGGCCCGTACCTCGGCCCGGTCCGGGGCCATGATCAGATTGTCGATGCGGAAGTCGCCGTGCACGATCGTCACCGGCCCGTCGGCCGGCAGGCTTTCGGCCAGGAAAGCGATCAGCCGGTCCATCTCCGGGATCGGATCGATCTCGGAGGCCTTGTACTGTTTCGTCCAGCGCGCCACCTGGCGGCCGAAGTAATTCCCTGGACGACCGTAGTCGCCCAGCCCGATGGCTGCAGGATCGAACCGGTGCAGGGCGGCGAGGGCGTCGATCTGGGCATTGTAGATGGCGCGCCGCTCGGCCGGCTCCATCCCCGGCAGCTTCAGGTCCCACAGGACCCGCCCCTCGACCTTGCTCATCACATAGAACATCGAGCCGATCACGCCGTCGTCCGTGCACAGGGCATGGGGCCGGGCGACCGGGTACCCCTGCGCGGACAGGGCCGAGATGACCGTGAACTCCCGGTCGACGGCATGGGCCGATGGCAGCAGCACGCCGGGCGGCTTGCGCCGCAGCACATAGGTCGCCCCCGGCGTCGCCAGCTCATAGGTCGGGTTCGACTGGCCGCCCTTGAACTGCCGGATCGTCAGCGGCCCGGCATAGCCCTCGACATGGTCGCCCATCCAGCGGTCCAGCGCGGCCTCGTCCAGGCGATGGCGGGGATCAACCTCCCGGGTTCCGGAAAAGGCGCTCTGCGGGTCGGTGGCGATATCGGTCATGCGGCCACCAGAATGGCGGCCTTGACCGCGCGGCGCCAGCCCTGAAGCAGCCGGTCACGCTCCGCCGCCCGCATGCGCGGGGTCCAGACGGCCGGGGCCTCACTGTTGCGGGGTTCCAGATCGCCGATCAGCCCGGCCCCCAGCGCCGCCAGCCGCGCCGCGCCCAGGGCCGTCATCTCCTGAAATGCCGGCCGCTCGACCGGAATCTCGCAGATGTCGGCGACGAACTGCATGGCAAAGGCATTGGCCGTCACCCCGCCGTCGACCTTCAGCACGCTGAACGGCGGGGCTCCGTCCCGGGCCAGGGCGTCCAGCAGGTCCCGCGTCTGATAGGCCAGGGCCTCCAGCGCCGCCCGCACGAAATGCGCCGGCCCGGTGTCCCGTGTCAGGCCGACCACCGTGCCCCGCGCCTCCGGCTCCCACCACGGGGCCCCAAGCCCGGTGAACCCCGGCACCAGATAGACCCCGCCATTGTCCGGCAGCGTCTGGGCCATCGCTTCGGATTCCCGGCTGTCGCGGATCATCCCGACCCCGTCCCTCAGCCACTGGATCGCCGACCCGGCCGAAAAGATCGACCCCTCGAGCGCCCAGGCCGCCGTGTTTCCGATCTGATACCCCAAGGTGCCCAGCAGCCGGCTGGACGAGGCCACCGGCCGGTCCCCGACATTGGCGACCAGAAACGCCCCCGTGCCATAGGTGATCTTGGCGTCGCCCGGCTTCAGCGCCCCGTGTCCCACCAGCGCCGCCTGCTGGTCCCCCGCCGAACCGGTGATCGGCAGGCCCCGCCCGAACAGGGCCGGAACGGTCTCACCCCGCGGCTCTGCGCAGCCGACGATCCGGGGCAGGGCGGCCCGGGGTACCCGGAACAGGTCGCACAAATCCTCCCGCCAGGCCCGGGTGTGCAGATCCATCAGCGAAGTCCGGCTGGCATTGGTCGCGTCGGTAACGTGTTGCGCACCCCCGGTCAGCTTCCACACCAGCCAGGCGTCGATTGTCCCCAGCAGGACCTCGCCGCGTTCCGCCCGCGCCCGGCCCTCCGGCACCGCGTCCAGCAGCCAGGCGAATTTCGTCGCCGAGAAATAGGGATCCAGGATCAACCCGGTTGTCGCCTGCACGGTCGCCTCAAGGCCCCCCGCGACCAGGCCGGCGGTCACATCGGCCGTGCGCCGGTCCTGCCAGACGATCGCCCGGTGCAGCGGCTCACCCGTGGCGGCATCCCAGATCACCGCCGTCTCGCGCTGGTTGGTGATGCCGACGGCGGCGAACCGGCCCACGCCGCCCGCCTTGCCGATCGCCTCCCGACAGGTCTGCAGCGTCGCGGCCCAGATCTCGGCCGCGTCATGCTCGACCCAGCCCGAGTGCGGGAAATGCTGGGCCAGCGCGATCTGGCTGACCGCCACCGGATGCAGGCCCTGGTCCTCGCGCAGTTCAAAGGCGATGGCCCGGGTCGAGGTCGTGCCCTGGTCGATGGTAAGGATACAGGTCGTCATGGCGTTTCCACGGTTTTCGCCACCTTACGCGGACCGGGGGGATCGGGTTAAGTGCTCCCATGTCCGACCGCACCGCTTCCTACGAGGGCGTCCTCGACGCCGCCCGCCAGATCGCCCCCGCCGCGGTCCGCACCCCCCTGATCGAAAGCCCGGCCCTGAACGAACGTGTGGGGGGGCGGGTCCTGCTCAAGGCCGAGACCTTGCAGGTCGCCGGGGCCTTCAAATTCCGGGGGGCCTACAACCGGATCAGCCGGCTGAACGCTGCCGAACTTGCCTCAGGCGTCGTCGCCTTCTCGTCCGGCAACCACGCCCAGGGCGTCGCCGCTGCGGCAAGGATGATGGGCACCCGCGCCGTCATCGTCATGCCGGCCGACAGTCCCGCCATCAAGGTCGAGGGGGTCCGGGCATTCGGCGGAGAGGTCCGCCTGTATGACCGCTGGACCGAGAGCCGCGAGGAGATCGGGGCCGCCGTCGCCCGCGAGCGCGGGAGTGTCCTCGTCCCGCCGTTCGACGACCCCTACGTGATCGAGGGCCAGGGCACGACCGCCCTCGAGCTGCTGGATCAGGCCGGGATCCCGATTGACCAGCTGCTGTGCTGCTGCTCGGGCGGCGGGCTGATGGCCGGCATCAATCTGGTGCTGGAGGCGCAGAGTCCGCAGACGCAGAGCTGGGCCGTCGAGCCCGAAAACTATGACGACACCGTCCGATCCCTGGCTGCCGGCGAGCGCACCGGCCACCCGTCCGGCCCACCCTCCATCTGCGATGCGCTCCAGACCCCGATGCCCGGCGTCCTGACCTTCCCCATCAACCGGCGGGTCCTGTCCGGGGCCCTGACCATCAGCGATCGCGAGGCCGCCGACGCCGTCGCCTATGCCTTCCGAACCCTGAAACTGGTGGTCGAGCCGGGTGGAGCGGCCGCCCTGGCCGCCGTCCTCGCCGGCAAGATCGAGACGCAGGGTCGCACCACCGCCGTCATCCTGTCGGGGGGCAATATCGATCCCGCCCTGTTCGCCACCATCATCGAAGGGCGGTTCCAACCTGCCCTCAAGGGAGCCGCCGCATGACCAAGACCAGTGACCTGCAGTCCCTCATCGGTACGGAGGTCGGCGTCTCGCGCTGGATCACCGTCGATCAGGCCCGCATCGATGCCTTCGCCGAGATCACCGAGGACCGCCAGTTCATCCACATCGACCCCGAGGCGGCAAAACACACCCCCTTTGGCGGCACCATCGCCCACGGGTTTCTGACCCTCAGCCTCGCCTCGGCCATGTCCTACGATGCGGTCAGGCCGCTGGACGGCGTGGTCATGGGCGTCAACTACGGCTTCGACAAACTGCGCTTCATCGCCCCCGTCCCCGCCGGCTCCAACATCCGCGGCCGCTTCAAACTCCTGTCCGCCGAGGACAGGGGCGGTGGCCGCTGGCTGCTGAAACACGAGCTGACCGTCGAGATCGAGGGGGCCGACAAGCCCGCCCTGATCGCCGAATGGCTGGGCATGCAGATGGTAGGGTGATGTTGAATTGGACCACTGATTGGTCCATATTTCCGAAATGACCCATATCGCCATTTCGGAAGCCAAAGCCCATCTGACCGATCTCGTGCGCCGCGCTGAAGGGGGAGAGGACGTAATTCTGACCCGCCACGGCAAGGAGGTCATTCGCCTTGTCCCCGTGCGGGCCCCCGGCAAGCTGCGCGAACAGAGGGCGGAGGCGATCCGCGCCGCTCAGGCGCTGGTCGGCGATCTCCCGCCGGATTTTGACGCCGCGCGCAGTCAGGACTTCCTCTACGACGACGACGGCCTGCCGGCGTGATCGCCGTCGACAGTTCGGCCTTGATCGAGGTTCTGGCGCGTCAGCCGCTGGGCCTGCGCTGCATGGACGCGCTTCTGGACAACCGGCTGATCATTTCGGCGGCGACCCTGACGGAGACGCTGATCGTGGGGTCCCGCGAGGAGTTCAGATCGGCGATCCGCCCCTTCCTTGCGGAGCTGAATCTGGAGGTCATCCCTGTGGATGAGGTTTTCGCCGAGCGCGCGGCCGCCGCCTACCGCCGCTGGGGCAAGGGCTTCCACGCCGCCTACCTGAATTATGGCGACAGCTTCAGCTATGCCCTGGCGGAAATGTATGACTGCCCGCTGCTCTACGTCGGCAACGACTTCTCCCGGACCGACATTCGCAGCGCGCTCGCACCGGCCTGACCGAACGCCGCCAGCCGCGCGTCCAGTCCCGTGCGTACGGCCGGCCATTCCCCGGCCAGGATGGAGAAGATCACCGAACTGCGGATCCGTCCGGTCCAGGTGATCTTGTCGTTCCGCATCACGCCTTCGCGCACCCCGCCGAGCTTCGTCACCGCCGCCTGACTGCGCAGATTGAGCTGGTCGACCTGGAACGCCACCCGGTTCGCCCCGGCGGCGAAGGCGTGCTCCAGCATCAGCCGCTTGGCCGCAGGGTTGACCGCCCCGCCTCTGGCCTCGGGCCGATAGTAGGTGCAGCCGATCTCGACCGTTTGGTAGGTCGGATGGATGTCGATGAAGGCCGACACCCCCACGACCTCGCCGCCCCGGATCACCGCGAACGGCAGCCAGGTTCCCGCCGCCTGGAACCCCCGCAGCCGGTCCCAGCTCGCGTCGAACTGATCGCCGCCGAACGAGATCGAATACAGCGCCGGCCACAGCTCCGGATCGGCGTTGCAGGCGACGCGGAGCGGCTCCTTGTGACGCTCCTCGAACGGCTCCAGCCGGACGAAGTCGTTCTCAAGAACCGCCGATGTGACGTTCATTCCCCCAGACACCTCAGCGCCACTTCCAGATTGCGCAGGCCATCCTCGCCGGTGACCGCCGGGGTCTCGCCGGTGCGGATGGCGTGGGCGAAGCTTTCCAGCTCCTTCTTCAGCGGCTCGTTGGGCCAGCTGTTGACCGCCCGGGTCTGGTAGCTGCCGTCGGGCTGCTGGCCGAAATATTCGGTCACCTGTCGCGTCATCAGGTCGGCGACCACGAACTTGCCCTGCGTCGCCACCTGCAGGGTGCGGACCTTGTAGGGGGTGACCCAGTTGGTGGTGATATGGGCGATCACCCCGTTCTCCATGCGGAACTGGAGCAGGGCTGTGTCCTCGCGCTCGGCGCGGGTCCGGGCCAGCTGCGGCTGGACCTCGGCCACTTCCGAGCCCGTCAGGTGGCGGATGATGTCGATGTCATGCACCGCCAGATCGATGACCACGCCGACCTCGCCCATGCGGGGCGGGAAGGGGCCCACGCGGGTGATCTGGATCGAGATCACCTGTTCGTCGGCGATGGCCCGCTTGACCGCCTCGACCGCCGGATTGAACCGCTCGACCTGGCCGACCATCAAGACGCGGTTGTTGGCCTTGGCCGCATCGATCATGCGCCGGGCGTCGGCCACGGTCGCCGCGATCGGCTTTTCGACCAGCACATGGACGCCCCGCTCCAGCAGGGCCACCGACAGGTCCGCATGGGTGCGGTTGGGGGTCGACACCACCGCCGCGTCCAGCCCCGCCTCGACGAAGGCCTGGGCCGTCGTCACGCCCTCGGCCCCATGGACCTCGGCCACGCCCCGGGCGGTGTCGGGGTCCATGTCGAAGATGGTGGTCAGGTCGAACTCGCGGATGTCCGACAGGACCCGCGCATGGTTGCGGCCCATGACGCCGACGCCGGCGACGCCGACCTTCAGTGGGGGGATGGTCTGGATCATGGTCAGGCCCTGTAGCTGGCGACGGCGGTGACGATCCGGTCCTGGGTCGCCTCGTCCAGATCGGAATGCATCGGCAGGCTGATGACCACGTCCTTCTTGGCCTCGGTCACCGGCAGGCCCTGCGGCCCGCGCGGATGGTGCTCATAGGCCGGCTGCAGATGGCAGGGGATCGGATAGTAGACGGCCGAGGGCACGCCCTGCGCCGCCAGATGCTTGGCCAGACCGTCCCGGTCCGGATGCTCGATCGTGTACTGGGCCCAGTTGGACACGTTCCCGGCGGGCACGAACGGCACCGCCGTGACGTGGGGGGCCAGCAGTTCGTTGTAGCGGGCGGCGATCCGGTTGCGCCACACGATCTCGTCCGGAAAGACCTTCAGCTTCTCGATCAGGACGGCGGCCTGCACCGTGTCCAGCCGCGAGTTCATGCCCACACGCATGTTCAGATATTTGGTCTCGTGCTCGAAGGTGCGCCCGACCAGATCCTTGGCCACCGCCTTGCCGTGCACGCGGTAGCTGTCCATCTCCTGAGCCAGATCCTCGTCGTCGGTCAGCACCGCGCCGCCGTCGCCGTAACACCCCAGCGGCTTGGCCGGAAAGAAGCTGGTCGTCGTCACATCGGCCCATTTCAGCGGATGGTCGCCGTCGATCGTACAGCCGAACCCCTGGGCCGAATCCGCGATCAGCTTCAGCCCGTGTTTGTCACAGATGGCCTTGATGGCGGGATAGTCGGCCGGCTGGCCGAACAGGTCCACGGCGATAACGACCCGGGGGCGCAACTTGCCCTCGGCGATGGTGGCCTCGATCGCGGCCTCCAGATGGCCGGGGTCCATATTGTAGGTCTTCGCGTCGATATCGATGAAGACCGGGGTCGCCCCGAGCCACGGCACCACCTCGGCCGTGGCGCAGAAGGTGAAGCTGGGCACGAACACCGCATCGCCCGGCCGGATGCCCCAGGCCATCAGCGGCAGGACCAGCGCCTCGGTGCCGTTGGCGCAACCGAGAGCGTATTTCGCCTGACCGAAAGCGGCCAGCGCCGTCTCGAACTCGCGCACCGGCGGGCCCATGACATAGGCCCCGCTCTCGACGGCGGCCATCAGGGCGGCCTCGATCTTGCCGCCGAGGCGACGGCGCTGCGCCTGAAGGTCGATGAAGGGAATGGTCATGCGGGGGGGACCTCTCTCGGGACGGGGCCGGGCGCTGCGGACATACGCGAGGGGCGCGGCCGGTCGAAGGCAGGGCCGCCGTCTAACCCGGCCGGTGCCCGAACACCAAACGGCCGGGAGTCACTTCGCGTTGCGCCGTGCAACGCGCGCCCCTATCCAGTCCATCGTCAGCCTGCGGAGTTCCCTGCCTTGAAAGCGTCCCCGACCGCCGTCCCCGCCGTCTTTCTGGATCGCGACGGCGTCCTCATCACCGACAGCGGCTATCCCCATCTGGAAGAGCATCTGGTGATGATCCCGGGTGCGGCCGATGCGGTGCGGCGGCTCAATACCCTGGGCTATCTGGTGGTGATCGTCACCAACCAGTCGGGCGTCGGGCGTGGCCTGTTCAGCGAGGACCAGATGCAGGCCTTCAACGCCCTGCTGGTGCGCCGGCTGGCGGCGAAGGGCGCGCGGATCGGGGCGGTCTATGCCTGTCCCTTCCATGATGAGGCCGAGGACCCGAAATGGCGTCACCCGGACCATCCGGATCGCAAGCCCAACCCCGGCATGATCCTGCGGGCCATCGCCGAGCATAACATCGACCCCGCCCGGTCTTTCCTGATCGGTGACCGGGCCTCGGACATCGAGGCTGCCCGTCGCGCCGGCCTGCCCGGCTTCCTGTTCGACGGCCCCGATCTGGACCGGTTTGTGCGCGACCTGCTCGGCGGCTGATCGCAATTCCGCGCCGCATGAAATAGTCTGGGGGCGACGCGGGGGCGTCGTGACCAGGAGACCTGCGTTTGACCGATTCAAGCCTGTTTTCGGAGCGTCGCTGGTCCAGCACCGACGGCCTCGGCCTTTATGCCCGGGACTATCCGGGCGCGGACGGTCCGGCGCGTCTGCCGGTCATCGCCATCCATGGGCTGACCCGCAATTCGGCCGATTTCGAGCTCATCGCCCCCCTGATCGCACGCAGTGGCCGCCGGGTCCTGGCGCTCGACATCCGCGGCCGGGGCCGATCGGACCGCGCCTCGGATCCCATGACCTACCAGCCCCCGGTCTATGCGAAGGATGTGCTGGCCCTGCTGGAGGCCGCCGGCATTGAGCGGGCGGTCTTCCTCGGCACCTCCATGGGCGGGCTGATCACCATGGCGATCACGGCCCTGAAGACCCGGGTCGTGGCCGCCGCGATCCTGAACGACATCGGCCCGGCCGTTTCGCCCGAGGGTCTGGCCCGCATCGCCGCCTATTCCGGCCAGCCGGTCGAGACCCCGACCTGGGCCGCCGCCGCCGACTATGCCCGCCGCATCAATGCGGTGGCCTTCCCCCTCTATGGCGACGCCGACTGGGAGGCCTTCGCCCGCCGCATCTTCCGCGACGGCACCGAGGGGTCACCGGTGCTGGACTATGATCCTGACATCGCCGTGCCGATCCGCGCCGGCGGGGCCGGGGCCCTGGTCCCCAATCTGTGGCCGTATTTCCGCCGGCTGGCGAAGAAGCGCCCGACCCTGCTGATCCGCGGCGGGACCTCGGACCTTCTGGGCCCGGACATCGCCGCCCGCATGCGCAAGGCCGCCCCCGAGATGCACTATGCGGAGGTCCCCGGCGTCGGCCACGCCCCCATGCTGGACGAGCCCGAGGCCCGGTCCGCCATCTTCGAATTCCTGCGCGACGTGCCCTAGGCCTTGCGCACGAACTCGGTCCGCAGCACCAGACCGCGCACCTTGTCGACATTGGCCTCGATCTCGTCGGTGTCATCGGTCAGGCGGATGTTCTTGACCAGCGTCCCGCGCTTCAGCGTCACCCCGCCCGAGCCCTTGACCTTCAGGTCCTTGATCAGGGTCACACTGTCGCCGTCGGACAGGATGTTGCCGTTGGAATCCTTGGTCGGGTCGTCGGTCATCAGGAACTCGGAATGCAATAAAGCGCGGCTGTTCGCGCAGAGAGCGGTTCTCTAGGCCTCGGGAACGTTGGCGTCCAACTCCTCCAGCCACACCCGTGCGTTCCCGTCGGACGGGGCCCGCCAGTCGCCGCGCGGGCTCAGCGAGCCGCCCGTCACCACCTTGGGGCCGTTGGGCAGGGCCGAGCGCTTGAACTGGCTGGTCTGGAAGAACCGGATCAGGAATTTCCGCAGCCAGCCCCTGATCGTCGCCAGATCGTAGGCGACCCGCTCATCCTCCGGCGTATTCGCCGGCCAGGACCCGCGCGCGGCGTCGCCCCAGGCCTGATGCGCCAGATAGGCCACCTTGGACGGGCTCATGCCGAAGCGGGTGATGTGGAACAGGAAGAAGTCGTTCAGGGCATAGGGGCCCACCGTCCCTTCCGTTGACTGGATCTTCCCGTCCGCCCCGGCCGGCACCAGCTCGGGCGAGATCTCCGTGTCCACGATGGCCTGCAGCACATCGGCCGCCCCGGCCATCTCCGGCCGCCCCGCGACCCAGCGGATCAGGTGCCGGATCAGGGTCTTGGCCACCCCGCCGTTGACATTGTAGTGGCTCATATGGTCGCCGACGCCATAGGTGGCCCAGCCCAGCGCCAGCTCCGACAGGTCGCCGGTCCCCAGCACGAAGGCCCGGTTCTGGCCCGCCAGCCGGAACAGATAGTCGGTCCGCAGACCCGCCTGCACATTCTCGAACGTCACGTCGTGAACCGGGGCGTCGACGGTATGGGCATGGCCGATGTCGGCCAGCATCCGCTCCGCCGCCGGGCGGATGTCGATCTCCTCCCCCGTGACCCCCAGCGTCCGCATCAGCGCCCAGGCGTTGGACTTCGTCCCTTCCGAGGTCGCGAACCCCGGCATGGTGTAGCCGAGAATGTTTGTCCGCGGCAGGTTCAGCCGGTCGAACGCCCGGCATGCCACCAGCAGGGCCTGGGTCGAATCCAGTCCGCCCGACACCCCGATGACCAGCCGCTCCGCCCCGGTCCCCGTCATCCGTCGCATCAGGCCCTGAACCTGGATGTTGAAGGCCTCGAAACAGTCCTGGTCCAGCCGGGCCGGATCGTCCGGCACGAAGGGGAAGCGGTCGAGTGGACGGCGTAATCCTCCCCCATCGGGGGAGGTGGCGCGGCGCGGCTTCGCGCCGTGACGGAGGGGGCCCACACCACGCGGGGTGCCCGGGGTTGCCCCCTCCACCACTTCGTGGTCCCCCTCCCCCGATGGGGGAGGAAGACGGAACCCCAACCGGATATAGCCCTCCTCGTCCAGCTCGCGCCGGGCGCAGTCGGCAAAGGTGCCGGTGCGCATCCGCTCCTGGCCGATCCGCTCGACGTCGACGTCGGCGATCGTCAGATGGCCCTCGACCGCGAACCGCTCGCCCGAGGCCAGCCGGGTGCCCAGTTCATGGATCGTCGCCTGACCGTCCCAGGCCAGGTCTGTGGTGCTCTCGCCCCAGCCCGAGGCGGCGAAGACATAGGCCGCCATGGCCCGGGCCGACTGGCTGGCGCACAACAGGGCCCGCTCCTCCGCCTTGCCGATGACGATGTTGGACGCCGACAGGTTCGCAAGGATCCGCGCCCCGGCCAGGGCCTGACGCGTCGAGGGCGGCAGGGGGGCCCAGTAGTCCTCGCAGATCTCGACCCCGACCACGAACCCCGGCCGCTCGTCGGCCTCGAACAGCAGCCGCGTCCCGATCCAGCTGTCGCGCCCGTCGATCCGGATCGTCTCCGCCCCGATGTCGTCCCCGGACGAGAACCAGCGCTTCTCATAGTATTCGCGGTAGTTGGGCAGATAGGTCTTGGGCACCACGCCCACGATCTCCCCGCCCGCCAGCATCACGGCGCCGTTCAGCAGCCGGTCGCCGTGTCGGATCGGGGCCCCGACCACTGCCGCCACCCCGGCCTCGCCCGCCACGGCGGCCAGGGTCCCCAGCTGACGCTCCACCCCGTCCAGCAGGGCCGTCTGCAGATGCAGGTCGTCGATGGCGTAGGCGCTCAGCGACAGCTCGGGGAACACCACCAGCTCGCAGCCCTGCGCCGCCGCCGACCGGATCAGGTCCGCATGGGCCTGCCCGTTGCTCACGGGATCGGCGATGTGCACCACAGGCGTCGCCGCCGCCACCCGCACGAAACCGTGGGTGCGGGGAGAATGAAAGTCGCGACAGTCAGCCATGGCTCGGTCCGGAGCGTCCCGGAAGGGACGGGGTCCGGACGGTTCTATCAGGCTGGGGTCGGGGACGCCAAAGGGGGTGCCCCGGCGCCCCCGCCCCGGTCAGGGCTCGCGTCGGGGCGGCAGGGTGTCGGCCGCCCTCACCATCTGCACGAAGGCCGCGCGTTCGCCGTAGGGGTCCTCGCCCCGCGCCCCCTGGGCCAGACCCAGGATGGCGTCGGTGTCGAAGTCGGCGCTCATCCACGGATCGCCCCGCAGACGCTGGCCAAAGGCAGCGACGGCGAGGGCCCAGCGGGTCGAGTCCGGGGCCCGCGCCACCGCCGTGCCCGCCCCGTCGCCAGAGATCGCCGTCTGGATCAGCCGTGAGTCCGGCTCGCCCGGCCGTTTGTAGCGGACCTGGACAAAGCCGATCTCGCCGTTCGGGTCCCCGCCCGCCGGGGCCCGGTCCGCGCGGTTGCCGTCATAGCGCCGCTCGGGAATCTGGCTGCGCCCACCCACCGGGGTGATCTCGTACAGGGCCGTGACCGAGGCCCCGGAGCCGACCTCCCCCGCATCGACCGCGTCGTTGGCGAAGTCCGCCTCGTCCAGAAGCCGCGTCTCATAGCCGATCAGCCGGTATTCGCTGACCCGGGCGGGATTGAACTCGACCTGGATCTTGACGTCGTCGGCGATGGGGAAGGCCCCGCGGTCGAAGGCCGGCCCGAACAGCCGCCGGGCCTCGTCCAGACTGTCGACATAGGCGGCGACGCCATTGCCCGACTGGGCGATCGTCTGCATCCGGTCGTCCTGGTAGTTGCCGCGCCCGAAGCCATAGACCGACAGATAGATGCCGGTCTTGCGCCTGTCGGCGACATAGTCCTCCAGCCGCCGGTCGTCGGTGACCCCGACATTGAAGTCCCCGTCGGTGAACATCAGGATGCGGTTGACCTTGTCGGTGCCGAAGGCCGCTTCGGCCTGCTCATAGGCATTGACCATGCCCTGCGCGCCCGCCGTCGACCCGCCGGCCCTCAGCGAGGCGACGGCGCAACGCAGCTTCAGCTTCTCTGACCCCGAGGTGGGCGCGACCGCTGTGCCGGCGGACGAGGCGTAGTAGGTCACCGCCAGCCGGTCCTCGGGCCGCAGCCGGTCGATGATCAGATTCATCGCCTGCTGCGCCAGACCCAGCTTGTCCGGCGCTCCCATCGAGCCCGAGACATCGACCATGAAGGTCAGGTTCAGCGGCCGGCGCTCCCCGGCCGGCAGCTCATGGCCCTGAAGGCCGATGTGGACGATCTGACGCCCGGGCGACCAGGGCGAGGCGACCACCGCCGTCGTCACCGCAAAGGGCTCGTCCGCGCTGCCGGGCCGGGCATAGCCATAGTCGAAATAGTTGATCATCTCCTCGACCCGCACGGCGTCGCGCGGCGGGGTCGTGCCCTCGCCGATGAAGCGGCGGACATTGGCATAGGCGGCGGTGTCGACATCGATCGAAAAGGTCGAGACCGGGGCCTCGGACACCCGTTTGACGGGATTGGGCGTGGCGTCGGGATAGCGTTCGGTGTCGGCAGGTGGGACCGTCTGCCCGGGCCAGATGCGCGACCCCGTGACCACGATCGGATCGCTGCCTCCGACGACCGCAGGCCGCATCGGAGCGGGCGGGGCGGGTGGCGGTGGCGGTGGGGGAGGCGGGGGCGGCGGGGCCCCGTACTCGACCCGGTCCTCCCTCCGCGTCGGTTCGATCGGCATTGTGACCGGGGGCGGTGGAGCCTGGCCGGACCCCGGGGCGCTCGCCACGGGAGGACGGGGAAGAGGAGGAGGGGGCCTCCGCTCGGCCTCGGTTCGCAGGTCGAACCCGAGGGGTAAACAGGCCGCAGCGCTGGCGACGCCGTCCCCGGTCTGGAGCCCGGCCGGCCCGGTCACCGGGGTCCCGGCGGCCGCGCCGGGAATGCCCCCGGGTGCCGCGAGCGCCAGCCCCACCACCGCCGCCAGTCCCCGCTTCAACACCTTCTCCGGCATCGCATCCTCCCGGTTTCTTGTCGTTACGGACAGGAGGCTGCCCGCCCTGGGGCGAAACTATGGCGTGTATGGCCCACGAAAGCGTGTTCAGGAGGCGGCAAGGCCCGACCGCGCGGCGTCGGCCGTCAGGACACGGTCAGAGGCGCGACCCGAAGGACTGGGCCGAGTCCGGATACGAAAGGCCGTCATGATGCGGGCCTGGACGCTTCAGCCGGGACGCGCGTCCCTCGTGTCGCATGCGCCGGACCCCCTCCGACCAATCCGGCAGGGCGTCGGTGTCGGCGACCCAGCGGACCATGCTCGCCTCGACGGCAATCTCCCGAAGCCGGGGCAGGGCTGCACCGTGAGGCCCGCTGACGACATAGGCCAGCATGGCCGCCTCATCGCGCCAGACCGTCAGGGTCCAGAAGGCCTGATCGTCATCGCGCTTCACCGCCCCGGCCAGCCAGCCCTCGGCCTTGCGGATCTGCGCCATGCTCCGCCCGGCATGGAAGACGAACTCGGGCATGGACAGCAGGGAGCGGGGGCGAAAGCGGGTGACGCTGACGATGGGCATGGGCTGTCTCTTGAAGGGGCGTATCGCGCTCAGGTGCCGGACGGCCCGTCGCCCCTCCCTATCACGCCCCGCGTGACGCGGCCGTCCGTCTCCGTTAAGCGGACGGGATGAACGATACGCCGAAGAAGGGCTGGTTCCAGCGGCTCAGCGCCGGGCTGGCCCGCTCGTCCCAGCAGATGACCGAGACGGTGGTCGGGGCCTTTGTGAAGGAGCCCCTGTCCGAGGCCGCGCTGGAGGGGCTGGAAGAGCATCTGCTGGAAAGCGATCTGGGGCCCGCCGCCACCGACCGGATCGTGGCCCGCTTCCGCGACCTGCGCTTCGGCAAGGTGTCCGATGAGCGTGAGGTCAAGGAGGCCCTGGCCGAGGCCGTCGCCGCCGAGCTTCTGCCGCGTCAGGCGACCTTTGACCCGCTGGGGTCCGACGGCGTGGCCGGCGGCATCAAACCCTTCGTGGTCCTGTTCGTCGGGGTCAACGGCTCGGGCAAGACCACGACCCTGGGCAAGATCGCTGCCGACCTGACGGGGCAGGGGGCCAGGGTCATGATCGTGGCCGGCGACACCTTCCGGGCCGCCGCCCGCGAACAGCTGAAAGTTTGGGCCGAGCGCTCCGGGGCCCATTTCGAAAGCCGCCGGGACGGTGCCGATCCGGCCGGTCTGGCCTTCGACGCCTATACGAAGGCGCGGGCCGAGGGCTTCGATGTGGTCCTGATCGACACCGCCGGGCGGCTGCAGAACAAGTCGGCCCTGATGGACGAACTGCTCAAGATCGTGCGGGTGCTAAAAAAGATCGATCCGGACGCCCCGCACGAGACCCTGCTGGTGCTGGACGCCACGGTGGGGCGGAACGCCCTGGCCCAGGAACAGATCTTCGGCCGCACCGCCTTCGTCACCGGCCTGGTCATGACCAAGCTGGACGGCACGGCGCGCGGCGGGGTTCTGGTGCCCGTGGCCCAGGCGTCCGACGCCCCCATCAAGCTGATCGGGGTGGGCGAAGGCATCGAGGACCTGCAACCCTTCGACGCCCGGGCCTTTTCAAGATCGCTGGTGGGGCTCGAGGACTGAACATGACCGACGCTCCCGACACCCCCGGCCCCGCCGCCGGCAAGCCCCCCGCCTGGATCCGTCAGGTCGTGGACTTCGGGGCACTGGCCGCGTTCGCCGCCACCTTCATCTTCTTCCGCGTGCGGGGCGAACCGGGCGATCAGGCCCTGATCCATGCCACCTGGGGCCTGGTGGCCGGCTCGGTGGTGGCCGTGATCGTCGGCCTGTGGGTCGAGAAACGTCTGGCCCTGATGCCCCTGCTGGTCGGCGGGTTCGCCCTGGTGTTCGGGGTCCTGACCCTGATCTTCAACGACGACCTGTTTGTGAAGCTGAAGGTCACGGTGCTCAACGCCTCGCTGGCCATCGCCCTGCTGGGCGGGCTGTATCTGAACAAACAGCCGCTCAAGGCCCTGCTCGGCACGGTCATCCCGATCAACGACCGCGCCTGGCGGATCCTGACCTTCCGCTACGGCCTGTATTTCGCCGTCGTGGCCCTGACCAATGAGCTGATCCGGTCCGAGGCCCTCGTCGCCTCGGCCGCCACCCGGCTGGGCTACAGCGATGTCGACCCCGCCGATGTCTGGGTCAGTTTCCGTGGCGTCCTGTGGATCGCTTCGTCCGCCTTTGGCCTGTCCCAGCTGCCCCTGATCATGAAGAACATGGTCTCCCCGGACGCGCCCTCCGATCCCATGGCCCCCGCCCGCCCCGACACGGCCCCCTGAGGGTCGCGCCCGCGTTCAGGCAGCGAGGCTCCGCGAGCCGAGCGGTAGCGCACTAAAAAATTCTGTCGTGAAATCGTAAGATGCGGCTGATAACCCTCCGCATACGGCAGAGGGATACAGTGGCATGGTCAAGTCCGGCAAACAGGCGAGGCGCTCCGGCACCCTGGCCGATTCCCCCAGCCATCTGATGCACCGCGCCCTGCAGCTGGCCCTCGACATCTATGCCGAGGAGGCCGGCGAGGGTGGTCCGACCCAGCGCCAGTTCGCCGTCATGGAGGCCGTCTCGGTCAAGGAGGGCCTCACCCAGACCGATCTGGTCCGCGCCACCGGCATCGACCGCTCCACCCTGGCCGACCTCGTCGCCCGCATGACCACGAAGGGCCTGCTGTCGCGCGAACGCTCGGCGCTCGACGCCCGCGCCAAGGCCGTGCGGCTGTCGGCCGAGGGTCAGGCCCTGCTGGATCAGGCCCGGCCCCGGGTTGCGGCGGCCGACAAACGCATCATGGCCCTGTTGCCAAAGGCCAAGCGCGACGGCTTTCTGGAGCTGCTGGCCGATCTCGCCGCCGCCGCCGACGCCGTGCCGGACGCCGAAAAGGCCGAGGCCAAGGCCCTGAAGAAGGCCGCCAAGGACGCCCGCAAGCTGGAAAAGGCCGCCAAAAAGGCCGCCGAACCCGCGAAAAAAGTCCGCAAGGCCAAGCCCGGCAAGGTCAAGGTCGCCGAACCGGCCGAGTAACGCCCGCCCTTTAGACCCGGATATCCAGCAGCTGGCCCAGCCGCGGCAGGCGCGGGCTCTCCGGAGCCTCGCCCCTCGCCGGTTGTGCCGTCCCCGCCGAAGCCGGGGGCCGCGCCGGCACGGTCTGGACCTCGCTCAGCGCCGCGCGGAAGAAGGCCGCCTGGGCCGTGCGCATCTGGGCGCTCGGCGTCGTGGACGCCGGCAGGCTCTGCGGAAGATCGGGCCGGATCGTGCTCATGGCCTCAGGGTTAACCCATTCTCTACAAAAACGGTTAACGCCCCGCAGGCAGGATCACCCCCGGACGTCGGGGCTCAGTCTGGCACTGCCCGGCGCTGCGCGTCCAGTTCGTCCAGCGTCGTGGCTGTGGGCAAGGGCCGGGACGGGGCCTTGAGCGCCTCGGTCAGCCGCGTCACATCCGCCTCGGTCAGCAGCGGCCCCGAAGCCTTGGCCACGATCCGCCCCATGGCGTCGACGGCGAAGCTCTCGGGCACCCCCGACACCCCCAGATCCAGCCCGGCCCGCCCCTCGCGGTCCACCAGCACCATCGTGAAGGGATCGCCCAGCTCATCCAGAAACGCCTGCGTCGCCTCGGGCTCGTCCTTGTAGGCCACGCCCACCACCGCGATCCCCTGCGCCTCCAGCGCCAGCAGCTGCGGATGCTCCAGCCGGCACGGGGCGCACCAGCTGGCGAAGATGTTGACGATCATCGGCCGCCCGACCCCGGCGGTCTTCAGGTCGACGTTCTGGGGCCCTGCCACCCCGTCGGCCAGGATCGGCAGCACCGTCTCCGGCACCGCCTGCCCCACCAGGGCGTCGGGCTTGAAGGCGGGCTCGCGCTTCAGCGACCAGCCGATGAACAGCACCGCCAGCGCCGCCAGAATGCCCAGCGGGATCAGGGTCAGCCAGCGGTTCATGCGGCCTCGTTCTCCTGCTCCAGCCGCTTCAGCTCGGCCGTCCATTTGCGCGAGGCGGCGACGGCGCGGACCACCACGGCCGCCAGAACGACGACGCTGATCCCCCAGGCGGGCCAGACGAAGGCGGCATAGGGGCTCATGTCCAGATCGGGCATCTCAGGCGTCCAGGGCGCGGCGGGCGCGGATCGTCTGCACCCGGCGGCGCACGATCTCGGTGCGGATCGACGACAGCCACACCGCCAGGAACAGCGCGCCATAGGCGGCGATCATCAGCAGCAGGGGCAGCAGGAAGACGGGATCGAGGCTGGAGCCTCCGGCCCGCAGCAGCGAGGCCGGCTGATGCAGGGTGTTCCACCAGTCCACGGAGAATTTCACGATCGGCAGGTTGATCAGCCCGACCAGACCCAGCACCGCCGCCGCCCGCGCGGCCCTGGCCTCATCGTCGATCGAGGCCCGCAGCGCCATATAGCCGAGGTAGAACAGGAACAGCACCAGCACACTGGTTAGCCGCGCGTCCCACACCCACCAGGTGCCCCACATCGGCTGGCCCCACAGGGCTCCGGTGATCAGGGCCAGGGCCGTGAAGGCCACGCCGGGCAGGGCCGCCGCCCGCGCCGCCGCATCGGCCAGCGGATGGCGGAACACCAGGGCGAAGAAACTGGACACCCCCAGCGCCGCATAGGCTCCCAGACCCAGGATCGAGGCCGGCACATGCACGAACATGATCCGCACCGTGTCGCCCTGCTGATAGTCGCCCGGGGCCACGAAACTGAACCAGGTTCCGGCGGCCAGCAACACGGCCGCAATCACCCACAGCACCGGCGTCAGCGGCCCGGTGAAACTCATGAAGCGCTGGGGATTGGCGAGGCCGAACATCACCTGCCGATTACGCGGGGTCCGCCCTGTCGGCAAGCGTGGTGGAATGTCTCCGCCCGCGCCGCAGGCGTTGGCGCAAAGAAAAACGGGGCCGGAGCTTTCGCCCCGACCCCGTTCGTCAGTTGAATAATCCCGAAAGGACTATTCAGCGGCCTTCAGCTGACCGGCAGATTCCTTGCCGGTGCGACGGTCGCGTTCGACTTCGTACGAGACCTTCTGGCCTTCGTTCAGGCCGTTCATGCCTGCGCCTTCAACGGCCGAAACGTGCACGAACACGTCCTTGCCGCCGTCCGAGGGCTCGATGAAGCCGTAGCCCTTGGTGGAGTTATACCATTTGACAGTGCCGGTAGCCATTTTAAGGACCTCCGTTAGCAGTTCGCATCAGGCAAGAGCGCCTGAAGCCTGTCGGGTCTGAATGGGATCGGCCAGAAACTCGGTGCGTTCGCAAAGAGAGAGGGGCGTTACGCAGAGAGATCGACGTCCCTTCTATGCACCGGAAATGAAGCGGCGACAAGGCGCCCCGTTTGTCGCAGGCGATTCATTTCACTGACGATTCGCCGACGGGCCGGGTGTGTCCGCGACCGGACTCAGCCGGCGGCCCGCTCGTCGCCGTCGTCATCGTCCCCGTCCGCTTCGCCGTCGACTGCCGGAGTGGTCCCGGCCTCTCCGCCTTCCGGCGCGACATAGTGGGCGGCGCAGAGCTTCCTCAGCGCCGAGGTCAGGGAGCCGCCGTACAGCCGGTCCTGGACCCGTTCATGGCCCTCCTGCTGCAGGCGGGCCTTGATGTCGCTGACGGTGCGGCACTCGCCGCTGCGCGCCAGTTCATAGGCGCGCTCAAGGGTGGTCGGACGAAAATTGTTGCTCATGGTCCCCTAGATAGGGGGCGCGAACGACTTATGCGAGCGCAGTCAGGGTCGCGGCCGGTTGCGCCGCCGCCCCAGCCGGTCGGCCAGGGCCTCGGCATGTTTCAGCGTATAGGTCAGGGCGGCGGGACTGCCGCGCCGGGGCCCGACCGTGTCGGCCACGACCGCGCCGCGGGCCCCGATCTCTACCGGTGGACCGGCCGTGGTGTCTCGCGCGGTCTGGTGCTCGATCGCCGCGTTCAGCGACGCCCCGATCAGAACCACCTGAACCGAGATCCAGGTCCACAGCAGAAAGCCCATGGCCGTGGCCAGAGGTCCGTAGGAGTCCATCCGCACAAAATTGGTCAGGAACCAGCTGAACAGAAAGGACACCAGCACGCTCAGGCTGGCGGCGAACACCGCTCCGGGGGTCAGCCAGCGCCAGCGCGCCTTGGCCCGGCACGGCCCGAACCGGTAGATCACTGTCAGGGCCCCGATATAGCCGATGAACAGCAGCGGCCAGCGCAGCGGGGCCAGCCGCTCCCATTCCTCGGCCAGGCCGAAGATCCCCAGCACCACCGGCACCCCGACGACGAGGGCCGCGCTGATCAGAACCCCCGCCAGCCCCGTCAGGGTGAAGGCGAAGCCCAGCAGGTTATAGGCCACGATATTGCGCTTCTCGACCTCGTGATAGGCGACGTTCAGGCCATAGAACAACGTCTTGACCCCGTTGTTGGCGGTCCACAGCGACAGGGCCAGGGTCCACACCAGGGTAAAGGTCAGGGATCCCGTCGACCCCGCCGCCAGTCGCTGCAACTCGGCGGCGATGAACTGGGCGACATTGGCCGGCAGCACCGAATACAGGAAGGCCACCCGGGCCGAGGCGTCGGCGGGATCGGCGAACAGCCCGTAGATGGTCACGAACGCCCCCAGCGCCGGGAACAGCGACAGCAGGATGAAGAAGGTCACCCCACCGGCGACGAACCCGACCCGGTCGCCGAAGAAGGACGCGCCGACGCGCCAGAGAATGTCGGTCCAGCCCTTGCGGGGGATCGCCAGGGGATGGTCGGCCAGCCGTCCGCGACCCGGCTCGCGCGCCTCGTACTCCTCCGGTTCCGGCGGCCGGGTGGCGGGGGGCTCCGGCCGCACGGCGCGCAGGTCCAGGCCGAAGCGGTGGCCCTGGGTATAGATCAGATGGGCGGCCCCGGCCCCGGCGGCCAGACCGCCGGCCGCGGCCCCCAGCCAGGCCCAGGGTCCGGACGAACGATCGCGGGATTTCCGGTGGCGGGTCGGGACGGGCAGTTTCATCGGCGACCCAACGGTCCTGTGGCCGCTCATGTTCCGGCCCAAGGCCACCTTGCCTGAAAAGCCCGGCTGGGGCACTCACCGTCGCGTGACCGCCCCCCCTGTCGCCACCGTCGCCGCCCTGTACCGCCACCCGGTCAAGGGCTTCACGCCCGAGCCGCTGGACCGGGTCGCCCTGACCGCCGGTCAGGCCTTTCCCGGCGACCGGCTGCGCGCGATCGAGATCGGCCCCTCCGGCTTCGACCCGGCCGCCCCTGCCCACATCTCCAAGATGCGGTTCACGGTTCTGGCCCGCCTGCCGCAGATCGCCCGGATCCGCACGCAATGGGACGAGGCCACCGACACCCTGTCCCTCACCGCCCCCGGGGCCCTCGACCTCACCGTCCAGCTGGGCGACCCGGTTCAGGAACAGGCTCTCGAGACCTGGCTCACCGATGTGCTCGGGGAGGAGGAGGCGACCGCCCCCCTGCGCCTGCTGGACGGGGCCGGCCACCGGTTCATGGATGACCCGGCCGGGGCCGTCTCCGTCCTCAACCTCGCCAGCGTCCGCGATCTGGAATCCCGCCTCGGCCGACCCGTCGACCCCTTGCGCTTTCGCGCCAATGTCTGGGTCGAGGGCTGGCCCGCTTGGATCGAGAACGACGTCGCCCGGCGAACCCTCACCCTCGGCGGCACCCGCCTGACCGGGGTGAAGCCCATCGTCCGCTGCGCCGCCACCCATGTGGACCCGGCCACCGGCGTGCGGGATCTGGATCTGGTGGCCGCGCTTCACGACCTGTACGGCCACCGCTGGTGTGGCCTCTATTGTTCGGTCGACACCGGCGGCGCGCTGGCTGTCGGCGACCCTGCGGAGTTCAACTGAATGACCGAACCCACCACCCTCGTCTCCGCGTGGAAGGCCGCGCAAGCCGTGCTCAAGACCGGCCGCATCGACAGCCCGGCCATCGACGCCCGCCTGCTGCTGGAGGCCGCTACCGGGGCCAGCCGGCTCGACATCCTGACCGATCCCCACCGCCCCCTGACCCCCGACCAGTCGACGGCGCTGGACGGCTACATCGAACGCCGCCTGCGCCGCGAGCCGGTCTCGCGTATCCTCGGCCGCAAGGGCTTCTGGAAGATCATGCTGACCGTCACCCCCGATGTGCTCAGCCCGCGCCCGGACACCGAAACCATCCTCGATATCGCCCTGCTGGCCTTCGAGCCGGCGCAATCCTTCAACCTGATCGATCTGGGCACCGGCTCGGGGGCCATCCTGCTGGCGGTCCTGTCCGAACGGCAGGGGGCCCACGGCGTCGGCACCGACATCTCGTCCGAGGCCCTGGCCGTGGCGCGCGAGAACGCCGCCAATCTGGATCTGGATGGCCGCGCCACCTTCCTGCGCACCGAATGGGCCGCGGGCTTCGCCGACACCAGTTTCGATCTGGTCGTCTCCAACCCGCCCTATATCCCGTCCGAAGAGATCCCGGGCCTCGACCCCGAGGTTCGCGACCACGACCCCCTGCTGGCGCTGGACGGCGGCCCCGATGGCCTGCAGGCCTACCGCGACCTCGCCCCCGAGATCGCCCGCATCCTCAAGCCCGGCGGCATCTTCGCCGTCGAGATCGGCTGGGATCAGGGCCCCGCCGTGAAAGCCCTGTTCGAGGCCGCCGGTCTTGAGGACGTGAAAATCGTCCGCGACCTCGCCGACCGCCACCGCGTCATCACCAACGGCCCGGACCCCCGCACCACCCCGATCCGGCAGGGGTAGAGAGCTCCGTCTCCTCCCCATGCGCGAAGGCGCATGGGGAGGTGGATCGCCGCGATCAGCGGCGAGACGGAGGGGGCGACCCGGTCTCAAAGGCGGGACTCCCCCACCCTCAACACCGCCTCGCCCCCTCCGTCTGCTCGCAAGGGCTCGCAGCCACCTCCCCATCGCCCTCCGGCGATGGGGAGGAGACGCCGCGCACAAAACCCCTTTCAAACCGTCACGGCCCGCGCTAAGTCCTTGGTTGTCTCCCTCCCTTCCGCATCTCGCTGAACCCGAAAGTTCAACGACGCTCGGCCGGGACGCGCGTGAAGGCCGGCGGCTGAAGCCAGCGGCCCGAGCCCCGCGCCGGGCGACGAAAGGTCTTTCCGATCACATCGCCGCCGGGGATTGGCCCCCAAGCGAACCGGAACCACACACAAACGGCCTGCTCCCTCGCCATCGTCGCGCAGGGCCACGCCGAACCAGCACGGTAGCGTCCGATGAGAGATTTCAAGGGCATGAAGCGCCAGCGCGGCCGCAACCGGAAACCCGGTGGCGGCGGTGGCAACGCCAATGCGGCCAACCCCAACCGGTCGTGGGATTCGCAGGGCCCTGAGAACATCAAGGTCCGGGGCAATGCCCAGACCGTCTATGAGCGCTACCAGCAGCTGGCCCGCGACGCCGGCTCCTCCGGCGACCGGGTCCTGGCCGAGAACTATCTCCAGCACGCCGAACACTATTTCCGCGTCTTGCGCGCTCTCCAGCCCCAGCGGCCGGTCTCGGAGATCGCCGCGCGCGAACTGTCCAACCAGGGCTATGACATCGATTTCGAGGATGAGACCGGGGCCCAGGCTGCCGCCTTCCTCGCCGCCCAGCAGGCCGCCGACCGCATCCAGCAGCAGAGCGACGCCCGCGACGCCGAGGCCGCCCAAGGGGCCCAGCCCCAGCGCGAGCAACGCGAATGGACCCCGCGTCCGCCCCGCGAGGACCGCGACCAGAACCGCGATCGCGACCAGAACCAGAACCAGAACCGCGACCGCGAATGGACGCCCCGTCCGCCGCGCGACGACCAGCCCCGCGCCGAGGGCGAGGGCGGGGAGGGCGGTCGCCGCGAGACCCGCCGCGAGCGCTGGGAGCGTCGCCGCGACGAACGCAACAAACGCTATGAGGCCGAGGGCGGCACCCCCGACACCCGCACCTGGGAAGAGTCCGAAGGCGGCCGCTCCGAGAACGGCCGGGGCGATAACGGGCGCGACAACGGCCGGGGCGAACCGGCCCGCGCCGAGACCACCCGCACCGAAAGCGGCCGCGAGGGCGGCGACTTCATCGCCTCCACCGCCCCGATCGCCTTCACCCCGCGCGCCGAACCGGCGCCGGTCGAGGCGGCGGCCGAGGTCGAGGACCGTCCGGCCCGCCGGCCCCGCACGCCCCGCGCCGCCGCCGCGGCACCCGCTGATGACACGGCCTCGGCCCTGCCGGGCTTCCTGACCCGCTCCAGCGCCCCGGCTCCGGCCGCTGGGTCTGACGACGGCGAGGCTCCCGCCCCACGCCGTCGCGCCACCCGCAAGAAGGCCGAGGTCGCCGGGGACGAATAGTCCCCGCGTCCACGCTGCCGGTCAGTCCTTGGTCGGGCTGACCGCGCTGGCGTCGCCATAGGTCAGGGCCAGGAAGACGTCTTCCAGATCCGGATCCTCGGTGGTGATGTCCGAGATCGTGATTCCCGCCGCCCGCACCGCCGCCAGCACCTGTTCGACCGAGGACTGTCCCTTGCGATAGGTGATGGCAAAGGCCCCGTTCGGCCGCGCCACCGTCTCGAACCCGGCCACGACCGGCAGGCCCTCCAGCGGGTGTTCGGGCGTCACCACGACATTGCGCGTATCCAGCCGCTTCAGCAGCTGCCCGGTTGGCTCGCACGCCACCACCTGCCCCCGGTTCATGATGGCGATGGTGTCACACAGCTCCTGCGCCTCCTCCAGATAGTGGGTGGTCAAAAGGATGGTCACGCCCTCGGCATTGATGCGGCGGACGTATTCCCACAGCTGGCGGCGCAGCTCGACATCGACCCCCGCCGTCGGCTCATCGAGGATCAGGATCGGTGGATTGTGCACCAGGGCCTTGGCCACCATCAGCCGCCGCTTCATCCCGCCTGACAGGGCCCGCACATAGGCATGGGCCTTGTCCGACAGCCCCAGCGCCGCCAGCAGCTCATCCGACCGCCGCTCCTTCGCCGGCACCCCGTAGAAGCCCGCCTGTACCTCCAGCGCCTCGCGCGGGGTGAAGAAGACGTCGGCCACGATCTCCTGCGGTACCACCCCCAGCGCCGCCCGGGCGTCCCGCGGTCGCTCGTCGATGTCCCGGCCCCAGATCGCCGCCGTGCCACCGGTCTTGTTGACCACCCCGGCCAGGATGTTGATCAGGGTCGACTTGCCGGCACCGTTCGGGCCCAGCAGGCCGAACATCGAGCCGCGGGGGATCACGAGATCCACCCCCCTCAGCGCCGTCTTGGGCGGGGCCTTTTTCGATCCGGCATAGGTCTTCTCCAGCCCGTGCACCTCGATGGCGTTGACGGGCAGGGCTTCGGGTTCGGTCATTCGGGACTTTCGGCGGGAGGCTTCGCCGTCTAGTTAGGCGTCGGGCCTCCTCCCGCCAAGACCACGGATCCGATCATGCCGCCCCGCCACCCCGATGTGACTGTCCCCCCGCCCGAGGAAATCCTCGTCGCCACCAAACGCGTCGCCTGCGACGGCGGCGGCGTGCTGGGCCATCCGCTGGTCTATCTGGACATGGGCGAGGACGATTTCGTCGAATGCGGCTACTGCGACCGCCGCTTCGTCCTGGCCGCCGGCCACCACGCAGAGAGCGAATACCTCGACCCCGCCGCCCGGCCCCCCGAACCCCACTAGGCGGGCGCACCGACGGCAGGCGCCGGCCCGCGTCGTCAGGTCGGAACCTGCGGCTCGCGCATCGGCTTCAGGGCCACCGCCCATTTGTGCAGCTCCTTCAGCATCCCCGTCGTCCCGGCGATGGTCTGTTCGTTCGGGTTGAAGACCCCGTCCTCGCCGATGAAATTGGTGAAGAACGGGACCGGCACCGCCTGGGCGATGGCCATCATGTTCAGGTTGCCCAGCAGCCCGCGCAGCGTCTGCGACGCGCGCAGGCCCCCCGACACCCCGCCATAGCTGACCACGGCGGCCGGCTTGTAGGTCCATTCGTGATACAGGCACTGGATCGCGTTGATCACCGAAGCCGGGGCGAAATAGTCATACTCGGGCGTGACGAAGACAAAGGCGTCGGCCGGGGCGACGCTCGCGCTCCAGCGCTTCGTATGGGCGTGTTCATAGCGGTTCTGGGCCGGATGCGCCGCCTCGTCGAACAGCGGCAGGTCGAAGGCGGCCAGATCGACCAGCTCCACCTCGAAATCCCCCTGCTCGCGGGCAAACCGGTCGACCCACTCTGCCACCGGGGTTCCGGCCCGGGCCGGCCGCGTGCTGCAGAGGATAATGTTGAGCTTCAGGGCCATGTCAGGGTCTCCACGGGGTTGATCCAGTCGCCGCCGGCACGCTGTCGCGCCCCGGCCTGAATGCCACGGAACGCGCCAGTCCGGAAAAGGCGACGTCGACGCAGGAGGCGACTCAGGCCACCTGCCCCGCGGCCCAGCCCGAGCTCCAGGCCCACTGGAAATTATAGCCGCCCAGCCAGCCGGTGATGTCCACCACCTCGCCGATAAAATACAGGCCGGGCACGCCCTTCGCCGCCATGGTCGTCTGGTCCAGCGCCTCGGTCGCCACCCCGCCCAGGGTCACCTCGGCGGTCCGGTAGCCCTCCGACCCCACCGGCTTCACGGTCCAGCCGTTCACCGCCCCGTCCAGCTTCGCCAGTCCCTTGTCCCCCACCTCGGCCAGTTTCCCCTGCACCCCCTCGCGCGCGCACAGCCAGTCGGCCAGCCGGCGCGGCACCACGGCCCCCAGCGCCGTCGCCACCTGGGCCTTGCCGCCGTTCTCGCCCTTGGCCGCCTTCAGCCGCCCCAGCACATCGACGCCGGGCGCCATCCTCACCGTGATCGCCTCCCCCTCGCGCCAGTACGAACTGATCTGCAGCACCGCCGGCCCCGACAGGCCCCGATGCGTAAACAACAGCCCCTCATCAAACCGCGTCTTCCCCGCGCTGACCGAGGCCTCCACCGCCACCCCCGCCAGCGGCGTCGTCTGTTCCAGCAGCCCCGCCTCGAACGTCAGCGGCACCAGCGCCGGCCGCGTCTCCGTCACCCGCAATCCGAATTGCCGCGCGATCTCATAGCCCCAGCCCGTCGCCCCCATCTTCGGGATCGACTTGCCGCCCGAAGCCACCACCAGCGACGCAGCCTTCACCCGCCCTCCGTCCAACAGCGCCAGCGCGAACCCGTCCCCCTCCCGCGCCACCGCCGCCACGCCCGTGTTCAGCCTCAGCGTCACGCGGGCGTCCCGCATCCCGTCCGTCAGCATCCGCACGATCTGTTTGGCCGAGTCATCACAGAACAGCTGCCCCAGGGTCTTCTCGTGCCAGCCGATCCCCGCCCGATCCACCCGCGCCACAAAGTCCGCCGCCGTGAACCGCCCCAGCGCCGAGGCCGCGAACCGCGGGTTCTCGCCCAGAAAGTTCGCCACCCCCGTCCCCGTATTGGTGAAGTTGCAGCGCCCCCCGCCCGAGATGCGGATCTTCTCGCCCGGCGCCCGGGCATGGTCGATCACCAGCACGCGCCGCCCCCGCCGCCCGGCCTCGGCCGCCGCCATCATCCCGGCCGCGCCCGCGCCCACCACCACCACGTCAAAGGCTTCGCTCGTCATCCGCAGGCCCCTAGCACGCCCCGCCCCCGGGCCGGAACGGCGGCGCCCCCGGATAGAACCCCTCCAGATCGTTCCAGAACCGCAGCAGGGTGCGGATGTCCGCCACCCGCTCCTCGTTCGCCGCCCGCTGGATCGCCCGCATGATCCCGCGCCGGTGCACCCACACATCGTGCCGATCGATGGCAAAGGCCATCTCCGGCCGCGGCTCCGACGGCAGCCCCGACCATCCGGGCCCGCGCCGCTGCATCACCGCGCCGGGCATATCGCATTTGCGCATCTTCAGCCGCCGCGCCGCCCGGCAGATCGCATCCCGGCTGACGCCATAGCGCTGCATCAGCACATCATCGCGAACCCCCAGATTGCGCCGCTCCAGCAGCTCGACCCAGCGCTCGGGCGTCATCCCGCTGCGGCTCTGGGCCAGGACCTTGCCGGGCAGTCGCTCCTGCACCGCCCGCGCCCGCCCATCCCCCAGCACAATCCCCCGCCGCTTCGCCTGCCGTGCAATCGCCTGCGCCGAGACCCCGAACCGCTCCGCCACCTCCCGCCGCGGCACCCCCAGCCCCTCCAGCCCGAACACCCGCCCCCACGCGGCCTCACCCAGTTTCGACGGTCGTCCCATGGCCACAGGATAGGGCCGGGCGGGGGGATGCACGCAGGCGGGGGCCTGTTTCGGGCGGGGGGCTGATTCCGCGGAGGAATTCGGGGGATGCGTTGAACGGAGCGGCGGAATCACTCCTCCCCCATCGGGGGAGGTGGCTCGGAGCGCAGCGAAGAGACGGAGGGGGCCCGACCCGGACCCGGTGCCCGACGTCACCCACCCGGTGCGCGGCCGGCCCCCTCCACCGCTTCGCGGTCCCCCTCCCCCGATGGGGGAGGAATGCTGGGGGCGGACCCTGCCTCACTCTTCCTCCCCCATCGGGGGAGGTGGCGCGGCGCTACTTCAGCGCCGTGACGGAGGGGGCCAGAAGCGGACTCCGCCCTCTTGTTCCCCATACGGGAACATGCTATTCAACCCTCATGAACGTCGTCTCGCGGCGCACGCTTGTGGAGTTCTGGACGCGTCATCCCCGCGCCCGGGCCCCCCTGTCGGCCTGGTACGATATCGCCCGGGCGGCGGAGTGGCGGACGCCCCAGGACGTTCGCAACGACTTCAACACGGCGGACTTCGTCGCCGACAATCGGGTGATCTTCGACATCGGCGGCAACAACTATCGGCTGGTGGCGCGGATTTCGTTCCGGTTCAAACAGGTGATGGTGAAGTTCGTCGGCACACATCGTGACTACGACCGCATCGACCCGACGACGATCTGAGGACCCCGCCCATGACCACCCCCGCACCCGTCCGTGTCCTGCATTCCGATGCCGACCACGCCGCCGCGCTGGCGGAGTACGAGGGCTATTTCGACGCCGAGCCCGCGCCGGGCACCGAGGCCGCCGACCGTTTCGAGCTTCTGGGCCTCGTCATCGCCGACTATGAGTCGCGCCGCTGGCCGATCACCCCCGCCGATCCGGTCGAGGTCCTTCACGCGGTGATGCAGGGCCGGGGCTACGACCAGTCCGACCTCGCCGCCCTGCTCGGCTCCCGCTCCCGCGCCTCCGAGGTCCTCAACGGCCGCCGCCCCCTGTCCCTCGCCCACATCCGCGCCATCAGCGAGGGCTGGAAGGTCCCGGCGGCGGCGCTGATCGGGGTGGGGTCGGCGGCGTAAGCGCAGGTGTGCGTGGACTGGTAATGGTCCTCTGCACCTCCCGATGTTCAACAGTCAAAAAAGTGAAGCTTCACAGAAGCTGCATTTGGAAAGCCACCGTCTTCGCCGGAGAGCTGACGATTCCGGCCCTCGACTTTCAGGATTGGGTCGAACTGCATGGCATGGCCATGAAGAGCGAAACCAACCGCGTCCTTCTGGGGCGATCCTTCATGGCCCCGTACCACGTGACCTACGCCGGTCCGGAGGAGCGCTTCTACTTTAGCCGGTCGCCGGGGCCCTTTACGGAAGCGGAGTACGAGCCTCGATCACGCGTTCGTGATCGGCAGCCAAGATATTTGGACTGAGGCTGTCGCGGGTTTTTGCACAGGGCTACCCCTTGATTCGCGACAATTCGCAGGGAAATCGTCCGTCAAGCCCGTTGACGGGTCGTTAGGCATCTGCGCCCCATATGTTGGCTCGGGTCGCACCCCGAGCACAACATAGCTGCAGTCCCCTTCCACAAGGGACCGAGGGCAAATGTTAGGCTACCCAACCCTGGCGGTTCACCCCGCCGGGGTTGTCCAATTCATAATCGGTAACCTGCGCCCGACGCGCTTATCAAGCGGTAAACAGAATTTAGTCATTTCGCGCCGCTGATTTTGCGTTTCTTGAAACGCAAAATCCGTCGTTAAACTCCTAGAGCGCCAACTCGCCTTGAACGGCTTCGTCCACTCGAATGACGCCGACGAGAAGCCATTGGGCGTCTCTTCTGGAATGCGTCCCCATGGCGAAGCGCATGCCCTTTTGCGGGTAGTCGACCTCGAAGGTTTCGCGAAGGGATGCGAGTGCGCCGTCATCTCCGAGCGAGTTTCGTCGAACGAAAAACGCCGTTGACGTTTCCCAGTCATCGCAAATGTTCGTTCGCGCCTTCCCCGCGCTGTCTGTCCATCGAAAGGAAAACTCGTATGGACAAGGCTCAAGAGGCTTTGGGGCGTCATGCAGAAACGAAAGCTGACCAGCTAGGGCCGCATGCTTGATCCGCTCGCTCGCGACCTCTTCATCTGACTTCAGACGCCACGAGAAGCGCACGTTTTCAGGTCGGAGAAGCGTCAAGCTTTCACCTCTGGATGCCGCTTCCTGAGTGCTTTCTCGTGTCATCCGGCGGGCCAAGGCAAAGCGCTCGGCCGTCTTCATGCTCTTCGAAACGACGATGCTTTCGTGAACGACCTTCTGGCTCTCGCGACGTCGGTCGTTGGACGGTGTCGTGAAATCGTAAGAGACCCAGTCCCACCGCGAGAACTTTTGGCCGACATCCAACGTCCTGAAAGCGACCGGATAGAGTCGCCGCCACTTCATGTCGCGGCCAACGCCCGCGCAACAGACAGTCTCAAAATAGTTGCTGCTTCCATGCGGCAGCGCCTTCACCAGCATCACGCACTCGTCGTTGGAACTCGTGAACCGCGACATCTTCCTTCACCCCCAAGTGGCGAGCCTTGGTGCCCATAGAAGACTCCAGATGATCGGCAACAATCTTCCGGTGGCACTCGTGGTGATCACGCTCATAGCAAAGAAGACAGACGCTCATCTGCCTGCTGAGATCTGCAATTTGGCTCAGCGCTGAGATTGCCTCGTTAGTCTGGAGAACAGCAGCGTAGATTTGACGAAAGCGGACGAGATCTCCCGACCTGGCCGCTTCGCGACCATCTTTTGGATCTCCTAGTTCTCGAAGGTGCAGGTAGCCGATGCCTGCCGCTTCAAGACGCTCGCGGAGGGCTGACTTTGAAAATCCAGCACGACGGGACTGAGCCCGCTCTCGGATGTCGATGACCATACGAACATCGACAAGCTGCAACGTGCCAACAAAGTCTGCCAGCCTCGCCCCTTCGTAGCCGATCGTCGAAATCATGCGCTATGTCCCCGTTAACCATCCTTGCCTACGCAACGATTGAGACTTTCTGAAGAGTCTGGATGGCGCCCCCCCCCCTTGCCCCCCCGCCCCCGCCCATGGCACGCCTTGGGCCCATGGACGCGACCCTGATCACCTATGGCTCCCTCCTCGGCGGGCTGATCCTGTTGACCCTCGGCGGGGACACCCTCGTGCGGGGGGCGACGACGGCGGCGAAGCGGATGGGGGTGTCGCCCCTGCTGATCGGGCTGACGCTGGTGGGGTTCGGCACCTCGACGCCCGAACTGGTCACCAGTCTGACGGCCATCCAGGCCGGGTCGCCGGGCATCGCCATCGGCAATGTGGTCGGGTCCAACACCGCCAACATCCTGCTGATCCTGGGGGTCACCGCCCTGATCGCCCCCATCGTGGTGGACCGGGCGGCCTTTCGCCGCGACGGGGTGGTGCTGGTCCTGGCCAGTCTGGCCTGCGCCGCCGCCGTCCTCGCCGGCCGGGTCGCGACGGTGGCCGGGGCGGTCATGGTGGGGATGCTGCTGGTCTATCTGGTCGTGGCGTATCTGGGCGAGCGCGGGGTCCAGGACGCCGAGCGCGCCAAATATGAGCATATCGCCGAGGATGCGCCCCGGTCGAAGGCCGGGCTGTGGACCGGTCTGGGTCTGGCGGTCGCCGGCATCGCCCTGACCATTTTCGGGGCCCGGCTGCTGGTCGACGGGGCGGTGGTCATCGCCCGCGACTTCGGGGTGTCCGACACGGTCATCGGCCTGACCGTGGTGGCGATCGGCACCTCCCTGCCCGAACTGGTCACCTCGGTGATGGCGGCGGTGCGCGGCCGGGCCGATGTGGCGCTCGGCAATGTCATCGGCTCCAACATCTACAATGTGCTGGGGGTGCTGGGGATCACCGCCCTGCTGGCCCCGTTCGAGGTGCCCGCCGCGATCGCCCGCCTCGACATCTGGGTCATGCTGGCCGCCACCGCCCTTCTGGTCCTGTTCGTCCGCACGGGGATGAAGATCGTCCGCCTGGAGGGGCTCATCCTGCTGGCCGCCTACGCGGGCTACATCGGCTGGCTGGCGGTGGGGGCGACGGCGTAGACCCCATCATTCCTCCCCCATCATTCCTCCCCCATCGGGGGAGGGGGACCGCCGCGCGCTTGCGCGGGGGTGGAGGGGGCCAGCCGCGCACCGGGTGTCTGATGTTGAAAGACCGTGTCCGCGTCGGGCCCCCTCCGTCACGGCGCTGAAGGAGCGCCGCGCCACCTCCCCCGATGGGGGAGGAATGGTGGGACACTGGTCGCGCACGCGGGCTTCCAGACCCGCCAGCACCCCGTCCAGATTGCCCAGCACACTGCGCGCCGGGACACGCCAGACGGTGATGCCGCGCCGCTCCAGCCAGTCGGTCCGGAACGCGTCGTGGAGGGCCTGATCCGGATCCTCATGGCCCGATCCGTCCACCTCGATGGCCAGACGGGCGTCCGGGCACCAGAAGTCGAGGATGTACGGCCCCACCGGATGCTGCCGCCGGACCCGGACCCCGCCCAGCCGCCGCCCCCGCAACGCCTGCCACAGCACCACCTCCGGCAGGGTCATCCGCCGCCGCAGCGCCTTCGCCCGTTCGATTGTGATCCGCGGTGGATACATATCCACGTTGTATCAAATCCTCCCCCATCGGGGGAGGGGGACCGCCGCGCGCTTGCGCGGGGGTGGAGGGGGCTTGCCGCGCACCGGATGTGGGACATCGGGCACCGTGTCCGCGTCGGGCCCCCTCCGTCTCTCCGCTTCGCTCCGAGCCACCTCCCCCGATGGGGGAGGAATGGGGGCGCTCTTCGCGCTCAAGCAGCGAGGCTCCGCGAGCCGAGCGGTAGCGCCCTTGCCCTAATGCGCCTCGTCCCAGTTCGCCGCCGCCTTGGCCTCGACCACCAGCGGCACGGTCAACGCCACGGCCGGTTCCGCCGCACCCTCCATGGTGGTTTTGATCACCGGAATGGCGCGCTCCACCAGGTCTTCGGGGCATTCGAACACCAGTTCGTCGTGGACCTGCAGCAGCATCCGGACATCGGCCAGTCCCGCCGACTCCAGGGCCCCCGGCATGCGGATCATGGCGCGGCGGATGATGTCGGCGGCGGCGCCCTGGATGGGGGCGTTGATGGCGGCGCGTTCGCCGAACTGGCGCTCGGCCCCCGATTTCGAATGGATGGCCGGGATGTGGATGCGTCGGCCGAAGACGGTGGAGACGAACCCCGCCTGACGCACCTCGGCCCGGGTCGCGTCCATATAGGTGCGGATGCCGGGGAAGCGTTCGAAATAGGTCTTGATATAGGCCCCGGCCTCGCCCTGGTCGATGTTCAGCTGGTTGGCCAGGCCGAAGGCGCTGATGCCATAGACGATGCCGAAATTGATCGCCTTGGCGCGGCGCCGCGTCTCGGGGTCCATCTGGTCCACGGGCACGCCGAACATCTCGCTGGCGGTGGCGGTGTGGATGTCGATGCCCGCCTTGAAGGCGCGTTTCAGCTCGGGGATGTCGCCGATATGGGCCAGCAGGCGCAGCTCGATCTGGCTGTAGTCGGCGCTGATCAGGACATGGCCGGGGGCGGCGATGAAGGCCTGACGGATCTGGCGGCCGATTTCCGTGCGGATCGGGATGTTCTGCAGATTGGGGTCGGAGGAGGCGAGCCGCCCCGTGGTGGCGGCGGCCAGCTGATAGGAGGTGTGGACCCGGTCGGTCTCGGGGTCCATGGCGGCGATCAGGGCGTCGGTATAGGTGCCCTTCAGCTTGGACAGCTGGCGCCAGTCCAGCAGGACGCGGGGCAGGGCGTGGGTGTCGGCCAGGGTTTCGAGCGTGGCGGCGCCGGTCTCCCACTGGCCGCTGGCGGTCTTCTTGCCGCCGGGCAGGTTCAGCTCGCCGAACAGGATGTCGCCGATCTGGCGGGGGCTGCCGACATTGAAGGGGCGGCCGGCCAGGGTGTGGGCCTCGGTCTCCAGCTCGGCCATTCTGAGGCCGAACTCGGAGGACAGGCGGCGCAGGCGGTCGGGATCGACCCGGATGCCGGCCCGCTCCATATCGGCCAGCACGGCGGGCAGGGGCCGTTCCAGCGTCTCATAGACCGTGGCCAGCCCCTCGCGGGCCAGCCGGGGTTTCAGGATCTTCCAGAGGCGAAGCGTGACGTCCGCGTCCTCGGCGGCGTAGCAGGTGGCCGGTTTCAGCTCGACGTGTTTGAACGACTTCTGGCTCTTGCCGGTGCCCGCCACGGTCTTGAACGGGATCGGGTCGTGCCCCAGATGCAGCCGGGCCAGTTCGTCCATCCCGTGCCCGTGCAGCCCGCCCTCCAGGACGTAGCTGATCAGCATGGTATCGTCGACCGGCCCGACCCGGATGCCCCTTCGGGCCATGACCGCGATATCGTATTTTCCGTTCTGGGCTACCTTGAGAACCGCCGGATTCTCCAACACCAATTTCAGCCGCGCCAGGACCGTGGCCTTGTCCAGCTGGTCGAGGGGGGTCGCCGGGGCCGCGTCCCCGAAGTCCAGCCCCCCGCCCCCCGCCGCCGGCTCGGCCTCGTGGGTCAGGGGGATGTAGCAGGCGTCGTTGGGCCCGATCGCCAGGCTGACCCCGCACAGCCCCGCGTGGGTCGCCGACAGGGCGTCGGTCTCGGTGTCGAAGCCGACCACGCCGGCCTCGGTCGCCCGGGCCAGAAAGGCATCCAGCGCCTCCAGCGTCTGGATACAGACATAGGCTTCGTGGTCGAAGGCCTGGGCCTCGACGTCCGTCGAGACGGCCTTGGGCGCATAGCGGGGGCTGATGACCGGGGCGCTCAGCGGCGCCGCCGGCCGCGCCGGGGCGAAGGCCGAGCCGTCGTGCCCGGCCAGCTTGCCGTCCCCGATCCGCCGGGCCAGGCCCCGAAACTCCATGGTCTCCAGAAAGGCCGACAGGGTCGCCGGATCGGGATCGCGCACGGCGAAATCGTCGATCGGCTCCGGGGCCGGGGCGTCGCAGGTCAGCCGGACCAGCTCGCGGCTCAGCCGGATCTGGTCCGCGAAGGTGATCAGGGTCTCGCGCCGCTTCGGCTGCTTGATCTCGCCCGCCCGCGCCAGCAGGGTGTCGAGGTCGCCGTACTCGTCCAGCAGCTGGGCCGCCGTCTTGGGCCCGATCCCGGGGGCCCCCGGGACATTGTCGACGCTGTCGCCGATCAGGGCCTGAAGGTCGACCATCTTGTCCGGCGTGACCCCAAACTTCTCGAACACCGCCTCTTCGGCGAGGCGACGATCCTTCATCGGGTCCCACATCACCACCGACGGCCCGATCAGCTGCATCAGGTCCTTGTCGGACGAGACGATCACGCATTCACCGCCGGCGTCCCGGACCTTGCAGGCATAGGTGGCGATGAGGTCGTCGGCCTCATAGCCGGGCAGTTCCACGCAGTTCACCCCGAACGCCCGTGTCGCCTCCCGGACCAGCGGGAACTGCGGGATCAGGTCCTCGGGCGGGGCCGAGCGGTTGGCCTTGTACTGGTCGTACAGATCGTTGCGGAACGTCTTTTCTGAATGGTCGAAGATGGCCGCCAGATGGGTCGGCCCGTCCGCCCCCTTCATGTCCTTCAGCAGTTTCCACAGCATGTTGCAGTAGCCCTGGACCGCCCCGACGGGCAGTCCGTCCGACTTGCGCGTCAGCGGCGGCAGGGCGTGGTAGGCCCGGAAGATGTAGGCCGAGGCGTCGATCAGCCACAGGCGCACGGCCGGGCCGTCCTGGGTCAGGGGGCGCTCCCCGGCTGGGGCGGCGGGGGCATCGAGGTCGGCGGCATCGGACATGGGGCGAACATAGGCGGGCGGCCCGCCCCCGTCACCGGGGCGCGCGTCGAAACCCGGCTTGGCCGTTCGGAACTACGCTCTGGTGCCCGGGGTTCAGGGGCTTCCCCTCCCTGGAGCCTTCATCATGATCACGTCCATCGCCTATGGCACCAGGTCGGCCGCCGCGCCGCTCGAGCGCATGGAGATCGAGCGTGACGAGCCGAAGGACGACGAGATCCAGATCGAGGTGATGTTCACCGGCGTCTGCCACTCCGACATTCACCAGGCCAAAAACGAATGGAGCAATACCGTCTACCCCTGCGTCCCTGGCCACGAGGTCGTCGGACGAGTCAAGAAGACGGGCGCGAACGCCACGCGGTTCAAGGAAGGCGACATCGTCGGCGTCGGCTGCATGATCGACAGCTGCCGGTCCTGCGAACCCTGCAAGTCCGGCGACGAGAACTATTGCGAGGGACCCAACAGCTGGCTGGCCACCTACAATGGACCGATGGCACCAGCCACAGCGACGCCCGACGCCTCCAACATGTACGGCCGCGACAACACCTTCGGCGGCTACTCCGACACCGTGGTGGTGAAGCAGGATTTCGCCCTGTCGATTCCCGAGGGTCTGGACCCCGCCGCCGCCGCCCCGATCCTGTGCGCCGGCGTCACCACCTGGTCGCCGATGCAGCACTGGGGCGTCAAGGCTGGCGACAAGGTTGCGATCCTGGGCTTCGGTGGTCTGGGCCATATGGCCGCCAAACTGGCCAAGGCGATCGGGGCCGAGGTGACGGTCCTGACGTCCACGCCCGGGAAGATCGCCGACGCCCTCGCCCAGGGCGCCGACGCCGCCTATATCGAGACCGACAAGACGGCCCTGACGCCCCTGGCCGGATCGTTCGACTTCATTCTCTCGACCATCCCCGACAAGCACGAGGTTGGGGACCTGCTGGACCTGATGAAGCGGGACGCCCATTTCGTGGTGGTCGGCAATCTCGATGTCGTCGATGGCGTCGACAACTCGAAGCTGGCGTTCAAGCGCCAGAGCGTGTCGGGCTCCCTGATCGGCAACCTTCAGGAGACCCAGGACGTGCTGGACTTCTGCGCCGCCAACGGCATCGCGCCCGAGATCGAGATTATCGACATCAAGGACATCAACGACGTCTTCACCCGGGTCGAGAACGGCGCGGTCCGCTACCGCGCGGTGATCGACATGAAGACCCTGACGTAGGTGGACCCGGGCCCTGAGAATTCCCGCCAGCTGTCGCCCGGATCACGCTCGCCGGGCCGGGCCGACTGCTGGCCCCAGGTGACCATCATGAGCAGCTTGTGGCTGCGGATCCGGTACTCGCCGATCATCGGGGTTACGGCCCCCAGCGGCGCACCGGTCCGGGCGTCGTAGAGAAAGCCCGAGAACTCGGCGACGCCGACCCGATCCCGACGGCTGTAGAGGCTCAGTTCGGGAATCGAGACCACATTCAGGTTCTCGTTGATGGGCACGGCCAGGGGCGGCAGTCCGACGACGCGCCGCATCTGCTCCAGGGACAGGGCACCAGCCCGCAGCTCGAACACCGCGTCGGCCCTGTCCTTGTCGTCGCTGAGCGCATAGCCGGATTCGGACAGCGCATTGCGAACCGCGGACAGGCCGTAGTTCGATCCTTCGCCCTGAAAATACCGGCCCTCGACAAAGACCCTGGATCCGGGCGGGATCGGCAGTCGCAGACCCTCGACAGCCTGATCCGCGGCCCGGGCCATGAGCAGTTGCTCGGTGGCCGTTCGCCCCGGGTTGGTTTCCGACGTCGAGGCGCAGCCGGCCAGAACGGCCGTCAGCCCCGCCAGCATCAATCGCATCCTACCAGCTTCCCACATTGGGCATGGACACCCAGGGCTCTGCGGGGGCCAGGGCCGGCCCTTCCTGAAGCAGTTCAATCGAGATCCCGTCCGGGGAACGGACGAAGGCCATGTTGCCGTCCCGGGGCGGTCGGTTGATGGTGACGCCTCCGTCCGCAAGCCTTTGACACGCCGCGTAGATGTCATCCACACGATAGGCGAGGTGGCCGAAATTGCGCCCCCCGGTGTAGGTTTCCGGGTCCGAGTTCCAGGTCAGTTCGACCTCGGGCGACCGTTCGGCGGCCGAGCGGGCCTTGTCGCCGGGCGCGGCAAGGAAGACGAGGGTGAACCGTCCCGCCTCGTTCTCGAGGCGGCGAACCTCCTCAAGGCCGAGCAGAGCGGTCCAGAAATGGAGCGAGGCGTCCAGGTCGGCGACCCGGACCATGGTGTGCAGATAGCGCATGGCTCAACTTCGGCAGGAGGAGGAGAGAGGCCCTTCTAGTCGGGAATGGCGAGCTTCTAAACCCCGGAGACGGTGCGTCTGCCCCGGTCGGGCCAGAGCGCCCGCGCGAATCTATCAGACCGCGATCCACCTCCTGAGGCGTGGATCGGCGGAGCTGCGACGGCGCGCGCGGTTGCGCCGAAGTGGCCCGCCGGGCAGTCTGCTGAAGGACTGGTGCTTCCGGAGACCCGCCTTGCCCCTTCTGATGTGTCCCAACGACAATGCGCAGATGCAGACCCTCGAGCGCTCAGGGGTCCAGTTTGACATGTGCCCCACCTGCCGCGGCGTCTGGCTGGACCGCGGGGAACTTGAAAAGCTGATGGAGGGGGCTGCGGCGGGCGCGGCTCCGTCCCCGGCGTCTCCACCCCAGCACGCCCCCTGGGGTTCCTCCCCCCAGGCACCGCGCTACAGCGAGCCGCGCTATCGCGACGACGACGATTATCGATACCGGAAAAAGAAGCGCGACAGCATTTTCGACATCTTCGACTGATCAGGCCGCGAGTCCCGACGCCTTCAGCAGGTCTCTCAACGGTGCGATGCTCTCCGGAGACTCCGACAGTGCTGTCCGTGCGGCTGGAGACCGGAACAGCTTCAGGGCTTCAGCCTTGGCCCGGTCGGACGCCGGACCCAGGGGGGCGGTCTCGCCGGCCGCGAGTCGCAGAAGGGCGAGAAGCTTCTGGTGGACAGGGGCCTGCGCCCGCGCCAGTTGGGCCGTCAATCGGGCTTCGGTCTCCACCACGCCCCCCACGTGACCGATCGCGCCGTTGATCTGTTCTGTGTCATGTTCCGAGAGGGCGGCGGCCCGGACCGACCGGTGGAGCAGGGCCAGAACCTGAAGCTTGCGCGCAGCGGTCGCACCGGGGCCCCGCATCTCGGTTTCGAAGCGAAGCGAGGTGACGCAGGCGGCGAGCCAGCGGGCTGCCGACCGCTTGTTGGCGACCCCGGTGACGTTCTCGCAAAGCCGCGTCAGCTGTTCGGCCTCGCACAACACCGTCTCGCAGGCAGCGACATAGGCCTGGACGAAGTCGGCGTTGACGAGGCTTTTTGATCGCTCGGTGAAGGCCGTCTGGACTTCTTCCAGCGTCAGGAGGCGGCCGGCCGTGGCCGTCAGGGACACGGCCAGGGTGCGCAGAATATCGATCTCGCCGGGGGCATCGGATGGCCTCAACCGGCGCGGGCCCATGAGTTCACGCAACACCATCCGGGCCAGAAAGGCGGCCAGGATCGGATATTCTCCCGCTTCGATCCGTGCACCAAGCCGGGCTGCGGCCCCCCCGACGGCGGGCATTACCACGGCAAGCTTCGGGTCATTGGCAATCAGGGCATCGATCTCACGCGGCGCGACCATCCGGACCACGGCGGCGAGGCTGCCCCCCTGGTCGAGCGTCGGGCCCAGGATGGCCGCGAGCTGACTTCGGGACGACAGCTGCTCGCACAGGATCTGTTCGATCGCGACCATCACCATGGCGCGGGGAGGTCCGTCGGCCGGTGCCCGATCCGCGAGATCCATCAACCGGTCCAGCCGGGCACTCGCTCCGGCGACGCCCTTGAGCGCGCCGGATATCACGCCGCCCATGATGAATGGACGGTCCGGTGATCCGGCGAGCTTCTGCGCGACGTCCGCCAAAGACCGGTTCGCAAGGTCCGGGAAAATCCCGTCGCGACCGGCCCGGACCACCCGCTCCATCGCCTCGGCCGCCAGCTTCTGATAGTGGCGGACGAGGTCGTGGGACGCCCGGCCTGTCGCCTGGCTTTCAGGCACGGCGATCTTCTGGATCGCATGTTGCAGCTCTACCCCGGACGCTTCGAGGCGTTCGACAAGATCTGGACGATGCAGAAGCTCGAAGACGGTCACGCCATTCCGGTTCAGCCAGTCCTCCAGCACCCGGCCGATCAGCTCGCGGGCGTGGGGCGCGTACAGATCGGCGGGGGCGAGGCAGTTGGATCGTTCGGTGTCATCGACCACACGCTTGCGGGCCGGCTCCGGGGCCCCGCGCGTCAGGACCGTGACGCTGTTGAACTCCATCGTCCCGGGGTCCAGCGTCTCCTTTGTGACCCTGACGGCGACCGCCTGCCTGTCGCCGAAGATTTCCTCGGCGGTGTCGATCGCGTGTTTTCGCTCTTCGGTCGCAAGCACCAGGGACCAGGCCGACGGAGCCGTCTTGCGAATGTACAACTCGTAGTGGACAGGTCCGGCCATGATCTCGCTGTGCTCGCCTCGGCCGGAAGATATCCGCAAGGCTTTAAGGTGGGGTTTCGCGAACGAAATCTGGCGCCCGGCAAACTGTGGCCGTAAAGTCACCGTGATCCTGCGAGAACGGTTACGCTTGCTTTGCGTTGATACGGCCCCGACATCCGTCGGGTCACACGAGGAGATCGACTTGGCCAATATCACCCTGGTGGACGATGATGAGAACATCGTCGCGTCGGTGTCGCTGGCGCTGGAAAGCCACGGTCACAAGGTGATCGCCTATCACGACGGGGCCTCCGGCCTGGAAGCGCTTGAAAACAGCCCGCCCGACCTGGCCATTCTCGACGTCAAGATGCCGCGCATGGACGGCATGGAAGTGCTGCGCCGTCTGCGCCAGACTAGCCAGATCCCGGTCATCATGCTGACCTCCAAGGATGAGGAAATCGACGAAATCCTCGGCTTCAACCTCGGTGCCGACGATTACATGCACAAGCCGTTCAGCCAGCGCCTGCTGATCGAGCGGGTCAAGGCGCTGCTGCGCCGTTCTGGCGGCGATGGTGGCGAGCCGGAGCCTTCGGCGGAAATCAGCGGCAAGGCGATACGGCGCGGCAAGCTGGTCATGGATCCTGCCCGCCACGAAAGCACCTGGGACGGTCGGGCGGTCAAGTTGACTGTGACGGAGTTCCTGTTGCTTCAGGCCCTCGCCCAGCGGCCCGGCTTCGTGAAGAGCCGGGACAATCTGATGGACGCCGCCTACGACGATCAGGTCTATGTTGATGACCGCACCATCGACAGCCACGTCAAGCGCATGCGCAAGAAGTTCCGGGTCGTCGATCCCGAGTTCGATGCGATCGAGACTCTTTATGGCGTTGGCTACCGCTATCGCGAAAGCTGAAGCAGAGCGGTCTGATGATCGCCCTCCCGGCCGGCGATTGATGCGCTTTGGCGGGTCTCGTCTGGGCGGGTTCATCCTCGCGCTGAACCTGCTCAGTCTGCTCATCCTGTTTGGAGGGGCCCTGCTGCTGAATGAGTGGCGGACGGGACTGATCGACGCGCGCCAGGAATCCCTGATGGGCCAGGCCGAACTCCTCGCCCGCGTGCTGGGTGACAAGGATTACACGCGTGGTGAACCCGTGCCGGAGCTGGATCCGACCCAGTCGGCCAAGGTCCTGATCGACCGGTTCGTCCCGGCAGGCCAGCGCGCGCGCATCTTCGATCGCGACGGGGTCCTGATCGCAGACAGTTTCGATGTGTCGGACACCATTGAGGGGGCACCTCTGCCGCCCGCGCTTCCCGCCGGGACGCCGGCGCGGGTCACCGTCGATGCTGCCCGGCTGGACGCGACGGCCGCGGAGGCCAATGCAGCGCTCGGAGAGGAGATCCAGGCAGCGCTCGCGGGGACGGCCCAGGCGACGGTGCGGCGGTCCGAGTCAGGCGACAGGGTGGTATCGGTCTCACTTCCAATCCGGCATGTGCAGCAGGTTCTCGGGGTCCTGACGCTCGAAGCCAATGACGTCGCCCAGATTCTGGATGCCCAGCGGCGCGCCCTGATGCCGTTTGCCCTTGTGGCCCTGGCGGTCAATCTGCTCGCCTCCCTGCTGCTGCACCTGTTCGTCGCCAGGCCGGTCATGCGGCTCTCGGCGGCCGCCGATGAGGTCAAGCGCGGCCGGGCTCGCGCCATTTCCCTGCCGGATCTCGAAGACCGGCGCGACGAGATCGGCGACCTGGCGCGGTCGCTGGAATCCATGACCGAAACCTTGTCGACGCGCATGGACGGGATCGAGCGCTTCGCCGCGGACGTGGCCCATGAGATCAAGAACCCTCTCACCTCGATCCGCTCCGCGCTGGAAACGCTGGATCTGGTCAAGGAGAAATCCCAACGCGACCGGTTGACCGCCCTCCTGCAGCAGGACGTCCGGCGACTGGATCGCTTGATCACGGACATCTCCAACGCCTCGCGTCTGGATGCGGAGCTATCACGTGACCGGCCCAGACCGGTCGACCTCGCCGCTCTGCTGACCGATATCGTGGGGGTTTATCAGACGACCGTTCGGGCCGGAGAGGCAGCCGTGACCCTGGATCTGGCCGTTGAGGGTCCCGCCCGCGTGATGGGGCGGGACGGTCCTCTGGGACAGGTTCTGCGCAATCTGATCGACAATGCCCGGTCCTTCAGCCCGACTGGGCGGGAAGTCCGGGTCAGTCTGAGCCGGGATGACTCCGAGGGGCCGCTGCCCCTGCGTATCCGGGTCGACGACGACGGCCCGGGCATTCCACCGGAAAATCTCGAGACCGTGTTCGAGCGCTTCTACACCTCCCGGCCGCCCGGCGCGGCGTTCGGGTCCAACTCCGGCTTGGGTCTGTCCATCGTGCGACAGATCGTGGCTGCCCACGGGGGACAGGTAACGGCGACGAACCGGCTGGGCCCGTCCGGCAAGGTGGAGGGCGCAAGGTTCGAGGTTGCGTTGCCGTCTGTCGGTCGCCGCCCCTGATGCCGCGAATCCATGCGACGGCGGTGGCGCGTTCCGGACCTTGTGGCTGGCGCGGTATCCTGCTGCGGGGCCCGTCCGGTGCGGGCAAGAGCGATCTGGCCCTGCGACTGATGGACAGCGGGTGGCGTCTGGTGGCCGATGACTACACTCATGTCTGGTCCTCGGATGATGCCCTCTACGCCTGTGCGCCGCAGCGCATCGCCGGCCATATCGAAGCAAGGGGGTTGGGAATTCTCACAGCGGGGTCACTGGTCCTGGCCCGGATCGTCCTGCTTGTGGATTGCCTGACGGTGCCGTCCGAGCGCCTGCCGGAGCCGGCGTTCGACCACGTCGCCGGAGTCCGGCTTCCCCGGCTTGCGATTGATATCCGCCCCGCATCCGCAACGGTTTCGGTGGGTCTGGCTCTGGACCGGCTTTAATCCCGTGCCGGTTTGGCCTATCTAGGCCGGCTTGCGGCCGGATCGGGGTGTCCGGCCAGGGTCAGACGGGATGCGCGGCGTTGAAGGCAGTCAATGACTGAGGCGGCATGATCGGGCTGGTGATCGTCACCCATGGCGGCCTCGCGTCCGAATTTCTTGCGGCCATGGAGCATGTCGTGGGGCCCCAGCGGGGCGTCGCGGCCATCTGCATCGGGCCGGAGGACGACATGGAGCGTCGTCGCCGCGATATCGTGGACGCCGCCGCCGCCGTCGATGACGGTGACGGGGTTATCCTGCTGACAGACATGTTCGGTGGCACGCCGTCAAATCTGGCGATCTCCGTCATGGAGCAGACCCATGCCGAGGTCATCGCGGGACTGAATCTGCCCATGCTGATCAAATTGGCCAGCGTCCGTACGCGCGAAAGCCTGGAAACCTGCGTGGCCCACGCCCAGGACGCGGGTCGTAAATACATCTCGGTCGCGTCCTGGGTTCTGGCGGGCGAGAAATAGGCCTTGGCTCCGACGATTCCAAAGGCGCGCATGACCGCCCTTATCTGCAACACCCGCGGCCTGCACGCCCGGGCGTCGGCCAAGTTCGTCAAGCTGGCCTCCGGCTTTGAGGCGGAGATTCAGGTGATCCGCGATGGCGTGTCGGTCGAGGCCCGCTCGATCATGGGCCTTTTAATGCTCGGTGCCGGCAACGGGGCCTCGATAGAGATCGCTGCGGAGGGCATCGACGCCGCCGCGGCCGTGGAAGCCCTCGCCGAACTGGTGGCCCGCCGGTTCGACGAGGAGCAGTAGGCGTCAGTCTCGACCCTGGCGTGGCCCGATGTGGGCCATGCCGCGCTGGCCGGCGATTCTGACCTGTCGATCCCGCTCCCGTGCGGCCTTTCTCTGGATGTCGCTGCGGCTGTGGTGGCAGCGCTCACAGCACACGCCCTCGACGTAGTGGGGAGAGGCGCGGCCGGAGGGGCTGACGGGCATGCGGCATCCCCGGCACAGGGTGTGCGTTCCGGCCTCAAGGCCATGACCGACGGCCACCCGCTCGTCGAACACGAAACACTCGCCTTCCCACAGGCTCTCCGTTTCCGGCACCGTCTCCAGATAGCGGAGGATGCCCCCTTCGAGGTGGAAGACCTCGGCCACGCCCTCGGCCTTCAGGAAGGCGGTGGCCTTCTCGCAGCGGATGCCGCCGGTGCAGTACATGGCGACCTTGGGAGGAACCGGCCGGTCCAGCAGGGGACGGCCCCCGGTCCGGAACCACTCGGGAAAATCGCGGAAGGCGACGGTATTGGGCTGGATCGCTCCCGCGAAGGCTCCAACCGCGCCCTCATAGGCATTGCGGGTGTCGATCACGATCGTGTCGGGATCCGTGATCAACGCGTTCCAGTCTTCCGGCGCGACGTAGGTCCCGGCATTGGCGGCCGGATCGAGGTCGGGAAGACCCAGGGTTACGATCTCGGGCTTTACCCGCACCTTCAGCCGGTGAAAGGGCATGCTGCTGGCGTGGGAGAATTTCAGCTCCGGATCGGCGAAGCCGGGCTCGGCGCGGAGGACGTCGAGGACGTGACCGATGGCCTGTGTCGGCCCCGCGATCGTGCCGTTGACCCCTTCAAAGGCCACCAGAAGCGTGCCGCAAATCGCGTCCCCACAGGCCTGCTCGAGGCGGTCGCGCAGGGCCTCGACATCCGGCACGGGCGCGAATTTATAGAGGGCCGCGACAAGAATGGACGGGGCGGAATTCGCAATGGGCTGGATGTCGGGCAGCATTCTCGGACCGCACTCCCTGCCTGTCGGGCCCCGCGCGGCGCATCGGCGCGACACAGGATGGTGGAGCCGAGGGGAGTCGAACCCCTGACCTCGTCATTGCGAACGACGCGCTCTACCAACTGAGCTACGGCCCCGTTTCCGGGTGACAGGCGAGCGCGCGACATAGGCGGCGGCATCGGGGGGTGTCAATAAGCGCGCGGGAAGCGGCCAAGCAAATCCTTGGCCTGCGGCCCCGGGCTCGCTAGAAGCGGCTGTCTTGAAAAGGAGTTCTGCGGATGGGCGTAGCGATTGTCTGGCTTGTCGGTGCGATCATCAATCTGATGATCTGGTTCATCATCGGATCGGCAATCCTCAGCTGGCTGTTCGCTTTTGATGTGATCAACCATCGCAACCGGTTCGTGAACCAGCTGGCCCAGTTCCTTGATGCGGTCACGCGACCGCTGCTTGAACCGTTTCGCCGGATCATCCCGACGTTGGGCGGAATCGACGTCTCGCCGATCGTTGTGCTGCTCCTGCTGAACTTCTCCAAGATCGTCTTTTACAATATGGCCGCAGGCCCAATCATCGCCCTGCTGGGCTGACGGCGTTCTGCGCGGGAGTGTCACCCCGGTGCCGCAGTGCGACATTCCCGCCTTGCGCGCGGAACTGACGCTCTTAAGGTGCCCTCGCCCGGGCGAAATGCCGCTTTTGACCACGACTTCATGACTCCCACGATCAAAACAGTCGCCGTGATCGGCGCCGGCCAGATGGGTGTCGGCATCGCCCATGCCGTCGCGCTGGGCGGCTATCAGGTGCGGCTCTATGATGTGGCCGCCGACCGGTTACCGCTGGCGCTGGCCAGTATCGCCGCCGCGCTTGCCCGTCAGGTTGAACGTCAGACCATCACACGGACCCAGGCGGACGGGGCCATGGCCGCCATCTCCGGGGTGAACAGTCTGGCCGAGGCCGGCGGTGTCGACCTGGTCATCGAAGCCGCAGTCGAGGACGAGGCGGTCAAGAAGGCTGTGTTTGCGGAACTTGTCCCCTATCTGGGCACCGCCACCCTGCTGGCCTCGAACACCTCCTCGATCTCCATCACCCGGCTAGCCTCGGCATCCGACCGGCCCGAGCGGTTCATAGGCCTGCATTTCATGAAGCCGGCCCCGGTGATGAAACTGGTCGAGATCATCCGAGGCATCGCCACCTCGGCGGCCACCTATGACGCCGCCGTTGCCTTCGCCGAGAGTCTCGGCAAGACCACGACCAATGCCGAGGATTTCCCCGCCTTTATCGTCAACCGGATCCTCGTTCCGATGATCAATGAGGCCATCTACACCCTCTATGAAGGCGTGGGTAATGTGGCCTCGATCGACACGGCGCTGAAACTGGGTGCCAATCACCCCATGGGCCCGCTGGAGTTGGCGGACTTTATGGGCCTCGACGTCGTTCTGGCGATCATGAACGTGCTGTACGACGGGTTGGCGGACTCCAAATACCGGCCTTGCCCTCTGCTGGTGAAATATGTCGAGGCCGGCTGGCTCGGGCGCAAGTCCGGGCGCGGCTTCTATGACTATTCCGGCGAGACGCCGGTCCCCACCCGCTGATGGCCCGCTTCGACAGCGCTGCGGACCTTCCGGGGCAGTCACCGGTCGTCTGGCGTCGTGCCCGCAGCGCCCTGCCGCTGGCTGTGCTGGCCGGTGTCGCCTGGCCTCCGCTCGTTCTGACCCTGCTGATCTGGCCTCCCGAGAACTGGCTCCCGGGTCCGGAGACCGACTGGAGATTGACGGTGCTCCTCGTGGGAATCCTGGCCGTTCCGGCCGGGCTGTTCGCGCTGCGACGGGAGCGGGACCGGCGCGGGCGGCCCGGCACCCGGCTCGGGATCGTCTGGCGCTTCATGCTGTACGGCGGCTTGCTGGCGGCGGTGGCCCAGACGGCTCTGGCCCTCCTGACCGCGATGGTCGGCATGATCGAGGCCGGAGACTTCGTCCAGGGACTGGGGGCAATGGAGACGACGCTGCTGATCTATGGCGTCGGCGGGCTGCCGGTCGCGATCCTGGTCGGGGTCAGCTACGCCCTGTGGGCCGGCCTGTGCGCGGCCTTCATCGCCTTTGGGCGGGCACCCGCGCGGGTCAGGGATCGACTGGGCGTTCTGGGCGGGGCGCGTCCCGGGGCCTGACCGCGCCGGATTACAGCGAATTCAGTTTTCAGACGGCATGTTCCGTGTAAAGCTCCCTTGTCACTGATCGAGGGGGGCATCATGACCATGTCGGCTGAAGGCGTTTCCGGTGACGTTGTGGATCGGCCCGGGCCCACGCGGCCCGCAGACCGGATCTTCCAGCTGGACCTGTTGCGGGGCTGGGCGGTGCTGGGCATTCTGGCCGTCAACGCCATGGCCTTCGCCTGGCCGGTCGCGGCCCTGATGACGTCAGGTGACGTCTTCGGCCACGCGGGTGGCGACGCCTGGGGCGACTGGGTCACCGAAGTCTTTTTCCAGGACAAGTTCCGGACCCTGTTCACCCTGCTGTTCGGCGCTTCGATCTTTCTTGTGGGCGGCGAACGCGAGGATGAGGGTCGGGGCAAGCTGCTGCGCAGCCGGCTGTTCTGGCTGGCCGTCTTTGGCATCGTTCACGGGGCCGCAATCTGGTACGGCGACATTCTGCTGCACTATGCCGTCTGCGGCCTCATCGTGCTGCTGATGCGCTCGTGGAGCGCCCGTCGCCTGCTCTGGATCGGGGGCGGAATCTCGGCGCTCTGGATGGCGCTGGCCGTCGTGGCTCCCCTGGTCCTCGGAGGGCTCGGGCCGGAATTCGCGGCCAAGATGAACGCCGGTGCGCCCCAGATCACCCTCGAACAGCTCAACGCCGGGGTGGCCGCCTATACGGCCGGTGGCGGGGCCCCGTGGATCGAAAACCTCAAAGCCTGGGGCCTGATGCTTGCGATCTCCCTGACGCTCATCCCCGTGACCGTACCGCTGATGCTGCTGGGCATGGGACTGTTCAAATCCGGCTTCTTCAGTGGCCGGGCACCAACCCTGCTGTACGGCCTGATGGTCATTGCGGGTGCCGCGATCCTGGCCGTGGATGGTTCCGCCAGTGCGCCGGGGCGGGATGCGGCCACGCTCCCGATCGCGGGCCTGAATGAGGCCGCCGGTGGCCTCTCCCTGATGGTCTCCCTGGCCTATGTCTCGATGCTGCTGCTGATGACGCGCTTCGGTCTCGGCATCATCACGGGCCGGCTGGCACCGGTCGGCCGGATGGCCTTCACCAACTATCTGACCCAGTCGCTCATGATGGCCAGCCTGTTTTACCTGCCGTGGGGGCCGCAATGGATGGGCACGATGGGCCCGGCCGGGCTCTGGCCGATCGTTGGCGGCATCTGGGTGCTCCAGCTGATCTGGTCTCCCCTGTGGCTGTCGGTCTTCACCATGGGGCCGCTGGAATGGCTGTGGCGCTGCCTGACCTATGGACGGATGGTCCCGCTCCGGGCCTGAAGCGCGGCGGGCGGCTTTCCGGGCCGGTCCGTCGGGCCGCGGGGCGTGGTCGACCCTCGACCCTCGCTCCGCGCCCCTCTAAACAGCCGGCATGACCGATACTGCTCCGCCCGCCGCCCCCCGCCCCGAAGCCCGCGCCCCCCGGGGGTTCGCCGACCGCCGCGGTCCCGAGGTCTCCGCCGAACGCCGGATAGTGCGGCAGGTGTCGGAGGTCTATGAGCGCTGGGGGTTCGAGCCGCTGGAGACCGGTGCGTTCGAATATGCGGACGCCCTTGGCAAATTCCTGCCCGACGCCGATCGGCCCAATGAGGGGGTGTTCGCGCTGCAGGACGACGACGACCAGTGGATGGCCCTGCGCTACGATCTGACCGCGCCGCTGGCCCGGTTTGCGGCCCAGTCATGGGAGACCCTTCCCAAGCCCTATCGCCGCTATGCCTTCGGCCCGGTCTGGCGAAACGAAAAGCCGGGGCCCGGCCGGTTCCGCGAATTTGTCCAGTGTGACGCCGACACGGTCGGATCGGACCGACCCGAGGCCGACGCCGAGATCATCGCCATGGCCTGCGAGGGCCTTCAGGCCGCGGGGCTGGAGGCGGGGCAGGCCGTGGTCCGGGTCTCGAACCGGAAACTCTTTGACGGTCTGTTCGACGCCGGCGGTGTGACCGATCCAGGTCAGCGACTGACCGCCCTGCGCGCCATCGACAAGTTCGACCGTCTGGGCTGGTCGGGGGTCGCCGCCCTGCTGGGCGAGGGCCGGCTGGACGAGTCCGGCGACTATACCAAGGGTGCACAACTGCCGCTCGGCGTGGCCGCGACGATCGAAGCCTTTCTGGGCTCCGCGGGCGGGGGTGACGAGGCCCGGGCCCGGGGGGCCACACTGGACGCGATCTCCCGCTGTGGCGGGCTGGGAGCGGCGGGAGAAGCGGCCCTCGAAGAGCTCGCGGGCATCGACCGCGCCCTGTCGGCCATGCGGGTGGACCAGGCCACGGTCCGGTTCGATCCCACCATCGTCCGGGGCCTGGAATACTATACCGGAGCGGTGTTCGAGGCCGAGCTCCTTCTCGATACGGTCGATGATCGGGGACGGCCTGTCCGGTTCGGATCGATCGGCGGCGGCGGCCGCTATGACGATCTGGTCGCGCGGTTCACCGGCCAGGCCACCCCTGCGACGGGCTTCTCCTTCGGTGTGTCACGTCTGGCCTCCGCCCTACGCGCGGCGGGCCGGTCTGGTCCGGCCCCGCGGGGCCCCGTGGTGGTGATCGTATTTTCCGAGACAGATATGCAGGCCTATCTGGATGCCGTGTCGGAGTTGCGCCAGGCCGGCATCGCGGCCGAACTCTATCTCGGTCGGGCGGGGATGAAGGCCCAGATGAAATATGCCGATCGTCGGGGCGCTCCCGTGGCCGTGATGCTGGGCGGTGACGAGATCGCGGCGGGTCAGGTGACCCTGAAGGATCTGGACGCCGGTCGTATGCTGGCCGCCGGTATGGCTGACAATGAGGCCTGGAAATCCCAGCGACCGGGGCAGCAGACCGTGCCCCGCGATGCTCTCGTGCGAACCGTTCGCAGCATTATCGAAGCTTCGTCGATAATGCTGCCCTGAGATGAATGCCTTATCGATGGTTAGTCACGAAAGTGCGCAATTTGGCGTAGGGTCTGATTGACTTGAACGGCCCCTCGCCGTCATTTGGTCTCACTCGAACGGCGCGGCGCTGAAAGGCGCAGCCGCTGAACGAAGGCGTTTCGGGGAGGAAACGTCCGCTCCACAGAGAGCGAGAAAGCCCGCTGCGATGTATCCCCCGCAGCGGGCTTTTTCACGTCCGGAGATTGCAACAGACACCGGCGGCGGCCGCAAAAAAGGGCCGGAGCGACAGGCTCCGACCCTTCTTCGTCTGTCAGATGACTGGCCCTACCAGATGCGAACCCGCTCCTCCGGCGTGAGATAGTAGTGGCTGCCCGGCGAGACGCTGAAGGCGTCGTACCAAGCGTCCATGTTCCGCAGCGGCCCGATGACCCGGAACTGCGCCGGGGAGTGGGAGTCGGTGGCGACCTGTTGTTTCAGGAACTCATCCCGCCCCTTGGACTGCCACACCTGGGCCCAGCCGAGGAAGAACCGCTGCTCGCCGGTGAACCCGTCCAGAACCGGCGCGGGCTGACCACCCAGCGACAGGTGATAGGCTTCCAGACCCACGGCCACGCCGGATGCGTCGCCGATGTTCTCACCCATCGTCAGCCCGCCCTGCACATTGTAGCCGGGCAGGACCTCATAGGCATCGTACTGGGCCCCCAGCCGGGTGGTCAGGGCGTTGAAGTTGGCGGTGTCCTCCGCCGTCCACCAGTCGCGCAACACTCCGTCACCGTCGGACTTGCGGCCCTGGTCGTCGAAGCCGTGGCCGATCTCGTGGCCGATGACCCCGCCGATGCCCCCATAGTTCACGGCCGGATCCGCCTCCGGGTCGAAGAAGGGCGGTTGCAGGATGGCGGCCGGGAAGACGATCTCGTTGTTGGTCGAGTTGTAGTAGGCGTTCACGGTCTGAGGCGTCATGCCCCACTCGGCCTTGTCGACCGGATCGTTCAGACGGTTCAGCTGATAGCTCCAGCGGAACGCCCCGGACCGTTCGCCATTGCCGAACAGGTCATCGGCCCGGATCTCCAGCGCCGAATAGTCTCTCCAGCGGTCGGGATAGCCGATCTTGACGGTGAACTTGGCCAGCTTGTCCTGGGCGGCCGCCTTGGTCTCGGCGCTCATCCAGCTGTAGGTCTCGATCCGCGCGGCCAGAGCCAGACGCAGGTTTGCGACCAGCTCCTCCATCTTGGCCTTGGACTCGGCGGGGAAGTAGTCGGACACATACTGACGACCCACGGCTTCGCCCAAGGATCCCTCGGCAAAGCTGATGGCGCGCTTGTCGCGAGCGCGCTGTTCGGGCTGTCCTGACAGGTCGCGCGCCCGGAACTCCCACTGGGCGTCAGAGAAACGGCGCGACAGACGCGGCGCGGCCTGATCGGTCGTGTGGAAGGCCTGCCAGGCTTGCAGCGTCGTGACGGGCGCTTCGGCGAAAATGGCCGCGATCTTCGGCATGGCGGTGTTCTGGCGCACGATCAGGCGCGGGACGCCGCCCAGACGGGCCGCGTTGAAATAGCCCGTCCAGTCAAAGCCGGGCGCGTCCGCCACCAGTCCGGCGATGGTGTACTCGTTGTAGGTCCGGTCGCGGTTGCGGTTCTCGATCGGCGTCCAGTGGGCCTCGGCGATCGCCGTCTCCATGGCCACGATGGCCGCCGCGTTCCCGGCGGGGTTATCCCAGCCGATCATCTCCAGCATGCGCGCGATGTAGGCCTGATACTTCTCCTTCTTGTCCGCATAGAGCGGCGACAGATAGTAATCCCGGTTCGGCAGGCCGATGCCGCCCTGGCCGGCAGACACGACGTAGCGGTTCGGGCTCTTCTGGTCGGTGGTAATGCCGGTCCCGAAGAAGGAGGCCCCCAGCCCGCCGACGGTACCGCCCATATAGGCTGCCATGGCCTCATGGCTGTCGACCGCCCGGATGGCGGCGAGGTAGGGCTGCAGCGGCTGGCCATCCAGCGCCTCAATCCGCGCGACATCCATATAGCTGCGGTAGGCGTCGGCAATCTTCTGCTCGTCCGTGCCGACGACCAGATCCGTGCGCGCCACCAGTCCGTCGATCATCGCCTTCATGCGGTTGTCGGACAGCTCGCGCAGCAGGGCAAAGGAGCCGTAACTGGTCCGATCGGAGGGGATGACCAGCCGGTCCAGCGCGGCCCCGTTGGCATAGCGCATGAAGTCGTCGCCCGGGGCCACCGAGGTATCCATGCCGGCTGGATCAAAGCCCCAGGTGCCGTATCGCGGCGCGTCAACTCCTCGCCAGCCCGAGGCTCCCTCGATCGCGGGAACATCCTGGAAGATCGAATAGATGGTGCAGGTCTCGTCAACACAGCCGTGGTCGTGGTCCTTGGCCTGTGTCGCGGCGGCCGGGAGAAGAAATGCGGACAGGGCCGCACCGATCAGCAGTCGTTTCATAATGGATCCTGGAGTTTTCTTGCCGGTGCCGGGCGTATGACTACGCGCGCGGCGCGGACCCTACGCCGGCGCGTTCCGCTGTCGCCTTACAAAAAGTTCATGAAACACCGCACGCCTCCTGTCAGGCTGCGCCGTTAGGATGCTCCGGGTTCGGCAGGAGACGGAATGGCAGGGGCACACGGCGGCGAATACAAGGATCTGGTCGTTTTCCTCGCCGCCGCCGGCGTGGTGGTGCCCCTTGTCAGCCGGTGGAAGATCAGTCCGGTGCTGGGCTTTCTGGCGGCCGGTGTGCTGCTGGGTCCGGACGGCCTCGGCCGGTTTGCCGATGTGGTGCCCTGGCTCTCCTATCTGACCATCGACGATGCGGCCCAGCTGGCCCAGCTGTCCGAGCTGGGCGTCGCCTTCCTGCTGTTCATGATCGGGCTCGAGCTGTCGTGGGAACGGCTGAAGGCCATGCGCCGGCTCGTCTTCGGCTTTGGCCTGATGCAGGTCGCCGCCTGTACCGTCGTTATCGCCGCCGGCTTCATGCTGATGGGACAGTCGCTGGTCAGCGCGGCCGTACTGGGCATGGGGCTGGCGCTGTCCTCAACGGCGCTGGTCTTGCCGGTAATGGCCGAACGCGGCCGAATGAAGGGGGCGGTGGGCCGCACGACCTTCGCTGCCCTGCTGGCCCAGGATCTGGCCGTCGCGCCCATATTGATTACCGTAACGGTGCTGGCCACCCTGGCCCAGACTGATGGCGACCTGCGGCCCGAGGTCCTCGGTCCTGCCCTGCTGACCCTGGCACCGGCCGCGATCGGTCTGGCCCTGCTGGTTCTCGCGGGCCGCCTTCTGCTCCGGCCCCTGTTTCGCTCGGTCGCGAAAAGCCGTTCCGGCGGCGGCCGCCAGGAGCTGTTCGTCGCCCTGTGCCTGCTGGTCATCGTCGGAGCCGGTGTCGCCGCCCAGGCGTTCGGCCTGTCGATGAGTCTGGGGGCCCTGATCGCGGGCCTGCTGCTGGCCGAGACCGAATACAGGCGGGAGATCGAGATCAACATCGAGCCCTTCAAGGGGCTCTTGCTCGGCGTTTTCTTTGTTGGGGTCGGGATCGGTCTGGATCTGGATGCCGTCGCCGCCAATCCGCTGGGGGTGTTCGGCCTCGCTTTCGCCCTGACCGCGGTCAAGGCCGCGATCGTCTTCGGCCTGGCCCGGCTTTGGGGCCTGGGGTCGCGGTCGGCTTTGGAAACGGCCCTGGTTCTGGGGCCAGCGGGCGAGTTTGCGTTCGTAATCCTGAACACCGGCATGGTCGAGGGGATCGCCTCTCCGGCCCTGACCCAGAGCGTCCTGGTCTCCGCAACGATCAGCATGTTCACCGTGCCGTTGATGGCCATGCTGGGCCAGCGCCTGGCCGGACAGCGGGCGGGCGCGATACCGCTTTCGGATGATCCGGCGCTGGACCTGGGCCCCGGCCCGCATGGCGGAGATGCCGAGGTGCTGATCGTCGGCTTTGGTCGCGTCGGACGTCTGGTGGCCGAGATGCTGGCGGAACACGGCCGCAGCTTCCTTGCTGTGGACACCGACCCCGCCGCGGTCGCCGCCGGCCGGCGGGACGGCTACGATGTATCCTACGGGGATGCGGGAAGGGCGGAGATGCTGTCGCTCTGCGGGATCGCCTCTGCCCGCGCCCTCGTCGTGACCATGGATGCGCCGACCAAGGTGGATGAGGTCGTAATGGCGGCGCGCGCCATGCGTGAGGACATCGTTCTCATCGCCCGGGCCCGGGACGACCGTCATGCTGCGCGCCTCTATGCGCTGGGCGTCACCGACGCCGTTCCGGAGACGACCGAAGCCAGCCTGCAACTGGCGGAAAACGTTCTCGTTGACCTCGGCCTGCCGATGGGGCTCGTGCTCGCCTCGATCCATGAGCGGCGCGACCAGTTCCGCGCCGTCTTCCAGGCGGCGGCCCCGGAGGACCGGCGGAATCGCCCGACCCGTGCGCTTCGGGCCAGCCCACGGTCTTAACCAGATGAAAGACCCAATTTGGTCATCGTTGCGTGATGAAAGCGACGTCACCCGTGGGGTTCGGCGTCGCAACAGCTTCTGGCCAGTGCGTTCCCGTGCCTGTCACAGCCCAGGCTGTCCACCTTCTTCGCGGCCCTCCCCCGCCGTGAAGGTCAGTTACAGAGTATCCGTGTTCATGCGTGAGTCCGCGTCGACCGCTTCCCCGTCTCCTGAAATTAATGGGCAGCCCCGGCTGAACCGCCGCCAGGCCGCCAAGGTCCGGACCCGTCAGAAGGTCCTTGATGCGGCCCGTGGCCTGTTCGCCCAGCGCGGCTACGAACCCGCCACCATTCGCGACATCGCCAAGGGTGCCGGTATGTCTACCGGTGCCGTCTTCGCCAATTTCCAGGACAAGGCCGAGCTGTTTGAGGCGGTTCTGACCGAGGACATGGCCGGTCTTGCCGAGGTCATGAAGAACGGGGCCGGAACCGGCGCGACACGCGATCGGCTCGTCAACGCGCTGAGCGCCGGATATCACGGCTCGTTCGATCAGCTGCCCCTGTTCCAGGCCATTGTGGCCCGGTCCTGGTTCCAGCCAGTCGCCGCCGAAACCCGTCAGCGCGAGGCCACCCAAGGGCTGATCCAGGTCATCTCCGACATCCTGCGCGCCGGGATCGGTGCCGGCGAGCTGAAGCAGGACGCCGATGTCGTGCTGCTGACCGAGCTGACATGGGATGCCTACCTGTCCAATTATCGCCGGGCGGCCTATGATGGCTGGTCGGTCAGCCAGCTGGCCGACCACATGGGTCGTCAGGTCGATGCCCTGCTCGCAGGCGTCGTCACCGGGCAGTAGGAGGTCTAGCTCTTCCAGCGCAGGGTGGCCGGCTTGACCGGGTTTGAGAACGGGCGACCCTCTGTCCGGCTTTTCAGCCATTCGCGTTTGAGCTGCTGATACCATTTGGCCTGCTTGTCGGCGTCGTCGATCCAGATCAGGGCAGGGTCGTAACGCAGGCCCTCGTTCTGCAGGTTCACCATCCCGCCGTCCTGCTTCAGGAAGGCGACGACGCCCCTTCGCAGGAAGGGCTTGGCCACGTTGAAGATCCAGTGGTCCGACCAGAACATCTGGGTGATCCGCGTCCGCGTGTCGCTGACCGGTGTCAGGCAGGTCAGGGCCAGGACCTGTCTTTCGCCGACCTGGATATGCTCCCAGCGGTAGCCGGGCAGGCGGAAAGTGATCTCGGTGGCCGGGGCACCACCAAGAATCCGGTAGGCGCGGCTGTTCGACGACGGGGCGTGGCGGACCATGGCAAAGCCATGATCCCGCGGTTCGAAGGCCTTGGCCTTTTCGTGCATGGATCGCGTTGAGCGCCACCACCATTGCTGATGGACATAGGGTCCGTGGGCCGGATCCATCAGTCCGACCACGGCATGGTCGATGTGGCTGTCGAAATCCATGCTTTCGACCAATTTGACCCCGCCGCCCACCACGCCCGGAAAGACCGGCGGCTCATGATCCGGTTCGGCGGGGTTGCGGCTGTCTGAGGCCATCCAGACGAACACCATCCCCTAGACTCTCACGGACGGGATAGGAGCGCACGCGGATCCTGCCGGTCTCGAACGCCTGATCCTCGACCAGGGAGGGGATGGCGGCGCAGACGCCGTCGGGCCGGAAACGCCAGCCATGGTAGGGACATTCGATGGTCTCGCCCTCGCCGGGTCTTTCCACCAGGGTGCCTGCCGAGAGGGGCGCGGCGCGGTGCGGGCAGATGTCCCGCATGGCATAGACGGCACCGGCGCGGGTCCGTCCGACGAGCACGGGCTCGCCCATGATCTCGTGGCGCTTGAGGTCGGCAGGGGCGATGTCACGCCCCAGGGCTACAAAGTACCAGGCGTCGGTCACGAAGCCCTTGCCGAACGGGGTTGCTCCGGCTCGGGATGGCGCGGCGTCGGCACGGACGGATGAAGGACCGGACGGGACGGAATCTGGAGCAGCGGGCATCATACCCGTTCTGTATCAGAGCGTCAGCACCCCTGTCGTCACCATCCATACAGAGCGCTTTACATAACAAAGTTGATATGGTGTGATACCAGCAGATCAACCGGGGAGTTTCGCCATGTTCCGCGCCGCCGCCTTCGCCCTCCTGCTCGCTTCGGCTCCTGTCGCCGCCATCGCCCAGACCGGAGCCGGCGGGCCAGCGAACCACGGCCATCATCATGCGGATTTCGCCTCGGAGCGGATGCATGTGCGTATCGACGGCGCTTCGGGTCCGGGCGTGCGTGACATCATTCTGATCCCCGGGCTGAGTTCGTCGCCCGAGGTGTGGCAGGGGACCGTCGATCATCTCGGTGCAGGCTGGCGCGTGCACCGGGTTCACATTCAGGGCTTCGCCGGCGCACCGGCCAAGGGCAATGCCGAAGGCCCCGTTGCCGCCCCGGTGGCAGACGAAATCGCCCGCTACATCGCGGAGCAGGGACTGGAAAAGCCCGCGGTTGTCGGCCACTCGATGGGCGGCACGATCGGCCTGATGCTGACGGCCCGGCATCCGGACGCCATAGGGCGGCTGATGGTCGTCGACATGATTCCCTATATGGGCGCGATGTTCGCCCCGCCGGGTGCATCGGCCGAAGCCGTCGCGGCTGTCGCCGATCAGGTCCATGCCGGCATGAGCGCGGCCCCGGACGAACAGTATGAGGCGATGGCGGCGTCCACGGTGGCCGCCATGGTCAACACCGAGGCCGCCCGCGCCGCCGTTCTGGCGGACACTGCGGCCAGCGACCGGCGGGTCTCCACCAATGCCTATCGCGAACTGATTGTCACCGATCTGCGGCCGGAGCTGGCGCGGATCACGGCTCCGACGGAGGTCTTGTACGTCAGGTTCAATGATCCGAGGATGACGCCCGAGATCACCGACAGCATCTATCAAGCCTCCTACGGAACCCTGGCCGGAGCGACCCTGAAGCGCGTGGATGATAGCGCCCACTTCATCTTCCTCGACCAGCCCCAGGTCTTCCATGCGGCGCTCGACGCGTTCCTGTCGGAATGAGCAAGCGTTAACCCTCGCGCCATCGTTTCGGCTGAAACCGGCATCACGCTGGTGTCAGGTCTTCATGCGCCGTTCACGGGAACGCCGTTTCTGTAGGCCGCGCGACCGGCTATAGAACCGGTTCAGCTTGAGGGTGCAGATGGCGGGACCGGGTCAAGGGGCGAGGGGCGGCGGGTCGGGTGCACAGCGCACGCCGCTTCAGCGGGCCCTTTATTGGTCCGCCGTGGTTGCGGTCTGGGGCCTGATCTTTCTGGTGGTGTTCTTCGCCGTCTTCGCGCGTGGACTGCCCGACACCTCGGCCCTGTACGGCGTCGATCGCCAGCCCTCGATCACCTACCTTGATCGCAACGGAGCCCTGATCGCCACGCGAGGCTCGCAACAGGCCCCGCCGGCCGATCTCGACTCGCTGCCGGACTACGTCCCGGCGGCCTTCATCGCCATCGAGGACCGTCGCTTCTACTGGCATCCGGGGTTTGATCCGGTCGGCATGAGCCGCGCGATGGCCGCCAACATGCGCGCGGGTCGTATCGTCCAGGGCGGATCGACCCTCACCCAGCAACTCGCCAAGAACCTCTTCCTGACGCCCGACCAGAACATCCGCCGCAAGGTGCAGGAGTTGATGCTGGCCGTGTGGCTGGAGCTGAAATTCTCCAAGGAGGAGATCCTCGCCCTCTATCTGAACCGGGTCTATTTCGGTGCCGGGGCCTACGGCATCGAGGCGGCGTCGCAACGCTATTTCGACAAGGGGGCCAAGGACCTGACGGTCGGGGAAGCGGCCCTGCTGGCCGGACTGCTCAAAGCCCCGTCCCGCTATTCCCCGGTCTCCGAAGGTGAACGGGCCGCCGCGCGGGCCACGGTGGTCCTGGACGAGATGGAGGATGCTGGCGTCATCAGCGCCGAGCAGCGTGCAGCCGCCGTTCTGGAGCCCGTGCGGGTCTCGCGCACCCTTGCGACCCAGCATGCCCAGTACTTCATCGACTGGCTGGACAAGGAGATCCGGGGCCTGGTGGGCGAGCCCACCGAGGACCTGATCGTCGAGACGACCCTCGATCTGACCCTGCAGACGGCCGCCGAGCGCAATGTGCGCCGCATCCTTGAGCGGGACGAATCGCGCGGCGTCGAACAGGCCGCACTGGTCGCCCTCGACGGTGACGGCCGGGTGCGGGCCATGATCGGCGGGGCCTCCTATGCCGACAGCCAGTTCAACCGCGCCGTGGATGCGCGCCGCCAGGCCGGGTCGGCCTTCAAACCCTTTGTCTATCTGGCCGCCATGGAGGCGGGCTACACGCCCGAAACTCCTGTGGTCGACGAGCCCATCCGCATCGGGAACTGGAGCCCGCGCAACTACTCTGGCACCTTCGCCGGTCCGATGAGTCTGGCCAATGCTGTCGCCCAGTCGACCAATACGGTCGCGGCCTCGATTGCCGACCAGATCGGTCGCGACAGCGTCGCCCGTGCCGCGCGGCGGCTGGGAATCAGCTCGCGCATCGGGCTGGAGCCGGCCATGGCCCTGGGTGCAGTCGAGGTGTCGCCGCTCGATATGGCCACAGCCTATGACGCCTTCGCCAACGGCGGGCGCCGGGTCACGGCCTATGGCATCAGCCGCATCCGGACGCCGCAGGGACGCGTGATCTACCAGCAGGGGGCCCGGGATCCGGCTGCGGGCCAGGCCATCAACAATCCCGCCCTCTACTACATGAACCAGATGCTCCGGGGCGTGGTCACCGGCGGGACGGCGCGCTCCGCGGCGATCTCCGGCCGCGATATCGCCGGCAAGACGGGGACGACCTCGGACTACAAGGATGCCTGGTTCGTCGGCTACACCGGCGGTTTCGTCACGGCGGTGTGGGTGGGCAAGGACGACAATACCGCCATGCGGGGCGTCACCGGTGGCGCTGCCCCCGCCGCCATCTGGAAAGGCTTCATGGAGGCCGCCCTGCCGCGTCTGAATGTCCAGCCGATTCCCAATGGCCCGCCCATGCCGGAAGGCTGGGTCGCGCCCGATCCGATCGGGGACCTGATGGGGGCGGTCGAGGACCCGTTCGGCGATTCCACCGTCATCGACGGAGTCGATCCGAACCAGGGCGAGCCCTATGTGCCGGGCAAGCCGGCTGCCGGTGCCCCTCCGGTTCGGGATCCGGCCCCGCGTCGCGACGATCCCCCGAACCAGCGGCCGGAACCCGAACTCCAGCCCGAGAAGCCGGCCAGCCCGCTGTTCTTCTAGGGCTCGCCTGTCCGGCGTCCGATGGCGTGAAGGGCCGCGCCGTGCTCACGCAGCCAGGCCCGGAAGGGCGTCGGGTCACCGACAAGTCTGCGGACCACGGACCAGTAGGACGGGCTGTGGTCGGCATGGACGAGATGGGCCACCTCATGCGCGGCCAGATAGTCCAGCACCGCCGGTGGAGCCATGATGACGCGCCAGGAATAGCGAATGGACCGCGATCGGGGGGTGCAAGAGCCCCAGCGTGACGCGGGATCATTGATCGTGACCGTGACCGGCCCCTGGCCGAGCGCGCGCAGGTGGATGCTCGTCCGGGCCTCCAGTGCCGCCCGTGCGGTTCTGCGCAGCAGATTGGTGACCCTGCGGGCAAAGGCCTGGCCCTCACCGCCTGAAACGATCCGGGGCCCGTCCGCGCCCTCGATCAGACGGGCCGAAGCCGCGCCCGGCACAGCCTCCAGCCGCACCGATGCGCCCCTGAACGGGAGGACCGCCCCCGGTTCGAGAACAGTTCCGTCGGGCCGGGCGGAGAGCCGCTCCATGATCCAGTCCGTTCGCGAACGGGCGAAGGCGACGGCGTCGCCGAGACGACGTTCGCTGGGGGCCACCGCCACGGCTTCGCCTGCCCGCGTATCGATGCGGATCGAGATGCGGCGGGCGCGGGGATTGACGCTCAGTCGAAGGGCGTGACCGCCCTCAAGCGGCAGCCGTTCTCCGGTCCGGTACGGCAGAGAGCTTTTCATTCGCGGCAATGAAATCCCGGGTCCGGGGGTAGATGTCCTCGCGGAACCGCCGCCCGTTGAAGACCCCGTAGTGACCGACCTCCGGCTGCACGTAAAGGACCCGGCGCTCGTCCGGAATATTGACGCACAGTCCGTGGGCGGCTTGGGTCTGACCGACGCCCGAGATGTCGTCCTTTTCGCCTTCCACGGTCATCAGGCCGATGTCGGTGATCTTCGTCAGATCCACCGGGACGCCCCGGTGTTCCAGCAGGCCCCGGGGCAGAAGGTGTGACTGGAAGACGATATCGATGGTCTGGAGATAGAACTCCTCGGTCAGGTCGAGGACCGACAGATACTCGTCGTAGAATTGTTCGTGCTTCTCGACCCCGTCCCCGTCTCCGGAAACCAGGTCGCGGAAATACTCCCAGTGGGCGTCCTTGTGGCGCTGCTCGTTCATGGACATGAAGCTGTAGAGTTGGACGAACCCCGGATAGACCTCCCGGCCGAAGCCCGGATAGGGCAGGGGCACGGTGTGGATCATGTTGGACTGAAACCAGGCGAAGGGTTTCGCCTCCGCCAGCTGGTTGGTCACGGTCGGCGACAGGCGCGCGTCGATGGGCGATCCCATGAAGGTCATGGATGCCGGGCGGTTGGGATCGTTTTCCGCCGCCATGATGGCCCCGGCGGCGAGGACGGGCGGGCCGGGCTGACAGACGCCGACGACGTGGGCGCGGGGTCCGATCTGCGCCAGCATGGTCCGGACGTGATCGATGTAGTCGTGGAAGTCGAAACGGCCTTCCAGCATGGGCACCTGACGGGCGTTGACCCAGTCGGTGACATAGACGTCGTGGTCCTGCAGGAAGGTCTCTACGGTGCCCCGCAGCAGGGTGGCATAGTGGCCGGACAGGGGGGCGACGATCAGCACACTGGGGGCTGCGACCGGCTTTCCGGCCCGTTTCAGATCGCCGACGTTGCGCGCGAACCGCACCAGCCGGACCCAGGGGCTCTGCCAGACGATCTGTTCGGTCGTCCGCACCGGCTGGTTGTCGATATTGATGACCTCGAGGCCCCAAGCGGGCTTGCCGTATCGCCGGGTGACGCTCTCGAACAGCTCCGCCGAGGCATAGGCGTTACGACCCAGCGCCGTCCCGGCGGCCGGATTGAAGGGTGAGGTCCAGAACTTGCGCGCAAACGAGGCGCCGATCCGGAAAGGCTGCGCCGAGGAATAGGCGAGCTCATGAAGTGCGTAGAGCATGAAATCCTGTGACCGGCTTCGCCAAGGTGGCGATGCCATCATAGAACGCGCTGCACTGCAAAAGGATTTATGTCTCCGGCGATCGCCTAGCCCCGGGCCATGACCCGCTCGATCAGCTGGGCCGAGCGGTCGGGCCCAAGGTCGTGGGCCAGCGCGGAGCGGAACTGACCGTCCGGTCCCATCAGATAGACGGTCAGGGAATGGTTCATGGTGTAGCCCTCGCCCTCACCGACCTTCTCGTAATAGGCGCGGTACGTCCGGGCGGCGCTGGCGACCTGTTCGGGGGTGCCGGTCAGCCCCACGACACCGGGCGGAAATTCGTCGAAGGATAGATAGGTTTTCAGCGCCGCCGGCGTGTCCCGTTCGGGATCGACCGAGACGAATACGATCTGCAGGTTTTCCGCGGCGGGGCCCAGACGCTGACGGGTCGCTTCCAGAGTGGTCAGGGTGGTGGGGCAGAAGTCCGGGCAATAGGTGAAGCCGAAGAAGACGAGGCTCCATTTGCCCTCGAGCATGGTCTGGTCGACCGACTGCCCATCCTGGTTGACCAGCTGGAAGGGACCGCCGATCGCAGGCTGGCCCGTCGCGGAGCCCCCGGCCACCGCCTGGGTCCGATCGCGGTTGGTGACGACCATCACTGTCACTGTTGCCAGTGCGGCGGCGATGGCAACACAGGCACCGGCGAACAGGAGGATGGAACGGCGTGGCATCGTGTCTCTCGTGGATCAGGCCGACAGGGGCTCGCGACCGGTCTATAGACCCGGCATGAGCTCGAGTGAAACCAGCCCGGCGTCGCAGCCCCCTCCGGCCGGAAACGGCTGGCGCGACCTGCCCCGCCGCAGCCGGGGCCTGTCGCTGCGGACGCTGATCATCCTGCGTTGGCTGGCGGCCCTCGGCCAGACGGCCACGGTCGTGGTGCTGGTGGGCATGCTGCACTTCCCCCTGCCACTCTGGGAGGTCCTGACTGTCATCGGGGCCAGCGTGGTCGTGAACCTGATGGCCATGGCCCGCCTGCGCCAGGCGGATGGCCGTCTCCCCGATGGCCGCCAGACCGCCCTCCATCTGGGCTTCGACATCCTGCAGCTGTCGGCCCTGCTCGCGTTCACCGGCGGCCTGGAGAATCCCTTCTGCCTGCTGCTGGTCGCGCCGGTGACGGTAGCGGCGGCATCCCTGCCGGGTCGCCAGGCCCTGGCCCTGGGCCTGATGGTGCTGATCTCGACAACGTCCCTGTTCTTCTGGTCGATGCCGTTGCCGTGGCAGTCGGGCACCGAGCTCAATCTGCCGCCCCTGTACCGGTTCGGGGTTGGCCTCGCCCTGATCACCGGCGTGGTGTTCACCGCCGCCTATGCCTGGCGGGTCGCGGCCGACGCTGAAAAGCTGGAGCTGGCCCTCGCCACCACCCAGGACGTGCTGCAGCGCGAGCAGAGGCTGGCGGCGCTGGGCGGACTGGCCGCTGCGGCGGCCCACGAACTCGGAACGCCCCTCGCCACGATCCAGGTGGTCGCCAAGGAGCTCCTGCGGGCTTCTCCCCCCGATGGCCCGATCGCCGAGGATGCGCGGCTGATGCTGCTTCAGGCCGACCGTTGCCGTGATATTCTCAAACGGCTGTCCCAGCGCCCCGAGGATGGTGATGAGCTCTATACCGAAGTCGGCTTCAAGGCCCTGCTGAACGAGGTGGTGGACCCCCATCTTGGTTTCGACCTCGACATTGAGGTGGTGGTTCGCACGCCCACAGGCATGGCCGAACCCCATGTCAGACGTCTTCCGGAGGTTGTCCACGGCCTGTCCGCCCTGGTCGAGAACGCGGCCGACTTTGCCGCGACCCACGTGCGCGTCCAGGGGATAGCCGATGCCCAGTGGATCACCGTCGAGGTCCTGGACGACGGCCCGGGGTTTGCGCCGGACATCCTGCCCCGCCTGGGTGAGCCCTATGTGACCAGCCGGCCCCAGGGCAAGGCGCGCCAGGCCCTGGCCGCCCAGATCGCGGCAGCCGCCGCCCGCCCGCCGCGCAAGGGCAAGGTCGCCGCGAGTCAGCCCCCGGCGCTGGATCCCGAGGTGATCCCCAGCCAGGGCGGAATGGGCCTCGGCTTCTTCATCGCCCGCACCCTTCTGGAACGGACGGGCGGCCAGGTCGTGGTCGGTCAGGGGGAAGGCGGCCCGGGCATCAACCGGGGCGCGCGGGTGACCGTGCGCTGGCAACGCCGGTCGCTGGAAGTCTGAAGTTCCCGGCTGCGGCATGCGCTGCATCGCCGCACCGCTTGACCGTGGCTGTAGTCGGGCCGACTTGGGGTCAGGGAGAACACTCATGCCGACCACTGCTGCCATAATGGAAGACCGTATCGCCGGGCTCGAGGACCGCTCGCTCCTGTTGCTGGACGACGATCAGGCCCTGCGCACCCGCCTTGGACGGGCGCTCGAGGCGCGCGGCTTCCAGGTGACGACCGCGGCTTCCGTCAGCGAGGCGATGGACGCCCTGCGTGCCCATCAGCCCGCCTTCGCCGTGCTGGATATGAGGCTGGAGGACGGAAACGGCCTGAAGGTCGTGGAGGCTATCCGCGAGCGGCGGAACGATGCCCGCATCGTGATGCTGACCGGCTATGGGGCGATCGCCACGGCGGTCGCCGCCGTCAAGGCCGGGGCGGTCGACTATCTGTCCAAGCCCGCTGACGCCGACGATGTGGTCAAGGCGCTGCTGGCGACCGGAGACGCCCCCGAGCCGCCCGACAATCCGATGAGCGCCGATCGGGTGCGCTGGGAACACATCCAGCGGGTCTACGAGCTGTGTGACCACAATGTTTCGGAAACCGCGCGGCGCCTCGGAATGCACCGCCGCACCCTGCAGCGCATCCTCGCCAAGCGCGCCCCGCGCTAGGCTGGACGGACCCGCAAAGCCGCCAGCCGGCCGAAGGCGAGGGTCAGGGCCTTTCGGCGGGGGCCGGAAAGGGGGCTGGCTGTCGCGTTGCGCACCACGGCTCCACCAAAGCCATCGGCCACAATCAGTCCCGGTTCCGGCGGCAGGATTCCGTCCGGGAATTCCGGGGCCACGGCGAAATAGAAGGTGTCACAGAAGGGCGCATATTCGGGCCATTTACGATCGACGCGGTAGTCCTCGATCCCCGACTTCACCTCGCAGATGACGATGTCGCCCTTACGACCCAGAGCCATGACATCGGCGCGTCGCCCGTTCGGTAGCCCGACTTCCAGCAGGGGCGCATAGCCCAGGTCGATCAGCAGACGGGCCGCCCCGCGGGTGACGCCCTGGGTGGTCTCGGGGCGGCTGGACACCAGCTCAAGATGGACGGTGGCGGGCATCCGCCTTTATGTTCCGGTTGTGTTCCGTTTTCAAGCGTGCGACGGCTTGGGGGCGGCTTCGTCACCGCCCGGTCTGGATCACGCCGGCGGTGTCGAACCCCGGCGCCCGGACCCGGTCGAGGGTGCGGCATGGATCAACTCTCCGTGGGTCCAAGCTACGGCCGCAGCCCCGATCCGGTTGCCTCAGCGGATGAGTCGCTGCCGGTTCCTCGTCCAGTCCGCCCGTGTCTGACCCCAGAGATCGACGACGGCGTCCTCGAAAGGAGGGGGCAGCCTGCCGGGTCCACCATTGACCGACCCCAGCCGCCGCGCGAGGTTTTGGGAAGGGGCATTGTCGGGGTCGATGGCGTGGATCACATCGTCCCAGCCGAGGACGTCAAAGGCATAGTCCAGACTGGCGACGGCAGCCTCCAGTGCGTAGCCCTTGCCCATCGCATCGCGATGCAGGCTCCAGCCGACCTCGTGCCCGGGCCATCCATGAGGAAACCACGGGCCGATCCGGCCGATCCACTGGCCGCTGGATTTCTCGATGACGGAGAAGAAGCCGACCCCGCTCAGAGCCCAGGCCCCCGCGATGGACATCATCGCCCGCCACGCCTGGGCGGGGGCCTGGGGCCCCCCGATGAAGCGGGTGGTCTCGGGGTCGGCCTGGAAGTCGGCCCACCGCTCGAAATCCTCAAGGGCCGGCGGCCGCAGGATGAGCCGGGCTGTGTGCAGGATGGGACCGGTGGCGGCAGGAGGGCTCACAGCGGATACTCCCGTTCCAGATCGTAATGGCTGCCGCCCTCGCTGAGGACGCTCGAGTACAGGCCGAACCTGTCAACGGGGATCGGCGGCGAGCTCAGCAGATTGTGCCCCGTGATCCAGGCCCCGATGCGGTCGGGATTGGTCTGGGTCTTCAGATAGGCGAGGGTCAGATGCGGGCGATAGACGCGGGGCTCTGTCCGGATGCCGGCCCGCTCGGCCGCCGCCCGACAGCGCCCGGCCAGGATGCCCAGCCGCTCTCCCCCGTCGACGCCGGCCCACAGGGTATGGCTCCGGTGGGCGTCTCCGAAGGCCCCCACACCCTTCAGCTGGATCTCGAACGGCCCCCCGGGGATCCGCGCCAGTTCCGCGGCAAGATCGTCCGCCTGCCGTTCCGGGACGTCCCCGTAGAAGGCCAGGGTCACATGCAGGGCCTCGGCCGGACGCCAGCGGGCACCGGGCAGGCCGCTCTGACGACGGGCCAGGGTGGCGGCCACGTCAAAGGGGATCGGGATGGCCGTGAACAGGCGCAGCATGCGACCGTTCGTAGCGGGTGACGTGAGACGCGGGAAGTCTTCGGAACCCCTGCGGCGCTTCTTCCCTTGCGTAACGGGGCCTGTCCCACGATATTTCCGACATCGGCGGTGGGTCTTTCCACCGCTCCAAAGGGAGAAGACACTCGCGATGAGCGACTTCAGAAACGGTTTTTCGACCCCGGCACCCGCCCAGGCCGACATGGCCGTGGATGCCGGACTGCGCAGCTTCATGCTGGGCGTCTACAACAAGCTGGCTCTAGGCCTGCTGGTCGCCGGGGCGCTCGCCTATGCCACCGGTAATGTCCCGGCCGTACAGCAGCTGCTGTTTTCGGTGACCGCGGACGGCCGCGTCGGCCTGACGATGCTGGGTATGGTGGTCCAGTTCCTGCCGCTGGTGCTGCTGTTCGGCTCGATGTTCTTCATGAAGAACCCGACGGCCGGCGGCGTGAACATGCTGTACTGGGGCGTCGTCGCTTCGATCGGCGCGGGCATGGGCATCCTGTTCCTGCGCTATACGGGCGGGTCCCTCGCCTCCACCTTTTTCGTGACGGCGGCCTCGTTCGGGGCGCTGAGCCTGGTGGGCTACACGACCAAGAAAGACCTTACGGCCATGGGTTCGTTCCTGATCATGGGCGTGATCGGCCTGATCATCGCCTCGATCGTGAACATGTTCATGCAGTCGGGGACGCTGTATCTGATCATCTCGGGTCTGGGCGTTCTGATCTTCGCCGGCCTGATCGCCTACGACACCCAGCGTCTGAAAATGACCTACTATCAGCTGGGCGGAGACCGCGCCGCCATGGGAGTAGCGACGGGTTTTGGAGCTCTGAGCCTGTTCATCAACTTCGTGAACCTGTTCCAGTTCCTGCTGGCTTTCATGGGCGGCAACCGCAACTAGGGCTTCGACTGCGAGACAAACAGGAAGGCCCCGGCGGCAACGCGGGGCCTTTTTCCTATTCGACCACCTGAAATTTCCGGCTGTCGAAGACCCTGAGCACCTGGGCCAGCTCGCGCCCGCGCTTCAGCACCACCCCGCCCTCGCCGATCACCGACCACTGCCCCTGACGGGTCTGGAGCGCGGGGCGTTTTTCGATCCGGTAGGCCGGAGCATCGCCGGATCGCCGGAAGACAGCGAACTCGGCCGCCTCCTTGCCGCCCGCCATGGCGTAGTCCCGCCATTCGGCCTGCGCCACCATGCGGCCGTAGACCCGCAGGATGAGGTCCAGCTCCCGGCGTTCGAAAAACACCGGGCCGCTCCCGGGGGGGCCGTCTCCGGCGGGCGATGGGGTCTCCGCGCTCATTGTGCCAATCTAGGCCCGCCTGCGTCGAACGCCAGTGAATGCGGACAATGTGACAGAGCCATGAAATGGCCCCGTTTCGGTCCTGCGCCGGCCCGTTTGGACGACGATACAGTGATGGTCGGCCTGACGGAGCCTGGATGCGTCCGGATCCTGAACAGCCCCCCCAGCCCCCCTGGATGCGTCCACGAAGGGCTTCGCCGGGCCGACGAACCCTCCAAAGCGAGACGCCCGCCCTGCCTTCCTCCCCCCTCCCGGCATGGCGGGCGTTTTGCTGTCCGGGTCAGCCTGCCGCAGATCAGTCCGGCGCTGACAGGATGACCGTAACGGGTTGATCCTCCCCGACCCGCCCGACCGTCAGCGTCACTCCGCCGTCCCCCCCGAGCAGCGCGCCGAGGTCTGCGAGGCTCGAGACCGGCCCGTTATTGACGGCCGTGACCAGATCGCCCGCAACCAGTCCCTGCCGCGCCGCGAGGGACCCGCCCTCAACGGCCGCAACGAGCGCTCCGACGGCCTCCCCCCGTCCGTCTGACGGCCTCACCTCGCGGAAGTTCGCACCCCAGGCTTCGACGGCGTTGCGCCCGATCTGGACTGTCCCTGCGGACGGGCGTTCGATGGTGACCGTCGTGGCGGTCTCCTGGCCGAAGCGCAGATAGACCAGGGCGATTGCGGTCCCGGGCGGGACGATGCCGATCGTGGCCTGGACCGAGCCGGCATTGGCCACGGGCCGATTCTGGACCCGGGTGATGATGTCGCCGCGCATCAGGCCCGCTCGCTCTGCTGGCGACCCTGGCACCACGTCCTCGACCACGGCACCCCGCACGAACCCCAGGCCCTTCTCGACCGCCCGATCGGCCGTCAGGGAGCCCAGGGTGGCTCCCATCTGGCCGCGCGCGACCTCGCCCGTGGCACGCAGCTGGTCCACGACGAACAGCAGGATGCGCGTGGGCACGGCAAAGGCGATGCCGTCGTTACCGCCGCCCATGTCGCCCGACAGGATGGAGGTGTTGATGCCGATCAGCCGGCCCCGGCTGTCCAGCAGCGGCCCGCCGGAACTGCCCGAGTTCACCGCCGCGTCGGTCTGGATATAGTCCTCGACCGCATCGCCCATGCCCGAGCGCCCGAGGCCCGAGATCACCCCCATGGTCAGGGTCTGGTCCAGACCCAGGGGATAGCCGACCGCAAAGGCCAGGTCCCCGGTGCGCAGGGTGTCGGAATCGACCATTTCCACCTGCGACAGGCCCGAGGCCTCGATCCGCAGGACGGCGATGTCGGTGGCCTTGTCCGACCCGATCAGGACCGCCTCGACCAGCCGGCCGTCGGTCATGTCCACGCGGAATTTCTGGCCCCCCTCCACCACATGGTGGTTGGTGACGATGATCCCTTCCTGCGCATCAATGATCACGCCCGAGCCGCTGGCCACGGCGGTCGGTTCGGTCTGGCCCGTGGTCGGTCCGCCCGAAACGCCCAGGGTGGTGACCTGGACCACGGCGGGAAGCGACCGTTCCAGCCCGGCCGCGAAACTGAACACGCCGCGCTGGCTGTCATAGGGCAGGGGGAAGTTCCGGGCCGGTGACTGCGCCAGGACCGCTCCGGCCGACAGGCCCGTGAGCGTCAGGGCGAGGGTCGTGGCGGTCAGCAATCGTGTGCGCGTCATCAGTCCTGTGTCCTTGTCCGGGGAGCAGACTAGCGCGGGAACCGGGCGATGACGATGGCGCCGGGGCGCGTGACCTCCATCGTCATCCGGTCGCCGGCGATCGCCTCCGGTCCGGGGTGGATTGACAATGTCAGGCGGGATGATCGTTTCTGGGCGGGCAGCGTTCTACCCTTGTCTGTCCCTCACCCAGAGCCCCCCATGAAACATCTCCCCGGTCTTCTTCTGGTCGGCCTGGCCGCCGCCGGCTGTCAGACGGTCCCCGTCGCCGACACCGGCTTTCTGAGCCGGTACGACGGGCTGGTGACGCGGGAGGACACGATCCGGGCCTCGATTCGCCAGAGGCGGGACGACGCGGCGGCCGGGCAGATCGAGGGCGTCTACCTCGAGCCAGCCGTGCTGGTGGGCTCTGCCGGGACCGGCCTGTCGGAGCCCGAGAAGGCCATGGTCCTGCGCGAGGTGGACCGCCAGATCTGTTATGAGGTCAGCGAGCGGTTCACCGTGACCCCTGCGGCGTCAGGGACCGCCCGCTTGCGGACCGGTGTGGTCGAGATTCGGCCGACCGGGGCTGCGGGGTCGGGGGCTGCGGCCATCGCCAACATGCTCATTCCCGGGCCCGGGACGATCCGGGTGCCGGGGACGACCGGCGGGCTGGCGGTCGAGACCGAGCTTGTCGGCCCCGACGGCCAGCAGGTCGCGGCCCTGGCCTGGGCGCGGCGGGCCAATACGGTCGGGACCGATACCCCCTCCCTGTCGCGCGTCGGCGATGCCCTGCAGCTGGCCGAGCCGCTGGGGGACGCGGTGGGCGACACCATCGCGCCCGAGGACCGGGAGGTGCGCGAGATCGCGGATCCCGACCCCTGCGCCCTGTTCGGGCCCCGGACCCAGGCGGTCGGGTTTGTGACCCGGCTGGTGACGGGTCTGTATGTGCCCGAGGTCAACACGGGCTCCGCTCCGGCAGCGGAGACGCCCCGACCCTAGGCGGCTGCCCGGCCGGCTTGTCGGCCCGGCGGGGCGTGATAGCGTCCCGGGCGGCGCGACCCGGCGCCGGTCATAGGACCCTTGCCATGTCCCTGCCTCTGATCCTGACCGTCGCAGCCCTTCAGACGACCGTGCCCGCCGACCCGGCCTCGGCCGAGGCCCGGGCGGTGCTGGCCCCGGTGGAGGCGACCTTCGCCGCCCTCGCGGCGCGCGACGGGACCCGGCTGGCCGCCCATTTCGATCCCGAGGCGCGGATGACCGTCGTGGTTGAGCGCCCAGACGGCGGTCGCGTCTTCCGCCGTCTGACGGCGGACCAGTTCGCCGACGGCCTTCGCCCGGGCCCCGAACGGTTCGAGGAGGTCATGCCTGACCCGATTGTGGCCATCGACGGCGACGTCGCCATGGTCTGGGGCCGCTATCTGTTCCGGGTCGACGGCGCGATCAGCCACTGCGGAGCCAACCATTTCGATCTGGTCCGCAAGGACGGAACCTGGACCATCGCCGCCATCACCTGGAGCCAGCGCACGACGGGCTGCGAGGGATAGGCTTCCGTTTCCTCCCTGTCGCGTAGCGATGGGGCTTGCGGTCGGCTCGTATACGAGCCGACCGCAAGGCTCGGAGCGAAGCGGAGAGACGGAGGGGGCGACACGGTGTCGCCGGCCAGCTCCCTCCAGCCCTCATCTCGAAGACGACCTCGCCCCCTCCGTCACGGCGCTGAAGGCGCGCCGCGCCACCTCCCCACGCCTGCGGCGCAGGGAGGAGAAATCAGAACGCGCTCTCGCCCGTGATCGCCCGGCCCAGGATCAGGGCGTGGACGTCGTGGGCGCCTTCGTAGGTGTTGACGGTCTCGAGGTTCATGGCGTGGCGCATGACGTGCATCTCGCCGGTGATGCCGGCCCCGCCGTGCATGTCGCGGGCCTCGCGGGCGATGGCCAGGGCCTTGCCGCAGTTGTTGCGCTTCATCATCGAGATGGCCTCGGGCACGAAGGCCCCGGTGTCGAGCAGCCGGCCCAGCGCCCAGGCCCCCTCAAAGCCCAGGGCGATCTCGGTCGACATGTCGGCCAGCTTCTTCTGCACCAGCTGGCGTGACGACAGCGGCCGGCCGAACAGCATGCGCTCGCCGACATAGTCGCGCGTGGCATGAAGGCAGAACTCGGCCGCCCCCATGGCCCCCCAGGCGATGCCGTAACGGGCCTTGTTCAGGCAGGAGAACGGGCCGCGCAGGCCCTTCACGCCGGGCAGCAGATTGGCCTCGGGCACGAAGACGTCGTTCAGGCCGATGTCGCCGGTGATGGAGGCGCGCAAGGACAGCTTGTCGCCGATCTTGCCGGTGGTGAAGCCGTCGAAATCGCGCTCGACGATGAAGCCGCGGATGACGTCATCCAGCTTGGCCCAGACGATGGCGAGGTCGGCGATGGGGGAGTTGGTGATCCAGTATTTGCCGCCGTTCAGCCGGTAGCCGCCCGGGGCCGCGACCGCCCTCGTCTTCATTGAGGCCGGGTCGGAGCCGCCGTCGGCCTCGGTCAGGCCGAAACAGCCGATCAGCTCGCCCGCCGCCATCCGGGGCAGGAAGCGCATCTTCTGCTCCTCCGACCCGAAGGCATGGATCGGATACATGGCCAGCGACGACTGCACCGACATGGCAGAGCGATAGCCACTGTCGACCGCCTCGATCTCGCGCGCGATCAGGCCATAGGCGACATGGCTGACGCCCGAGCCGCCGTACTGTTCGGGCAGCATGGCCCCGAGAAACCCCATCTCGCCCATCTCGGTCATGATGGCGCGGTCGAACACCTCGTCGCGGAAGGCGGCCACGACCCGGGGCAGCAGGGCCTCGCGGGCATAGGTACGGGCGGCGTCGCGGATGGCGCGCTCGTCCTCCGTCAGCCGGCTCTCGAGGTCGAAGGGGTCATCCCACCGGTAGGTCTGGGTCAGGGGGGCGGTGCCGTCGGCCATGGGGGATCCTTGCGTCACGTCTGTCGGGCGGTGTCGGCCCCGGTCTAGGCCAGAATGCGCGCGACGGGTAGAGACCGGCGGCGTCGCAGGCTAGGCTGACCCCATGATCCGATCCCTGAACCGACTGTTCGCCGACCACCCGCGCGAGGTGGGCGAGACCTACTGGCACCATGCCGGGGTCGCCGCCCGGATGGGGCTTCGGCTGGCCGGGCTGTCGGCCTGCGCCTTCATCCACGGTCTGGTGCCCGGTCTGCACCGGACCACGGTGTCGGGCGAGATCAGGCGGATGGCCGATGATCTGGGCTACCGGGCCGAGATCGCGCGCGAGACCCGGATGCGGGAGGCGGGCGCCTTCGACCCGGGCCTGTGAGATGAGCCCCCCCGGAGCCCTCGCGGGCGTGCGCGTGCTGGATCTGTCGCGGGTGCTGGCCGGCCCCTGGGCGACCCAGATGCTGGCCGATCTGGGGGCCGAGGTGATCAAGATCGAACGACCGGGCACGGGCGACGACACCCGGCAGTGGGGGCCGCCGTTCACGACGCGGACCGACGGATCGCCGGGCGACGCCGCCTATTTCCTGTGCGCCAACCGGGGCAAGAAGTCGGTCGAACTGGACATGGCCTCGCCGGAAGGCGCCGACGCGATCCGGGCGCTGGTGGCGACCTGCGACGTCGTGGTCGAGAACTTCAAGGTCGGGGGACTGGCGAAATACGGCCTCGACCATGCCGCGCTGGCGGCAATCAACCCGCGTCTGGTCTATTGCTCGATCACCGGCTTCGGCCAGACCGGGCCGCGGGCCGCCCAGGCCGGCTACGACTATATGATCCAGGCCATGGGCGGGTTGATGAGCGTCACCGGCCAACCGGACGGGTCGCCGGGGGCCGAGCCGATGAAGGTGGGGGTCGCGGTGGTCGATCTGGCCACCGGCCTCTACGCCTCCAACGCCATTCTGGCTGCCCTGCTGCACGCCCGGGCGACGGGACAGGGCCAGCACATCGACATCGCCCTGTTCGACGTCCAGGCGGCCATGCTGGCCAATCAGGCGACCAACTGGTTCGTCTCGGGCGTCGCGCCGACGCGGATGGGCAATGCCCATCCCAATCTGGTCCCCTATCAGCCCTTCCCCTGCTCGGACGGCATGGTGGTGATCGCCGTGGGCAATGACGGCCAGTTCCGGGCCCTGTGCGGGGCGTTGGGGGCGGAGGCGCTGGCGGGCGACGACCGCTTCGCCACCAATGCCGGGCGGATCGCGCGCCGGGCGGAGGCGGTGGTGGTCCTGTCGACGCTTACCTCGAGCCTGACCATGGCCGAACTGATGGGGCGGCTGGAGGCGGCGGGCGTGCCGTGCGGCCCGGTCAATACGGTGGATCAGGTCTTCGCCGAGCCGCAGGCGATCCATCGCGGGCTGGAGGTCGAACAGGCGCGTGCCGACCTGTCGGGACCGGTGCGGACCGTGGCCTCGCCGATCCGGATGTCGGTGACGCCGGTCGCCTATGACCGGCCGCCCCCGGCGCTGGGACAGGATACGGCGGAGGTCCTCGCCGGACTCGAAAAATAGTGTCCGGATGGTCCGGATGGTCCGGATCGGCGCTGACAGGGCCACCTCGGGCGGGATGCGATTGTCAAAGACCGGGCGAGAAGCGACGCGCAGTCTGGCATGCCGGTACGTCAGAATCGGACGTAGGCAGGATGGCTCCATGCGAGGTTTTCTAGATCAGGACGTTCGCGTCCCGGCAGAGGTTCACCAAGGTTCGATTGACGGCGAGATGCCCTGCGGCGGAGGATCAGGAAAACGCGCGGCGGGATCCCCGATTGCGTCGATGCGGGCCCAGAATGCCGCCCATTCCTCGTCCGTGCCGGGTACGGTAGGTTCTTGGTCCACTGGCTCGAGCACCACTGCCATGCCTTCCCGTCGGATGCGGACTTCCTTGCCCTCGAACCGATAGGCCTTGGGAAGGCGCACGGCCTGGCTGCCCCCGCTGGTGAACAGCCGCGCCGTGTCGCCCTTTCCCTTCCGCGTCCAGGCGTCGTCCATGGCGGGCCCCATATCTACAGACATAGATACCAAGCCGGGACGACGCCCGGGACAATCAGAGGTCCAGCAGGGCCCTTGCCGGGTCTTCCAGCAGGTCGCGGACGCGGACGAGGAAGGTCACGGCTTCCTTGCCGTCGACGATGCGGTGGTCGTAGCTGAGGGCCAGATACATCATCGGCCGGATCACCACCTGCCCGTTCACCGCCATCGGGCGCTGGACGATGTTGTGCATGCCCAGGATGCCGGACTGCGGCGCATTCAGGATCGGCGTCGACATCAGCGAGCCGTAGGTGCCGCCGTTGGTGATGGTGAAGGTGCCGCCCTGCAGCTGGTCCAGGGTCAGGTCGCCGTCGCGGGCGGCCTTGCCGAGCGCGGCGATGCCCTTTTCGATGCCCGCCAGCGACAGGGTGTCGGCGTCGCGCAGGACGGGCACGACCAGCCCCTTCTCGGTGCCGACGGCGACGCCGATGTCATAGTGGTTCTTGTAGATGATGTCGGTGCCGTCGATCTCGGCATTGACCGCCGGGATCTCCTTCAGGGCCGCGACCACGGCGCGGGTGAAGAAGGACATGAAGCCCAGTTTCACCCCGTGGGCCTTCTCGAAGGCGTCCTTGTACTGGCTGCGCAGGGCCATGACATTGGTCATGTCCACCTCGTTGAAGGTGGTCAGCTGGGCGGCAGTGTTCTGGGATTCCTTCAGGCGGCGGGCGATGGTCTGACGCAGCCGGGTCATCTTGACCCGTTCCTCGCGCGGCTGGTCGGCGCGGGGGGCGGAGGTCGCGGCCGGAGCTGGCGCCGAGGCAGCGAAGGTGGGGGCCGCCGGGGCCGCCTTGGGGGCCGCAGCAGCGGCGAGGGCATCGCCCTTGGTGATGTTGCCCTTGGGCCCGGTCGGCGCGATCGCCTTCGGGTCCAGATTGTTCTCGGTCACGACCCGCTGCACGGCGGGGGACAGGGGGGCGTCGCCGGCGGAGGCACCGGCCGCCGGGGCAGGCGCGCTCGCAGCCGTCGGAGCAGCCGCTGCGCCGGACGCCGAGATCGAGCCGATCGCCTGGCCGGGCGTCACGCTGGTCCCCTCGTCGACGCTGATGGTCAGGACCCCGTCAGCGGGCGAGGAGATCTCGACGGCGACCTTGTCGGTCTCGATCTCGACCAGCAGTTCGTCCTTCCTGACCGTATCGCCGGCCTTCTTCGCCCATTTGCCGAGGGTGCCTTCCGACACGCTCTCGCCCATGGCGGGGACGGTCAGGGTCAGGGTGTCGCCGCCGCCACCGGAGGCGACCGGCGCATCGGCACGGGCGACCGGCGCTGCCGCGGCTTTCGCGGCGGGGGCAGCCTCGGCCTTGGCCGGCGCTGCAGCGGCGGGCGCAGCAGCAGCGGCCCCCTCGGTCACCGAGCCCAGAACGGCCCCCGGGGTGACCGTGTCACCCTCGGCGAACTTGATCTCGGCCAGGGTCCCGTCCGAGGGCGAGACGACTTCCAGCGAGACCTTGTCGGTTTCGAGCTCGACCAGGACCTCGTCCTTGCGGACCGGGTCGCCGGCCTTCTTGCTCCACTTGGCGATGGTCGCCTCGGAGACGGATTCTCCGAGCGTGGGGGTCAGGATGTCGGCCATGGGCAGGTTCCGGTCAGCGGGGCGGTGGGCGTCATATAGGCGATGGACGCGTCAGGCGGGAGACACCTGACGCTGCGGGATCAGGCGAGGGCCTCGGAGGTGAAGGCCTCGAGTTCTTTCAGGTGGCGGCTCATCAGCCCCGCGGCGGTCGAGGCCGAGGCGGGCCGGCCGACGTATCGGGCGCGTTTGGACTTCACGTCCAGCTTGTCCAGCGTCAGCTCCAGCCAGGGGTCGACGAAGGTCCAGCCACCCATGTTCTTGGGCTCTTCCTGACACCAGACCAGCTCGGCGTTGGGGAAGCGGGCCAGTTCGGTCGACAGGGACTTGATCGGCCACGGATAGAACTGCTCCAGCCGCATCAGATAGACGTCGGTGACGCCCTTCTTCTCGCGCGCGTCCAGCAGGTCGTAATAGACCTTGCCCGAGCACAGCACGACGCGGCGGATGTCCTTGTCGCCCTTGATGGTGATGCCCGACACCTCGGGACGCGTCTGGGCGTCGTCGTGCAGGACGCGGTGGAAGGAGGAGCCCTCCGCCATGTCCTTCAGGGTCGAGACCGCCTTCTTGTGCCGCAGCAGCGACTTGGGCGTCATGATGACCAGCGGCTTCCTGAACGGCCGGTGCATCTGGCGGCGCAGGATGTGGAAATAGTTGGCCGGGGTGGTGCAGTTGGCGACCTGCATATTGTCCTCGGCGCACTGCTGCAGGAAGCGTTCCAGCCGGGCCGAGGAATGCTCGGGACCCTGACCTTCGTAGCCGTGGGGCAGCAGCATGGTCAGGCCGCACATGCGCAGCCATTTGCGTTCGCCCGAGGAGATGAACTGGTCGATCACGACCTGGGCCCCGTTCACGAAATCGCCGAACTGGGCCTCCCACATCACAAGGGTGTTGGGGTCGCTGAGGGCGTAGCCGTACTCATAGCCCAGCACCGCCTCTTCAGAGAGGGCCGAGTTGATGACCTCGAACTGGGCCTGGTCGGATCCGAGGTTGTTGAGCGGGACGTAGCGCTCCTCGGTGGTCTGGTCGATGATGCCCGAGTGCCGCTGGCTGAAGGTTCCGCGCACCGAGTCCTGGCCGGACAGGCGGACGGGGAAGCCCTCGTCCAGCAGGCTGGCGAAGGCCAGGCTCTCGGCCGTGGCCCAGTCGATATTGGCCCCGGTGTCGATGGTCTCGCGCCGGGCCTCGATGACCCGCTTCAGGGTCTTGTGGATGTCGACGTCGTTGGGAACGGTGGTCAGCCTGTGACCGAGGTCCTTGAGCTTCGCCTCAGGCACGGCGGTGTCGCCGCGACGCTCGTCCCCGTCGGGCAGGCCGACGCCCTTCCACTGGCCGTCCAGCCAGTCCGCCTTGTCGGCCTTGAAGGTCTTGCCGGCCTCGAACTGGTCGTCGAGGAACTGTTCGAACCGGGCGATCTCGGCGTCGACCTCGGCTTGCGTGATCACGCCTTCCTCGACCAGACGCTTCGAATAGATCTCGCGCGTCGAGGGCTGGGCACGGATCTTCGAATACATGATCGGCTGGGTGAAGGTGGGGTCGTCACCCTCGTTGTGTCCGAAGCGGCGGTAGCAGAACATGTCCACCACCACGTCCTTCTTGAACTTCTGGCGGTACTCGGTCGCGACCTTGGCGGCGAATACCACGGCTTCCGGGTCGTCCCCGTTCACGTGGAAGATCGGGGCCTGGACCATCAGGGCGACGTCCGAGCAATAGGGCGTCGAGCGCGAATTGCGCGGGCTGGTGGTGAAGCCGATCTGGTTGTTGATGACGAAATGCATCGTCCCGCCGGTGCGGTAGCCCTTCAGTCCCATCAGGGCGAAGCATTCGGCGACCACGCCCTGGCCGGCGAAGGCCGCATCGCCGTGGATCAGCAGCGGCATGACCTTGGACCGGTCCAGCGCCCACTGGCTTTCGGGCAGACCCTTGTTGGCCGCGCGGATGTCAAAGGCCTGTTTCGCCCGCGCCTTGCCCAGTACGACCGGGTTGACGATCTCGAGGTGGGACGGGTTCGCGGTCAGCGACAGGTGGACCTTGTTGTCGTCGAACTGGCGGTCCGAGGACGCGCCCATATGGTATTTGACGTCGCCCGATCCCTCGATGTCCGAGGGCACGGTCGAGCCGCCCTGGAACTCGTGGAAGATGGCCTTGTAGGGCTTGCCCATGACGGCGGCCAGGGTGTTCAGCCGGCCGCGGTGGGCCATGCCGATGACGATCTCGTCGACGCCGAGGGCCCCGCCGCGCTTGATCATCTGCTCCAGCGCCGGGACCATGGCCTCGCCGCCATCCAGACCGAACCGCTTGGTGCCGGGGAAGCGCTTGTGCAGGAAGCGTTCGAAGCCTTCGGCCTCGATCAGCTTGTTCAGGATGGCGATCTTGCCTTCCCGGGTGAAGCCGTTCTTCTCGAAGGCGTCAGCGCCTTCAAACCGCTGCTGCAGCCAGGACTTCTCCTCCGGCTCGGCGATATGCATGAACTGGATGCCGATATTGCCGCAGTAGGTGCGCTTCAGGATTGCCAGCACCTCGCGGATGGTGCCGGTCTGCAGGCCCAGCACCCCGTCCAGATAGATCGGCCGGTCCATGTCGGCCTCGGTGAAGCCGTAGAATTCGGGCGTCAGCTCGGGATTGTTGGTGGCGGCCTCGATGCCCAGGGGATCCAGCGTGGCCTGCAGGTGACCGCGGACGCGATAGCTGCGGATCAGCATCAGCACGCGGATGGAATCGTGAGCGGCCGCGCGGACTTCGTCGGCCGAGGCTCCGGCGGGGGCCGGCGCGGCCGCGGGGGCGGCAGGGGTGCCGGCGGCGGGCTTGGCGCGCGGATCGGCCTTGGGGGCGGGCCAGCGGCCGTCGAACACGCCGGTCTCCTCGGTCGGGTCCGGGCTGCGGTTGCGGCCCCAGGCCCCGGCGGCCGAGGCGGCCTGGACGGTGGTGGCGCTGTCTCGCAACTGGTCGAAGAAGGCGCGCCATTCGGCGGAGACGGAGGCCGGATCGGCGGCCCATTTGTCGTGCAGGCCTTCGATGAATGTGGCGTTCGAGCCATACAGGAAGCTGGTCTCGGCAAAGACCTGGTTCAGCCGACCGGCATCGTCCGCCATAGTGTTTCGTCGTCCCGACTTCGGCCCCGGGGTTTGGTAGCGGTCACATCCGCGTGAGGCCAGCGCTTGATATAGGCGCTGTTTCCTTATGGGTCATGACCGAAGGAGGGCGAAAAGGGAGAAAAATTCCCTGTTCCCCTTCGATTCCCTTCTCCCCTTGCGGGAGAAGGTGGCCGAGCCCCCGGTCCGATCTTCGATCGGCCGGAGGACAGGCTCCGCGAGGTCGGATGAGGGGTGACTCCCGATCCTGTCGGCCAGTCCCCCGCTCATCCTGCCCGATATGCGTCCTCGTACCCCTCATCCGCCCCTTCGGGGCACCTTCTCCCGCAAGGGAGAAGGGAAGTCGTCAGCCCTTGAGCACGTCCACCAGGGTCTTGCCGAGGCGGGCCGGCGACGGCGACATGGTGATGCCGGCCGCTTCCATGGCGGCGATCTTGGATTCCGCATCGCCCTTGCCGCCCGAGACGACAGCCCCGGCGTGGCCCATGGTGCGACCCTTGGGCGCGGTTCGTCCGGCGATGAAGCCGGCCATCGGCTTCTTGCGGCCCTTCTTCGCCTCGTCGATCAGGAACTGGGCGGCTTCTTCTTCCGCGCCGCCGCCGATCTCGCCGATCATGATGATCGAGGTGGTCTTGGGGTCGGCCAGGAACATCTCCAGCACGTCGATGAACTCGGTGCCCTTGACCGGGTCGCCGCCGATGCCGACCGCCGTGGTCTGGCCGAGGCCCTCGTTGGTGGTCTGGAACACGGCCTCATAGGTCAGGGTGCCCGAACGCGAGACGACGCCGACCGAGCCCTTCTTGAAGATGGAGCCCGGCATGATGCCGATCTTGCACTCGTCGGGGGTCAGGACGCCGGGGCAATTGGGGCCCAGCAGGCGCGACTTCGAGCCCTCCAGGTGCCGCTTGACCTTGACCATGTCCAGCACCGGGATGCCCTCGGTGATGCAGGTGATGAAGGGGATCTCGGCGTCGATGGCCTCGATGATGGCGGCCGCGGCCCCCGCCGGCGGGACGTAGATGACCGAGGCGTCGGCCCCGGTGGCGTCCTTCGCCTCGGCGACCGAGGCATAGATCGGCAGGCTTTCGCCGTTCGACCCGGTCCAGTTGGTGCCGCCCTTGGTCGGGTGCACGCCGGCGACCATCTGGGTGCCGTGATAGGCCAGGGCCTGTTCGGTGTGGAAGCCGCCGGTCTTGCCGGTCAGGCCCTGGACGATGATTTTCGTGTTCTTGTCGACGAGGATGGACATGGGTCTATCGATCTCTGGATGTGTCTGTCAGCAGGGCGGTGGCGGAGAGGCGTGAGCCTCAGCCGACCGCCGCGACGATCTTCTGGGCGGCGTCGTCGAGATCGTCGGCGGCCTGGATGGTCAGGCCGCTCTCGTTCAGGATCTTCTTGCCCAGTTCGGCATTGGTGCCCTCGAGGCGCACGACCAGCGGCACCTTGAGGCCCACTTCCTTCACGGCCGCGACCACGCCCTCGGCGATGACGTCGCACTTCATGATGCCGCCGAAGATGTTGACCAGGATGCCCTGGACGTTGGGGTCGGCGGTGATGATCTTGAAGGCCGCCGCGACCTTGTCCTTGCCGGCGCCGCCGCCGACGTCACAGAAGTTGGCGGGTTCCTTGCCGTACAGTTTGATGATGTCCATCGTCGCCATGGCGAGGCCGGCGCCGTTGACCATGCAGCCGATGTTGCCGTCCAGCGAGACATAGGCGAGGTCCCATTTGGACGCCTCGATCTCCTTGGCGTCTTCCTCGGTCTCGTCGCGCAGGGCCTTCATGTCGTCGTGGCGGAACAGGGCGTTGCCGTCGAAGCTGACCTTGGCGTCGAGGACGCGCAGGTGACCGTCCTTCATGACGATGAGGGGGTTCACCTCCAACATGTCCATGTCGGTCTCGACAAAGGCTTTATACAGGACGGGGAACAGGGACTTGCCGTCCTCGGCGGCCGCGCCGGTCAGGCCGTAGGCGGCGTTGATCGCGGCCACATTGGCCTCGGTCACGCCGGTCGAGGGGTCGATGACGATGGTCTGGATCTTCTCGGGGGTGTCGTGGGCGACGGTCTCGATGTCCATGCCGCCCTCGGTCGAGACGACATAGGCGATGCGGCCGTGGGCGCGGTCGACCAGCAGGGAGCAGTACAGCTCGCGGTCGATGTCGGCCCCGTCCTCGATGTACAGGCGGTTGACCTGCTTGCCGGCCTCGCCCGTCTGGGCGGTGACCAGGGTGTTACCCAGCATTTCCTTCGCATGGGCCACGGCTTCCTCGACCGAGAAGGCCAGGCGCACGCCGCCCTTGGCGTCGGGGCCCAGTTCCTTGAACTTGCCCTTGCCGCGTCCGCCGGCGTGGATCTGGGACTTCACGACATACAGCGGGCCGGGCAGGGACCGCGCGGCGGCCTCGACCTGATCGACCGAGGTCACGGCGACGCCCGCGGCGACCGGGGCCCCGAAGCCCTTCAGAACCTGTTTGGCCTGGTATTCGTGGATGTTCATGGAAAGACCGCCGCGATCGCTGGGAAGGATTGGCCGCGCTTATAGGCGCGACCCCTTCGCAGGCGCAACCGGCCCGGCTCTAATCGACCCAGTCGCGCTTCAGCGTCCGCGAGGCCCCGATCAGCAGGACGGCGGCCAGCAGATAGAAGCCCATGCCAGTATAGATGGCCCAGCGCAGGCTCTCCTCGCCAAACCGCGGGGCCAGCAGGTCGCTCATCCAGCCGAAATAGAAGAAGCCGACGGCGATCCCGAGCAGATTGTTGATCAGCAGGAACAGGGCCGAGGCGGTCGAGCGCATCGGCGCGGGCACCAGATGCTGGATCGAGGCCGTGATCGGCCCCAGCCAGGCCAGGTTCAGGCCGGTCGGGATCAGGAAGATCAGGAAGGCCAGGATCAGCTGCTGGGCATTGGTGCCGCCGCCCGGGATGACCAGACCGATCAGCCACGGCGAGTTCATCGCCAGGATGAACATGGGGGCCGAGATGAGGAAGGCGATGGCCGGGGTCAGGGGATAGGCCCCCTTGCCGCGCTTCGACAGCTTGTCGGCGATGGCCCCGCCGGCCCAGATCCCGAGGACCCCGCCGATCAGGGCGATGCCCGAATAGTACCAGCTGGTCTGGGCGAGGGTCAGGCCGAAGCTGCGCATGAAGAACAGCGGGAGCCAACCGGCGACGCCATAACCACACACCGAGGACGAGGCGGCGCCCAGGGCCAGCAGCCAGAAGCTGGGCTTGGGGATCACCGCCGAGGCGGTGCGCCGCGCGATGGTCAGGGAGATGCCGATGACCACGGCCAGCAGGCCGCCAAAGGTGAACAGCAGCGGATTGCCGAGGTCGAGGCCCGCGAAACGGATCAGGGCCGCGAGGATCAGCGCGCCTGCGCCGATCCCCAGCATGATGCGCGCCGCGATCGTCCCGGCGGCACCCGAGCCCACTTCCGGCGCGGCGGCGATGACGGCCAGCTCCGCCTCGGTCTTGGCGATATCGGTGCCGCCCCGGGTCGGGTTGCGCACGGTGAACAGCAGCAGGGGGGCCAGCAGCACTCCGGCCAGACCCACGACCACAAAGGCCGTGCGCCACCCGTAGGTGGCGGCCAGCAGCCCGCCGACGAGGGTGCCCGCCGCCGTGCCCAGCGGAATGCCGAAGGCGAAGGCGGCGAGCGCCCGGGCACGTTGGTGCGGCGGGAAATAGTCGGCGACGAGGGAATAGGCCGGGGCGACCCCGCCCGCCTCGCCCACGCCCACGCCCATGCGAAACAGGAACAACTGGGTGAAGGAGGTGGCCATTCCGCACAGGGCGGTGAAGCCGGACCAGACCGCCAGGGCCCCGGTCATGATCCAGACCCGGCTGTAGCGATCGGCCAGCCAGGCGAGGGGAATGGCCAGGGTCGAATAGACCGAGGCGAAGGCGATGCCGCCCAGCAGGCCGAATTGGCTGTCCGACAGGCCAAACTCCGCCTTCAGCGGAGCCGCCAGGATGCCGATGATCTGCCGGTCCAGGAAGTTCAGCATATAGACGAGGATCAGGATCGCCAGGACGTAGTAGCGATAGCCGGGCCTGACGGCCGGAACGGTCGCGGATGCGTCACTCATGGGCTTCCTCCTGGGTTTTCGTTCTTTTCACCGACCGTAGCGGTGGCGGGACAGGCTGCAAAGAAAAAGGGCGGCGGCCCGTTCGAACCGCCGCCCTGCTGTCGTTTCCAATCAGGCCGGTCTCAGAACTTGACCTGGAGCGAGGCCGTCACGGTCCGCGGGGGCCCGTAGTAGCCGATCTGGCTGTCGTTGAAGACCGCGCCCGGGAAGGTGTAGCCACCCACGCGATATTCCTCGGCGGTCAGGTTCTTGCCGAACAGTCCGAGGGTGTAGCGGTCGCCCGGCGCGGTCCAGACCACCGACAGGTCGACGAGGCTGTAGGCCTCCTGATCCAGCAGCGGGTTGGGGAATTCGAACAGGCTGTAGTCGTCGCGGAAACTGATCGACGGCGTCACCGCCAGCTCGCCGCCCATGACATCGCCCGACCAGGTCAGGCCCAGATAGCCCGTGTACTGCGGGGCGTTCTGCAGCACGACGAGGCTGGAGATGTCCTCGAACTGCTGGGTCGTCAGGTTGAAGCGCAGGAATTCGTCGAACTGGGCGTCCAGATAGCCGACCGCGAAGTTGGCCGTCAAATTGTCGCTGAAGAAGATCGCGCCCTCGAACTCGGCTCCCGAGATGGTCGAGGAGCCGACGTTGTCGACGAAGCTGGCGATGCCACCGACGGCGGCCACCTGGGTCGTGACCTGCTGGTCCTCATACTGGTTGTTGAACACCGCCGTGGAGAAGGACAGGCGACGGTCGAAGGCCGATCCCTTCAGGCCCAGCTCGAAGAATTCCACCGTTTCGGGGTCGTACCCGTTGACCGTGTTCGGCGTCAGGATGGCGTCGCCGCGCATGTCGAAGCCGCCCGACTTGAAGCCACTGGACCACGACGCATAGCCGGTGATCTGGTCGGAGAAGTCGTACGAGGTCGTGAACTTGGGCGAGACTTGGGAATAGGAATCGGTCCGGGTGTAGTTGGTCCGCAAGAGGGTCGGGGCGCGGACGGTGCCGCCGGTCAGGGGGCTGCGGGTCGCGCCGGCGTAGTTGGCGCGGAAGACCTCGCCGGTCTTCTCGTCCTGGGTGAAGCGGCCGCCCAGCGAGACGTGCCAGCGGTCGGAGATGTCGATGTTGACGTCGCCGAAGACGGCGAGGCTCTTGGTCTGGACCGAACCGGCGGTGCCGATCACGATGCCCAGATTGCCGGCCACGGTGTCGAACGCGCCTGCCGCGGTGCCGTCCAGATAATAGACCCCGACGACGCCCTGAAGGCGGTCGGCGTCGAACTGGAGCTGGAACTCCTGGGTGAACTGGTCGTCCGTATAGAAGGCCGGAATGTCGAGCGTCGGACGCGGTGTGTTGTCGAAATCGATGATCGTGTCGGTGTCGCCCTCGCGATAGGCGGTGATCGACTTGAAGGTCCAGGTGTCGTTCAGGACGACCTCGGCCGTCAGGGACAGGCCCTCGGTGCGGACCGAGTTGTCGTCGCCGGCACCCGCGCGGGTGTCATAGACGCTGCCCGGCACGCCGGCATCGGCTCCGGTCCCGGCCACTTCGCGGTGGCCGTGACGGGGGTTCGAATTGTCCTCGACCACGTCATAGGCGAGGCGGAAGAAGGTGGTGTCGGTCGGTTCCCACTCCACGCTCAGGCGGCCGCCGAGGACGTCCTTGTCATAGTGTTCGGCACCGGTGTTCAGGTTCCGGCCGTAGCCGTCCCGATCATAGCTGGCGACCGCGCCACCGATGCGCAGGGTGTCGCTGATCGGCAGGCTGCCGGAGGCGAGCAGATCGATCTGGTTGTAGGAGCCGTAGGCCCCCTTGAGGGTCAGTTCGGCCTCGTCACGGTCCAGCCGGCCCGTCACATATTTGATCGCGCCGCCGACCGTGTTGCGGCCGTACAGCGAGCCCTGGGGCCCGCGCAGGACCTCGATCCGCTCCACGTCATAGATGTCGAGCACCGCGCCCTGCGGGCGGGCGATATAGACGTCGTCGACATAGAGGCCGACGCCGGGCTCGAATCCCCACAGCGGGTCCTGCTGGCCGACGCCGCGAATGAAGCTGATCAGGGTCGAGTTGGAGCCGCGCGCGATCTGGACGGTGGCGTTCGGCGTCTGTTGCTGCAGGGCGGTGATGTCGGCGGCCCCGGTCTGTTCAAGGCGTTCGGCGCTGAGGGCCGAGACCGCGACCGGCACGTCCTTCAGCTGTTCGTCGCGGCGGCGGGCCGTGACGACGATGTCGTCCAGCGCCGTCTGTTCGCCCTGCGGTACGGCGTCCTGCGCCATGACCATGGTCGAGGCGGCGCTCCACGCGGCCCCGGCCAGCAGTACGCTCTTCATGAGTCTGTTCATGTGAAACCCCTTCCCAATGTTGTTTCCAGGCCGTCGACGCTTTTATTCAGCGTTCGATGATTTTCACGGAAACTGACGACCTTTGCGGTCGCTGTCAAACGGCCGCTGTCGGCCCGCCTCCGGTCTGATGGTCGCTGTGGCGCCGTTGCACCGGGCCGGGTTTTCGTGACTAGCTGGACACCATGACCAAGCTGGACATCGCGCGGCCGGCCGCAGCCACCCCCGCGAAACGCGGCCGCCCGCCCAAGATCAAGGCCCAGGCCATCGGGGGCGACACGCGGGAGTCGATCCTCGACGCCGCCGAGGACCTGTTTTCCAAACACGGCTTTTATGGCGTCACGATCCGCGAGGTCGCCCGCGAGGCCGGCGTCGATACGGCCCTCGTCCACTACTATTTCGGAGCCAAGCGGGACCTTTTTGACGCCGTCTTCCTGCGCCGGGCCGAGGTCTGGAACAACGACCGGGTCGAGGCGATCAACCGCTATGCTCTCGCCCATTCCGGCAAGGAGGGGGCCGGCACAATGACGCTTGAGGGTCTGCTGCGCGCCTTTCTGGAGCCCCCCTTCCAGTGGTCGCTCAAGGGCGGGCCCGGCTGGAAACACTATTCCGCCCTGGTGGCCCAGACCAATGCCAACCCGGCCTTCGGGGGCGAGACCATGGCCCGCTATTTCGACCCGGCGATCCGGCGCCTGATCGAACTGATCCGTATCCTCCTGCCGGAGGCGCGTGAGGAGGATCTGTACTGGGGCTGGCACAATCTTTCGGGGGCCCTGACCCTGACGCTGGGCGAGACCGGCCGGCTGGACCGGTTGTCCGACGGACGGTGCCGGTCCGGCGATCTGGAGACGGCCTGTGACTATATGGTGCGGTTCGCGGCGGCGGGTTTCCGGGCGGTCTGCGAGAAGCCCTAGCCAAGGTCAGCGGACCTGCGGCTCTGGCCGGGTTGGCAGTTCTACGGACAGTCTTTTTGCGGCTTTCCGGGCGGCGCGGGCGGCCTATCGCAGGGCGAGGGCGCTGTGCGTTCCGGCCGGCGGAAGATCGATCGCGGCGGCCTCGAAGGTGGGGGGGCCAAAGCGGCCGCGGGCGTCGTTCGAAAAGCCATAGGCTTCCTTCGGCAGGCCGAACGGCCACAGGGTCAGGTCGCCGTTGCCGTCGGTGTCGTGAAAGGCTGCGACGGCGTAGCGACCGGGAGCGAGGCCAGTCAGGACCACGGCGGTCACCGGGCCTGTCCGCGGTACGATCCGGCTGGCTACCGGTCCCTCGCCGCGCCGGAACGAGTCCGCGTCGCGATAGACGGCCACGGCGATCGATCCGCCCGGCTCACGGGTCGTGACGTCCAGTCTCAGTTCAGGGGCGGCCACCGGCGTGGCGAGACCCAGAACCATGGCCGCGATTGCCATCTTCATCGAAACGCCTTCAGGTGATTTGCGAATGCCCCGCCCCAGATGACATCCGCCGAGCCCTTCCGTCCAGCCATGCCTCTCCCGCCTTCTGCTGCATCACCGGCCCGGCAAGCGGCGACATCCGGCGCGACCGCGATGCGGGGGTTGACCCTCGCGGGCGCAGCCGGCGTCGTTCTGGCCTTGATGGGGGCTTTCGGAACCGCCGACGCCCCTCTGGGGCTGAGGCTCGCCTACTGGGTCCCGGTCATGCTGGCCGGGGCGGCCTGGGGGCACCTGTGCTCGCGCCGGATCGAGCGCTGGATCGATATGGACGAGCGGCCCTGGTTGACCGTCGTGGCCCTGACCGCCGCCATCACCGGCCCCGTTTCGCTGATGGTCTGGTTTGTGACCGGACTTCTGTTCGAGCGGGAGGTCTATCCGCTGCGGACCCTGCCTCTCATGGTCGGGCCGGTCCTGATCGTGACCGCCGTGATGAGCGCGCTCAATGTCTTCCTGGTCAAGACCCAACCGGTCCAGACCCATGCGCCCGTCGCCGGCGCACCCGCCGCCCGCTTCCCCGAGCGTCTGCCGATGAAGCTGCGCGGGGCTGCCATCCGGGCGGTCCAGGCCGAGGACCACTATCTGCGGATCCATACCGATCGTGGGTCAGACCTGATCCTGATGCGGCTGTCCGACGCCCTGGACGAGCTCGAGGGTCTGGAAGGGGCCCAGACCCATCGCAGCTGGTGGGTCGCCCGGGACGCGGTCCGCGACGTGGCGCGCGGCGACGGGCGGGCGACCCTGACGCTGGAGGGCGACCTCTCGGTCCCGGTCAGCCGCCGCTACGCCCGCGCCCTGCGCGAGGCCGGCTGGTACTAGCCCCGCCATGCCCCATGGAAGCCGGCCGGCAGGGCCACGTCCGCGCGCCAGGTGACGACCGGACCCGCCTCGACAGCAGCGACGTCGAAGACATGCAGTTCGGTGACGCCCTCGGCCAGATTGATCGAGGGCGCGACCAGCCACGCGTCGCGTTCGTCGCTGGTCCCGGGTTTGGGCACGAACACCGCTTCTTCCATGATCTGGCTGTCGTCGAAGTTGAAGGCGTGGCTGGTGCCGGTCTTCCAGTCCTGGATCGCCAGACCGTTCGGCAGGGGCCGTCCGCCGCGCTCCCCGGCGACATGGACGGTCAGGCTGCGCTCGAGGCCGGCCCGCCGGGGGTCGCCCTTGGGAAACTCGCCCGCGACGCCCGACGACGCCATCTCCGCGCGACCGTCCGGGTGCAGGGTGACCAGCTTCATCACGCTGGGCTCGCCCGGGACGACGCCGCGGCCGGCGACCAGCACCCGGGCCCCCTCGACGGCGAAGGTGTTGTCGACATTGGCGGCCACATCGAACTGGATGGTGCCATCGGCCCGCGCCCAGCCGTCGCCCAGATGGAAGAAGCCGAAGGCCGGCAGCTCAAAGATCCGGCGCGTCGTCAGGTCCGCCTTGTCGACCACCATCACCTGGGTGCCCAGTTCCGGCCTCCAGGCGAACTGGGTCAGGTAGGGCATGCCCCGGCGCTCGAACACCCAGGGCTGGAGCACAAAGATCAGATGCCGGTCGGTGGCGGTGAAGTCGTGCAGATAGCTGGCGCGGGGCAGGGGGATGACGCGGGCGTCGATCAGGGATCCCGAGGCCTCCAGATGCCAGATGATGGCCTGATCCCCGGTGGTGCCGACGTTCCACAGCGTGCCGTCGGGCGCGAACCGCGGGTGGGCCTGGAAGGGCATGCCCTTCAGGTCGGGGCGCAGGCTGACGAACTGCTCGGTAGCCAAGGTGTCGGCGTCCATCGACAGGGGCGAGCCGCCCTCCCACAGGGCCCAGATCTTGTCCCCGACGGCCATCACCGCCGTGTTGGCGCAGTTGCTGTCGTCGTTCGACCCCACCCGCGCCCGGGCGTCACCCGCCGTGCCGAAGCCGGGGGTGACCACAGCGTTCAGTTCGGTTTCGACCCGGCGCTTGGGCGTGTCGGCGAAACGGGCGGCCACGGTCACGCCGCCGTTGGCCACAGTGAAGGACCGCATCAGGCCGTCGCCGTCGAACCAGTGGGTGGCGCTGCCGCCCGGCCGCCGGAACTTGCCCGGCCCGTTGCGGAACAGCACACCCTCCAGCCCGTCCGGGGCCCGACCATGGACGCGGCGCATGGCGCGCGGCGCGATGTCGGTCTCCAGATCGGCGGTGGCCAGCGCCCAGGGCGCGGCAGCCTCCAGAGCCAAGGCTGCACGCACGGTCTCGGGCGTGGCGACGGCGGCGGACAGGGCGGCGGCACCCATGAGGAAATGGCGGCGGGACGGGGTCATGTCGAAGGCTCCGGAGGGCGTTGATCAGCGGATCGAGATCGTCTGGGTCGTCTGACCCGAGACGCTGAAGCGGGCGCGGTCCCAACTGGCCGGACCCATGTTGCCGACGGCGTTGTTGGAGAAGGCGTAGGGCTCGATCGGCATGCCGAACGGATTGGTGTCCATCCGGCCGTTGCCGTTGACGTCGTGGAAAGCCTTCACGCCATAGTCGCCGGGGGCGAGGTCCTCGAAGGTCGCGATGCGCTGTCCGGCCGCCACATCGAGGCTCACCGCGCGGACCGGCTGGCCCCCGGCATAGGTGGCCTCATCATAGAGGGCCACCATGATGGCTCCGGTCTCCGCGCCGGGCTCGAAGGTCAGGGCGAGAGACGCCCCGGGTTCGGCGGCGAGCGCTGCGGAGGCCGACAGGGCGAGGGCGGTGGCGAGGGCGAGGCGGATCATGAGGGGGTCCCTTGAGGTCTGGATCGGAGGCCCGGTGGGGTCTCCACCTCATGATCCTCACCCCCGGTCCGCCCACGTCGCCAGCGCGCCTGCGGGGATGAACGGGCTCCCTTCGTCAATGGCGGTCCACGGTCACTGGCGAAGCGCGAACGCCCACCCGTTCCGCCGGGAAACACGCCTGTCGACGGTTGAGCCCCGTCGCCCGTGGGCGCAGGATGGGGGCCCAAATCGGAGAGACGACCATGAACACCCGCACCGTCGCCGCCGTGTCCGTCATTCTGACCATGGGGGCATCGGCCTGCGCCCCGATGGCGGGCCGCACCTATCCCACATATGCCGAGGAGCTGAACCAGCTGACCGAAGCCTGCCGCGCGCGCGGTGGGATCCTGACACCGATCCCGGGTGCCACCAGTGGCCGGCCGCAGACGGACTATGCCTGCCGGATCACCGGCGGGGCCTCGCGCCTCGACTGAGGTTCACTGCGGTCCGGTCAACCGGATCTCGAACAGTCGGGGCCAGTGTTTGCCGGTGACGAACAGTCTGCGGCCTTCCGCATCCCAGGCGATGCCGTTCAGGACGTCGTCGGCCGGATTGGCGACGGGCTCGGGCAGCAGGCCTGTCAGATCAATGATCCCCGTCACCACCCCGGTGTCGGGATTGATGCGGACGATGAAATTGGTCTGCCAGACATTGGCGAAGACCTCACCGTCGATGAACTCCAGTTCGTTCAGGCGACCCAGGGGCCGACCCATGACGGTTACCGGCACTGATCCGGTCTCGGCGAGGGTGGCGGGATCCAGAAAGCGCAGGCGCGGCTCGCCGTCCGACAGAATGATCCGGGTCGCATCGTGGGTCAGGCCCCAGCCTTCGCCGCTGTAGGTAAAGCGGCCCAGCGGCTCCAGATCGTCGAGCGCCCAGATAAAGCCCACGCCGTCGGTCCAGGTGAGACTGAGCACCCGGTCGCCGACCACGGTCAGTCCCTCGCCGAAATAGCGACCCCCCAGTGTCTGCCGGTGGGTGACCGAGCCGTCCTCAAGCCTGACGCGGCGAACGCCGGAGTTTTCGCGGCCGGTACTTTCCAGCAGCACCCCGTCCACATACTCCAAGCCCTGGGTGAAGGCGGTGGGGTCATGAGGCCAGCTGGCGACAACCTCATAGCCATAGCGCGCGGGGCGGGTGGCTTCGGCCGGCGCAATGGCCGCGGCGGGCGCGGGCGTCGATTGCGCCCGGGCAACCGGGGCAGCGGGGACCCAGGCCAGGGCGGCGAGCGCCCCGACCAGCAGCCGGAACGGGCCGCGCATCAGCCGGCCGGGTCGGCGGCCGCCTCGGCCTCCGCCTGTTTCGCGCGCGCCTCCGCCTGATCCGCGGACTCGCGTGCCATTCTGGCCTTGTCCTTCTTCGACGCAGACGATCGTCCCAGCATGTTGAGCGCCTCGACACCGGCCGAGAAGGCCATGGCGGCGTAGATATAGCCCTTGGGCACATGGAAGCCGAAACCGTCCGCGATCAGGACCATGCCGATCATCAGCAGGAAGCCGAGCGCCAGCATGACGACCGTCGGGTTCTTGGCGATGAAGTTGGCCAGCGGATCGGCGGCGATCAGCATGACGGCCACCGCGGTGAGGACCGCCACCACCATGATCGGGAGATGTTCGGTCATGCCCACGGCGGTCAGGATTGAGTTGATCGAGAAGACCAGGTCCAGGATGATGATCTGCACGATCGCCGCGCCGGCGTTGGAGATGACGACGTCCTTCTTGTCGAGGATGTCATGCGAGGGCGTGGGGTCGACGGTGTGATGGATTTCCTTGGTCGCCTTCCACACCAGGAACAGCCCGCCCGCGATCAGGATCAGATCCTTCCAGGAGAATTCATTGCCCATGACGGCAAAGACCGACTGGGTCAGACCGACCAGCCAGGCGATGATCGACAGAAGGGCCAGACGCATCACCAGCGCCAGGCCGATGCCGATGCGCCGCACGCGGGACCGGTGCTCCGGCGGCAGCTTGTTCGACAGGATCGAGATGAAGATCAGATTGTCGATCCCCAGCACCACCTCCATCACAATCAGGGTGACCAGCGCGGCCCAGGCCGCAGGATCGGATAGAAGCGGGGTGATGCTGTCGAGCATGAAAGATCCTGGATGCCGGCGGGTCAGCCCCAATGGCCACGGTGCGTCGCGGCGATCAAGCGGCCAATCGGGTCCCGGGTTCCCGGTGGTGTGCCGTCCTGCCTCGGTTGCGACAGTCAAAACCCCATGCTATCAGGCGCCCGGCTTTCGAGGGACGTTTCAGACGAAACGGCCATCGGCGTGCTTTCCATAAGCAATACAAGCCTTTGACCGGCGCGAGGCTCGCGACCGGTCATTTCGAACAGACACGCACAGCGGACGGACAGGCCTTGGCTGACGATTTCAGAACGACGGAAGTCGGCGCACGCTACGCCCAGGCGCTGTTTGACCTCGCCCTCGAGACGGGCCGGCTCGAGGCTGTGCGCGCCGATCTGGCGTCGCTGAAGGCCGCCTGGATCGAGAGCGCGGACCTGCGGCGTCTGGCCACCTCGCCCATCCTGTCGGCCGAGGATCAGCAGAAGGGTCTGCTGGCCATCGCCCGGGCCGCGAAGTTTGAGTCCACGACCGGCAACTTCCTCGGCCTTCTGGCCCAGAACGGCCGGGCCCGCGATCTGGGCGCGGTCATCACCGGTTTCGAGGTCCTGTATTCACGCCACACCGGCGTCGTCGCCGCCGAAGTGGTGTCCGCCAAGGCCCTGACGGCCGCCCAGACGAAGGCTATCCAGGCAGCTCTGGCGAGCGCGCTCGGCAAGGTCCCGGAAATGACGGCCCGTGTCGATCCCGCGATCCTCGGCGGTCTCCGGGTCAAGGTGGGGTCGAGACTGTTCGATGCCTCGCTCAAGACCAAGCTCGACCAGATGAAGTTCGCCCTGAAAAGGGCCTAAGCCACACCGATTGACCGTCGGCCCCGCCGCCGACGCCCAAGAACGACGAAAGCCAGAGAGCCCGACCATGGACATCCGCGCCGCCGAGATTTCGGCCATCCTCAAGTCCCAGATCGCCAATTTCGGCGTGGAAGCCGACGTCTCGGACGTGGGCCAGGTCCTGTCGGTCGGTGACGGCATCGCCCGAATCCACGGTCTGGACAACGTCCAGGCCGGCGAGATGATCGAATTCCCCAAGGCCGGGGTGAAGGGCATGGCCCTGAACCTCGAGCGCGACAACGTCGGGGCCGTGATCTTCGGTGCCGATGCCCAGATCGCCGAGGGCGACGAGGTCCGTCGTCTGGGCGAGATCGTGGACGTGCCGGTCGGCAAGGGCCTGCTGGGCCGCGTCGTCAACCCGCTGGGCGAGCCGATCGACGGCAAGGGCCCGATCCAGTTCACCGAGCGCCGCCGCGTCGACGTCAAGGCCCCGGGCATCATTCCCCGGAAGTCCGTGCATGAGCCGATGCAGACCGGCCTCAAGGCCATCGACACCCTGATCCCGGTCGGCCGCGGCCAGCGCGAGTTGATCATCGGTGACCGTCAGGTCGGCAAGACCGCCGTGGCGATCGACACCATCCTGAACCAGAAGTCGATCAACGTCGAAGGCGCGGCCGAGGGCGACAAGCTCTACTGCATCTATGTCGCCATCGGCCAGAAGCGCTCGACCGTGGCCCAGATCGTCAAGACGCTCGAGGAGCGCGGCGCCTTGGAATACACCATCGTCGTCGCCGCCACGGCGTCGGAGCCGGCCCCGCTGCAGTTCCTGGCCCCGTTCTCGGGCACGGCCATGGGCGAGTTCTTCCGCGACAACGGCATGCATGCCCTGATCGTGTACGATGACCTGTCGAAGCAGGCCGTCGCCTATCGCCAGATGTCCCTGCTGCTGCGCCGCCCGCCGGGCCGCGAAGCCTATCCGGGCGACGTCTTCTATCTGCACAGCCGCCTGCTGGAGCGTTCGGCCAAGCTGAACGCGGACAATGGATCGGGCTCGATGACGGCCCTGCCGCTGATCGAGACCCAGGCCAACGACGTGTCGGCCTACATCCCCACCAACGTGATCTCGATCACCGACGGCCAGATCTTCCTGGAATCCGACCTGTTCTACCAGGGCATCCGCCCGGCCGTGAACGTCGGCATCTCGGTGTCGCGCGTGGGCTCCTCGGCCCAGATCAAGGCGATGAAACAGGTCGCCGGTTCGATCAAGGGCGAGCTGGCCCAGTACCGGGAGATGGCCGCCTTCGCCAAGTTCGGTTCGGACCTCGACGTCTCGACCCAGAAGCTGCTGGCCCGCGGCGCGCGCCTGACGGAACTGCTGAAACAGCCCCAGTACTCGCCGCTGACGGTCGAGGAGCAGGTGGTGTCCATCTATGCCGGGACGCGCGGCTATCTGGACGCCATCGCGGTCGCCGACATCGCCCGCTTCGAGAGCGAACTGCTGGCCCGGATGCATTCGGCGCACCAGTCGACGCTGGACGCCATCAAGTCGACCAAGGCCCTGTCCAAGGAGCTGGAAGCCGAGCTGAAGGCCGCCATCGAAGCCTTCGCCAAGACCTTCGCCTGAGCCCCGGGAAGCTGAGAAAGTAACGCCCGATGGCCAGTCTCAAGGAAATGCGCAATCGGATCGGAAGCGTGAAGTCCACGCAGAAGATCACGAAAGCCCTGAACATGGTCGCCGCGGCCAAGCTGAAGCGCGCCCAGGACCAGGCCGAAAGCGCGCGTCCCTATGCCCGCAAGATGGCCGCCGTGATCGCCAATCTGGCGGCCGGCGTCTCCGGTGACAACGCGCCCCGGCTGCTGGCCGGGACGGGGGCGGACCACAAGCACCTGATCGTCGTGGCGACGGGCGACAAGGGTCTGGCCGGCGGCTTCAACACCAACGTCATCCGCGCCGCGAAGGACCGGATCAACACCCTGATCGCCAACGGCAAGGACGTGAAGATCATCGCCGTGGGCCGCAAGGTCCGCGACGGTCTCACCCGCCAGTTCGGCAGCCGCATCATCCAGACCTTCGAGCTGAGCGACCATAAGGTCATCGGCATGGCCGCGGCCGAGCCGATCGCGGCCCTGATCGCCGAGCGGTTTGAGGCAGGCGACGCCGATGTGGTCACCCTGTTTTACAGCCGCTTCCAGTCGGTCATCTCGCAGGTCCCGACGCCGAAACAGCTGATCCCGGCCGTGGTCGACAGCGATGCGGCCCCGATCGACCTGAACGGCGCGGTCTATGAGTATGAGCCCTCGGAAGAGGAAATCCTCGAGACCCTGCTGCCGCGCAACGTCACGACCCAGATCCTAGCCGCCCTGTACGAGAACCAGGCCAGCTTCTTCGGGGCCCAGATGGGCGCCATGGACAATGCGACCCGGAACGCCGGGGACCTCATCAACAGCCTGACCCTGCAGTACAACCGCAAGCGCCAGGCCCAGATCACCACCGAACTGATCGAGATCATCGCCGGCGCGGAAGCGCTCTGATCCTCCGATCCTGACAGACAGACCGAAACGGACCCCGACCGATGACCGACACCGTCGCCCCCAAGAAGCCCGCCGCCCCCCGCAAGCCCAAGGCCCCGGCCGCCGCTGCCGCAACCGGTAACGCCGCCTATTCGGCAGGCACCGGCGTGGGCAAGATCGCCCAGGTCATCGGCGCCGTCGTGGACGTCGAGTTCACGGGCCAGCTGCCGGCGATCCTCAACGCGCTGGAGACCCAGAACGTCGACCAGAAGACGGGCGAGCCCTTCACCCTGGTGCTGGAAGTCGCCCAGCACCTGGGTGAGAACATGGTCCGCACCATCTCGATGGACACCACCGAGGGCCTGACCCGCGGACAGCCGGTAACCGACACCGGCACCTCCATCCTGGCCCCCGTTGGCCCCGGCACGCTCGGCCGGATCATGAACGTCGTCGGCGCGCCGATCGACGAACAGGGTCCGATCCAGACGACCATGTACCGCCCGATCCACCGCGAGGCCCCCAGCTTCGAGGAACAGTCGACCTCGTCGGAAATCCTCGTCACGGGGATCAAGGTCATCGACCTGATCTGCCCCTACACCAAGGGCGGCAAGATCGGCCTGTTCGGCGGTGCCGGCGTCGGTAAAACCGTTACGATGCAGGAGCTTATCAATAACATCGCCAAGGCCTACGGCGGCTATTCGGTGCTGGCCGGCGTGGGCGAGCGCACCCGCGAGGGCAACGACCTGTATCACGAGATGATCGAGTCCAACGTGAACGCGGACCCGTCCAAGAATGGCGGCTCGACCGAGGGGTCGAAATGCGCCCTCGTCTACGGCCAGATGAACGAGCCGCCCGGAGCCCGCGCCCGCGTCGCCCTGACGGGTCTGGCCCAGGCCGAGTATTTCCGCGACGAGGAGGGCAAGGACGTCCTGCTGTTCGTCGACAACATCTTCCGCTTCACCCAGGCCGGCTCGGAAGTGTCGGCGCTGCTGGGCCGCATCCCCTCGGCCGTGGGCTATCAGCCGACGCTGGCGACCGAGATGGGAAATCTGCAGGAGCGGATCACCTCGACCAAGAAGGGCTCGATCACCTCGGTCCAGGCCATCTACGTCCCCGCCGACGACCTGACCGACCCGGCGCCGGCCGCCTCCTTCGCCCACCTTGACGCGACGACCGTGCTGAACCGCGACATCGCCGCCCAGGCCATCTTCCCGGCCGTGGACCCGCTGGACTCGACCAGCCGGATCATGGACCCGCTGGTCATCGGCGAGGAACACTATCTGGTCGCCCGTTCGGTCCAGGAAGTGCTCCAGTCCTACAAGGCCCTGAAGGACATCATCGCCATCCTCGGCATGGACGAGCTGTCGGAAGACGACAAGCTGGTCGTGTCGCGCGCCCGCAAGATCCAGCGCTTCCTGTCCCAGCCCTTCTTCGTGGCCGAGCAGTTCACCAACTCGCCCGGCAAGTTCGTCGAGCTGGCCGACACCATCCGCAGCTTCAAGGGCATCGTCGCCGGTGAGTACGATCACCTGCCCGAAGCCGCCTTCTACATGGTCGGCACCATCGAGGAAGCCGTCGAGAAGGCCCAGAAGCTCGCCGCGGACGCTGCGTAAGCATGGCGGGCAAGCTCAACTTCTCGCTGGTGTCGCCCGAACGCGAGGTCTTCTCCGGCCTCGTGGACCAGGTCGATGCCCCGGGCGTCGAGGGCGACTTCGGCGTCCTGCCGGCCCATGCACCCTTCATGACCGCCCTGCGCGAAGGACCGGTCACCGTGTTCACGGGCAATGCGAAGCGCACCTTCACCGTGCGCGGCGGATTCGCTGATGTGACCCCGGACGGCCTGACCATCCTGGCTGAGGCCGCCACCGAGGTCGCGGCGGCCTGACGGTCGTCGCGGTCCTGAGGTGACCGGTCTCATCTACGTTCTGGCAGCCGGCGCGGAAATCGCCGGCTGTTTTGCGTTCTGGGCCTGGCTGCGGCTGGACCGGTCGCCGTTGTGGGCGGTGCCCGGCACCCTGTCCCTGATCCTGTTCGCCTGGCTGCTGACCCGGGTGGAGGCCGACGCGGCCGGGCGGGCCTATGCGGCCTATGGCGGGGTCTATATCGCCGCCTCCCTGATGTGGCTGTGGCTGGTCGAGCAGCGCGCGCCGGACCGCTGGGACCTGATCGGGGCCGGCCTCTGCCTGATCGGCGCGGCGGTCATCCTGCTGGGCCCGCGGGGCGGCTGAGGGGTGACCAAAGGCGTGGCCAAACCGACCAAATTCCGGTCAATAAACTCGCCAACCTCGCCAAACTGACCAGACGGGCTTGATCGGCGGATGCGGCTGTCCCAAATCCCCGGGCGCGGGGCCACGTCCTCCACCGTGGCCGAGGCCACGGGACAAGCCCGGGACGGCCCGGCCCTTTGAGAGGAGGGCCGTCGACCATGGCCTGGGTCTATCTTGTCGTCGCCGGACTGCTGGAAGTGGTCTGGGCCTTTTTCATGAAACAGTCGTCGGGCTTCACCCGGCTGTGGCCCAGTGTGATCACCCTGGGCACCATGGGGGTCAGTTTCGCCCTGCTGTCCCTGGCCATGCGGACCCTGCCGCTGGGGACGGCCTATACCGTCTGGACCGGCATCGGGGCCGTGGGGGCCTTCATCGTCGGCGTCCTGTGGCTGAACGAGGGGGTCCATCCGCTGCGGGTGGCAGCCGCCGGCCTGATCCTCGCCGGAATCGTCCTCATGCGGCTGGCGCCGCAGGGGCCGATCGCCTAGGCTGCGGTATGCTGGAGCTTCGACCGAACTGTGAGTGCTGCGACCGGGACCTGCCGTTCGACAGCCCGGATGCGCGCATCTGCACCTTTGAATGCACCTTCTGCGCCGACTGTGTCGAGGACGTCTGCCTCAACTGCGGCGGAGAGCTGGTGAAGCGGCCGGTCCGGCCGGCGCGGCTGCTGGAGAAATATCCGCCGTCGACCAAGCGGGTGCTGAAGGCCGGCTGCGAGCCCCGGGGGCTCAGCGCGCGAAGCGCGTGAACGCGGCGACCACCTGCGCATAGGCGTCGCGCTTGAACGGCACGATCAGGTCGCAGGCTTCGGACAGGTCGCCCCAGCGCCAGGCGTCGAACTCGACCTCGGCATGGCGGTTCAGGTCGATCTCGCTGTCGGCCCCGGTGAAGCGAAAGGCGAACCAGACCTGTTTCTGGCCGTCCCAGGGCTTTCGGCCCTTGAGCTTGTGCGCCAGCTTCAGGGCGGCGGGGAAGTCGTAGACGATCCAGCCCTCGGTCCGCGCGAGCAGTTCGACGGAGGTGACGCCCGTCTCCTCCTCAAGCTCCCGACGGGCGGCGGCCTCAAGGTCCTCGCCCTTGTCGACCCCGCCTTGCGGGAACTGCCAGGCGTGGCCGGTCGCCTGGCCGGCACGGTGACCGTACCAGACCTTGCCGGTGGCGTTGAACAGGACGACGCCGACGTTGGGGCGGTGGTGGGGGAAGTCGGGCATGGGCAGTAGGCAGTAGGCAGTAGGCAACAGGAAGCAAGGGAAATGAACGCTGCGGACGGGCCGCCGGGATGGGCGCTCGGCCGCAAGCCAGCGCACCATACTGCCTACTGCCTACTGCCTACTGCCTACTGCCTACTGCCTACTGCCTGCGCGTCAGCGCCCCGCCCGCTGCGTCATCGCCGAGGCGGGGGTCAGCTGCAGGCCGCGGGCGTCGAGGCCGGCGGTCCAGCGGGCGGCGGCCTCGACCGTCACCGGATAGGCGAAGCCGGTGCCAAGCGCCGAGCCACGCGCCTTGGCGGAGGCCTCCAGCGCGTTCAGACGGCCGATGATGGCGGCCGGAGTCTGGGTCTCGTCCACGATCACATCGGCGCTGGCGCGGGCCCAGGCCCCGGGCCGGCGGCGGGCCTGGCCGTCGTCCAGAAAGGTGATGCCTCGCTGGCGCAGCACGCCGAGGAAGGCCGACATCGCCCCGTCGGAGGTCACGAACCGGTCGCCGAGATAGTTGGTCACCGCGAAATAGCCGGTGGCGCGGCCCAGCAGCCAGTTCATGCGCGATTCCACGTCGTCGGGTGTCGCATTGGCCAGCAGGGTGTAGGGGCCGGGATCGTTGTTGGGATAGCCGGTCGGCTCCATCGGGATCTCGATCATGACCTCATGGCCCTGGGCCCGGGCCAGATCGATCCAGCCCTGCAGACCCTCGGCATAGGGCACGAAGCTCAGGGTCACCTCGGCGGGCAGGCGCTCGATGGCGGCGCGGGTGGTCACGGCATTGAGACCCAGGCCGCCGACGATCAGCGCGACGCGCGGCTTGCCGTTCGACTGGAAGGGCCGGGCATAGGCCTGGGCCGGGACGCGGCCGTCAGTGGCGATGACGGGAAGTGCGCCCTGGGGCCCGGGCTGGCTGAGGCCCGCGATCGGGGCCGGGGCCAGGGGCCGGGCCTCGATCCGGGGCGCGGCGATGGCCGAGCCGCCCGCCACGGTCGCGCCGTCCGGCAAGGTGATCAGGGCCTCGCCGCCGGCCGCACCGGACGGATCCAGCATCGGATCGCCGGACAGGCCCTGCCAGGCGGCGAAGCCCCCCATGCTGAAGGCCTCCAGCCCGCTCGGGGCCGGGGCTTCCACCGGGGCTTCGCGTTTCAGACTGACCCGCGCGGACGGCGCACCGGCCCGGGGGTCGCCCAGCACGGTCATGAACAGGGCGACGGCGGCGATGAGCAGCAGGCCGGCCGCACCCACGGCGACGGGCGGCTTCTTCAGCCAGCCGGCCACGGGCTTGAGGTCAAGCTTCAGCCCCTTGCCGGAAGGGGCAGTGCCGGCGGCGGCAGCGAGGGCGGACTGGCGTTTGGCGAACATGGACTGTGGACGCTCGGCGAACAGACGACCGGACGGATTCCGGACGGTGATCTTCGCCCCGGAGTATGAACGGGGGGCGGTTAAGAAAGCCTAACGCGGCGTTAGCCATGATTTCCGCGCGAGGGACCGGTCGATCAGATCCCGGCGTACCATTCGTAGCCGCGGTCGGGCCAGTAACCGCCCTTGCCGCCCTGGATGTCGGCAAAGCTCTCCACCGCCTCGATCCGGCGGATGTATTTGGCCTGTTTGTAGCCCAGCTGGCGTTCGATCCGCAGCCGCAAGGGGGCCCCGTTGGGCACGCCCAGGACCTCGCCGTTCATGTCGTAGGCCAGGATCGTCTGGGGGTGACGGGCATCGACCAGATCGATGCTCTCATAGTAGCGCGGCCCGTCCTCGGTCTGGGTCAGGGCGTCATAGCAGTGGAACACGATGTAGCGGGCCTCGGGCTTCAGGCGCGCCTCGTCCAGAAGGGTCTCCAGCCGGACCCCGGTCCACTGCCCGATGGCGGTCCAGCCCTCGACGCAGTCGTGTTTGGTGATCTGGGTCCGGGCCGGGCGGGCGCGCAGTTCGTCGAGCGACAGCGACAGGGGCCGCTCCACCAGACCGGTGACCTCCAGCCGGTAGTCGGCAAAGCCCCCGTCCCGCAGCGCCACATAGTCTGCCGCCGCCGGATCGATGGAGCCATTCGGCTTGAAGAAGGGCGAGATCAGCCGGGCATCATACTCGGGGGCCAGGGCCTCGCGCGGGATCAGCAGCCGCTGCGAGCGATAGGTCAGGGCCTCGGCCGAGACCCTCAGTCGTTCACTGAATGCCACGCCGCGTTCGCAGGCGGAGAGCGCGATGACGCCGATGGCCGCGCCGGCCCGGGCCAGCCACGAGCGACGGTCGAGCGTGGCGGTCATGACGGATCTCCCTCGCGAGGCCGCGGACTGGCCGGGGGTGGCTCGACCGCGGCCGGCGTGGGCTCGAGCACGAACCAGCCGGTGATCATGGCCCGCATGTTGTTGAAAAAGCCGGTCCAGATCACGAGGCCGACGTGGATCACGATAAAGCCGACGATCAGGCCGCCGGAGATGAAGTGCAGGGTCCGCGCCGACTGACGGCCTCCCATGAGGTCCAGCAGGATCCCACCGATCGCGTTGAACCCGGGCGACATCGACAGGCCGGTGATCAGCATCATCGGCAGGACGATCAGGATCATGGCCACATAGGTCAGCTTCTGGATGACGTTGTAGGTCCGCGCCTCCTCGTCCTTGGGGAAATGGAGCCGTGCGTGTTCCTTCACCGAGGGCCAGAAGCCGGCAAGATCGATCTTCGTCGGCCACAGCCGCCGGCCGAAACGCCGGGTCAGAAATCCGTAGGCCAGATAGATCAGGCCGTTGATCACGAAGACCCAGGCGAAGAAGAAATGCCAGTGGCGCGCCTCGGCCAGGTTCCGCCCCTGGGGCAGCAGCAGCCAGTTCGGGATCGGGGGAATGCTCAGCCAGTGATCGCCGAAATTGGTGTCCGGGCCCCAGTCCAGATGCGGATGGGCCAGCAGGATATTGAGGCCGCTCATGATCAGGATGACCACGGCGGCGACGTTCAGCCAGTGGCTGACCCGGACCAGCGGCGGATGACGCCAGGTATCGATCCGGCCATCCGGCAGGGGGCGATCGGCATGGGGCGCGTTGCCTTCGGCCTCGCCGGGCGGGCCGTCATCGATGGTCTCGACCGTCATTCATCTCCCCTGTCGCGCCCGCACGGTGTCACGGCGTCGCTGCGCGTGCAAACCGCCCCAGGGCGGATACGGCCGGGAAGAGGAAAGAGTTACGGCCGCACCCGGACGGGACAGCGGGTCCTGTCCCCGCCCTCGCAGGCGCGGATATCGGCTTCCCATTGGGCCCGGTCCATCGCCCAGCGCCGCTGGGCCGCTTCGGCCTCGCGCAGGGCCGCCTCATAAGCCAGCTGCGCCTCCCGGGCGCGCGTCGCCTCCGCCTCATACCGGGCCCGTTCCGCCTCGAAGGCCGCCCGATCGGCCCGCTCCTGGCTTTCGGCCAGCAGATTGCGCTGCAGGATCTCGTCGTTCAGGGCGCGGGTGACCCGCAGCTCGGCCGGATCCTGCTGTTGGTCGGGGGCCCGGTGCCAGGCCTCTCCGTCATTGACCGCCGGTGCGGGATCAGCCGGTGCGGGGGCCGGGGGCAGCAGGGCCGCCACCGGGTCCTGCGTGGCGACCTGCCCGTTGGACGCACCTGTCATGCCCGCGCTCAGCATGAGGGTCAGCAGACCGCCTGCCAGACCTGTCTGTATCCTGTTCATGGAACTCTCTCCGTCTCATCGGCTATTCCGCATCGGGAGCCTGGCGATATAAGGGCAATCCTGTGAACAACGTTCGGTGGCCCGAAAGGTGGCGCCCGCCCCCCAAGCCGCGCTATCCCGATAGCGGACGTTCTTGCCGAAGGCCGCTGCCGATGATTCTTTCGACCACTTCGGGGGACTTCCCCATCCCGCCCGAAGTCGCCAGCCGGCTGCCCCAGGTTCCGCCCGTGCCGGACCCGGCCGCGCCCGACTATCGCGCCCAGCGCAAGGCCTTCACGGAATGGCTGGACGCCGCGCCCGAACATGCGATCGATTTCGAACGGCTGCGGCGCTGGCATCTGGTCCAGGACCAGCTGGCCGCCGAGGCGGCAGCGGCCGGCCGGGATCATGTCGTCACCGAGGATGGTCTGGACTGACCCGGCCGCCGGGGGGCTCTTTGCTGCGCCCCGACGATCGTTATGCTCACCCCATGACGGTCGCGCCGATGCCAAGCCCCGCCGCTGCCCCGATGGTCGATCCTCTGGGTCGCACCGTCGACTATGTGCGGGTTTCGGTGACCGACCGCTGCGACCTGCGCTGCACCTACTGCATGGCCGAGCGCCAGACCTTCCTGCCGCGCGACGAACTGCTGACGATCGCCGAGCTGGACCGGCTGTGCTCGGTCTTCATCGGTCTGGGCACGCGCCGGCTGCGGTTGACGGGGGGCGAGCCCCTGATCCGCAAGGGCTTCATGGATCTGGTCGCCCGCCTGTCGCGGCATCTGGCGTCCGGGGACCTTGATGAGCTGACCCTGACCACCAATGGCTCGCATCTGGCGGATCATGCGCAGGCCTTGGCCGATCTGGGGGTGCGGCGGATCAATGTGTCGCTGGATACGCTGGACCCCGACGCCTATCGCCGGATCACCCGGGGCGGCGCGCTGGAGCGGGTGCTGGCCGGGTTGGACGCCGCCGCCGCGGCCGGGATCGCGGTCAAGATCAACACCGTGGCCCTGCGGCAGGACAATGCGGCCGAGCTGCCGGCCCTGATCGACTGGGCCCATGGCCGGGGGCTGGAGATCACCCTGATCGAGACCATGCCTCTGGGCGAGATCGGGGCCGACCGCACCGACCAGTTCCTGTCCCTGACCGAAGTGCGCCAGACGCTGGAGGCGCGCCGGACCCTGACGCCCCTGGCCCGGCGCACGAGCGGCCCGGCCCGCTATGTCAGGGTCGGGGAGACCGGCGGCATCCTGGGGTTCATCACCCCCATGACCCACAATTTCTGCGACACCTGCAACCGGATCCGGGTCACCTGCACCGGCCGGCTGTATCCGTGTCTGGGTCAGGAGACCCATGCCGACCTGCGTCAGGTCCTGCGGTCGGGGCCCGATGACGCGCCGGTGGTCGAGGCCATTCGCGCCATCGTGGCCAGAAAGCCGGGTCGCCACGATTTCCGCATCGGGGCCGGACTGGGCCCCGCCGTCGCCCGCCCCATGTCGATGACCGGCGGCTGACACCGCCCAGACCGGAGCCCCTGTTATGTCCGACATCCTTCCAGCCCCCGGCGGCCGGCTGCTCACCGACCAGCCCGTCACCCCCGTCCGGATCGCGGTCCTGACCGTGTCCGACACACGCGATGAGGACAGCGACACCTCGGGCGGCATCCTGGCCGAGCGGATCGCGGCCGCGGAGCACGTCTGTGTCGACAAGGCGATCGTTCCGGATGATATCGCGGCCATCCGCGCCCGGGTCCGGGACTGGATCGCGTCAGGGGCCGTCGATGTGATCCTGACCACGGGGGGCACCGGCCTGACCGGCCGGGACGTCACGCCCGAGGCGCTGGAGCCCCTGTTCGACAAGCGGATCGACGGCTTTTCCGTCATCTTCCACACCGTCAGCTACCAGACCATCGGCCTGTCGACCCTGCAGTCCCGCGCCACGGCGGGGATCATCGACGGGGTCTTCGTCTTCTGCCTGCCGGGCTCGAATGGGGCCGTCCGCGATGGCTGGGACCAGGTGATCCGCTGGCAGCTGGACAGCCGCCACCGCCCCTGCAACCTCGTCGAGATCATGCCCCGGCTGCTGGAGCGCTGATCCCTCCGGACCTCCGGGCGAAGGCGGCGGGCAAAATGTCGGGTCAGGCAACGATCCGGGGACAGGCGGGTTGATGACCGCACGCCGGCGGTTTTGCCCGCGTGAGCCCCGTCTGCCGCCCAGGATGCTGCCCCCTTGTTCGAGGATGAACCCAATCTCGCCGATCTGGATTTCGAGGCCTCCGTCGCCCGGGGGCTGACCCTGAGGCCCCGCCGGTTCGCCAGCAAATGGCTGTATGACGATCGCGGAGCCGCCCTGTTTGAGGACATCGTCGCCTCCGACACCTACTATGTCGGGCGGGCCGAGCTGGAGATTCTTGAGGCCCACGCGCACGAGATCGGTGAGAGGATCGGCGACGGCGGCGCGCTGGTGGAACTGGGCAGCGGAGCCAGCTGGAAGGTGCGCACCCTGCTGGACGCCATGCCGGATCTGGCCCGCTATGTGCCGGTCGAGATCTCGGAAGCCCAGCTGATCGAGGCGGCGGCCGCTATCCGGTCGGACTATCCGGCGCTGGAGGTTCTGCCGGTTGCGGCCGACTACACCCGGGATTTCGATCTGCCTGCCGGCGTCAAGGATGGGCCGGTTCTCGGGTCCTTTCTGGGCACGACCCTGTGCAACTTCCTGCCCGCCAACAGCGAGATTTTCCTGCAGCGGATGCATGGGCTGCTGGGGGAGAACAGCTGGTTCCTCGCGGGCGTTGATCTGGACAAGGACCCCGCCCGGCTGGTGGAGGCCTACAACGACCCCGGCGGCCCGCTCTGGGACTTCAACCTGAACATTCTCCAGCGCATGAACCGCGAACTGGGCACGACCCTCGACCAGGCCGATTTCCGCCACGAGGCCACCTGGAACGCGGAACACCGGCGCATCGAGGCCGCCATCTATCCCATGCGCGACCTGTCGGTGACCGTGGCGGGGCAGGGGTTCGACCTGCCGGCCGGGGAGCCGATCATCCTCGAATACTCCCACAAATATTCGCTCGAGGCCTTCGCCGCCCTCGCGGCCCGCGCCGGGTGGCGATCCGTCACCGCCTGGACCGACCGGGACCAGCTGGCCTCGATCCACCTGCTGACCAACCGGAGCGCCGCGTGACCGCCACTGTCCCGTCCAATGACCACCCGCTGGCCCGCGAATTCGAAGAGTTCGTGCAGGACCGCGCCTTCCCCTGCGTCGGGGCCAAGTCCGCCCTGTCGCGCAGCCAGATGGAGATCGTGGTCGCCCGCGACATTACCTCCACCTGGGATGATCTCCGCATTCATCCGGGCCTGTTCGGGGCCGCCCGCCGGTTCGCGGTCGATCCGACGCTGTTCCAGAGTTTCGTCGTCCTGTTCGAGGGGCCTGACGATCTGGACGAGCTCGGGTTCGAGCGCGCCATGTGGGCCCGCATCCAGTCGCTGGCCGACAAGGATGCGTTTCAGGGCGTCCCCTATGACCCCACGGTGAATCCGGACCCCGACAGCCCGCATTTCTCGCTCAGCTTCGGCGGCGAGGCCTTCTTCGCGGTTGGCATGCACCCGGGGGCCAGCCGGCCGGCCCGCCGTTTCCGCACCCCGGCCATCGTCTTCAACCTGCACCGCCAGTTCGAACTGCTGCGCGAGGCGGGGACGTATGAGAAGCTGCGCGCCAGCATCCTCGACCGCGACCTGACCCTGGCCGGCAGCGTCAACCCCATGCTGGCCCGCCATGGCGAGACCTCCGAGGCGCGCCAGTACAGCGGCCGCGCGGTCGAACCGGCCTGGGCCTGCCCCATCGTTCCCGCCAACGGAAAGTCGCGCCATGCCGCATGAAATCCCGCCGCGCTCGGGCGTCGCCTTCGAGCTGAAGGCCGGCCAGCGGCTTCGCGTCATCGATCCCCGGGGCGAGCAGGTCAGCGACCTTCTGGCCTTCAACCGCCACGACACCGGCGAGGTCCTGTCTTCCGGCCGGACGCTGGACTATGCCAACCGCATCTATCTGACGACCGGGGACGCCCTGTATTCCAACCGGTCCAACGTCATGCTGCGGATCGGCGAGGACCGGGTCGGGCGGCACGACTTCCTGCTGACGCCCTGCTCCGCCGACACCTTCCGCATCATCTATGGCGACACCGATCCGCACCGCGGCTGTTTCGGCAATCTGGCGGCGGCGCTCGAACCGTACGGCATTGTCCCGGATCAGATCCCGACGGCCTTCAACGTCTTCATGAACGTGCCGGTCGACGGCACTACGGGGGCCTTCACGGTCGAGCCGCCGCTCAGCAAGGCCGGGGACTTCACCGTGTTCGAGGCGGAAATGGACCTGATCATCGGCCTGACGGCCTGTTCAGCCCTCCAGTCCAACAACCACGCCTTCAAGCCGATTCACTACGAGATCGTCTGAAGCGTTGCGACCGGGGCCGCCCCCGTCACCCGGCAGGATCGCGTCGGGGCCAGAACAGGACCCAGGCGAGGCCGACAAGCAGCAGGGCCTGGCCGGTATGCAGCCAGTTGATGGAACTGTCCCGCCCCGCGACAGCGATCAGCACGACCGCGCCGGCGAAGGTCGCGAAGATCACCTTTCCGGACCGGCCGGCGAACAGGGCATTTGTCAGCCACCAGCTGGCGAGCATGCCGACGCCGGTAGACATCGCGGCCTCGATGGCAAAACGGGGCCAGACATAGCCCATGGGCCCGAGAAGCGCCGAAACGACCCAACCCGTGCACAGGGCGACGAGGACATAGGCGGCCATGGCGAAGGCGCTCGCCGCGATCGCGCGCAGAACGGCCGGGAGTTTACGGGGGAGGTGGCCTGTCACAAGGTCTCGAAGGCGAGGCCCGGAGGGGCTTCCATGATCTGGAGGAAATGGCGCACCCGAGAGGATTCGAACCTCTGACCCCTGCCTTCGGAGGGCAGTACTCTATCCAGCTGAGCTACGGGTGCATCCGCGTCGGCCTTGCGGCCGGACGAAGGGCCTTACAGCAGGTCAGCGGCGGCCTCAATCCCGAAAGGCGGGGTGAAGCCACCAGATCGACCGGTGCGCCACCGCGCTCAAGCAGCGAGGCTCCGCGAGCCGAGCGCTAGCGCCCCACGCACGTTGCGCTCAAGCAGCGAGGCTCCGCGAGCCGAGCGTTAGCGCCCCTTGATCACTGCGCCAGCATGCCGCCGTCGATCTTGAACTCGGACCCGGTGACGAACTTCGATTCGTCCGACGCCAGGTAGAGCACGCAGTACGCGACATCGTCGGGCTCGCCGATCCGCTTCAGCGGGATGCCGCGCGTCAGCCGCTCGTGGGCCTTCTTCTCGTCGCCGCCGGCCATGGCGATGAAGGGGTCGAGGATCGGCGTCTTGATGAAGACCGGGTGGACCGAGTTGCAGCGGACGTTCCAGTCCATCTTGGCGGCCTCGAGCGCGACGGTCTTGGTGTACATCCAGACCGCCGCCTTGGTCGCGTTATAGGCCCCCATGCCGGGCGCGGCGGCCAGGCCGGCCACGGAAGAGATGTTGATGATCGAGGCCGGAGCGGCGTCGCGCAGATGTTTCATCGCGTGCTTGCAGCCCAGCATGATGCTCTCGATGTTGATCGCCTGGACCCGACGCCAGTTCTCGAGCGTGTCGGTCTCGACGAACTTCAGATCGCCGCCGATGCCGGCGTTGTTCACGAGAATCGAAAGCGAACCCATGTCGGCTACGCTGGCCTCAATCACATCGATCCAGGCCTGCTCATCGGCCACATCGTGCGCATAGGCGAAGGCCGAGCCCGGCACCTCGGCATTGATGGCCTTGGCCAGGGCCTGGACCCCGGCCAGATTGACGTCGCTGAGGGCCACCTTCGATCCCTCGCGCGCCAGCATCCAGGCCATGGCCTCGCCCAGCCCCCCGGCCGCACCGGTGATCAGGGCGGCCTTGCCGGCCACGCGTCCGGGTCTGTTCATGTCATTCCCCTCCCAGGGATATCGCAGCGTCGTTGATGAACCGCGCCATTGTGAGATCGAGCTCTGTCACCCCGCCCGCGTCATGGGTGGTCAGCAGCACCTCGACGCGGTTGTAGACATTGGACCACTCGGGATGGTGATCCATCGTCTCGGCCTTCAGGGCCACGCGCGTCATGAAGGCGAAGGCGGCGCTGAAATCGGGGAACTTCAGGGCCCGGACTATGGCGGGGCGGTCTCCGGGCGCGACACTCCACCCCGGCAGGGCGGCGACGGTCTCGGTCGGCGAAAGGGTCTGGCTCATGCCTTGGCCTAGCCCCCGTTCGGGGGCGCGGCAAGGTCACGTCGGGGAACCCACGGTCACGCTTGACGTTGGACAGCGTCGCCGTTCGCCGCTTGAGGTTTGTCATGAGCAATCTGTGGATCGCTGCCCTGGAGGCCCCCGACCGGGCCCGGCTGGAGCCCCATCTGACCGAGCGCCGCTTCACCCAGGGACAGGTCCTGTATGAGGCCGGAGAGCCGGTGGAGGACGTCTGGTTTCCGCTGGAGGGGGTGGTGTCCCTGATGACGGTGCTGTCCGAGGAGCGGATGGTGGAGACCGCCGCCATCGGGCGCGAAGGTCTGGTCGGGGTGACCTGTGGCCCCATGAATGGTCGGGCCTCCAGCCGCGCCATCGCCCAGCTGGCGGGATCGGCCGCCTGTTGCCCGGCGGACGCCTTTGCCGAGGCCCTGGCCGGGAGCGAGACGCTGCGGATGGCCCTGGCGAAATTCACCGAGAGCCTGTTCGCCCAGGTCCAGCAGACCGCCGCCTGCAATGCCCAGCACCGGCTGGACGAACGGCTGGCGCGCTGGCTGCTGACCCTGCACGACCGGGCTGACGGGGACCGGTTCGCCCTGACCCAGGCCGACATCGCCGGGATGCTGGGCGTCCGGCGCGCCACCGTCTCGGAAGTGGGGGCGGTCCTCGAGGACCGGCACCTGATCCGGCGCGGGCGCGGCTGGGTTGAGGTGCTGGAGCGCGAGGCGCTCGAGCAGGCCGCCTGTGGCTGCTATGGCCTGCTGCGGGGGGTGATGAAGGATCTGGGCGTTCCCCGGCCGATCGCGGCCTGACGCGGCATCCGGGCGCGACCTCGACACCCGGTGACGCAGGCGCTTTGGCGCGCTAGACCGCCGGGATGACCGACCCCCATCCTGCGGACCCGGGCCCGACCCCGGGCAAGACCTCGCCCTTCGGCTTTCGCGATGTGGACGCCGGCGAGAAGGTGCGGATGGTCCGTGGCGTGTTCGACAGCGTGGCCTCCAGCTACGACCTGATGAACGACCTGATGAGCGGGGGCGTGCACCGGCTGTGGAAGGACGCGGCGGCCGCGCGGCTGAACCCCCGTCCCGGCGAGACCATTCTGGATGTGGCCGGCGGCACCGGCGACATGGCCCGGCGCTATGCGAAGATGGCCCGCAGCGCCCAGGAGCGGCGCGGCGGTGCCGACGCCTCGGTCATCGTGCTGGACTACAACGCCGAGATGATCCTGGCGGGAGTCAACAAGGGCGGCGAGCCCGAGATGAGCTGGACCGTCGGCGACGCCATGGCCCTGCCGTTGCCGGACGCTTCGGTCGATGCCTATTCGATCAGTTTCGGCATCCGCAATGTGTCGGACATCGCCGGGGCCCTGAAGGAGGCGCGCCGGGTGGTGAAGCCGGGCGGCCGCTTTCTGTGCCTTGAGTTCTCGCGGCCCACGGCCGAGGCGGTGCGCAAGGCCTATGACGCCTGGTCCTTCCACGCCATTCCGCGGATCGGCGGCTGGGTGGCGAAGGACCGCGACAGCTATCAGTATCTGGTCGAGAGCATCCGCCGCTTTCCCGACCAGACGACCTTCAGGGGCATGATCGAGGATGCCGGCTTCAGCCGGGTCACAGTGACGAATCTCTCCGGTGGTGTCGCGGCCCTGCATTTCGGGTGGGCGATCTGACCGGTTCCACCGCCTACCGGGTCGCCCCCGCCGCGCCGCCGGCCGTTCCCGTGCGGGATCCGCTGGGCGCGACCTGGCGTCTGCTGCGCTGGGGCGCGGCGCTGGCGCGGCACGACGCCCTGCTGCCGCGCGAGATCACGCCCCTTCTGCCGGCCTGGTTCCGGCCGGTGGCCCATTTCGTCCACCTGTTCGCCGGCAAGGACGGTCGAAACGGCCGCCCCGGCCAGCGGCTGGGTCGGGCCTTCGAGACCCTGGGCCCCGTCGCGGTCAAGCTGGGTCAGGTCATGGCCACCCGCGCCGACATCTTCGGCATCGAATTCGCCCGCGATCTGGGCCGGCTGAAGGACAAGCTGCCGCCCTTCCCGACCGAACAGGCGCGGCGTGAGGTCGAGCGCTCCATCGGCCGGCCTGTCGAGAGCCTGTTCACCGACTTCGGCGATCCCATCGGGGCCGCCTCCCTGGCCCAGGCCCACCCCGCCTGGCTGGCGGATGGTCGTAAGGTGGCGGTCAAGGTGCTGCGCCCCGGGGTCGAGCGCCGGGTGGTCAAGGGGCTGGACGCCATGCGGCTGGCCGCCGGACTGGTCCACCGGCTGGTGCCCCTGTCCCGCCGTCTGGAACCCCGCGCCTTCGTCGAGACGGTCGCGCGGTCCATGTATCTGGAACTGGACATGCGGCTGGAGGCGGCCGCGGCGTCCGAACTGCACGACATCATGGAAAAGGCCCGCGCCGACGGAGCCCATATGTCGGCCCCGAAGGTGGTCTGGGACGGGGTGGGCAAGCGCGTCCTGACGCTGGAATGGGCCACCGGCCTGCCCATGACCGACCCGCTGGCGATCGAACAGCCCGGCATGGACATCAATGCCCTGGCCGACAATGTCGTGCGGGCGTTTCTGGTCCAGGCCCTGGACTACGGCACCTTCCACGCCGACCTGCATGAGGGCAATCTGTTCGCCTATGCCCCGGCCGAGCTGACCGCCGTCGATTTCGGCATCATCGGCCGGCTGGGCGAGGGCGAGCGGCGCTATCTGGCCGAGATCCTGTGGGGCTTTCTGACGCGCGACTATCCGCGCATCGCCCGGGTCCATTTCGAGGCCGGCTATGTGCCGCCGCATCATTCGGTCGAGGCCTTCGCCCAGGCCCTGCGCGCGGTCGGCGAGCCGGTGATCGGCCGCGCCGCCAGCCAGGTGTCGATGGGCCGCCTGCTGGGCCAGCTGTTCGAGATCACCGCCCTGTTCGACATGCATCTGCGGCCCGAGCTGATCCTGCTGCAGAAGACCATGGTCTCGGTCGAGGGGGTGGCGCGGCGGCTGAACCCCGACCACGACCTGTGGTCGGCGGCCCAGCCGGTGGTCGAACGCTGGATCACCCGCGAACTGGGACCGAAGGCCCAGATTCGCGACGGCGTGCGCGAAATCCTGTCGGGGGCCCGCGCCCTGTCCCGCCTCGTCCAGGACCCGCCCCGGCCCGAGACGGTCGTGATCGAGCGGGTCCGCACGCCGGTCTGGCTGGCGGCCGGTGTCATCGCTGCAACAGTCATGGCTGCCGCCGCCCTGCTTCTGTCGCTTTGGTCGCCGATGGTGGGCTGAACCGACCGGAGCCTGCATGACCCTCTTCCGCACCGTCCCCCTGATCGCCGTCCTCGGTGTTCTGGCTGTTGCCCCGGCCCTTGCCCAGTCGGTGCCGCCGGCCCAGAGCCGGTCCCTGGCCCCCGCGCCCGGCGCGGCCGGAACCCTGCCCAACACGTTTGACGGCCCTGTCGCCCCCCGGGCCGTTCCGGCGAGGCCCGCAGCCCCGGCCCCCCAGGTCACCGACGCTGAAATGGCCGAGGCGGCCCTGCGCTCGATTATCACCCAGATGCAGGCGGGCGAGTTGGATCTCGACCTGTTCACCCCGGACCTCGGGCCGCGGCTGCAGGCCCAGATGACGACCTTCGGTCCCCTCGTGCAGGGTTTCGGGCCGCTCCGGTCGATCGCGGTCGAGGAAACGGCCGACGACGGAGCCGGCCAGTACCGGGTCACCTTCGACAGGGCCGTCACACAGTGGCTCATCGGCCTCGAGGAGGGCGGCCTGGTCGCGGCCCTGCTGTTCCGCCCGGCTCCGGCCGAACCGTCCGCGACCGCGCCGGCCCCGCAGCCCTAGTCCAGATCGGGTCGGCCCCGGCCGCTCTTGATCGCCGAGCGGCCGGACTTGGCCTGAAGCCGGCGTTCCTTCGAGGCCCGGGTGGGCCGGGTCGGCACGCGGTAGGTGGGGGCGATCGAGGCCTCGTCCACCATGGCCTGCAGCCGTTCGATGGCGTCGGCGCGGTTGCGCTCCTGGGTCCTGTGCCGGACGGCGGTGATGACAATGATGCCGTCCAGCGTCAGGCGGCTGCCGGCCAGCTTCATCAGTCTCTGGCGCACCGGCTCGCGCAGGGACGGGGAGTGCAACACGTCGAACCGCATCTGCACCGCGGTCGAGACCTTGTTGACGTTCTGCCCGCCCGGCCCGCCCGCGCGATAGAAACGGAATTCCAGCTCGGTCTCTGGGATGACGGTCATCGCGCCACCCGCTTTGCCCGGACCACGGCCTGATCCAGCGCCTGCAGGAAGGCCGAGCGGTCCTTGGGTCCGAACGGCGGCGGACCCGAGGTCGCCACCCCCATGGACCGCAGATGCTCCCCCACCATCCGGCCGGCCAGGGCCGAACCGATCGAATCGGGCGTGAAGGCCTGGCCGTTGGACTTCAGCGCCTGGGCCCCGGCCTTCAGACAGCGGTCGGCCAGGGGGATGTCGGCGGTGATGACGATGTCGCCCGGTCCGGCCCGCTCCGCGATCCAGTCGTCGGCGATGTCCGGACCGGCGTCGACCACGACCTGTTCGATCCATGCGGTCCGGGGCGTCTGGATCCAGCTGTTGGAGACCACGAACACGGTCAGTCCGTAGCGCTCCGCCACGCGATAGACCTCGGCCTTCACGGGACAGGCGTCGGCGTCAATGAAGAGGCGGGGGGCAGCGAGCATTGCCGCCAGATAGCCCTTCTCCCCTTGCGGGAGAAGGTGGCAGCCCTCCGACTTGATCGGGGGGCTGACGGATGAGGGGTACGGAGATGCAGACGAAATGAGACGAGCAGGGGGCTCACCGGAAGCACCGTGGGTCACCCCTCACCCGCCCGCGCAAGAACGATCGCTTCGCTCTCGTACGCGGCCTCCCTCTCCCGCAAGGGGAGAGGGTTTACTGACCGTAGGCCAGAGGCATCCCCCCGTCCGGACGGCCACCGTTGCGATAGCGGTCGCGCAGCAGGATCTGGCGGCTGGTCAGGGCCTGTTCCTGGCCGTTGATGAACTCCGCCGTCACCGAAGACAGCGGCTCCAGCGGATCGCCGTCCCAGACCACGACATCGGCGGCGGCACCCGCGCGCAGCTCGCCGAACTGGCCGCCCATGCCGAAGATGCGGGCCGGATTGACCGTCAGGGCCGCGATCGCGGCCTCGAACGGCAGGCCATGGGACACCGCATTGCCGGCGTTGTAGCGGGCCTCGCGGGCGCGGTGGACCGAGCCCTCATTGCCCTTGATGGCGATGACCACCCCGGCCGCGTTCAGGGCCGCGGCATTCTCCATCCGCGCCGCCCGCATCTCGAGGTTGGAGGGCAGGTTGGAGATGGGGTTCAGCAGCACTGGCACATTGGCCGACGCGATCTGGTCCGCGACCAGCCAGCCCTCCTCGGCCCCGTCGAGGATCAGTTTGACGCCTTCCTCCCGGCCCAGCCTCAGCACCTGCTGGATGTCGGCGGCCCGGTGCACGGTGACGATCAGCGGCAGGGTGCCGTTGGCCACAGGGATGAGGGCCTCCAGATCCGCGCGGGAGATCGACAGGTCCCGCAGCGCGGCCCGGTCATAGGCCGCCTTGTTGCGGGCATACAGGCGGACCTCGGCCAGGGTTTCCTTGAACAGGGTGAAGGTGGCCCCCCGCGCCCCGCCGGCGACGCCGGCCCCGGCCTCGCCGAACGGCGCGACCATGGCCACGCGCGGCTGGACCAGGATGTCGGTCCCGGCCGCCAGATGGATGACGGAGGCGGTGCCGGCGAACAGGCCGGGCGTCTGGTAGCCGCCGGCACCCGCGCCGGCGAAATCGCTGTCGTCCTGATGCTCGTGGCCGCCGGAGCCACCGGGGTGGTTCGGCACGACGATGGCACGGGTGATGCCGCCCAGCCGGGCCACCGGCAGGGTGATCGACCAGGGGTCGAGGCCGTAGCTGACGTCGAAGGAGGCCGAGATGGTGTTGGCCCCGTTCGACTGGTCCTCCGACCCGCCGACCGAGGAGATTTCGCTCAGGCCGAGGCCGGAATCGACTGCCACGAAGCCCGGCGTCACCACCTTGCCGCGGGCGTCGATCACCCGGGCTCCCGACGGAGCCGGGCCGGTGCCGACCGAGACGACGCGGCCGTTCTGGATCACGACGGTGCCGTTCTCGATGACGGAGGTGCCAGTCAGGACCCGGCCACCGGTGATGGCGGTCAATTCTGTTTGGCCTATCGCGCTTCGCGCTACTTGAGGCCGGTCCTGGGCGAGGGCGGGCAGGGCGGACAGGGCCAGCGCGGCCAGTGAAATCAGGCTGAGACGGCGCATCAACGGGCTCCTGCGGCGATGGTGGCGGCGCGGAGGCCATAGCCGGGCTGACCCAGCTCGAAATCGGACTGCGGCTGGTAGCGGGGATCGGTCCGGTCGAAGGTCAGGGCTCCGTCGATATAGACCTGGTCGGCGCGGGCGTAGACGCTGAACGGATTGGCGCTCCAGATCACCAGATCGCCCCGCTTGCCGGGCTCCAGCGAGCCGGTCTCGTCGGCGATGCCAATGGAGCGGGCAGCGTTGGAGGTGATCCAGCTGATCGCGCGTTCCTCGGAAATGGCCATCCCGGCGCGACGACCGGCGGCGAGCGCCGCGGCGGCCTCCTGATTGAGCCGCTGGGTCAGCTGGGCGTCGTCGGAGTGGATGACGGCGCAGGAGCCGGCGGGGGCGTCGACGAGGGCGGCGTTCTCCTCGACCGCGTCCAGCGCCTCCATCTTGAAGCCCCACCAGCCGGTCCACATGTCGGCGCAGATGCCCGCCTGGGCCAGCTGCGGGGCCAGTTTGTAGGCCTCGATAGCGTGGTGGAAGGCGGTAATGCGGAAGTCGAACTCCTCGGCGATGTCCATCATCACGGCCATCTCGTCGGCGCGATAGCAGTGGTTCTGCACCAGGATGGACCCGTCCAGAACCCCCGCCAGGGTCTCGTTCTGCAGGTTGCGGGTCGGCGGCGAGCCCTCGCCGGTCTTGCGCCACTTGTCCCATTTGTCGCGGTAGTCCTGGGCCGCGATGAAGGCGGCGCGGTAGCCGGCGACATTGCCCATGCCGGTGGCCGGCGACTGGTTGCGCGAGCCATAGACGCGCGACGGGTTCTCACCGCAGGCCATCTTCACGCCGTAGGGCGCGCCCGGGAACTTCATCCCCTGCATGGTGATCGAGGGGATGTTGCGGACGGTGACGCCCCGGCCGCCGAACAGATTGGCCGAACCGGGCAGGATCTGGAGCGTCGTCACGCCGCCGGCCCGGGCGGTGTTGAAGCCGGGATCCTGGGGCCACAGCGAATGTTCGGCCCAGACCTGGGCCGTGTTCGGATTGGTCGCCTCATTGCCGTCGCTCATCCCCTGCACGCCGGGCGAGGGATAGACGCCGAGGTGGCTGTGGACGTCGATGATCCCGGGGGTCACGAACCGGCCCCGGGCGTCGACGACGCTGTATCCGGCGGGGACGGGCGTCGAGGCCGGGCCCACGGCCTGGACCTTGCCATCCGACATCAGGACGACGCCGTTCTCGATCTTCTGGTCCGTGCCGGTCAGGACCGTGCCGCCGACGATGGCGACATTGTCCCGCGGCAGGGGTTGATAGGTCGAGGGATAGGGATCGGGGTTGGCGGCATAGTCGAGGCCCGCCGACAGGGTCCGGGCCGTATCGGCGCCGCCGCTGCTCGAGCCGTCGGCCGAGGGCGCGCCCGGCCCGTCGGTGGTGGCGCAGGCCGCGAGCGACAGCGCGCAGGCGACGACGGCGAGGCTGGGCCCCCGCAAGGCGTGACGGATCATGGACGCTCCCCCTGTGATGCCGGCGGCATCGAACGCGGGGATTACAAAAGCTTCAAAAGCCGTCCGTCAAAGGCGGAAACATTACAGATCGGTAAGGCGGGCGCGGAGCTCCGTGTCGTCCAGACCCTCGACCTCGACCATCTTCAGGCGCGACTGCCCGCCGCGCGCCAGCGACACCGACGACCGGGACAGCCCCAGCGCTTTCGCCAGCAGCAGGATCAGGGCCGCATTGGCCTCCCCCTCGACCGGCCGGGCCCGAACCCGGACCTTCAGGAGCGGCCGCCCCTCCGGGTCGACGTCCCAGCCGTCGATCCGGTCGGCCGAGGCACCGGGGGTCAGTTTGATGGGCAGGCGGGCCATCGCTCGTCTCAGGCGGTCCGGACCCGGGTCCGCAGCGACAGGCAGTAGCCGATAGCAACAGCCAGCCCCAGGATTATGGCCCCGCCACCGACCAGCACGGCCTGGCCGATCGGCGCGAACACGAAGGCCCCGGCATAGACGAGACCGCTGAGGACCATGGACCAACCGGTCACGCGCTGGGCCTTTTTCGCGTTCGCGCCCGCGACGAAGGTCTTGGGAATGCGATTGCCGAACGAGGCGACCATCAGTCCGGTGGCCCCCAGGACGATCCGCAGGGTGGTCTCCTGGTCGATATAGCCGAGGTTGCGGGCGAGGGTCGAAGCCAGCGCCAGGGCGACGATTCCGCCGCCCCAGGCGAGGCTGTTGATCAGGTCCTTGTTCATTTCGCAGTCTCCTCTTTGGGCGTCGGCGTTTCCGCGCCGGCACCGAACGAATGGACGAAGCCCAGCAGTGCCTCTTCAAGCACCGAGAGCTTCAGATGATAGATGATGGACTTCCCCGCCTTCTCGGCGTGGACCAGATCCGCCTCCTTCAGGACGGCGAAATGGGCCGACATGGTCGGTTTCGAGACGTCGAACCGGTCGGCGAGATCGCCCGCGCTCATCGGCCCCTGCCGCAGAAGCTGGAGCACACGACGGCGCGTCGGGTCAGAGAGGGCCTTGAAGATCGAACTCATGCTGAGATATTTAGCTAAACGTCGAAATGAGTCAAGCGGTCTCAGCGTCAGGCACGAAAAAGGGCGCGGACCTCACGGTGCCGCGCCCGTCCTTGAGGACGGTTCGCCCCTCGGGTTCCACGTCCCTACAGTCGATCCGGTCGGCTGAGGCACCGGGAATCAGTTTGACGGCGAGCTTGGCCATGCGGGCGGAAGATCAGAGAGGTGGGGGGACATCAATGCTGCGCGTGTCGTGTCCGCAGGGCGCAACTGGAGTTGGGTCGTCTAGGCCCTTGCCCGTTGTCGGGCGAGCCACCGTGCACGGAGACCATAGTTCAGCAGAATCGTCGCCAGATAGAAGACGGCGATCATCGCAGGCAGGACGGAAAATCGCCAATCGGGTATCGCGAACCAGATGAGGGATGCGGCGACTGTCCGAGCCGCAGCATGAGCACCGAACAGCGGCGTGTCGAAGGCCCATGTCATCACGTAGAAATCCACGCAGTAAACAATGGCCATGACGAGAAGCATGAGCTCGGGTTTGAAGAAGTAGGACCACAAAACCAAAGGAAACGTCATCGTGATGACGCTCATGTGCGTATAGCCAACGAGCTCGCCTAGGGAATTTCCTCGCGTGAATGGGTCCGCCCCGACCAGATACGACGAAGCGACTGCCACCGGAAAAATCAGGAACGAGCCAACCAGCCAGTAAGTCCGGGCGATAGCGAGTTCGAAATGCACCCCCACATATGCCGCAAAACTCCAGAAGATGAGTCCGGCAATAAAGAAGCCAATATTCCATTTGCCGCGTTGCGTTGCGTCCAGTCGCAAATGCTGGAGATCGAACTCGCTTGTCATCGACGCCTCCACTCACGGTATCAGGAGGAGTGTGACGGACGGACGCTGAGCTGTCCAATGAGCTACAGCGGACTTGGAAATCGCCTCCCGCCCATGAAAAAAGCGCGGCCCTGAAGGCACCCCGCCCCGTCTCTATGCCGCTTGATCGGTAAGCCCGACGGGAAGGTCGCGATAATGGGGTTCAGTTGGCGGCGCGGCTGCGGGCTGCGTGCATATCGGCCACGCGCCAGACCACTTCGACCTCATCGACCAGAAATGTCCCCATGGCCTGTGTCGTGCCGTCCTCATTGACGAATTCGACCTCATAGGCCTCGTTGTCGAACATCATGACAATGGTGCCGCGCGCGCCAGCAGGCAGACCCAGGTCCGGGCGCGCCTTCTTGATCGCGACGACGTCGAGTTCTTCAGCCATGGGACGAAGGTAGCACGAAGGCTGTCGTCAGGTAAGGCGGGCCTCCCGGCTGCCGCACGGTCCACCCGCTCCGCACTGTCCGTTGGCGTTCCTGGTGTCGCATCGGGAAATCCACCCGATAGCGGTCACCATACCTGTCCCGGTACAGGAAGACGGCCGGTTCGCTGCGCGCGGCTGCAAGCAGGGCGGCGCGCAGAAGATCCGCATTACGAAACGTCAGGCCCAGCGCCGAGGCGAAGACCACCGCCTTGTGTCCGCCGACCGTATGAGCCGGATCCAGGCAGTAGCGTTCGATCTTCCCCTCCGGAATGATCGCCCGCTCTCCGCCCGGCAGCCTCACGTGAGCGTCAGCCCAGCGCGGCCATCAGCTCCGGCACGATGGTCTTGTAGTCGCCGACGAGGCCGTAGTCCGCGACCTGGAAGATCGGCGCGTCGGCGTCCTTGTTGATGGCGACGATGATCTTGGAATCCTTCATCCCGGCCAGATGCTGGATGGCACCGGAGATGCCGATGGCGATGTACAGGCCCGGTGCCACGACCTTGCCGGTCTGACCGACCTGGTAGTCGTTCGGCGCATAGCCCGCGTCCACGGCCGCGCGGCTGGCCCCGACGGCGGCGCCCAGCTTGTCGGCCAGCGGGTCCATGACGGCATGGAACTCCTCGGCGGAACCGAGGGCGCGGCCGCCGGAGACGACGATCTTCGCCGCGCCCAGATCGGGGCGGTCGGACTTGATCATCTCCTCGCCGACGAAGGCGGCCTTGCCGGCATCGCTGCCGGTCACGGCCTCGACCGGGGCCGAGCCACCCTCGGCGGCCGGGGCGAAGGCCGTCGGACGCACGGTGATGACCTTCTTCGCATCCGAGGACTGCACGGTCTCCAGCGCGTTGCCGGCGTAGATCGGACGAACGAAGGTATCGGCCGAGACGACCTCGATGATGTCCGAGATCGGCGAGACATCCAGCTTCGCGGCGATACGGGGCATGAAGTTCTTGCCGTCCATCGAGGCGGGCGACAGGATCGCCTCATAGCTCCCGGCCAGGCCCACGACCGTGGCGGTCACGGCCTCGGCCAGGGTGTGGCCCAGCTCGCCGCTCTCGGCCAGCAGGACCTTGCGCACGCCGGTGATCTTGGCGGCGCTGTCGGCGGCGGCCTTGGCGCCTGAACCGACGACCAGGACGTCGACATCCGAGGACAGGGCCAGGGCGGCGGTCACGGTCTTGTGGGTGGTGTCACGGACGGCCGAACCGTCGTGATCGGCGATGACGAGGACGGCCATGTCAGAGGGCTCCTGCGGTCTTGAGTTTGGACACCAGTTCGGCGGCATCGGCCACCTTGATCCCGGCCGAGCGGGTCGGCGGGGCCGTGACCTTGAGCACCGTCAGACGCGGGGCCGTGTCGACGCCATAGTCGGCGACCGCCTTCATGGCGATCTCCTTCTTCTTGGCCTTCATGATGTTGGGCAGGCTGGCGTAGCGCGGCGTGTTCAGGCGCAGGTCCACGGTCACCACGGCCGGCAAGGGTGCCGACAGGGTCTGGATGCCGCCGTCGACCTCGCGGGTCACGGTGGCCTTGCCGCCGGCGATCTCGATCTTGGCGGCGAAGGTGGCCTGGGGCCAGTCCAGCAGGGCGGCCAGCATCTGGCCCACGGCATTGTTGTCGCCGTCGATCGACTGCTTGCCCATCAGGACCAGGTCGGGTTTCTCCTCGGCCACCACGGCGGCCAGCAGCCGGGCCACGGCCAGGGGCTCAAGATCGGTGTCCGACTGGATCAGGATGCCGCGGTCCGCGCCCATGGCGAGGGCGGTGCGGAGGGTTTCCTGGGCCTGGGTCACCCCGATGGAGACGACCACGATCTCGGTGGCTGTGCCGGCGGCGTGGTGTTCCTTGCCCTCTTTCAGACGCACGGCCTCCTCGACGGCGATTTCGTCGAAGGGGTTCATGCTCATCTTGACGTTGGCCAGGTCGACGCCGGTCTGGTCCGCCTTCACGCGGGCCTTGACGTTATAGTCGATCACCCGTTTGACGGGGACGAGAACCTTCATGCTTGTCTGTCCATAGGATCGCCGGAATGTTGGCGCAGGAAATGGGCCGGGCGAACGGGCCTGTCAATGTAACGCGGCGTGATCGGGCGTCGCAGCGAGAACGGACACTGCGATGAACCGCTTTCTGACGATGCGTCGGCTGTCGATCCTGTTTCTCAGCCTGTTCGCGGTGCTGGTCTCGGGCGTGCTTGCCTATCAGCGTTTCTATGTGGCCCCGGCCGAGAAGTGCGAGCAGACCGGCCGCTGGTGGTATGCTGAAGGCCGCGAATGCGTCCAGCCGATCTACCTGCCCGACATCACCGGACGTCCGGCAGGCGTCTCCCGCGCCGAGGCCTCGGACGCACAGAACCGCGAGCTGCTGGTCATTGAGGAGCGTCTGGCTGCCGAGCGCGCCGCCCGCGCCGCCGCCACCGCGCGGGACCGCGCCGACTATGAGCGCAAGACCGGCGGCTGACAGCTAGACAGCCGCATCGAACAGGGTGTCGCGAACGATGTCGGCCCGCACCATCGGGAACAGGTGGCCGGTGCCCGGGACCGTCTCGGCCTTCACATGATCCAGTCCGCGCGGCCGGTCGGGTACCTGGGTGATGGACCCCGTCGCGGCCTTCAGGATGCGGACCGGCTTGCGATAGGTCCGCATCGCGCGCCACGGGTCATGGCCCTGGGCCATATAGTTCGAGGCTTCCCACTCCGGGGCGCAGCTGAGCATGAACCCGTCGCCCTCGGGACGCAGTCCGTCGCCGATATAATCGATCAGCACCGGATCGGGCCAGCCGCTGAAGGCCCCCCGGCCGCGCCAGGACTCAAGCGCGGCCTCGCGACTGTCGAACCGGGCCCGACGCCGCCGCGCCCCGCGGACCAACGGAATGCGATCGGACAGCCGCCGCAGCACGGGCAGGCGGAACACCAGGGCGGTGGCTCCGGCCCAGATCACCGGATCGAACAGCACCAGTTGCGACACCCGGTCGGGCCGCTCTGCCGCCGCCAGCAGACTGGCCGTCCCGCCCATGGAATGTCCCGCCATCACAACCGGCGGGCCAGGAAAGGCGTCCAGCAGTGCGGCCAGGTCATCGCGGTGGTCGTGCCAGTCACGACGGCCCTCGGTCCGGGTCGGCAGTCGGCTCGCGCCGTGGCCCCTCAGGTCGGGGGCCAGGATGCGCAGCGACGAGGCCAGCGGAGCCAGCAGCGACCGGTAGGTCGCGGCATTGAAGCCATTGGCGTGGCTGAAGATCAGATCGACCGGCCGGCCCGGATCGCCAAAATCCAGAACCGCCATGTCTCCGCTGCCCCACCGGCTGGTGATGGGGACCGTCAGGCGGCGGGGTGGGGAGAGCCGGGCGGCATCCATCAACCGAACTTAGGGGGGCCGGGGGCCGTGCGCCAGCGGCAAGCCGACTATGCGGCGACCCGGCACGCGCCGCAGCGGCCATGGCCCTCGATCGTGGTTCGCTCGATCACATAGCCGGCCGCCTCGGCCGCCCTGTGCAGGGCCTCGCCTTCCGGGGGGGTGACCTCCGCAGTCGCGCCGCAGCAGTCACAGATGAGGAAGGCCGCCGCATGGGCGCGATCTCCCGCCGAACAGGCCACATAGGCGCTGATGGAGGCGATCCGGTGGGCCAGACCCGTCCGCTCGAGAAAATCCAGGGCCCGGTAGACCGTGGGGGGCTTGGCCGCCACCCCGTCGAGGCCATAGCGCGCGATCAGGTCATAGGCCTTGACCGCCTCGCCGGCCTTCAGCAGCAGCTCCAGCACCCGTCGGCGCGGCGCGGTCAGGCGCTCGCCCTGACCGGCGCAGCGGGCTTCCGCTGCGGTCAGGGCGCGGCCGATGTCTCCGGCGCTCAGTCCGGCTTCGACGTGCGAATGGCTGCAACCTGACCCCATGACCCACAGCTAGGTCGGGGCGGTGATCTTCGCAACCGCTGTTGTGGGCCAGGGGGGAAGACACCCTCCCGGGCGAGCCGGTTTGCGGCTTCGGGCCGGTTCCGCTAGAAGGCCCGCCTTTCCGTCATTCCAGAGCCTGCGCGTCCATGACCGACACCACCACCTCCACCCCGCAAGCCGCGCTTGACGGCAATGTGCTGTTCTATTCGAAGCCGGAGCCGCTCTCGAGCGAGGCCCACGGCAAGCTGGGCGTCAATCCGGTCGAGAAACCCTATGCCTTCGTCGCCGCCTCCCATGTGGTGCCGCTGACGGTCACGGAGTTCGCCCCGGCCGCCCTGTCGTATCCGGTGGTTTTCCTCGGCGAGGGCAAACAGCCCGTCGCGGTCATGGGCCTGCGCCAGGGCGAGAACCTGTACGTCCACGCCAACGGCGACTTCCGCGCTGAAGCCTATATCCCCGCCTATGTGCGCCGTTATCCGTTCGTTTTTGCCAATGACCAGCAGGCCCAGCGCCTGATCCTGTGCATCGACCGCGCGGCCCCCTTCATCGTCGAGGGCGGTCAGGCCCCGCTGTTCCAGGACGGCAAGCCCTCGGACTACGTCACCCAGGCGATGGAGTTCTGCAACAACTTCGAGCAGGAGCGCCAGCGCACCGATAGCTTCGTCAAACTTCTGACGGACCTGGACCTGTTCGACGTCCGCGAAGCCGTGTTCACCCCGCGTAACGAGCGTGGCGAGCCGGGCGAGCCCCAGAAGCTGGCCGACTATTTCGCCGTGTCCGAGGACAAGCTGAAGGCCCTGCCGGCTGAGAAACTGGCCGAGCTGCGCGACAACGGGGCCCTCGGCCAGATCTACGCCCACCTCGTGTCCCTGCTGGGCTGGGACCGTCTGATCGCCCTGGCCTTCCAGCGCGCCAGCGAAATGCCGACGGCCGCGAACGCCTGATCGAGTCTCCTCCCCGTTCGCCGCTTGGCGAATGGGGAGGGGGACCACGAAGTGGTGGAGGGGCTCTTGACGCCCCACCGACCGCGCCCGCTTTAAGAACCCCTCCGTCACGGCGCTGAAGACGCGCCGCGCCACCTCCCCATCGCCAGGCGGCGACGGGGAGGAGACAGGGTCACCGCCTTACGAACAACCCCCGCGTCAGGCACGAGAAGACCAGCCGGCCGCCCTCGTCCAGCAGGTCGTGCTGGGCGATGACGATGCCCTTTTCGTCGCCGACGGGGTCCTTGCCCATCACCGTCATCCGGCCCCGCAGCAGCTCACCGGCGGGCGGATTGCGCATGTAGCGCAGCCCGTCCACGGCCAGCAGCTTGGTCTGGGCCCAGCCGGCCGCCTTGTCCGAATGCAGCCGGCTCCACAGGGCATAGACCAGGGCGTCGGGCGCGCCATAGGCCAGGTCCCAGCCCGGCGCGAAATGGTCGACGAAGACGGTGATCGCCGCCTCGTCGACGGCGCAGGCTCCCAGCTGCAGGACCTGGCCGATCTCCAGATCCTCGAAATGGACGTGCAGGGGATCGCTCACCGCCTTATCCGGCCGGTTCTTCGGAGACGCGCACCAGCAGCTTGCCGTCGTGGTTCCCCGTGAACAGCCGGTTCAGCGAGGTGACAGCCCCCTCCAGCCCGTTGTCGACGTGGACCTTCCACTGCACCTTGCCGGAGGCCAGCAGGGGGCCGACCTCGGCGATGAACTCCTTGGCGCGCGGCGCATAGTCCATGACCAGGAAGCCCCGCATCGTCATCCGGTGGGTGATCAGCCGGCTCAGGTCCGGCGAGGGGGGCCGTTTGGTGGCGTTGTAGGCCGAGACCATCCCGCACACCGCCATCCGGGCATGGATGTTCAGCCGGTTCCAGACCGCGATCATGATGTCTCCGCCGACATTCTCGAAATTCAGGTCGATGCCATCCGGTGCCAGCCGGTCGAGGGCGTCGCCCACGTCCTCGTTCTTGTAGTCGATGGCGGCGTCGAAGCCGAGGTCGTCGACCAGCCAGCGGCACTTGTCCGGTCCGCCCGCGATACCGATGACCCGCGCGCCCTTCTGTTTGGCGATCTGGCCGGCGATCGAGCCGACGGCCCCGGCCGCGGCGGACACCACCAGGGTCTGGCCGGGCTCCGGCCGCAGCACGTCCGTCACCCCGGCCCAGGCGGTCAGGCCGGTCATTCCCAGCACCGACATATTGGCCGTCAGTGGCAGGCCCGGCGCGCGATGGACGCGCGACGCTCCGGAGTCGGGAACAATGCCATAGTCGCTCCAGCCGCCCATGGCCGTGGTCACCAGATCGCCGACCGCGAACCGCTCCGAGCGCGACTGCTCGACCACGCCCAGGGTCAGGCCCCGCATGACATCGCCGAGACCCACGGGCGGCAGATAGCCGACGGCGTCGTTCATCCAGGTGCGGTTGGTCGGATCCAGCGACAGATAGATGGTCCGGATCAGCAGCTGGCCGTCGGCCAGATCGGGCAGGGGAGTTCTGGATCAGTTCCAGATCCGTGTCCTTGATCAGGCCCTCGGGGCGCTGTCGCAGCACCCACTGGCGGTTCATATGGGCCATGGTCGTCTCCCGGTTCGTTGTCTTTGCAGACCCATAATGGCCCAGGCGGGGGATGAGACCAAAGAAAAAGGCGACCCGTCAGGGTCGCCTCAAGTTGGCATCATCGAGAATGAGGTGCAGGGGCGAACGCCGGCTTTCGCCGGTAGGGTCGGGGGGGACTTGTCCGCCTCTGCCCCCTGCAAACATCCGGCCGCCGGATCGGTTCCGCCACCCTCCTGCGGTTCTGTCCGAGGGAACGGCGACCTTTGCAGGAACGTTCAGGGATACACGAATGTCTCCTGGAGCCGCCATGTCATCCCCCGACCCCCATACCGAAGCTGCTGATGCCGTCCACGAGGGCCGACCCGTCGAGGCCCAGTACACCCGGCAGGGAAAGGGCGGCCGTCGTATCAGTGTCGTCCTCGGTCTGGGCATCGCCCTGACGGTCCTCGGCTTCATCATCGTCTATCTGGTCTTCGGAGGGGCCCTGTCGTCCACGAACGCCAACGTTGGCGAGCAGGCCGTCGACGCCGCAGCCTTCTCGGACCGCCAGGACTTCCCCGCCGCGGACGCGCCGACGACGGCGACGGGTGAACCCACCAATCCGCCCACCGGGGAGGCCCCGAACGTCAACGCTCCCACGGTCCAGGTGGCCCCCTCCTCGCAATAGGCGGCCGGCCGCCAATGAGAAAACCCCGCCGGATCGCTCCGGCGGGGCTTTCGTTTGTTCAGGGCCGCCGTGAGGTCAGGCGGCTTCCTTCTGGCGGGAAGGATGGAAGAACAGGGCCTGGCTGATCGCGGCCTTCACGGTTTCCGGCTGGAAGGGCTTGGTGATCAGGAAGGTGGGTTCCGGCCGCTCCCCGGTCAGCAGCCGCTCCGGGAAGGCGGTGATGAAGATCACCGGCACATCGAACCGTTTCAGGATGTCCTTGACGGCATCGATACCGGAGGAGCCGTCTGCCAGCTGGATGTCGGCCAGAACCAGGCCCGGCCTATGGCGGGCCACGGCGTCCACGGCCTCGTCGTGGGTTGTCGCCGTCGCCGTGACGTTGTGTCCCAGCTCCCGCACAAGGCTCTCGATATCGGCTGAAATGATCGCCTCGTCCTCGATGATCAGGACGTCGGTGGCCAGTTCGGCGTCGATCTCGGCCTGGGCGTCGCCGATCAGCCGCTCCACGGCATGCGCGTCGGACGACAGGATCTGGGCCGCCTCGGACGGCGTGAATCCCTCCAGCGCCGTCAGCAGGAAGGCCTGCCGCGACCGGGGCGCGATCCGCATCAGGCGGCGGGCCGTTTCGTCCTGCCCCTCCAGGCCGCTGGTGTCCTCCAGCCGGGCTCCCGTTGAAGACCAGATGGCGTGAAACACATGATACAGGGCCACCCGTGGTGTCATGTCAGGCGACAGCTGTCGTTCACCCGCAGCCAGGGCCTCCAGCGCGACCCGCACATAGTTGTCGCCGGTCGCCTGGTCACCCGTCAGCGCCCGCGCATAGCGACGGACATAGGGCAGGTGTGGTGCGAGTCTGGCGAGAAGGCTCATTGGTATGTTCCCCGGAAATCGAGCGGACACACCCTCGACGGGGTGCGCGATGGTCGCCAAACGTATCACAACGGCCACGGTTCCAGAGGTCAAAACTACCTTGACCATAAATCCTGTGCCATTACGGAACCGGAGCAACGGGGCGACGTTGAGCGGCTGAACGAAAAGCATCGGCGCAAGACCGGCGCGTCCCGCGAATGAGATCAACGATTGGCAGCCGACATTTCCATGATCGATTCCCCTGACTCGCGGAAGACCTCCGCCGCGCCCGAAGCCGGTGCTGGTGAGGCCTCGCTCGAAGAGGCCCGACTGCGACAGCAGGCCATCGGCGTTAAGCTGCGTCACCTGTTCGATGAAGTGGTCAATGAGCCGGTCCCGGACGCCTTTCTGGAGATTCTGCGCCGCGCGGACGAACGCAAATCCAGCGAGGACAAGGCGTGAGCGGTGCCGGCAGATCGACAGCGCCCAAGCCCCCGTCGGCGGACGACGAGGGGTTCAAGCGAGAACTCGTGCAGTTGATCCCGCATCTGCGGGCCTTCGCCCGGACCCTGACCGGGGATCCGACGGCGGCCGACGACCTGGCCCAAGACGCGATGATGAAGGCCTGGGATGCCCGGGCCAGTTATCAGATGGGCACCAATATGAAGGCCTGGACCTTCATGATCCTGCGCAATCAATTCTATTCCGAGAAGCGCCGGTCCTGGCGCTCGACCCAGCTGGATCAGGAAGCCGCCGAGCGAACCCTGGTGGCCGTCGATGATCCGGAGGCGCCGGTGGCGCTGGACGAACTGCGTCAGGCCCTGAACACCCTGCCAGAAGAGCAGCGCGAAGCCCTGATCCTCGTGGGAGCCGGTGGCTTCGCCTATGAAGAAGCCGCAGAAATCTGCCAGTGCGCGGTCGGGACGGTCAAAAGTCGGGTCAGCCGGGCCCGCAAGGCTCTGCAGGCGACGCTGGAGCGGGGCGGCTATGGCCGCGATGGCCGTGCCGCCGGTGATGCCATGCGCTCGATTCTCGCAGACGCCGATCGTCTGAGCGGCGCACGGCAAGCCTGAGCGTGTCGCCTCCCCGGAACGGGCTCGCTACGCGTCCAGGCACGCGGATGTGGGGGCGTGGAAACGGGCCCCGCAGGGTACAGGGCATTCGCTTCAGGCTGGGTCTGGCGATGTTACTGGCCCTTCTGCCCATCCTTCTGCTGGGGGCCTTTGAAACCCTTGGCGAGTTCCGCCGGCAGGCGGAGGACCGCCGGCTGGATCTGCAGCAGGCCGCCGAGCGCACTGCCGCTGCCGCAGAGGCCCGTCTGTCGTCCGCGGCGGTCCTGCTCATAGTCCTCGCCCCGGAGCCAACGGGCCCGACCTGCCCGGCCCGGCTGTCGGCCCTGGTGGAGCGTCTCGACGGCTACGACGGGCTTTACCGCTTCAGCGCTGACGGCCAGGCCCTGTGCGCCTCCGGGACCCGCGCTGAGATTGCGCTTCCGGGGGTCACCACCACTCCATGGTTCCGCAGGATGGCCGGGGGCGAGGCGACGGTTCTGACCCGCGCGTCGGGAATCCTGAGCACGACACCGGCCCTGGTGCTCGGGGTCCGGCAACAGCAGCCGAACGGGGCTTTCGCGGGTGCGATGACGGCGACCCTTCCGCTCGAGAAACTTCAGCCGGACGTCACTGATCCGGCCCTCCCCCAAGGCACCGAGGCCGCTCTCACCGACCGCACCGGCCGCGTGCTTGTCGCCACGGATATCCGGGCCTTTTCGGGTCTCGATCCGGCGGGTCTGACGTCTTGGCTGGCGCGCGCCCGGGGGGGACAGGCCGCCGCCTTCAAGGCCCGCGATTCCCTTGGCGAACAGCGCGACTATGCCGCCGTCCCCCTCGTGGACCGGGACGTGTATGTCGTCATTTCGGCGCCGTCGCCCGGCCTGCTGTCCTGGGCCCGGCTCAATCCGATCGGGGTTCTGCTCCTGCCGCTGGCAGCGTGGGTCACCGCCTTCGGGGCCGTCATCCTGGTGTCCGAACGGATCGTCATCCGCTGGCTCGACTATCTGGAGCGCATCGCCGCCCTTTATACCCGTGGCCGCTATTCCGTCCGCCCCGTCCAGGCCGCCAATGCCCCGGCCGAGATCCGGGTCCTGGCCGAAACCCTGGATGAATTGGCCGAGGCCATCGCTGCACGCGACCGCTCCCTGAAGGAGAGCCTGTCCGAGAAGGACGCGCTGATGCGCGAAATCCATCACCGGGTGAAGAACAACCTCCAGATCATCTCCTCCCTCCTGTCGATGCAGCAACGGGCCCTGAAGGACGAGCCGGCGAAGGCAGCGCTGGGCGACACGCGCCAGCGTATCTCCGCCCTCGCCCTGATCTATCGCACCCTCTACCAGAGCGACGACATCCGCCACGCCGACGCGCGCGAGTTCATGACCGAACTCGTCGGCCAGCTCGTGGCCAGTGGAACCGGTCGGGGCCATGTCGTCAGCAGCTCGATCGACGCCGACAGCCTTGTCGTCGACCCGGACAAGCTCGCGCCGCTCGCCCTGTGGCTGGTCGAGGCGGTCACCAATGCCCAGAAGCACGCCTTCGCCGGCCGCGGCGGTACGCTTCAGGTGCGCTTCCGCGTTCATGGCGATACCAGTGTGCTGGAGGTCGAGGACGACGGGCCCGGGCCCGGCAGCGTCGACGGACAGGGCGTCGGCCGCACCCTGATGGGGGCCTTCGCCAAACAGCTGCGGGGCGAGGCCGAGCTGCTGCCGGCCCCCGGGGGCGGCACGATCGCCCGGATGGTGTTCGCCACGCCCGAGGCCGTGGCCCCGACCGACCCGGCCGATCTGCAGCCCGGCACGGCCGTCGTCACCCCCGGAACGCTCACCCGCTCTCCGCGTTGAACGGGCAGGCCGGGCCCCGGCCGTCTGTTTCAGGAGTTTCCCATGCGCAAGATCTTCGTTCTGTTCGCCGCCGCCGCCGCCCTCACCACGGCCGCCTGCAACACCGTCGCCGGTGCCGGACGCGACACCCAGGCCGTCGGCTCGGCCGTGACCGGTGCTGCGGAAGAAGCCAAGAACTAGGTCCGTCCTTCGGATCGGAACCGAACCCCGCCGGCGCGCCCGGCGGGGTTTTTTCTTGTCCGCCTTCCCCGCCGCCCGCTAGGCTTGGCCATGGCCCGCACAAGACGGTGCCCCGGGGGAGCCTATGACCGACCACAGCGGAACACCGTCCGGCGAAGTCACGCCCGGTGGCGGCAAGGGCGAGCCCGGCCTCACGACCGTGGTCGGGGCCTCGGCCGCCGGGACGGCGTTCGAATGGTATGACTTCTTCATTTTCGGCTCGCTGACGACCATCATCGCCCGGCATTTCTATGCCGACGTGGGAGAGGCCACGAGCTACATCCTGGCCCTCCTGACCTTCGGGGTGGGCTTTGTCGTCCGGCCGCTGGGGGCTTTGGTCTTCGGCTGGTTCGGGGACAAGACGGGCCGCAAGACCACCTTCCTCGTCACCATCACCCTGATGGGCGTGGCCACCGTCGCCATCGGCCTTCTGCCCGACTACGACCAGATCGGCATCGCCGCCCCCATCCTGCTGCTGTTCATGCGGGTCCTGCAGGGCTTTGCCCTGGGCGGCGAATACGGCGGGGCGGCCATCTATGTGGCCGAGCACGCCCCGGTGAAGCGGCGCGGCTTTCTGACCGGCTGGATCCAGACTACGGCCGCCATCGGCCTGATCATGGCCCTCAGCATCATCCTGATCACCCGCGCCATTCTGGGGACCGAGGCCTTCGACGAATGGGGCTGGCGGATCCCCTTCCTGCTGTCCTTCTTCCTGCTGGTCATCAGCCTGTGGATCCGGCTCAAGCTGCACGAGAGCCCGGCCTTCAAGCGGATGGTGGCCGAAAGCACCGAACGCCAGGCCCCGTTCCGCGAGAGCTTCGGCACCTGGAAGATCGGCAAGTTCGTCCTGATCGCCCTGGTCGGCATCATGTTCGCGCAAGGGGCCGTCTGGTACGCGGGCTATTTCTACACCCGCTTCTTCATGGAACGGGTGCTGAAGGTCGAGGTGGCCACGGTCGACCAGCTGATCCTGGCCGTGACCCTGGCGTCTGCCATCCTCTATGTCTTCTTCGGCTGGCTGTCGGATCGGGTGGGGCGAAAGCCCGTCATGATCGGCGGCATGGTGCTGTTCCTGCTGGCCGTCTTCCCCGGCTTCCACGCCCTGACCAACGCCGCCAACCCGGCCCTCGCCCGCGCTCAGGCCTCCGCCCCGGTCACCGTCGTCGCCGACCCTGCCACCTGCGCGGTCCAGTTCGATCCGGTCGGCAAGACCGCCTTCGCCTCGTCCTGCGACCTGGCCAAGAGCGTCCTGTCCAATGCCGGGGTCAGCTATGACAATGTCGCCGCCGCCGCCGGTACCCTGGCCGTCGTCCGCATCGGCGCGGTCGAGGTCGCCTCGCTGGAAGGCACCGGCCTCGACGCCCCCGCGCTCAAGGCGGCCCGGGCCGATGTCGACCGCCGTATCCGCGCGGCCCTGACGCAGGCGGGCTATCCCGCCTCGGCCGATCCGGCGGCGGTCAATCTGCCGGCCGTCTTCGCCATCCTGATGGTTTTCATCGTCGCCGCCACCGCCGTCTATGGCCCCCAGGCCGCGGCCCTGGTCGAGCTGTTCCCGACCCGGGTCCGCTACACCGCTATGAGCCTGCCCTACAACGTCGGCACCGGCTGGGTCGGCGGTCTCCTGCCCGCCGCCAGCTTCGCCCTCGTCGCCTGGTCGGGGAACATCTATTTCGGCCTCTGGTACGCGGTCGGCTTCACCGGCGTGGCCGCGATCGTCGCCCTGCTGTTCCTGCCCGAAACCCGCGGCCGCGACCTGAACACCATCGGCGACTGAGGCGTTAGATCACGACGGCCTTCTCCCTCCCCCTCGGGGGAGGGTGGTCGCGAAGCGACCGGGTGGGGGCGGCAAGGCAAAGCCCCCATATGTGTCGCCGAGCCCTCCCCACCCCGTCGATGCTCCGCATCGACGACCCTCCCCCGCAGGGGGAGGGAGAAGCCAAAGGACCGCCCCCATGAACACCGCCGCCCGCGACGCCGGTCTGAAGCTCCTGCGCGAGCACGCCTTCATCGCCGGAGAGGCCATCCCCGCCGGGGCGGACGGCATCGCCGTCGACGATCCCGCCACCGGCGAGATCCTCGGCCATGTCCCTGATCTCGGCACCACCGAGACCGAACGCGCCGTTCAGGCCGCCCATGACGCCTTTCCCGACTGGTCGCGCTCCGACCCGCATGCCCGCGCGAAATTCCTGCGCGACTGGGCCGCCCTGATCGACGCCAACACCGACGGCCTCGGGGCCCTGATGGCCCTGGAGAACGGCAAGCCGTTCGAGGAGGCGAAGGGCGAGGTCGCCTATGCCAACAGCTTCCTCAAATGGTTCGCCGGCGAGGCCGAACGCATTCTCGGCGAGACCCAGGACAGTCCGCTGGGCCATGTCATCCTGACCTTCCGCGAGGCGGTCGGCCCCTGCGCCCTCATCACCCCGTGGAACTTCCCGGCCGCCATGCTGACGCGCAAGCTCGGCCCCGCCTTCGCCGCCGGCTGCACCGCCGTGGTCAAGCCGGCCAGCCAGACCCCCTTCACCGCCATCGCCCTGGCCGAACTGGCCTATCAGGCTGGCCTGCCGAAGGGCGCACTCAGCGTCATCACCGGCGACGCCGCCACCATCGGCGGCGTCCTGACGGCCTCGCCCCTGATCCGCAAACTGTCCTTCACCGGCTCGACCCCGATCGGCCGCAAACTGGCCGAACAGTGCGCGCCCACCCTGAAGCGGGTGTCGATGGAGTTGGGCGGGGCCGCCCCCCTGATCGTGTTCGCGGACGCCGATCTGGACCTCGCCGTGGCCGAGACCATCAAGGGCAAGTTCAGGAACGCCGGCCAGACCTGCGTCTGTCCCAACCGGGTCTATGTCCAGGCCTCGGTCGCCGAGGCCTATGCGACGAAACTGGCGGAGGCGGTGGCGAAGATCCCCGTTGGCCCCGCCTTCGAGGACGGCGTCAAGGTTGGCCCCCTGATCGAGGACAAGGCCATCGCCAAGGTCGAGGACCACCTGCAGCGGGTCCAGGCCTCGGGCGGCCGCATCCTGACCGGCGGTGCCCGCCATGCGCTCGGGGGCCGCTTCTTCCAGCCGACCGTCACCCTCGGTGGCGACGACACCCTGTTCCGCCACGAAGAGACCTTCGGCCCCCTGATTCCCGTCTTCCCCTTCGACACGGAGGACGAGGTGCTGGCCAAGGCCAATGACTCGGAGTTCGGCCTCGCCTCCTATCTGTTCACCCGCGACCTCGATCGGGCCATGCGGATCGGCCGCCGGATCGAGGCGGGCATGATCGGCATCAACACCGGCCTGATCTCCACCGCCGTCGCCCCCTTCGGCGGCGTGAAACAGTCCGGCTATGGCCGCGAGGGCTCGGTCCACGGGATCGAGGAATATCTCGACATCAAACAGGTCACCCTGGCGCTGCGGTGACCCGCCGACGCCTCAAGCCGCTGGTCCTGCCGCTGGCCCTGCTGGTCGCGGGCGGGGTGACGGCGGGCCTTGCCGAGGCCACGGCCCGCTCGGCCGCGACGCTGACCCTCTACGGCACGGTGCGGATCGTCAGCGATCTGGTGCTCCTGATCGGGGCCGTGGGACTGGCGCTCGCCCTGATCGCGGTCATCGCCCGAAAGGACCGGCCGCGCCGTCGCTGACCTCGCGCCTGTAAAGAACTCTTGACTGCCGCGCCACACCCTGTAAAGAGCTCTTTACAGGGTGTGGCGGAGGACGGGTGCGCAATACTGTTCGTGAGCGGCGGGAGCAGAAGGGGTGGAGCCAGGGCGAACTGGCCCGCCGCCTCGGGGTCTCGCGCCAGACCATCAATGCGGTCGAGACGGACAAATATGACCCCAGCCTGCCGCTCGCCCTGCGCATGGCACGGCTCTTTGACGTGCCCGTGCCGCAACTCTTCATCGACGACTGGCAACCGGAGGACGTGACATGACTGCAACCAGGACCGCGAAGATCCGCAAGGCCCTGCTCGCCGGCGGCCTCGGGGCCATCAGCGGCGCCGCCGGCATGACGGCCTTCCTCACCCTCGGGCTCGATCCGGTCTGGGCCGACGGGGTCGGGGGCCGGGTCGCGGCGGGCGGCGTGGGGGTGGTCTATCTGGTCACCGGCCTGTTCATCCTGATGGGGATGGCCCTGCCCTCTCTCGGGGCGCGGATCCTGAATGTCTCGGACGTCGAGGAACTGCTGGAACAGCGCGCCATGCTGACTGGCAGCGCCGTGACCGTCCTTTCCTTCGGGACCATGCTGCTCTGTCTGGCCTGCTCCGGCCCGGGCGGCTTCGTGCCGGATCCTTTCGTCCTGGGCGCGATCGCAGGAGGCCTGATCGTCACGACGGTCGTCTCCGTGCGCCAGTGGCCGCTCTACGACGAGCTCTGGCGTCAGCTCTCGTGGGAGTGTTCGGCCTTCGGACTGGCCGTTCTGCTGCCCGTTCTCATCCTCTGGGGGACCGCTGTCCAGCTGGGCTATGCGGGGGCCATGGACCCGCTCGGCGTCATCGCCCTCGCGGCCGGATCGATCCTGGTGGGAGCCTATATCGCCACCGGCCGCCGCGGCCTTCTGGCGCTGAAGTAGGCGGTCAGGGGCGTGTGAATCGGGTGGTGGCCTCATCCGGGCGATAAGGGTTTTTTCGTCTCTGCGTTGATGGTTGCGCCCGAAAAAGCCTGCGATTTCAGCATCCTTCGTCAATCAAGGCCGCTCCCGCGTGCATCGCCGCCGTCGGGTTGATCATGGTCGCATGACCCAGCCCGCACCCCACCCCCGCCCCACCGCCGAAACCTGGGCCCTGGCCCGCGCCGACTTCCTGTCGGGATTGAGCGCCGCTGTCGTCGCCGAGCGCCATGGCATATCCGAACGACAGATCCGGCGCCGCGCCGCGAAGGAAGGCTGGCGCCGATCCGATTTCGAGCCGATGGGGATGGCCCCTACGCCGGCCTGGATGAAGCCGCCCCCGACCGCAGCGGAGGAGCGCGCCAATGATGATGCGCTGGAAGAGGTCGATGAGGCCGAGGCCGCGGCCCGGTTCGGACTGTTGTTCGAACCCAAACCCCGGAGCCTGCGGCGATACGCCTTTCGCCGGGCCTCGGAATCCGCCGCCATGGACCGCCCCCAGGTGGCCGTTTCGTGGATGCGGCTGGTCCAGCTGATCGACCGTTGCGGCGAGCGGATCGATGAGGAGGCGCACCCCTATCGCGAGGCCGACTACGTCAGGGCCGCCTATCTGCGCCGGCTGAATGAGCAGTATGGAGAGGACGGCGATCCGGACCTCAATCCTGACACGGCTCCGACAGGCTGAAATGTCAGGGTCCGTCACGGTGTTTTTTCGTCACCGTGACAAAACGCTCCCCCGATCCACACAAGATGTTGAGGTTGGGGATCGTTAACCATCAACCCGTAGCTTCGCCTGCGATTCTGAGGTTTACTGTCCCCTCGCTCCCCGTCACCCCCGCCCCGGTCCTTCGCCATGAACGCCCACGTCTCCATCACCCCCGCCCGCGCCGGCCTGCTGACCCCGTCGGCGGCCTACAAGCCGTTCCGCTATCCGTGGGCCTTCGACATGTGGAAGAAGCAGCAGCAGGTCCACTGGATGCCCGAAGAGGTGCCGCTGGGTGAGGACTGCAAGGACTGGGCAGCGAACCTGAACGACAAGGAGCGCAACCTGCTGACGCAGATCTTCCGCTTCTTCACCCAGTCGGACATCGAGGTCGCCGACAACTACATGGAAAAATACGGCCGGGTGTTCAAACCGACCGAGGTGAAGATGATGCTCTCATCCTTCGCCAATATGGAGACCATCCATATCGCGGCCTATGCGCTGCTGCTCGAGACGATCGGCATGCCCGAGAGCGAGTTCGGGGCCTTCATGGAATATGAGGCCATGCGCGACAAGCACAACTACATGGGCCAGTTCGGGGTCGAGACTGACGCCGACATCGCCCGGACGCTCGCCATGTTCGGCGGCTTCACCGAGGGGCTGCAGCTGTTCGCCTCCTTCGCCATGCTGATGAACTTCCCGCGCCAGAACAAGATGAAGGGCATGGGCCAGATCGTCAGCTGGTCGGTGCGCGACGAAAGCCTGCACTGCGACGGCATCATCAAGCTCTACCACGCCTTCAACAAGGAGACCGGCTGCGTCACGCCCTCGGTCGCCGACGACATCGTCGAATGCTGCCGCACCGTGGTGGGTCTGGAAGACAAGTTCATTGACCTGGCCTTCGAGGCCGGCGAGGTCCAGGGCATGACGCCCGAGGACATCAAACAGTACATCCGCTTCATCGCCGACTGGCGCCTGCGTCAGCTGAAACTGCCGGAGCTGTACGGCATCAAGGAAAATCCCCTGCCCTGGCTGCAGTCCCTGCTGTCGGGCGTCGAACACGCCAACTTCTTCGAGGCCCGCGCCACCGAATACTCCAAGGCCGCCACGACCGGCGCCTGGCACGGCGCCGACGGCGTCTGGGGCGAGTTCGACAAACTGATGGCCCGCCGCGACATGAGCATGGTCGCGGGGTGACGCAGTCCCCTTCTCCCCTTGCGGGAGAAGGTGGCAGCCCGAAGGGCTGACGGATGAGGGGTACGAGGACGCAAAGCGGATGTGTCCATCGGCCCTGACCGTCAGTACCGGGACTCACCCCTCATCCGACCTCGCCTGCGGCTCGGCCACCTTCTCCCGCAAGGGGAGAAGGGACGCTCATCCGGTCTTTGAAAACTGAATCCGGAAAGGCTCGCAACGGCGGAAACCGGCCCGCCGTGGTCACCGCATCCCAGTCGTAGCCCGTCGGAACCGGGGTCCCGGCGGCCACCAGACCATCCTCGATCAGGTCCTCCAGCGCCTGGGTGATCACAGCCTCCAGCGTGGGCCGGATCCGGCGCTCGATCGTCGGGGTCAGCCGCCTCGCCAGATTGCGCCGGAAGGTGCGGACCTCCCCGCGCCAATGCTGTTCGGACGCCCGATCCACGCCGAACTGGATCTTCAGCAGATGCAGGACGATCTGGTCCAGCAGGCTCTCGCAGGCGCGCTGCTCGGACTTGCCCAAATCCTCGATCTCCCCGGCGATATGCTCGCGGTCGATCGGACCCCCGCGTCGCAGGGCCAGCACCTGGGCCTCGCTCCAGGCGACAAGGTCAGTCTCGTACAGCGAGACGGCAGGCTTCAGGTCGTCGGCCATGGGCCAAAGCATACCACAGGTCCGCCCGCCTCGCGACGGGCCCCGCCGCCTACTCTTCCTCGGTGCTCTCGACCGCCGCCACCTCGATGGCCGTATCGGTGACCACGACGCCCTCGGGCGCGGCGGCAAGGCGGGTCAGGTCGCCCCCGGCGCGCAGGACATCCAGGGCGCGCTGCAGCTGGTAGTCGGCGTCCTCGTCATAGTCAGGCCCGGGGGCTTCGCGCGGCGTATGGGCCCCCTTGCGCTCGGCCCCGATCGAGGCGTCCAGCGCCGTGGCATAGGCGGCCTCGGAATAGATGAAGCTGGAGCGCGACACGATCCGCGCCTCGGCCTCGGTGCGGGCCACCTCCAGATCGGGCTCGATGCCGATCTTCTGGATCGAGGATCCGGACGGGGTGTAGTAGCGGGCCGTGGTGATCGACAGGGCCCCGTCGCGGCCGCCGCCCAGCGGGATGACGGTCTGGACAGAGCCCTTGCCGAAGCTGGTCAGGCCGACCAGCGTGGCCCGCTCCTGGTCCTTCAGCGCCCCGGCCACGATCTCGGACGCCGAGGCCGAGCCATAGTTGATCAGCACCACCAGCGGCAGGCCGCCGGTCAGGTCGCCGGGCCGGGCGGCATAGCGCTCGATCTGGTCGGGCTTCCTGCCCCGCTGGCTGACGATCTCGCCCCGCTCGAGGAAGGCGTCCGACACATCGATCGCCGCGGTCAGCAGCCCGCCGCCGTTGTTGCGCAGATCCAGGACAAAGCCCTTCACCGCCGGATTGTCGGCCCGGATCCTGGCGATCGCCTCGTTCAGCTCCCGGCCCGTGTTCTCGTTGAAGGTCGAGATGCGCAGATAGCCAAACTCGCCCTCCGCCCGGCCGGTGACCGACTGGACCTTGATCACCTCGCGGGTCAGGACCACGTCGCGCGGCTCCTCCCCGTCCCGCAGGAAGGTGACCGTGACCGAGGTGCCCATCGCTCCGCGCAGTTTCTCGGACACGTCCGAGACCGTCAGACCGGAGGCGTTCTGGCCATCGATGGCCGAGATCACATCCCCCGCCTGGACGCCGGCCCGGCTGGAGGGGCTGTCATCCATCGGCGAGATGACCTTCACCAGACCGCCCTCGGCCGTGATGGTCAGGCCGACACCCGAGTATTCGCCCGAGGTCCGCTCCTGCAGATCGGCGAACCCGTCCGGGGCCAGATAGTTGGAATGGGGATCCAGCGCGGTCATCATGCCCGCCAGTGCCGCCTCGATGAGCTTCTGGTTGTCGACCGGCACCACATAGGCCTGTTCGACGACGCCCAGCACATCGCCGAACAGCTGCAGCATCCGGAAAGTCTCGTTGCGCGGGGTCTGGCTGGCGACGGCCATGCCGCTGAGGCCCAGGGCCAGGACGGCCGCGCCGGCGAGGTGCAGTTTACGCATTCGGTCTCTTTCGGAGGCTACCCGTGGGGCAACCGGGGAGGTGGGTGCAGGATGTCACGCCACAATCGTGGCCACCCCGCGTCGATGGGATAAAATCAGCGTCATGCGGCCTTGGAAAGCGGTTTCGCCTCCCGCGCCCGCCCCGGCTCAGAAGTAGGGTGCGGGATCGACGGCGCGGTCCAGCCGGCGCAGCTCCAGATAGACCTCGCCCCCGCGCGCGGCCGAGCCCAGCGCCTGCCCGTCGGCGACCCGATCCCCCGGTTCGACCGCGGTCTCATCCAGCCCCGCCAGCACCGCGCGCCAGCCGCTGCCCAGATCGAGGATAACCACCTGGCCCCAGCCGCTCAGCGGGCCGGCGTGATCGACCCGCGCGTCTGCGGGGGCGGTGACCGCGCCTCCGGACGACCAGCGCCAGCCGGTGGAGCCATCGCCGTAGCGGGCCAGCGGTGCACCGGAGACCGGGGCTGACAGCCTGGCCCTTCCACCCGGCAGGCGGGACGCGAGGGCCTCGGCCGTCGTGCCCGCCGGTTCCGGCGTTCCCCCCAGCGCCCGGATGCGCGCCTCCAGCGCTGCGGCCGCCCGGTCGGCCCGCTCGGCCTCGGCCCCCAAGACCACCAGCAGGGCCGCGCGGCGGGCGGACAGGTCCTCGATCTCGGCGCGTCGGTCGCCCACGGCGCTTTCGGTGGTCAGCAATCGCTCGCTGGCCAGAACCGCCAGCCGGCGGATCCGCACGACCTCGGCTTGGCGCGCCGCCAGGGCCGCGCCGCGGCGCTGCATCTCGGGGGCCATGGCCTTCATCAGGATCGCCGCCCGCACGGTGTCGACCGCTTGATCCGCCGGGATCAGCAGCGGCGGCGGCGGGCGACGGCTCATCAGCTGCAGCGACGACAGCAACCGGCCGTGGCTGTCCCGGGCACGCGCCAGCTCCGCCACGATGACGGCCTCGCGCTGACCCAGCTCGGCCAGACGCCGCCGCTGCGCGCTCAGCTGGGCGTCGTCGGCGGTCTGATCGCGGCGCAGGCCGGCCAGCTCACGCTCCAGCGCTTCCAGCTCGGTCCGGGCATCCCGCGCATCGGCCCGCAGACGCCGTCCCCGGATCTGCTCGTCGCGGTACTCCGCCTGAAGCTGGCGCAGGTCGTCCTGCACCCGGGCCGTCGCGGCCGGGGCGGCCAGGGCCAGAAGCAGGATCAGGAGCGCGGTACGGTTCATCAATCGCGATGATAGGGTGATCCGGCCAGGATCGTCACCGCTCGATAGAGCTGCTCGGCCAGCATCGCCCGGGCCAGGGCATGCGGCCAGGTCTGCGGCCCGAACGCAAGCGTCGAGCCGGCCGCCTCAAGCACGGTCGGATCCAGACCGTCGGCCCCGCCGATGGCGAACACCAGCCGCCGCTCGCCCCGGTCCCGCAGCATCGCGATATGGTCGGCGAAGGCGCGGCTGCCAAAGGTCCGGCCGCGCTCGTCGCAGGCGATCAGATGGGACCCTTCGGCCGCAGCCAGCAGAAGCCCGGCCTCCGGGACCTTGCCCGGCTTGCGCGGCTCCAGATCGATCAGGTCCAGCGGGCCGAGACCGAGGACGCGGCCAGCCGCCGTGGCGCGGGCCGCATAGTCCAGGGCGAGTGCCGCCTCAGGTCCCCGACCCGGCTTGCCGATCGCGGCGATCGAGAGCTTCACACCCGCAGCCCGGGGTTACGCGTTGGCGGTGCGGTGGGCGCTGTCGACGGCCCAGATCTTCTCGATGTTGTAAAACAGCCGCACTTCGGGCCGGAACAGATGGATGATCACATCGCCGGCGTCGATCAGCACCCAGTCGCAGTGCGGCAGCCCCTCGACCTTGGCGCGGCCCAGACCCTGTTCCTTGAGGGTGCGCAGCAGATGGTCCGCGAGCGCGCCCACGTGACGGTGCGAGCGACCCGAGGCCACGATCATCGTGTCGGCCATGGGCGACTTGCCCTTCAGGTCGATCAGGACGATGTCCTGGGCCTTGTCCTCATCCAGCTTGGAGAGCAGGGCCGTCTCCAGCGGCGTGCTGCCGGTCGGCACTGGCCCCTGACGGTCAAAATTGGGGGCGTCGTCGGCATCGTCGGCGTCTGCCCCGAACAGCGGGAAGTCGGCGGCGGAGTCGTCCGAAAGGTCCTCGTCCGGACCGTCTTCTGACTGGATGGGCGCGATCGGCTCCATCTCCTGGGCCGTGTTGGAAACAGCGTCTTCTTGCGCATCGTGCGCGGGCGAGGGGGTCAGCGGAAGGCTCCGGGAGGGTTCACTAAAGACGTTCCCTAGCACGAATGGGCCAAAACGTCACCCGCGCCGCTCAAGGCCATTTCGCGGCGCGCAGGGCCGTGGACGAACTGGGGTTCAGCGGTGCCGTCAGATAGGTCCAGGCGGGTGCGCTCATCAGGGGTAGCATCCGCGCCTCGCTGGACGAGACTCGCTGTCCGGCGAAGCGTCGCGCAGCGGGCGCAGAGCGGCTTTCCAGCAGACTGCCCGGCCGGGCGACCACAGCGACCGGCATCATCCGCATGATGTCGGTCCAGCCGCGCCAGCGATGGAAGCTCTCCAGATTGTCCGATCCCATCAGCCAGACGAAGCGGACGCCGGGGTGCCGACGCTTCAGCACCCGCAGGGTGTCGACGGTCCAGCTGGTCCCGACCCGGGTCTCGAAATCCGAAACCACCATGTGCGGCGGCCGGGCGACGGTGCGCGCCGACTGCATACGCTCGGCCAGGGGCGCGGTCTGATGCCGGTCCTTCAGCGGGTTCTGCGGCGAGACCAGCCAGATGACCCGATCCAGGTCGAGCCGCCGCAGCGCTGTCTCGGCCACATGGGCGTGGCCGTCGTGGGCCGGATTGAACGACCCTCCAAACAGCCCGACCTTCATCCCGGCCGCGAGGTTCAGGCCGTCTCTCAGTGCCCCCGGGCGGGGACCGCCTGACTGGGGCGCGGGACCGGCATGGAAAAAGGACAAGGCGGCGCGCGCTCGCAAGGGCTTATGCTCACGGCGGAGCTAACATGCGGTCCGAAGGCTGTCGCCCTCGATTATCCGCCCGTCTTCTTGAAGGTGTCCCCGACCTCGGCCGCGTTGGGACCGTCTGGTCCAGCCGAATTCCGCTCCTGGCGGCCGGTGCGCCTCACCGCGTCGTCCGGGGTTTTCGCGTCAGGCTGGCCACCCGGAATGGCCCCGTTCTTCTCGCGCCCGCGTGTCTGCTCTCGATCCGTCATCTGTCGCTCCGTTTGCAGGAGAGCGAACGGGATGGCCGTGCGGTTCCGTGTCAGGGGGCCCAGGCGGCGTCCCGGGACGGCAGCTCGTCGCCCTCGGCGTCGATCTCGCCGCGCGTCTTCCTCACCTCGGCCCAGGCGGCCCGCAGCAGTTCGGGCACGCCCTCGCCCGATACGCCGGAGACCAGCATGGGCCGGCGACCGGCCACAGCCTCCAGCTCGGCCGCCTTTTCCTCGCGCGCCTCGGGCGTCAGGGCATCGATCTTGTTGAGCGCCAGAATCTCCTGCTTGTCGGCCAGACCCTCGCCATAGGCATCCAGTTCGTGCCGGATGATCCGGTAGGCCTCGGCCACGTCGTCCTGGGTCCCGTCCACCAGATGGATCAGCGAGGCCGAGCGTTCGACGTGGCCGAGGAACCGCGTGCCGAGCCCTGCCCCTTCCGAGGCCCCCTCGATCAGGCCGGGGATGTCGGCGATCACGAACCGCTCGCCGGGGCTCAGGTCCACCATGCCGAGGTTGGGAGCAAGCGTCGTGAACGGATAGTCGGCGATCTTGGGCCGGGCCGCGCTGGCGGCCGCGAGGAAGGTCGACTTGCCCGCATTGGGCAGACCGGCCAGGCCGATATCGGCGATCAGTTTCAGCCGCAGCCAGATCCACAGTTCCTGGCCTTCCTGACCGGGGTTGGCGTGGCGCGGGGCCTGGTTGATCGGCCCCTTGAAGCGGGTGTTGCCCCAGCCGCCGTTGCCGCCCGACAGCAGCAGCTCCTTCTGGCCGGCCTCGGTCATGTCGAGGACGACCGTCTCCTTGTCCTCACCCAGAACCTGGGTGCCGACGGGCACGCGCAGGACCACGTCCTCTCCCTTGGCCCCGTGCATCTGCCGGCCCTGGCCGTGGCCGCCGGTCGCGGCCTTGAAATGCTGCTGGTAGCGATAGTCGATCAGGGTGTTCAGGCCCTCGACGGCTTCGACCCAGACATGGCCGCCGTTGCCGCCGTCACCGCCGTCCGGGCCGCCGTTGGGGATGAATTTCTCGCGCCGGAAGGAGACGGAGCCCGCCCCGCCGTTGCCGGAGCGGATGTAGATCTTGGCCTGGTCGAGGAACTTCATCGCGCGCCCATAGCCCAAGAGAGCGGCGATTTACAGGCAGGGGCGCTTAAGCGGATCGAAAGCGTGGCGGATGCAGGGTGTCGGCGAACACCACGGAGAGATCAGAATGATCTCGATGACGACCCTTTCGGTCCAGCCACTGCCCGTCTGGCGCACGCCGCTCAGGGACCCGCGCGCGCCTGCGCAGGAGCCGTCGCCGGGCTTCGGCCTGCCGTCGCTGATGGAGATGCGCGACGCACAGAAGTCGATGAAGAAGGAGATGGCGGCCAAACGGGTCCAGGCCGTCCGGGAACGCCGCGACGCCCTGATGCTGATGGTCGGGATCGACCCCCGGGCGGGGCTGAAGATGACCGCCGAGCTGGCGAAAGAGCTGAAGTCGGCGGTGAAGGACTATGTCGAGGCGGGCGGCCGGAACGTCACCGACGGCGAGATGGCCATGATGGGCCGGGATGCCAAGGATGCGCGCAAGGTCGCGGACGAGGCCTTTGACGGCCTGCCGGCTGAGCCGAAGGACATCGGTATCGAGGCTGAAACCGCCAGGGCCGATGCGGAGATGAAACGGGGCCAGGCCGCCTATGCCGCCGCCTTCGGGATCGCCGACTGGCGAGACGCGACGGCCGACCGGGCCGAGGCCGTGCTCGGCGCGGCCATGACCGACCGGGGCTTTTTCGAGCAGGTGAAGATGGCGGTCGCCGAGCTCAAGGAGGCGCGCGAGAAGATCAAGGCCGACTGGGCCCATCTGAAGGCACCGAACAAGGACGACTGGAAGGCCGCCGACAGGGAGCTGGCCGAGCTTGAGAAGGCGATCGACATGGCCCCGACGGGAGCGCCGGATCCGGCAGCGAGCGGGGCGTCGGTGAAGGCGTAACCCTCTCCCGCAAAGGGCCCGCACGGGGAGAGGGAGACAGAAGACTCTCTAGAGATAGGCGATCATCCGGCCCGCGATGACGATCGCCAGCCACAGAACCAGCGACAAAAGGGCCAGGCCCCGGGCGAGGGGAAGGGCCGACAGCCATCGGAACGCAAGGGCGTTGGCCCCGGCCGCGACAAGCAGCAAAAGTTTCAGCCGGAAAACCGCAGACACCGCCAATGCCGCAGCGTCCGCCGCGAACAGGATCGTTCCGCTGGCCACGGCGATCGCGAACCCGGCAAGGGCAAGCGGGGTAAGGGCACGCGCGAGGTCGTCGAGCGCGACCGCGCGCGCATAGCCCAGAAGCCTCAGGTCGAGGAGGCCGATGGATCCCACCAGAAGGATGACGCCCACAACATGGGCGACATTGGCGAGCGGATAGGCGAGCGCGGAGCCGGCCGACCACCGGGCGAAGGCGGAGGCCTCGACGACCGACGCAAACTCCGCGATCAGCGGAGTTCGACCGTCTTGCCGCCCGCGGTGATCCGCTCGACCCGCATCTCGCGCGTGCCGTCGCGTCGCGGATAGCCCTCAACCGTTACGGTCTGGCCCACGGCGATATCGTCCGCGACGAGACCCCGGGCCTGCATCCGTGAGACGGGTGCCAGCACGACGTCCCAACGCTGTTGATCCAGCATGACAACGAGGCTGCCGTGAGGGCTACCCCAGTGCGACTCCAGCACCTCCACCGTGGGTCGCATCACGCGATCGGCATTGTAGGAACTCCAGCCGTGGTGAGCCAGGGCGGCACCGGCGGTCGCCATAACCACCGCCGCGCTTGCGACAGCCCAGGAGAGACGGGATGACATGTGAGCCTCCGAAAGTCTGATGCCCTCCAGATTATCGCCGCACCTGTCGTCCCGTTCCCGCGGCCTGCTGTCGCAGGCTCAGCCCTTGGCCCAGACCCCGAACGGATCGCTCCAGGACAGGCCCATGGCCTCGGCGACCGCCGGATAGGTGATCTCGCCCTTCAGCACGTTCAGGCCGCGCGCCAGATGCGGATCCTTCCGCAGCGCCTCCAGTCCGTGATCGGCGAGCGCCAGTCCGAACGGAAGGGTGGCGTTGTTCAGGGCCTCGGAAGACGTGCGCGGCGCGGCCCCGGGCATGTTGGCGACGCAGTAGTGGACGACACCGTCGACGGTGTAGGTCGGGTCCTCGTGGGTCGTGGCGTGGCTGGTCTCGAAACACCCGCCCTGGTCGATGGCGACGTCAACCAGCACCGAGCCGGGCTTCATCTGCTTCAGGTGGGCCTTCTTGATCAGCTTGGGCGCCTCGGCACCGGGGACCAGCACCGCGCCGATCACGACATCGGCCTTGACCACCTCCTCGTCGATCGCGCCGATCGAGGAATAGCGGGTGATGACGCGGCCGTTGGTGACCTCGTCGATATAGGCCATGCGCGGGATCGAGCGTTCCAGCACCACTACCTCGGCCCCCAGGCCCATGGCCATGCGGGCCGCATTCAGGCCGACGACCCCGCCGCCCAGCACCAGCACGCGGGCAGGGGCGACGCCCGGCACGCCGCAGAACAGCAGACCCATGCCACCGTTGTGCTTCAGCAGGGTCTCGGCCGCCGAGAAGACGGCGATGCGGCCGGCGACCTCGGACATCGGGGCCAGCAGCGGCAGGCCGCCGCGCGCGTCGGTCACGGTCTCATAGGCAATGGCCGCGCATTTCGACGCCAGCAGGCCCTTCGTCTGTTCGGGATCGGGGGCCAGATGCAGATAGGTGTAGAGGATCTGGTCCTCGCGCAGCATCTCCCACTCGACCTTCTGGGGCTCCTTCACCTTCACGATCATGTCGGAGTTCGCAAAGACCGTCGGGGCATCCGCGACGATCGCGGCCCCGGCGCGGACATAGTCTTCGTCGGTGAAGCCCGCGCCCAGACCGGCCCCGGTCTGGACCCCGACCGTATGACCGTGCGCGACGTATTCACGGACCGCCGTCGGAGTCAGACCGACCCGGTGTTCGTTCTTCTTGATCTCTCTGGGGACGCCGACGCGCATCTGGTCTCTCCGGGACAGGACCCCCCGGGCCGGGCGGGCGCGAAGGCGATGCATCACGTTCTAGCGAGAGGCGAGTGGCAAGTTCCTGTTCTTTTCAGTGACTAATCGGCGTAAAGTCGCAGAAACTTGCGCTAAGGACCGTGATGAAGAGTGTTTCTGCTGTCGCTCTCGATGCAACCGACCGGAAGATGCTCCGTGCGCTGCAGGCGGACGGACGGATGACGAATAGCGACCTGGCCCGGACCGTTGCCCTGTCGGAAAGCGCCTGCCTGCGCCGCCTTCGGGCGCTGGAGGTGTCCGGGGTCATCAGCCGCTACGCGGCCATCATCAATGAACGGGCCGTGGGGCTGCCGATCAGCGTCTTCGTGACCGTGACCCTGTCGTCCCAGGCCGAGAGCGCCCTGACCGCCTTCGAGACCGCCATCACCACCGTGCCGGAAGTGGTCGAATGCTATCTGATGACCGGCGGGTCCGACTATCTGCTGCGGCTGGTGGTGCGCGACGTCGACGATCTGGAGCGGGTTCACGCGAAGGCGCTGACGACCATCCCGGGGGTGACGCGGGTGTCGTCCAGCGTGGCGATGCGCACGGTGGTCAAGCGTGGGGCCCTTCCGGTCTGACCCGGGCCACGCAGTGTGGCTCCGCGTCGCCGTCGGAACGAGGGGGCTGGAGCCGCCGTTAGGCGAGATGATCTTCGACAATCCCGGTGGCACCCTTCTTCCTGTTCTCGGCGCGGTGATCGCGGGGGGTTTGATCGGCTTCGAGCGGGAGTGGCGCGGACGACCGGCCGGGTTGAGGACCCATATCCTCGTCAGCCTGGCCTCCGCCCTGCTCATGCTGGCCGCCACCTCCCAGGCGGACTGGGCCTTCGCCCATCTGCCGGACGAGAACATCGTCACCGACCCGACCCGCATGGCGCATGGGATACTGACCGGTATCGGCTTTCTCTGCGCCGGGGTGATCTTCCGCACCGGCTTTTTCATCCATGGCCTGACCACGGCTGCGTCCCTGTGGATCACGGCCGCGATCGGCATCCTGTTCGGTGCGGGCCTGTTCGCGCTCGGTGCCCTTGGGACCGTGATCACGGTGGTCATCCTGATGATCCTCCGTCTGGTCAACACACGCCTGCCGGCGCGGCCGGTCGTCGATCTCGAGGTCCAGTGGGCCCGCACGGAAGGCTCGACTGCGGCCCAGGTCGAGGCTCGGCTGGCAGCCCTCGACGGCGAGATCTGGCCGGCGGTGTACGAACTGATGCCGGACGGGCTGACGCTGCGCAGAACCTGGCGGCTGACATTGGCCAGTCCGGCGGAGATCGAGCAGTTGGCGACGCAGCTCGGGGTGGTCACCGGCCTCGGCAGCTATCGTCTGGTTCCGCGCGACGACTGACATCCGCGCGGAAAACGGTGCCGGCGGTCTCGGCACCAGCGGAAAGCCGCTCCAGAATGCGACAGGCCCGGTCGATGCCCGGTCGCGGTCGAGGGAGGAAACGCCATGGCGACAGACTACACAGTCTATGGGGCGGCGGGTTCGGGCTCGGTTCCGGTCGAGGCGGCGTTGACCCTGATCGGTGCCCCCTATCGCGTGGTCGAGGCCCCGACCTGGGAAGGCGATCACCAGCGGGACCGGGTGGCTCCGGTCAATCCGATGCGGCAGCTGCCGGCGCTGGTGACCCCGGAGGGCGAGACCCTGACCGAGAGCGCGGCCATCCTGATCTGGCTGGCGGAACGCTATCCGGACGCCAGGCTGGCACCGGCCGCGGGTGATCCCCTGCGGGGGCGGTTCCTCAGGTGGATGTGCTTCATCCCGGCCTCCATCTACTCCATGTACTGGCCCCGGGATGTGCCGTCGCGGCTGGCGGGGGACGATCCGGAAGCCCAGGCCGTGCTGCTGGCGCGGACGGCGGAGCGGATCTCGGACTGCTGGGCGGTGATGGAGCGGGAGCTCGCTCCGGAGGGCCGGTTCCTGCTCGGCGACACGGTGTCGGTGCTGGATCTCTATATCGCCGTGGTCAGTCGCTGGCGGCCGCTGCGGCCCCGGTTCCACGCGGTGGCTCCCCGGCTGGGTGCCGTGGCGCGGCGGGTGGATGCCCTGCCCGAACTGGCGGCCTTCTGGCGTGATCGCTTTCCGTTCGAGGGTGACTATGCCGACGCCCGGCCGGTGCCCGGGGACTGAGGTCAGGCCGGACCGCCACCGGTCGCCGCCTCACTCCAGCGCGGTGCGAATCTGTTCGATCATGGCCAGGCGGGCGTCGGAACGTTGGCGGCCGGTCGCCGTGGGCCAGGCGGCGAGGAAGACCACGACCAGGTCGCGGGTCGGGTCGACATGGATCAACTGACCGAAGATTCCGGCGGCCTCGAACTGGGCCCCTTCCCCGCGGGTCCACCACTGGGAGCCGTAGCCTCGGTCGTTTTCGGGAAAGTCGATCCTCTGGGCCGTGGCCGTCCCGAACCAGTCGGGCGTGGCGATCTGGCCGCCCGGGACCACGCCCCGCTCCAGCGCCATCAGACCGACCCGGCCCCAGTCGCGCAGGGTGGCCGAGACGCAGCAGCCGCCGGACTCCCGGCCCTGGGCGTCCAGCATCCAGAAGGCCGGGCTTTCCATCCCCGCCGGGTCCCAGATCTTTTCCTTCAGATACCCGGCGAGGGGCCGACCGGTGGCGCGGGCCACCAGCACACCGATCAGATTGGTCTCGCCCGTGTTGTAGTTCCAGTGCTCGCCGGGCGGATGGGCCCGGGGCAGGGCTTTCAGATAGGCCACGGTGGCGTCGGCGTCGGCCGGCGGGGGCGTCAGATAGAAGCGGGCCACGTCGGAGGTGGCCCGGGTATAGTCCTCGTCCCACCGGGCTCCGGAGGTCATGGTCAGGACGTGGTCGATCCGGACGCCGTCATAGGCCCCGCCGGCGAGATCGGGCAGATAGTCGGTGACGAGGTCGTCGGTCGACCGGATCGCCCCCTCGGCCACGGCCGCCCCGACCAGGGTCGCGGTCAGGGACTTGGTCATCGAGAAACTGTCCCAGATGTCCGTTGGTGTCAGGCCGAGGCCGTAGCGCTCGAGCCGCACCTGACCCCGGTGAATGACCAGCAGGCCGGCGACCCGTTCCGCCTCCATGAAGGCCGAGGGGTCGAGCGCGAGCGGGGCCCCCGCCGGCAGGGGGCGGGGCGTGGGGGACGGCGCGATGCGCGCGTGGGGGATGAGCTCGGGCATCCGGCGCAGGTCGCGCTCGCGCCGCTCCGCCGGCCAGAACAGCACCTGCATGTCCGCTGGAATGGCGAAGGGGGTGGGTGTCGCCTGCGCCGGAGTCGGGGGCGTTTGCGCCGGAGCCGGTGACGCCCCCAGCAGCAGGCACAGGAAGACGGGGGCCAGCTGGACGGTTCGGATCATCGGTCAGGTCTCCGGGAACCGTGCCAGATTGCCGTGCGGCCGGGGCAAAGGGAAGCGGATCCCGCTCAGGCGGCGGCCGAGTTCGGCACGGCGGGGGATGAGTTGGCCGTGACCTTGCCGATAGCGTCGAACAGCGAGGCATGGGTGATCGGCTTGGCCAGGTGACCATTCATGCCGGCGTCCAGACAGCGGGCCGCGTCCTCCGGCATTGCGTCGGCGGTAACGGCCAGGATCGGGGTGCGGCCGGCCAGACCCGGCAGGGCGCGGATGGCCCGGGTGGCCGCGAGGCCGTCCATCCCGGGCATGCGCACATCCATCAGGATCAGGTCGAAGGGGGCCGTGCTGGCCATGACCACCGCCTCCTCGCCGTCGGTCGCCTCAAAGGTCTGGCATCCGAGAGGGGAAAGCATGAGACGCGCCACCTCGCGGTTGGCGGGGTGGTCGTCCACGATCAGAACCCGCGCCGCGGGCAACGGGGCCTCGGGCCGGGCCGGCCCGTGGGAATCGGTCCTGGGCGCCGGGGCCGGCTCTGTCGTGGCCGGGGGAAGGGGAAGGCGGACGGCGAAGGTCGAGCCGAGGGGGGAGCTGCCTTCCAGAACGATGTCCCCGCCCATGTCGCGGGCCAGACGGCGGGCGACGGCCAGTCCCAGACCCGCCCCGACATGCGCTCTGCCAATGGTGTCGTCGGCCTGGACAAAGGGCTGGAACAGGCTGACCGCGAGGGCGGTGTCGATTCCGGGGCCCGTGTCCGTGACGCGCAGGACGGTGATGTCGCCCTCGCGGGCGACGGTCACAAGAATTTCCCCCCTCGCGGTGAACTTGATCGCATTGGCGATCAGCCGGTTCAGGATCTGCCGGAGCCGGCGCGGGTCGGCGAGCACAGCCGCGCCGGCCCCCGACCGGACGAGGGACCGGATCGGCAGCCCCTTTGCGGCAGCGGCGTCACGGGCCGCCGCACAGACCTCCTCCACCAGGATCGCGGGATCGACCGAGTCCAGGCAGGCGATGGTGTCGCCGCGCGAGATTTCCAGCACATCCTCCACCAGGGTCAGAAGCGCCGCCCCGGAGCGCTGGATCTCGTCGGCCTGGGCCCGGGCCTCCCGGGCGAGGCCCGGGCGACGGGTCAGAAGCTCGGAGTAGCCGACCACGGCATGCAGCGGCGTGCGCATTTCGTGACTCATCAGGGCCAGGAAGCGGGATTTGGCGGCATTGGCCGCCTCGGCCTGACGCATCGCGGTCCTGGCGGCCCGGGCGCGGGCCTCCAGCCGGGCCATCATGCGCCGCCGCTCCGAGACGATGGTGCTGGTCGGCAGGGCCGTGACGATCATCGTCAGGACGAAGGCGTAGAAGATCTGGAGGTGGTGCAGGACGTCGGGCACCCGGGCCAGGTCGGGAATGTCGGGGATGCGCTGCAGGGTCATGGGCCCATGGCCGTTCAGCGTTGCAAAGCCCCCGATCACGGTGATCATCAGTATGGAGATTGCCGCTGCGGTGGGGGACATGCGGAAGACCAGCAGCAGGCCCGCCGGGAAGATCAGGAACAGCAGTGGCGCACTGGACTGGGCGAAGATCACAATCGCGACGGCCGCCACCATGGCCATCAGGCCGGTGGCCTCCAGCGCACCGCTGCTGGAGACGTCGTTGCGGAACCGGTGGCGGCGGGCCAGCAGCAGCAGGATGGGCGTGATGGTCAACAGGCCCAGCGCCTCCATGGCGAAAAAGCGCTGGAAGGTGAAGAGGTGAAGCGCCGCCGGGTAGTCCCGCACGACGGCGACAGTATTGACCGCGATGAGGGTGCAGAACAGGACCGCAGGCGTCACGGCGAGGGTGGCGAAGGCCAGCAGCCGGCGCGGGCGACGCAGGTCCAGGGCGGCGCCACAAACCCGGCGGGCGATGGTTCCCGCGATGAAGACCTGGGCGAAGTTCAGCGCCACATTGAGCCAGAGGAAGAGCGGGGGATCCCCCCGGACGAGCCCGGCCGCCACATTCAGCACGAGGCAGATGGACAGGGCGGCGATGGCCTTGCGGCGGTGCAACTGCAGGAAGGCGGCGAGCAGCACGCCATTGGCCGGCCACATGACCACGGCGTTGTACTTGCCCGCGCTCCAGACGCCGAGCAGCAGGCTGGCACCGAACAGCGCCACATAGGCCCAGGCCGGAGGTCCGGCCGCCTGTCCTGCCTCGTGGCGGAAAATCCGCCAGCGCCCCTGCATCAAGCCTCTCCGCGCGATCCGATGCGACAGTTATGACACAGGGGAGTTAACGCATTGGGTCGGACAAACCGCGTTACCCGGCCAGCAGGACCCACAGGCCGGTCGCCGCGAACGCCGCCGCCGCACCCATGCGGATAAGCGCCAGGGGCAGGCGTCGGGCCGCGGCCTCGCCCAGCAGGACCGCGGGACCGTTGACCAGCATCATGCCCAGCGTTGAGCCGGCCACGACGAGGGGCAGGTTCTCGAACCGGATGGCGAGGCCGGCCGTGGCGATCTGGGTCTTGTCGCCCATCTCGACGAGGAAGAAGGCGGCCGTTGTGGTCCAGAACACGCCGGCGAAGGTTTTCTCGACCGCCTCCTCGTCGCGCACGTCGAGCGTGTCGGGGATGAGGGCCCAGACGGCGAAGCCGAGGAAGGACAGGCCGACGATCCAGCGCATCCATGGACCGTCCAGATACTGGGCGGCTAGGGTCCCCGCGAGCGCGGCGAAGGCGTGGTTCAGCAGGGTGGCGACGAAGATGCCGAGAATGATCGGGACAGGGCGTCGCCAGGCGGCCGCGAGGGCCAGGGCCAGCAGCATGGTCTTGTCCCCGATCTCCGCGATGGAGACGAGACCGGTGGAAATCAGAAAGGCGTTCAAGACACGTCGATGCGCGGGGCCGCGGCGATGAGACCGTTGGCGTTCGCAACCGGGGCCCCGCGTGGAGTGTCCCTGCGAAAGCCAGCGGTCTTGCCAGAAGCATCCTTTTTTGTCCCTACCGCTCGGCCCGCGGGGCCTCGCTGCTTGAGGGACGTGAGCGGCGGCCGATCGTGGCCGCCGCAGGAATGTTCCGCCCGCGCCATCCACCCCCGGGAGGGTGGAAGTATGTTGACGCGGGCCCTGCCGGGAGATGCAGGCGGCTACTCCCCGATGACGCGGCGCGTTTAGCCCCTGAGGTCCGGAGTGGCAAGGCCGGGGTCGAAAGCGGGCGTCGTATCGTCGACCAGCGCTGCGTGGTGGCGGCGCTGGCGGCGCTCGACCCCGTAGCTGACCAGCCACAGGGCCATGGCCCAGGCGGCCCCGACGCACCAGCCGGCGAGGACGTCCGTGGCCCAGTGGGCCCCCAGATAGACCCGGGTCAGGCCGACCAGCAGGGCAAACAGGATGCCGACGCCCAAGACATAGACCTTCAGACGTCGGCGGGGAAAGGCGCGGGTCATGAGCACCGCGACCGTCAGATAGAACACCGTGGCCAGCAGGGCATGGCCGGACGGGAAGCTGGCGTTCAGCGTGTCCACAACCTGAAAATCGGTCGGGGGGCGCTGACGTTCGAACACGGCCTTGAGGCCTTCGCTGAGGCCCACACCTCCCACCAGTCCGGCGACCAGCAGGGCGGCGGAAAGGCGTTTGCGCTGGATCAGCAGGATGCCGATGGCTGCAACGGCGAAGAGGGCCAGGACCGCGATGCCACCCAGCGAGGTCAGGTCCGCCGCCGCCTCATGCATCCACCACGGACCCCGGGGTTGACCGGCGACCGGCTGCATCCAGTCCAGCACCATGCCGTCAAACTCCTGGCCGTCGGCCTCGGTCAGGTCGTCGGCGATGCTGACAAAGGTCAGGATACCGAAGGCCATGATACCCAGCGCGCCAAGAGCGGCGAATTCGCCGCGGGCAACCATCGTGGCGCGGCGCAGAAACGGGACGATTTTGACAGGTTGCATCGGCGGCAAACGGTCAAGCTGTCCCGGCGTTCCCGATCACGGCTTCGTGATCAGGAGCACCGAAAGCCGTAGCGCGGTCGTCGTCGGCTTTTGCACAGGCTCATCCCCTGTCGCGAGATGATTCGCGAGGAAATCGTCCGTCAAGCCCGTTGACGGGTCGTTAGGCATCTGCGCCCCATATGTTGGTTCGGGGCGCGCTTCGGCCACTACATGCAGTGGTCGCAGCGCCGAGAGTTTTCCGACGTTTTGGTTCAGGACAATACGGTTATGGCTGGCGGCGAAGCTTTGAAGACGGTTGAATTGCTCGACGATTCCGGGCGTGAGTGCCGGGGCGGTGGCGTCTGAGCGTCCCCATCTGACGGTGGTGCGCAGCCTCGACCTGGACCGGACCCGTGACGACCTGCTGACGGACTTCGGCAAGAAGACGCTGGAGGACCGCTATCTGCTGGCCGGCGAAAGCTATCAGGACATGTTCGCCCGGGTCGCCACGGCCTATGCCGACGACCACGACCATGCCCAGCGCGTCTATGACTATATGTCGAAGCTGTGGTTCATGCCGTCGACCCCCGTGCTGTCGAACGGCGGGGCAGCACGCGGCCTGCCCATCTCGTGCTTCCTGAACTCGGTCCAGGACAGCCTGGACGGCATCCAGCGCGTCTGGAACGAGAACGTCTCCCTCGCCTCGAACGGCGGCGGCATCGGCACCTACTGGGGCGGCGTCCGCTCGATCGGCGAGAAGGTCAAGGGCGCGGGCCAGACCAGCGGCATCATCCCTTTCATCCGCGTGATGGATTCCCTCACGCTCGCGATCAGCCAGGGCTCGCTGCGTCGGGGCTCGGCCGCCGTCTATCTGGACGTGCACCATCCCGAGATTGAGGAGTTCCTCGAGATCCGCAAACCCTCGGGCGACTTCAACCGCAAGTCCCTGAACCTGCACCACGGCATCAACATCACCGACGAGTTCATGGAGGCGGTCAAGGCCGGCACCACCTTCGGCCTGCGCTCGCCCAAGAACGACGAGGTGCTGAAGCTCGTCGACGCCCGCAGCCTGTGGCAGAAGATCCTCGAGATCCGGCTGCAGACCGGCGAGCCCTATCTGATCTTCTCCGACACGGTGAACCGCCAGATGCCGAAGCACCAGCGCGAGCTGGGGCTGAAGGTGAAGCAGTCGAACCTGTGCAGCGAGATCATGCTGCACACCGGCCCCGACCACCTCGGCATCGACCGCACCGCCGTCTGCTGCCTGTCGTCGGTCAATGCCGAGATGTTCCTGGAGTGGCGCGAGGAGCCGCGCTTCATCGAGGACGTGATGCGCTTCCTCGACAATGTGCTGGAGGACTTCATCACCCGCGCGCCCCCGGAGATGGCCGCCGCCGTCTATTCGGCCAGGCGCGAGCGCTCGGTGGGTCTGGGCCTGATGGGCTTCCACTCCTTCCTGCAGGCCCAGGGCGTGGCGTTCGAGAGTGCCATGGCCAAGTCGTGGAACATGCGGCTGTTCAAACACCTGCGCCGCGAGGCCGACAAGGCCAGCGTCAAGCTGGCCGAAGAAAAGGGCGCCTGCGAGGACGCGGCCGAGCGCGGCGTGATGGAGCGGTTCAGCCACAAGCTGGCCATCGCCCCGACCGCCTCGATCAGCATCATCTGTGGCGGTACCAGCGCCGGTATCGAGCCGATCCCGGCCAACATCTATACCCACAAGACCCTGTCGGGCTCGTTCGCGGTCAAGAACCCCTATCTCGAGAAGCTGCTGGACGGCTACGGGGCCAACACCGACGCGGTGTGGTCCTCGATCCTCGAGCACGAGGGCTCGGTCCAGCACCTGACCATGCTGACCGACGACGAGAAGGGGGTCTTCAAGACCGCCTTCGAACTGGACCAGCGCTGGGTCGTCGAACTGTCGGCCGACCGCTCGCCCGAGATCTGCCAGGCCCAGTCGATCAACCTGTTCATCCCGGGCGACGTCAACAAATGGGACCTGCACATGCTGCATTGGTCGGCCTGGGAGCGGGGCGTGAAATCCCTGTACTATCTGCGCTCCAAGTCCGTGCAGCGCGCCGCCTTCGCGGGAGCCGAGGACAAGGCCGAGGTCGAAATCGACCCGGATCAGCCCGATCTGTTCTCGGCCGCGCGCACCGATTACGACGAATGTCTGGCCTGCCAATAGGACGCTAACCCTTCCACATTACCCTGCAGGGGAACCGCAGAGACGAGACTTCGCGTTGGACGATCATGTCAGGAAGGTGTCGCAAAATCGCGATTGGACCTGACGGGATTCCGGTGCAGGGTAGGTCCTGTTAGCGGACTGTGAGGGGACCGTTGATCTGTCCTAAGGCCATTGTTCCGGGTGTTTTCGTGCTGGCGGCCCTTGCCGCCCCGGCTGTCGCCCAGACGTGGGTCGACCAGAGCTGGTCGGAAAGCGGCTCGGTCAATCCGGCCAGTATCACCGCACGGCTCAATCGCCAGGCGGGTTTTGACCTCGCCACCGACCGTGGCTTTGGACCTGCCCTCCAGCCGACCGCCGAACTCTCATCTCCCGATTTTGCCTCCGGCGAGCCGCATAACGCCTTCGCCGCGACCACCACCCACGAGGTCTGGCGCGAGACCGAGGGCTACTCCGACCGGCTGCGGCTGCGAACCCGGGGTCTGGTTCGGCGGGCCGACGGGTCGCCCTTGCCTCTCACGCCTCTGGATGCGGCCACTTTTGACGCAGACGGGTATGATCTGACCTATACGCGCGGCTGGCCGGTGGCACGCGGGTATACGGCTTCCGGTCTGGAAGTGTCGCTTACACCTCACGCCGGCATCGGCGTGGGCGACCGGGGCGGACGCGCCGAGGCGGGTGCGACCCTGAAGATCGGCTCCGACTTTGGCGACATGGTTCCGGAAGGCTCCGACGCCTTCGGCCAGCGGGCGCGGTGGTACCTGTATGCGGCAGGCTCGGGCACGGCGGTCGGCTATAATTTCGCGCGCAACCGCGACGGGGACTTCGCCCGATCGGGCGTCAGCCGGGACTCGGGGGCCTTCCTGGGGGATGCGTCGATCGGTGTGGCCCTGCGACGCGGCGACATGCAGGGCTCGTTCGGCATCGTCTATCGCGAGATCGAGGCTGAGGGCCTGCGCAGCGGGCGCGGCATAGACAACGATGTCACCGAGGGGCTGGTGGCCTTCCAGCTGTCGATCAAGCCCGAATGGTGATGGGTGGCTGGTGACGGGTGATCGGGGGCTCAAGACCGCCAGCCACATCCTAGCCACCAGCCACTACAGCCACCCCTTCCCGCGAAACCACAGCAGCGGCAGAACGGCGGCGGCGACCATGGCGGCGATGGCGGCCGGATAGCCCCACGGTTCCGACAGCTCTGGCATACGCTCGAAATTCATGCCGTAGATCGAGGCGATCAGGGTCGGCGGCAGGAAGCAGACCGAGGCCACCGAGAAAATCTTGATGATCGACGACTGTTCGATGTTGATCAGGCCCAGGGCTGCGGACAGCTGAAAATTGATGCTGGCTGCCACAGCCTGGGCATGGACGATCAGGGATGAGGCGTCGCGGCCCAGCGAACGCAGATGCTCGCGGATCTCGACATCCTTCTCGAACCGGTCGTCGGGGCCGAGGAAAGCAAAAATGCGGGCCAAGCCTGACAGGCTCTGCTCGATCCGGGCATTGGCCATATGGGCGCGGCCCAGTTTGGTGATCAGCCGGTCAAAGCCGACGGTCTTGGTCTGGGTGAAGACATGGCTGGATACCGCCTCGACATGGGCCGCATTGCCCGAGAGAACGTCCGAAAGCCGGTCGATCACGGCTTCCATCAGCGTCAGAAAGACCTCGTGCCCGGAACGGCAAAGGGCGGGCTCGCGCTCCAGCCGGTCGTCCAGCATCGAGAACGGTTTTGGATCGACGTAGCGGATGGTGACCAGCGGTCCGTCTGTGATGACGAAGGTGGTGGGCGCCAGGGCTGGCAGGTCCTCATCGCCATGGTGCATCAGGTCGGCGATCAGGAAGACGGCCCCGTTCTGCCGATACAGCCGGCTGGAGGCCTCCAGTTCGGCCATCTCCTCCGGTGTCGGCAGGCCGAGACCGAGCGCGGCCTCGACGACCGTCTCCTCCTCACGTGTGGGACGGACCAGATCGATCCACAGGACGTCTGCAGGCAGGGTCCAGCCCGGCAAGACGTCGGACGCCTCGGCGTGCGTCTCCCCGGCCCGGTACAGGCGGATCATCGGGGCGGGGTGCGCCGGAGGGTCAGGGCTGGCCCGAAGCGGGGGCAGTCGAGACCATCTGCCGACCCGCCTCCAGCGCGTCGCGGGTGCCGTTGTAGATGAAACCGTAGGTCGGATAGACGGTCGAACCGAGGTCGCGGATCGGATTGTACCAGACCTTGACCTGGCTCCAGTCGTTCTGGCCAGAGACGTCCACGACCGTCACATTCTCTTCCACCTTGCCGCGGCTTCCGCCCCAGTTGGCGTGGGTCACGCGGATCACGCGGTCCGTCAGGATGTCGGAGACGACGGCAACATGGCCCCGGCTCATCCGCCCTTCAGGACGGAACACCAGCACCGAGCCGGTGGCGGGGGCCCGGCCCGTCTGGAACCGGTCCACGGCCTGGTTCCACCAGGTCCAGGCGTCGCCGAAGATGTTGATGCCCGAGAACATGCGGGCGAAGGTGACGCACTGCCAGTACGGATCGTCGGCTTTGGCGGTCGCGGGCGACAGGGCGAAAAACCCGAGGCAGCCAGCAACCAGGGCGGCGGTGATCCGTTTTGTCATGCTGGATTGTGTCCGATTGTTACGCCCTGCACTCTTCCTAGAGGAAGGTTAGCGAGGGGTGAAGACCCGTCTCAGGCGAGTTGGGGATCGTTTTGACGCGCCCGCGCGCGGGCGGCGCGGCGCTCCGCCAGACCCCTCAGGGCCCGCCGGGCGGGGTATTCGACCAGATGGTAGGAGATCGCCGCCACCAGCGGCAGGGTCAGAACCACGCTGAGCCACACGAAAACTTGAAGCCGGTCGCCGCCTCCGGTCAGCATCGAGGCGGCGTTCACCGCCAGCAGTTTCCACGGCACCACGACCATATAGACCGAATAGCTGATCTCCCCCAGATAGACAGCCGGGCGCGAGGCCAGCCAGCCGGCGCGGGCATTGGGCAGGGCCGCGAGTGCCAGGATCAGGCCGCCGCACAGGGGCACGATCAGGGCGTCGGGAGCCTGGAGCGAGGCCGCCGCGATCAGGGTGACCGCGGACCCGGCCGCGATCCAGCCGGGCCGGGGCAGGCTGAACCGGCGATGCACCAGATACAGGGCGCAGCCCAGGGCGAAACACGGCACGATCCGCAGTGCGCCCCAGGCGATGGTGGCCTGGGTCAGGGGGAAGCCGGCGAGGGCCTCGAAGGCAGCATAAAGGCCGACCAGAAACGCGATGGCCCCGACGACCGCCACGACGGGTCGCTCGCGCAGCCGCCACGCCACGGCGGCGAACAGGGGAAAGGCCAGATAGGCGAACCATTCGGCCGAGATCGACCACGACGGATGGTTCCAGCCCGCTTCGGGCGCGAAACCCCAGGCATGGACCATCAGAAGATTGGCCGGCAGGGAGGCCCAGCTGAGGATGTTGCCGTTGATGGCCAGGCCGGCGGCGACGGCCCCCAGGCCCAGGACCCCCACCCCGAGCAAGGTGGCCAGATGCAGGGGATAGACCCGGGCCAGCCGGGCCCACAGGAACGACCCGTAGTGGAACCGCTTCTCGCCATGGGCGGCCAGATAGACGTGGCTGAGGATGAACCCCGACAGGACGAAGAACAGTTCGACCCCCAGATAGCCCTTGGCCACCAGGTTGGGGATGACGTTGACGTCGAGGTCCGGCCAGAAGGCGAACAGCGCGACCCACATCGCCGCCAGAAACCGCAGGGCGGTCAGGGGGCGCAGGTCCGCGGGGGTTTCCAGCTGGCTCATCGAGGCCTTATGCAGCCTTCGGCGTTCCGGAACCGTTAAGCGGGCCGAATTCAAGGGATTCAGGAGCCGGCATGGCGAGTTTCGACGATGTGGTGACCGGTGCGGCGGCGGCGGCGGGCCTCTCCAACGCGCAGGCGCACGCGGCCCTGACCGGGGCGCTGGGCCTGCTGGACCGCCACGCCGCGCCCGAACACCGCGACGCCCTCTATGCCGCCGTGTCAGGCGCGGAGGCGGCGGCCCGGTCGAAGGCGGCCGAACGTCCCCGGCGGGGGCTGTTCGGCGGGTTGATGGCCAGCGCGGGCGGCGTCTCGGGTGCGGCGGTGGCCGAGGCGATGGGCCTGCTCGAACGGCTGAAGGCCCACAACGTCGGCAAGGCCGAGCTGAAACGCCTGCTGCCCGCCGCCCGGGATCAGGTCAGGGCCGCGACGGGTCGTGACCTGCTCGGCGAGGCCGTCCGCAGCGTCCCGGGCGTGGGGCCGCTGCTGGGGGACGGGTAACGGCGTCGCGCGCCGATCAGGGCGCGGGCGAGCTGTTCAACTGGGCGATCGGCGCGGCGCAGCCATTGAGGGTCTCGTTGGCCGCCTCGACCCGGGCGGTCAGGGGATAGACCCGGTCGCTCATCCCGTCCGAGCATTCGGTGGCGATCAGGGTGACCACCAGGGCGGTTCCGTCGGCCGTCGCGGCGGCATAGACGGCGGTGGTGCCCTGGACCGTCGGGCCGGGGTTGGAGGACCGCAGGCCTTCCCCCTCCGGGGTCGAATACACGAGGGCCTCGGGCGTCATCTCCACGCTCCAGAAAGGTTCTGTGCCCAGCACCCGCAGGGGCTGGTTCAGGTCGACGCCGCCCAGCATCACGGGTTCGGCGGGCGCAGCGGGGGCCTGGGCCGGCGGGGCTGGCTCGGAACAGGCGGCCAGCGACAGCATCACAAGGGCGAGGGCGGCACGCATGGACAGGCTCCGGAGTGGGTCGATGGACAAACGCAGCCGGCGGCCGAAGGGTCAAGAGGCGGTGTCCGAAGGGGCCATCGCCCGGGTCGGCCCAGGCGCCTATGCTCGGACCATGCCGATTCGCCCCGCCCGTGCCGCGACTGTTCCGGAGGCACCGGGCGTCTATGAGTTCTTCGCCGGCGGCGGGCTGGCGGGGCTGGGGTTGGCGGGATTCCGGACCCTGTTCGCCAATGACATTGATGCCGCCAAGGTCGCCAGCTGGCGCGCCAATCACTCCGGCCTGATCCATCAGGGCGATGTCTGGACGCTGGAAACGTTGGATCTGCCCGGAAGAGCGGATCTCGCCTGGGCGTCGTCGCCCTGTCAGGATGTCAGTCTGGCGGGCGCGCGGGCGGGTCTGGCGGCACGCCGGTCGGGGGCCTTCTGGGGCTTCTGGCGGCTGATGCAGGGGCTGGACGCCGAGGGACGAGGGCCGCCCGCGATCGTGATCGAGAATGTGACCGGCCTGCTGACCTCGGGGGCAGGTGCCGATTTCGCCACCGTTTGTGCCGCGCTTGTCGAGGCCGGCTACCGCGTCGGCGCGCTGGAGATGGATGCCGCCCTGTGGCTGCCCCAGTCGCGGCCGCGCCTGTTCATTGTGGCCCTGCGCGGGATCGAGGGGGTGGAGCAGGCCGGCCCGTCCGGGCCCTTTCACAGCCCCCGTCTGGTCGCCGCCCACGCGCGGTTGCCGGACGCCGTCAGGACCGGCTGGGCATGGTGGTCGTTACCGGTCCCGCCTCGCCGCAACCTGGATCTCGCCGCGATGCTGGAGCCGGACGCGGCGGTCGACTGGCTGTCAGCGCACCAGACCGAGGCCCTGCTGGCCCTCGCCGGCCCCCTGCATCGCGCGCGGCTGGAGGCGGCCCGGGCCTCGGGCGAGCGCCGGGTGGCGGCGGCCTATCGCCGGGTGCGGATGGAGGCGGGCGTCAAGATGCAGCGTCTGGAGCTGAGGCTGGACGGGCTGGCCGGCTGCCTCCGGACGCCCGCCGGCGGGTCGTCACGCCAGTATGTGATTGTCTGCGATGACAGTTCGGTCCGGGCGCGCCGGCTCGCGGGGCGCGAGGCGGCCCGATTGATGGGGGTGCCGGACAGTTACCGCCTGCCCGTCGCGGAGACCGCAGCCCTGAAACTGATGGGCGACGCGGTGGCCGTGCCCGTGGTGCGGGCCCTGTCCGACGGCCTGCTCTGGCCCGCGCTCACGGGGCGGCGCGCAGCGGCCTAGTAGGGGTCGGGTTCGTCCCGGCCCGGGTCCAGCCGGTTGTCGACACGATCGTCCCAGCCCTCCTTGTTCGACTTGAACGCCAGGGCCATCAGGCCCCAAGCCAGACCGACCGTGCCGATAATCCCCAGACCCATGGCGATCCAGCCGTGCAGGGGCAGGGCACCCCCGCCGATCGCCGTCCAGAACAGCCCAAGCCCCCAGGTGGCCCCGGCGGAGACCGCAAGGGCAAACAGGGTCAGGAGCCAGAGGCGGAGCGGCGAGGCGGGCATGAGGTGATCATACCACGGCACCGCGCGCCTCGCCTGCGGCACGATCAACCGGCGATCGCCACCTGCCGGCGCGCCCGGCGCAGCCGCCGCGCCTGTCGCGGGCAGGACAGGGTCAGACGGTACAGGACCGTCAGCACCAGCGCCGTCAGGGCCCAGGACAGAAGGATGTCCGACAGGAAATGGCCGCCAAAGGCCAGCCGGTTCAGCGACAGCGCCCCGGCATAGGCCAGCACGGCCGGCAGGGCCCAGCGGCGATGCTCCGCCGGCACCATCAGCACCACCACGGCCACCATCCAGGCCGCCGAGGACGCCTCGCCCGAGACGAAGGAACAGTTGCTGGCGCAGTTGTCGCTGATCGTCCAGGCGGGCGTGAAGGCCGCGTCGCCGCCGAAGGTGTCGATCTGGATCGGGCGGGCGCGGCCCCAGAGTCCCTTGAGCAGGCCGTTGACCACCACCCCGGATCCCAGCGCCAGCCCGGCCAGCAGGACGGCGGCGCGGCGGGCATGGCCCCGCAACCGGCCCCGCCCGCGCCACAGTCCGACCGCGACCTCGCCGATGAGCCCCAGCAGCATCAGGCCCAGCACCCAGCTGGAGGATTTCCGCAGGGCTCGCAGGACCGGGTTCTGCGCCAGGGCGAAGCCGTCGGCACTGAAGAACAGCGCGCTGATGGCCAGGTCCACACCCGGAACCACAAGGAAGTACAGCGACAGGGCCACCGTCACGCCGAGCGCCACGGTCAGGGGCTCGTCCGCCCGCAGGCCGGCGGCCAGGGACAGGCGCACCCGGGTCACGCCGCGCTGCAGCCCGCGCAGGGTCCAGACGCGCCGCGGTTCGCGCGCCGGAACGACGCCAATGGTCGAAAGGTCCGTCATCGATTCCCCCAAATCGAGCCGTGTGACCTCACGCCTTGCCCGGGTCGTGTTGCAGCGGCGTCACGGAAATGAGGGTGTTCAGCGTCAGTGCCGCGTCAGTCGCGTGTCGAACCCTCCGTGCCCGCTGCAAACGGCTCCCGACGGCCTGGCTTCACCCGGAGCCAGCGCCGCGCTACAGCGGGCCATGCCCGAACTTCCCGAGGTCGAGACGGTCCGTCGGGGCCTTGAACCGGTGCTGGTGGGCGCGCGTCTGGGCCGGGTGCGGCAGAACCGCCCGGACCTCCGGTTTCCGTTTCCCGAGCGCTTTGTCGAACGACTGGAGGGGGCCGGGGTCGAGCGGATCGACCGGCGCGCCAAATATCTCCTGGCCGCCCTTTCGACCGGCGAGACCTGGGTGACCCATCTGGGCATGACCGGCCGGTTCACCGTCGACGGCGAACAACTGGGCGAGTTCGAGGAGGCCGCACCGATCGCGGGCAAGCACGAACACATGAGCCTGTGCGCCCTGCGCGACGGGACCGCGACCCGGATCGGGTTCGCCGATGCGCGCCGCTTCGGCTTCATGGGCCTGATCGCCACCGACAGGATAGAGGCCCATCCCTGGTTCGCAGGGCTGGGGCCCGAGCCATTGGGTAACGGCTTTTCAGGAGCCCATCTGGCCGAGGCCTTCGCCGGGAAAAAGCAGAACGTGAAGGTCAGCCTGCTGGACCAGCGGATCGTGGCCGGTCTGGGCAATATCTATGTCTGCGAGGCCCTGTACCGGGCGCGGATCTCGCCGCTGGTGGCGGCGGGCAAGGTCAGCCGGCCGCGGCTGGAACGGCTGGCGGTCGTGGTGCGCGAGGTGCTGGGCGACGCCATCGCGGCGGGGGGCTCGACCCTGCGCGACTTCGCCGGCGCCGACGGCAACGCCGGCTATTTCCAGCATCGGTTCGATGTCTATGGCCGCGAGGGCCAGCCCTGTCTGGCGGAGGGCTGCACAGGGGTGGTGAAGCGCATCGTCCAGGGCGGGCGCTCGACCTTCTTCTGTCCGTCCTGCCAGAAGCGATGACCATGGATCGGCGGATCTGTCTGCTGCGGGGCGTCAATGTCGGCGGGGTCAAGGTGATCATGACCGCGCTTCAGGCCGTGGCGCTGGAGGCCGGGTTCAACGCGCCCCGGACCCTGCTGGCCAGCGGGAATCTGGTGGTCGACAGCGACGCGGCACCCGCCGAGGTCGAGGCCCGGCTGGAGGCGGCCATCGAGGGGCATTTCGGTCGTCGGATCGAGGTCATGGTCCGCACGCCCGACGAATGGCGTGCCCTGATGACGTCCAATCCCTTCGCCGCCGAGGCCGCCTCCGACGGCGGTGGCTCGAAACTTCTGGTCATGGTGATGAAGGCCGGGATCGCGGCTGGCGCGGTCGAGGCCCTGCGGGGCTTTGCTTCGGGCGAGGAACGGGTCGAGCCGGTTTCGCTTCCCGGTGGCGACGCCCTGTTCCTTTGGCACCCCCACGGAATGGGCACGTCGCGCATGGCGGAAAAGGCCGCGCCGCGCCTCATCGGGGTCGGGACGGGGCGGAACTGGAACACGGTGGTCAAGCTCGCGGCGATGGTTGGTGTCTGAAAAATCGGACGTAATGTAAAAAATAATAGACATGATGTCCGGAATGGGTGACATTCGCCGTGCCGCGTCCTGCGGCGGGAGGGGCCTATGTCGTTTCGCGAGAAGCATCTCTGGATCAGCGTCTTCGCCACGGTGGTGGTGTGGTCGATCTATTTCCGCGAGCTGGTGGACCGGGTCGTCAGCGGCGGAATGGACGATCCGCGCTTCGCCCTGATCATGGGCCTCGGCTTTGCCGGGGCGGTGTTCGTGGTGGCCGTGATCGAGGTCACCCTGACGGTGCTCGCAACCTTGACCACGGCAAAGGTTGACCGCGAGACCCGCGACGAGCGCGAGATGCTGGCGGCGTTCAAGGCCAGCCATGTGTCGATGTCGCTTCTGATCGTCCTGGTGATCAGCCTGGCCTCGGCAACCTGGATCAGCGCGCTGACGCGACAGGCCCTGTTTACAGGCCCGGCGGCCATGGTGGTGCTGGCCAATCTGCTGGTCGCCTGTGTGGTCCTGTCGGAACTGACCCGGTTCGGCTTCACCCTGTATCTGCTCAGGCGGGGCCGGTGACCCGGGGGGCTCCACCCATCCGGAACCGGATCCGCGAACTTCGCTTCCATGCCGGGGAGATGACCCAGGCCGACCTCGCCGCGCGGATCGGCATGACCCGCCAGACCATCGTGGCCATGGAGCAGGGAAAATATTCGCCCAGTCTGGAAGCGGCCTTTCGCATCGCGTCCGTCTTCGGGGTGTCGATCACCGACGTGTTTCAATGGGACGGGTCAGGCACGACCGCTTCTGGCGTATCATCGCCCTAGACTGTCTTCTCCAAGGCATTCCGGTCGGGACGAAGCGGACTCAACGGACTCAACGGACTCTGTTTTTTCGGCCGGTCACTTGATAAGCCCTCGGCCTCCAACGGAGCCCGCCATGACCGACACCTATGCCAACCTGCTGATCGAGCGGCACGCCGACGGCTATGCCGTGGTGACCCTGAACCGGCCCGAGGCGCTGAATGCGCTGAACGCGGCCCTGTTCGCCGATCTGGCGGCCTTTCTGGACGCCGTGGAGCAAGACGACAGCGTCCGCTGCCTGATCCTGACCGGCTCGGGCGACAAGGCCTTCGCCGCCGGGGCCGACATCAAGGAGATGGCGGAGCAGTCCTATGCCGAGATGTACACCGGCAACTATTTCGCCCTCGGCCACGACCGGATCACCCGGTTCCGCAAGCCCATCATCGCGGCGGTCAACGGGTTCGCCCTCGGCGGCGGCTGCGAACTGGCCATGCTGTGCGACTTCATCGTCGCCAGCGACCGCGCCAAATTCGGCCAGCCCGAGATCAACCTGGGCGTCGCGCCCGGCATCGGCGGGTCGCAGCGGCTGACCCGGCTGGTGGGAAAGGCCAAGGCGATGGACATGGTCCTGACCGCCCGGATGATGGATGCCGCCGAGGCCGAACGCGCTGGTCTGGCGTCGCGGGTGTTCCCGCACGAGACCCTGATGGACGAGGTCCGCAAGATCGCCGCGAGGATCGCGGCCCAGAGCCCGCTCGCGGTCATGGCCAACAAGGAGATGGTCAACGCCGCCCTCGAGACGACCCTGACCCAGGGCGTCCAGTTCGAACGCCGCCTGTTCCACTCCCTCTTCGCCTTCGAGGACCAGAAGGAGGGCATGGCCGCCTTCGTCGAGAAGCGGAAGCCGGTGTTTCGAGGCAGATAGGCAGTAGGCAGTAGGCAGTAGGCAGTAGGCAGTAGGCAATAGGGGAGGCGTGCGGGCGGCCTCTGCAGGGCCCCGCCTCCTTCTTCTACTGCCTACTTCCTACTTCCTACTGCCTCGCCCCCGCAGACTCGCGTTGACCCCCGCACCCCCTTCCGCTATAGCCGCCCGCTCTTGAAGATTTCCGCGCCGTGGACGGGGTGTCCGCGGCGTTTCCGTTGATAGGTTTGACGATGGCCAACAATCCCGGCGCCAAGAAAGCGATCCGCAAGATCGCCGCGCGTACCGAAGTGAACAAGTCGCGCCGCACCCGCGTCCGCACCTTCCTGCGCAAGTTTCAGGAAGCCGTGACGGGGGGCGACGCCGAGGCCGCCAAGGGCGCCTTTGTCGAGGCCCAGTCCGAGCTGATGCGCGCCGTCACCAAGGGCGTGGTTCACAAGAACACGGGCTCGCGCAAGGTCTCGCGCCTGCACGCCCAGCTGAAGAAGATGTCGGCCGCCTGATCGACCAAAGTCGACCCGTCCGTACGGACAGGTTTTTGAGGCGGTTCACGCCTCTGTCACAGAAAAAATCAGCGTTAACAACGGCGAGCCAGCACATGCTGACTCGCCGTTTCGCCGTGTGCGGATAAGTGGTCATTGGTGAATCCGCGCTCGCCGAACAGGCGAAAGCGGCATTTCCTCAAGCGGGATTTGGCTTTAGCGGAGTCAAACAATTTAGTTGTCTGCGGCCCTTCGAATCAGCGTTGACCCATGCCGCGTCGGGCGTAAGTTTTGGGCTCTAACGCACTTCCATCCCCACACGGATGAAGACGGAGCGGGGATGAAACCCTGCGCCGGCGGGAGATGTCTGTCCGCGAGGTCGCCCCCGCTTCGAAAGCCCATGCTTTCGGAGAGAGGAGAACGCGTCCCTGGACCAGGCGGACCCCGGCGTGGATCCGGCCCCATGTGGGTCCGGAAGGCAGGTTGATTTCAAGGCGGGCGTAACGACGATGGGGGGCTTGGCGGTGGCGAACATGACGGACCCGGACCGGATCTGGACCGAGGCCTCCGTGAGGCTTCGCGCGGAGATCGGCGAAGGCCCGTTCAGCTCCTATATCGCGCCTTCGGCGGTGCGCGCCGACGGGGCCGGCCAGCTGATCCTCGTCACCCCGACCGGCTATGCGCGCGACTGGGTGCGCAAGAATGCGCTGCGCCGTCTGAATGAGCTCTGGCTGGGTCTGGACGGCCTGTCGCGACGGCTCGAGGTGCGTTGCCGCGCCGAGGTGGCGTCCGTCGCTCCGGCGTCCGCCACCCTGGTCCAGGCGCTGTCCTCGGCATCGGGTGAGACACCGGTGGCACCGACAGTGCCCCCGGTCATGGACGGGGCCCGCGCCGTTCGTGCCGCCGGCCTGCAGGAACGCCTGACGTTCGACAGTTTCGTGGAGGGTCAGGGCAATGCCTTCGCCCTGGCCATCGCCCGCCAGACAGCCAGCTGGGCCGATGGCCATTTCAATCCGATCTTTTTTTGTGGGCCTTACGGCTACGGCAAGACCCATCTGCTGAACGCCATCGCCTGGGAGGCGCAGCGTCTGCGGCCGGATGCCAAGGTCGTCTATCTGACCGCCGAGCGGTTCCTGTCGACCTTCGTCAAGGCGATGCAGGATCGCTCGACCGCCGCCTTCAAGGAAAGCCTGCGTTCGGCCGACATGCTGCTGCTGGATGACGTCCAGTTCGTCGGCGGCAAGGCCTCGACCCAGGAAGAGCTGCTGTCGACCCTGACGGCGTTGATCGAGGACGGCAAACGCATCGTCCTGTCGGCCGACCGTCCCCCGATGGCCCTGACCGAGGTCGAGCCGCGCCTGCGCAGTCATCTGGCCGCCGGCCTGACCTGCCCGGTCGAACCCGCCGACCGGGCGCTCAAGATCGCCGTGGCCCGCAATCGGCTGGCGTCCTTTGCCCGGATGGGCGTCGTCTCGGGCGAGGCGTCGTCCGAAGTGCTGGAACAGCTGGTCGACCGCACGCCGGGCTCGGTGCGTGAGCTGGAAGGGGCGGTGAACACCCTGGCCGCCGCCGCCGGACCCCGTCTGGCCGCCCTCGGCGTGGAGGAAACCCTGACCCTGCTGGGATCGGCCCTGCGCGGCGGACCCGAGCGCCGCATTACCGTCGACGAGATCCAGAAGACGGTGGCCGAGCATTTCAACATGAAACAGGCCGATCTGCTGAGCGAGCGCCGCACCCGCGCCGTGGCTCGCCCCCGTCAGATCGCCATGTGGCTATGCAAGCAGCACACCACCCGCTCCTATCCCGACATCGGCCGTCGCTTCGGCGGGCGCGACCACACCACGGTCCTGCACGGTGTGCGCAAGATCGAGGAGCTGATGCCCCAGGACGACCAGATCGCCCGGGACGTGGAGGCGTTGACGAGGAAGCTGCGGGGCTGAAGCCAGACTTCTCCCTCCCCCTCGGGGGAGGGAGAAGTCTGTGGACTTTGCCCGCCCCCGTTGCCCCGCGCCGCCAATCCTTTAGTGTCCACGGCCACTGTTGCCGCGAAGGTCGATTCCGGCCTCGCCCCGGACGCCTGAGACGACATGCAGCTGACCATCGAACGATCCGCGCTCCTGAAGGCCCTTGGGCATGTGCAGAGCGTGGTCGAACGCCGGAACACCATTCCGATCCTGTCCAACGTCCTGCTGTCGGCCGGTCGCGACAAGCTGAGCTTTGCGGCCACCGATCTCGATATGGAGATGGTCGACGAGGCCGAGGCCACGGTCCAGGTCGAGGGGCAGATCACCGCCCCGGCCCACACCCTGTACGAGATCGTGCGCAAGCTGCCGGACGGGGCCGAGGTGGCCCTGATCTACAATGGTGATGATCCCCGACTGACGGTCCAGGCGGGGCGATCGAAATTCAACCTGCCGGTCCTGCCGGCCGGCGACTTCCCGGTTATGTCGACGGACACTTCGGGCGTCCGGTTCACCCTGATGAAGGAGGATCTGGCGCGGCTGATCGACAAGACCCGGTTCGCGGTCTCGACCGAGGAGACGCGCTATTATCTGAACGGCCTGTATCTCCACACCGTGGCCGAGGCCGGCATTCCCCTGCTGCGCGCGGTCGCAACCGACGGGCACCGTCTGGCGTTGGCCGAGACCCCCGCGCCCGAGGGGGCCGCCGGCGGCCCCGGCGTCATCGTGCCGCGCAAGACCATCGATCAGGTCCGCCGCCTGCTGGACGACGGCTCGGGGCCCGTCGAGATCCAGGTCAGCCCGCAGAAGATCCGCTTCGAGTTCGGCCAGGCCAGCCTGACCTCCAAGGTCATCGACGGGGCCTTCCCCGACTATATGCGCGTCATCCCCAAAGGGAACGACAAACAGGCCGACATCGACAATGCCGTCTTCGCCTCGGCCGTGGACCGGGTGGCCACCATCTCGGCCGAGAAGAGCCGCTCGGTGAAGCTGGCTTTCGAGCTGGACCGCGTCACCCTGACGGTGCGCAACATGGAGGCCGGCCAGGGCGTCGAGGAGGTCGAGATCGGCTATTCCGAAGCCCCGTTCGAGATCGGCTTCAATGCCCGCTACCTGCTGGACGTGGCCGGCCAGATCACCGGCGAGAACGCCACCTTCCTGTTCGCCGATCCGGCCTCGCCGACGCTGGTGCTCGATCCGGGCGATCCGGGCGTCCAGTATGTGCTGATGCCGCTGCGGGTGTGACGAGCGCGATTGGTGGCTGGTGACGGGTGATTGCGGGACCAATGTCCGTGCGTCGCCCGTTGGCACTGGCGATGATGCAACAACCACCAGTCACCAGCCACCAACCACCTCCTTGATCACCGCCCTCACCCTCACCGATTTCCGGTCCTATGCGAGCGCCACGCTTCCGGTTGGGCCGGGGGCGGTGGTGCTGCATGGGCCGAACGGGGCGGGCAAGACCAATCTGCTGGAGGCTCTGAGCCTGTTCACACCGGGCAAGGGGCTGCGCGGGGCGACGGCGCAGGAGATGGGGCGTCGGGAGCCGGGTGAGACAGGCGGTCGGGCCTGGGCCGTGGCCCTCACGCTTGAGGGGGCCGATGGCGACCCCGTCCGGCTGGGCACCGGGGTCCAGGTCGCCGGGGCCGGCCGGCGAATGGTGCGGATCGAGGGGGAGACGGCTCAGCCGGGGCGACTGCTGGACTATTTGCGGCCCGTCTGGGCCACGCCGGAACAGGACCGGCTGTTCTCCGACGCACGGGCCGAGCGGTTGAAATTCTTCGACCGGCTGGTGTTCGCCGCTGACCCGGGCCATGCGGCGGCTGTGGCGGGATACGAGAAGGCCCTGCGTGAGCGGCTGCGGCTGCTGGTCGACGGGGCGGAGGGACGCGAGGCAGACCCCCTGTGGCTGGATGCTCTGGAGGCCCGGCTGGCCGAGACCGGCGCGCGGGCGGCGATGGCGCGAGCGCGGGCGCTCGCGGTGCTTCAGGCCGCGATCGACGCCCGGGCCGAGCGACCCTTCCCGCAGGCCGACCTCGGGCTGGACGGCGCGGCCGAGATGGCGGCGAGCGAGGGGGCAGGGGACGAAGCCATTGCCGGCGACATTCGTGAGGGCCTCGCCCGGTCGCGCGCCCGGGACGCCGCCGCCGGGCGCTCACTGTTCGGGCCGCATCGCACCGACCTGACGGCCCTGCACCGCGAGAAGAACCGCCCGGCCGCCGAGGGCTCGTCCGGCGAGCAGAAGGCGCTCGTTCTGAACCTCATCCTGGCCCAGATCGGACGGCTGAAAGCGGCGGGCGGGCCGACGCCGGCCCCGCCCGTCCTGCTGCTGGACGAGGCTCCGGCGCATCTGGACGCCGGCCGTCGCGCGGCCCTGTTCGACGAGATCGTGGCGCTCGATCTGCAGGCGTTCCTGACCGGGACCGAGGCCGATCTGTTTGCGCCGCTGAGGGGGCGGGCGGTCTTCGTGCGGGTTGAAGGCGGGGCCCTCGTCAGCGCGTGACCGTCGAAAACACCATGACGGACCGTGACATAGCCAGATAAAAACCCAGTAAAATGAAAGAGAAACCCGAATGCCTCATGTCATGGTGACGGGATTATCGGACATTCCGGCCCTCGGCGGGACGGGACCTGCAGATTGTCAAAGACCGTGAGGTCACATGGGAAACCTGCCGACGGCGACAAGGGTAATTCTGGAAATAATTCCTATGCCGTCGCCGGGTTGATCTCGTTGTCCGGGCGGGTCCCGGGCGGCTTGCCCCCCAGCCGGTCCATCAGGCGGAAGACGAACGGGTTCAGCGAGATCGACAGCAGGGCGGCGGCCAGGATCAGGTCGTGGGTTTCCTGACTCATGGCCCCCAGCGACATGCCGAGCGCGGCGAGGATGAAGGAGAACTCCCCGACCTGGGCGAGGCTGGCGGCGACGGTCAGGCTGGTGCCCCGGTCCAGCCGGAACAGGGTGGTGATGGCAAGCGCCGCGACTGTCTTGCCGACAATGACGATGCCCAGAACGCCCAGCACCGACAGGGGCTCGCGCACCAGGATTGTGGGGTCGAACAGCATGCCGACCGACACAAAAAAGAGGACTGCGAAAGCATCACGCAGCGGCAGGGAACGCTCGGCCGCATTGTGGCCCAGCGGCGTGCCATTCAGCACCAGACCGGCGAGGAAGGCCCCCAGGGCGAAGGAATGGAACAGCTGATAGGCGATCCAGGCGATACCCAGCGCAATGGCCAGGACGCCCAGGGTGAACAGCTCTCTTGAGCGGGTATGGGCGATGCGGACCAGCACCCACGGCAGGACCCGGCCGCCGACGAACAACATGGCCAGGACGAAGCCGAGGACTTTCAGCAGGGTCCAGCCGATGTTCAGCCCCAGCGCACTGGCATCGATCACGGTCCCCGACGGCAGGACGATCATGGGCAGGAGAACGAGCGCGAGCACGATGACCAGGTCCTCCACGATCAGCCAGCCCACGGCGATACGGCCGACCTCGCCGCCGCCCTGACGGCGTTCCTCGAGCGCGCGGATCAGGACCACGGTTGAGGCCACGGACAGGGCGAACCCCATCAGCAGGGCCTCGACGTCGGAAAGACCCAGCGCAAACCGGCCCAGCACCCAGCCCAGCGCCGTGGCTGACGCGATCTGGACCAGCGCGCCGGGGACGGCGACCCGGCGCACCTTCATCAGATCGGCCGGCGAGAAATGCAGACCGACCCCGAACATCAGCAGGATCACGCCCACCTCCGCCAGCTGCGGGGCCAGGGTCGTGTCGGCGACGAAGCCGATGGTGTAGGGCCCGACAAGCACGCCTGCCACCAGATAGCCGACCAGTGGCGACAGCTTCAGCCGGTTGGCGATCATCCCGAAGACGAAGGCGAGCACGAAGGCCGCAACCAGGGTGGAAATCAGGCTGTCGGCATGCGGCATCGGCGCTCCGGGCGTCGGTTGTGGGTCTCTCGATGGGTGAGCCCAACATATGGGGCTCAACAGCCCTGCTACAAGGCGTGAAAGCGGCTTCGGCGCTCGCTTTCAGCGGCGAAATGGCTGTATAAAGCTCGCTTCCGGAAGGCCTGAATTGGCCGTCCGGGAACAGAGCTCTTTTGGCGGACGGGGCAGCGTTTGACGCGGCCCGCGACGTCCGCGTCTCCGGACGACTGAATGACCGACCAGACCCCGACCGCCCGCACCGAAGACACCGCTGAAGAAGCGGCATATGGCGCGGAATCCATCAAGGTTCTCAAGGGGCTGGACGCGGTCCGCAAACGCCCGGGCATGTATATCGGTGACACCGACGACGGCTCGGGTCTGCACCACATGGTCTATGAGGTGGTCGATAACGCCATCGACGAGGCCCTGGCCGGCCACGCCGATCTGGTCGAGGTGATCCTGAACGCCGACGGCTCGGTCACTGTGACCGACAACGGCCGCGGCATTCCCGTCGACATCCATGAGGGCGAGGGGGTCTCGGCGGCCGAGGTCATCATGACCCAGCTGCACGCGGGCGGCAAATTCGACCAGAATTCCTACAAGGTCTCGGGCGGTCTGCACGGTGTGGGCGTGTCCGTGGTCAATGCGCTGTCCGACTGGCTGACGCTGGTGATCTTCCGGAACGGCCGGCGTCACGAAATGCGCTTCGAGCGCGGCGACACGGTCGAGAGCCTGAGGGTGACCGGCGAGGCCCCGAAGCGTGAGGACGGGCGCGTCCTGTCCGGAACGCAGGTGACCTTCTATCCGTCGGTCACGACGTTCAGCCACATCGATTTCGATCTGAAGACGCTGGAACACCGGCTGCGCGAGCTGGCCTTCCTGAACTCGGGTGTGGTCATCCGTCTGGCGGACAATCGCGGGGCCGAGCCGTTCGAGGAAATCCTGCACTATGAGGGCGGGGTCGAGGCCTTTGTGCGCCACCTCGACAAGTCCAAGTCGCCGATCCTGAAAGACGTCATCGTCATTCGCGGCAAGCGCGAAAACATCGAGATCGACCTGGCCCTGTGGTGGAACGACTCCTACCACGAGACCATGCTGTGCTTCACCAACAATATCCCCCAGCGGGATGGCGGCACCCACCTGTCGGCCTTCCGGGCCAGCCTGACGCGCGTCATGGGCGCCTATATCGAGAGCTCGGGTGCCGGCAAGAAGGAGAAGGTCTCCGTCACCGGCGAGGATGCGCGCGAGGGCCTGACCTGCGTCCTGTCGGTCAAGGTGCCGGATCCGAAATTCAGCTCCCAGACCAAGGACAAGCTGGTCTCGTCCGAGGTGCGGCCGGCGGTCGAGGGGCTGTGCTCCGAAGGCCTGTCGCAGTGGTTCGAGGAACATCCGCTGGAGGCCAAACAGGTGGTCGCCAAGATCATCGAGGCGGCCTCCGCGCGCGAGGCGGCCCGGAAGGCCCGCGACCTGACCCGGCGCAAGTCGGCGCTGGAAATCAGCTCCCTGCCCGGCAAGCTGGCTGACTGCCAGGAACGCGACCCGGCCAAGTCCGAACTGTTCATCGTCGAGGGCGATTCCGCCGGTGGCTCGGCCAAACAGGCCCGGAACCGCGAGAACCAGGCTGTCCTGCCGCTGCGGGGCAAGATCCTGAACGTCGAGCGGGCCCGGTTCGACCGGATGCTGTCGTCGGAGCTGATCGGCACGCTGATCCTGGCGCTGGGCACCGGCATCGGGCGGGACGATTTCGACGCCGACAAGCTGCGCTATCACAAGATCATCCTGATGGCCGACGCCGACGTGGACGGGGCGCACATCCGGACCCTGCTGCTGACCTTCTTCTATCGCCAGATGCCCGAGCTGATCGAGCGCGGCCACGTCTTCATCGCCCAGCCGCCGCTGTACAAGGTCTCCAAGGGCAAGCAGTCGCGCTACCTGAAGGACCAGACGGAGATGGACTCCTATCTGATTGAGGAGGGCTCGTCGGAGGCAGAGCTGGATCTGGCCACCGGCGAGCGCCGGACGGGTCAGGATCTGCAGGCCCTGGTGCGCGAGGCCAAGGCGTTCAAGGCCCTGGCCGACCGGCTGAGCCAGCGTGCGCCGGCGTTCGCCATCGAGCAGTCGGCCCTGGCCGGCCTGTTCGCCGACGATGGGGACATGGGCCGTGCGTCCGCCGCCGCAGCCATCCGTCTCAATCTCTATGCCGAGGAGGGCGACGGAGCCTGGTCGGGACTTCCCGGTGAGCAGGGGGCGGTGGTGTTCGAGCGGACCCGCCGCGCGGTCCAGGAGAAGATCGTTCTGGAAGAGACGCTGATCCGGTCCCTCGATGCGCGTCGCCTCGCGGAGCGGGCCGTAGCCTTCGAGGGTGTGTTCGACGCCCCGGCGACCTACCGGCGCAAGGACAAGTCGACCACCATCCGGGGGCCGATCGACCTGCTGAACGCCGTGCTGGAAGCGGGCAAGAAGGGTCTCGCCATCCAGCGCTACAAGGGCCTGGGCGAGATGAATCCGGAGCAGCTGTGGGAAACCACCCTGGACGCCAATGCCCGCACCCTGCTGCGGGTCCAGGTGGACCACGCCGACGACGCCGACGACCTGTTCGCCAAGCTCATGGGCGATGTGGTCGAGCCGCGCCGCGAGTTCATCCAGGACAACGCCCTGGACGCGGCCGTCGACGTCTAGGGACACCCGTCAGGGCTGGTCCGGGTCATAGTTGGTGAGAACTGAACCACAATTGTTGAGACTTGGATCACAATTGGCAAGAATCTTTCGTAGGCCACCCACCTCCGGATGATCAGGCTCTTATGCATTCAGCTCAGAGCGGTCGCCTTCTGCCACCCAACCGAAGCGTGATCGAAGGCCAGCATATGCTGGCCTTCCTGCGTCAAGGCGGCTCGACACGCGATATGCCCGTGGCGCAAGAGGTCTACAAAGCGCCAATATCCGTCATCGGCTTGCAGCCAACAATCGGACATTCAGCACATGTAAACGGCAAAGTCTGCTCAGCGTGCCAATCCCCGCTTTCAGAGAAGCCCCCCTCGTGTGCGGAATGAGTAGTAGCAGCCGTTGGCGGCAATTCTGGAAGCGCCATGAGCGGATGTTCGCCCACGGCCGTAAACCAGATCTAGGCGAGGACAATTCCTAGCAACAGAGGCTCACACCCTCCGTTCGTGACGCGGACGGAACTGTCCTAAGGTGCGGGCATGGCCAAGCTCGCGTCCAAACTTCTGAATCGTCACATGGGACAGATCGGCGTCTCGGCCAAGGCATATCGGGAGCGGCATCTGATGGTCTTGGCGCGAAAGGCGGCAGGACGGAAGGCTGTCTATCTTGATCTGAACTACTGGATCGACCTCCAACGCGCCTCAAGCGGAGCCGCGCGCGAGGTCGAGCACGCTGAGATGCTAAATCTGTTGCGCGAGGCGGCGTCTGAGGGCCGGGCCTTCTGCCCGCCGAGCACCGGACTCCTTATGGAAATCGGCAAGCAGCGAGATCGCGAGAGTCGTATCGCCTTGGGGCGGCTCATCGACGAACTCAGCGTTGGGATCGGCCTTGTGGCCGACGATGAAATGGTCGCGGTCGAGACCGCCCACATGCTTCACGCCGTCCTCGCCCGGAAACCGCTAGGTCCGCCGCGCGACCGGATTTGGGTGCCGCTCGGCTGCATGATGGGCGACGCCACCCCGCCCATCCCGCCGCTCGGCACGCGTCAGCGACAGCAGCTCATGGAGAAGGCTTGGTTCGACACTCTGGTGGCGGCCAAGGCCGAAGATCTCCTATCCGCCGAAAGCGACGATACCCGACTTGCCTGGGCGGATCTTGCGCGCGATCTTTCCGAGCGGTCCCAAGCGCACGCCCATGAGGCGACGACGTTCGAGGCGCTGCTTGACGCTGAGTTGCGCGGTGCTGCCGACGCCTCGGCCGAGATCATCAAGGTTGGCGGCGTCGCCCTGTTTGACGACCCCACCATGCCCGGAGCCCGGGAGATGACGCCTGAAGCCTGGGCCAATACGATTTACTTGACGTTGCGGGCGGCACCCGATGCCCGCAAGGCGGTTCCCTCTCTATATGTCCGCGCCGGCCTCCACGCCCTCGTACGGTGGAACCGAACTCAAAAATTCAAACCTAACGACATTCACGACTTCGCTCACGCTGCGGCGGCCTTGGGCTATTGCGACGTCTTTCTGACCGAGGGACCGCTAAAGGATCTGATTGGCCGGGGGCCGCTCAAGTTGCGCGACGCGAGCGGCTGCCGGGTGGCCTCCGCGCCAGCGGAGGCCTTAGCCCTGGTGAGGGACCTGCTCGAACGGGCCTGACGCCTACGGATAGGGGCCAGCTGCGGACATTGGTTGTCTGGCCTGGAGCTGACATTCACAGGCTGCGGGGCACGTCTAAGCGACTGCGACCCGTCAAGCAGACAAAGTCATTCAAGGCCATCGTCGTGCACGCTCCCTTCGTCTAGAGCGTGTCGAACTTCGGGAAGCGGATCACTAGGCGCAACGTGCAGCCACGCCTGAGTTTCTTTGGATGGTCCGACAGTTGCCTCCAGCGCACTAGCCAGACGGACGCTCTCCGCGCGAACAAGGGAGACGGACACCCCATCCATCGAACCGACGCGAACGGCATCATAGGCCGTCTCCGCTTGAAGAACATCTAGAGTTCGCTTGAGGCATTCGATCTCAGCCGGCCCGATCAAGCTTTCGGCCAGCGCACGACGCACGGTCCGCATGACGATGTGCAGGGCTATTGGGACACGGGTCTCCACCTGTCGGACAAGCAGATCGACCAGGGATTGGTCGGGGGGCCCCAGATCACGTGAGCGATGGAGCCAAATCATGACCCCTTCGCAGGCCCCGGCGACGTCGTCGAACCGACCTGAGAGAAGACCGTCACGAAGCCCTTTGACGACGAGAGGTCGGAGAGACGAAGGGCCTTCGAGGAAGTGCGTAACGGCTTCTCGCGCGGTTCCGACGGAATCCTCCTCGAGCAAATCAAACAACATCTGCAGTCGGGCGGGGCTGCGATCGTTTGGCGCGAGCGCAGGGACGATGGTGCGGGATAAAGCTCGGGCTAGTGATGCAGCTGTTCGAGCGTCAGATTTGCCAGATAGGGCCTGCGAGAGTTGTTCATGCGCAGCCATATTGCCGACCCGCGCGCGCCATTGAACGAGTTGATCGAAAAGCAGGGCGGCTTGCTCGGCGGTTGGTAGGGTGGACGATGGCCGCAGACCGTGGGTTCCAGTCGCTGCGATCTCGTCCAGGATGTCCGTAGGCGTGCTGGGCTGCAGCTGCGTATACATCCGTTGATTTACGACAGCGACTGGGTCGATCTCCCCGGGGTAAGGGAGGCTTGCGAATGCAAACACAAAGAAGCGTGTTCCCGCCGGTAGCGGCGGTGATCCCGTGTCGAGGTGAGCCCATAAATTCCGACCCCAGCGCCGGGTCTGGTCACCAGACAACAGACCGGCGTCGTGAAGGCGAGACAGCCGATCACAGGCTTCAACCCGATCCCTGTCGAGACCGGCCGTGGCGTCGATGAGGGCGTCCACGCGTGCGGAGGAGATGCCCTCGAGCGCTGGCTTCATAGGGCCGACCAGTTGGAGCCATTCGCCCGCGCTGGGCCAGCTGTGCGGCTGCCCGCCGGTTTCTCCGGGAAGCGGGAAGGCCAGGATCGCTTCAGCCCATCGACCGCGTTCCGCTTTGGGCAAAGCCGAAAGCGCATTGTTGAACATCCGCCCAAGGGGTTCGCAGACCGCATGGTGAGCCGCCCAAGCCTGGGTCGAGATCGCAATAGCCAGCCCGATAACCTTGTCGGCCTCGCCGACTGAAGTTCGAACGACAAGACGCGCGATCGTTTCGAGGAGCAGCGGGAGTTGGTCGAGCGCCGTCCGACGTCGGTCCGGACGGCTGAAGCGCTCGATCCAGAACTGCGCCGCCGGGAACAGTCGATTTAACAGTCCGGACGCGACAGTTTCCGGCATGCGGGCGATCGCCACCCGTGAGAAATGATCCTGGAAGTGCCGCTGGCCCGGACGGTCCATGGATCTAAGCAAGACGAGGCACCAGCGCACCGTATCGTCCGGGGTCAGTTCGGCGGCTTCGAGAAGCGTGTCCGCAACAAGGTTGTGATGGCGAAGGCGCAGCGGACAGCCGGCCTCCTCAAGCAGTCTGCTGAAGGTGTGCAGCGTGGACGTATGCCGCGCGCTCCCAAAATACAGCGTACTGCCGGGGTTCCGGTAGTGCCCGGCTTCAAAGCTGGGAATAACTTCGCGCTCCTCCTCGCGCCGCTTCTTCGCCTTGATTGAGATCTCCTTCTCAATCGCGTCGATGAGATCGAAGGGATCACTCTTCCAAGCCTTGAAATCGTTAGCCCATGGGCGATGGTTGAAGTCCGCGTCACGCGCCAGAGCGTTCGCTAGCCACTCGGCCCAGGCCAGCCGCGAGATGACCCAGACAGAGGCGGGCGTCGAACGGCGCCGCCCTCTCAAGTCGGCGAGGCTGGCCTTGACCACGGCCTCGGCCGTCTCGAACGCGCCAAGATCGCAATGAAGCGCCGCCCTTCGCAGCGCCCAGGCTGGGTCCGGCCCGGCCACTTCCTCCACGATTCCTTCCAGCGTTTCGAAGTCGAGACGGTCACGTGCACGGAGCGCGGCTTGATAGGCCGCATTCGCCAGGGCATCAGAGCCTGGATCCGCCGCGGCGCGGATGTAGGCCGACCATTGCTCAAACTCATCGTCGAGATCTGCTTCGCGGGCGTAGCGCAGGAGAAAAGCTGCGATTTCGAGGCGATCGGTCCGGCTGAAGCCGGATGAGTTGGCCGGAGCGAGGATTTCGGTAAGGCGTGAGGCGAACTCCAAGTCTACCGGGACGTAGCCGATGCTCTCAGTCCAGGCGATTTCACGGAGCCATGCGGCGGCCTCGGCCTGTCCCAGGACTTCAGAAACAGGCTCGCTTAAAAAGGGCACCCGTTCGCTGGCCTCGCGCAGGTCGTGGCGCACTCTGGCGGGCGTCACTAGCCATCCCGGGTAACTGGCTCGATCCCTTCCCCAAGCCCTCGTCATATCGCGGACTCGGGTCGCGCCCACGTCCGGGTCCTTGTGCAGTTTTTGGGTGTCATCGACCCCACGTGGCCCCAGATAGCTCGAGGGATTGGTCGGCTCCCAATCGTAGGAGTGCTGGGGTTGCGCTGATTTCAGATACTCGAGCGCCATCGCGAGCGCCCGCGGGTTGCGATCCTCCCAGTCGAGATGCTCGACGGCCGGGGCAAGGTCGATGGGCGAGATGTTACGCGCTTCCAGCAGCTTACGCTTGGACGGGCTGAGCTTCAGTACACCGAGGAGATAGATTCGGCGAGCGTTGCCGGCCAAGTGGTCACGGACCCAGCCGGACCAGGCTAGGAAGTTCGGATCGTCGCCAGAAAAGCCGAACAAGCAGAGTTCATTTTCGATGAAAATCTGTCTGGCTACGTTGACGAAGGCGGCGCGCCTGGCGGGGTAAGTCCGGAAATCTTCTTCGGCGATTATGAAGTGGTCGTCGACGCCGACGGTGCCATGCAGCTTGATGATCCGCGGGGCCGAGAACCGGGCGAGGTCTCCCTCGGACCGCACGACCTGATAGGGTCGTCCTGCCACATCTGTGCTCGCGCGCTCCAGCAGCGTGTCGTAGTTTGTGGTCAGAATATCCGCCCACGGCAGGGCGATCAGGGCGTCGTGGAGCAGGCCTGGCGACCAGCCGGCATCCGGAATCCACTCACGAATCAGATCGTCGAGGGCGGCTTGACCGAAGTAGATCCGATACTCTTCCGCCAGTCTCAGAGGATCCTGAGGCGCTTCCGCGGCGTCAGCGTAGAGGGCGTCGCTCATCGCGTTCGCCACCCGTCCCCAGAGCGGCGGCGGCCGCACGTCCGCGCTCTTCAGGTCCGCGTTCAGGCTGAAGCCCGCACCGACCATCGCGGCCGCGCCCCGTGCGCCCGCAGGGCTCCAGAGAGCGCGGGCCATTTGCTCCAGTGCGGGAAAATCTGGCAACGACTCCAGAGAAGAGCCGGTATCGGCCAAAATGGACTCCTTATGCGGCGGCCGACATTCAGCTCGCGCCAAGCGCCGCAAGCCAGCACATTCTCTCGCGAGTTGTGCGGGCTATGGACGTGCGATCGCTAGGTCGCCCAGTCAATCCGAAGGCACCGACATGAAGGCTCGCGAACAGGACCGCTCTTCGCTTCAAGCTCTGCATGGCGGCAGGCCTCTATGGCCGCTGACTAGCATCGCGATCTTCGACCGGGCCACGACGGTGCGAATCCCTTCGGAGGAATGGCGGGGCACCTTTCACGTCGTCGCCGCCGAAGGTCTGAGAAGCGCCAGGAGCATCGCATTGCACCGGGAAACGAGCATTCGCTGAGATGAACCCGGTCGCGCTATTGGTGAATGCGCAGCCCGCAATAGGCGGCGATCGAGTGGCTATGCTCGGTCGCTGACTAGCGACCGCCGTGGCGTCTTACCATGTCGTTAGCATGTCCCGACGCGTCAAACTCCGGCTCCGCCGACATCTCACAGCCCGCACCTTGGCCGACGAGCTTAAGCAGCTCCGCGCCTTCCCCCAATTTGTGGATCGCCGGCTTGTCGAATCCCTGACCGATGACGGCTTTCTGACGCCGGCTGTTCGTCTGGAATGGCCGGAGCCGGTCGCCCGTCGACTCTGGCTGGAGCTCCACGAGGACATGGGCCCCATGACCGATCCAATCGAACCGGAAGGGTCACGATGGGACGACGCCGTAAACCTGTTCAACGCCATGGAGCAGCGTACGTGGCCCAGGCGGATCAGGGGCCGGGTCGATCCGCTCGACGAACCCACCGAAGCCGACGCTGGCTTTCTCTCCTTCGGGGCAAATGGGCCCATGCCGGAGCCCGCGTCGCGTCGCTACAGCGTGGCCAATCGCGTTCACGAGACTCTGCTGGACGACGGCCTCGTATCCGACTTCTACAGCAGTTGGCAGGTGCTCCCCGCAGCCGAAGCGGCTCAGGTCGGCTTTTTCCTCCGGATCAATCTGGCTGACGAGGCGACGAGGGCGGCGGCTGACCTGGCCCTTCGGGAGCGCCGGCTGCCTAAAGCATACCTCAACGAGCAATTCGGCCCATCTCAAGCTTTGAGGGGCTTCTTGGCGCATCGAGCGGCGCTCGATGCGGTCGTCTGGGCGTCGGAAGAGGCCGACGCAGCTTTGGTGGAAATCACGGACGAGGCCGGTGGTAGCGCAGGCCGCTTCTGGCTCAACGAAGACCAAACCGCAGCTCATGAAGCGGCGCGGAAAGCGGCGGCGGCGGGTGGCATGACCCGCTACGGCGTTGACCGGTCTGCGCTTCTAGCCCTGTGCGCCTTCCTCGCCAGCCGCTGGCTGGAATGGGATGGTGGCGGTCGCGTTCTGATGGCCGACGCCTATCGCACCTATCTCGCGGCGACCGTTCGTCTGTTGCAGCGTGCGGAAGAGATGACGTTCGACGAGATCGCAGAAGTAGTGGGCCCGCTCGGATCGACCCAGCGTCCGACGCTGCACGAAATCTGGCCGGACTGGACCGCGATTAACAAGGAACGTGTGGTCACCACGCTGAACCAAGCGTGGGTCGGCCTCCCCGGAACATCCCTGTCACCTAGCGTAATTCAGGGTTTTGCCGACTTCATCGCTGAAGAGCGCCAGGACGCGGTGTTCCTGCGGCTCGAGTCCTTCCACGAGAATGTCTTCGGCGACGGGGCGGAGAGTCCCGAGGCCGGTATGAGCAGTGATCTGCAGGGGATGGCCGTGGCTGTCGAGCAGCTGGTGCGTGCGATGGGCGGAACTAGGTCGCAACTGATCGAGATGTTCCAGGAGCTTTGGGCTGGAACTCCGGTGGCAGCGATCCTGCGTTCGGCCGCAGGACTAGCTCGTCAGGGTCGTCCCGCCTCGCGATGGCATGAGACGAAAGCCGAGATCGAGACGCTTCGACAGTCGTCCCCAGAAGGTGCCATTGCGGCTGACATGGTCATGGCGCACCGACTGCGAGGAGCGGTCCACCATCCCTTGCACGAATCCGAGCAGTTCGAGATCGAGCGGCTGATGGTTGTTCTGCTTCGGGCCGCGGCCGCGACCTACGCCCACGTCGCCGGCGCTGCGACCACGGCGGACCCTCAAAGCGCGGCTGATGGCACCGCGACGGATGCGATTGCGTGATGGTCACCCAAGCGTGCCGTCTCGACGACGTTCGCACGACGGGTCCGAACGCAAATGGTCACCGGGTCGCGCTAAGGAGATCGATGCCGACTATCGCGTTGCATCGGGTGGCGCTCGATGTCACGCCCTTCATGCATGGGTGCAGGGAAAACACCCAGGCCGTGCGCGCATGCGGGCGGACCAGTTCGGTCCTCGGCTACTCGTCCACCCCAGTCTGGCCGTGTCGCCGATGCGCCATGTGTGGACGGCTCCCCGTTGGCAAGGGTGATCTGATGTTCTGCTGTGCTGGTCGGTGCGGCCATGTGTTCGACCTGTTGGTGCGGTACGCATGACCGCTGGCCATAATGCCTTCCGCGAAGCCGGGTCCCGACCAAAAGCACGCGCTCGAGGCGCTCTGGCGCAAGTGGGTTTTCCCGCCTTCCGGTATCGACCGGCTGTCGCATTACATCCTGTCCGCCCTTCCCAAGTTCGTCGGCCTCAGCGCTCAGCCTTGACCTATTCCTAAGCCGCAACCGGCTCCCTGTACCGCTCGCCTGAAGTCATGATCGCCCAGACCATCCGCGCGGTCTTGTTGGCGAGGGCGACGGCCGCGACCTTCGGCGTTCGTCTTGCGAGCAGCTGGACCAGCCACGGCCGGCGCGTGCCGTTCCGCACCGCGTAGCGCACGACCGCCAAGGCGCCGACGACGAGCATCTGTCGCAGATATCGGTCGCCCTGCTTGGTGATGCCGCCGAGCCGCTCCTTGCCGCCGCTGGAGTTCTGCTTCGGAACGAGGCCGATCCAGGCCGCGAGGTTGCGGCCAGTCTTGAAGGCTTTCGGCTCGGCGATCGTGCCGACCAGGGCGCTGGCCAGCAACGGGCCCACACCGGGGATCTCCATCAGCCGGCGGCCGACCTCCGTCGACCGGGCGTTGGTCCGGATGAGCCGATCGGTATCCAGGATCTGCTCATTCACCAGCCGCAACTGCGAGGCGAGCATGCCGAGGCAGCCTCGGGCCTCAGCGGGCACTCGGGCATCCGGCGAATCCTCCACCATCACGATCAGCGCCTGGAGGCCTTGCCGGCCGACCGCGGCGGCCATGCCGAACTCCGCCATGTGGCTGCGGATCGCGTTCGAGATCTGGATGCGCTGTCGGATCAGGATCGATCGGGTCCGGTGCAGCACCATGACGCTCTGCTGTTCTGGCGACTTCACTGGCACGAAACGCATGGTTGGCCGGGTGACCGCCTCGCAGATCGCCTCCGCGTCAGCCATGTCGTTCTTCTGCCGCTTCACATACGGCTTCACATAGCTCGGCGGCATCAGCCTCACATCGTGGCCAAGGCCGATCAGCTCGCGGGCCCAATGATGAGCTGTTCCGCAGGCCTCGATCCCGACCAGGCAGGGATCCAGCTTCTCAAAGAACTTCAGCAGCCGCGCTCGGGTGAGCTTCTGCCGAATGACGATGCCGCCCTCAGCATCGATGCCGTGCACCTGGAACACAGACTTCGCGATGTCCAAACCAATCGTGACTACCTGACCCATGGCTCTCCTCCAGCTCAAACCGGAAGCCAAAGCTGCCGGTGGGTTGGAGAGCCGTCCACAGCATCATGAGCGGACATCGGAAACTAGCCGAATAGCAGCCCCTTGCTAGGGCTTGCGCTAGAGTTCTGCAGTGAGGCAACGGCGCGGACTTACCGGGAAAGATTGAGGACCCGCATTCTAGCGCTTTCGAGGTCAAGCCGGTGCGTCCCGGCCGCTAGGTTGGCTTCACCTCCAGAGTGAACGACAAAGCCGTCGGTGGCACCGATCGCCTCAAGGGCGCGATAGTACCCCGGACGCGGAGGCTCGTTCGGACTGACCTTGCACTCGATCGCAACCAGCTTCCCGTTGTGGGCCCGGAAGTCGAGTACTAGATCGATCTCGTCGGGGCCTTCGGGGCCCTCCTTGCGATAGAACTGCGCGATGCTGGGCCGGCCCGCGGCCAGGATAAGCGTCTCGATCGCATAGCCTTCCCAGCTCTCGCCCAATAGGCGGTGGCCCCTTAGCTGAGGCATGGTTTCGATCCCCAAGACAGCATGCAGAAGCCCACTGTCGCGGAAATGCACCTTGGGCTTCAGGGAAAGACTGGCGGTACTGCCGCCGGGATAGTTCCTAAGCTGACGAAGGACGCCGAGCTTTATCAACAAGAACAGGGCTGAGCGCGCCTCAGCCTGTTTGCCGATGGGGGGTTTTGCGAGATCGAGCTCGCCGCCATTCTGGTTGGCTACCCAAGTGAGGTAGTCGATCAGCTGTGGCCCGGGTGCAATGCCCCAACTCGCGTAATCGCGCAGCATGAGTCCTTCTATTAGATCACGCCGTTTCTGTAGGCTTGCGGCGTCGCTCGTCGCCTCGAAACTCTCGGAGAAACCGCCCCTCAGCCAGTGGCGATCCGGGTCAAAGGTGGGCCGGTTGGTGGCGCTCTCGACAGGAGCAAAGTCGGCTTCAGGTCCAGACGGTTCGGCTGCCTGCAGCTCCTCGGCAAGCCACTCGTGGCGCTGCATGGGTTCGAGGGCCACAAGCTGGGCGGCAGCGGTGAGTTCTTGCTGCAAGAAACGCGTCGCCGCAAGATCGACCGGTGCGACGACGAACTTGGTTGGCCGTTCAGCCTCGATGTTCCGATAGGCGTCCACAAAGACTCCCGCCCCGCCAACGTCGAGATGATCCAACACCTGGAGCGGTGCCGTGCACGTGGCGACGTCGCCGGCCTTCACGCGCTGAAGGCCGACCTGACCCTCGCACCAGTCTGCGAGCAGCACGCTTCGACCGACACGCGGCAGACCGTAGAGAACAGTGACGCGGCTTTGCTTCACGGCCGCGTCCAGCCGGTCACGAGCCTCACGCCGGGCCATTAGGCGGGGCGTTCGAAATCGAGAACGACAATAGCGACCCGCCCGGTCCCCGCCTGGGCGCTCCTCGCGATCAGTGCTTCTCGCAACTCGGCAGCGGTCGTCGGCTTAGGCTCGCGGGCCGGCGGAGCCTTGAGCGGCTTGGACGTTCCTTCGCCGAACCAGAGCACGAGATAGATGCCGGCCTCGGCCCGCCAGTCGTGGGCATAGAGGTGCCCGAGCTGGGCGTCGGCTGAGACCCACAGGTCGCGATGCCACTGTCCCTTGATCTCGATCGGCACGCCGAGGTCGCCGAGTTGGCAGAAGATGTCGCACCGCTTGTCGTCGGCCAGATGGGCCTCGGGCTGGGCGTCTATACCGAACGGCAAAGGCCGCACCATCTTCAGCAGACTGTCGCGACAGTCCTCCTCACCGCGCGGCACGCCATGGTCAATGAAGTCGCGATACCAGTCGACATCGCTGCTGCGAAGTTTGCGCTGAACCTCCCCCAGCTCTTCGAGCAGCACTGCCTGCAGCTGCAGGGCGGTTGTTGGCGCGCCGTCCCGGACGACCGCACTGACAGCCTTCGGGTCAGGTGCACGCCACCTCGCCTCGACGCGATTGCGCTCCTGTTCGGCGGACGCCGACCGCACGAGCTCGGTGTAGGGATCTTGCCGATCGCCAAGCAGTTGGGCCATAGCCGCGACCGCTTCGTCAGAGACATCGCTGGCGAGGCGCTTAATCAGGGCCGAGATGAACTCGCTCGCGTTCCAATCATTGTCGTCGCCGGTCGACATCCCCTCGGGGCGGCTCCGTCGAGGAAACTGGATTCTGAAGCGCCTCAACAGCCATAGCGCCAGCTCCGGCTTGAGCTCGACCTGACGCCCCTGTTCGCGCCGGCTCCCGATACGAGTCCGCATATGCCAGAGCAGTTCGGGGGAGAGATCTCCTCCCGCCTCCAACTCGGCGCGGGTTCTTTCGAAATCGATCAGAAGGCCGACCGTGTCCCAGATCAGACGACGTTCCGCGTCGGGAAAGGCGCGCGCCCGCCGTTCCAAGGCGATCGCACTGAGTTCCTCTCTGGCCTCGGGAACTGGCAGCAGATGATCAACCAGTTCAGCCTCGGTGGCGGGAGACATCTCCTTAAAGCGCTCTAGCCACTCCACGGCGAACCGCGTCGCGAGGGAGGAGTCTTGGGTTTCCCGCATCAGGCCATACAGGCCGTCAATGTGAGTGCGCCCGCGCTTGAGTTGGGGTTCGAAGTAGAGCCTCAGCGCCTCCTCCCAGGCACCGCGCCGGCGCAGCTCATCGCCTAGGATTCGATCGAGGTCCGGGACCCCGGCGTGATCGTCGATCCGGCTTGAGCGGATCTCCATGAGACCGGCCATGACCCGTTCGGTCGGCAGGTCCGCAAAGCCCCGCCCCGTGCGGTGTCTCTCGATTAGAGCCGCCACGATCACATAGGCGGCGGTCCAACGTTTGTCGTCCGCATGGCTTTCCGCAATCTCAACAGCACTCGGCTTGACTGGAGTGCTACTGAGAAAGGCCTCGAAGCCGGCCAGGCCGGCGTCGCGCAGCTCCGGGCCGAGCCACTCCTGGAGACGTCCGGGACCGTCCAAAGTCTCGTCGCCCATGTCGGCGAACAGTTTGAGATAGGCCTTGGCCGGGTTCACGATGAGGCGGAAGGTTCCGGCCCGCAGCTCGTCGATCTCGCTAAGGAACCCGGCCCGGTGCTTCTCCCACTCGGCCAATTTCTTGGCCTCTCTCGCACTCCGGCGACTGTCCTGATCGACCTGCCACTCCGGCGTGTCGGGATGCTCGAGCTTGTCGAGCCACGCTTCGTCTTCGGGGGCGCCCGCGGCGAACCGCCGGGCGGCCTGACGAACCGCTGCGCCTTCATCGGCACTATGGCGGGCGATTGAGACTACGTCGCGCCAGCGCGGATCGTCAGGTGCCAGCAGGTCTAGGAGAGCGATGATGTCGCCTTGATCCGGCGTCAGCCCCGGCGAGCGTTCGCTGAGCCTGAAGGCGGCGCGCCAAAGATTGCCGTCAACCGGCTGGTCGATTAGCGCCCGGCGTTGCACGGCGCGCCTTAGACCGTCATCGGCCCGCAACCGCTCGGCCACCGCGTCTCTAGCGTCGCGCTGATATCCCTCATGACGGCCGAGGGGCTCGAGCCATCGCCACAGCTGTTCAGGTGCCACGGCTTGGTCGACGAGGAGTCGGCCGAGGAGCGCCTGGGCGAGATCCGTGTAGTGGGGCAACCTGTCGTGCGGCTCGTCCTCAACTGCGGACGCGGCGACGGCTATTGCGTCGAGGAGCGGACCGATTCGGTCAGTCGGCAATTTCCTCTGCAGCCTGTAGAGGATCCCGATCGTGCGGTTCTCAAGGCCGAGCTGAGCTGTGACAACGCGGCCGATCACGTCGTCGCTAAACCCCGCATAGTCCGCGAGCTCCAAGATTTCCACGCCCAGTCGGATCGCGTCTTCGTCGCCTTGCGTCAGGAGGTGTTCAACAATCGCGGGCCAGTTCCGGGACGGGCCCAGCTCATGCAGCCGGTCGGCCGCCTCGCTGCGCAGCGCGAAGGCCGTGTCAGGCGCAAGGAGCAGCGCTTCCAACTCGTCGACGAGGGTCGACAACACAGCCGATCCCTTGACGGCCTGAAGGACCAGAAGCCGTAGACCGAACTCGCGCTCGGCCGAGGTGATGATCGCCTTGAGCCGAGGCAGCAGCGGAAGCTGGGCAAGACCGGACAGGCGATAGTCGCTCCAGTCCCAGAACCAAGGGTCCTTGGCCGCCAGCGCCTCAAGCGCGTCGAGCAGACGGGTCGCCGAAGCGAGGGTGAGGTTGTCTCCGTCGCCGTACTGGATGACGCCCATGGGATTGGCGGCGATGATATCACCCGCTAGTTCAGTGCTATGCCACGCGATCCAGGCGTGCAGCCCCCGCAGGCTGGTCGGTACGAGGTTGGGAGCGTTGAACAGGCCCAGAAGCCGGCGTTGCTTGCGCGGTGTGTCCGCGCAGCGCGCGAGCCAGCGGGCCCCGAGAAACTCGCCCATCGACCGGTGGGAATAGGTGAACCGGTCACTGGAGAGAGCGACGAAGAGCCGGGAGTCTAGGATGTCCCGAATGGCCCCGGCGTTCGGGAGTTCGGCGATCGCGCTGAGCGGAACGTCTTCGGCATTGGCGTTGACGCGGAGCGTGACCGCTTCCTGACCCGTGAGGATTAGAGTGGCGAACGCCGCCCCGGCTGCGTCCAGGACTGCGTCTTCCCCGAGGCCTGAAAGCTTCGCCCCGATCTTCTCGTCGCGGTGCTCCTTGCGAAGGAGATTGGTCGCGGCCTCGAACAGTCCACCGCGGGAGGTGGGAAGGGCACCGTGGCCGAGGACCTCCCGGACCAGGCTCAAGGTCTGAGGGTTACTCCAAAGCCCGGACAGCCCCTGAGCCTCCAGAGAGACTGCGGCATTCTCTGCCGCGTCGTCGCCGAGGCGTTGGCTCAGAACCTCCACCGCATCCTGCCGGTTGAGGGGCTCCAGATAGAGTTCGACGGGGGCTTCTCCGTACAGGTCCGACAGGCCTTGCAAGGCGGTCGCGCTGCGCCAGTCCGCGACGCGGCAAGAAAGGATGAAGCGCGGGTAGCCTAGGACGCCCAGCCTGTTGAGAACCAGATCAACAGCATCCCCTTGCTGCCCCGCCGACACCTCGTCGAGCGCATCGATGACCAGTGTCTGGGCTCTGCCAAAGCGGGCGATTGTATCTGGGGCGGTGATCAGCGCGCGGGCGGTGCACACCTCATAGCCGAGCTGTCCCCGCAGCTGGTTGAGAAGAGTCGACTTCCCCATTCCGGCTTCGCCGAGCACGACAAGCGAGCGCGAGTCCGAGGTCAGGAATGATTGGTCAACGACCTTTCGTTTCCCCTCGTCCTGGAACCACAAGGTGCGATTGACGAGAACTGCCGTCACGTGTCTCCGCCTTCCGCAGTGCGCGGCCCCTCCAGATGCTCCTTGCAAAAGCGGCCCAGACGACGGGTCGACGTCGCCCCGAAGGAGGTGTTGCGCACTTCAGCGACCCGCTGGAACTCCACGCGCATCAGGATCAGCAGGTGTCGAGATTCGTCTTCACCACAAGAGTCTCACTAGGTCGGGTCTCCACGGCAAGGCGAATCTGACTTAGTCCGAGTGTGGTCCACGTCATTGTCGCCGCCCCCATTGCTCCGATCGCCGCTTTGCCTCTTTCGCCGAGAACATCCTTATCGAACTAAGGGTGTCCCTGCGGATGCCCGACGGCGGTCGCAACGGAACACTGCGGCGCTCTAGGGACTCGCTTGCGCACCAAGTTTGCTGACGATCAACCACGCCGCCTCCAGTGAGATTGCGGACATGCGTCCTTGGCCTCTAACCGGGTCTGACTTTGTGGGGGCGATCAGGCCGTCCCCAAAGAAGCTACCAGCTTCCCTCGCTTCATCCGAAGGACAACGGTCGGCCGGTCGGGAAACTCCGCCCGCAACTGGAGTGACCCTCCAAGCGCCTTGACGTAGGTGTAGAGCGCGGACACCGCCACGTCCTCAGCGTGCTCAATCTTGGCGACTCGATATCGCGTCATATCGCCAGCTTTCGCGACCTCGCCCCGAGTGAGCCGGAGGGTCTTGCGGATCTCATACAGAGTGCGGCCGCCCGTTTGGGCAGCCTCCACAGGCGCGCCGACCTGCTCCACACCGGGATCATCTGAGGTGTCGTCGCCTGCGGCCATCGATACGATCCCCAATCGCAGTTATTGGTCGGCTCAAAACCTGTGAACTAAAACCAAGATCTACACAGCATTCGCAAATATATACGATCGTATATCAACGCGACTTTGTCGAAATTGCCGTATTCGACCTACAAATTTATTCTGTGACTCCAAGAGAAAGTCTTGCAAAAATCCTCATGTCGCAATCTCGACCGCATGTCGAGTCGCTAACGCTTTCAGGCCGAACGTTCGGCTCAGCAGCAGAGGATCGTACCCGATGGACCCGCCATAAACCACGCAGTTTCATAGCTTTAGGCCTGATACAACTCGAGCCCCAGGCTAGGCCAAGGGCTCGGTCGGGAAGCCTTCCGGCTCCAATCGTTGTGGTAGACGATGGACGGATGGTCTCCCTGATCGAGCAGTAAGTCAACACGCTTCTAGAGAAGCGCGATGATCCCGGCTGGCCTGGTCCCAACGCATCGTCGATCAAGGAGAAGCCAGATGGGTCACGTCCATCCTCGCACCCTGCTGCCCATCGGGCAGGCACCTACGATAGCAACCGTCGCCAACCTTGCGGGCGGGAAGAGAGCGGCTTCACTGCTCCGGGAAGGCCTCCTATGAGCAGCGCCGCCGAAACACGACTGATCGAGCGCGCGTTGGCGATGCAGCCATCTTCGCCGCTGCTCGAATACCAGATTCCGCCCGTTCGTCGTCTTTGGCTGCCGACGATAGGAACGGGGCCGCTCATCGATCTTCGACGCCACCCGGAACTGTTCCCCGACGTTTTGGGCGATTACCCAGAGGTATTCGAGACCCGGCGAAGCCGGAGCGCTTCGCGCGGCTGGCAAGGCAAGCTCGCGAGCTCGAAAATGGGACGAACAGTGCGGACACGGTCCCATCTCGAGCTGAGGCTGTGCGAGCGGTGTGAGGTTGATGGCGCTGTCTGGAGGTATCTCGAGCAGCCCATCAGCATCACGTACCAAGACGGAGAGGGCAAAAAGCGTCGCCACACTCCGGACTTGTACTACCAGACGAATGGTGTGGCTTCGTTCGTCGAGGTCAAATGGGAAACTGACGCGCGCAGCGAGAAAAATGAAGCGCGATGGCCCCATATCGCTGCTGCGATAACCGGCCTGGGATTTCAGTATGAAGTCCTGACCGAGCGCCACATCCTTCGCCGCCCGATGGCCGACAACGTCGCACTCCTGCTTAGGATGAGGCGGAATGAGCCGTTGGCGGTTGGCGCTGCCGCCGCGCTTGAAGCCGTGCTGCGAAGAGGCCCGCTGACGATCGAAGAGGCGATATCCGCGCTTCCAGGCACCAGTTGGCCCAGGATGCTCCGCGCCTTGGCTGACGGCTGGGTGCAGACAGACCTCGAGATCCCGCTGACCCCGGGATCGCCGGTGTCGCTGGGCCGCCCCAAGGACGGTCGCTGATGCGGTTCGCTTCATTTTCCATCGGAACGCTCTTTGATTTCGATGGCCGGCGCTATCGGCTGGTCAACCGTCTCGACGATGGGGCGTGGCAAGCTGTCGATATCGAGACAAACCGACTGGTTGAGTGGCCCTGGAATGACATGGCGGCTGCCTACGAGGCCAATCACCTGTCCTTGGCACCCACTCACTCTGACGGCCGCGCTGAGCCAGCAACTCCCGTTCGAGACATGTCTCAACGCCAACAGGAAAAAGTGCTCAGTCGCGCGAGATTCCTGGAAGCTGCCGCTGCGCGCTTGAGAGGACATCGGGTCAATCGTGCTGATCTGGCGGGCTTGCTCGCTGAGGTGAGCGATGCGCTAGGTTTCGCCAAACCGGTCTCGGTCGCTTCGTACTATCGCTGGAAGAAATCGGAGGAACGGGGAGGCACCCAGGGGTTGGCCGGGAATAAGATGGGGCCGAAGGGCCGCCACTGCTCTGGCGTGGCAATCGCCAGGCAAGTCGTGCGCGAGCAAATCCTAGCCGCGCATCAGACCCGAAAGGTCGGAGCCGCGCCCGTCGCCACTTTGAAAAGCATGCAGCGGGAAACGCGGCGCCGCATTCAGTCGGAGAACGCTCGCCGGCGTGAGACTGGCGGTAGCCAACCACTCCTGAGCGCACCATCGCCCTCAACATTTCACCGAGTATGGAAGGAGTTCTCGGCGGAGGATCGATCAGTTGTCGTCGGCGGGAAGAACGCCGCAAGGCACCTCTATCGCGGTGGGCGCGGCCTGGCCCAGCCGCACGCGTGTCTCGATTTGGCCGAGTATGATGAAACGCGCGTGCCAATGTTCGTTTTCGAGGAGTCCTTGGGCATCCCGCTCGGGCGGCCTTGGCTGTCCTGGTATGTCGATGTCTATTCGGATGCGCCGACCGGATTCTATCTGGGATTCGAGCCGCCAGGTGATCTGACGATCACGAGCGCGCTAAGGCACAGCTGCCTCCCCAAAGCCTACGTCGCGCGGGAGTACCCAGATATCGCAAACACATATGCGCCCGCCGGCATTCCTCGAAAGGTGACGTTCGATAACGGTTTGTCTCAGTGGAGCAATACCATCGAAGCGCTCGGCCTCGATTTGAAGATGTCGATTCAGTACGCGACGCCCAGAACCCCGTGGTTCAAGCCGAGGGTTGAAGGCATGTTCAACCTGCTCAACCAGACGATATTGCGAGAGCTTCCAGGCTTCGTGCTCGGCAAGGGTATGCACGAGTACGACCCCCAAAAACATGGATGCATAGGACTTCGTCACCTCCTTTACCTGCTCCACGTCTGGCTGGTGGATATCTACCTCCAGGAGCCGCGCGGCATGCTTCTCAAGTCTCCCGCAGCGGCATGGGAAGAAGGCACGCGCGAATTTCCGCCCGATTTCCTCCCGCGATCACACGACCTGGACTTTGTCTTCGGTATCGTTCGCTCGGGTCGCCTTGATCACCGAGGCGTTCGTCTGGAAAATCTGTGGTTCCAGTCTCCCGAGCTCCAGGCGCTGCGCAGGCAACATGGTGAGAAGCTTGGGGTGGAGATCAAGTTCGACCCGTCCAACCTTGCTTACGTTCATGCGCGTATCCCCAATCGCCCTACGGGGTGGGTTCGGGCGGAAGCTGTGTTCAAGACATATGCGCAGGGGCTCAGCTTGCACCGGCACAAGCTGAACCAACGCAATGCCAGGGAAAAATTTGGCGAAGTCTCTGCCACGAACCTCGCTCGGGCTCATGACTTTCTGCATGAGCTGATCGCAGACGCGCTACCCGCCGCAATGAGCATCCGAACAAACAGCCTGATTGCTCGAGCTCTAGGCATAGGCACACAACATGCCTTCAACAATCTGAACCATGACGGCGAACTGCAGAAGATGTCGGGGCCTTTCGCTGGCTCGACGTTGAACCCGCTGTCGACGCCGGAAGTTGAAGCCCGAAACCCGTCACTTTCTCCGTCCGCCCCCATCGCTGTTCCGGAGCGGAAACGGACCATCCCAGCTTTCGACGGCGACCGCCTCCTCGGCAGGCGCGGCTCATGACGGCCTTTTGGAAGGATGCATACGACGAGATTGACGCGATCTTCGTCAACCATCCAAACTTCGCTTACGCCATGGGAGAAACCCGTGACCTGATCGAGCTTTGGCCAACGCTGACGGCACCGTGCATCCACGTCAGCGGCCCTTCTGGCGTTGGAAAGTCTACGCTCAAGGACCGGATGATTGGGCAGTATCCGCCTGTGCCGAATGGAGCGCAGGTAAAGCTGTTAGGCGGGCTTACGATGACCGCCGATCGCCATCAGTTGCTCGTTGCGACCATGCCGTCCTCGCCGACCGTGAAGGGCTTGGCTCGAGAGCTTCTGAAGGCTTACGGCGACGAGTTCTGGAATCGCGGCGATGAGTACACCCTGGGTGATCGGGTTGATCGGTTCGTGGCGGCGAACCAGACCGCTGCGATCCTGATCGATGAGGCGCAACGGGCTGTTGAACGATCAGGCACTGTGGTGTCGGACAAACTCATCGACTGGATCAAGTCTCGACATGAGATCAATTCAGTCGGGATCATCCTGCTTGGCTTGGGTAATCTTCGCCATCTGTTCGACGCAGATCGTCAGATAGAGCGAAGATGGGACGCGGAAATCCGGCTCGAACCGTACAGATGGTTCCTACCAAACGGCGACCCTGACTTTGCCGGCCAAGATAACTTCATCGGAGTTCTGGCGACTTTCCGCGACCTGGCACCGGTGCGGCTTGAGTTCGATGTTGAAGACGATGACATCGCCTTCCGCTTTTTCTACCTCTCGCAAGGCTTGGTCGGTGGGGTCAAAAAGGTGCTGCTGAAAAGCACCCGTCTCATGAAGCGAAATGGCAAGACCACCATTGACCTGGCGCTACTCAAGGAGGCTGCAGACGGTGCCTTTCGGTTGGAAAAGAATGGGATGCAGAATCCGTTCTGTCGGACTTTCGTCCCACAACCGCCGCCACCGCTAGACGACGACTACGAAATCAAAATCGCGAAGAAGCGGATCAAGGGTGATTCCTCGACCTCGCAGTCAAAGGGGCGGAGAGCCCAGGCCGTAAACAAGCACCTGATCCTCTGATGGGCGGCCACCTTGTTATCCGAGGGCCTATCCAAGCGGATGAGAGCCTGAGCGGCTACGTTGTGCGCCTGAGCCACGCTAACCAGCTCAAGTCTATGCACCTGCTACAGCGTGCAGGATTGACGCCTGGCTTCGAAAACAGGCCAGTCGATCTGTACGCCTTGAGCGCGCTTGGCGGTTCTCGCCAAGCTGACCTGCAAGCAGCTTCGTTTGCGCCGTCTGAGGAAGGTGCCAAAGGCCTGACTTTCGCGGGCGAAACTATTGCCCGGGTGCATCTGCTCCCAGATGGCGCGAGGGTTTGCTCGGCCTGCCTTGAGGAACGGGGATACGCATCGAGGCTGTGGCATCTCAGATCTTACGCTGCCTGCCACCGCCACGGAACATTGCTCACTGACCGATGCTCCCAATGTCAGCGGCCTGCAAATTGGTTGCGAAGACGCCTGGATTGCTGCGACTGCGGGCATCGCTGGACCAGTGGGAGAAAGGCGCCTGCGGGCGTCTTACAGGTCGCGGAGCGGCTCGCTCACACCGCCGAAGCGCCTGAGAGCGCTTCCTGCTCCCAGACTTCAGTTGGCGGAATCTCCACCCTTTGCTGGTTCTTCGGAGCGTCCCTTTTGGGAGGGCCTCGCCAGCGGAGATCCATTTACAATTCCCGAGCTGAACTCCCGGCTTCCCTGACCGTCATAGAGGCGGGCGCACCCTTCGTATTGGACTGGCGAACCACATTTGAGCGCTGGGCAACCGAACGCTTTCATCGCTCTGGCGCGAGGATCGGCCTTCACAAAGAGTTCGGTCCCGAGTTAGTCCGGATCCGGAACACCTTCGAAGATGTCTGTCCTTTCGTCATCGACAGCGTGCGGGATTTCTTCTCCCGCAATTGGCAGGGCTTCTTGCTCCGACGCGAGAGCTACTTTTGCGTCAGCCCGACTACCGCTCGCTACATTACTGCATCGCAGGCGGCGAGGACCCTTGGCATCCGCATGCCCAGAATCTGGGACTTCGTGGAGGCAGGCGAGGTTGTAGCGGTGCAGCGGTCGTCGGGCAGGCGCGTCTACCGCGCCATTCGGGCGGACGGGGTGGAGAAACTAAGGCGACATCTCGCGTCGCTCCTCACCCCCGTGGAAGCTGCGATGGTCATGGGCATTTCGAAAGTGAAATTACGGATGCTCGACCGCGCCGGCCTGGTCGCCGCGGAGCAAATTATCAGCCATACGAAGCGCTACAACACTAAAGTCTTGCATGAATTCTGCACCAACCTTGTCAACGCAGATCGGCCAATCACCGAAACCTCGGCTCGGCTGACGGAGCTGAGGACGCTACCGTTCCTGACGCTCATTCAGGGAATTCGAGACGGACGTCTAGCGGCATGGTTCGGTCCCGATGGGACCAACAGTTTGGCCAACATCTATCTGGACGGGGCAGAGATTGAATCCCTGAGCCGATCAGACTCTCAGGAGAAAATGATGACGGCGAGAAAGGCGACCCAGCAGTTGGCGGTCGGTCACAAAACGCTCGCCGTGTTGGTGAAGGCCAAAGGAACCGCCGCCGTCTGGCGAAAAGGCTATCTCATGGCAGTGTCCGCGTCGGAAGTGCAGCGCTGGTCTAGTACGATCACCACAGCAGCGAAGGTGGCCGATCGCCTCGGCATCGCCCCGACATCGGTGACTCGACGCCTGAAGCAACTCGGCATTGTTCCGGTGCTTGCGACAGCTCACGCTGAGAAGATCACGGCCCTTTGGCTGCTGTCAGATGTCCAGGCTGTCGACTTTTCGAAGCAGTGGCTCACCGGGTGCGGTCAGCCTTGTAGAGCGCCCAAGGCCGCTAGATTGAAGAAGCTCGTTCGGCGGCCGAGCAGATCGATACCGGAGGGGAACATATCCCTGACGCACCTTTCAAAGCTGCTTCAGATCGACAAGGAGACGCTTCGGCACCTGGCGATCGCAGGCTTTCTTGAGGCCACCGAACTCACACGTTCCGGACACCTTCGTGGTGTGACAAAGACATCTGCGGCCTCGTTCGAGCGAAAGTACGTCTCCAGCTCGGAGCTCGCGAGACTGCATGGGCTTAACGCGGTTGGCGTGACCCGTCGGCTTCTCTCGCTCGGCATCAAATCCATCCTCTCGCCCGGCGCGCAGAGCCGCGTCCAGATGTGCTGGCGCCGCCGAGATGTCAGAAAGATCGATTTCGCGGCACAGTACATGTTGCCATGCGGCAGGCCCTCTTCGCCCCCGCGCTGCGTCGGTGCCAAATTGCTCGAACCCCGTCCCTTAGGTAGCCCGCGCCTTCTGCCGGGTGCCATGTATGTTCATACGGCGACCGGCATTCTTGGCACCAACAGCTTCAGCCTCCGGGCCGCCGTTGAGGCCGGATACATTCGGGCATCGACTCGCTCAGCTACGGATAAAATCCTGACTGTGGTTGAAGCAGACGTCCACGCATTCTCGTCCTGCTACATCTTCACGCCCAAGCTCGCCTCTAAACTTGGACTCTCGATCAGATCTGTGAACCGGAATCTGGCGCGGCTTGATGTGAAACCGATATGGCCCGGGGAACGCCCGATCCACGCGCTTTGGGAAAAATCATCCTACGACGAGGGGCAGCTCCTGGAGCGGTGGGTTACCGCAGCTGGGGTCCTTTCCGAGCAGAGCTCCCTTTTCCCCGACAAACTCTAATCAGGGAGAGCCGGCGGTTCTCGGCGGCTTCTTGGCTTCGTCGATCTGTCTTGGTCCGGTACGCTGCCGGCCGTGCTGAGGAGTTCCGGTCATGACAACCATCCGCGACGGAGTTTTCCCATTGGGCAGCGTCCTGAACGACATTTTTGAACTTTGCGGAACGGGGTTCCTTTTGGGCGATGGGACAGTTGCCCTGACAGCTGGCCATGTGATCGACCAGGCGGCTCGTCGCGGCCCTCTTGTGGGCCTTTTTGTAGTCGGCAGTACTTGGCATTCAGAACTTGTCGTGGACTGCGAGGTTCACCCCGAACACGACGTCGCTGTTGTTCGATTTGGCCGAGCGGTGGGCCCGTCAATCGTGCAGGTCTCGGGTGACGTTCAGTTGTCGAGCGCCGTCTATCATGGTTGGGGCTACCCGGACTACGTGGCCGAGGAGGACCGAAGCGGTGGGGAGCCTCCCCAACCTGGTGCTGTTGCTACCGTGAACCCGGACCTGATTTTTAGACAGGGGTATGTCCGTCGGCGACTAGGTTGGGCTTTGCCGTACAGCAGTTTCAAGGGAAGCTCCTTTTTGGAGCTCAGCGAAGTCTTCGGTTCGTGCTGCTCCGGCGCGCCCCTGATTCTTATGACCAGTATCGGGCGTGGACCGTGGAAGTGCATGGGCATTTACGTGGGGGAACGCTCCGGACACCATACCCAAAGCGTGGGTTTGGCCGTTCCAGGCGACGTGTTTGCGTCTTGGGCACCGTCATTAGTGGGGCAGCCGTTAGAAAGTCTTCCGCCCAGCGGCTAGGTAACCAAAGGAGATGCACAGCGTGTCCAAGGAAAACCGTCCTCGCGTGCGCCTACGGTGGATATCTTGTTGAGCCCCGCAGGGGGCACTGCGTAGGGTGCGGCAAGCTGATGTGATCTTCTCCTGACCCGGTCCAATTTTGTGGGAGTGATCAGGCTGTCTCAAAGAAGCTGCCAGCTTCCCTAGCTTCATCCGAAGGATAACGGTCGACCGGCCAGGAAACTCCAGCTGCGGGTGCTCCAGCGAATGGGGCGGATCAGGGTCCTTTCCGTGCAGAGCTCCCTTTTGCCCCGACGAGTTCTAGTCAGGGCGAGGAGAGCGCCAATTTCCTCAGGCATTGTGATCACGCACAGGGGTTTCTCAGAGGTTGTGATCATATTCAGCCGCAGTCTCAGATACTCTGGATCGTCGCTCTCTCGGATTGTGAATCTTGTCGCGAAAACCTGATTCAAATCAAAGCGCGGAGGTCTCAGATTTTATGACTCGGACCAAGGGCAGGGGATGACCCGGCCCTGACGCTTCTCGTCTGGACGTTCCGGTCAGCCGCCGCCCGTGCCCGGTTCACGCGGGACAGGCTGGAAGTCCCGGACGAAGGCTTCCAGCAATCGCACCCCGTAGCCGGTGGAACCCCCGGGCTGGATCGCGTCGGCCGAGCCATTGTCGACGCCCGCGATGTCGATATGGGCCCAGGGCGTCTCGGGCCGGACGAAGAAGCCGATGAAATGGGCCCCGGTGCCGGCCCCGGCCCCCCCGTCACCCGAGTTCTTGATGTCCGCGATGGAGGAGCTTGTGTCGCGGACATAGGTCGGATGAAGCGGCAGCCGCCACAACCGCTCGCCCGTTGTCCGGCCGGCCGCCTCAAGCTGGTCGGCAAGGGCATCGTGGCGGCTGAACAGCCCGGCGTAGTCGTCGCCCAAGGCGGTGCTGACCGCGCCTGTCAGGGTGGCGACGTCTACAATCGCGGCAGGATCCATGGTGGCGTCGGCCCAGGCCACGGCGTCGGCCAGCACCAGCCGGCCCTCGGCGTCCGTCGAGATGATCTCGATGGTACGGTCGTTGTAGGCGGTCAGCACATCGGCCGGACGGCTGGCCCCGCCGTCGGGCATGTTCTCGGCCAGGGCGGCCACGGCCACGACGTCGACAGGCGCTCCGGCCTTTGCCAGGGCCAGCACGGCGGCGACAACGGACGCCGCGCCCGACATGTCCATCTTCATGGCTCCCATGCCGGCGGACGGCTTGATGGAAATGCCGCCGGTATCAAAGGTGATCCCCTTGCCGGCCAGAACCACCGGCCCGCCGGCCGGGGCACCGGATCCGCGATAGCGCACCGCCAGCATCCGCGGGGGACGCTCCGAGCCCTGGCCCACGCCCAGGATGGCCCCCATCCCCAGCCGGGCCATGTCCCGCTCGTCCAGCACGGTCATCTCGACGCCACGGACACCCTCAAAGGCGCGGCGGGTCCGGTCGACGAAGGTCTCCGGATACAGGATGTTGGCGGGCTCGTTGGACAGATCGCGGGCCAGATGCATCGCCTCCACCAGCGCAGCGCCCCGCGCATAGGCGGTGCCGGCTCCAGCGGCGTCGGTCACCACCGTCACCGGCGTGGTCGCAGGGGCGGATCGTGTGGTGTTGTAGAGATCCGGCCGATAGCCGCCGATGCCGAACCCGGTCGCCAGATCGGCCACGGTCGCGTCATCCAGTCCCGCGGCCGCCATGGTCACCGGACCTTCGACCGTCGCCAGGGCGCGGCCGGCCACCATCCCGGCCGTCTGGGCGGCGGGGGCCTCGCCTTCCAGGCCGATGATGATGACCCGATCCCAGGCCTCAAGACCACGCAGGGTGAGGGTGTCGCGGGGGCCATAGCCGAAGCTGGCCTGAGCAAGAGCTCTCGTGACGATTGCCAGATCCGCCGGATCCAGCAGGCCCGCCCGGACGGAGAGGTCTGCGACCGACCGCAGGGGCAGGACGAGGGTGCCACCGGGCTGGGCCGAGACGGCGAAATTCACGGGCCGGATCGGCGTGGGTGTTCCCTGCGCGAGAACGGGCGTTGCCAGTACAGCCGCGATCGCGATCGGCGTGGCGGCGAGGGCGAGGGCAAGGGCTCGGGCGAGCGACATGTGGAACCTCCCAATGATACAATATCACAGACACTAGCCGTGCCGCCGTGAACTGCAACCTTTCAGGGGCCTCGCGGCAGGCTCTGCCGCCGTCCCGCGTCTAGGGTCGCCCGGCGTCGATATAGGCGCGAATGCTGGCGAACGGGTCGCCGACCGGCGTGGCCTCACCGCACCCGACCTGCTGGACTCCCTGGTCGAAACTGCCCGCCCGGATGTCGCCCCAGGGCTCGTCAACCGGAATGCCCTCGGTCAGTTCGCCGTCCTCATAGGCCTCTGCCGAGGCGGTCAGGCGGGACTCATCAGCGTTGCAGCGAACGGCGAAATCATCGACCACATGGCTGTAGTCTCCGGGTGCTGAGTTCAGGGGCACGCGGGCAACGCTGACGTGAATTTCATCTCCGTCCCGGCGAACGGTGGACGGGTCGATCAGGAAGGTCGAGGTCGCGCCGCGCGAGAAGACCCGCCACTGGGGTCCTTCGGCCTGGGACGAGGTCGCCATGGCCGGAGGGATCAGGATCTCCTCCTGCGGCACGGCGTCCTGGGCCAGACCCGGGCCCGCCATGGCCAGACTGGCCAGGGCGATGACCCATCCGGCCAGAATTGATCCTGAGTTCATGGTTTGCCTCCCCAGACTATCCAGCGTGACAGTTCACGCCTGCCCGAGCCACAGATCAAGGGGCATGGTGCCCCCCAATGGCCGCGATCGGCGTTCAGGGTCTCACCATGCTGCGCACATTGATCCTGACTTTCACGCTGGTGGCGGCTCCGGTCGTCTTCGCTTCAGGCCCTGCTGTGGCCCAGACTGCCGACGCCGCCTTTGTCTCCAACCGGATCGTGGTCCAGACCCGGGGCCGCGGACCCGACATCATCCTGATCCCCGGACTGGCCTCGACGGGCGAGGTCTGGGCCCGGACGGCGGATCGGCTGGATGACCGCTACCGGGTCCATCTGGTCTCGATCCGGGGCTTCGGCGATGTGCCGGTCGGGGCCAATTCGACGGGGGCGCTGGTCGCTCCGGTCGCGTCAGAACTGCGTCGTTACATCGCTACGCGGCAGCTCGACCGGCCGGCGGTGATCGGCCATTCCATGGGTGGTCTGGTCGCTCTGCAGGCCGCCGCCGATGCCGGACGCGACCGGCGCGGCGGGACGCCCGGACGGGTCATGGTCGTGGACGCCACCCCCTTCTTTCCGTCCCTGATCAGCCCCGGAGCCACGGTCGGCGACGTCGAGCCCCTCGCCCGGATCGCCTATCAGGCCCTGCTATTCCTGGGCGACGAGGCCCTGCACACGCGCGGCAATGCGCTGGGCGCGCAGCTGGGCGGGGCGGCCGACAGCGTCTTTGGCAATCTGGGCTGGCAGGGCGGCGACCGTCAGGTTCTGGCGCAGGGCCTGTATGAGGTCATGACCACGGACCTGCGCAACCGGCTGCCGGACATCGTGGCCCCGGTGACGGTTGTCTACGGCTGGAGCCCGGACAACCGAAGTCCGCGCGCCCATCTGGATGCCCTGTTCCAGGCCGGCTACCGCAACCTGTCGCGACCGGCTCGCTTCGAACGGATCGAGGGGGCGGAACATATGGTCATGATCGACCAGCCGGCGCGGTTTCTGGCGGCCGTGGACCGGTTTCTGGGTTAACCGCGCGGATCAGGCGGGGGTGGTCCCGGCCGCGCGGCCGGTCACGAACAGGACGAGGGCGAAACAGACCTCGATTGCGCCGACGATCAGGGCGAAGTTCATCGGCAGTTCGGTGGGCATCATGGCCACCCACGCGCCGAACGCCGCGAGCGCACCGCCCAGCAGCCAGTAGATCACGCTGCCGTAGACCGTGCGGAAGACGAGATAGCGGACGCCGATGGCCACCGCCATGGCCGGGAAGGCCAGTTCGGGTGCCACCCGCAGGAAGCACCAGGCCAGCAGGATCCCGGCAATCAGCATGAATGTGCTTTCCAGCGCCAGTCGCTCCAGCGGATTGCCCTTCATCCCTGCCGGGGCCCGGAAAAGGACGCGGGACGCCAGCAGCGACAGCGGAAAGATCAGGATCCCGCCGACGAACAGGCCGTAGAAGCCGTTCACCACCCCCTGGTTCATCCACAGCCAGCCGGCGATCAGCCAGACGAGCCCCGACACCAGAACGCCAGGGGCCCCGCCGACGTGAGCGCTCGCCATATCGCGCTGGGCTGTCGAGATATCCATGGTCGCTTCCCCCGTTGCAGCCTTGCTAACACTCGTGCCGTTTGCGGTGAAGCTTTCGTCGCCGGACAGACTCTAGAGCCAGTCCGCGACGGCCTCGCGCGCCAGCATTTCGTCCCAGCTCGGGCGGGCGCGAACGACGGCCCAGCGGTCGCCGTCGACCAGAACCTCCGGGACCAGCGGCCGGGTGTTGTATTCGCTGGACATCACCGCCCCATAGGCCCCGGCACCGCTGAAGACGACCAGATCTTCGGCCTCGAGCGGCGGCAGCAGTCGGTCGCGGGCGAAGGTGTCGCCGGTCTCGCAGATCGGCCCGACGATGTCGCAGGCCCGGTCGGGGCCCGGTCGGGGCGTGACCGGCTTCACCTCGTGGAAGGCGTCGTACATGGCGGGGCGGATCAGGTCGTTCATGGCGCTGTCCAGCACCACGAAACGGCGTCCATCCGCCCGGTCCGTGATCTGGATCACCCGGCTGAGCAGCACGCCGGCATTGGCGGCCAGCAGCCGGCCGGGCTCGAAGGCCGCCTCGACCTCCAGTCCCTCCAGCACCCGGGCGGCCATGGCGGCGTAGTCGGCGGGCGAAGCGGTCTGCGCCCCGCCGGCATAGGGCACGCCCAGCCCGCCCCCCAGATCCAGCCGGGTCACGGACAGGTTCTGGCTCCGCAGGGTCCGGGTCATGTCGGTCAGCAGGCGGAAGGCCGCTTCCAGCGGGGCCAGGTCGGTGATCTGGCTGCCGATGTGACAGGCCAGGCCCACGGGATTCACATGCGGGCTGGCGGCGGCCCGGGCATACAGGGCCAGCGCCTCGTCGGCCGGAACGCCGAACTTGTCGCCCTCGCCGCCGGTGGTGATCTTGGCGTGGCCGCCCGCGCCGATCTTGGGATTCACCCGGATGGCGATGTCGGGGACCGCCCCCTTGCCGGCCGCGACCGCGATCAGCCGGTCCAGTTCGGCCGGGCTTTCGACATTGATCTGGCGCACGCCAACATCGAGCGCATAGGCCAGTTCAGCGTCGGTCTTGCCGACGCCCGAGAAGATGATCTTTCCGGGCGGGACACCGGCCTTCAGCGCCCGGCGAATCTCGCCCTCCGACACGGTGTCGGCCCCGCAGCCGAGGCGCGCCAGGGTGGCGAGGACCGACAGGTTGGAGTTCGCCTTGACGGCAAAGGCGATCAGCGCGTCCCCGAAGGCGGTCGGGTGGGCAGCCACGGCGTCTCGCAGCACCGTGTAGTGCCGCGTCAGGGTCGCGGTGGAATAGACATAGACCGGCGTCCCGACCTCGGTCGCGAGGCGGGACAGGGGCACGCCCTCGGCGTGAAGTTCGCCACCCCGCAGTTCGAAATGGTCCAAGGTTCTATTGCGGATCGCGGCCGGCGGCGGTGCCGCCGAAGGGATTGGACGGTCCGCCGTCGATCGGCTGCTGGCTGGACGGACGGTTGATCGTCGCCGGGTCCGGCAGATGGGGCGCGCGGGCGTCGCGCGGCGCGCGCTCGGTCTGACGCGGGGCGGGCGATTCCAGATCGGCCATGCGGCCACAACCGGCAGCGAGCAGCGCGATCAGGGCGACAGCACCGAGGGCGGGGAGTTTGGTCATGGCGATGTCCTTCACGCGAGACGCGTCTTCCAGTCGGCGATACGCGCCCGGACCTGTTCCGGTGCGGTGCCTCCGAAGCTCTGGCGGCTGGCGCAGGAAGCCTCAGGGGTGAGCACCTTGTAAACCGCTTCCGTGATGCCGGGATGCAGGGCCTGCAATTCGGTGAGCGGCAGTTGCGCCAGACCCACGCCAAGGGCCTCGGCCCGCTTGACCGCCGCCCCGGTGACATGATGGGCCTGACGGAAGGGCAGGTCGGCCTCGCGCACCAGCCAGTCGGCCAGATCGGTGGCGGTGGAGAAGCCCCAGCCGGCCGCCTCGGCCATGCGGGCGGTGTTCGGCTGCAGCGCCGCGACCATGGCGGTCATGGCGGTCAGGGCGAGGTCCAGGGCGTCCATGGCCTCGAACACCGGCGGCTTGTCCTCCTGCATGTCCTTGGAATAGGCCAGCGGCAGGCCCTTCATGACCGTGGACAGGGCCACGAATGACCCGAGGATCCTGCCTGTCTTGGCCCGTACCAGCTCGGCGGCATCCGGGTTGCGCTTCTGCGGCATGATCGACGAGCCGGTCGTCAGGTCGTCGGGCAGGGACGCAAAGCCGAACATCGGGGTCATCCAGACCACGATCTCCTCGGCGAAGCGCGACAGATGGCCCGCGCAGATCGAGGCGGCCGCCAGGGTCTCGAGCGCGAAATCGCGGTCGGAGACGGCGTCCAGACTGTTGCCCATCGGGCGGTCGAAACCGAGGGCCGCCGCCGTTGCATGGCGATCGATGGGAAAGGGGGATCCGGCCAGAGCGGCGGCCCCCAGCGGGCTCTCGTTCATCCGCGTCCGGGCATCGGCGAAGCGCGAGGCATCGCGGCCGAACATCTCGACATAGGCCATCAGATGGTGCCCCAGGGTCACCGGCTGGGCCGTCTGCAGATGGGTGAAGCCGGGCATCAGATCGCCGGCATGCTGTTCGGCCCGGGTGAGCAGGGCGCGCTGAAGGGCCTCAAGCTGTGCCACCGACCGGTCGCAGGCGTCGCGGACCCACAGGCGAAAATCGACCGCGACCTGGTCGTTGCGGCTGCGTGCCGTGTGCAGGCGACCCGAAGGCTCGCCGATCAGCTCCGACAGCCGGGCCTCCACATTCAGGTGAATGTCTTCGTATTCATCGCGGAAGGGAAACGTCCCCGCCTCGATCTCGGCCTGGATGGTGTCGAGCCCGGACAGGATGGCCTCGCCGTCCTCGACCCTTACGATGCCCCCGGCGATCAGCATGCGGCAATGGGCCCGCGACCCCCGCAGATCCTGTGCCCACAGGCGCTGATCGACCCCGATCGAGACGTTGATGGCCTGCATGATATCGGCAGGCTTGGCGGAAAAGCGTCCACCCCATAGTGTCTGGCCGGACGAAGGCGTCTCTCCGGACGGTGCCGGGGCTTTGGAGTGGGGCATGAACGGCTCAATCAGGAAGGTCGTGATCGCCGCCTTGGTTGTCGGCGTGCTGATCGGCGGGACGATCGGTGCCCTATACACGCTGGAGGCCGGGCCTTTCAAAGTGAACGCTGCGGCCCAGCCGGAAAAAAGCGAACTGTCGCGGTTCGCCGTCGGCGGGCTGGCCGCGCTGGAGACCCCGGCGGTGCTCGTCGTGGCACCGGACTATGTGTTTCAGGACCGGGCGGGCACCGACGTTCGCTTCGCCGACTTCCGGGGGAAGGTGGTGCTGGTGAACCTGTGGGCCATGTGGTGTGCGCCCTGCCGGACCGAAATGCCGACGATCGCCGCCCTGGCCGAGGCCTATCCGGACGGTGATCTGGTTGTGCTGCCCATCAATGTGGACACTGGGGCGGACGCGGTCGCCGATGCCAGGAGCTTCATCGACGTGCATGAGCCGCTCCCCTTCTACGGGGACACCCGCTTCCAGCTGCCGTTCGAGTTCCCGGGCAAGGGCAAGATGCCCCAGACGATCCTGCTGGATCGTCAGGGGCGGATCCGTGCCGCCTTTGCCGGCGAGGCCGACTGGGCCGGCACCGAGGCGCGAGCCCTGATCGACGCCGTCCTCGCGGAACCGGCCTGAGGCCTACTGCCGTTCGTCGGTGACGGGGTCGACCGCGCCCGGCCGGCCCTGGGCCGCAGCCTCGGCCTGTTCGGCCTCGAGCCGGTCAGCCAGATTGCCGGCACCGGACTCGACCGCCTGGGCGGCCTTCATCGCGCCGGACTCAAGCACCTCGCCGGCCGCTGCGGCCCCCTCCCTCAGTTCCTGACCCGCTTCGGACGTCGCCTGCTCGACATTGTCACCTGCGGCATCAGCCTCGACGGCCGTCCGGTCCTGCTCGGTTTCCGTGCAGGCCATGGTGCCAAGGGAGAGTGTGGCCACTGCGGTCAGGGCCAGCAGGGGGGAAAGACGCATGATCATGGAAAGCCCTCGTTTGGTGTTGAACCTTGGCCATAAACGCCACCGATCACATTGAGTTGCGACCATGGTGCGCTGCAGCATGAGATCGGCTAAGGTTAACGGGTCAGGACGATCGGGAGCGGCGCTATGGTGATGCTGGGCGGTCTGGTGATCGCAACCCTGCTGGGGTTGCTGGTCTGGGATCTGGCAGGCCAACCGACAGGTCGGCGTTGGCGCAGGAGGCGTCGCCGCCGCGCTTCATTGCCCGCCACACGGTCGCCCCGGCCATAGTCAGGCGTCTGCGGCGACTGCCGGGGTCTTGCCGGCACCGGGCTTGAAAGCCCTGATCCACAGATCAAAGCTACGGCCTGTCTTGCACTCGATCTGCACAAAGCCCGCCTTTTCAAAGACGGCCTTCAGGGACTCTACTGAGAAGCCCGTCTTGTGGGCCATGTACAGGTTACCCCGCGCGACCGCCTTGCCGAAGCCGTACAGGATGTCGAGTGGTGTGATGGGGCCGGAAGGGGACTGGTAGGCGGTGCCGGTCAGTCCGTGATCAAGAATGGCGCGGGCGGTTGCCACAAGGTCGGGGCAGGTCAGCAGAACATGACCGCCCGGCTTCAGGACCCTGAGGAACTCCGCAAGGACGATCGGGACCTCGTGCGTATAAACATGCTCGAGATTGTGCGATGAATATACGGCATCCATTGAGCCGGATGCCACCGCATGCATGTCGGTCATGTCCCCGACGATATCTGGCTGGTTGGCTTCAGCAATATCGAGGCGAATCTCCCGCCAGCCCGGCTGGCGAAAGTTGACATGCAGCTTGAGTGGATTGGGCACGCCCGGGCCGACATGGAGGACCAGCCGCTCGGACTGGGCTACGGGCTCGGAAACGAGGCTGTTGTCTGGCGACATGACGCCACCCTATCAGAAGAACCGGGTCATGCCCAAGCCTGTGCTGGTGGCTGGAGGCGGGATCGAACCGCCGACCTGTGGGTTATGAATCCACCGCTCTAACCATCTGAGCTACCCAGCCCAGCACAGCGCACAGCCGAAACCGGCTGCGCGGGAGGCGTGCCTATATCGCCGACGCCCTCCGGGTTCAAGTCGGATCGACGGGCAGGCTTCGGAAGGGCCAGTGCGACCGCCCGTCGCGGCCGCCGCGAACGGCGGAACTGTGGCGCAGCTTGGCCGTTGCGGGCATACAACCCTCATACCCCCCGCCCGGAGATCCGCATGCGCCCTCTCGTCCTCGCCGCGTCGACGTCCCTGCTTGTGTTTGCCGCGGCGTGCGGGGCCAATGGCCAGACGGCACCGGCATCCCCGGGTGAGCCTTTGGAGACGCGTCCCGCAAACGGGGCCAGCCAGACCCCCGCCTTCGAGGGCCAGACGCGGGCACCCGCCGTGCGCACCGAGGCCGCCCTGTCCCATGAAGTGATCGCCTCGGGTCTTGTCCATCCCTGGGGCATGGCCTTGCTTCCTGACGGGAACTGGCTGGTTACCGAGCGGCCGGGGCGGATGAGGATCATTGCGGCCACAGGACAGATCGGAGAGCCCATCTCCGGCCTGCCGGCGGTGGACGCGCGCGGCCAGGGCGGCCTGCTGGACGTGATCCTCTCGCCGAACTTCTCCACCGACCGGATGATCTACTGGAGCTATGCCGAGCCGCGCGAGGGAGGTAATGCCACCTCGGTCGCGCGCGGCGTGCTGGCCGCGGACGGGGGCTCGGTCGGCGGTGTCGAGGTCATCTTCCGCGCGATGCCGACCTACGACGGGGACAAGCATTTCGGCTCCGCCCTCGCGTTCGGACCGCAGGGCCATCTGTTCATCACCCTGGGTGAGCGTTCGGATGCGCCGATGCGGCCCCAGGCGCAGCAACTCGACTCCCATATGGGCAAGACCATCCGCATCAATGCCGACGGCTCTGTGCCTGCCGACAATCCCTTCGTCGGCCGCAACGATGCCCTGCCGGAGATCTGGTCACTGGGCCATCGCAACGTCCAGGGCATTGCCGTCGCGCCGGACGGTCAGGTCTGGACCATCGAGCACGGCACCCGTGGCGGTGACGAGATCAATCTGGAGCAAGCAGGCGCAAACTATGGCTGGCCGGACGCCGCCTATGGAATCGAGTATCGCGGTGCCCCGATCACCGGCGGCAACACCCAGGCGGAAGGCACGGTCCAGCCCGTCTATTACTGGGATCCCGTAATCGCCCCGGGCAATGCCACCTTCTATGACGGGGCGATGTTTGCGGCCTGGCAGGGAAATTTGCTGGTCGCGGCGCTGAAGGAGAAACACATCGCCCGGCTGGTTCTGGATAACGACAGGGTGGTCGGCGAGGAACGGCTGCTGACCGATCTGGGCGAGCGGATTCGCGACGTCGCCGTCGGTCCCGATGGCGCGGTCTGGGCCATCACTGACGAGCAGGACGGCAAACTGGTGCGGCTGGCAGCCCGGTAGGGCGCACCCGCCCAGGCTGCCCGCGCAGCGCGCCAGCCGCCGGCTAGATGTGAATCGCGTGGCCCAGCGCCCGCAGCGACGCCTCGTGGAAGGCCTCGCCGAGCGTCGGGTGGACGTGGATGACACCGGCCACGTCCTCCAGCACGGCCCCCATCTCCAGCATCTGGGCAAAGCTGTTGGACAGTTCGGCGACGTGCTGGCCGACGGCCTGGACGCCCAGCAGCCGGTGGTCGGCCTTTGAGGCCAGAACCCGCACAAACCCGCCGTCCTCGCCCGCCTCGATGGCCAGGGCCCGGCCGATGGCGGCCAGCGGGAAGACAGCGGTGATCACATCGTCGCGGCCCTCGACGTCCAGCGGGCCAAGCCCGGCCGAGACGATCTCCGGCTCGGTGAAACAGACGGCGGCGATGGTCACGGGATCGAAGCGCTTGTCATGGCCCGCGATGATCTCGGCCACGACCTCGCCCTGGGCCGAGCCCTTGTGGGCCAGCATGGGTTCGCCGGTCAGGTCGCCGACGGCCCAGACGTTCTTCATACTGGTGGCGCAGCGGTCGTCGATCTTCACGAACGGCCCGGCCATGGCCACGCCCATGTTTTCCAGACCCCAGCCCTTCGTCCGTGGACGGCGCCCGACTGTGACCAGCACCTTGTCGGCCTCTAGCGCCAGCGGCTCGCCATCCCGGGTCGTGATCGACAGTTTCCCGTCCCCGAACCCGCCGGCCCGGGCCCCCAGATGCAGTTCGACCCCGTGGTCGGTCAGCCACTTCATGACCGGGTCGGTCAGCGCCTTGTCATAGAGCGGCAGGATGCGGTCGGCCATTTCGACGATGGCGACCTCGGCCCCCAGCTTGCGATAGGCGATGCCGAGCTCCAGCCCGATATAGCCGCCGCCGACGACGACCAGCTTGCCCGGCACCGCGTCCAGCGAGAGGGCCTCGGTCGAGGAGATGACATCGCCCCCGAACGGCAGGAAGGGCAGTTCGACCGGCTCGGACCCTGTGGCCAGGATGACGTGTTCCGCCGTGATGGTGATCGGGCCGTCGCCAGTCTCGACGCGGCAGGTCTTGGCGTCCTCGAAGGTCGCCCAACCCTTGATGACCTTGACCTTGGCCTTCTTCAGCAGGGCTGCAACCCCGGCGTTCAGCTTGCGGACCATCCCGTCCTTCCAGGCCACGGTCTGGCTGAGGTCGATGGCCGGGGAGGATGCCGTGATCCCCAGCGTGCCGTCTGCGGCGGCCTTGGCCACCGTCTCGAACTTGCCCGCCGCATGGATGATGGCCTTGGACGGAATACAGCCGACGTTCAGGCAGGTCCCGCCCAGCCCGTCGCCGCCGTCCACCAGCACGGTGTCCAGCCCCAGCTGGCCGCAGCGGATCCCCGCCACATAGCCGCCGGTGCCCGCGCCGATGATCAGGACCTTGGTCTTAAGCTGCTGCATCTTTTCTTCCGCTCATCCCCGCGAAAGCGGGGACCCAGTGCTTGAGTGAGGCGACCCGCCCGGATCGACAGGTTCGCCACCCGCTTAACTCATCCCCCGAAACACTGGGTCCCTGCTTTCGCGGGGATGAGCGGAGTGGATGATCTCTACATCCACAACGTGGCGGGATGTTCCAGCAGCCCCTTGATCCGCTGCACGAACACCGCCGCGTCGTGGCCGTCGACGATGCGGTGATCGAAGCTGGAGGACAGGTTCATCATCTTGCGCACGACCATCTGGCCGTTCCGGACCACGACCCGCTCCTCGATCTTGTTGGGGCCGACAATGGCCACCTCGGGGTGGTTGATGATCGGGGTGTGGACCACACCGCCCAGCGTCCCCAGCGAGGTGATGGTGATGGTCGAGCCGCTGAGCTCTTCCCGCTTCGCCGAACCGTCCTTGGCCGCGCCGCTGACCCGCGCGATCTCCAGCGCGGTGTCATAGGGGTCGCGCGCCTCGGCGTGGTGGACGACCGGCACCATCAGGCCATTCGGCGTCTGGGCGGCGATGCCGAGGTGGACGGCGGCGTGGGTGGTCAGCACCCCGGCTTCATCATCGTAATGGCTGTTGATCGCCGGCTGGTCGCGCAGGGCCACGACGATGGCCCGGGCGATGAAGGGCAGCAGGTTCAGCTTGGGCTTGCCGGCCGCCTTCCCTTGGGCGTTCAGATGGGCGCGCAGCTCCTCCAGTGCCGTGACGTCGATCTCCTCCACATAGGTGATGTGGGGGATGCGCCGGACGCTCTCGGCCATCTTCTCCGCGATCTTGCGGCGCAGGCCGATGATGCGGGTCTCGGTCGTCCCCTCGGCCCGGGCGTAGGTCGAGACGGTCGATGCTCCGGGTCCGGATGATCCGCCCGTCCCGCGAGCGAGGAAGGCATCGAGATCGGCGTGATCGATGCGGCCGGCCGGGCCCGAGCCGGGCACGAACTGCAGGTCCAGACCCAGTTCCCGCGCGCGCTTGCGCACGGCCGGGCTGGCCAGGGGACGGACGCCGGGAGTCTGGGCGGTGCGGGCGGTCGGGGCGGCGGAGGCGACGGGCGCGGCCTTCGGCGTCTGGGCTGCGGGTGCCGGCGCGGCTCTGGCTGGGGCCGGAGCGGTCGCTACCGGCGCTGGTGCCGCGGCGACATTGCCCGCCCCGGCGACATCGAAGCTGACCAGCGGGCCGCCCACCGGGACCTGCTGACCGGCCGTGCCGTGCAGGGCGACCACGACGCCGGAGACCGGGCTGGTCAGTTCGACCGTGGCCTTGTCTGTCATGACCTCGGCCAGCATCTGGTCTTCCTCGACCGCATCGCCGACTGCCACGTGCCAGGCGACCAGCTCGGCCTCGGCCGTGCCCTCGCCGACGTCGGGCAGTTTGAAGACATAGTTTCCAGAGGGGGGAGAGAGCCCCTCCGTCACGTCGCTGTCTCTCCGTGTCTCCTCCCCATTCTCTGAATGGGGAGGAGACAGAGCGTCCGCCGTCTCCTCCCCGTCCGCGCTTGCGGATGGGGAGGTGTCGCGGCGCTCTTGCGCCGTGACGGAGGGGTTCTCGTCGGTAGCGGCGTTCCCTGCCCCCTCGATCTCAAATTCCACCAGCGGTCCGCCGACGGGCGACATGACGCCGGGTTCGCCGTGCAGGGCGGTGACCACGCCCGCGACGGGCGAGGTCAGTTCGACCGTGGCCTTGTCGGTCATGATATCGGCCAGGATCTGGTCCTCGGCGACGGTGTCACCGACCTTGACGTGCCAGCCGACCAGCTCGGCCTCGGCCGTGCCTTCGCCCACGTCGGGCAGTTTGAAGACGAAACGTCCCATCAGCGGCTCCCTCCGCTCATGACCGATTTCAACGCCGTCGCGACCCGCTCCGGCCCGGGGAAATACTCCCACTCGAAGGCGTGCGGATAGGGCGTGTCCCAGCCGCAGACGCGGGTGACGGGGGCCTCCAGGTGATAGAAGCACCGCTCCTGCACGAGAGCGGAGAGCTCTCCTCCGTACCCGGACGTTTTCGGGGCTTCGTGCACGATGACGCACCGGCCGGTCTTCTTCACACTGGCCTCGATGGTCTCGATGTCCAGCGGTACGAGCGTCCGCAAATCGATGACCTCGGCGTCCACGCCGGCGTGCTCGGCCCCGGCCAGGCTGACCCAGACCATGGTGCCGTAGCACAGGATGGTCACGTCGCTGCCCTCGCGCATGACCCGGGCCTTGCCGATCGGCTCGACATGTTTGCCGGTCGGCACCTGGGCCAGGGCCTGGGCCTTCCACGGCGAGACCGGGTTCTTGTGCCAGCCGTCGAACGGGCCGTTGTAGAGCCGCTTGGGCTCAAGGAAGATGACCGGATCATCGTCCTCGATCGCGGCGGTCAGCAGGCCCTTGGCGTCGTACGGGTTGGACGGAATGACGACCTTCAGGCCGGCGATGTGGGTGAACAGGCTCTCGGGGCTCTGGCTGTGCGTCTGGCCGCCGAAGATGCCGCCGCCATAGGGGCTGCGGATCGTGATCGGGCTGGTGAACTGGCCGCCCGAGCGATAGCGCATCTTGGCCGCCTCGCTGACGATCTGGTCGTAGGCGGGATAGATGTAGTCGGCGAACTGGATCTCCACGACCGGGCGCAGGCCATAGGCCCCCATGCCGATGGCGGCGGCGACGATGCCGCATTCGCTGATGGGCGCATCGAAGCTGCGGGTCAGGCCGTGGGTCTGCTGCAGCTGGTCGGTAACGCGGAAGACGCCGCCGAAATAGCCCGCGTCCTCGCCGAAGCTGAGGACATTGGGGTCTTCGGCCATCTTGACGTGCAGGGCCGAGTTCAGCGCCTGGATCATGTTCATGGGTGCGACGGCGGGGCCGTCGGGCGCGACCGAGGCCGGGGCCGCATCCTGGTCGATCATGTCCGGTTCGATGCCGTCGGTGCGATCGGCTTCGGTAAACGCCTGGTCGGTCATCGGTTCACCATGAGGCCAACAATCGCGGTGACGGGAATGAGTGCCACCGCAATATAGAAGGCGACCTTCAGCAGGCGGTCGCGGCTCATACCCCGACCTCCCGGCGCTGTTCGACCAGTCGCCAGTCCTCGGTGGCATAGACCTCCTCGAACATGGTCTTCACCGACGGGCGCGACTGGCCCAGGGTGCCGATCGCCTCCGCCGCCTTCCCCGCGGCCCGGACCTCGTCGACGGCCTCGGCCTCGGCCGCCGCATGATCCTCTTCCGACCATTCGCCCAGGGCGATCAGATGCTGCTTCAGCCGCGCAATGGGATCGCCCAGCGGCCATTTCTCGTGCTCGTCGCCGGGGCGATAGCGGCTCGGATCGTCAGAGGTCGAGTGCGGGGCACCCCGGTAGGTGAACAGCTCGATCACCGTCGCGCCCTGATTGCTGCGCGCCCGTTCCTCGGCCCACTGGGTCGCCGCCCAGACGGCGAGGAAGTCGTTGCCGTCCACACGCAGGGCCGGCAGGCCATAGCCGATCGCCTTGGACGCAAACGTCGTTTCCAGCCCGCCGGCAATGCCCTGGAAGGAGCTGATGGCCCACTGGTTGTTGACGATGTTCAGGATCACCGGGGCCCGGTAGACGGCCGCGAAGGTCAGGGCATTGTGGAAATCGCCCTCGGCCGTGGCCCCGTCGCCGATCCAGCTGATGGCGATCTTGTCGTCGCCCTTGTAGGCGCTGGCCATGGCCCAGCCGACAGCCTGCGGCATCTGGGTCCCCAGATTGCCGCTGATGGTGAAGAAGCCGTAGTCCTTGGCCGAATACATGATCGGCAGCTGGCGGCCCTTGATCGGATCCGAGGCGTTGGAATAGATCTGGTTCATCATATCGACGAGCGGATAGCCGCGCGCGATCAGCAGCCCCTGCTGGCGATAGGTCGGAAAGCCCATGTCCTCGCGCGACAGGATCATACCCTGGGCGACCGCGATGGCCTCCTCGCCGGTGCACTTCATATAGAAGCTGGTCTTGCCCTGGCGGTGGGCCCGGTGCATCCGGTCGTCGAAGGCGCGGGTCAGGATCATCGCCTTCAGACCCTTCTTGAGGGTCTCCGCATCCAGCCGCGGATTCCAAGGCCCCACGGCCTGACCCTCATCGTCCAGAACGCGAACGAGCCGGAAGGCCAGATCCAGCATCTGGACGGGCCGGGCGTCCACCGGCGGGCGGTCCACGGCCCCCGCAACATCGAGCTTCAGATGGCTGAAATCGGGTGCGTCACCGGGTCGACCCGGGGGTTCGGGCACGCGCAGGCTCAGCGGCTGGGTATTCCTGGTCATTCCATCCTGCCGTTCGGTTGATCCGACCGCACTCTTGTCGGCTGGATAGCATGGGCGCGAAATGAAGGCTCGCCTATTTTCGCCTTGCGTCAAGCAGTTTCAGGGTATTTTATTGCGCAATAACGAGAAACGGAGGAACGCCTTGGCTGACGAACTGGATCCTATCGATGCGCGAATTCTGGACATCCTGCAACAGGATGCCGGACTGTCGGTCGCGGACGTGGCCGAACGTGTCGGTCTGTCGGCCTCGCCCTGCTGGCGCCGCATCAAGAGACTGGAGGATAGCGGCCTGATCCGCAAGCGGGTCACCCTGCTGGACGCCGGTCTGCTGGGTCTGGACTTCGAAGTCTATGCCATCGTCAAGCTCAGCCTGCCCTCGCGCGACAATCTGGATCTGTTCGAGGCCGCGGTCGCCAACTGGCCCGAGGTGGTCCAGTGCGCCACCATTACCGGGCGCGAGGACTATGTCCTGCGCATCATCACCTCGGACATGCATGCCTTCGACCAGTTCCTGCGGGACAAGCTGCTGACGCTGGGCATTGTCTCGGACTGCGAAAGCCATATCGTGACCCGCGGCGTGAAGAATGTGACCACCCTGCCGCTCGGCATCATCACGCCCCACGTGGCATAAGATATCCACGCACACAGGAGGTCCGCCCATGATCGAGATGGTGATCGACGCCCGCAGGAAGGATCTTGGCGGGTTCGAGGTGGGGCGGATCCTGCCCTTCCATGCCCGGCGCATGATCGGGCCCTTCATCTTTCTGGACCACATGGGACCGGCCCAGTTCGCACCGGGCGACGAGGCCATCAATGTGCGGCCGCATCCGCACATCGGCCTGTCGACCCTGACCTATCTGTTCGAGGGCGAGATCCTGCATCGCGACAGCCTCGGCTACACCCAGCCGATCCGGCCGGGCGAGGTCAACTGGATGACCGCCGGCAAGGGCATCACCCATTCGGAACGCACCGACCCGCTCAAAAAGGCCCAGGGCGGTCCCATGAACGGCATGCAGGCCTGGATCGCCCTGCCGGACGGGGCCGAGGAGGTCGATCCGTCGTTCCAGCATTACGGCGAGGATGCCCTGCCGGCCTACGACAGCGGCGGACTGTTTGCGCGGCTGGTGGCGGGCGAGGCCTACGGGGCCGCCGCGACCGTGCAGACCTCGTCGCCCCTGTTCTATGTCCATTGGGAGATGCAGGCGGGGGTCCGCACCGCCCCGCCACCGGGCAAGGGCACAGGCGGCATGTCCGAGCGGGCCCTCTATGTGGCGAAGGGCTCCATCGAGGTCGGGGACCGGACGTTCCACGAAGGGCAGCTGGTCGTGCTGGAGCCGCATGCCGAGCCGACGGTGAAGTCCCTGAACTCCGGCCACGGTGATGGCCCTGGGCGGAGAGCCGGTCGGCCAGCGGCTGATCTGGTGGAACTTCGTCGCCTCGTCCCAGGCCCGGCTGGATCAGGCCAAGGCCGACTGGCAGGCGGGCCGGATGAAACTGCCCGATGAGGACGATCTGGAGTTCATCCCCCTGCCGGAAGACTCCGCCGTCACCACCCGCTCGGAGCCGGTCAAGCCGGAGCCGACCCACCCGGTCTGAGGCTGCAGATCTAGAGGCCCGAGCGGGCCGCAACCCAGTCGATGACGGTGCGGATGACGGCGGGGTCGAGCGTGATCTCGATTTCCCCGTATTCCGCGATCAGGCCGGTCGCGGTCGGCTGGAACAGGTGGTTCAGACCCGGCAGCACCACCACGTCCGCGTCGGGCTTCAGGCGCGAGACCACCGGTGCATTCTGGTCGGCCGGCACCTGAAGGTCCTTGCCCCCGTAAACCGCCAGCAGCGGCGCAGACATGGACTGGATAGCCTCACCGGGATCGTAGGCGACGAGACCCCGATACCAGGCGCTGGACATCACGGCGGCCGTCCGGGTCGCGGCCTCGGGCATTGCGCCGTTCGCCAGCATGACAGCCTCGACCTCCCGGCGAACGTTTGCTGCGTCCCCGGCATTGGCGGCGACGGCGGCCATTAGCTGACGCTGGACCGCGACTCCGCTCTCCACGGAGGCGGCCGGCGCTCCGGCCGCCTGCGCTATCCGCCGCCCCTGTTCGGTGATGATGTCCCCGCCGGAGACTGCGGGTCCGGCGAGGGTGACAAGCCAGGCGGGTTGCAGCCCGTCCTCAAGGGCCATCCAGGCGAAGCTGGCACCCTCGCTGTGGCCGATCAGGCCCACCCGGGCGGGATCGATCTCCGGTCGCGCGGCCAGCCAGTCCCGGGCCGCCCTCACATCGGTTGCGAAATCACGGCCGGTGGCCGCGCCAAAGTCCCCGGTCGAGGCGGCGACCCCCCGGTCGTCATGGCGCAGCACGGCGATGCCGCGCCGGGTCAGGGCATCGGCCCAGATGGCGAAGGGTTTGTGCCCCTCGATGGTCTCGTCACGATCCTGTGGCCCGGTGCCGGTGATCAGGACTGCGGCGGGGAAGGGCCCCGGGCCCTCCGGCAGGGTCAGGGTCCCGGCCAGCCTCACACCGGGCGCCGAAGGGTTGTCGAAGGCGACGGTCTCGCTGCGATAGGGAAAGGGTGGGGCAGGGGTCTGTGGGCGGCGGACCAGGACCGCCGTTGCTGCCGTGCGCGTCAGAACCAGCGGCACGCTCATGCCGCCCTGGTCCAGCACGCCGGTCAGGGTCCCGCCGTCTTCGGACCGTTTGCCCTCGAATTGTCCCTGCAGGACCGGAATCACGAACCGCACCACGTCCCCCGCCTCCATGGGGCGATCGACGGCGATATTGCGCGCGCCCTGGTCCGGGCTGTCCATGACCGCATTCCCGTCTGCGTCGATACGGAAGACGATCCGGATCCGCTGCCCGCCCACGCTGATCTGACCCTCCCAGATCCCCGTGAGACCGCCGGCCGGGCTCGCGGGTTCGGGCACCGGCAGCTGGTCCGGGACGGCGGCCCCGGTCTCGGCGGCGGACCGGGCAAGGACCAGCGGCAGGGATGATCCGCCCTGGGACCAGGCCCCGGTCCACAGTTCGCCGCCGGTCGAGATCGCGCCTTCATACCGTCCACCCAGCGAGGGAACAGCGAAACGGACGGTACCGGTTGTGACCGTCAGATCGGTGATGGGTATCCCGCGCGCGCCCTGGGTGGGGCTGTCCAGTGCGGCGGTCATGCCGGCCGGACCGGTTTCTACCCGCACGACCAGAGGCAGGGTGTTGGGGCCAATGCGAAGCGCCCCCTCCCAGCGCCCGACCACTCCGGCCTCCGCCGCCTGTATGGCGGCCAGGGCGACGGCTTCAATGACGATCATCCCGGTCTCCTGACGGGCACCGCCAGACTGGATTGCGGCAGCGCAGAGTGCGCCGGAACCCGCGGGCCGTCCATGGCCGAAAGGTGTGAGAACCCGGCCCGGACACCCGTGCCGCGAGACCTGCGATCCGGTCAGGCGGATTGGGCCTCAAGACGAGCCACAGCCGCGTCCGGGCCGAAGGGGTCCGCGCTCGCATGGCTGACGCCGGACCGGTGCAGCCGTTTCAGGTCCCACGCCCTCGGCACGCCATGAACGACGATATTCGCTGTGCTGCGCCGGACCTGTGACACCGCGAAGGTCAGCTGGCGCTCGGAAAAGGCGCGCGCGTCAATCGCCACCCCCTCGGCGCCATGATCGCCGTACAACATGTCCGTGGCCGACAACTCCCGGATCGACAGCGTCCGGGCCCGGGCCATGGAGCGGCACATCGCGAGGGTCTCATGGACCCGCCCGACGGGCGTGCCGCGCACCAGACCGTCCAGCTCCAGAACCACAGCGCGCCGCATGGCCTCCAGTATCGGCCCGCAGCGGTGCAGCAGCCGCTGGCGTGCGTTCCGGGAAGACAGGGTGGTGAAGGTGAAGGGGCAGAGGATGGCGAAGGCTCCGCCCTCCTTCTGGTAGTCCACCATCAGGGTGGCGAGAAAGTCGGCCACGCTCGCGTCGACGGCTTCCTGATCGCGATCCGAAAGGTCGGACAGGGCGTGCGAGAGCCGGCGGCGGATCGCATAGGCCCCCACGAGATTGCAATCCAGCCGCCAGACCGGGCTGATCCGGATCTCGACCTCGATCTCTCCTGACCGCTGCGACACGAAGGTCAGGGTGGAGTGGCGTGACGACAACGGCGGATCCCAGCCCTCGGGGGCCAGCAGGCGCGCAGGGCTTCCGGCGACAATAGACAGGGGCGGCGGGGGCTGGCGGGACGGATCGATCGGCTCGGAGGAGACACTGTCGGGACCCAGGGCCGAGACCCTCGACATGGACAGATCGCTGTCCTCGGTCCGGCCCAGAAAGAACGCCAGGACATGGCGAAACACCTCCGCACAGCGGACCTGGCCGGAATAGCTGTCCGTTGAGCTGATCGCTGCCAGAAAGCTGGTTTCGGTGACGCGGATGAACTGGTCAGGAGCCGGCATGGCCCGGGTCAGGTCTCGCTCGAAAGTCTCCCAGACGATTTCCCTCCGGCCGTGCCATCGCGAGCCCATTTCCGTCCGGATGGGCTCAAATGACAGCAGGAAGACCCGGCCCTGCTGGACCAGCCCGGCGTCGCGAATGCGGCTGAGCTGGTCAGCGCGGCCCGGCCCCAGGGGTTCGAGCAGGAGAGCGGGGTGGACGTCCATAAAAGGTAATACTGTTCTTCGAGCGGAGCGCGCAGAAAATCGTGCTTTCTGTAACGCCCATGTCAGAGAACAGTGCCGCTTTCACGTGTCACGGCGCGTTATTCACCGAAATATCCAGTGTGAACTGACTTAACAAAGTCCAGTAACGCAGGATTAACGATGTCCGGACGTTCCTGTTGAAGCCAGTGACCGGCTGCGGGAACCACGGTCTGCGAGCGCAGGTCCGTCAACCAGTCCTTCAGCCCAACCTCATGCTGGCCGGCATAGTGGCGGACAGGGTCACGCTCCCCGACCATGAACATCGCCGGCTGGTGGATTTTCTGCCCCTGCAGGAAGGCGGTCAGGGACCAGTTCAGATCAAGGCAGCGGTACCAGTCCAGCGGACCCTTGAAGCCGCTCCCGGTGAAGGCCGCGACATACTCGGCGAAATGGTCTTCGCTCATCCAGGGGGGCAGGGTGGCATCTTCAGCGACCTCCGAGATGAAGTCATGGCCCGGGGCGATGAAGCCGGTGGACTGGCGCTCTGTCGGGGTCGCGCCGTCGTAGGCGTAGAACCCCTTCCTCAACGCGGTGGCCACATCGGCCTCGAACATGCGGTGCGTGTCCGGGGCCTGGAACTGGTTCATATACAACTCGCCCCGGCCGGATCGTTTCGAGAGCGCCTCCATGGCCGGGGTCGGGGGACCCTTTGCCCGTCTGGGCTGGAACGGCACCGACAGCCCGGCCACGGCGGTAAACATATCGGGCCGCATCAGGGCGCAGTGCCAGGCCACCGGCGCACCCCAGTCGTGGCCCACGACCACACAGGTCGACCGGCCCAGCGCCCGGACCAGATCGACCATGTCCCCGACCAGATGCAGGATGGTGTGATCCTCGGTCCGCCCGGGCCTGTCGGTCCCGCCGTAGCCGCGCATGTCGGGAGCCACGGCATGGAAGCCCGCCTCCGCAAGAGCCGCGACCTGGGCCCGCCAGCTGATGCCCAGCTCGGGAAAGCCGTGGATCAGCAGGACGAGCGGCGCGTCGCCGCCCTCATATCCTCCTTCGAGGACCTGCTGTGTCAGGCCGTCCGTCCGGATCGTCCGGGTCTGGAGCATCTCTGTCGCCATATTTGCATCCCGGGGCTTTGGCGCCGACCGCGTCGTCGTGCATTGATATCGCCATGACCCGCATGACCCGCTTCTCCGACGGTACGATCGTTCCTGTTCTCGGCCAAGGGACCTGGATGATCGGCGACAATCCGAAAACCCGCGATGCCGAACAGGCCGCCCTGGCGCGAGGGATCGATCTGGGTCTGACCCTGATCGACACCGCGGAACTCTACGGCGACGGCCGTTCCGAACGGCTGGTCGGTGAGGTCATCCAGGGTCGCCGCGAGGAGGTATTTCTGGTTTCCAAGATCAAGCCGGAGAACGCCGGCGAAATGACCATGATGCTCCACTGTGAAAAGACCCTCGAGCGGCTGGGGGTGGAGCGGCTGGACCTGTATCTGCTGCACTGGCAGAGCCGCCACCCGCTGGAAGAGATCGTCGCCGGGTTCGAGGAACTGGTCGACGAGGGCATGATCGCCCGCTGGGGCGTCTCCAACCTCGACATCCGCTCAATGGCCCGGCTGGAACAGATCGAGGGCGGGGAGCACTGCGCCACCAATCAGGTCCTCTACAATCTGGGCTCGCGGGGTGTGGAGTTCGACCTGATGCCCTGGGCCGAGGAACGATCCATGCCGCTGATGGCGTATTCGCCCCTCGGGCGCGGCGACCTGCTGAACCATCCGGCGTTGCAGGCCGTCGCCGACCGGCACGACGCCACTCCGGCCCAGATCGCCCTGGCCGCCGTGATGCGTCAGCCCGGCGTGATCGCCATCCCCAAAGCCTCCAGCATCGCCCACGTGGAGGCTAATGCGGCCGCGCTCGAGATTGAGCTCGACGCCGAGGACATCGCCACCCTCGATCGCGCCTTTCCGCCGCCCACGACGGCGCAACCGCTGGACATCATCTAAGGCAGCCATCTCCTCCCTGTCGCGCAGCGATGGGGAGGTGGATCCGGAGCGAAGCGGAGGAGACGGAGGGGTTCTGAAAGCCGGCACGATGGTGGGGCGTCAAGAGCCCCTCCACCCCCCGCGAAGCCGCGGGCGGTCCCCCTCCCCGTTCGCAAGCGGCGACCGGGGAGGAGACCGGGGGTCTTAAGCCGCAGCCTTCGCGCCCGTGAACCGGCCGTAGAAGGTCTCGCCCTTCGCGGCCATGTCCCGCAGCAGTTGGGGCACCTTGAACCGGTCGCCGTAGCGTTCGGCATAGACATCGGCCTGTTCGACGAAGGCCTTCAGCCCGATCTGGTCGATCATGGTGATCGGCCCGCCGGTCCAGGGCGCAAAGCCCCAGGCCAGGATGGCGCCGACATCGGCCTCGCGCGGATCGTCGATCACGCCCTCTTCCCAGCATTTCGCGACCTCGACCGCCTGGCGGTACAGCAGGCGACGCTTCTGGTCCTCGACCAGTTCCGGCGTGGAATCGTTGATCGTCACCGGGGCCAGGTCGGCCAGACCGGACCACAGCTTCTTGGGCTTCTGGTCATAGTCATAGAAGCCCATGCCATTCTTGCGGCCATAGCGTCCCAGATCCTCGACCATCTTGCGGACGATCTCCGAGCCCGGCAGCGGCTGGTAGGCCTCGCCCAGATCCACCGCCGTCTGTTTGGCGATCTTGACCGACAGGTCCAGCGCGACGTCGTCGTGCATCTCCAGCGGGCCGCGCGGCATGCCCGTCATCCGGCCGATGTTGTCGATCAGGGCGGGGGCATAGCCCTCTTCCAGCATGGCCATCCCCTCGGCCACATAGGTGCCGAAGCAGCGCGAGGTGTAGAAGCCGCGACCGTCGTCGACGACGATCGGGGTCTTCTTGATCTTCATGACATAGTCGAGGGCCTTGGCGATCGCGGCCTGACCGGTCTTCTCGCCCCGGATGATCTCGACCAGCATCATCTTGTCGACCGGCGAGAAGAAGTGGATGCCGATGAAGTCCTCGGGTCGCACGCTGGCCTCGGCCAGGCCGGTGATCGGCAGGGTCGAGGTGTTGGACCCGAACACGGCCCCGGCTTCCAGCTGGGCCTCCGCCCGCTTCGTCACATCGGCCTTGATCTCGCGGTTCTCGAACACCGCCTCGATGACGAGGTCCGAGCCCTTGATCTGGTCGTAGTCGGTGGTGGCGATGACCGAGGCCAGCAGGGCATCATATTTGTCCTGGGTAATCTGCCCGCGCGACAGGCGCTTCTTCAGCAGACCCTCGACATGGGCCTTGCCCTTGTCGGCGTCTTCCTGGCTCCGGTCGATCAGGATGGTCTGGATGCCGGCCAGCGCCTGCACATAGGCGATCCCTGCGCCCATCATGCCGGCCCCGATGACGGTGACCTTCTTCGCGTCCGAGGCCGGAATGCCGGCCGGGCGCACGGCTCCCTTGTCCAGCTCCTGTTTCGACAGGAACAGGCTGCGGATCATGGCCTGGGCCTGGGGTGTCATCAGGGTCTTGATGAAATAGCGGGTCTCGATCCGCAGGGCCGCGTCCATGGGCACCTGGGTGCCCTCATAGACGGCCTTCATCAGGTTCAGCACGGCCGGATAGTTGCCGAACGACTGCTTGCGCAGCATGGCGTTGCCGACGAGGAAATTCTGGATGCCGGCCGGGTGGTAGGGGCCGCCGCCGGGGAGTTTGAAGCTCTTGTCGTCCCACGGCTGGACGGCCTTGCCGCCGCCCTTGATCCAGGCTTTCGCCGCCTCGACCTCGCCGCCCTTGGCCACGAGCTCATGGACCACGCCGGCACCCTTGGCGTCATTCGGCCGCCACGACGAGCCCGCGCTCATCGCCGTCATCGCCGCCTGCACCCCGATCAGGCGCGTCAGGCGCTGGGTGCCGCCGCCGCCGGGAAACAGGCCGACCTTGATCTCGGGCAGGCCCAGTTGAATCTTGTTGTCGTCTCCCACGACCCGGTAGTGGCAGGCGAGGGTCAGTTCCAGACCGCCGCCGAGGGCCAGGCCGTTGATCGCGGCGGCCACCGGCTTGCCACAGGTCTCCAGCGCCCGCAGCGTGCCGTTCAGCTTCCAGCCCGCGTCATAGGCGTCCTGCAGCGAGCCACCGGCCAGCATGCCACCGGCCATGTCGCCGAGGTCGGCCCCCGCGCAGAAGCCCGAGGCCTTGCCCGAGGTCAGGACCGCGCCCTTGATGGCGTCGTCTGTCTTGATCCGCTCAACGATCTGCGGAATCTCGGCCATCACGCCCGAGGTCAGGGTGTTCATCGAACGGCCCGGAACGTCGAAGGTGATCAGGGCGATGCCGTCGGCGTCGACGTCGATCTTGAAGTTTTCCATGTTCGTCTTCCTCAAATCCTCCCCCATCGGGGGAGGGGGACCGCGAAGCGGTGGAGGGGGCCCACCGCAGACGCCGGCGTTCGGGGCCGGCCCCCTCAGTCAGCTTCGCTGACAGCTCCCCCGACGGGGGAGCACCGTGAAATCAAACCCGCTCGATAACCGTCGCGGTGCCCATGCCGCCGCCGATGCACAGGGTAATCAGGGCGGTCTCCTTGCCGGAGCGCTCCAGCTCGTCCAGGGCGATGCCGGTGATCATGGCCCCCGTGGCCCCCAGCGGGTGGCCCATGGAGATGCCGCCGCCGTTCACGTTCATCTTGTCGTGCGGGATGTCCAGCGCCTGCATGTAGCGCAGGACGACCGCCGCGAAGGCTTCGTTCAGCTCCCACACGTCGATGTCGGCGACGGTCATGCCCAGCTTGCCGAGCAGCTTCTTCGTCACGAATTCCGGTCCGGTCAGCATGATCGAGGGCTCCGACCCGATCGAGGCCGCGCCCTTGATGCGGGCCCGCGGCGTCAGGCCGAGAGCCTTGCCGGCCTCGAGGCTGCCGATCAGCACCCCGGCCGAGCCGTCGACGATGCCGGACGAGTTGCCCGGGGTGTGGACGTGGTTGACCCGCTCGACCTCGGGGTAGCGCTGGTTGATGACGCTGTCGAAGGCCATCTCGCCCATCATGGCGAAGGAGGGGTTCAGCGCGCCGAGCGTCTGCATGTCCGTGTTCGGACGAATGGTCTCGTCGCGGTCCAGCTGGACCAGACCCAGCTGGTTCTTCACCGGCACGACCGACTTCGAAAAGCGCCCGTCAGCCCAGGCGGCGGCGGCCCGCTTGTGGCTTTCCATCGAATAGGCATCGACGTCATCGCGGCTGAAGCCATACTTCGAGGCGATCATATCGGCCGAGACGCCCTGGGGCACGAAATAGGTGGGGAAGGCGCTGGAGGGATCGACCGGCCAGGCCCCGCCGTCGCTGCCCATGGGCACCCGGCTCATGGCCTCGACACCGCCGCCCACGGCGAAGTCGGCCTCGCCGGACTTCACCTTGGCCGCGGCCATGTTCACGGCCTCGAGGCCGGAAGCGCAGAAGCGGTTGATCTGGACGCCGGCGACCGTCTGGGCCCAGCCCGCGGAAAGGACGGCGGTCCGGGCGATGTCGGCCCCCAGTTCGCCAACGGGCGTGACGCAGCCAAGGATGACGTCATCAACCTTCGACGTATCGAGGCCGTTGCGGTCGCGCAGGGCTTCCAGCACCTGGGTCGCCAGGCTCAGGCCGGTGATCTCGTGCAGGGAGCCGTCCTTCTTGCCCTTGCCGCGCGGCGTGCGCACCGCGTCGTAGATATAGGCCTCGGTCATCGGCTGGGTCTCCAAAGAGGACGGTGGGGGCGTCTAAAGCCTACGTTTACGTCAACGTCAAGTAACGCCCCCGCGAGGTCCGGGCATGAAAACGGGGCTGGCAGCCTGGCTCTCGCCGGTCCGCCAGCCCCGCGTCCGGGCTTTGAAGGAATTGGGGCCTACGCCGCCTGCTTCATCGCATCGGCATTGACCGTGGCGTCGGCGATGCCCGTCAGGTCCTCGTCGGTCTGCGACTCTTCCTGCAGGGTCTCATCCAGCAGGGCGGCCGCATCCTTCATGCCGAGCACCAGGGCCCAGCGCTTCAGGGTGCCGTAGCGGGTGATCTCATAGTGTTCGACGGCCTGGGCGGCCGCCAGCAGGCCGGCGTCCAGCGCCGCCTTGTCCTTGTATTCCTCCATGATCTCCTCGCCCTCGGCCAGGATACCCTCGATGGCATCGCAGGTCTTGCCGCGGGCCGGCTTGCCGATGATCTCGAACACCTGCTGCAGGCGTTCAATCTGGACCTCGGTCTGATCCTTGTGCTTCTCGAAAGCCGCCTTGAGCTCGGGCGACTGCGCCGCGCGCTGCATCTTCGGCAGGGACTTCAGGATCTTGCGCTCGGCGTAATAGATGTCCTTGAGCGTGTCGTGGAACAGGGTGTCGAGAGTCTTGTCCGCCATGAGAAGGGCTCCGTGTGGGGGGGAGCCTGTGAAATCCCCGGCAGCAACGGGGGTTCCAGTGTCGCCGATCCGACTCAGGACCGCCTCAGCTATACAGTCCGTCCAGCCGGGGCTTGAGCATCCGGTAGCAATCGCAGGCTGCTGCCTCCAGGCCCGGCCGGTCGAGGATCCGGATCACGCCGCGGTTGTAGGCGATCAGCTTGCGCCGCTTCAGCTCGGACGCCGCCTCGCTGACGGTGGACCTTCGCGCCCCGATCAGACGGGCCATTTCCTCCTGACGAAAGATCATCGTGTTCCGTGGCGACAGATCGTCGGTCGTCAGGAACCACCGGGCGACCCGCTCATGCACGGTGTGTGTGGCGTTGCACGCGGCCGAATGCGCCGCCTGTGACTGATAAAGGTCGGTCAGGGCCATCAATCGCGCCATCACCCGGGAACGGTCGGCCGCGAGGGCCCGCAGCGCCTGGGCCGCGACCACATAGGCCTCACCCGACGTCCGGCAGCCGATATCCCATCCGCAGCGGAGATCCGCCATCACGGGAGCCAGCCCGGTCAGACCCTCATTGCCGATCACGGCCGTCTCGATGGCTGTGCCGTCGGGAAAGCGGATCAGGTTGGCGAATTGGGAGTCGATCGGGAAATGGACCAGTTCAACCGGCGCATCCTGATCAACGACGATCTGGTCTGCCGTCACGCTGACCCGGCGAAGCATGGGCCGCAGGGCGTCCAGATCTTCGGGGTCAAGGGCGCTGATAAACCGGTTTTCAAAGCTTTCGGACATGGAACGGCAACGCTGGAGGTGCCGCTTCGATCCCTATGTCGGCCCCCGCACAAAGCGTGGCCGTTATTGGTGATATCCGCACGACCTGACCGGGAGTGGGCCGTGCCAACCTTTTTCTGCTTCATTGAACGCAACACCCCGTCGGTGCCTCATATGGAGCCGCTGGACGCCGCCACCGAAGAAGAGGCCCGCGCCCAGGCCGAGGCTCTGCTGAGGAGCCACGCGAGCGGTGTTGCAGCCCACATCCTGCTTGACGACGTCCAGATCGCCACGATCCTCCGGCTGCGGGAGCCGGACGGATCGGGCGGGTGACGATCAGCGCAGGTCGGGCGGGGTCGCCTCGGCGGTGAGAATCCGGATGGCCTCCTCGACCGACACCACCGTCTGGTCCTGCGAGCCCAGCCGGCGGATGGCCACCTCGCCCTTCTCGGCCTCGTTGCGGCCGACCACGGCGATGACCGGGACCTTTCCGACCGAGTGTTCGCGTACCTTGTAGCCGACCTTTTCGTTGCGCAGATCGGTCTCCACACGGAGGCCTGCGGCCTTGAACTTCGCCGCCACCTCCTGCGCATAGCCGTCGGCGTCCGAGGTGATCGTCGCCACCACCGCCTGGACCGGAGCCAGCCACAGGGGGAAGGCCCCGGCGTAGTTCTCGATCATGATGCCGATGAACCGCTCGAAACTGCCCAGGATGGCCCGGTGCAGCATCACCGGCCGGTGCTTCTGCCCGTCCTCGCCGACATATTCCGCGTTCAGCCGTTCCGGCAGCACATAGTCCAGCTGCAGCGTGCCGCAGGTCCATTCCCGGCCGATGGCGTCCTTGACCACGAAGTCCAGCTTGGGCGCGTAGAAGGCCCCGTCGCCCTCGGCGATGACCGGATCGACGCCCGCCAGACGCGCGGCCTCGCCCAGCATGCCCTCGGCCTTGTCCCAGAATTCGTCCGAACCGGCGCGCACCTCGGGCCGGGTGGCCAGGTTGATATAGGCGGTCTGCATGCCGAGGTCGGCGTGGACGATCTTGGTCAGCTCGATGAACCGCCGCGTCTCGTCGACGATCTGGTCCTCGCGGCAGAAGATGTGGGCGTCATCCTGGGTGAAGCCGCGCACCCGCATCAGGCCGTGCAGGGCCCCTGACGGCTCATAGCGGTGACAGGCCCCGAACTCGGCCATGCGCAGCGGCAGCTCGCGGTAGGACCGCTGGCCTATGCCGAAGATCTGGACGTGGCCGGGGCAGTTCATCGGCTTCAGGCTGAGGGTCTCGCCCTCCACCGTCTCGCAGACGAACATATTGGGCCGGTATTTCTCCCAGTGGCCCGAGGCCTCCCAGAATTTGCGGTCCAGCACCTGGGGCGTCTTGACCTCGACATAGCCGGCGGCGTCGAGGCGACGGCGCATATAGGCCTCGATGACCTGCCACAGCACCCAGCCCTTGGGGTGCCAGAAGACCATGCCCCGGCCCTCTTCCTGCATGTGGAAGAGCTCCATGGCCCGGCCCAGCTTCCTGTGGTCCCGCTTCTCTGCCTCTTCCAGCCGGGTCAGATAGGCGTCCAGATCCTCTTTTGTGGCCCAGGCCGTCCCGTAGATGCGCTGCAGCTGCTCGCGGTTTGAGTCCCCGCGCCAGTAGGCCCCGGCCAGCTTGGTCAGTTTGAACGCCTTGCCGACATGGCGGGTCGAGGGAAAATGCGGCCCCCGGCACAGGTCGATCCAGTCGCCCTGGCGATAGAGGGTGATGGTCTCGCTCTCCGGCAGATCACGGATCAGCTCGGCCTTGAAGGTCTCGCCCCGCGCCTCGAAGAACAGGATCGCCTCGTCGCGGTCCCAGACCTCGCGCTCGAACTTCGCGTCGCGGTCGACGATCTTGCCCATCTCCTTCTCGATGGCGGCGAAGTCGTCGGTGGAAAAGGGCTCGGCGCGGGCGAAGTCATAATAGAACCCGTCCTCAATCGCCGGGCCGATGGTGACCTGGGTGCCGGGGAACAGCTTCTGCACGGCTTCCGCGAGCACATGGGCCGTGTCGTGCCGGATGGTGTACAGCGCCGCCGGGTCGTCCCGCATGATCAGTCGGAAGGATCCGCTGGTCTCAAGCACCCGGTTCAGGTCGCGCTGCTCGCCGTTCAGCTCGGCCAGGACGGCCTTCTTGGCGAGGGAGGGCGAGATGGCGTGGGCCACGTCGCGTGCGGTCGAACCGGCCGGATAGTCACGCACGGCACCGTCGGGGAAGGTCAGCTGGATCATGGCTCTTCAGTCTCGCGTGGCGGCACCGGGTCGTATCCCGAACCGCCGAAGGGGTGGCATTTACAGAGCCGGCGCAGGGTCAGCCACCCCCCCTTGCGCAGACCGTGCCGGATCAGGGCATCGCGCCCATAGTCGGAGCAGGTCGGCAGGAAGCGGCACGACTGGCCAAAGAAGGGACTGAGGGTGACCTTGTAGCCGCGATGGGCCGCGCGGACGCCGCGTTCGTACAGGGTGGCCTCGGTCGGACGGTCTGGGCGGGCCATGGTGGCGGCTTATCCCTCGCGGCGGGACCCGGGGCAACCGGTTCAGGCGGCCCCGGCTGTGGCTCCGCGTCGCGCGAGGGCCGCCGAGACCGCGTCCAGCGTTGCCTCGATCGCCACGAGGGTCGAGGCGTGGCGGGCCGGATAGTCCGCGACCTGCTGCAAGGCCTGCAGTCCCTCGAATCGGCCGGTCGGGCCCTCGCCCCCGGATTTCAGCATGACCAGGGTGTCGTCCCGCGCGGTCCTGACCTCGTCGACGGTCGCTCCGATCACGGCCTCGCCCAGCACCCCGGCCGCAGCCTGGCCGAGGGCGCAGGCCTTGATGTCCTGGGCGAACCTTGCGACCCGCCCTTCGGGGTCCAGCACCACATCGACAATGGCCCGCGAGCCGCACAGTCGCGCCACCCGCTCGCCGGTTCCGTCAGGCGCGGCCAGCCGTCCCGCGTGGGGCAGGTTGGCCGCCAGCGTCAGGATTCGGGTGCTGTAGAGATCATCGATCATGGCCTGAAGATAGGCACCGGCACCCTCGCGGAGAAGCCCTGGAACAGCACGGTCACGGAACCCGCGATTTGTCACGGGGGTTATTGGGCGCTAGCCTTTCTGTTCTCCCCGACACGTTTGTCACCAAACTGCCAAGGATTTCCCATGCGCCTGACCCTGATCGCTGCTGTTTCCATGCTTGCCCTGACCGGGGTTGCGTCCGCCTCTGTTGCCGCACCGTCCGCCATCGCGCAGACCGCCGAATACTCTGACGCCCAGCTCCAGGCCTTCAGCACGGCCATGGGCCAGGTGCGCGCCGCCGCCCCCACCGACGGGACCGCCCCGAATGCCGAGCAGCAGGCCGCCATGGCCGCCGCGGTCGAAGGCTCCGGCATGGACATCACCACCTTCAACGCCCTGGCCACCGCCGTCTCGAGCGACGAGGTCCTGCGCGCACGGCTCGCGGTCCTCGACACACCGCAATCGCCAGCCGGATCGGTCGCCGCCTCCGTGACGGATGCCGAGGCGGCCCAGTTCGCCTCTGCCATGGTTCAGGTGCGCGCTGCCGCTCCCACCGACGGCTCGGCACCCACCGCCGAACAGCAGGCCGCCATGGCTTCCGCCGTTTCGGCCTCGGGCCTGGAGCTGGACCGCTTCAACGCCATCGCCCAGGCCGTGTCCACCGACGCGCGTCTGCGCGCCCGTCTGGCTCTGGCGGACGCCCGGGGCGGCTGAGCCCGGCTATTGCGCCTGTAGCGACGACCAGGTCCGGGCGGAGGCGGAGGACGCCTCGGCCCGGCCTTCGGTCGTCTGCGCCCGGGCCCGGTTGCGCAGCCATTCCAGATTGCGATCCGCAACCTCGGGCGGCAGTTCGCGGCGGATGATTTGCTCGGCCTCGGGCGTCCGCCCCTGCAGGCCGAGCACCATGGCGAGGTTCAGCCGCATCTGCTGCGTTGCTCCCGGCTGGACGAGCGCGCGCCGCAAGAGGGCCTCTGCCCCGCCGGCATCGCCACCGGTCACCCTCGCCATGGCGGCGTTGTTCAGGACCTCGGGATTCTCCGGCGACAGGGTCAGCGCGCGGGCCCAGGCGACCTGTGCGTCTTCTGCGCGTCTCACCTGCTGATAGGCCACGCCCAACAGGGATAGCGGACGCCAGTCATCAGGGGCCAGGGCCAGGGCCTGCTCCAGAGCCGCGATGCCATAGAAGGCCTGGCCCCGCGCGATATGGGCACGACCCACCTCCAGCATGGCGTCGACATTGGCGGGCTGGGCCACCAGCACCTGCTGCGCCGTCTGGGCCGCCTGTTCGTACTGGCCCATCTGCCGCAGGGCCTCGGCCAGCCGCACCCCGGCGACCGGGTCGGCCGGATTCATCTCCATCTCGCGCGACCAGAAGACCGAGCGGGCGAGGGGATCCAGCCGGCTGTAGGCCGCCCGGTCCTCGGCAGACGCCGGAGTCCGCGATGCGCCGGCCTGTTGTGCTGCGGCCGGGCTGGTCAGGGCCAGACCGCACAGGAGGCTTGCGGCGAGAGCGATTGAGCTTGAGGCCCGGGTGCGCGACATGGGACGATCCGATCGGGATTTCTGCTCCCGCAGACTCCGCTCATCGCGTCAATCATTGGTTAATCCGCCCATGTCCGCCGTCTCGCCCGATGCCCTGATCGCCAGCACAGCCCCTGAAGCGGCCGATGCGACGCCGGTTCATTTCGTCGGGCCGGACGCGGCGCTGGACGGAGCCGCCCGAGACTGGGCGGCGCGTCTGGGCTTCAAGGGCAAGCCGGGCGAGGTTCTGGTGGTCCCTGCGGGCAGCGGAGGCGGGGTCGACCGCGTGCTGGTGGGCACGGGCAAGACCTTTGACCCGATGAGCGCGCGCGCCCTGTCCGCGAGACTGCCGGAGGGGCTCTACCGGCTGGAGGCTGAAGAGGCAGACGCCGGGGCAGCCACCCTGGCCTTCCTCCTCGGACGCTATGTCTTTGACCGCTACAAGCCCGGCAAGGGCCGGTCGGGCGTGCGGCTGGTCGCGCCGCAAGGCTTCGACGTCGCCGAGGCGCTCAACATCGCGGCCGCATGCGCCCTCGCACGCGAGATGGTCGACACCCCGCCCGCCGACATGGGGCCGCTGCAAATGGAGACCATCGCCCGCGAGATCGCCGGGGCCCACGGGGCCGCGATCACGGTGACCACCGGCGAGGCCCTGCTGGAGGAAAACTATCCCGCCGTCCACGCCGTCGGGCGCGCTGCGGCACCGCACCGGGCTCCCCGCGTGATCGAGATCGGCTGGAATCTGGACCGCATCGACCGGCCGCTGATCGCGCTTGTCGGCAAGGGGGTCGCGTTTGATTCCGGCGGGCTGGATATCAAGTCCGCTGCGGGCATGCGCAATATGAAAAAGGACATGGGCGGCGCGGCCCATGCGCTGGCGCTGGGCCGGCTGGTGATGCAGGCGGGGCTGGATATCCGCCTCGTGGTGCTGGTGGCGGCGGTCGAGAATGCCATCTCCGCCGATGCCTTCCGGCCCGGGGACGTCCTGAACAGCCGCAAGGGTCTGACCATCGAGATCGGTAATACGGATGCCGAAGGCCGGCTGATCCTCGCCGACGTCCTGACGCGGGCGGGCGAACATGCCCCCGACCTGACACTGGACTATGCCACACTGACCGGGGCGGCCCGGGTGGCGTTGGGACCGGAGTTGCCGCCGCTCTATACCGACGACGAGGCGCTGGCGGCCGACCTGCTGGCGGCGGCCCATGCGGTGCGCGATCCGCTCTGGCGCATGCCGCTGTGGCCCGGGTACCGGGCCGCCATCGACAGCGACATCGCCGATGTCCGCAACGATTCCGCCGGCTGGGCCCAGGGCGGGTCGATCACCGCCGCCCTGTTCCTGCAGAAATTCGCGCCCGCCACCGGAGCCTGGGCCCATCTGGACGTCTTTGCGTGGAACAGCCGGGGTCGCCCCGGCTGGCCCGAGGGTGGCGAGGCGCAGGGCTTGCGGGCGGCCTATGCCATGCTGAAGGCCCGGTACCCGGGCTGACCCGCCCACGCCGGGCGGTCGTCGTCATTCGAGGGCCGGCCAGGGCGCGCCGGTCTGCGGACGCGTCGCGCGCGACCGGAAATCCGGGTCGTCAGCCTTGCCACCCGGGCCCGCGCAACCGCCACCTGCGCCCGGAGGACCCGCAGACCATTCGAGGCCAGGATCGCCCCTGTGATCAGCAGGGCGTCGACAAACACACTTACGTCGAACAGGGCGAACCACACCAGCGTGTCCGGTAGCAACAGGCCAAACAGGCGCAGGCCCTCCGCCTCGAACAGCAGGGTCAGGATCAGACCTCCGGCGATCAGCAGGGCATAGAAGGTGATCTCGCCGGTGGGAACCCGGTCCAGGGCCTGTGCGGGTGCGATGACCAGCCAGCGATGCAGGGCCCGGCCGATTCCGGTGTCCGGGAACACCAGCAGAACAGCCAGAACGGCCGCCACCAGTCCGAAAGCCAGCATCCGCCGTTCCCCCGCGCTTCTGTTGCACTGAAATGGCGTGTCACCGCCGAGGGGGCAAGATTTCCACAGGATGCTCCCGCCATTAACGGGACTTTCGCCTTCGTCTGGGACAAGGATGACCCAACTGTCAGAGCCCGCGCTTGACCGACCTGTCGCGATCCCTTGATGCCCGCACCACCCTGGCCCGGCCCGATCTGGCTGCCCAGGCGCTGGAGGGGCTTGTCCGGGCCGACACCTTCCGGCCGGTCCAGCCGATGCGGGCCACCGCACCCGTCAGCGATATCCATGCCGAGGCCTCGCCGGCGTCCGAACGCATCGACCAGCTCCTGCATGGCGAGGTCTTCGATGTGCTGGATCGCCGCGGCGGCCGGGTCTGGGGTCAGGCGCGGCGCGACGGGGTCGTGGGCTGGATGGATGCGTCGGCGCTCGAACCCCAGCGGGGCCTCCCGAACCGCCGTGTGAGCGCAACCCGGTCCGCCCTGCCGCTGAACGCCCTTGTCGACCCGGCCACCCCGGCGTCTCCGGATCATGCACCCATCGGCGTGTTCGAGACTGATCCCGTGGCCGTTGCCGAACGCCTGCTGGGTGTGCCCCACAGTCTCGGGGCCCGCTCCTCCGTGGCGACCGACTGTTCGGGACTGGTGCAGCAATCCCTGTTCGCCTGCGGCCTGCCCGGGCCGCGACGGGCGCATGAACAGGCTGAACTGGGTCACCCTGTTGCACGCGATGCGGCCCGGCGCGGAGACATCGTGGTCTGGCTGTCTGCCCCGGCCGGCCAGAGCTGGACCGGCCATTCGGCCTTCATGCTGGACGACGCCCACATCATCCACGCCACCGGCCATCATGGCCAGGTGGTGACCGAGGCCCTGGCGGAAGCCGACGCCCGGTGCCTCGCCGACGGCCTCGCGCCTGCTGTCTTCCGCCGGCTGGGCTGAAACGAAAACAGGCGGCCCAAGGGCCGCCTGTCTGTCGTCAATCAGGATCGATCAGGTGTTCGGGGGGGCCAGGCTGTCCGCGGCGGGCGGGGCGACGTCGCTCGTCTGGACGCGGGGCTGGCCGGCGATGCCCGTGACGGGCGCGCCCGGCGATGCGGGAACATCGGGCGTGCCCTCAAGGGTGCGTGTGTCGTCGATGGCGGGTTCACCGGTCTCGACGGCACCCGGCTGGCGGGCCGGATCCGGTGCCGGCACCGGATAGGCCGCCGACCCCTGGGTCCGCAACCAGGCAATCAGATTGGTCCGCGCCGTGGTATCCCGCAGGCCCGCGAACGACATCTTGGTGCCGTTCACATAGCGGTTCGGGGCGGTAATGAACTGATCCAGCTCATCAAAGCCCCAGATCGGGGCTTCGTCCTTGTGCGCGATCATGGCGTCGGAATAGGCGAAGCCGGCGGCATGCAGGACCGGACCGCCGACCACGCCGTAAAGGTTTGGTCCGATGCCGTTGGGTCCGCCGGCATTGATGGTGTGGCAGGCCTGGCAGCGGGCGAAGGCCGCCTCACCGGCGGCCAGGTCGGCGACCGGGATCAGGGTGCCCCAGTCGGGTGCCAGCTCGACTTCGGCCGCACCGCCCTCGGCTTCCTCGGGGGCATTGACGAAATAGCCCATCTTCTCGGGCGTTTCCGTCGCATAGATCGCGCCGGACACCTGCTGCACCAGCAGGATGGCGAGCGCCGTACCGAGACCGGCACCGAAAATCTTGTTCCACTTCAGATCGCCGCTCATCGCGTCGTCGCATCCCGTCTCTGGAGGCCCGTCGCGCTCGCGCGTTCCGGGCGAATTTCTTGCGTGGCGGTCTCTGACACGCTAGCGCCGCCTTCGCAACCGGCCCCGCAGTCCCGAAGGGTGCCGGGGCGTCGCAGGTGGACCCTGACCATGAAACCCCTGATCCTGATCCCGACCCGAATGGCTGCCACCCGGCTCCCCGGCAAGCCTCTGGCCGACATCGGCGGCAAGCCCATGATCGTGCGGGCGTGGGAGCAGGCCATGGTGTCCGGCCTGCCGGTCGCCGTGGCGGCGGGTGACCCCGAAATCGTCGCCGTGGTCGAGGCGGCGGGCGGCCGCGCCGTCCTGACCGACCCGGCCCTGCCCAGCGGCTCCGACCGCGTCCTGGCCGCGCTGGAGACCCTCGATCCGGAGGGGGAATACGACGCCATCATCAACCTGCAGGGCGACATGCCCTTCGCCGACCCCGGCCTGGCCACCGCCTGCGCCGCCCTCCTGCATGGCGAGCCGACCTGCGACATCGCCACTCTCGTCGCGCCCGAGGCGGACCCCTCCGACCGGACCAATGTGGATGTGGTCAAGGCGGTCCTGGCCCTCGCCGAGGGCGAGCGTCACGCCCGGGCGCTCTACTTCACGCGGTCGACCCTCTACGGCGACGCCCCCGTCTGGCGTCACATCGGCCTCTATGGCTACCGCCGCGAGGCCCTCAGACGCTTCTGCGCCGCCCCGCCGTCGCCGCTGGAGCAGCGCGAGAGGCTGGAACAGCTGCGGGCGCTGGAACTGGGCCTGTCGATCTGGGCCGCCGTCATCGCCGAAGCCCCCATCTCGGTCGACAATCCGGCGGACCTCGAGGCGGCGCGGCGGTCGGTCTGAGGCGAGTTTCTCCCTCCCCCTCGGGGGAGGGTGGCTGAGCGCAGCGAAGCCGGGTGGGGGCGGCAAGGCGAGACCTTACAGGCCTGTGTCTGCATCACCGGCCCTTCCCACCCCGTCGCTACGCGACGACCCTCCCCCGAGGGGGAGGGAGAACGCTAGCTTACTCCGCCTCTTCCCCCACCCACGCCTCAAGCAAGGTCCGCGCGATCGCGAATTTCGGCGGGGCCTTGATGGTGTGCGTTCCTGCCAGCACCGCCCGCGCCTCATCCCGCGTCAGCCATGCCACTTCTTCGAGTTCGGTTTGGTCCGGCCTCGCGTCGTCATCGCTGACCTCGGCGATCAGCCCGATCATGAGCTGGCTGGGGAACGGCCACGGCTGGCTGGAGTGATAGCGCACCGCCGTCACCGTCAGCCCCGCCTCCTCCTGCACCTCGCGTGCGCAGGCCTCCTCGATCGTCTCGCCGGGTTCGAGGAATCCCGCCAGGGCCGACATCCGCCCCGCCGGCCAGGCCGCCTGCCGCCCCAGCAGGCAGCGGTCCTGGAACACCGGCAGCATGATGGTCACCGGATCGACGCGCGGAAAATGCTCCGTCTTGCAGGCCGGGCAGATCCGCTTCCACCCGCCGCAGGCCGTCTCGCTCTCCTGGCCGCAGTTGGCACAGAAGCCGTGCCGCCGCCGCCAGTCGAACAGCGACTTGGCTCCACCGGCCATGGCCGCGTCCGCCCCCGATAGCACCGCCGCCGCCTCGCGCATCTCCGTGAACGCCCCCAGACCGCGCACAGGACCCGTCGCCGGATCCGCCGCCCCCTCGAACTCCACCGCGAAACACGGCACGCCCTTCCACAGCCCGAGGAACAGCTCGCGGTCCCCGTCCCGGATCAGGTCCCGGGCGTGGCTGAGCGCGATCCACGCCAGCCGCGGCCCGTCGGGGTGGTCCTCCAGCAACGGCTTGCCGTCCCAGAACACCAGCGACAGGGCCTCGATATTGGCGGCCTGCTCCTCCAGCCAGTCGGGACTGTTCCTCTGGTCGCCGGCGCGGTCCAGCGGATTGCCGGCAAAGGTGTTCAGGACGGGGAGGGCCATGGCCGTTCCCTAGCCGGGATCGACGGGGCCGGGGAGGGGGTCCCTTGATCTCGGCCGCGCGATTGGCGATATGGGGGGTGGAGATCGCGGGCGAAGGCTTCGCCAACCTGGTCAGGGCCGGAAGGCAGCAGCCACAACGAATTCCCCTTCGGGTCGCGGTCTCCACTTCCCCATCCTTGATGCGCTAACGCTCGCGACGCGGTCGCTCGCTGCTTGAGCGCAGGTTGTCGCGCTACCGCTCGGCTCGCGGAGCCTCGCTGCTTGAGCGCATTCCTCCCCCATCGGGGGAGGGGGACCGCCGCGCGCTTGCGCGGGGGTGGAGGGGGCCCGCCGCACACGCCGGCCTTCGGGAACCTCGACCGCCGCCGCCCGCTCCCTTGGCCCACCCCACCGGAGCGACCCCATGAGCATTCTCGGCAACATCCTCGGCAAGATCTTCAACCGCAAGGACGCGCCGAAGACGCCGTCCGCCCCGCCGCAGCCGGCCCCGACCGCGACGCCGGTCCAGCCCCCGGTGGTGCCGGCCGCCGCCGCGCCCGCCACGGCCCCCGTCGATGTCGCCGGCATCCTCGACTTCATGAACGACCAGCGCGACCAGAAGCTGAACTGGCGCACCTCCATTGTCGACCTGATGAAGCTGCTGGGCATGGAAAGCTCGCTCGCCGAGCGCAAGCAACTGGCCGACGAGCTGGGCTACACCGGCGACACCTCGGACTCGGCCAGCATGAACATCTGGCTGCACAAACAGGTGCTGCAGAAGATCGTCGACAACGGCGGCCAGCTGCCGCGCGACCTCACCGCCTGATCCGGCCCGGTCCATCCCCGCGAAAGCGGGGGTGGACGACAGGCGGGAGTCGCCCCGCACGGCCAAGTCGCGGTAAGACGGTCCCATGACCGACGTCGACCTTGATTCCGGCGATCCGCCCTGGGCGGAGGACGACGCGCCCGAGCGCGACGTCAACACCGACGACATGTTCGGCGCGCCCGCCGCTGCGCCCGCGCCGGCGGCGGCGCAACCCGCCGTCCCGGGTCCCGCACCAGTCGCTGACGACGCCCATCGCAACGACGGCGAGGCCTATACGGTCCTGGCCCGCAAATACCGGCCCAGGACATTCGAGGACATGATCGGTCAGGAGGCCATGGTGAGGACGCTCACCAATGCCTTCGCCACCGGCCGCATCGCCCACGCCTTCATGCTGACCGGGGTGCGCGGGGTGGGCAAGACCACCACCGCCCGCCTCCTGGCCCGCGCCCTGAACAACGAGACCGACGTCATCGACCGGCCCTCGCTGGAGCTGACCGCCCACGGCCGCCACGACGCGGCGATCATGGCCGGCCAGCATATGGATGTGATGGAGATGGACGCCGCGTCCCACACCGGGGTCAACGACATCCGCGACATCCTCGAAAGCGTCCGCTACGCGCCGGTCGAGGCCCGCTACAAGGTCTACGTCCTCGACGAAGTCCACATGCTCTCGAACCAGGCCTTCAACGCCCTGCTGAAGACCCTGGAAGAGCCGCCGCCCCACGCCAAATTCATCTTCGCCACCACCGAGATCCGCAAGGTCCCGGTGACCATCCTCAGCCGCTGCCAGCGTTTCGACCTGCGCCGCGTCGAGCCCGAGATCCTGGTCGAACACCTGTCGCGCATCGCCGGGCGCGAGGGCATGACGGTCGAGGACGACGCGCTGGCCCTCATCGCCCGCGCCGCCGAGGGCTCGGTCCGCGACGGCCTCTCCCTGCTGGATCAGGCCCTGGTCCAGGGCGAGCGCGGCCAGCCCGTGGCCACCGACACGGTCCGCGACATGCTGGGGCTGGCCGACCGCAGCCAGACCATCGCCCTGTTCGAACAGATCATGGCTGGCCGCACGCCCGAGGCGCTGGAGACCTTCCGCACCCTGTACGGCTATGGGGCCGATCCGGTGCAGGTCACCAACGACCTGCTGGAACACTGCCACGCCGCCTCGGTCGCCAAGATGCTGGGGCCCAATGCCACCCGCCTGCCCAATGACCAGGCCCAGCGGCTGGCCGCCATGGGATCGGCCGTCTCGGCCGGCACCCTGTCGCGCACCTGGTCCATGCTGCTTAAGGCCCTGGACGAGGTCCGGCGCGCCCCCAGCCCGGCGGATGCGGTCGAGATGGCCATTGTCCGCCTCGCCTATGCCGCCGACCTGCCGGGGCCGGAGGAGGCGCTGAAGAAGCTCCAGTCCGGCGAGCCCATGGGCGGCGGGTCCGGCTCGGGCGCGCCCCGGGGCGGCGGCGGCGGCGGAGCCTCGGCCCAGCTGGCCGCCCGTCCGGCCGCCGCGCCCGCCTACCCCGACCCCCAGACCTTCGAAGCCGTGGTCGCCCTGATCGGCGAACGGCGCGAGATCGCCCTGCAGATGGACGTCCAGCGCTACGTCCGCCCGGTGTCCTTCAAGCCCGGGGCCCTGACCTATGAACCGGTCGAGGGCGCGCCCACCAACCTCGCCACCCGCCTGTCGGGCCGGCTCAAGGAATGGACCGGTCGCCAGTGGTTCGTCATCGCCAACGGCCAGGGCGGCGGCGAGACCCTGATCGAACAGGAGCGGAAAGCCACCGCCTCCATCCGCGCCGAGGTTGAATCCGACCCGTTCGTGCTGGCCGTCATGGCCGCCTTCCCCGGTGCCACCGTCGGCGACATCAAGACCCTCGCCCCGGCGGTGGAGATGCCGAGCATTCCGGACGAGATCGAGGACGATCAGGACTAGTTTTTCCGCTCATCCCCGCGAAAGCGGGGACCCAGTCCTTTCGAGAGGCAGGCTGTGGCCTTCTACGCCTACATCGTCACCAATCAGCGAAACGGAACGCTCTACACAGGCTCGACAGACGGGTTGATCCTGCGCACGACCCAACATCGGGAGAAGACGTTCAAAGGCTTCACCGCGAAGTACGGATGCGCGATGCTGGTTTGGTACGAACAGCATCCGATGCGCCATGACGCCTTCGTTCGCGAACGCCGGATCAAGAAATGGAACCGCGTCTGGAAGCTGGAGCTGATCGAGAAAATGAATCCGGGCTGGCGCGATCTTTTTGAAGACCTGTTCTGAGGCTCTCACTGGGTCCCCGCTTTCGCGGGGATGAGCGGATGGAATTCAGGTCGGAAAGGCTTATCTAGACGTCATGAAAGATCTCAACGCCCTGATGCAACAGGCCCAGGCGATGCAGCAGAAGCTGCAGGACGCCCAGGCGAAGATGGCCGAAACCACTGCCGAGGGCACCTCGGGCGGGGGTCTGGTGACGATCACCCTGAAGGGTGCCGGCGAGATCACCGCGGTGAAGATCGACGACAGTCTGATGGTCCCGGGCGACACCGAGATCCTGGCCGATCTGATCGTCGCCGCCCATGCGGACGCCAAACGCCGGCTGGACGCCATCAATGGCGAGCTGATGCGCGAGGCGGCCGGGCCGCTGGCGGGCATGAACATCCCCGGCATGCCCAAACTGTTCTAGGCATCCAGACCCAAGCATGGCCGCCTCCGCCGGACCCGAGATCGAGCGGCTGATCGCGCTTCTGGCCAAATTGCCGGGGCTGGGACCCCGCTCGGCCCGGCGCGCGGCGCTCGCCCTGCTCAAAAAGCGCGAGACCCTGCTGGAGCCGCTGGCCGCGTCGCTGGCCGAGACGGCGGCCAGGGTCGTGTCCTGTTCGGTCTGCGGCACGCCCGACACCCGCGATCCCTGCTCCATCTGTTCGGACGGATCCCGCGACAACGGCCTGATCTGCGTGGTCGAGGAGGCGGGGTCGCTGTGGGCCATGGAGCGGTCGGGGGCCTTCCGCGGCAAATACCATGTGCTGGGCGGTCTGCTGTCGGCGCTGGACGGGGTCGGCCCCGAAGCGTTGCGGGTGGCCGAACTGGTCGGCCGGGTCCGGGGCGGTGAGGTGCGCGAGATCGTCCTGGCCCTGCCGGCAACCGTCGATGGCCAGACCACGGCCCACTATCTGGCCGAGCGTGTCGCCGGCAACGGGGTGGAGGTCACCTCCCTGGCGCGCGGTGTGCCGGTGGGCGGCGACCTCGACTGGCTGGACGACGGCACCATCGTCCAGGCGCTTCGGGCCCGCCGGCCGGCGTGATAGGATCCGCCCATGGCGGACGACCTGACTCCACCGGCGAACGACCTGTACGCGCGGGACTATGTCGCCTGGACCGAGGCCCAGGCGGCGGCCCTGCGCGCGCGCGGAGCCGGCCCGACCGCCCTCGACCATGACACTCTGGCCGGGGAGATCGAGGATTTGGGCAAGTCCGAGGTCTACGCCTGCCAGTCGATGGTGGAGCGGATCATCGAACATCTGCTCAAGCTTCAGTTCGTGGCCTCGCCTCAGGATCACGCCCATTGGCGCGGCGAGCTGGTCAATTTCCGCGGTCAGCTCGAGGACCGGCTGTCCCGCACGATCCAGAACCGGCTTCTGGCCCGGCGTCAAACGCTGTTCCTGCGGCAGCTCAAGGCGTTGTCCCGCCGCGAGCTGATCGCCGATGCCGATCGCGTGATGTCAGAGCTGCCGGACGGCTACAGCTGGGACCAGATCGTCGACCCGGACTGGTACCCGGTCCCGTCCGGCCGGGGATGACGGGGCACCCGTGCCGGGACTTCGGGTCCACCCGGCCATATGATACCTTGCCCTTATGGCGGATGATCTGATCAGACCGGCGAACGACCTGTACGACCGGGACTATGTCGCCTGGGCGGAGTCGCAGGCGGCGGCCCTGCGGGCGGGCGCGGCGGGTCATCGCGCGCTCGACTACGACCATCTGGCCGAGGAGATCGAGGATTTGGGCAAGTCGGAGCAGAGGGCTTGCCGCAGCCTCGTCGAACGCATCATCGAACACATGCTGAAGCTGGAGTTCATTCGCAGCGCAAATGACGTCACCCACTGGCAGGGCGAGATTCTCGCGTTCCGGGATCGCCTGGACGATACCCTCACGCCGACGATCCGGATCCGGATCCAGCACGATCTGCCGCTCCTGACCGCGCGGCAGATCAGGCTTCTCGACAGGAGGGGCCTTCTGGCGGACGTGGACGGGGTGAAAGCCAGGGTCGGCTCTGGCTACAGCTGGGAGCAGATCGTTGATCCGGACTGGTATCCGGTGCCGCGCGACAACGACTAACGAGGGGGCCGAACGGCTACGTCCGTTTCTGACGTATCGGTATGCGAGGATCCGGAATCAGCCTGCCCGGCCCCTGTCTGCGGAGCGCTGATCCGGACTCAGCGGACTCAACGGACTCGCATGAAGCCGGAGAGTCCCGATCCCGAAGCGGACTCAGCGGACTCAACGGACTCTGTTTTTTGAGTCCCGATGGGTCGGCATGGCGCGGAGGGCCGACTCCGGCTAGGAACGGAGCATGAACACCCTCTCGATCGTCCTGCTCGTCGTCTGCCTGGCCCTCGGGGCCGGCTTCCTGTGGGCCTTCCTCGGCTGGCAGGCCGCGAAGGGGGCCATCGTCTCGGCGCAGGAGAAGATCGCCCTGCTCGAGGACAGCCGCGTCACCATGGGCGAGTTCCTCAAGGCCCAGGCCGCCCAGTCGGCCCAGGCCGTGGCCGACCAGATGGTGACCCGCGCCACCGAGACCTTCCAGGCCCAGGACCGGGTCGCCCGCGAACGGATGGAGGCCCAGCTCAAGCCCGTGGCCGAGACCCTGGTCAAGTTCGAGGCCCAGGTGGCGGCGCTGGAAAAGGCCCGGGCCGAGGAGACCGGCAGCCTCAAGGAACAGCTGTCGGCCCTGATGATCGCCTCCTCGGCCACCCGCGACGAGGCCAAGCGTCTGACCGAGGTGCTGCGCGGCAACACCGGGCGGCGCGGCCGTTGGGGCGAACAGACCTGCCGCAATGTGCTGGAGGCCGCGGGCATGGCCGGCCGGTTCGACTTCGACGAACAGTCCTCCAGCGCCAGCGACGAGGGCCGCCAGATGCGCCCGGACTTTCTGGTCCGCCTGCCCGGCGGCGGCCTGTTCGTGATCGACGCCAAGGTGCCGCTCGCCTTCCCCGACGCCGCCGAACCCGACGACGAGGCCCGCGACGCCGCCATGTCGGCCCGCAACGCCGCCAGCATCAAGAGCCACGTCCGAGATCTGGCCGCCAAGGCCTATCAGGACCAGTTCAAGCCCAGCCCCGACTTCGTCGCCCTGTTCGTCCCGTCCGACGCCTTCCTGTCGGCGGCGCTGGACCGCGAACCCGAACTGATGACCGATGCGATGGCCCGGCGGGTGATCATCGTCACCCCCTCGACCCTGTTCGCCCTGTGCAAGGCCGTGGCCTACGGCTGGCGGGCCGAGGAACAGTCGCGCAACGCCGACGAGGTCGCGAAACTGGGCAAGGAACTGTACAAGCGCCTGTCGGTGCTGGGCGGCCACGTCTCCGGCCTGGGCCGCGCCCTGGAGCAGGCGGTCGGCAAGTACAACCAGTTCGTCGGCTCGCTGGAGAGCCAGGTCATGGTCTCGGCCCGCCGCTTCGAGGATCTCCAGGTTGACCATGAGGGCAAGGAGCTGCCGGCCCTGCCCGCCGTCGACCAGGCCCCCCGCCCGGTCAGCCGCCCGGAATTGATCCTCGACCGTACGGCCACGGGGTAGGCGCGAGCCCCCAGGCTTTGACAAGCTCGCTTGACAGCGGGGCCGCCTGATGTAAAACACCCTTGTCAAACAGGTAGGGGTCGCTTTTTCCATGTACACGGAGGGTCAGGTGTCGGCACATCCCTTGAGGCGCTACGCGGTCGTGCTGGGTGTCTGCGTGCTGGCGGGCGGTATCGCCGGCGGGCTGAGCGGCGGGCTGGCCGCCGTGCTGGGTTCGACCAGTCCCCTCAGCCTTGCGGTGACTGTTGTAGCCACCACTCTCGGCATGGCCGCCGGCATATGGGCTTGCCTGCGCTGGTGGCGGACCCTCGATGAAGCGGCGCAGGAGGCTCACAAATGGGCCTGGTGGTGGGGAAGCACCGGCGGCCTGGCGCTGGGGGGCATTGCCCTGCTCACCGTCATGATCGCCGCGCTCGATAGAGACCTGGTCATCGCGCTCCCGGCCCAGAACCTGATCTATCTTGCCGCCCTCGGCACGGTCGGGGTCCAGGCGACGGGCTACGGCATCGCCTGGGCCGTGTGGTGGCTGAAGCGGCGGTGATCCCATGAACAATCACCTCAAGGCCCTGCGCGCCGAGCGTAGCTGGAGCCAGGCGGACCTTGCCGCAGCCCTCGGCGTCTCGCGCCAGACCGTCAATGCGCTGGAGACTGGCCGCTACGACCCTTCCCTGCCGCTCGCCTTCCGGATCGCCCGCGTCTTCGAACAACCGATCGAGTCCATCTTCTCCGATGGGGAAGCCTCATCGTGACGTCCGCCACCCTCCCATCTCCCCTGCTCAGGAAAGACTCATGACCCTCACACGCCGCCTCAAGTCCACGACCGCTGCCGTCGGGCGCGCCGCCTTCGGAGTCGCTCTCGGGCTCAGCCTTGCCGCTGCCCTGCTGGCTTCGGCTCCCGCCGCCCTCGCGCAGGATGCGGTTGTACCGTCGCCCTTGCGTGCCGTCGCTCCCGCCTCTGGTCAGGGCCCGGCCCTGTGGTCGGTCTCCGATTCGGACTCGACCATCTATCTGTTCGGCACCGTCCATGTCCTGCGCCCCGAGACCGCCTGGGGGTCCCCCCGGGTCGACGCCGCCTTCGACGGCGCAAGCTCGGTAATTCTGGAGATCTCCAATCCCGACGACCAGGCCGCGATTGCACCGCTGATCCAGCAGTACGGAATTTCGCCCGACCGCCCCCTCTCCACGCTGCTGACCGCCGACGAGATCGCCCATCTGGATACGGCCGCCCAGTCGATCGGTGCCACCGCCGCCCAACTGGACCCGCTCCGGCCCTGGCTGGTGGCCCTGTCCCTGTCCGTGGCACCCATACTGAAGGCCGGCTACGATCCCCAGTCCGGGGTCGAGGCCATCCTGAAGGCGCGGGCCGAGGCGGCCGGCAAGCCGGTCACCGGGCTGGAGACAATCGACAAGCAGGTGGGCATTCTGGCGGGTCTGTCGGAAGAGACCCAGCTCGCCTTCCTGCGTGCAACCCTCGAAGCCTATGACGAGGCGACCACCGAACTGGACGCCCTGGTCGCAGCGTGGGCGACCGGAGACGTGGAGGCCATCAACCGCCTTGGCGTGATCGAGATGCGCGAGACGTCAGAAGAGGTCTATCAGGCCCTGCTGGTGCGGCGGAACGCTGACTGGGCCGACCAGATCCAGACCCTGCTGGCCGGATCCGGCACCGTCTTCATTGCTGTTGGCAGTGCCCATCTGGCGGGCGAGGACAGTGTCCAGGAAATCCTCTCTGACCGTGGCGTTCAGGTCACGCGTCAGTAGATCGCCCCGATCGGGTGGCCTGGCGGCGACGCCGGGCCACCGATGACCCGGTCGGGAGACTGGAGCGGGCGGCGGGAATCGAACCCGCACGAAAAGCTTGGGAAGCTTTCAGGCTACCACTACATCACGCCCGCGGAGCCGGGGCAAACTAGCGCAATCCCGTCGCGGCTCAAGGGGCTCCAGCCTGGACTGCAAAGAATGTTGTTTCTGCAAAAACGATCCGGAGACGGAGGGGTCGTTGCGAAACGGACATCAAGTAATCAGACCAGGCGAAACTTTGAAGTTATGTCAGTAAACTGACCAGTTGTAACAAACTGCGTATTTTCTGTCACCTCAACTTTGCAAAGGCGACCTAAACGAGGCATCGGGATGGCTGTTTCCGTGTCGGAATGACGCGCGGCGATCCGCACATTCAAACGCGAGGGACTCCCCGATGCTTCGACTGACCAAAGTTCTGCTGGCCGGTACGGCCGTGATGGCCCTGGCCGCCTGCGGCTCGGCCGAGGTTGCCTCGCCCGGCGAAGGCGATTTCGGCGGCGGCACGCCGACCGGCCCGACCACGCCGACCACGCCCGCTCCAGGCACCCCCGCGGCCGACTGCCCGGCCGGCCTGTCCAACATCGGCCTGGTCGCCAACGGCACGCTGCGCGCCTGCCAGTTGCCGCAGGACATCATCGGCAACCTGACCCTGTCGGTCCGCGCCGGCACCGTCTATGCCATCGCCGGTCGCACCCAGGTCGGTGTCGACCGCGGCATCGACCCGGCCGCCCCCACGGGCTCGCAGGGCATCCTGACGATCGATCCGGGTGTGCGCATCTTCGCCTCGGGCGGCTCGGACTATCTGATCGTCAACCGCGGCTCGCAGATCTTCGCCGAGGGCACCGCCACCAACCCGATCATCTTCACCAGCCGCCAGAACATCGAGGGCACCACCACCCTGACCTCGCAAGGCCAGTGGGGCGGCCTTGTGATCGCCGGTCGCGCGCCGCAGGCCAACTGCCAGCTGACCGCCCCGGTGACCTGCACCGGCCAGGTCGAGGGCACCTCGGCCTTCTACGGCGGCAACACCCCGACCGATAACTCGGGTCGCATCCGCTACGTCCAGATCAAGTTCTCGGGCTTCGAAATCTCGACCGGCAACGAGCTGCAGGGCCTGACCATGGCCGGCGTCGGTTCGGGCACCACGGTCGAGTTCGTCCAGATCCACAACTCCTCGGATGACGGCATCGAAATCTTCGGTGGCAACGTCAACCTGCGCCGCGTGGTCATCACCGGCGCCGACGACGACGGTCTGGACACCGACACCGGCTGGCGCGGTGGTGCCCAGTTCGGCATCGTGACCCAGCGCGCCCCGAACTCGACCAGCCGTTCGGCCGGCTTCGAGTTCTCCTCGGCCCCGGCCGCGACGCCGCTGGCCTCGCGCTATGTCTCGCAGCCCAAGATCGCCAACTTCACCCTGGTGGGTCGCGTCGCCCCGACCGATGCCCACACCGTCGCCCACTTCGATACGGGTACGGACGCCACGATCATCAACTCGGTCTTCACCGCCGCGGCCGGCTCGGTCGCCGGCTGCCTTGACATCGCCGACGCCGACACGGCCACCAGCCAGCCGGTGTTCCAGTTGGTGTTCATGTCCTGCCCGGTATCCTACCGGCCGAGCAACGCGACCCGTTCGGCCGCGACCTTCGTCCAGGCCCCGAGCGCCGGCAACACCGCCGCCGGCACCAGCACGCTGACGGCCCCGACCGGTGCCACCCTGACCAACCAGACCCTGACCTTCATCAACGGCGCCAACGAAGCCGCCGTGACCCCGGTCAACGCACCGGCGGTCTACAGCTTCTTCACGGCCACCACCTTCATCGGTGCCGTCCAGAACGCTGCTGACACCTGGTACGCCGGCTGGTCCTGCGGCCTGTCGGGCAACACGAACTGCTGATGACGGAAGCGCGGCGGCGGCCTGACCGGGTCGCCGCCGACTTTCCCGCTTTCCGTTTGAACCCCTTCAAGGCGCAGATCATGAAGAAGCTTTCTCTGACCCTGACAGGGGTCCTCCTGGCCACCAGCGCGCTGATCGCGCCCGGCCTGGCCCACGCCCAGAACGCGCCCGTGGCGCAAACGCCCGCCCAGCAATCCGAGCCTGCCGCCGAAGGTCAGGCGACGGATGTCGAGGAGATCGTTGTTCTGGGTCGCTATATCCCCGAACCCAACCGCGAGAGCCCCGAGGTCGCGGCCTTCCTGACGTCGGAAGACCTGCAGCGCACGGGCGATTCCAACGCCGCCGCGGCCCTCACGCGCGTGACCGGTCTGTCGATCGTCGAGGGGCGTTTCGTATACGTCCGCGGCCTTGGCGAGCGCTATTCTTCGGCCCTCCTGAACGGTTCGCCGTTGCCCAGCCCCGAGCCGCTGCAGCGGGTCGTGCCCCTGGACCTCTTCCCATCCAGCATCCTGGAAGGCGTGACCGTCCAGAAGACCTATTCGGTCAACTATCCCGGTGAGTTCGGCGGCGGCGTCATCGACCTGCGCACCATCGACGCCCCGGCCGATCCCTTCTTCACCGTCTCGACCTCCCTGGGCGGCAATACCGAGACGACCGCGCAGAAGGGCCGCGTCTATTACGGCGGTCGCACCGACTTCCTCGGCTTTGACGACGGTACCCGCGAGATCCCCGACGAACTGGCGATCGCCTTCGCCTCGGGCAACCAGATCCAGGCCGGCCCGAACTACGACTCCACCGAGCTGCGCCGGATCGGCCAGTCTCTGGTGAATGCGCCGCTGCGTCTGCTCCAGACCGAGGACATTCCGGTCAACGTGGGGCTGGAAGTGTCGGGTGGCTTCTCCAACGAGACCCCGATCGGCACGCTCGGCGTCATCCTGTCGGGCGGGTACGACAACAGCTGGCGTACGCGCGCCGGCTTCCAGGAAGAGGCCCAGTTTTCGGGCAGCGACCTCATCGCCGCGACCAGCTACCGGTATCTGTCGACCCAGAATGATGTGCAGCTGAACCTGTTGGGCGGTCTTTCGCTCTCGGGCGCGGATCACGAGGTCAAGTGGACGAACCTGTACGTCCGCAACACGACCAAGGAAGCGCGCACGCGCTCGGGACCGGATTTCGACGCCGGTGGTTCCATCCTGCGCGACGACTACACCGAGTGGTTCGAGCGTGAACTGTTCTCGACCCAGCTGGCCGGTGAGCACGCCTTCATGGACGGCTCGCTGGAGCTGGACTGGCGCGCCAACTATTCGACCACGTCACGTGACGCGCCCTATGAGACCCGCTTTGGCTACGGCCAGTCGGCCTCAGGCGACTTCGTCCACGACATCGAGCGCAACCTGATCTCCTTCAGCGAGCTGACCGATGACGTCTATTCGGGTGGCGCTGATCTGGCCTATATCCTGCCGCTGTCGGACTACCGCGAGGCCAGGTTCTCGGCCGGCTTCGCCCTTTACGAGAACACCCGCGACTCCGAGCGCCGCGACCTGCGCTTCATCTCGCCCGCCGGCCTGACGACGGAACAGACGCAGAGCCGCGTCGACTTCCTGTTCTCGGACTTCAACATCAACGACACCGTGCTCCAGCTGAACGAGATCACGGGTTCGAACGGTGCGGCCGCCTATGACGCCGAACTGGTCGTCAACGCCGTCTATGGCCAGGTCGAGGCCGAGATCATCCCGCTGGTCAATCTGACGGTCGGTGTCCGCTTCGAGGATGCCGAGCAGTCGGTCACCCCGCGCGATCTGTTCGGCGGTTCGACCACATTCCAGTCCACCAGCCTCGAGGAACAGTACTACCTGCCCGCGGGAACTGTGACCTGGAACTTCGCCGAGGACATGCAGCTGCGTCTGGGCGCGTCCCAGACCATCGGCCGTCCCCAGTTCCGGGAGCTCGCGCCGCAGTCCTACACGGACCCGGAGAGCGACCGGACCTTCATCGGCAACCCCTATCTGGTGGACACCGAGATCCTGAACCTCGATGCCCGCTGGGAATGGTATTTCGCCCGACAGCAGTTCGTCACGGCCGGCGTCTTCTACAAGCAGCTGGACAAGCCGGTGGAGGCGATCATCGTCGACGTCGGAAACCAGCGGCAGCAGTCCTTCCTGAACGCGCCCGAGGCGACCATCTTCGGGGCCGAGGTCGAGGCCAAGAAGTACTTCGAGTTCCCTGACAACAGCATGGCCTTCGTCGCCAACAAGCGCTGGCTGGTCCAGGCCAACTACACCTTCTCGGACTCCGAGGTTTCGGTGGAGTCGGGCGACACCGTCCTGACCCTCGGCGGCGCGGGAACGCCCGAAAGCGCGGCCTTCTTCATCTCGGACGGCAGCCGCCTCCAGGGTCAGTCGGAGCACGTGGCCAACGTTCAGCTTGGCTGGGAAGACGATGTCGCGCGCTCGCAGGCGACGCTGATCGTCAACTATGTCTCCGAGCGGATCACCGCCCGCGGAGCTGGCGTCGCCGGAAGCCGCGAGCCGGATTACATCCAGGAGCCGGGCGTCTTCCTCGACTTCGTCTACCGGAAAGACTTCACCGCGATGGGGCAGGACCTCGGCTTCGCTTTGGAACTCCGTAACCTGCTCCAGACCGATTTTGACGAGTACCAGGAGCTCGGCAACAAGGTCCGGATCAACAACTACGACATCGGTTCCAGCGCCTCGGTCAGCCTGACCGCGCGCTTCTAGGGTCCGATCCCGCCTGAAGCAGAGGCCGCCTCCCGGACCAGGGAGGCGGCCTTTTCTTTTGCCCGGGTCGGGGCATTAGTCCGCCCGGTAGACGACCTCTCCATCCACAACGGTCAGCACGGCGCGCCCCCCGGGGATGTCGGCCGCCGGGACGGTCATCAGATCGATGCTGAACGCCGTGAAATCGGCGCGCTTGCCGACCTCGATCGTGCCCAGCTCCGCCTCGCGGAACGAGGCATAGGCGGGCCAGAGGGTGAACATCTTCAGCGCGGTGGCCCGGTCCACGGCCTCCTCCGGCCGCCAGTCCGGTCCCTGAAAGCCCTCAAGGTCGCGCCGTGCGACGGCGGCGTAGAACTCGATCAGCGGGTCACCCCGCTCGACCGGCGCATCCGATCCCCCCACCACGATCACGCCCAGATCGACCAGGCTCTTCCACGCATAGGCCCCGTCCAGCCGGTCGTCCCCGAGACGCGCGGCGGCGAAATGGAAGTCTCCGATGGCATGGCTGGGCTGCATCGAGGCGATGATCGGAAGATCGACGAAGCGATGATAGTCCGACGGCCGCAGGATCTGCGCGTGCTCGATGCGCCAGCGCACATCCGTGCCGTTCGGGCGCTCGGACGGGGGGACGGCCGCGAGGGCCATCGCATACCAGTCCGACACCTCGGTATTGCCTCGATCGCCGATGGCGTGGGTGGCCAGCTGGATGCCCGCCCTCAAAGCCTGTTCGTAGAGAGGCTCCTGGACCACGGCGGTGGTCTGCATCAGACCGGTCGTCCCCGGGGCATCCGCGTAGGGCGCATGCAGGGCGGCACCGCGGGAGCCGAGGGCACCGTCGGCATAGTATTTCACCGCCCGGGTGATGATCCGCCCGTTGGCGACGCTGCGCGGACCGGACGCGAACAGGGCCTGTGCGCCGTCGGGCGTGACGCTGTTGTAGATTTTCAGCGGTGCCTCGCCCGCCTCGGCCATGGCTTCCAGCAGGGGAATGTCCCCCCATGGCGCGCTCATGAAATGGACCCCGGTCCAGCCATAGCGGGCCTCGACCTCAAAGCCGGCGCGATAGGCGGCGCGGGTGGCGTCCGGATTGGCTTGCGGCATCAGGGGACCAAGCAACTGCTCGGCCGCATCGACGAACAGTCCTGTCAGGCGGCCGTTCGGGCCCTTGAGAATCTCGCCTCCGAACGGGGCCGCGGTCGTCTCGTCAATGCCGAGGGCGGCGAGCGCCGCCGAGGAGGCGACCATGGCGTGGCCATCGGCCCGTTGCAGTAAAACCAGACGCCCGGGCGCGGCCGCGTCCAGATCGGCCGCTGTGAGAAAGCGGGCGCCGTTCACGCTCTCGGGCCAGCGGGTCTCGATCCAGCCGCGCCCGACGATCACGCCGGTCGGATGGTCCTGGGCCCAGGCCGTCAGCCGCGCCATGGCGTCAACGACGGAGGTTGAGCCTTCCAGATTCAGCGTCAGCTCGCGCCACCCGATCCCGTCCAGATGGGCATGGCCATCGGTAAAGCCGGGGAACAGGGTCGCCCCTTCCAGATCGATAACCTCGAGCCCATCGGTTGAGGGCGCGCCCGCAGCGGAACCGACGTAGGCGATGCGTCCCGCGCGGGCGATCACGACATCCGCCGTCGGCGTTCCGTCCACGCCAGTGTGGATCGTCCCGCCGCGGATCAGCAGATCCTGGGCCCCGGCGGGCACGGCAAGCGCCGTTAGAGCGACGGCAGTCATCAGGGTTTTCAGCATGGGTCACCGGAATCGCGGAAATCGGACACTGACTAGCGGCCCGCGTGGGCCTGTCGTCAAGGTGCCGCTGGCCTGTGCGACGCCCGACCCCATATGGCCGGCATGAAACTGTTCACCATCGGATATGAAGGCGCGACCCAAGCCGACGTCATCGGCCGCCTGAAGACGGCGGGTGTCGAACTGCTGGTCGATGTCCGCGCCGTGGCCGCGTCCCGAAGGGCCGGGTTCTCAAAGACCCTCCTTGCCGAAAGCCTGAGGGCCGAGGGTATCGACTATTTGCACCTGCGCGCGTTGGGCACCCCGAAGGCCGGTCGGGAGGCCGCAAAGAAGGGCTATATCCGCGAGATGCGGGCCATCTTCGCAAACCATCTTGCCGAGCCCGCGTCCCAGCTCCAGCTGGCCCAGCTTCGGACCAGCGCCAGCAACCGGCGCGTGGCCATGCTGTGTTTCGAAGCCGATCACGCGGGTTGCCATCGGGCCGTTCTGGCCGAACAGCTGGTCGCCGAAGACGGCTTCGAGGTCGTCAACCTCTAGCCGCCGGTGGCGGCCCCCGGCACCCCGATCACGGCATCGACGGACCCGGTCGTCACCGGGTGGTACCCCGGCCGCGCGCGGGCATAGATCCGGGTGGCAATCGGCCGGCCCCAGCCCTCCTCGGCCCAGAGCGAGGTGAAGAGGGGGAGCACGAACTTGCGCCGCCCTTGGCTGGTCAGGAACTGCTCCAGGGTCGGGACCGCCGGCTGGTAGCGGTGGGCCACCGCGATCTGCAGCCAGGCATACAGGACCTCGGCATTGCCCTCGGCCCGCAGGTTCAGGGTGGATTCCAGATCAGTCAGTTGTTGAGCCGTCAGCCAGTCTCGGCCGGCGTCGAGGCGCTCGGGCCGCCAGGCGAGGAACTGCTGCCGCTCCTGGGTCGACCAGTTGGCCCACGGAATGGCCGAGGCCGCGCCTCGGTCAGCAAAGAAGGCTTCCGCCGCGGCATCGACCGCCGTGAGGGCCGGTGAAACCGGGGCGACAGCGTTGGACGGCAGGCCCGGCTGATAGACCCATGTGTCCAGCTGCAGTTCGCGCTCGAGGGCCGGATTGTCGGGGCCGACCAGGTGAGCGCGGATGTCGACGAGGAAGGTGGCGGCGTTCATTGGCCGGAAGGCATTGCGCTCGAAATAGCCCTTCATCCAGGCGTCGAACCGTTCGCGGCCCACGATCCGTTCGATGGTCCGCAGGAAGGCGGCTCCCTTCTCGTAGGCGATCGAGTTCATGCCCTCATCCGGATCGCGGCCTTCCAGATCGAGGTGAAGGCGGGTGTCGAGCGCGGGCAGGGCGGCCAGTTCAGCCTGCAGTTCGCTCCAGCCCAGAACCTGCAGCATCAAGGCCCGGTCGCGGCCGTAGACCGCCTCCATGATGCGGTTCTCGAAATAGGTGGTGAAGCCCTCGTTGAGCCAGAAGTCGGCCCATGTGGCATTGGTCACCAGATTGCCGGACCAGCTGTGGGCCAACTCGTGGGCGACCAGGGAAACGAGGGACTTGTCACCCGCGATTACCGTCGGGGTGGCGAAGGTCAGGCGAGGATTTTCCATCCCGCCGAAGGGGAAGGACGGCGGCAGCACCAGAAGGTCGAACCGGCCCCAGCCGTAGGGGCCGTACAGGGCCTCGGCGGCATCGACCAGCTGACGCATCTCGGAAAACTCGGCGCGGGCCGCCTCAAGCCGGCCCGGTTCGGTCCAGACCCCGACGCCCTCGCCGACCGAGGCAAAGGCCAGATCCCCTACCGCCACGGCGATCAGATAGGGCGGGATCGGATTGGTCATGCGGAAGCGATAGCTGTGCAGGCCGTCCGCGGCGTCCTCACCGTCGGGCGTCAGCATCTCCGCCGACATGACCGCCGTCAGGGCCTCGGGTACCCTCAGGGTCGCGCTGTAGGTCTGGCGAATGCCCGGGCTGTCCTGGGTCGGGATCCAGGTCCGCGTCAGGATGGCCTGGCCCTGGCTGAACAGGAAGGGCTGCTGGCCGCCGGCCGTCTGGGCCGGGGTCAGCCATTGCAGGGCCGCCGCATCCGGCCGGGTGGCATAGGTCACCACGATCTTCTGGACCTTGTCGGCCTCGAAGGCCGGGACCGTTACGGTCAAGGCCTGACCCTTGATCGGATCTTCGGGACCGAGAGCAAAGGCGAGCGCCCTGCCGTTCTCGTCCGCGACTGACCGGATCTCCAGATTGCGGACATCCAGGATGACCTCCGTCGCGCCGGGCTCACCGGTCACATCCAGGGTCGCGGTGCCCGACAGGGTGCGGGTCGCGAAATCGGCGACGAGGTCCAGGGCGACGTGTTTGACCCGCGCGATCTGCGGCTGGGCCCAGGAGTGAATGTCGCGCTCGTAGGTGACCGGAGCCGTCGCGGAGGGGGGCAGGGGTGGCATGTCGGATTTCGGCTCCCCGAGGCCGCAGCCGGACAGGGCGGCGACAAGAGCGAGAGTGGAGGCCATGGCGGCGAGACGGGCGCGGGACATCAGACAACTCCGGGAAACTTGGCGCGGAGGGAGCCCTGAAACCGTGGCCAGATCAAGGGCCAGACGGCGATGAACGTCTATCCGGCCGTGACCGGGACAGTATTCCGCGCCACGAACAGCCGACCGCGCTCGGCCAGCAGCACAAAGCCAAGGGCTGCGATCCCGCAGGCCGTGATGCCGAGGGTCATGGGCACGACGGTGCCGTCGAACTGTTGCCCGATCAGGAAGCCGGTCAGTGAGCCGATGATGGTGGAGATGAACCCCTGGGCCGAGGAGGCGGTACCGGCAATATGGCCCATCGGCTCCATCGCCATGGCCCCGAAATTCCCTGCCAGCAAACCGAAACAGAACATGGTCAGCCCCTGAAGGATACCAAACGTCCAGATGGTCTCATGGCCGGTCAGGGTCACGATCGCATGGAGGGCCGCAAACCCGATAAAGCCCAGCAGGGCGATGTGGCCGATCAGGCGAGACCCGAGACGCTCGACCAGCCGGGCATTCACGACCGAAGCGACGGCGATGCCCCCGGCGATCACGGCAAAGACGGTGGTGAACAGCCCGGGGGCCTCGAACACGTCGAAGAAGATCTGCTGGGATGAGTTGATGAAGGCGAAGAGGGCACCTGTGATGGCCGTCATGGCCAGGGTGTAGCCGATCGAGATGCGGTTGGTGACGGCTTCGCGGAAAGCGCGCGCGATACGGCCTGCCTGGATGGGGAGACGGTCGGCAGGGGCGAGGGTTTCCGGCAGCCGGAGCCCGGCCCATATCATCAGCGCCACCCCGGCAAAGGCCAGCACACCGAAGATTGCCTCCCATGGGGCGATCAGCAGGATCAGCTGACCGAGCGAGGGGGCGATCACCGGGACGCCGAGGAACACCAGGAAGCTCAGGCTCATCACCCGGGCCATGGTCCGGCCTGAGTAGCGGTCGCGGACAATGGAGACCGCAAGCACGCGGGTGGCTGCCGAGCCCAGCCCCTGTCCAACCCGGGCAAGGATCAGGGTTTCAAAGGAAGGGGCCAGCATCGCCAGCAGGCTGAACGCGACATAGATGCCGATGCCGATCAGCAGGATGTGCTTGCGACCGAAACGATCCGCCAGCGGGCCATAGACGATCTGCATGCCGCCAAAGCCCAGCAGGTAGGCGGTGATGACCCATTGCCGGCTGTTGTCGCTGACCACGTCGAGGGCGGCACCAATCTCCGGGAGCGCCGGCAACATGGAGTCGATCGCCAGCGCATTGAGCGCCATCATCAGGGCGATCATGCACACGAACTCGGGAAACCCCGGCCCGGGTCTGGCGATGGGCGGGGGGGCGGCGGGTGCGGTCATCGCGGGCAAATGAGGCACAGCGACTTCGGTCGCAAGTGATCGACGATCACATTTCGCAACTGCGAGACGGCGTGACCGGTCAGGGTGTGAACTGGATTGTCCGCACAACCCGGCGCGATTCGCCCGACGGCTCGGCCCCGGAGGTCCGCATCAAGGCAATTGCGGCCGCACCGAAGCCCAGGCCGGGGTGGGTTTCCTCCAGAACGGTGCAGGTCTCGATCTGTCCCTGAGCGTTCGCGACGCATTCGACCGCAACGGCGACGCTTGCAAGGACGGGAGCGGTGGAAACGGGCGGGGCTGGCGGCGAGGCCATGACGCGAAGCGTCGTTGGCTTTTCCAATCCGGACGGGTCCAGCAGTAAAAGAGCGAGAGCGAGGGTGATCATGGCAACAACCGGAACTCAGTGTGGTCCAAAAATGACCGAGCGCCATTTCCGTTCCGCTCGTCCGATCGTCTGGTGCCCCGGGCCGGGGTCGAACCGGCACTCCTTTCGGAACCGGATTTTGAGTCCGGCGCGTCTACCAGTTCCACCACCGGGGCCCGCATTCCGTCTTTAATGAGCTAATGCTCATTGCGCTACGTGAGGCGGCAATTTTTACGGACCTCTTGCGTTCCATCGTGGTGTAACGCATCTGCCCGATATGAATGACGTTCCTTCTGCCGGCAACCTCCCCGATCTCGCCATCGTCTATGAGCATCCGGACTGGTTCGAGCCGCTTTTCGCGGCGCTGGACCGGCACGGGGTCAGCTACGTCAGGGTGCCGCTGGCTGGTCACAGCTTCGATCCCGCCGGATCGCCGGCCCCGGCGACCGTGGTGTTCAGCCGGGTGGCCATGTCGTCCTTCCTGCGTGAGCCGGAACATCCGATCTTCCATGCCCAGAGCCTGTTCGAGCATTGGCAGGGGCAAGGGACACGGGTGGTCAACGCCTCCGCCCTGAACATCGACACCTCCAAGGCGCGGCAGATGTCCCTGATCGCCCGGCTGGGGCTGAAGGGGCCGGCGACCCGGGTTGCGCACCGACAGGCGGACATCCCCAAGGCGGCCGAGGGACTTCGTTTTCCGGTTCTGGTCAAGGCCGACATCGGCGGTGCCGGAGCCGGGATCACGCGCTACGAGACTCCCGAAAAGCTGGCCGAGGCGGCGGGCGAGAAATGGTGTCCCGTCGGGGTCAATGGCATCTCGCTGGTCCAGGAATATGCGCCACGCCGGGATGGCAAGATCACCCGGGTCGAGACGCTGAACGGCCGTTATCTCTACGCCATCGACATCGAGAGCCCGGGCGACGCCTTCGACCTGTGCCCGGCCGATGCCTGTCTGGTCCGGCCCGGGGCTCCGACCCTGACCATGACGAAGGCGACACCGCCGGCCGAGATCATCGCGGCCGTTGAACGTCTGGCCGTGGCGGCAGAATTGGAGGTCGGTGGCATCGAGTATCTGATCGACGACCGCGACGGCTCGGTGCTGTTCTATGACATCAACGGCCTGTCGAACTTTGTGGCGAAGCCGGTCGAGGTGCTGGGCTTCGACCCGCACGACAACCTCGTCGACTGGCTCAAGGGCATTGTGGCGGAAGAGAAGGCGAAGCGCGCATGAGGTATGGATACTGGGCTCCCGTGTTCGGCGGCTGGCTGAGGAACGTGGCCGACGAGCGTGAGGCGTCTTGGGAGAATGCGTCGCGTCTGGTGAAGCGGTCGGAGGCCCTGGGCTACGACCTGACCCTGATCGCCGAGCTGAACCTGAACGACATCAAGGGCATTGAGGCCCCGGCTCTCGACGCCTGGTCGACGGCGTCGGCGCTCGCTGCGGTGACCGAGACGATCGAACTGATGGTGGCGGTGCGCCCGAACTTCCACCAGCCGGCCCTGTTCGCCAAGAAGGCCGCCAACATCGACCGGATCTCCGGCGGGCGACTGGCTTTGAACGTTGTGTCCTCGTGGTGGGCGAAGGAGGCCGAGAGCTATGGCCTTCAGTTTGACCAGCACGACGACCGCTATGCACGGACGACCGAATGGCTGCAGGTGCTGGACCGGCTCTGGACCGAGAAACGCGTGGATTTCGAGGGGCGGTACTACACGCTGAACGACGCGATCGTAGAGCCCAAGCCGCTGTCGACGCCGGAACGGCCGCGTCCGGTCATCTACGCTGGCGGCGAGTCCGAGGCGGCCAAGAGTTTGATCGCCCGGCACTGCGACGCCTATGTCATGCACGGTGACGAACCGCAGCATATCGCCGCAAAGGTGGCGGACATGCGGACGCGGCGCGAGGCGCTGGGTCTGCCCCCCATGCAATACGGCATGGCCGGTTACGCCATCGTCCGCGACACCGATGCGGAGGCGCAGCGTGAGCTGGATCGGATCACGACCATCCCCGGTCTAGCCGAGGGGACGCCGCCCGCCGGCTTCGCCAACTTCGACCAGTGGCTTTCAGGCACGGAGCTGGAGCGCGAACTCAAGATCCGGGAATACAGTGTCTCGAACCGGGGGCTGCGTCCCGGCTTCGTCGGGACGCCGGAAACGGTGCGGGCGCAGATCGAGGAATTCGAGGCCGCGGGTCTGGATCTCCTCCTGCTGCAGATGTCGCCGCAGGATGAGGAAATGGAGCGGTTCTCGGCCCAGGTGATGCGCCCGGCCTAACGCATCAAATAGTTGATCCGGAAGGCGATAATGCGGGGCGCGTATTGACCCGGGGTTTCGCCCGGGCTGGCGATGCGCGCGTCCCCGACACTGCGTAACCCGTTGCGCCCGAACCCGGCATCGAACGGGAACTCCGACTCGACCACGCAGTCACCGAGGCTGCCCTCGGGCCGAACCGCGCAGGAGACCACCGCATAGCCTTGCGCGTAGTTCGTGGCGGGGTAGCGGGGGCGGGGCGGCTGGGCCCATGTCACGCCGGCGGGCAGGCCGCCTTCCTCGATTTCGGGAAGAAGGGCGTCGCGCGGGTCGACGACGGGACGATTGCAGGCCGCCAGGGTTTCATCGATGGCGACGCTGGAAGCCGGCAGGACGAGGTCATGGCGGAGATTGCGCCCGTCGTCGGCCCCCCCGGGAATGGTGATGCTGACCGGCCCGCCCGCCCGGAGTTCGCGGGCGAGGGGGGCCGGATAGTCCGCGATGGCGACGGAGCGGTCGGTCGTCACGTTCCAGCGCGTGTCCGAAATCGCCTCGTCACCGACCCTGATCCGCAGGGTTCGTGTCTTCTCCCGGCGACGGACTTCCGGCAGGCCCGCGATCACCGCGCCGAAGTTTCCATCGACGCAGCGGAAGGCGATCGTCAGGCCGGTGGTCATGGGGACGAAGGCGAAGACGGTCTTCTGTTCCGGCTGGCGGACGATCTCCCAGTCGTCTGTCACGTCCTGGGCGAGGGCTCCGCCTGCGGAGGCGAGGGCGACGAGGGTGGCGAGGGCTTTCGAAGACATGCGGGACTTTCGACCGGAGCGGGGATCAGGCGACGGGGGCGGCCTCGACATGGCTGTCGGTGCCGCCGGAAAGCAGACGGCGTGCGCGGATGAACATCTCGATCCGTTGCACGACGATCATGCCAACCACGAACAGCAGAAAGGCATCGGCGATGGCCAGCGTGTTCAAATGCCAGTCCGCCGCGTGAGGTTCCAGAATCGCGCGCAGGGTCCCTCGGCCCAGAAGCAGGACGACGATCAGGATGATGCCGAGAGGTGAGGCCTGGGCTTTCAGCGTCCCGTCCGGATGGCGTTCGATGGTCGTCATCTTCCCGCGCCACCAGCCGGCCGCGCCGCCGAGGATGAGACCCGAGGCCAGCATGGCCCAGGCGACGAGGTCGAACGGCGTGTGATCGGCACCCGGTTCCATGCTGGTGCCCCAGAGCGCCAGGCCCATCAGGGGGACGATGAGGGCGGGCATCACCCACATCCGGCCAGGACGCAGGGTCCGGGGCGCGCGGTTCCTCAGCAGGATGATCGGCAGCGCGATCAGGATGGCGATCAGCGGTGCGTACTGTGCAGGCGTCACGGCAGGGTCCCCGACAGCCCCTCACTGCCCGGTTCGGATAAGCGCACCCCGGTGCGGCAGGAAAGGGTCACAGCGGCTCGACGACCTGTTCGATGGCCCCGAAGATCGAGTGGTGCCGGTCGTCCAGCATCTCGATCCGGACGGTATCGCCGTGCTTCAGGAAGGGTGTGACGGGCGCGCCGCCGGTCAGGGTCTCGACGGTGCGGACTTCGGCGATGCAGGAATAGCCCAGCCCGCCCGCGCTGACCGGTTTGCCGGGGCCGCCGTCGGCGTCGCGGTTGGAGACCGTGCCCGAGCCGATGATGGAGCCTGCGCCAAGTGAGCGGGTCTTCGCGAGATGGGCGATCAGGACACCGAAGTCGAAGGTCATGTCGACGCCGGCGTCGGCGCGGCCGAAGTCCTGGCCGTTCAGCTGGACCGAGAGCGGACCGTGCAGCTTGCCGTCCTGCCAGCGATCGCCCAGGGCGGAGGGGGTGGCGAAGACAGGCGACAGGGCGCTGGCCGGCTTGGACTGGACGAAGCCGAAGCCCTTGGCCAGTTCGCCGGGGATCAGGTTCCGCAGCGAGACGTCATTGACGAGGCCAACGAGACGGATGTGATCCCGCGCCTGCTCCGGGGTCACGCCCTGGGGCACGTCGCCAGTGACAACCACCACCTCGGCCTCGAGGTCGCAGCCCCAGCTTTCGTCGGCCAGCGGGATGGGGTCGCGGGCCCCCATGAACTGGTCGGACCCTCCCTGGTACATCAGGGGATCGGTCCAGAAGCTGGCGGGCATCTCGGCACCCCGGGCCTTCCGGACCAGTTCGACGTGGTTCACATAGGCAGAACCATCGGCCCATTGGTAGGCGCGGGGCAGGGGGGCGGCGGCCTCTCGCTCATGGAAGCGGCCGCGTGGCACGGCCTCGTGGTCGAGGCTTTCGGCGAGCGCCCGCAGAAGGGGCTCACAGCGGTCCCAGTCGTCCAGCGCCGCCTGCAGGGTGGGAGCGATCAGGAAGGCGTCGGTGAACCAGTGCAGGTCGGAGGAGACGACGACGAGGCGGCCGTCACGGCCGTGCTTGAGCGAGGCGAGTTTCATGTCGTGACCTTACACGCCGGGGCGAGGGAGGCCAGACATCGCATCAGTGAGCGGGTCCGGCGGCAGTGTGGTGCGTGGGTTTGGGGGCAGGCACCAGCGTGGTCAGCTGGACGGCCGCGGCCTCCAGCTCGTCGATACGGGCGCTGGAGGCCGGATCCGAGGTGGCGGTCCCCCAATGCACCGCGAAGGCCTCGACCGCCGCGCGGACGGCGGCCGTCTGTTCGGCCGCAGAGAGCGGGCCCGGCGGGGGAGGCGGCGTCGCGGGCGGGGGGGCAAGGTTCACAATGGCCCCGACCAGACCCCCCTCCGCCGTGCTGACCTCGGCAACGGCGGCCGCGCTTCCCCCGGCTGCAGCGCTGGCGGCGGAACCCCCGCCCTGACCCGGGATGGGGACGATGATGGCGTGAGGGGACGGGGCCGGAGGTGTCGGCGGCGCGGGCGGAGTGGGTGGCGTCTTGCGCTTGCCGGCCAGGGCGTCCTTGAGCGCCGCGGTGGCCTTGCCGAGGTCACCGGTCACCCGCGCCACATCGCCGAGCCGGATTTCGACCTCGTCAACGAGGGCCTGGGCGGCATTGGAGGTGGCCCCGCCGTGGGCCGCGAGCGCCGCAATCAGCTTGCGCTGGATGGCGGCGTGGATCGAGGCGGCCACCACGCGTGGCGACGGCTTGCGGTCGCGCTCCCCCAGCCGGGCGAAGGCGTGGCCGGCCGCAACGGCGAGGCCGAGCAGGACAAGGCCTGCGAGGATCATGGGCAGATCGATGACCGGGGTGAACCGTTCGACCGGAAAGTCCTGCGGATACATCGGAAGACCCCTCTGCGGCTTGCGCGGCCGATCATGGCGGGACCGCCACGCTTGGCAATGGAAAAGGTTAACGCCGGTCTGTGAAGGTTGTGGGTGGCTCCGGTCAGGGGGCGTGCAGGAGGGCGCGGGCCTCGGCCCCCTCGCGGGCGGCGGCGTCGCGGACCTCGACCTCCACCACGATCGCGCCGGCCGGGTCATGGGCCCACAGATAGCGGCGGGCAACCTCGACGGTGCGGCCCGAGGGGGCGAAGCCCTCGAAACTGTCGCCCCAGGGCGTGATGCGTTTCAGCTCCGGCCATGTCAGGGCGCAGGCGGCGTTCAGCTCCTCCTCGGCCATGGCGGTCAGTTCGTCGGACGGGCTCACAGCCATCGGCGCACCTTCTTGCGATAGCGGTCATAGTCGGCCCCGAACCGCGCCTGGAGATAGCGTTCCTCGCGCCGGATGACGAACCGGTCCACGACGACGAGGCAGGGGATCAGGAGGGTGAGCGCCACCAGGCTATCCAGTCCGGTGGCCAGGGCCAGATAGGTGATGGCGAAGCCCAGATAGATCGGGTTGCGCGTGACGCCATAGACGCCGGTCGTGACCAGGGCGGTCGAGGGCTTCCACGGCTGGACCGCCGTGCGGGCCCTGCGGAACAGGCCGGCCGCCCAACCCTCGATCCCCAGCCCGATCAGAAGACCGGCCACCGCCAGCCCGCGGCGGAGGGTATCCGCAAGGCCGAGGCCAGGGGCACCGATGAACTCGCCCAACCCCCAGCCCAGAAGCAGGAAGCCGAGAAAGATCAGCGGTGGCGGGGCGATCACGCCCGGATGGTCACGCTGCGGGCTCTGGCTCACGGTCGGGGCTCATCGGCATAGATGGCGACGGTGGCCGGGACGCCCGCCGAGACGGCCCCGCGGTACATGCCGGAGGTGGTCATGGCGAAGGCCGGGCGACCCTGCGCATCCATGACGATCACCCCGCCGGTTCCGCCCAGCGCAAGGGCGTCGTCGACCTCGGCCTGGGCTGCGGCCTGCCCGGTCGTGCCCGTCGCGATCCGCATGCAGATGTCGCGGGCGACCGAGGCCCGGATGTAGAACTCGCCGTCGCCGGTCGCCGACACCGCACAGCCGTCGGCGTTCGAGGCATAGGTGCCCGCGCCGATCACCGGCACGTCGCCGACCCGACCCCAGCGTTTCGCGGTCATGCCGCCGGTCGAGGTCCCGGCCGCGAGGGTGCCGGACTGGTCGAGGGCGACGGCACCCACGGTGCCGAACTTGCGCTCGTTCAGGGGCGGGGCGGGTTCGGCCAAGGCCACGCCGCCGATGGGCGAACCGGGGGTGCCGACGGGAGGGAGGGGCGGCAAGGCTATGCCCTGTTCGGTCAGATTCCGGATCATCTGGTCCCAGCGGCGCCGGGTGAAGAAGTAGGACGGATCGACCTGCTCCAGTCCGACCGAGGCGGCGAAGGTGTCGGCCCCCTCGCCGATCAGCATGACGTGGGGCGACTGCTCCATGACGGCGCGGGCGGCGGCGATCGGGTGGCGGGTAGTGGTCAGGCCGGCGACGGCCCCGGCCGTCCGGTCGCGACCGTTCATGACGGCGGCGTCGAGCTCATTGCGGCCAGCAGCCGTGAAGACCGCGCCACGACCCGCATTGAACAGGGGATCGTCCTCCATCAGCTGGATCGCTGACTGGATCGCGTCGAGGGCCGACCCGCCGCGCTCCAGCACCGCCTTGCCGGCCTCAAGGGCCCGCGTCAGGGCCGCGCGGTAGGCCATGTCCTGTTCCGGCGACAGGCTGGCACGCTCGATCACCCCGGCCCCGCCGTGGATCGCGAAGCTCCAGCGCGGCGCGTCCTGGGCCGCAGCCGGTAGCGCGAGGGCGGCCATGGCGGCGGTGGCGATGAGGGCGCGCAGGATCATGAGCAGGGTTCCGGTCGGTTGCGGCCCCCATGGTGCACCGGGGCGGGGTGAAGGGTCCAGTTCCCTGGCCTGATGCAAAAAAACAGAGTCCACTGAGTCCGCTGAGTCCGCTTGCCCGCCCCGGTGCCCCCGGTCCGGGCCACGCGCCGTGGCCAGGACGCAAAAAACAGAGTCCGTTGAGTCCGTTGAGTCCGCTTGTCCCGGTCGCCGATCGGTCCGTTGAGGACTTTAGCCGGCCGCTACGTCAGAATCGGTCGCACGCCACGGGCGGGTCAGGGTTCCCGCCTGTGGTGCGCGCGCTTCCAGATGCGATAGCCAATGATCGGCACGAAGCCGCCGACCAGCGCCGCGATCAGCACGGTCCAGAAGCCGCCGCCCAGTCCGAACTGGCCCACCAGCCCGCCCACGATCGCCGCCGCGAGCGGGCCGAGGAAGGGCAGCCAGTGCGGCGGTGCGACCTTAATGGGCGTCGACCTTGATTACGCCGCGCCGGATCTGGTCCAGCTCGATGGAATCGAACAGGGCCTGGAAATTGCCCTCGCCGAACGCCTGATTGCCCTTGCGCTGGATGATCTCGAAGAAGATCGGGCCGAAGGTGTCCTGTGTGAAGATCTGCAGCAGCAGGCCGTCCTCGTCCGACCCGTCGATCAGGATGCGGTTCAGACGCATGCGGGCCACGTCCTCGCCGTGGTTGGGCAGGCGTTTGTCGATGAGGTCGAAATAGGTCTCGATCGTATCCTGGAAGGGGATGCCGCGACGCTTCATCTCCTCGACCGTTTCGAAGATGTTGTCGGTGGCCAGGGCGATGTGCTGGATGCCCTCGCCGTTGTAGCGGCGCAGGAACTCCTCGATCTGGGAGCTGTCGTCCTGGCTCTCGTTCAGGGGGATGCGGATGGCGCGGTCGGGCGCGATCATGGCCTGGGACAGCAGTCCGGTCGCCTTGCCCTTGATGTTGAAGTATTTCTGCTCCTCGAAGGCGAAGACATCGCCATAGAAGCCGGACCATGTCCGCATCTGGCCGCGCCGGACGTTGTGCGTCAGGTGGTCCAGGCTGAAAAGGCCCACGCTGTTCCTGCGCTCGGCCTCCTCCCAGCCCTCGATCTCGTCCCAGGTGTCGTAGAGGGAGCCGGCCTCGCCGTACTGGTCGATGATGTAAAGCAGCGAGCCGCCGATGCCCTGCAGCACGTAGGGATAACCACCACCGAGCGCGCCGCCGTCGTGGGCTTCGGCCGGCTTCGCGCCGCGCGACACAGCGCTGTCGAAGGCCGCCTTCGCGTCGGTGACCCGGAAGGCCATGCCGTTGGCCGAGGGGCCGTGCTCTGTCGAGAATTCGGCGGCCTGGCCGGCGGGCGAGCGGTGGACCAGCATGGTGATGTCACCCTGCTTCAGCCGGACGACATCATTGGCCGGATTGATGTGGGTCCGGGTGAAGCCCATCAACTCCAGACGGGCGACCATGGCCGCCGGGTCGGGCCCGGTGAACTCGACGAATTCGAAACCATCGACCCCCAGGGGATTGGCGGGGGCGGCGGGCGCGGCGGCCCGGGTCGGGGCGGTCAGGTCGTCCATGAGCGTCTCCTGAAACTTTGGCGGGACCGGCCCTTGCCGAATGTCGGGGGCCGGTCGATTGGCGCGGAACCTAGTGGCCTCGCCGCCACAAGCCAACCCGCGGTCGCGCAGGCGTGAACCGGGCGCTCGCCTCCGCCAGCGGATTTGGCTAGGGGCTGGACCATGACCGACACCTCCAATCACCACACCGACGATCCGCGCCAGGGCTTTATCGGGCTGGTCGCCGGACTGGCCGAGGCGTCCGGACCCGACGGCCTGACCCTGCGTGAAATCCGGGACCGCCTGGACGAGCGGGCCTTCGGCCTGATGATCCTGATCCTGGCCATCCCCTGTCTGGTGCCGGCCCTGTATGGCGTGCCGCAGATCGTGGGCATTCCCATCCTTCTGCTGGCCGGCCAGATGCTGGTGGGGCGCGAGGAGCCCTGGCTGCCGGAGGCGGCGCTGAAGCGGCGGGTGTCCAAGGCGATGCTGGACCGGATGGCGGACTTCGCCGTCAAGCGGATGGGCTGGTTCGAGCGGCTGTCGCGGCCCCGGCTGACGCTGTTCACGCAAGGGATCGCGGAACAGGCGGCCGCCGCCTTCATGATCCTGGCGACCCTGACGATCGTCCTGCCCATGACCAATACGGTCCCGTCGGTGGCCCTGGCCCTGCTGTCGGTCGGGCTGATCCAGCGGGACGGCGTGTTCGTGGCCGCCGGGGCGGCGGTGGCGACCGGCTGGTTCACGGCGCTGCTGGTGGTCGGGATCGGCTTCATCGTCGGGGCCGGCTGGGCCGTGGGCCTGATGGCGCGCTTCACCGGGTAACGGGATGGCGTGTCGCCACAGCCCCGGTTAAGACTGGACGGATGAGCGCTTATCGTCTGCTGACCCGATGGTGGACTGCCTTCGCCCTGGCGATCTCGCTGGCGCTGCTCGGCGCTGCCCACGCCTTCGAGCGCTTCGCCGGCCTGGCTCCCTGCAATCTGTGCCTGCGGCAGCGCGAGGTGTTCTGGGGCGCTGTGGCGATCAGCCTGGTCGCAACGGTCTGGACCGTGGTCAGCCAGGCCCGCAGGGGCACACCCCGGATCGCCGCCTTCCTGTTGTTCGTGGTGTTCGCCACCGGTGCCGTCACGGCAGGCTTTCACGCCGGGGGCGAGCTGAAGTGGTGGGCCCTGCCGGCCCTGTGCGCCGGGGGCGGCGATATGGCCGATCTGGAAGCCCTAACCTCCCTGGCCCTGGGCGTGGGCCCGCCGCAGCGGGTGGTCATGTGCGACGCGGTGACGTGGCGCTTCCTCGGCCTGTCCATGGCAGCATGGAACACCTTGATCTCGGCCTCGTTGGCCGTGTTCAGCCTGATTGCCGCAAAGCGACCCAAGGACGCCCGTGCCCCCCGCAACTGAGACGCCCCATATTCCCCTGCCCCGTCCCGGGCGTGGCGCCACGCGGACGCGACTGGCCGAGATCCTGCGGGTCGATCACGCCGGCGAGTTCGGCGCGGTGCGCATCTATCAGGCCCAGCGGGCGGTGTTCGAGGGCGTGCGCGGCAAGGAGGCCATGGCTGCCGACCTGGCCGGGATGCAGGCCGGCGAGGAGGTTCACAAGGCCCGCTTCGACGCCCTGCTGAACGAACACCGGGTGCGCCCCACCCTGCTGATGCCGGCCTGGGCGATGGCGGCGACCGGGCTGGGCGTTGTCACGGCCCTGATGGGCGAGAAGGCGGCCCATGCCTGTACCGAGGCGGTCGAGACCGTGATCGAGCAGCACTATGCCGAACAGATCGCGGAGCTGAAGGACCGGGAGCCGGAACTGGCGGCGGAGCTGTCGAAATTCCGCGACGAGGAGCTGGAACACCACGACCATGCCATCGAGCACGGCAGCCGCGATGCACCCGGCTACCGGCTGCTGAGCGCGGTGATCAAGGCGGGCTGCCGGGTGGCGATCAAGGTCAGCGAGCGGGTGTGAATCCTCCCCCATCGGGGGAGGGGGACCGCGAAGCGGTGGAGGGGGCCAACCTCACACATCGAATTCGCCGTGAGCCCCCTCCGTCACGGCGCGAAGCCGCGCCGCGCCACCTCCCCCGACGGGGGAGGAATGTCGAAGGCCAGCAACAGCGTCTTCTGCAGCGGGTTGGCGTTGTCGTCACTGAGCAGATAAAGGCGCGTGCCGGTCGGGGTGGCCACCGCAGCGATGCCCTCGAAATTGTCGACCGATGCCGGGGGGCGCAGCTGGATCAGGGGGGCGGACAGGACGCCCTCGGGCGACAGCCGGCGCACCCGGACGCGCATGTCCAGCGGCGGGCGGTAGAAGCGCTCGACCACGAACCAGCCGTCCCCGGTGGGGTCGCGATCGGCCCCGGTGAAACGATAGCCGTCGGCCGGGATCAGGGGCGAGGGACCGAGTGGCGCGCAATCGGCCGCGCACAGCCACGCCCCGCCGCCTTCGGCCAGGGTCAGCCAGCCACCGTCGCCGGCCGGGGCCAGGCCTTCGAGCCCCTCATTTTCGGGCAGGGCGACCCTCGGGGTGGCGACGGCGACGGGACGGCTGCCGCCCTCGACGCCATAGGACCAGATGCGGTGATCGTGCTCGAAGGCGACCAGCACCCGCCCGTCGGGGAGCAGGGCCAGCCCCTCGGCGTCGGCGTTTTCCTTGGGCGTGAGGATCGCGCCGTCCGGGCCGGTCAGGGCGCGGCTGATGCCGCTGTCGGCGGACACCAGACGGCCGGTGCGGTCCAGCCGGAGGGTGAAGCGGATCAGGGTGCCGAAGTCACTGACGACCCAGGCCCGGAGATCGCCGGCGGCGTCGGGGGCGATCTTGAGATCCGAGAGGCCGTGCAGGGCCGGCCCGCGCAGGACCAGGCCGCCGGCATAGCGGACGCCGGGGGCGAGATCGGCACCACCGATGCCGAGGGGGACGGCCCGGGCCTCGATCCGGATCGCCCGGTCCGGCCCGGCGACGGGCTGCGGTGCGGAGGTGACGACGGCCGCGCAGGCTGCGGCCCCCATCAGGGTCAGGGCCCCCAGAAGGCGGACCGCCGCCCGCATCATGCCGCCCGCTTCAGCCGTCGACCGGGCCGTTTGCCGGCGTCTTTTGGAGCGGCCTCGAACAGTTCGGCCAGTTTCTCGATCATGACGCCGCCCAGCTGTTCGACGTCGACGATGGTGACGGCGCGGCGGTACCAGCGGGTCACGTCGTGGCCGATGCCGATGGCGATCAGCTCGACCGGGCTCTGGGTCTCGATCCGCTCGATCACGGCGCGCAGGTGTTTGTCCAGATACAGGGCGGCATTGGCCGACTGGGTGGAATCGTCGACGGGCGAGCCGTCGGAGATGACCATCAGGATCTGCCGCGCCTCGGGCCGGGCCAGCAGCCGGTCGTGGGCCCAGGTCAGGGCCTCGCCGTCGATGTTCTCTTTCAGCAACCCCTCGCGCATCATCAGGCCGAGGTTCTTCTTGGCCCGCCGCCACGGCGAGTCGGCGGCTTTGTAGATGATGTGGCGCAGGTCGTTCAGACGGCCGGGCATGGCCGGCTTGCCGGCGGTGATCCAGGCCTCGCGCGCCTGGCCGCCCTTCCAGGCGCGGGTGGTGAAGCCCAGGATCTCGACCTTGACGCCGCAGCGTTCCAGGGTCCGGGCCAGGATGTCGGCGCAGACCGCCGCCACCATGATCGGCCGGCCGCGCATGGAGCCGGAGTTGTCCAGCAGCAGGGTCACGACGGTGTCGCGGAAGGGGCTTTCGCTCTCGGCCTTGAAGCTGAGGGGGCTGGTGGGGTCGGTGATGATCCGGGTCAGGCGGGCGGTGTCGAGGACCCCCTCCTCGAGGTCGAAGGCCCAGGACCGGTTCTGCTGCGCCATCAGCCGGCGCTGCAGCTTGTTGGCCAGCCGGGCCACGACGCTGGACAGGATGGTCAGCTGCTGGTCCAGCAGCGACCGCAGCCGGTCCAGCTCCATCGGGTCGCACAGGTCGGCGGCGTCGATGACCTCGTCATAGGCGGTGGTGAAGACGCGGTAGGCGTCGATGGCTCGGCCGTCGTCGACATTGTCCTGGCGGTTGGGCAGGGCCCCCTCGGCTACATCGGGGCCGTCGTCGGCGGCGTCGCCGTCGCGCTCGGCGGGCGAGCCGTCGGGGCGGCCGTCGCGGTCCTGTTCGGAGGTGGGGTCCTCGGAGGCGCCGTCCATCGACTGGCCGCCCTCGCCGCCGCCCTCGTCCTCCTCGTCCTGCTGATCGTCGGAGGCCTCGGGTTCCTGGGGCGGGGGTTCGTCCTCGCCGGGGTCGTCATTGGCCTCGTCGCCGCGCCCGTCGCCGGGATCCAGATCCAGCGCCCGCAGGACATCCTTCATCGCCGCGCCGAAGGCCCGCTGGTCACCGGCTGCGTCCGCCAGACGGTCCAGGGCGTCGCGGGCCTTTGCCTCGAGATCGTCGCGGACCAGATCCAGCATGGTGCCGGCCCCGTCCGGGCTGCGCTGGCCGGTCACCCGCTCGCGCAGCAGCAGGGCCACGGCCTCGGCCACCGGCACCCGGGCCGCGTCGGTGGCGCGCAGGGCCCCCGACTTCTCCAGCCGGGTCAGGAGGGCGGCGTTCATATTGGCGCGGACGCCCGCCAGCGCGGCGGAGCCATGGGCCTCGACCCGGGCCTGTTCGACGGCCTCGAACACCTCGGCGGCCTTGCTGTCGAGGGGGCGCAGGGTGGCGTGGACGGCGGCGTCGTGATTGGCCAGGCGCAGCGCCAGCCGGTCGGCCTGCCCCCTCAGGGTGGCGCTGTCGCCGTCGGAGGGGGTGCGCGGCGGATGGGGCAGGGTGAGGACGTTGCCGCTGAGGCGGGGGCCGTCCGTGCCGAAGACGACCTCCAGCTCCGACTGTTCCGCGAGCGCGCGGGCCGCATGGGCGAGCGCGCGCTTGAAGACCTCGGCGGGGGTGTCGGCGGGGGGCATGGAGCGTAGTTAGGCGGTTGGGGGCGGGGAGGCCAGAGGTGACCACGCCGCCTATAGCCCTTCCCCCGCTTGCGGGGGAAAGCCGTCCGTCTTCGGCCGCAGGCCGAACAGGACGGATGGGGGAATCTTCCTGTCCATGATGAGGCGAGCAAGACAAGACTCCCCCCATCGGTCCTGGTCTCGCTGCGCTCGACGCCGGACCGCTTTCCCCCGCAAAGGGCGGGGGAAGGGCTAGGTCAAAGCTCCGCCCCGGTCGTGCGCATGATCTCGGCGCGGAGTTCGGGCAGGCCCGCGCCCTTTTCGGCCGAGGTGACGGCCACGGCCGGGAAGGCGGCCGGGCGTTTGGAGATGGCTTTCAGCGTCTCCTCGGCCACGGTGACCCGCTCATGGGCCTTGATCTTGTCGGCCTTGGTCAGGACCACCTGATAGCTGACGGCGGCCAGATCGAGGGCGTCCAGCGCCTCCTTGTCGACCGACTTGAGGCCGTGACGGGCGTCGATCAGCAGATAGACCCGCTTCAGGGTGACGCGGCCACGGAGATAGTCGCGGCCCAGGTTCTGGAACTGGCGGACAGTGGATTTCGACGCCTTGGCCCAGCCGTAGCCGGGCAGGTCGACCAGCCGCATCTTGCCGTCGAGGTCGAAGAAATTGACCTCCCGCGTACGCCCCGGCTCGTTGGAGGCGCGGGCCAGTTTGTGCATGCCGACGAGGCCGTTGATCAGGCTGGACTTGCCGACATTGGACCGTCCGGCGAAGGCGATCTCGGGCAGATCCGGCTCGGGCAGCTGCTCGATCTTTGCGGCCCCCATGACGAAGGTCGCGGGCCGCGCGAACAGCACCCGCGCGGCCTCGATTTCCTCGTCAGAATAGTCGGTCAAGCGGGGGCCTTTTTGAACCGCGCGATGAAATCATCGATCGGGTTCTCGGCCCCGAAGCGGTGCATGATGAAATACTGCTGGGCGATCGACAGGATGTTGTTCCACGCCCAGTAGACCAGCAGGCCGGCCGGGAAGACCGCCATGATGAAGGTGAAGATCACCGGCATGAAGGCGAAGATCTTGCGCTGGACCGGATCCGGCGCCGGCGGATTCATCGCTGTCTGCAGCCACATGGTGAAGCCGTAGAAGATGGCCAGGACGCTGAGGCCAAGCGTAAAGCCTCCGCCTGCCCCTCCGGCCAGAAGTCCGCCGATCAGGGGCGCGCTGGCAGGATCCCAGGGGATCAGGCCGAACAGGTTCCAGATGTTGGTGGGATCGGGGGCCGAGAGGTCGCGGATCCAGGCGATGAAGGGCGCGTGCCGCATCTCGATGGTGACGAACAGCACCTTGTACAGGGCGTAGAAGACCGGGATCTGGACGAGGATGGGCAGGCAGCCAGCCAGCGGATTGATCTTCTCCTTCTGGTACAGCTCCATCGTGGCCTTCTGCTGGGCCTGCGGGTCGTCCTTGTGCTGTTCCTTGATCTTTTCCATCTGCGGCTGGAGCTTCCGCATCTTGGACAGGCTCTCGTAGCTCTTGTTGGCCAGCGGGAACATGACGAGCTTGATGGTCAGGGTCAGCAGCAGGATGGCGACGCCGAAGTTGCCCACCAGCCCGTAGAAGAACTCGACCAGCAGGAAGATCGGCCGCGTCAGGAAGAACAGGAAGCCCCAGTCGATCGCATAGATGAAGCGCGGCAGGTCGTACTGCTGCTCATAGGCCGAGAGGATCTCGTTGCGCTTGGCCCCGGCGAACAGGTGCTGGACCTCGGTGATCTGGCGGCCCGGATTGATGGTCCGCGCCTCGCCGAGAATGCGGGCCTCGTGGATATTGTAGGTGGCGGCGTCGGTGACCCGGAATTCGGCCTGGATGGTCTCGGTCTGGGGCGGGATCAGGGCCGCCATCCAGTATTTGTCGGTGATGCCCAGCCAGCCGCCGGTCGAACTCGAACTGCTCGCGCGGCTTCTTGGCCCAGTCGCCGTACTTCAGCTGGGTGGTGGTGTAGCCGTCACCTTTCGAGAAGGTGCCGATCCCGCCCTCATGCAGGATCTGGGTCTTGCCCAGCACAGGCGGCACGCCCTGGCGCTCAATGCGGCCATAGGGCGCGATGACGATGGGCGCGGTGCCGAGGTTGGCGACCGTGTCCGTGACCGTGAACATATACTGGTCGTCGATCGCGATCACGCGGGTGAAGCGCAGACCCTGACCATTGTCCCAGGTCAGGGTGACCGGTGTGGTCGGGGCCAGGGTCGCGCCCCCGGTCAGACGCCAGACAGTGTTGGGGCCCGGAACGCCGCCGGGAACATTGGGGCCGGCCCAGCCGAACTGGGCGAAATAGGCATGCTCCATGCCCTGGGGGCGGAACAGTTCGACGGGCGGTGCGTCCGCGTCGAGGGTCTCGCGATAGCGGGTCAGGAACAGATCATCGATCCGCCCGCCCTGAAGCGACAGCGATCCCTGCAGGGTCGGGGTGCGCACGGGCACCCGCGCCACGCTCCCGAGGGCCTCGGTGCGATCGCCGACGAAGGTCATCGCGGGGGTCGTCACGGGCGCGCCATCGGCCGTCACGGCGGGGGTGGTGCCGGTCTGTTCGGCCGCGGTTAGCCGGGCCTCCCGCGCACGCTCGGCCTGCGGCCCCATGACGAAGACCTGGTAGAGGATCAGGATCGCCAGCGTGCACACGATGAAGATCACCGTATTGCGCGTGTTCTCGGTCTTCATGCGGGTCCGCGGTCCTGATGGGGCGTGTCGGAGGAGAGTGAGACGGTTGCAGACCGGCCCGATGCGGGCTGGTCTGACGGGGTCGCGAGCCTTGTAAGCGCCGATTTCACATCGTCAAGCAAACGCTCCCACGGGCGGTCGGCCGTGCCCTGTCGCGCGATGAACACATAGTCGCTTCCCGCGACGCCGAAGTCCGGCACGAGCGCCCGGGCGGCCTGACGCAGGCGGCGTTTGCAGCGGTTGCGCACAACGGCCCCGCCGACCTTGCGGGTGGCGGTAAAGCCGAGACGGATGGTCGCGTCATCGTCGTGGCGGTCCAGCCGCTGGACCACCACAGCGCCGCGCGCCAACGAAACGCCCTTCGCGGCCGCCAGAAACTGGGGCCGCGCGGTCAGGCGATGGAGTTTGGGATTATCGCTCAAACTTCCTTCTCCCCTTGCGGGAGAAGGTGGTCCGCAGGGCCGGATGAGGGGTGAAACCGGGTGTCAGCAATGACGGGGTCCGGGACGCATTCCGTCTGCATCCTCGTACCCCTCATCCGACCTCGCTTCACTCGGCCACCTTCTCCCTCACGGGGAGAAGGGCAATCAGGCCGTCAGCTTCTTGCGGCCCTTGGCGCGACGCCGCGCAACAATCTTCTGTCCGTTCTTGGTGGCCATCCGCGAACGGAAGCCGTGACGGCGCTTGCGCACGAGTCGCGACGGCTGATAGGTCCGCTTCACGGTCGGCTCCAGGGGTTATGAGTGGCGCGGGGGACTGAACACGTCCTCAGCAGGAAGGGCGGGCGTATAAGGGGGTCGGCTGCGGCTGTCAACGCTGCGGTGCCTTCCAAAGCCACCTCGAACCGGACCTCACGCGTTGGAAAGATGATGGATCGCCTGAAACGGTTTCTACCCCTCGTGCTGCTGGCCTGTGTGATCGCGCTGATCTTCGGCATGGGCTGGAATCGCTATCTGTCGCTGGACACGCTGCGCGATCACGGGGCCGGCCTGCATGCCTTCACGGCCGCCAATTATGTCCTCGCCCTTGTCGCCCTCATGGCCGTGTTTGCGGTCCTGACGGCCAGCGTCGTCCCGGGCGTGTTTTTCGTGACAATCACCGCCGGCTATCTGTTCGGGCCCTGGGTCGGCGGGGTCGCCACCTCTATCGCCGCCACCGTCGGCGCCCTGATCGTCTATGCGGTGGCCCGATCCGCCCTTGGCGTCGCCCTCCGTGCGCGTGTCGATCGTGAGGGCGGGATGCTGCAGAAGGTGTGCAGCACGATCGACCGTGACACCTTCTGGTATGTGCTGGCGTCGCGTCTGGCTGTGGTGGTGCCGTTTCACATGATCAATGTCGCGGCAGGGATCATGTCGGTCCGGCTGGGCCCCTATACGGTGGCCACGGTGATCGGCCTTCTGCCCGCGCACACCATCTATTGCTGGATCGGCGCGCGGCTGAACACCCTGCTGGCGACCGACCCCGACCCGGATATCCCGGCCCTGTTCGGCCAGTTCTGGGCCCCCATGGCCGGCGTGTTCGTTCTGGCGGTGGTTCTGCCCCTGCTGCTGAAATGGCTTCAGGCCCTGCGGCTGAGGATGGCCGCGCCATGAGGCCGTCCCCGGTCGACACCACCGATCTGTTCAATCGCACGGTGGCGCGGCTGCGCCTGCCAGCGGGATGGCGCGAGCGTCTGCGGCCCCCGACACCGGATGGCCTGTCCACCCGTCTGCTGATCCTGACGGCGGCCTTCACCCTTGCGGTCCAGGCCCTGATTCTGGGGCCCAATGCCGCGACCTTCCACGAGACCTGGCTGCTGGATCGGCTGCAGGCCGCCGAACTGGCGTCCGTCGGGGTCGAGGCCCTTCCCTACAACGCGGTCGATGACGACACGGCCGAGCAGCTGTTGCGCATCGGCGGCGTGTCGGCCGTCGCGATCAGCGATCAGGGGGTGATGCGCCAGTTGCTGCAGGCCCCCAACCTGCCCCGGGCTCCCGACTTCATCGACCTGCGCGGCCGAAGTTTCGGGGCCCGGCTGCTGGACCCCGTGCGCACCCTGATGGGCGGTGAGGACCGGTCGATCCGGGTCCGGTCCGCCCCGCGTTACCGCTCGGGGGATTTTATCGATGTGGTGGCCCCCGCCGAACCCCTGAAGGTCGAGCTGCGGGCCTTTCTGCTGAACAGCCTGTTGGTCTCGCTGCTGATCTCGGGCGTGGCAGGGGGGCTGCTGTATGCGGGTCTCGCCTTCCTGGTGCTGCAGCCGCTGCGCCGGGTCACACGGTCCATCGAGAGCTTCGCCGCCGATCCCCAGGCCCCGGGGCCGGAGCCTTCGGACCGCAACGACGAGATCGGCCGCGTCGAACGTGAACTCAGCCGGATGCAGGACGAGGTCCGCGCCTCGCTGCGCGCCCGGGCCCGGCTGGTGGCGCTGGGGGAGGCGGTGGCCAAGATCAACCACGATCTGCGCAACATGCTGACCTCGGCCCAGATCGCGTCCGAACGGCTGGCGGCCTCCGCTGACCCGCAGGTGGCCAAGGCGCTGCCACGGCTGGAGCGGGCGCTCGGGCGGGCCGCGGCCCTGGCCCGCAATGTGCTCGACTATGGGCGGTCCGAGGAGCCCGCACCGGTGCTGGACCGGTTCGCCCTGGCCCCGGCGGCGGCCGCCGCGGCCGAGGACGCAGGGCTGGAGCCAACGGGCGTGCGCCTCGTTCGGGCGATTCCGTCGCGCTTCGCCCTGCAGGCGGATACTGACCAGTTGCACCGGATACTGGTCAATCTGATGCGCAATGCCCGTCAGGCCATCGAGGCCGACACCGCCCGCGCCCCGCTGCGCAAGGGCGGGCCGCTGGGGTCCGTCAGGCTCGAGGCCGAGGTGCACGAGGGCTGGTGCGTCATCCGCATCGCCGACGACGGTCCGGGCATTCCACCTCGCCTGTCCGAACGCCTGTTCGAACCCTTTGTCAGCGGCAGTGGCTCGGACGGTTCGGGGCTGGGCCTCACCATCTCGCGCGAGCTGGCGGCCAGCCATGGCGGCGACCTGAGGCTGGTCCGGACCGGCCCCGCCGGCACGACCTTCGAGCTGCGGCTGCCACTGTAGACGTCTACTGCGTCCGGGCCACGCCTTCACGCCGGTCGTCGGCCCCGCCGTCCCAGCGGCCATCCCGCCACAGACCGCCGTGCAGGCCGGAGTTCTCCGATGTATTGGGAGACAGACGGATCCCCCGCTCGGCCAGACCCGCCTCCAGCGTGGGACCGAAGCGCGCCGTATCCGCCCCGAAGCCGGGGCCCTTGGCCACCAGATTGGGCAGGTCGAACGCGGCCTGGACCGGCAGGTCCCAGACCAGGGTGCCGATCAGGGCCTTGGCGTTGTACGCCAGGATGGACGGACCGCCGGGCGAGCCCAGGGCCCCGACCAGCCGGCCGTCGCGGTCCAGGATGATGACCGGGGCCATGGACGACCGGGGGCGCTTGCCGGGGGCGACCGCATTGGCCGCGGGGCCACCGTCCGGTCGGGTGGGGGTGAAGGCGAAGTCGGTCAGCTGGTTGTTCAGGAAGAAGCCCGCCGCCATTCGCCCCGAGCCAAAGATGCTCTCCACCGTGGTGGTCATGGACACGGCATTGCCCGCCGCATCGACGACCACGAAATGGGAGGTCCCGGCCGCCTCGGTCGTGGCGTCAGCGCTGCGGAACACGCCCCCCGGCGGGGTTCCGGCAACCGCAGCCCCGGTCAGGCCCGGGGCCAGCGCCGCCCGCTGTGCGACATAGTCCGGGTCCAGCAGGCCCGCGACCGGGACGCCGACGAAGGCGGGATCCCCGACATAGCGGTCGCGATCAGCATACATCAGCCGCTGCAACTGGGCGAATCGGGTCCAGGCCGCCGCGCTGGTCTCGCCTTCGGCCAGGACCGACGCCGCCCCGGGCGTTTCCGCCATGGCCAGCAGTTGCAGCACGGCCACCCCGCTGGACGGCGGTGGCGGGACGCAGACCACATAGATCCGGAACGGCCGGCACAGGGCGTCGCGCGCGATCGGACGATAGCCGCCCAGATCCTCAAGGGTCAGGGCTCCGGGGTTGGGCCCGGCCTGCACGGCCTCCACGATCGCCTCGGCGACCGGACCCCGACGCAGGGCCTCGATCCCCTGGTCGGCCAGGGCCGCCACGGTTTGGGCATAGGCGGGATTGCGCAGCACGTCGCCGGCGACATAGCGGCTGCCGTCGGGTTTCGTGAAATAGGCCTCGGCCCAGCGCGTCCGCGCCTGACCCCGGGTCAGGGCGATCATGCCGGCCAGGCGCGGGCTGACCACGAAGCCGTCCCGGGCCAGCCGTTCGGCGTCTCCAAACAGCTGGTTCCACGGCAGGGTGCCGTGCGCCGCCTGGGCCATGGCCAGGGCCGCGACGGCCCCGGGCGCGCCGGTCGACCGGCCGCTCAGGACCGCGTCGAAAAAGGGCATCGGCGCGCCGTCCTCATGGAACAGCTCGGGGGTCGCGGCGGCCGGCGCCGTCTCGCGGCCGTCATAGGCGGTGACTTCGCGGGTTCCTGCGTCATAGACCATCAGGAAGGCCCCGCCGCCGAGGCCCGACGACTGGGGCTCGACCAGCCCCAGCACAGCCTGGACGGCGACCGCAGCATCCACGGCCGATCCACCGCGCGCCAGCACGGCCAGCCCGGCCTCGACCGCAAGGGGATTGGCCGCCGAGACAAAGGGGCCATGGGCGGGGCGAGCGGCGTCGTCCTGGGCAGCGGCGGGCCCGGGTCGGCCGGTCTCAAGCCCCGGTGGCGTCTGGCAGGCGGCCAGGACGAGACCCACCAGGGCGACGACAAACGGACGAAACGCAAACTGTGTCATGGCGACCCGAAAACGCTGGCGCGGGGAGGCGTCCCGACCGACCTAGTCCGCCCGGCCGCACCCGCCAAGGCCCGTCGTCCAACAGAAGCCGAAAACCGGGTTGCGTCCGCCGGGATCACCCGCTAGATACCCGCCCTCGCCGTAAAGGCCTGTGCGCGCCCGTAGCTCAGCTGGATAGAGCATCAGACTACGAATTTGAGGGTCGGACGTTCGAATCGTTCCGGGCGCGCCATTTTCTGAAGATAATCAGAGCGATAGCGAAATCAGTGATGGCTTTAGAGCCCTTGGCTGACTGTAACATCCGGGATTCTTCGGCATCCAGGCTTTGAAATCGCTTCACAATCCCCAGCGGGAAAATCTGAGGCTCTCTACCCGGCAACGGCCGGCTCTGAATCAGGTGCCGGTTGGCAGCGTCCGCTTTCTGCAGACTGTCGATCAGCCATTCAACGCGCAGGCGTGAACACTGACCGTGAAGGTCCGCCCCGCGACTGTCGGCCGTACGATCAGGACCTTACCGCTTAGCTGCCTCGACGCCCCCTGATGCAGGTCAGTCCGCGGTCGCCCTCACGGGAATGGCCGCGAACGCGGTCCGAAGGATCTTCGCAGACGCCGCCAGGGCGGCCTGCTCCGGCGGTTCGAGATCCGGTGTCAAGATCCGGTGCACGCCTTCGGCACCCAGAACGCAGGGCAGGCTGAGGCACAGGCCGGACAGGCCATATTCTCCGGTCAGCAAGGTCGAGACCGGAAGGACGGCGCGTTCATCGCGCAGGATGGCCTCACAGATGCGCACGATCGCCGTCGCCACGCCAAAGGAGGTGTAGCCCTTGCCCTCGACGATGGCGTAGCCGGCGTCACGGACCTCGGTGGACATGGCGTCAAGATCGGGCCGGTCTGCGTCCTTGCAGAACCGGTCGAGGGGCTGACCGCCGATCCGGACCGTGGAAAAGGCCGCGACCTCGCTGTTGCCGTGCTCGCCCAGCACATAGCCTTCGATCGACGCAGGGGCGACGCCAAGCGCCTCGGACAGGGTCTGTTTCAGGCGGCTGGTGTCCAGAAGTGTTCCCGTGCCGATGACCCGCGAAGCCGGGAGCCCCGATCGCTTCAGGGCCACGAGCGTCATCAGGTCGACCGGGTTCGCCGCGACCAGCAGAATGCCGGAAAAGCCCGCCTGGATCAGTCCTTCAACGCAGTCGGCGACGATTACCGCACTATCGGCGGCCACCGAAAGTCTGTCCTGCGCGCCATGGGTTGCGCCGCCGGCGGTGAGGATGGCGATGCGGGCCCGGGCGGCGTCTGCGTAGTCTCCCGCCCACACCCGCGCGGGTCGGGCCAGGGCGTTGGCATCCGAGAGATCTGCGGCCTCCGCTTCGGCCAGGGCCCGGTTGCGATCGACAAGCACGATTTCATGGACGAGGGCGCGCAGCATGAGCGCAAAGGCGGTCGTGGCACCGACATGGCCCGCGCCGATGATCGCGATGCGGTCCGGTTCAACCCTGCGTCCCGGCCTTTCGTTGGCACCGGTCATAGCACGGCTCCGAAAAGGCGGCCGATCCCGGCGGTGATTGCCATGGCCAGCACACCCCACAAGGTGACGCGGATAATCGGCGTCAGCATCCGGGCGCCACCCACCTTCGCCCCGACCCCGCCGAGGATCGCCAAGCTGAGAACGGCGGCACCCGTGACCGCGACCACAGTCACCGTGACCGGCGCGGCGACGGCCGTCAGAAGGGGCACGGCTGCACCGATCGAGAAGGCCGCAGCCGACGCCATCGCCGCCTGGATAGGACGGGCGATGGTCTGGGCCGAAATGCCGAGTTCATCGCGGGCATGGGCCCCGAGGGCGTCGCTGGCCGTCAACTGGACCGCGACCTCATCAGCCAGGGTCTGGCTCAACCCGCGCGCAACATAGAAGCCCGCCAGTTCCTGCAGTTCGGCCTGGGGAGCGGCTTCCAGCTCGCCGCGTTCCCGGTCGAGGTCGGCCTTCTCCGCATCCGCCTGGGAGCTGACCGAGACATATTCTCCGGCTGCCATCGACATGGCACCGGCGACCAGACCCGCGACCCCGGCGACGAGGATGCCGTTTCGGCCAGTCTCGGCCGCCGCCACACCGACGATCAGGCTCGCGGTCGAGACAATCCCGTCATTGGCACCGAGAACGGCCGCCCTCAGCCAGCCGACGCGGCCGATCAGGTGTTGTTCCAGGTGGCGGCTTTCAAACATGGAGCTCGTCTCTAGCCTCAATGGATTCAGGGTCGCAGGTGATCGAGACGCGCAGGCCGGGCCTGGCGTCCACTCTTTCGATGACTGCGCCAAGCTGGCTGGCCAGCGCCTTGATGATGCCCGTGCCAAGGCCGGATCTGGCGTCGCCGGTTTCCAGCGGCAGGCCGATACCGTCATCTTCAACGGTCAGGATCCAGCCCTCGCCCAGCGCCCGATAGTCGACGGCGATCTGGCCGTCCCGGTCGCCGGGAAAGGCGTGCTTGAGCGCATTGATCACCAGTTCGGTGACGATGAGGCCGAGACTGACCGCCTTGCCCGACGCGGCGACGCTGTCGTCGACGGTGACCGCCAGGGCGAGCTGATCGTGATCGCGGATCATCGAGTCGCCGATGCTGCGACACAGATCGGTGAAATAGCCGCGCAGTTCGACGTCGCCGAGGGTGGAATTGGTGAGCTGACGCTGGACCGCGGCGACCGACATGATGCGCTGGTGCGCATCGCGAAGATGATCGCGGCTTTCGTCGGAGCCGACCTTGCGCACCCCCTGCATCAGGACGCTGGCAATGATCTGGAGGCTGTTGGCGATCCGGTGCTGCATCTCCTGCACCAGCACCGCCTTGTCGCGGATCAGGGCGTCCTTTTCCCGGTCGCTGGCGCGCGCCTCGGTGACGTCCTGGATCGACAGCAGCAGCCGGACGTCCTGGCCGATCCCGCTGTCCAGCCGCCGGGCATTCAGCACCAGGTGCCGGAGGCCCCGGCGGGAGCGAAGGTCCATTTCATAGGCCGTGATGGAGGTCCTGCCATAGGCCGTCGCCTTCAGCAGGGACCAGAGCTGGGGCGCGTTCCATTCTCCGCCGCCCAGCGCCGCCAGCCGCGCGCCCGGAATGTCGTCCAGCCCGACGTCGAAGGCCTGGAGAAAGGACTGGCTGGCGGCCACGATCGCCAGGTCCTCGTCCAGCAACAGGACGGGCACCACGGAGGCGGCGATCAGGGACAGGGCGAGAGTCATTGAGATGTCCGGAGGCGAGGCAATGGAGGTCATGGGGATGATGGGCGCTCCGGGGACACCGGCGAACGGGGCCGGCGGGTCCGGTCTCGCTGCGATACGGTGACGCTAGGGCGGGCCGGCGCGGATGGCGTTGATCCAGATCACCGACAGGCCCGGTGCAATAAGGTTGGATGCACGCCTCATCCGACGGAGCCTCCCATGACCCATCTCTCGCTCAAGACCCTGAGCCACGACCTGCAGGCCTTCGCCGACGAAGCCGCCGATCACCTGAACGACGCGGCCAAAAAGACCGGCTCGGAGGCGACGGACGCCGTCGCCCGCTCGACCAGGGCCATCACGCGCGCGGCCGATCGTCTGCGCGACGAAGCCGAGACCACGGCCGCCCACGCCCGAAGCCAGCTCTCGACCACAGTGCGGGATCATCCCCTCGCTACCAATCTCGGCTCCAGTGCCGTCATCAGTCTGATTGTGGCCGTGGCCGCGACCTTCGCCCTCGCACGCCTCTCGCAGTCCTGAAATCCGCACGGACACGCCCCGGGCTCAGACCTCGCCCAGGGCGTGCTGGCGCATCCGGTCCGGGCGCTCGATGATCAGGGCGCCCGGTGACGGGGTCGAGATCAGACCCTTGAGCTTCATCCGGGTCAGGACCCGGCTGACCGTCTCGATGGTCAGGCCCAGATAGTCCGCGATCTCGGCCCGCTTCATGGGCAGCCGGACATGACCCGGCACGCTCGGTCGGGCGGGGTCGTGGCCCGGAAGATCGAGGAGGAAATAGGCCATCCGCTCGATCGCGGTCTTGCGCCCCAGCAGCAGCATCTGGTTCTGGGCCGCCGCCAGCTCGTGCATCGTGCGGTGCAGGAGGACATGTTCGAGCGCGGGGGACTGTTTCACCAGCAGGCGGAACGGGCCCTTGCGAAACCGGCAGACGGTCGAGGGCTCCATCGCCTCCGCCGAGAACACATAGTCGTCGTCGATGGCGAGGCCGAGAAAATCCCCCGCGAACAGGAAGCCCGTAATCTGGCGGCGTCCGTCGGGCAGGAGCTTGTAGACCCTCAGCGAGCCGGAGGTGATGCTGAACACATGCGGGGCCGGATCGCCCTCCCGGACCAGCACAGTGCCGGACCCGAGCGTCATGACCTCGGCCAGTTTGCCCATCCGCTGGAGATCGGAACCCTCGATGGACCCGCAAACCGTCAGGGCGCGCGAGCCACAACCGCCGCAGTCGAGAGACCTCGGTCGATCGACACGTCCGTCGGGCGGAGGTGATCGCGGCGAAAGCTGAAGCTTTGAAACAGCGACCATGTGACGTTATGCGCCTAGCCTGCCATTTTACCGAGTTTGTTTATTGATTCAAATCAAATAAACAAACGGCCCAAAACGTAACCTGAGTCAGTATTTTCAGAACGGGTAAGGATCGTATTCTTTCGGACATATGCGCCAGATCAGGACGCGACCAAACCTTGATCTCGATCAAGGTCCCCGGCTCTGCGCGGGTGTTTGATGGTGGCGAACAGGAGAGAGTTCGTGCGCAGCGCCCGTCTGTCGGTCTCATCAGATCATCGCCCTCGTCCCGCGAAAACTCGGGGCGAGGCGATTCATGGCTTTGATCGCAGTGCATCGGCTGCAGTCGCCGCCTCTGGCGTGACCCAAGGGAGGCTGGCCGGGCCGCCCGTCGGCCCGCTGGCGAGCCATTGACCCGTTTCCCCGAAGGCGTGGATCGACGGACGCTTCTGGTTGGCGGTGCCATCGTGGTGGCGGCGGGAGCCGGCGCGACCTGGCTCGGGACCCGCAGCATGGGCAAGATGGCGGACTACGACGCCGCCGTCGCGCGGATGCGTTCGGTCCTGTCGATCAGGCCCGAACTGGCCGACCTGGTCCGATACGCCACCCTGGCCCCCAGCGGGCACAACACCCAGCCCTGGAGGTTCCGCCTGGGTGAGGGCAGAATCGACATTCTGCCTGACCCTTCAAGACGCACGCCGGTCGTCGATCCCGACGACCATCATCTGTTCGTCAGTCTCGGCAGCGCCGCCGAGACCCTGGCCCTCGCGGGTGAGGCGCGAGGACGCCCGGGCGAGATCACCTTTGATCCCTCCGACCTCGGCGGGCTTACCTATCGGTTCGGGGAGGGCGCGCCAGTCGCGTCCACCCTGTTCGACGCCATCCCTCGCCGTCAGTCGACCCGTGCCGACTATGATGGCCGCTCCGTGTCTACAGGGGACCTGCGGCGACTTGCGACCGCCGCCCGGACCCCCGGCATCGATCTGGTCCTGCTGACAGACCGACCGGCCCTGCAGCGCGTGCGGGATCTGGTCGTCCAGGGCAACTCGGCCCAACTTGCCGACCCCGCCTTCGTGCGCGAGCTGAAGTCATGGATACGCTTCAATCCTGATCAGGCCATCGAGACGGGTGATGGTCTGTTCAGCGTGACGAGCGGCAGTCCCTCCCTGCCGTCGTGGCTGGGCCCAAGGATGTTCGACGCCACCTTCAGGGCCGAAGCCGAGAACGACAAATATGCGCGCCAGATCGCCTCGTCAGCCGGTGTCGCGGTCTTCGTCGGTGAACGCGAGGACCGGGCGCACTGGACCCAGGTTGGACGATCCAGCCAGAGGTTCGCCCTGCAGGCGACGGCTCTGGGTTTAAAGATGGCCTACATCAACCAGCCCGTTGAGGTCGCTGCCCTGCGGTCCGAGCTCGCGTCCCTCGTCGGCCTGCCGGGGCGGCGTCCCGATCTCGTGATGCGGTTCGGCTACGGGCCGACGCTGCCGTTCTCGGCGCGCCGCCCGGCAGCAGCGGTGTCTGCGTGAGCCTTCACCAACCGGCAGGGTCAGATTGAAACCTGGGAGCGAACGACGCATGGCTGATCAACGTATCCGAAGCGCTGGCCATCGCGCCAAAATCATGTCGGCCGAGGATGCGGCCCTGCTGATTGCGCCGGACACGACGGTGGGGCTGAGCGGCTTCACGGCGTCGGGCTATCCGACGGCTGTGCCTTTGGCTCTGGCCGCCCGCATCGAGGCCGAGCACGCGGCGGGGCGACCGTTCAAGCTGCGCATCTGGACCGGGGCCTCGACCGGGCCGGAGCTGGACGGGGCCCTGGCCCGGGCCGACGGCATCGAATTCCGTCTGCCCTACAACTCCGATCCCACCTGCCGCGACAAGATCAACACCGGCCAGATGGAGTATTTCGACATGCATCTCAGCCAGGTGGCCCCCGCCGCCTGGCAGGGCATTCTGGGTCCGCTGGACACCGCCATTATCCAGGTCACCGGCATCCGCGAGGACGGGGCCCTGATCCCTGCCTCGTCGGTCGGCAACAACAAGACCTGGCTGGACCGTGCCGGCCAGGTGATCCTGGAGGTCAACCGCTGGCAGAACCCCGACCTGTTGGGCATGCACGACATCTACTATGGCGCGGCCTTGCCGCCGAACCGGGTGCCGATTCCGCTGATCCGTTCGGGCGACCGGATCGGCGAGCCCTGCTTCCGCTGTGACCCCGACAAGGTGGTCGCCATCGTCGAGACCGACCGTCCGGACCGCAATGCCGGATTCACGCCGCCCGGTGCCGACGACCTGGCCATCGCCGGCCACCTGCTGGAGTTCTTCGAGCACGAGGTGAGGAAGGGGCGGCTCCCGCCCTCGCTGCTGCCGCTCCAGTCCGGGGTGGGCAATACGGCCAACGCCGTGCTGACCGGCCTGATCGATGCGCCCTTCGACGATCTGACGGCCTGGACCGAGGTCATCCAGGACGGGATGATGGCCCTGCTGGACAGCGGCAAGCTGCGCATGGCGTCCTCGACGGCGCTGAGCCTCAGCCCCGAACTCAGCGAAAGCGTGAACCGGCGCATGGGCGAGTATCGCGACCGGATCATCCTGCGCTCGCAGGAGATCAGCAACCACCCGGAATTGATCCGTCGCCTTGGCGTCATCGCCATGAACGGGATGATCGAGGCCGACATCTACGGCAACGTCAACTCGACCCATGTGATGGGCTCGCGCATCCAGAACGGCATCGGCGGCTCCGGTGACTTCGCGCGCAACGCCTACATCTCGATCTTCATGAGCGCCTCGACGGCCAAGGGCGGGAAGATCTCGACCATCGTGCCCTGCGTCTCGCATGTGGATCACATCAACCAGGACGTTCAGGTGATCGTGACCGAACAGGGTCTGGCCGACCTGCGCGGCCTGTCGCCCAAACAGCGGGCAAGGGCCGTCATCGAGACCTGCGCCCACCCGACCTTCCGGCCGATGTTGGCCGACTACTACGCACGGGCGCTGACCGGCTCCTACGGTCTGCAAACGCCGATGCTGCTGGATGAGGCACTGTCCTGGCACCAGCGATACGTGCGGTCGGGGTCGATGCAGGCCTCGTAACGCAGGATCAACAATGCCGCGGCAAGGCGGGTCTGGAACTGGCGTGCATCGCGTTATCCAGTCCTCGGAAGATGGCCCGGCCCCCCGCCCCCGTTGATCTGCGTCAAGGACGATGGATTACGGGAGGTGCCTTGGGTGGCGACACGGCAGGGCCGCGCCCGATCCAGTCCCCTCCCCCGTCCTCTTCCGGAGCCATCCATGACCCCTATGGAGCAGCAACGACGCATGACCGCGCGTCGGCCCACCGCGTGGCCTGTCGTCGCCGGGATCATCGCGATCAGCCTCGCGACCACGGCACTCGCGATCCCGGCATCCTCGTGGCTCTCCACGGCCGCCGTGAGTCTCGCCTGTGGGGTCGCGGCCCTGTCGTTGATGGCGGGGTCCGCGATCCTCGGCGGCCGCTGGGGCTGGGTTGAGAGCGCGTTCGGCGGCCTCGACCGGGTCTATACGGTGCACAAATGGCTCGGCATCTATGCCCTGGCCCTGGCCTCGATCCACCTGCTGTTCAAGGCGGACCTGCGGGGCTGGGACACGGCGGCGATCCTGGTCCTGCCGTCGGACTGGGCCCGGCTGGCGCGACAGGCGAGCTTCGTCGGGTTGATGCTGATCGCGATCCTGGCCCTGAACCGGAACATTTCCTACGGCGTCTGGCGCTGGTGGCATCGGCTGTCCGGACCGATCTTCGTCGTGGTGGTCGTCCACTGGCTCAGCATCAAGTCGCCGATCCTCCTGGCCAGTCCCGCCGGCCTGTGGCTGGCGGCCCTCGCGTCACTGGCGGTTCTGGCGGCGCTCTGGAAGCTCACCCTCTATCCCTTCTTCGCCCGCCATGCGGAATACCGGGTCGTGGAGGTCATCGACGGCGGTTCGGCCGTCCAGATTGATCTCCTGCCGACCGGCCGGGGGATCGATTTCACGCCGGGTCAATTCGGCTTCCTTCGGATGAAAGCCCCAGGCCTGCGCGAACCCCACCCCTTCACGATCGCGGCGGCGGGATCGGACGATGGACGAGTGAGCTTCGTCATCCGATCGCTCGGCGACTTCACCGCGCGGCTGGTGGCCGACGTCCGGGTCGGGATGCGGGCCGAGGTCCATGCCCCCTATGGTCGGTTCACGCGCGCGGTCGGAGCGAATCGCGAGATCTGGGTTGCCGGCGGGGTCGGCATCTCGCCCTTTATCGCCTGGATGGACGATGCCGGGGCAGGCGGGTTCGCCCGGGTCACCCTGTTCTATTTCTACACGCCGGGACGCGGCTTCCCCAGCGTGGAGCGTTTGACGGAGATGGCGGGCGAAAGCGGCGTCGAGTTTGTGCCGGTCTCCAGCGGCCCCACAGCCGAGCGTTTCAAACGCCGCTTTTCCGAGATCGCGCTGCAGGGCGATCCCTCCACGCTGGACATCAGCGTCTGCGGACCGGCCGGACTCGCCGACGCTGTCGCCGCGCTGGCGGTGAAGAACGGACTTTCTCCCCGATCCATCCGCAGCGAGCAGTTTGCGTTTCGCTGATCTGCTGTGACCACTGACCAACGCGGCCGAGCGGATCCAGGTGGCGTCGGATGCGTGCGTTCGACGTGCGAGCGCGCTTCGTGGTTTTTGGCTCATCGCTCGGATCGGTGACCCGGGACGGCGTTTCTGTTTGCGAGTCGTGCGGCGGTATCTGGCGTCAAGCCCAAGTTGGTGTTGGCGGTCCCACCCGTCTTCGTCGTGGATCAAGCGATGTGATTGCGCCCACCCGATCGCCGCCGGAGCCGGGCCTTGCCATTCGGTGCGTTTCGATGAGAACAACCGGCATACGGGTCAAGGGCCGGTTGGGTCAGTCCGTTACTCGCGTTGGAGAACAGGTTGCCTGCCGAGTCTCGTTTGCAGCCCCTTCGCTTCGATACCTCGGTGTTGCCCGAGGATGACCAATTCACCGGCTACGCCTCCGGCATTGCGAACTTCGACATGTCTCGTCCAGGAAGTGGCCCGTTCTCGGCACGCGCCATGATCTGGCGTGTGGGATCGCTGGTCATCGCGCAGCTCGCGGCGGATCCCGCCGGCTATACCCGCACGGCGGAGCGGGTTCGCGCCGACCGCATCGACCACTTTTACGTCAACTACCATTATCGAGGGCGGGCGAGGGTCGAATGCTCTCACACCCGCTCGGTCGCCGGCCCCGGGTCGCTCCTTGTGCTGGACATGCGGCAAGCTTGCCGCATGGCGGTCGAGCGGGTTGATCAGATTTCCCTGGCGATCCCGCGCCCCCTGCTTCTGGATCGGCTGGCGGGCTTCGATCCCCACGGCCTGATTGCCTATGGGGGCCTGGCCACCGTGCTGGGCAGCACGCTTCGCGCCGTCTGCACCAGCCTGCCCAGGGTCGGCCTGTCACAGACCGAAGCCATCGAGCGGATGATCGTCGATCTGGTCGTCGACACCCTGCTGGAAGCGTTGCGAGCGACGGAGGCCCGCAGCGCCCGTGAGGAGGAACTGGCAAGCCGGGTCAAAGCCTATATCGACCAGCATCTGGGCCACGCGCTCACCGTGTCCACTCTCTGCGAAGCCCTCGGCATCTCGCGATCCAGTCTCTACCGCTGCTTTGGTGACTCCGGCGGGATCGTCCGCCAGATTCAGACGCGACGCCTCAAACGCATACAGGCGCTTCTCTGCGATCCCTCTGAAACACGGTCGATCGCCGCCCTGGCCCGGTCCACCGGCTTTCCCGACAAGACGCATTTCACCCGCGTCTTCAGAAAAACGTTTGGGATGGCTCCGGGCGAGTACCGCAGGATTGCCTGCGAGCCGGAGCGGGCCGAGCCCTCACCCGCCTCATCCGGGGATTCACCCGACGTCTTTCGGGCCTGGCTCCGGGATATCAACTAGGGCGGCAGGCTGGGACGGCCAGCCCCCTTAATTGGAACGCGCGTCCGCTCGACGCTGCTCCGCCGGCCCCGCTAGCCTCGACCCGCTCGAACCACGTCCAGTCCGGGGACGTGTCTGCGCGAGCGTGAGCTGCGCGGACCGGGGTGCCGCGAGATGTCGGGGTAGAGTTCATGGCCATGCGAACGGATCGGCTCCCGCAGGCCACGCGCATCCCGACCTCTGGCCCCACGGCAGCGGAGCCCCGGTTCTGTCGCAGCCCGGCGGAGCGCCGGACTGCCCTCGATTGGCCCATCCGTACCGCATTTCCCACCGTCCGGGCCGGTGGCACCGACCTTGTCCAGGGCTTACCCTCATGAAGACGATCTCCCGCGCTCCCGTGCTTCTCCGGCGCGCCCTGATGGCGTCGTCCGCCCTTGCGGCGGCTTCGTTCGCCGTTCCGCTGCACGCCTCGGCCCAGAGCACCATCGATGCCGGTACCCATGTCATCGTCGATGGCTTTGGCGGAGGAACCCGGCCCAGCCCCTGGGCAGTGGGCGGCGCTCTCTTGCTGGGCGACGCCGGCGAAGGCCGGTTGACGATCGCCAACGGCGGCAATGTTAGCAACACGCTCGGCAGTATCGGCGATGGTTTCGCGTCGACCGGCGCGGTGATGGTCACGGGAACCGGGAGTACCTGGACGAACTCGGGCTTTCTCTCGGTTGGTTATGAGGGCACTGGCACGCTGGACATCCTGTTCGGCGGCAGCGTTACGAGCGTCAGCGGCCTGATCGGACGCAACATGACCTCCACGGGCCAGGTCACCGTTGACGGGCCGGGGAGCACCTGGGCGAACAGCAGCGCACTGTCGGTCGGGTCCGAAGGTGACGGCACGCTGATCATCGCGGCGGGCGGGGCGGTATCCAATACAAACGGCTACATCGGTGAGAATGCCGGGTCGACCGGGGACGTAACGGTCACCGGCGCGGATTCGACCTGGACCAATGACTACTCCCTTTTTGTCGGCAATCTCGGCGACGGGAGGCTGACCATCGCGGATGGGGGGAGGGTCTCCGGCATCAACAGCTCCGTCGGCCGCGCCCCATACGCCACGGGTGAGGTCACGGTGACCGGCCCGGGCAGTGCCTGGATCCACAGCAGCCAGATCTTCATCGGCTATTCCGGAGCTGGCGCGCTGCTCGTCGCGGACGGGGGTATGGTGTCCACGACCGGCGGCTTTATCGGACTTCAGACAGGCTCTGTCGGTCAGGCAAGCGTCACCGGCGTGGATAGTCTCTGGACCAACAGGGACAGCCTGTCTGTCGGCCTGTACGGCGATGGCACGTTGACCCTTTCCGATGGGAGCACAGTGACGGCCCCTCGACTGGACATCGCGACCTATGGTTCCGGAACGGTCAACTTCGGCGCTGCAGTCGGCGATACCGCGACGGCGGCGGGAACGATGTCCACGCCGATCATCGAGTTCGGCAACGCTGGCAACGGCTCGATCGTGTTCAATCACACCGATGACGATTTCGAGCTCGATGCGGACATCTCCGGCAACGGGACGATCCGGGTCCTGTCGGGACGGACGCAGCTGTCGGGGAACAACCATTATACCGGCCGGACCTATTTGGAGGGCGGGACTCTCTCGCTGGGCTCCAGTGCCGCCCTGGGCGGCTCGACCCTGACCACAACGGGCTCGGTTCTGGACTATGCGGACGGGGTGATCATCGGCAACGCGGTGATCATCAGTTCCGGCATCACACAGTTTCAGGTGCTGGACGGCTCGGCGACGCATTCGGGGGTCATCTCGCAGAGTGGCGGTTCCCGTCCGTTCGAGAAGATCGGCGGGGGCGAACTGGTGCTGACGGGCGACAACACCTGGACCGGCAAGACAACGGTCACCGACGGCACGCTGACCTTCGACGGCGGCTCGGTCAGCCTGGCCGCGGACCTGTTCGTGGCGGAAAACGCGGGCGACGACGCCAGTCTGGTCATCCGCAATGGCGGCGTGGTTTCCGGCAGCAATGGCATCGTCGGCCATTTCGGCTCCACCGGCGAGGCGACCGTCACCGGGGCGGGCAGCGCCTGGACCAACAGCGGATTCCTCAACGTCGCCACCTACGGCAACGGCGCGCTGACCGTCTCGGATGGCGGCGCGGTGTCCAACGCGGCCGGCGTCATCGGCCTCGACGGGGGCACGATGGGCGAGGTCACGGTGACCGGAGCCGACAGCACCTGGACGAACAGCGGCCAACTCAGTGTCGGACTCCTCGGGACCGCCGCGCTGACCGTCGCGGATGCTGGCGAGGTGTTCGCCAGCGTCGGATTCATCGGTGCAGAGGCGGGCGGGACGGGCGACGCTACGGTCACCGGCACAGGCAGCCGCTGGACCAACAGCAGCGATCTCTATGTCGGGCATCGCGGGAACGGCACGCTGACCGTCGCGGATGGGGGCAGGGTTTTCAACACGTTCGGATACATCGGCGCTGAGGCCGGAACCACGGGCGAGGTCACCGTTACCGGCACGGGCAGCGACTGGAGCAACAACAACGACCTGGTCGTCGGCCGTTATGGCAGCGGCGCGCTGACCGTCGCGGACGGCGGCCTGGTCTTCGACGTTTCCGGCTACATCGCCGCCGCCGCCGGCTCGACGGGCGAGGTCACGGTCACCGGTACCGACAGCCTCTGGATCAATGCGGACTTTCTGTCTGTCGGCAATTACGGTGATGGCACGCTGACGGTGGCGGACGGCGGCGTGGTGTCCAGCAACTACGGATTCGTCGGCGACTATGCCGGGGCCACGGGCCAGGCGACCGTCACCGGTGCCGGCAGCGACTTGAGCCTCAGCACCAACCTCTATGTCGCATTTGACGGTGAGGGCGTTCTGACCCTCGCGGATGGCGGTAACGTGTCCGCCAGTGACGGCTATATCGGTGCCGGCGCAGGCTCCACCGGCGTGGCCACGGTCACGGGCACAGGCAGTGTCTGGAGCAACAGCAACACACTGTTTGTCGGCTATGAGGGCTCCGGTGCCCTGACTCTCTCCGATGGCGGGACCGCCACGGCGGTGAGCGCTTCGCTCGCGTCGGTTGCCGGATCGACGGGCACGCTCAACATCGGAGCGGCAGCGGGGGACGCGGCGCAGGCGGCAGGGACGCTGGACGCCAATCTGACCTTCGGTCCGGGCACGGGAACCCTGGTGTTCAACCATACGGCGACCCCCGGGGCGGCCTATGCGTTCGGAGCGGATCTGGGCAGCGACCCCGCGGGCGATGCCAGGATCCGTCAGCTGGCTGGTTTTACCCGTCTGACGGGCGACAGCCTCGGCTACCAGGGCAGGCTGGAGGTCGAGGGCGGCGTGTTGTCGGTGGACGGCGCATTGGGCGCAGGCGCTGTGGCCGCCACCGTTTCGGGCGGTGGCACCCTGACCGGGTCGGGTCTGCTGGATGGCGACGTTGACATCCTCTCGGGCGGCATACTCGCCGGAACCAGCGGTCGCACCCTCGCCATCGGTGGCGATCTGACCCTTCAGGACGGAGCCCTCCTGAATGTCTCGCTCGGGGCACCGGGCGGCGCGGCCCTGTTCGGGGTGCTTGGCGACCTGACCCTTGATGGTACGCTCAACGTCGCGGCCCTGGGGGGCTTCGGGGCCGGTGTCTATCGCCTGTTCGACTATGGCGGGGTCCTTACCAACAACGGCCTTGCACTGGGCATCCGGCCGGCGGGGGTCGATGCGGATGACCTCTCGGTCCAGACATCGGTCACCAATCTGGTCAATCTCGTCTTCGATCCCGGAACGGGCCCCGGCACCGATCCCGGCACCGATCCCGGCACGGATCCGGGAACGGATCCCGGCACGGACCCGGGGCCGAACCCGGGGCTGCGCTTCTGGGACGGAGGGGGATCGCCCGGCGACGGCGTGATCCAGGGCGGCGACGGAAGCTGGGGTCCGGCCGGGCGGGACTGGACTGTCGCAGACGGGACCGTGAACGGGACCTACTCCAACCCGGCCTTTGCCGTGTTCATGGCCCGGGGCGGAACGGTGACTGTGGACGGGCCCGGGATCGGCGTCACGGGAATGCAGTTCGCCGCGGACGACTATGGGATCACGGGGGACGACGTCGCCCTGGTCGAGGCCGAAACCATCGTCCGCGTCGGCGACGGTACGGCGGCGGGCGCGGGCTTCACAGCCACGATTTCGTCCATGCTGACAGGGGCGGGCGGGCTGGTGAAGACGGATCTGGGCACGCTGATCCTGACCGGGAACAACCGCTATACCGGCGGCACCGTCGTGAGGCATGGGACCCTGATCGGGAACGCCGGATCCATCGCCGGGGACCTGGTCAACGATGCGGTGGTCGTGTTCGACCAGACCCCGGACGCGAGCTTCGCCGGGGCGATCACGGGCGAAGGCCGGACGCTGAAGCGCGGCCCGGGCGTGCTCACCCTGACCGGGACCAACGCCATGGACTGGTCGGTCGAAGCGGGCGGCCTGGTCGGGCGGGCGGGGGCCTTCTCCGGTGATGTGGGCATCGCCGCAGGAGGTGCCTTCACCCTCGACGGCGATGCTGACGCGGTCTGGAACGGCGTGCTTTCGGGGCAGGGAACCTTCGCCAAGACGGGGGAAGGCGGCCTGATCCTCACGGGCGACTCTTCAGGCTTCGACGGGGTCACCGAGATCATCGAGGGCCTGCTGGTGCTGAACGGCACCCTGGGCGGGGAACTGCGCGTGGCCGAGGGGGGGCTGCTGGAGGGCGCGGGCGCGTTTGGACAGCTGACGGCCCGGCAGGGATCGGTCATCGCGCCGGGAAACTCCATCGGGACCCTGACGGTCAGCGGCAACATCACCTTCGAGACCGGCTCGGTCTATGAAGTGGAAGTCGATCCGGCCTCCAGCGTCTCTGACCGGATCGTGGCCGGGGGTATGGCCATCCTCAACGGCGGGACGGTGCGTCACATCGGCTACACGGGCGAGTACAGGCCGGAGTCCACCTATACCATCCTGACCGCGACGGGGGGGGTGAAGGGGGCCTTTGACGCCATCGAGACGGATTTCGCCTTCCTCGACGCCAGCCTCGACTATGAGGCCAATGCGGTCCTGATGACGCTGGAGCGCAACGACATCGCCTTCCCGGCCGTGGGCGAGACCGTGAATCAACGGGCGACCGGGGCGGCCGTGGAGGCGACCGGCCGGAGGAGCCGCTTGTATGATGCGGTGATCGGTCAGGATCCCGAAGGGGCCCGACTGGCGTTTGACAGCCTGTCAGGAGAGTTTCACGGGTCCATCCGCACGGCGCAGTTCGAGACGGCCGACAGCCTGGCACGAACCGTCAACGACCGTATGCGAGCGACCCGTTCGTCCGGTGCCGGCGGGGCTGTGTGGGGCCAGGCCACAGGGGCGCGGACCCGACTGCTCTCGGACGGAAATGCGGCCTCACTGACGCACGACTCCGCGGGTGTGATCGTCGGTGCGGACGCAGGTGTCGGACCGTTCAGACTGGGCATGGCCGCGGGCACCTCGGTTCATGACTACGAAAGTCCGGGCCGTGCCGGCGCGGCGGACAGTGATAGCGTCAGCCTGATCGCCTATGGTTCAGGCCAGTGGGGCGGGCTCGGGCTCAGGACAGCGGTTTCCCGCACATGGCACACGGTCGAGACAGAGCGGGTTGTGGCCTTCCCCGGCTTTGCCGAAGGGCTGCAGGCCCGCTACGACGCTGAGACCGCCCTCGCCTTTGTGGAGGCGAACTGGCGGGTGGATCTCGGCGCGGCGTCGCTGGAGCCCTTCGTCAACGTCGCCCGGGTGCGCGCCCGGAGCGACGGCTTCACCGAGACAGGCGGAGACGCGGCCCTGGCTGTCCAGAGCCGGGAGCAGGCCGCCAGCCTGGTCACGGCTGGCCTGGGCCTGACCCGCGCCTTCAACCCGGGACAGGGCCGCACCGCCGTGCTTTCCAGCCGTCTGGGATGGCGTCATGCTCGTGGAGACACTGAAACCGGGGGCCGCCACACCTTCTCAGTCAGCTCCGTGCCGACCACTGCCTTTGCCGTCCAAAGCCTGCCGGTGGCAGGCAACGCCCTTGTGGCGGGGCTTGTGCTTGATCTTGATCTGGACGGCCACCTCAGCCTGAGCGTCGACTGGTCCGGACAGTTCAGCGCTGACCTGAACACCAACATGCTGACAGGGCGGCTCAACTGGCGCTTCTAGGCGGCTGTGGGCGACGTTCGCACCGTGGGGTACGAATGTCGCCTTCCGGGCGAAGCGACGATGTCCGGCAATGATGCCGAGAACACATGGCTTCAGGGGCATGCGCGACCTGTAACTCAAGACAGCTGCAGACCCAGCCCACGCTCCTGACTCATCGCGGCGGTTCGGAAGTCCGCTTCCGAGCCCCCTGCAAAGTGAGCCGGCGGGGGGCGACCCGCTGCACCGGATCGTCCATCCACGTCAGTTTTGAGGGATCAGATGCAGGATCTGCTCACCGACCATCATGCGGACCCCGCCCCCGTCTTCGAACTGGATGCGAACGGGCGTGCCGGGCAGACGGAACTGGCCGGGCGCGGATTCCTCCAGCCGGGCGCGTCGCACCAGCCCACCGTCCGGCATTGTTTCGATATAGCCGAGCGACTCGCCCAGATCGACGAACGCGATGCGGTTCCCGTTCTCCATGCCCTCAATCACATAGACGCCGAGATGTCCGTTGAAGGTGCCGGGCTCCGAAGGGCTCGGACGCGGAGCGAACGCCGGCAGCGCCACAGCCGGATCAAGCAGGTGAAGGGCGATGGTCTGGAGGCCGTCCTCCTCGGACGAGTTCGTCAGCAGGACGACAGCCACGCCGCCCTCCGCGGCGTGGAAACCGACGAAGGCCTGGTATCCGTTCGCCTCTCCGCTGTGATGAAAAATCCGGCGGCCGTCTTGCTCATGGACCTGCCAACCCAGCGGTACGCAGCCTTCTCCCGAAAGCGCGACTTCGACAATCTGGCTGGCGCGCCCGGGTTGGGGGGCAATGTGCTGTTGAAGGAAGCTCAGCAGATCGCGCGCCGTCGTGTGCAACCCGCCTGCGCCCCGCGCGATGTCGGCGGTCTGCGGCCGCGTGTCGCTGATGTCGGCGCCGCCCACGTGGGCCCGCGCAAGACGGTTGGGATCGACCGGTTCATAGCCGGTGCTGTCGAGCTCCATGGGACGTGAGACCCGGCGCTCGACCAGCAGTTGCGTCGGCTGGCCGGTCCGGCTGACGAGCGCGCGTGCCAGAATCGCCATGCCTGCGTTGGAGTAGTCGATGTCCGCGTCGGAAGATGACGAGTTCGAGCGCCGCCAGCAACGCCATCTCGTCATTGCCGATCAACGCCCCGGCCGGAATATCCCGCGGCAGACCGGCCCGGTGCGTCGCGAGATCGCCGAGGGTGATCCTTCCTGCCGACCGGCGTTCCGGCCATATCTCGGCGAGGGTCGTGTCCAGCTCCACTTCCCCTGCGACCGCCATGGCCGCCAGGGTCTCTGCGGTGAAGAGCTTTGTGACCGAGCCGACCTCGAAGATCGTGTCCGGATCGACCGGTCGCCCGTCATCCACGGCGGTCGAGCCGTAGGAGAAAAAGGCGCTCCGTCCGTCCCGGTGATAGCCGATGACCACGCCGACGCGCCCGCCGTCGTCCACGGCTGCACGCACGCTGGCCTGCACCGGCACCGGGATGAGTGGGTATTCGGCGAAGGCAGGCCCCCATGCGAGCGCCGCCGCCAACAACGCTCCGCCCATCCGGATCGGAAGCCGTCTCATTTTTCGTCCTCGCCTATGTCCAGCAGGTCGCCGGGCCGACAGTCCAGCGCGCGGCAAATGGCCAGGAGGGTGTTGAAACGAACGCCTCTGACGTGCCCGTTCTTGAGCAGGGACAGGTTCGTCGTTGAGATGCCGACCTCTTCGGCCAGCTGGGTCAGCGACATCTTGCGACGGGCCATCATCTCATCGATGCGGATGACGATACGCGTCATACGATTTCATCGCTGTCACGTTGAACCTCGACGCCGATCCTGAAGGCCTGCGCGACGACGAGGAGCACCAGTCCGGCCAGCACCAGCCCCGGAGAAAAGTCCGGCAGAAGCCTCAGCGCACCCGCCGGCGCGTCCTGCGCAAGGCTGTGAACGAGCACGACGCCGTCGGACGGCTGCGGGATCACGATCGCCTGCCAGAGGGCGGAGCGGATCAGTTCCCAGACGGGGTAGATGAGCAGAAGCACGCCCATCCACGACAGCCGTCGGGTGGCGCCGGACGTGAAGGGCCTTCCCTGCGACACGTGGCGGCTGAACCGCCGCAGCATCCAGATCAGGGCCACCCAGAAACCGCCCGTCAGACCGACGTCAAGCACGCGCAGGACGGTAGCGGCCAGAGATGGCGCGGCGAGCGTCAGATCTCCCCGGTCAAGCACCAGCCGCACGCCCGCAATGTCAGGCTCAGCCGCACAGCCCGAGCCCGGGCCGCCTGCGCAGACGACCGAAAATCCGGTGTCGAGGGGTTGGCCCACCAGCGGCCCGATGACGGCGAATGCTGCGGCGGCGAGGGACAGCACGACCGCGACCGAAAGGGCGCATGACAACATCAGGGACAGGAGTCGGGTGGGCATCGAGAAACACCTTTCAGCGTCCCGTATGGCCTAGAAGTTTACGTAAAACAATACGCATATTATGTTATACGTAAGATTCGCTCTGCAGCGCCGTCAGGCGTCAAGGCCTGTCGTCCGAAGTTCGGCTTCCCGCAACTGTCCGCCTTTGGCGCGCCGGCGACTCCCAGATCCGCTTCGGCATCCAGGTTTAACCTCGGCTCACGCGCTATTGCCTGAACGATGCGATATCATGTGCCGTGGCCTGGTGCCTGATAACAGCCGGGTTTAGCTGTCGCGGACAGAGCGGATCGTGTTCAGCACCGGACTCACCAGGGCGAGCCGGCGCAGAATCTGCCTGACGGGCTTACATGAATGCGATTACGTCATTGATAGAGATGGTGAACAGAAAGAGCGCTGGATATTGGCTTCGGTGATCCAATACATATCATTTATCGGCATGTTTCAGGGATTTCTACTGTCGGGCTTACTCGTCACCGACAGGCGAATGACCGCAGCAAGTCGAATTCTGGGGTTGATCTGCCTCATGATCGGCCTGACATTTTCGATCCCTTTCATGCTGATGAACACGGGGAGCGCCATTATTGCGTCGACCATCGGTCTGGTGTTTTTCCTGCCGGTGGCATTGGGGCCTTTAGGTTATCTCTACTGCCGTAGCGCGCTTCTCGGCACCCCTTTGAGAGAGCGTGACTTCCTGCACCTCATCCCGGTATTGCTTTGCTACGCACTGACAGCCGACGTGTCGCTGGCCGATCCGGGGAAGATGGCCGAATGGATTGCGGGAGAACGACCGCGCTCCATTCGACTGCAGATCGCCGAGCATTTGCCCGTTGCGATCGCCTACGCATACGCCGTCTGGACGGGCTGGATCGTCTGGCGATATCGGCGACAGGCCAATGACAACCTGTCCAACTTCAATCCCGACGTGTTCAATTGGCTGCTGGCCCTGCAGGCCTTCAACCTCGTCGTCTGGTCGTTGAAAGCGATCCCGGGGCCGACGTCCGCGCCGACACTCCTGCCCGATGTCGCCAGCGTGTTGCTGGCCATATTCATCTATGTCATCGCCATCATTCAGTGGCGAAATCCCGGGTTCTTTACGATTTCGGCGCTTTCGGACCAGCAGCCCACGGCCGTACTCCATCCACTGGATGCAGGCGGATCGCCACGGCAAGGCGAACTTGATGCGTCGATCCGCGCTGAACTTTTCGCAACCGTCAGAAGGCGGGTCGAAGCCGACAAACTCTATCTGGATTGCGGCCTGACCCTGGAGCGGCTGGCGGTTTCGACAGGACTAAGCAAACACCACCTGTCCGAGGTCCTGAACCGCCACGCCGGGAAGAACTTCTATGAGTTCATCAACGGCTATCGGATCGACTTTGTGTGTGAACGCCTCAGGCGGACCGAACAAAACGTCCTCGATATCGCGCTGGAAGCGGGATTCTCGTCCAAGAGTACGTTCAACGCGATCTTCAGGCGGCACACCGGGTCGACGCCGAGCCAGTTCCGAACGGCGAACTCCGTGCGGGCGATCTGACAAGGTGATCTGCGGACGTCCAGTTCGATAAGTCCGGACGCCTGTCCCGATCCGATCTGCAAGACCTGGCCCACCATAGCAAATCGGATGCCGGAGGTTTCAGATGCAAATGAGCACCATGAGGAAGTGGGGCTTCAGGGTCGGCGGCGTGATCGCGGTCCTGATCGTGCTGGCGGCCGCCGCGCTGTTCTTTCTGACCACTCGCACCGTCGATCGCATCTACGGCGGCGCAACCCGGATCGTCGATCCTGGTCAATTCCAGGTCGAGAATGAGCCGATAGCGATCATCGATGTCAGCGTTTTGTCGCCGGATGGTTCGCAGATGCTGGCGGACAGGACGGTTCTGGTGCGCGACGGGCAGATCGTTTCGATTTCGGCCGGCGACGACATTCCTCAAGGCGTGACGCGGATCGATGGACGCGGAAAGTTTCTGATCCCCGGCCTCATGGATTCCCATGTTCACCTCCAGCGTAGTCCCAACGACCTCCTGCTTTATGTGGCCAACGGGGTGACGCAGATCCGGAGCATGGGTGGGTCGGCCTCTGATCTGGCGCTGAGGGATGAAATCCGGAACGGCCGCATCGGCCCGCGTTTCCACGTGTCCTCTCCGTCAATGAACTCGGTGGACGGCTTTTGGTCCGCAGGGTCGGCCCCGGGCTGGATCCCCGAACCGCTGGTCATCTGGTTCGTCGAGAGCGTTTTCAACACGCACGCGACGGCGAATGCGCAGGAAGCCCGGGACGATGCGCGCGCCTTCATCGACCGGGGGCACGACGGCATCAAGCTGTACGGCTTCCTGACCATGGACAGCTACCGCGCCATTCTGGATGTGGCCGAGGAGCTGAATGTTCCAACGGTCGGCCACCTGCCCGACAGCATGCCGCTGAACGAACTGCGCACCACCAAGCTTCGCGAGATCGCCCATATCGAGGAACTCGTGAAGGCGCTGCTGAACGAGTTCGGGAGTTTTAAAAGTCAGGGAAGCGGGGCGTTCATCGCATTCGTGGAGAGCAGGAAAGACGAGATCGCGGCGGACCTGAACGAGAGCGACATCGCCGTTCACAGCACGCTCCGCTTCTCGGAAAACCTTGCAGACCAGGTCTTTGATCTGGACGCTCTCATCGCGGATACGCCGCTCGAATACGCCAACCCCGGCATCGTCGAAGGTTACGCCCCGCTGGGATTCGGATGGCTCCCGGGCAGCAACAAGTTCGAGGCGTACGCCGGTGACACCCCCGGACAGATCGCGTCGAACAGGGAGTTCTGGGCCGCGCGCGAAGAGGCGCACCGCATATTGCTGAGAGCGATGGTCGATGCGGGAGTCACTATTCTCGCCGGAACGGACGCCAATGGATGGATGAGCGTCCCGGGCTTTTCCCTCCACGACGAACTGCAATCACTGAACGGGGCCGGCATGACGGCGGCACAGGCGCTCCACGCCGCAACCGCCGCCCCGGCGCGCATCATGGACAGCGATGCGGGCGTTATCGATGTGGGTCGCCGCGCCGACCTGGTCCTGCTCAACGAGAATCCGCTTGTCGACATCGAGAACACATCGGCGATCGACGCTGTCGTTCTGAACGGCAGATATCTGAACCGCGGAGCGCTGGACGCCATTCTGGAGGCCGTAAAGGCCGCGAATACAGCGAGTTAGGCAGCTATCCAGAGCTGATGGCAGATCCCACCTGGTCACCCCGGAGGGTCGTCACGGCACAGCTTGTCAGACAATGCCGGCGCAAAGCCTATCCCGCGCTCGGGCACCGCGGCCGTAAAAGTGGGCAACTCAGGGCAAGTCGTCTCCATCGCTAAACCCACTCCGCGTTCCCATCCCTCTGGCCCCCGCCGGCATCGGCCTCGTCTGAAAACACATCAACTGCTCCGAGGACGACCGGAAAGCGCGGCCGACGTCCGGCCCCATCCTGCAGCACCTCCTGTCGAAAGTCGGCGACCCGTTCGGAACAGGCACCGTCGCTGTGGCGTTGACCAGGCGTCCCCAGAAAACAGAGAAAGGTCCCGCCATGCTGAAGTGGGCAGCCATATTCGCCATCCTCGCCCTCGTCCTTGGCGTCCTGGGCTTCGCTGGGATCGCAGGAGCCTTCATCGACATTGCGATTATTCTGTTCTGGCTGGCCGTTATTGTCGCTGTAGCCTTTGCCGTTCTGGGGCTCACGATCTACAAAAAGATAACCTGAGTTCCGCCCGTCCCGGCTGACCGGCGCTGCGATGGCGTCCGGCTCCAGCCTATTGACTACGCCCGGGCAGCGGGGTGTCTTCACCGAGCGTGTTGCGGATATAAAGCAGCTTGATCCATACCAGACCGACCACGAGTAACGGCGAGGCGAACACGACGCCAAGCGGGCCGAACAGTGTGCCGATCGCCAGAACGCCGAACAGGGTCAGGACGGGCGGAAGGTCGACCGCCCGCTTCTGGATGAACGGGTAGATCAGATTGCTCTCGACCTGTTGAACGACGAAATAGACCGCCACGGTGAGCAGTATCATTTCCGGGCCCTGATCCAGCGCGAGGAGGACGGCCGGCACGACGGACACCACCGGTCCCACGATGGGAACAAAGGCTGCCAATCCGGCGAAAAGGCCAAGCGCGACCGGTGACGGCAGACCGATCAGGGCTGTGCCGATGCCGGTCAGAAAGCCGACGACCACCATGGAGGCGAGCGTCCCGATCAACCACAGGCGAAGCGCGCGGCCGCTCTCATTGGCGGCCTCAAGAAGCGACTGGCGCGGTCCCTTCGGAGCCAGCAACAACAGCCCGTCCCGGGCGCGCCCAGGCTGGGCGGCGAAGAACAGGCCGGCGACGATAACCAGAAGCAGATTGGCCCCCGCGCCGGTCACCGCCATCACATACCCGCCAACCTGGCCAACCATGTTCTGCAAATCCGGCGTGGCGGCACCGTTCAGGCGGCTGGCGATCTCCCGGCCAAAAGGCAGGGCTTCCAGGAGGGTTTCCAGCTCATCCAGCGATCGGGGAATGCGGTCGGCGAGGGCGTCCAGCTGGGAGGTGATCGTGGATCCAAAGAGCCAGCCCGACGCGACCAGCACGATCATGATGATGGACGAGGCCAGGGTCAGGCTGAGCCCCGTTCCAAGGCCGGTGCGCTCGCGGATCGGGTCCGCCAGACTGCGAACGAGCACTGCGATGATCACGGCGGCGAACGCCAGCAGAAGAACGCCCGCCAGTTTCCAGGCGAGCGCCAGGACGATGATCAAACCCGCAATAAACAGCGCCTTGTGGACGAAGCCGGGGGCAGGCGGCGGAGCCGGGCGGGCGGTTTCGCTCATGGATCAGCTGTCCAGCTCATAGGGATCGGGGAAGAGCACAGGCCTCCCGTCGCTTGCGGCGGCGGTGATATAGGTCAGGTAGATCGGCATCGGCGCTCCGAGACGGATATAGGTAGGACGGTCGGGGTCTCGTCCCGGCGAAAGCGGTTGCGGGACCAGAAAATTCACGAGGTGCCGATAGTCCTCGACGCGGATGCAGCCGGCGCTCAAGGTCCGGCGCGAGTTCCGGAACGCGCGCCGGTCAGGGGTGTCGTGGAGATAGATGCCGTCGTCATTGGTGATCACGAATTTCGCCGACCCCATGACGTTATCCGCCCCCGGCTTCTGACGCACGGGGGCCTCGGTTCGTCCTGCCGCGACGGCCCGCCAATCAATTTCGCGGGCCGGGACAACAACGGCATCGTCCTGCCAGCTCGACAGGACTTCGAAGCCCGCGTCGGTCAGGCTGCGGCCACGGGACCGCGCCGCTGTTGGCGCGAGGGTCGACCGCACGATGTCCTGCGGCACGTTCCAGCGCGGGTTGAGGATCACGTGGGTGATTTCCGCCGTCATTTCGGGGGTCGGCTGATCGGGCCGCCCGACGATGACGCGCATGGATCCCTCGACCTTCCCGTCCCGCACCATCCACAGGCGCGCCTGGGGGATGTTGACGAGGACAAACGTCCGGGGAAGCGTCTGCTCGACCGCATCCTGGCGCGCCGCATTAATGTCCAGTCGACGAGCCAGAGCTAACCGTTCGCCGGTCATGGGACCCGATATCGCAAGGGTGCTGCTGCCGTCAGGTGCTGCGAGGCCGGCCTGGTCGTGCCGATGGCCGGACACGAGCAAATCGGCGAGTTTGAAAGGCGCGCGTTTCGCTGGCGTCGCCAGCGTTTCCGCATCCGGCGCTACCGGGTTGACCCGGTCTGGGTCGGGCAGCGATGCCTGCCCCGACGCGACGAAGATCGACAGCCACACGACCATCGCCCCGATCAGGGCGATGGTCCATACAGGGCGGGCCGACATGGATTTGCCTTAGCCGCGCTCGCCGGTGCGACGCATCTCGGCCGACGTGGCACCCGGCATCGCGGCCGGATTCTGGGATGTCGTCGCGGTCGCCGGCGCACCCTGGTTCGTAGCGGAGGGTGCCATGGCTCCATCGTTTACTGCCATGGGCGGGGCATTGCTCGCAGCGGTGTTGGTCACGGCACCGCGGTAGTCCACGGAAACGTTCACGGGCTCGCCGTTCAGGGTGGCCGTGCCCTGCCAGAGTCCATCCTCGGTCTTGGTCATGGGCGAGACGTTTGTGTATCCGGCGTTCTCGGCGTGGCCGCGGGCCTGATCCTCGGTGAAGGAGTTGGCTCCCTCCGTCTGTGTTCCCGTGGTGTTGGTGTTCAGGTCGGGGTTGATCGCCGCGTTGCGCGGCTCCTCCGATTCCGAGCAGGCGGCGAGCGATGCAGCGGCCAGCAGGGCGGGTAGGGTGATGTTCGCGCGAAAGCGCATGGCGATGCTCCTGATCGTGTTCGAGATAAGGCCAAAACGGAGCAGGAAGGCATCTGTTCCAGGGCCGCAAACATAAGCGCCGATCTCAGGGGGGCTCTGGTTACTGTGATTGTGTATTATAATCATAGTTTTCAATATTGTACTGCGCATGCGGTTGCTGGTTATCTAAGACGCGCGGTCTCACATTGATGTGAATGAACAGCGGCGATCATTTTTGAACGATATCGGTGCGGTTCGGTTGAATCGGCGTCACCCTAACCGGGCCAGCGCACTAGGAGCCGTCAGTGTTCTTCGTTTATCGCGCGGCCGTTCCTGAAAGGAATCTACAACCATGCGGACGATCACACGCCTGTTCGATCACCACTCCGACGCGCTCGATGCGGTTCGAGGTCTGGAAAAAGACGGCAGGGTCCACGACATCAGCCTCATCTCCAACAATACTGAGCAATGGCACACGGCCGGCCATACAACTGAAACGCGCCGCGACAAGGACCACGACGATAACGCCGGCGAAGGCGCGGCGACCGGTGCCGGCGTGGGCGCTGCGCTTGGCGGCGGCGCGGGACTGCTCGCCGGGCTCGGCATGCTCGCCATTCCCGGCGTCGGCCCCGTGGTTGCAGCCGGATGGCTGGCCTCGACGGCTGCGGGTGCTGTGGGTGGCGCGGTCGCCGGCGGTGCCACTGGCGGCCTGATCGGGGCCCTGACGGAAGACGGCGAGAGCGAGGAGGACGCCCATGTTTACGCCGAGGGTGTTCGTCGCGGCGGGTCGCTGGTCAGCGTGCGTGCCGAAGACGACCAGGCCAATGACGTCATCCGCACACTGGAGCGCCACGGTGGCGTTGTCGCAAAGACCCGCGGGCAGGCCTATCGCGAACAGGGTTGGGAACGCTTCGACCCCAAGGCCGAGCCGTATGATCGGGACCGTGTCATGGCCGAACGCGCCCGGTATCGGGCCACGCCCGTGAGCGGTGAGACGCGCAGCTTCGGCACCACCGAACCGCGGGACGGGTCGATCGCCGACGACAGAAGTCGTACAGCCCAGACCGGAACGACCGGCGTCACTTCGACGCGTATCTGAGGCAAGCGGGCGCGGTGAGGGGTGCCGTTGCGGCACCCCTCAGGACCCCCCCCCTCCACGGCAGCCAGACCCGTATCGCCCTGGTCATCCGCCAACATTGATCCAGAAGAGAGAAATGACAGTGGTGCCCCGATCGCTGGACACTGAATACAGATGACCAAGCTCGACCAACTTCCAGATGATGAAGGCGCGGTCCTGTTGGCACAGGAAGACGTCATTATAGAAAAACAACTTTCTCAAGCGGAGACAGTGCGTCTGCGCACTGTGGTCGACGAGGAAGACGTCAGACTACGCGAGAACCTTCTGGTCGAAAGCGTCCACGTCGAACGCGTGAAGCGTGATGTAGCGCTCGAGACCGCCCCGGTGGTGCGGGAGGAGGGGGACGTCCTGATCGTGCCCGTCGTTGAAGAACGGCTGGTCGTGACCAAACGGCTGCACCTCGTCGAGGAACTCCACATCCGGCGTACCACCATCAAGGCCCCCATCGAAATCGACGCGACGCGACGCTCCATGCGCGCGGTCGTCGAACGCGGACCTGGTCCGCAGGCTGACGGGGACGGGCGAAGCCAAGGCCGGCCCGAAGCTGAAAGCCTAACCAAGGCGGTCAATCCCGATCGCGATCCCTGATCAATCCCGATCAGACAAGAGGACGAACCATGACCCGTACAATCACAGCTCTATTCGAGACGCGAGCGGACGCCGAGAGCGCCCGGGACAAACTCTGCAACGCCAACATCGACAAGTCCGACATCCGGATCGTCGACCAGTCCAGCTCCGGAGCCGCATCCCACCAGGAACTGGGTTTCTGGGCCTCGATCAAGAACGCCATGTTGCCGGACGACGACCGGCAGGCGTATGAGGAAGGCATTCGCCGCGGCGGATTTCTGCTGACCGCCGACGTGGACGAGCCGTCCGCCGACAGGGCGATCACGGCGCTCGAGAGCGCCAACGCCATCAATCTGGATGAGCGTTCGGCGATGTGGCGGCAGGACGGCTGGAAGCCAGGCACGGGCACAACTCCACTGACCGTCGCTGAGGAAAAGCTGGTTGTCGGCAAGCGCGAGGTCGACCGAGGCGGAACCCGGCTCAGGTCGTATGTCACCGAAAAGCCGGTTCACGAACAGATCGCGCTTCGCAAGGAGCAGGTCGGGCTTGAGCGCAAACCTGTGGACCGCAAGCTGGCCCCCGGCGAGGCCGATCCGTTCCGTGAACGCTCGATCGAGATGACCGCAACCAACGAAGAGGCCGTCGTTGGAAAGGAGACGCGGATCATCGAAGAGGTCGGGCTGAAGAAGACCTCCGAGGAACGCGTGGCAGACGTCAAGGACAAGGTTCGCCAGACCCGGGTCACCGAGGAACGGATCGGGGATCGCGGTGCGTCCCCGTCGCACTGATCGTCGTTGCATAAACATGGAGCGCGTCTCGCAGGAGGCGCGCTTCTTTGTGTCCGGGATCAGCAGGCGTCGGACGCGTCCGGCCCCGGGCACCCGTCAGCCTCCCGCGCTTCGTTTCCGAATGGCCCCGGCCTGATGCGTCTGCAAATGTCACATTCATGATCCGCCAGCTTCTGCTCGCCCTCGGTTTTGCCTCCACACTGATGGCGTCCCCCGGCCCCACCCTGGCCCAGGAGGCCAGTGCAGGCGTGCGGCTGGACGGACGGGAGGTGCTGCGACTGACCGGCGAGACGCCGGCCCAGGCCTCCAACCGGGCCCGTCGCATCGAAACCCGACTGGGAGCCCTGACCAATAGCAGCGACCCGCCCGGGGCGGCGCGCATCATCGAGGGTGTCGGGGCGGAGCCCCGGATCGAGGTCGGGGGTGAACCGGTGGTGACCATCACCCTCGCCGATGCGACCGAAGAGGCCACGTCCCCGACCGCCCTGGCCCAACGATGGGCCGATTCAATCGATCAGGCCCTAGTGGACGCGCGCGAAGCGCGGCGGTCGCCGGGCGGGCGTTACTGGGCCGAGGCGAGGGGCTCGGCCGAAGCCGCGCTGGAGCGTCTCGCCGTATCCACGGTCAGCATCGTGCCGAGAGCGGCTGCCGCCCTGCTGGTCGTGCTTTTGTTCTCGATGATCGCCGCGCTGTTGCGGTTGGTCCTCCGGCGGACCCTGCCGTTCGTCATCAAGGATCCGACGCGACAGAGCCTCATCCGGCAGATGACCTATTTCGGCCTGCTGGCTCTCGGTCTGGTGGTGGCGGCTGACGTCCTGGGCTTCAGCCCGGGATCGGTCGTGGCGGGCCTGGGCCTGACCGGCCTGGTTCTTGGTTTCGCCCTGAAGGACATCCTGTCGAACTTCGTCAGCGGACTGCTCATCCTCGCACTGCGCCCGTTCCACATCGGCGACCAGATCGCTATCGGCGAGGCTGCGGAAGGGACAGTCGAGCGGATCGAACTGCGCGCGACGCAGATCCGGACATACGACGGACGGGTGACACTGGTGCCGAACGCCGAGGTCTTCACCTCGCGGATTACCAACAACACCGCCGATCCTGTGCGCCGGGGCAATGTCCGTTTCCGGCTGGGTTACGAGGCTGATATCCGGCATCTGACCTTGCTGCTGCCTTCAGGCATTGCCGGTCTCGATGGGGTTCTGGACGCACCACCGCCCCGGTTGCGGGTCCGGACGCTCGATGCGTCCGATATCGAGTTCGACCTTGCCTTCTGGACCGACTCCCGGCGCACCGATTTCCAGGACACCGCCTCGCTCGTGCGCAGGCAGGTCGTCGATCTGGTTCGACAGGCGGGTATAGGGCTGCCGAACTCCGACATGCGGCTGATCCGGACGCCATCAGAAGATTTGCTGGACAGGCCCTAGTCTGATCTTCTGGCCGATTGCCCAGCGATCAAAATCTCTGGAGCCGGTTAAAAACGCGGCCCAACGATGTTAGCCCACCGATATGGGACGGCTGCTCGACACACTCCGGAATAAATCCCCGGCCTACAGTATTGAGCCCGAAGGCGAGGGGGTTCTTCTCGTCGCTCATGATGGGCTGCGAGACGAGTTCAGCGATGTCGTCAGGGATTTGATCCGGACGTCAGGCGAGGACTATGTCGCCTTTCCGATCACAGATGGAGACGGCTACGAACGCGTCTTCCTGCTGCCCTTACCTTCAGATCGCTGATCGATCGGAAAAGCGTCAGTCGACGCGGGCGAAGGCGGCGGCCCCGGTCGGGCGCTGGGGCGGCGTGACCTGTCCAGCCTTTCCCAATGCCCTTGTCAGGGCGTCGGCGGCACTCCCGGTTCCGCCAAACATCGCTTCGAGCCCGCGGACGCAGATCATCACATTCTCATCGGCCAGCCGATAGTAGATTTGCTTGGCCTCGCGGCGGGTCAGGACGACCTCGGCCCGGCGCAGTTCAGCCAGCTGTTGGCTCAGCGCAGGCTGTCCGATCCCGGTCGCCTCGTCGATCTCGCTGACCGTGTGTTCGCCATCGATCAACCGGGACAGGATCATCAGGCGCTGCGGCTGGGCGTAGACCTTCAGCCGCTCGGCCGCGAGGTCGGCTGCAGGGCGGGATGCATAGAGGGTCATCCGGCGTCGGCCCGGGTCTGGTAGAACCAGTGGTCACCATCACCGGCGAGCGCGGCGTGCTGATCCTGCGGCGGCGGTACCAGCAGATCGTCGCCCGGACGCCAGCCTTCGGGGGCCAGTACGTCGTCCCCGGCCGTGCGCTGTAGCGCCGCGACCATGCGCAGCATCTCATCCACCGACCGGCCGACATTGAGCGGATACCAGGTCATGGCGCGAATGACCCCGTCGGGGTCGATGAAATAGGTGCCGCGCACGGCAGAGGAGTCGTCAGCGTCGGGCTCGATCATCCCGTAGGCGCGGCCAATCGCCATCGACGGATCCTCGACGATCGGGAAGGGAATGGTCACGTCGAATCTCTGCCGGATCGCCCTGACCCAGGCCAGATGTGAATAGAGGCTGTCTACCGACAGGCCTAGCAGTCCGCAGTCCAGCGCGCCGAACGCCTCGGCGGCCCCGGCGATGGCCACGAACTCGCTGGTGCAGACCGGAGTGAAATCCGCCGGGTGAGAAAAGAAGACCAGCCATCGGCCGCGATAGTCCGAGAGCCGGACCTCGCCCAGGGTCGATCGGGCACGGAAGTCCGGAGCGACATCGCCGATGCGCAGGGGGCGAGGGGCCAGGGCCCGGGACAGGGAGGTCTGATCGATCATCGCGGCTGGTTCGCATTCCAATTCGGTTGACGCAACCCAAATACACGATTACAGAGATAATGTAATCAAGAAATCGAATGCGAGAGAGCGACATGACCGATGCCAACCTTCAGCAAGCCGCCGGGATCGTCGGGAGCGCGCGTGCAGGCCTGACGCCCGTTGTGAAGAGCTTCTTCGACGAGCCGACCAACACCGTCAGCTACGTTGTTCATGATCCTGTGACCCGCGAAGCCGCCGTCATCGACAGCGTGCTGGACTTTGACGCGGCGGCAGGCCGGACCTCGTTCGCCTCGGCCGACGCCATCATCGCCCATGTGAAGAGCGAAGGCCTGACCGTCACATGGCTGCTGGAAACCCACGCCCACGCCGATCATCTGTCGGCCGCGCCCTATCTGAAGGCACACCTGGGCGGCCTGCTCGCGATCGGTCGGGAGATCATCCACGTCCAGAATGTCTTCGGCAAAATCTTCAACGCCGGGACCGAGTTCGCGCGCGACGGCTCGGAGTTCGATCGCCTGTTCGAGGACGGCGATCGGTTCGCGATCGGCGGGATCGAGGCGATGGCCCTGCACGTCCCGGGCCATACGCCGGCGGATCTCGCCTACGTGATCGGCGACGCCGTCTTCACAGGCGACACCCTGTTCATGCCCGACTACGGCACGGCCCGGGCTGATTTCCCGGGCGGGGATTCCCGGCAACTCTATCGCTCCATCCGCCGTCTGATGGCGCTGCCCGACGAGACCCGGCTGTTCCTCTGCCACGACTACAAGGCCGCCGGACGGGATACGTTCGCCTGGGAGACCACGGTCGGTGCCCAGCGCACGGGCAATGTCCATGTCCATGAAGGTGTCGGCGAGGACGATTTCGTGGCCATGCGGGACGCCCGCGACGCAACCCTGTCCATGCCCAAGCTGATCCTGCCCTCGATCCAGGTGAACATTCGAGGTGGGCATCTGCCCGAGCCGGAATCGAACGGCACACGCTACCTCAAGCTTCCGCTGGACGTGCTGTGATGAGCGATCTCCTCGCCAATGCCCTGCCGGTGCAGGGCCTGATCGGCGGCCTGATGATCGGGACATCCTCGGCCATCATGCTGCTGGGCCTTGGGCGCATAGCCGGTGTCAGCGGCCTTGCCGCGCGGGCGACCGGCATCACCGTCGACGGCGCACCGAGACCTCTGTCGATTGCCTTCGTGATCGGCCTTCCGCTTGGGGCCGCACTCGTCGCCCTCCTGGCCGGACCCGTCCTGGTCCGTTTCGAGCAGGGCCTCATTGCCCTGATCGTGGGCGGACTTCTGGTCGGCTTCGGCACCCGACTGGGCAGCGGTTGCACGAGCGGTCACGGCGTCTGTGGCATGTCGCGGCTCTCGGCCCGATCGCTGGTAGCAACCGGGACCTTCATGGTAGCGGGGTTCGCGACCGTTGCCGCCATGAACGCCATGGGGCTGGGCCTGTGAAGCGCCCGATCGCCTTCGCCCTGATCGCGGGCACCCTGTTCGGAGCCGGTCTGGCCGTATCGGGTATGGCTGATCCGCAGCGCGTGCGCGGTTTCCTCGACCTGTTCGGTGCCTGGGACCCGACGCTGGCCTTCGTCATGGGCGGGGCCCTGATTCCGATGGCCGTCGCCTGGCGCATCCAGAAGCGGATGAGCTCCCCCGTCGCAGCCGAGCGGTTCACCCTGCCCACGACCCGCGATCTCGACCCCCGGCTGATCGGCGGGGCCGCCCTGTTTGGCATCGGCTGGGGTGTCGCCGGGCTCTGCCCGGGTCCCGCCATTGCCAACCTGGCCATCGCCCCGGCCCCCGCCGCCATCTTCGTCGTGGCGATGCTGGGCGGGATGATCCTGCACCGCCTGCTGCCCGCCGCCCCGGTGAAGCAGCCCAAACTGGAGACATCCAATGTCTGAGACCCAATCCACCGTTGGCCTGCCGCGCCTGAACGCGCCCGCCCCGAACTTCCTGGCCAGGACCACGCACGGAGACCGCTCGCTGGCGGACTACAAGGGCCAGTGGCTGGTGCTGTTCTCGCACCCGTCCGATTTCACGCCGGTCTGCACCACCGAGTTCATCGGCTTCGCCGGGGTCGCCGCCGAGCTGAAAGCGAAGAACTGCGAACTGCTGGGTCTGTCGATCGACAGCATTTTTTCCCACATCGCCTGGACCCGGAACATCGCCGAGAAGTTCGGCGTCGAGATCCCCTTCCCCATCATTGAAGACCTGAAGATGGACGTGGCCCGTGCCTACGGCATGATCCACGAGGGAGCCAGCGACACCTCGGCCGTGCGCGCCACCTTTGTGATCGACCCCGAAGGTGTCCTGCGCGCGATGCTCTACTATCCGATGAGCAACGGCCGCTCGATCCCCGAGATCGTCCGCCTGGTCACGGCGATGCAGGCGAGCGACGCCAATGGCGTGGCCACCCCTGCCGGCTGGCAGCCGGGCGAAGACGCCATTGTCTCTCCACCGAAGACGGTCGCTGCCGCCAATGCCCGCGAGGGCGAGGGCTTCAAATACACCGACTGGTATTTCTCCACCCGGCCGATCGCGGCCTGACCGGCGGTCCGGCGCGGTCGGATCGGCCGCGCCGGCCCCTTTCCGAAGGAAACGCACCATGAAAAACATGGGAACAATTGATCGGGTCATCCGGCTGGTCGCTGTCGCGGCGGTGGTCGGGGCCTATGGGCTCGGACTGATCAGCGGCACCCTGGCCCTGGTTCTCGGTGCGGTCGCCGTCGTCCTTGTCCTGACCAGTCTGACGGCGACCTGCCCGGCCTATATGCCGTTCGGCCTGTCCACCCGGCCCCGGCGTCGCTGACCCCAAACCCTCCCGAGCAGCCGTTCAAGGACGATCGCCATGCCGTTCAAAGCCCTCACCCCCTCGCTGTCGGTTTCGCCCCAACTGACGGAGGCCGATGTCGCCCAGGCGTCGCAAGACGGCTTTCGCGCGATCATCGACAATCGACCGGACGGCGAGGAGCCGGGCCAGCCGTCTGCCGCTGAAATGCAGGCCATCGCCGCCATGCACGGCATGGGCTTTGCCCACGTTCCGACGGTCGGGGGCAAGATCAGTGACGACGACGTCGCCGCGATGGCCGATGCCCTGATGCGCCTCGACGGACCCGTGCTGGCCTACTGCCGGACCGGGACGCGTTCGACGACGCTGTGGGCCCTGACCCAGGCCGGTGCCCGACCGGCCGACGCCCTGATCGCGACGGCGGCAGAGGCAGGCTACGATCTCTCCGGCCTAAGGCCGCGGCTGGAGACCCGGATGACCGCAGCGACGGGTGTGCGTCCCGAGCGGGCCGATGTGGTTATCGTTGGCGGCGGGTCGGCCGGGCTGGCGACGGCCGCCTCATTGATCGAACGTGATCGCACGCTCGACATCGTCGTCATCGAGCCGCGCGAGACCCATGACTATCAGCCCGGCTGGACCATGGTCGGAGGCGGCGTGTTCGATGTCAGGGACACGCGCCGCGCGGAGGCCAGCGTTGTCCCGACAGGCGTGCGCTGGATCAGGGGTGCGGTCGCGACCTTTGAACCGGACCGCGATCAGGTCACCTTGGAGGATGGCAGCACAATCGGCTACCGGGCGCTGGTCGTGGCCCCCGGCATTGCCCTGGCATGGGCCGCGATCGACGGGCTGCCCGGGACCCTGGGCAAGAACGGCGTCACCTCGAACTACAGCTACGACACCGCCCCCTACACGTGGGAGCTGGTGCAGAATCTCCGGGGTGGAACCGCGCTGTTCACCCAGCCGCCCATGCCGATCAAATGCGCCGGCGCGCCACAGAAGGCCATGTACCTGTCCTGCGACCACTGGCAGCGGACCGGCGTGCTCAAGGACATCGACGTCCAGTTCCACACCGCCGGCGCCGTCCTCTTCGGCGTGAAGGAATTCGTGCCGCCACTGATGGAGTACGTCGGCCGCTACGGCATCGACCTTCAGTTCGAGTCGACCCTGATCGCCGTCGATGGTCCGGGGCGCACCGCCACCTTCCGCGAGACATCAGGCGAGGTCACCCGGGCCTTCGACATGATCCACGTCACGCCTCCGCAACAGGCCCCGGCGTTCGTCGCCCGCAGCCCGCTGGCGAACGAATCCGGCTATGTTGATGTCGATCCGGCCAGCCTCCAGCATATCCGCTACGCCAATGTCTTCGGCCTGGGCGACGGCGGTTCGACCCCCAACGCCAAGACCATGGCAGCGGCGCGCAAACAGGCCCCTGTTGTGGCCGAGAACCTGCTCGCGGTCCTGGACGGCAAGGACCCGAGCGCCGTCTACGATGGCTATGGCTCATGCCCGCTGACGGTCGAGCGGGGCAAGATCCTGCTGGCCGAGTTCGGCTATGGCGGCAAGCTGTTGCCCAGCTTCCCCAGCTGGATCATCGAGGGCACCAGACCCCAGCGCCTGTCGTGGCTGTTGAAGTCGGAGGCCCTGCCCTGGTTGTACTGGAACGGCATGTTGAAGGGACGCGAATGGATGGCCGAGCCCCGACAACGTGACGTGGCCTGAGATCGTGACCGGACTTTCTCGCTACCTCCCCGTCCTCGACTGGGGCCGACGCTATGACCGGTCGACGTTGACCAACGATCTGGTCGCGGCAGCCATCGTGACCATCATGCTGATCCCCCAGAGTCTGGCCTACGCCATGCTGGCGGGCCTGCCGCCGGAGGTCGGGCTGTATGCGTCCATCCTGCCGATCATCGCCTATGCGCTGTTCGGCACCAGCCGGACCCTGGCCGTCGGCCCGGTGGCGGTCGTGTCCCTGATGACCCTGGCGGCGGCCAGCAGCGTCGCCGCGCCGGGCAGCGCCGAATACATCGCGGCCGCTCTGATCCTGGCCCTGTTGTCCGGCCTGATCCTTGTAGTCATGGGCGTTCTGCGACTCGGTTTTCTCGGCAATCTGCTGTCGCATCCGGTGGTGTCGGGATTCATCACCGCCAGCGGGATCATCATCGCCACCAGCCAGCTGAAATCCATCCTGGGCATCGGGGCCAGCGGCGAGGCCCTGCCGGAGCTGGTCACGACCCTGGTCGAAAACGTCGGCGATACCAACGTGCCGACCCTGATCATCGGCGTCACCAGCGTCGCCTTCCTGTTCTGGGTCCGCAGGGGCCTGAAGCCGCTGCTGATGCGCCTTGGCGTCGCCGCCCGGCCGGCCGACCTGATCGCCAAGGCCGGGCCGATCGCGGCGGTCGCAGCCTCAACCCTCGCCGTGATCCTGTTCGATCTGGAGGCGCAAGGGGTGAAGGTCGTGGGGGCCATCCCGCAAAGCCTGCCGCCCTTCACCGTCCCTCTGATCGATCCGACGCTGTGGAGTCAGCTGGCGGGGCCGGCACTGCTGATCGCCGTGATCGGCTTTGTGGAATCCGTCTCGGTGGCCCAGACCCTTGCGGCCAAGCGCCGGCAGAGGATCAACCCCGATCAGGAACTGATTGGTCTGGGCGCAGCCAATGTCGCCGCGGCCTTTTCCGGCGGCTATCCGGTCACGGGTGGCTTCGCCCGCTCGGTAGTGAATTTCGATGCGGGTGCCGAGACGCCGGCGGCCGGAGCCTTCACCGCCGTCGGCATCCTGATCGCCGCCCTGCTGCTAACGCCGCTGCTCCATTCCCTGCCCATCGCCACCCTGGCCGCCACCATCATCGTCGCGGTCCTGAGCCTGGTCGACATCAAGTCCCCCAAGGCAATCTGGCGCTTCTCAAAACCCGACTTCGCGGCCCTGATGACCACGATCGCCGTGACCCTGCTGGCGGGCGTCGAGCCCGGTGTAGTGTCCGGTGTGGGGCTCAGCCTCGCCCTCTATCTCTGGCGCGCCTCCCGGCCCCATGCGGCGATCGTTGGCCGGGTGCCGGACACCGAGCATTTCCGCAATGTGAAACGGCATTCGGTCATCACCGATCCGGCCGTCCTCACGATCCGGATCGACGAGAGCCTGACCTATCTGAACGCCCGCTGGCTGGAGGAGTTCGTGCTGGAGCAGGTGGCGGAACATCCCGACGTCCGACACCTCATCCTCATGTGCTCGGCAGTGAACGCCGTCGACGCCTCCGCGCTGGAAAGCCTTGAAGCGATAAACCATCGCCTGGTCGATGCCGGCGTTCAGCTGCACCTGTCGGAGGTGAAAGGCCCTGTGATGGACGCCCTCGAGCGTTCCCATCTGTTGGCAGCGCTCGGCGGCAGGATATTTCTGTCCCAGCACCAGGCGTTCGACGAACTGGCCGGCGCGGCCACCGCACATCCGATGCCCGGGCGCTGACGCAGTCGATCACGCCGTCGCCGGGGCTATTGATGATCCGGGCGGTCCGGGCTCTTTCGGGCACCGGCGAAGGTGGCCCAGTCCGAGGCGTCCGGCGCGGCGGGCAGGCCGTCGACGATGGCATCCGACGGGTTCGGATCGATGCGACGCCCCTGGCGGTGAAGATGGGCCTTGGCGATCATGTTTGCGGACACCGGGGCCGTAAGGAACAGGAACAGGGTGATCAGCAATTCGTGCGCCGACCATGTCGCGCTGAACACCGGAAAATAGATCATGGAGGCGATCAGGCAGGCACCGACGCCGAGGGTGGTCGCCTTGGTGGGCCCGTGCAGCCGGGTCATGAGAGAGGGCAGTTTCGCCAGGCCCCAGGAGCCGACCAGGATGAAGGCTCCGCCGATGACCAGCAGAAGCGAGATCAGCAGTTCCGCCGCGAGGGTCATTCGACGATGTCCCCGCGCAGCAGGAATTTGCAGTAGGCCACCGTGCCGATGAAGCCGACCATCGCCAGAAGCATCACAGCCTCGAAATAGCTGGCCGTGGCCTGGGCGATCCCGAACAGCACGATCAGGGCGATCGCGTTGATGGTGAGGGTGTCGACCGTCAGGATCCGGTCGGTCGACAGCGGACCGCGCCACAGACGGAACAGGTTCAGCAGGATGGCGAGGCTCACGCACAGAAAGGCAAAGCCAAGGGCGAGAGGCAGGATGGATCCGGTCATGCAAACACCTTCAACAGGCGGGCTTCGTAGCGAAGTTTGATGCGGGCGACCTCGGCCGCCGGATCGCTGACATCAATGGCGTGGACCAGCAGGGCGCGGCCACACGATGAGATGTCGCTGGAGACCGTACCGGGCGTCAGGCTGATGGTGCCCGCCAGGGTGGTGATGGCCTCGGGCGACCGGAGCGCCAGCGGGATGACCAGCCAGTGGGACTGCAGGTCACGATTGGGTCGCGTCAGGATCAGCCAGGCGACCTGGAAATTGGCGACGAGGATGTCGAACAGCACCACGCCGATATAGCCGACCATGGCCGGACCGAACCGCAGGACCGGCCGGCCGGGCCAGAACCGGCTGGTGGCCAGCGGCACGACGACGCCGAAGACCAGCCCCAGAACCAGAGCTCCGACGCTGAGATCATTGACCATCAGCATCCAGACGATCACCAGCAGGAGGCTCAGCCCCGGATGGGGAAGAATGCGCCGGATCATCGACGGCCTCCCGACTGTGGACCGAGAACGGCATGGATATAGCCGGCCGGATTGAAGAGTTGCTCAGCCGTCGCGGCTGTATAGCGGGTCACCGGACCGGCCAGCACGGTCAGGGCCGACAACGCCATGATCAGCCCGGCGGCGGCCGCAAGGCTGACCCCTGACTGGCGCTGCGGAAGGGCCGTAAGTTCGCCGACGGCTGATGCGCTCTTCCAGAAGACCATGCTTCCAGCCCGGGCGAAGGCGATGACGCCGATCACGGTGGTCAGCAGGATCACCGACCAGATCCAGACGGCATCGGGTGACCCCCGCACGCCGTCAAGGATCAGCAGCTTGCCGACGAAGCCCGACAGGGGGGGCAGGCCGACCGTGGCGATGGCCGCCAGGAAGAACAGGGCCGACAGGATCTCGATCTGGCTGAACCGGGGCGCCAGCCGGATCGCGTCGTCGTGTTGGGCCCGTCTGCTGGCGATGAGGTCAACGACGAGGAACAGCGCGGCCCCCGCCAGGGTGGAATGCAGCACATAGTAAAGAGCCGCTCCCATGGCCTCCGGCGTGAACACGGAGACTGCTGAGAGAAGGGTGCCCATCGAACCCACGACCGCCCAGGCGGCCATGTCGCGCAAGCCCCGTGCGGCCAGCAGACCGATGAAGCCGACGAGAATGGTCAGGAGCGCCGCCGGCAACAGCCAGGGTCCAGCCACGAAGGCGAGCGCCCCCGCACCCTCGCCGAGGATCAGGGTATGGGTCCGGATGATCGAATAGGCCCCGACCTTGGTCATGATGGCGAACAGGGCGGCGACGGCTCCGGACGTCGCCGCATAGGTTCCGGGCAACCAGAAATGCAGCGGCACCAGCGCCGCCTTGAGGCCGAACACGATGGTGAGCAGCAGGAGGGACGCGGCGATCAGGCCCTGGTCCCCGGCCGGGGCGGCGCTGACCCGTACCGCAAGGTCCGCCATGTTGAGCGTGCCTGTTACGCCGTACAGCAGGCCGACCGCGACCAGAAACAGGGTAGAGCCGACGAGGTTGATGATGACGTACTGCACGCCGGCCTTCAGACGCGTGGCCCCCTGTCCGTGAAGCATCAGGCCGTAGGACGCGATCAGCAGCACCTCGAAGAAGACGAACAGGTTAAACAGGTCGCCGGTCAGAAAGGCCCCGTTCAGCCCCAGAAGCTGGAACTGGAACAGGGGATGGAAATGCCAGCCCTTGCGGTCGGTGCCGGTGGCGATCGCATAGAGCAGGACGGCCAGTCCGAGCACCGCTGTCAGCAGCAACATCATCGCCGACAGCCGGTCCAGGACCAGCACAATGCCGAATGGCGCTCGCCAGTTGCCCAGGGCATAGCTCTGGATCGTGCCGCCGTTGGCCTCCATCAGCAGGACGACAGCGACCACGAGCAACCCGAGGCCCGACGCGATCGAGGCGAGACGCGAGAGGACCAGATTGTGTCGGAACAGCAGCAGGATCCCCGCCGCCATGACCGCCGGCAGGATGAGGCTGGCGACCACCCACCAGGAGACGATCAGGCTCATGCCGGGCCCTCCGTGTCGGGTCGGCCGTCGACCCTGTCGATCCCGGTCTCGAGATAGCTGCGCAGGGCCAGGACCACCACGAAGGCCGTCATGCCGAAGGCGATGACGATGGCGGTCAGGACGAGGGCCTGGGGCAGGGGGTCAGTATAGGCCTCGGCCGCCTTGTCGTAGAGCGGAGGCCGATTGATCACCAGACGACCCATTGCGAACAGGAACAGATTGATCGCATAGGACAGGAAGGCCAGCCCCAGCACCACGGGGAAGGTCCGGCGGCGCAGGGTCAGATAGACACCTGCGGCGGTCAGGACGGCGATCGCGGACGCCACGAGAAACTCGAGACTGATCACTGCCCGATCTCCCCGGGTGCCGGTCCGGAGGCGGACCGCGACGGATCGATATCCATGGCCGCATCCACCTGGTCGCCTTCGTCGGCATCTGCGCTTTGGGCCACCCGGGACAGCTGGGCCAGGGCCAGCAGGACGGCCCCGATGACTGTCAGGGCCACGCCGGTGTCGAACAACATGGCGGTCGCCAGTTCAAAGCGGCCGATCAGGGGCAGGCTGAAATAGCCGAAAGCCGTCGTCATGAACGGGGCTCCGAAAGCGAGCGAGCCGAGGCCGGTCGCCGCCGCGATCAGGACGCCCAGCCCGATCAAGGTGTGGTGGTCGGCGCGCAGCCTCTGGTCCGCGAACTGGAAGCCGGAAGCCATGTATTGCATCAGGATGGCGATCGAGACGACGAGGCCTGCGATGAAGCCCCCACCGGGCTGGTTGTGACCGCGCAGGAAGATGTAGATGCCGACCAGGATCGCCAGAGGCAGCAGCAGTCGGGTCGCCACGACCAGCATCATCGGATGGTGCTCGGGTGACAGGGGCGTCTCGGACGTTGAAGCGCGGATTCGTCGACCACTGGTCCCGGTGCCTGCCGTCCGCAGCAGGGCGAAGATTCCCAGGGCGGCGATCCCCAGGACGATGATCTCCCCGAAGGTGTCGAAGCCGCGGAAATCGACGAGGATCACATTGACCACATTGGTCCCCCCGCCGCCCGAATAGGAGTTTTCCCAGAAGTAGTCGGAGATGCTGCCGGTCGGGCGTGTCATCACCGCCCAGGCCGCACCGCCGACACCCAGACCGGCCAGCAGCGCCAGTCCGCCGTCCCGCAGGCGACGGGTCAGAGAGCTCTCGCGAGGACTGGTCCGGGGCAGAAGATTGAGCGCCAGCAGCATCAGCAGGATGGTGACGACCTCGACCGAAATCTGGGTCAGGGCCAGGTCCGGGGCCGACATATGGACGAAGCCCAGCGAGATCACGAGGCCGACAATGCCGATGTAAATCAGGGCCAGATAGCGGGCCCGGTGATTCAGCACGACAAGGGTCGTGGCCGTCAGCAGGGCCAGCCAGCCGACCACCGCGATGGGCGAGGCCGGCGTCGTCGGTCTGTTTCCGGCCACGAAGCCGAAGCCAAGGAAACCCGCGAAACCGACGACCACGGCCGTCCCGACAAAGAAGGCGATATAGCGCTCCAGGGAGCCATTCTGGACCCTGAGGGTGAAGGCGACGGAGACACCGCCCAAGCCCGCGACAGCCCCGTCGAACAGCGACTTCGCATCCGGGAGCGGCAGTCGGGACCAGACGGCAGAGATCTGACGATGGAAAATCAGGATGACGAGTCCGATCCCGATGGCGGCCAAACTCATGAACAGTGCGGGGGTCACGCCGTGCCAGAGGGACAGCGAGTAATAGGGCGTCTCGCCGCCGATGACCGCGCGCGCGACCTGCTCGACCAGGGGGCCGGCGACGAGGGCGGGGAACAGGCCGATGGCGACGACCAGGGCCACCAGGACGGCGGGCGGGCCCCACAGCCCGATCCCGGGATCGTGCGGGGTCTTCGGATAGCCGGTCCGCCGCTTCCCGAAATAGACATGCACGATATAGCGGAACGAATAGGCGACCGAGAAGGTGGCACCGAGCGTGGCGAGCGCCGGGACCAGCCAGGGCTGGCTGGCCCAGACGGTGTGGGAGGCTTCTTCCAGCATCATCTCCTTGGAGATGAAGCCGTTCAGCGGCGGAATGCCCGCCATCGACAGGCCGGCGACGACTGCCAGGGTGGCGGCGATCGGCATCAGGGTCGCCAGACCGCCGAGACGTTTGATGTCGCGCGTCCCGGCCTCGTGATCGACGATGCCCGCGTTCATGAACAGCGCGGCCTTGAAGGTCGCGTGATTGATGATGTGGAACACGCCGACCACCGCGGCCATCGGCGTGCCGAAACCGAACAGCATGGTCAGAAAGCCAAGATGGCTGATGGTCGAATAGGCCAGAAGTCCCTTCAGGTCGTCCTTGAACAGGGCCACGACGGCGGCGAAAACCATGGTCACCAAGCCTGTGGTCGCCACCAGATAGAACCACTCATCCGTGCCCGACAGGACCGGCCACAGCCGCGCCAGCATGAAGATGCCGGCCTTCACCATGGTCGCCGAATGCAGATAGGCGCTGACCGGCGTCGGGGCGGCCATGGCGTGGGGCAGCCAGAAATGGAACGGGAACTGGGCCGATTTCGTGAAGCAGCCGCCCAGGATCAGCAGCAGGGCGGGCAGGTACAGCGGTGAGGCCTGGATCGCTTCGCGGTTCTGCAGGATCACCGTCAGGTCGTAGGAGCCGGCGATGTTGCCGAGGATCAGCAGGCCGGCGATCAGGGACAGGCCGCCCGCGCCCGTGACGGCGAGAGCCATGCGCGCGCCCTGCCGACCTTCGGGCAGATGCCGCCAGAAGCCGATGAGCAGGAAGGACGACAGGCTGGTCAGCTCCCAGAAAATGAGCAGCAGCAGCACATTATCTGACAGGACGATGCCCAGCATCGCCCCCTGGAAAAGCAGCAGATAGGTGAAGAACCGCCCCATTGGATCGGACTTCGCCAGATAGAAGCGGGCATAGACGATGATCAGCAGGCCGATGCCCAGGATCATGCCGGCGAACATCAGCCCGAGCGCATCAAGGAACAGGTTCAGGTTCAGACCCAGAAGGGGGATCCAGTCGATCCGCACCTGGGCCGTGTGCCCCGCCATGACCGAAGGGGCCAGGGCCGCGAGGACGACGATCGCCGAAAGGGTTACAGCCCCGGCCGCCACGGCGCTGGCATTGCGACCGGCCCGAATAGCGAGGGCCGGAGCCAACGCGCCGACCAGGGGCAACAGGGCAAGCAGCAGCAACAGCAAGTCGGGCCCTTTCCGGTGTCGGTCATCAGGAGTGTCTGCGGGCTCGGCGAAACGCGGACACCATTCCTTACCGTGCCGGTTCGGTCATGGCGACCCCCGGGACGCGCTTGAGGCCCTCGCCATTCGGGCCGATAGAACGACCATGACCGATCCGAACACGGCCGCCGCCGACATGACCTATGCCCGCTATCTGGACCTCGACCGTCTGCTGTCGGCCCAGGCCCCGATCAGTGATCAGCATGACGAGATGCTGTTCGTCATCATCCATCAGGCCAAGGAGCTCTGGCTGAAACAGATCCTGCATGAAGTCGCCCTGGCCCAGAGGCTGGTTCGCGCAGGCGACCTGGTTCCGGCCTACAAGAGCCTCGCGCGGGTCAGCCGGATCCAGGCGGTCATGACCCAGAGCTGGGACATCCTGGCCACCATGACGCCGGCCGACTATCTGCAGTTCCGGGGCGTGCTGGGCTCGAGTTCGGGCTTTCAGAGCGACCAGTTCCGGCGGCTGGAGACGATGCTGGGCCTGAAGGACCGGAAGTTCCTCGCCTTCCAGACCGACCGGCCAGAAGCCCACGCGGCGCTGCTCGCAGCGCTGGAAGCTCCCAGTCTCTATGACGATACCCTTGCCCAGATGTCGGCGGCGGGGCTACCGGTCCCCACCGAGGTTCTTAACCGCGATGTGAGTCAGCCCTACAGCCCGTCCGAGGCCGTGGAGGCTGCCTGGCTGGAGGTCTATCGCGACACGGACCGGTGGTGGTCGCTGTATCAGCTTGCGGAAAAGCTGGTTGATCTGGACGACGCCCTCGTCACGTGGCGGCACAAGCATGTGGTCACTGTGGAACGGATCATCGGTCGCCGTCGGGGTACCGGAGGCACCGACGGAGTCGCCTATCTATCCTCGACGCTGGAACGGCGGTGCTTCCCGGAGCTCTGGTCCCTGCGGACCCTTCTGTAGCCCGCAGGAGCGTCAGTGCTCGTCCATATAGCCGAGAAGCGTGAGGGCACCCACGGCGGTCAGGACACCGAAGGCAAAGGCGGCGACGATCGAGCCGGTGGCCACGGCCGTGGAGACCGTCACTGGCCGGGCTTCATACCATTCGACGATGTCGGCCTCGTCATCGGACTGTTCGTCGTAATAGACGTCTTCGGCTTGCATGGCGCAGCTCCTCGGGGTTCGTGGCTTGAACCCGCGCTGAGCGTAGCGGTTCCCCGCCAGCCGTGACAGGGCGTTGACCATGGGCTAGAGCCGGGCGCTCCAACCCGACGTCGCACCCGGCCTGTCAGCCGGAACGCGATGACCATCGCCCTTGCAGAGTTCCAAATGGCCGGCCATTCCAAGTTCAAGAACATCATGCACCGCAAGGGGCGCGCCGACGCCCAACGCTCCAAGCTGTTCTCCAAACTCTCGCGCGACATCACCGTGGCGGCCAAGTCCGGCATGCCCGACCCGGCCCTGAATCCGCGCCTGCGTCTGGCGGTCAACAACGCCAAGGCCGAAAGCCTGCCCAAGGATGTGATCCAGCGCGCCATCAACAAGGCCGCCGGCGGCGACGTCGATACGATGGAGGAGGTCCGCTACGAGGGCCGGGGGCCGGGCGGCGTCGGCATCATTGTCGAGGCCCTGACCGACAACCGCAACCGCGCCAACTCCAACATCCGCGTGGCCTTCACCAAGAACGGCGGGCAGCTGGGGGAGATGAATTCCGTCGCCTTTATGTGGGACCGGGTCGGCAAGATCGTCTACCCGGCCGAGGCGGGGACCGAGGACGCCATCATGGAGGCCGCCATCGAGGCCGGGGCCCAGGACGTCGAGAGCGATCTGGTCAAGCCCGACATCTATGAGGATGCGCCGGGTCACACCATCTGGACGGCCTTCGAGGACCTGAACGAGGTGGCCGAGGCCATGTCCAAGGTTCTGGGCGATCCGAAATCGACCGCCATCGTCTGGAAGCCCCAGACCGAGGTTCCGTTGACCGGCGACGCGGTGGGAACCTTGATGCGCCTGCTGGATGCGCTGGATGCCGAGGACGACGTCTCCTCGGTCTATTCCAACGAGGACATCTCGGACGAGGATATGGCGAAGTTCGCCGGCTAGGTCGGAAGCCCGGGCTTCAGAAGTCCAGATCAGCGTAGTGAGGGGCCGGGGCAAGGCCCTGGAACCGGTCCGCCAGCAGCGGCCGGAAACAGGGTCGCGACTTGATCTTCATGTACCAGGTCTTCAGCCCCGGCCACGCCGTCCAGGCGATTTCCCCGAAATAGTCGAGGGTGGACAGGTGCGCGGCCGCCAGGATGTCGGCCTGCGACAGACGCCGGCCGGCCAGCCAGTCGCGATGGGCCAGCAGGGCGTCAAACGCGGCGAGATGCTGCTTCAGCGCCTCGCGCCCCTCCCGCAGGGCCCGGGCCTCGGGCGGACCGAGCCGCAGCAGGGGTTTTTCCATCCGCTCATGCAGCAGGACAGCATTGACCTCATCGGTGAAGCGTCGATCGAACCATCCCGTCAGCCGGCGGACCTCGGCGCGCTCGACCGCGTCCGACGGCATCAGCAGGGGCGTCTTCTGCGCATCCTCGATCCAGCCCAGAATCGCGGGGGCCTCGCACAGGGTCAGGGCCGGCGGCCCCTCGACCTGGAGCACCGGAGGCATGCCCGACGGGTTCAGGGCTGCTACCGGGCAGTCAGCCTCCCACGGTCGCACCAGAACCTCGGTCCACTCGACCCGCGCCTCCCCGAGCGCCAGCCGCGCGGCGCGGGACCCCGGATCGAATGGGAAATGGAACAGGACGTTCGCCGACATGGGCGTGTCCTGCACCGGGTGGCGTTAAGGTCTCGTTGACGCTCCGGTCCGGGACGAGGCGATGTCCCGGGGATCCGCGTGGATCAGCACATCCGCTCCCGGGAAAGCCTCCCGGACGCGTCCTTCGGCGGCGACGACAATGTCGTGCGCGGCCTCGAAGGAGAGGTTGCGATCCAGATCGACGTGCATCTGGGCGGCCAGCCGGGTGCCGGACATGCGTGTGCGCAACTGGTGCACGCCGGCGATGCGGGGATCGGTCAGGACGGCGGTCGTCAGTGCGACCCGGTCCGCGTCGGACACCTCGCGGTCCAGCAACTGGTCCCCGGCACCCTTGAGAACACCGGACGCCCCCCAGAACAGCCAGACCGCCACAACCAGCCCGGCGGCCGCGTCCAGCCCGGGCGCCGCAAGGAAGGCTCCCGAGATGACCCCGATCAGGACCACGACATTGGAGGCGAGGTCGGCCGCATAGTGCGCGCGGTCGGCGGACACCGCCATGGACCCTGAGGCCTTGAGCGACCGGGTCTGGAACCAGACCAGCCCCGCCGTCAGGATGATCGAGATCAGCACCACCCCGACGGCCCAGGCCCCGCCCGCGACCGGACGGGGATCGAAGATGCGCTGCAGCGCCTCCCAGCCGATGAAGACGGCCGAGGCAAAGACGAGCCCGGCCTGGACCAGTGAAGCCATGGCCTCGCCCTTGCCATGGCCGTGGCGATGGGTGTGGTCCTCGGGCCGTGCGGCCCAGCGCACGGCGTAGAAGGTGGTCAGGGAGGCGATCAGGTCGAGGGTGGAATCCGCCAATGAGGCGAGGATCGAGACCGATCCCGAGGCCCCGAGGGCGAAGGCCTTCAGGCCGATCAGCACGATCGCCACGCCAACGGACAGGCCCGTGATCTGGCGTGTCGACAGCGTCGCGGGCAGGCCCCAGGGGCCGGCGGAAGGGGGAGGGGTGACGGGGGAATTCATCGCCGCCCTTGTCGCCGATCGCCCCCCGGTTGCCAATGGATGATACTGCCGCGGACCACTGTTAGGCTTACGGTCACGAAAGCGCCCCATGGTGCGCGTGGATTAACCCTGACCGGGGTGGGGGCAAGGCCATGGCGCAAGGCGTCGGCGAGCGGGACCAGCAGGCGGTGGATCGATGGATCCCCCGCGCAGAGGTTCTGTCCCTGCTGGGGGTGAAGACCCAGACCCTCTATGCCTATGTCAGCCGGGGCCGGATCACGGCCCGGCCAGACCCCCGCGATCCCCGCCGCAGCCTTTACGCCGCCGCGGATGTCGCCCGGCTCAAGGGCGTCAGCGGGGGTGAGGGAGCGGGAACGGTTCTTCCGTTCGATCCCCCGGCGGCGCGGGGCGAGACCGTTATCCAGTCCTCGGTCAGCCTTGTGGCCGACGGCCGGCTCTATTTCCGGGGCCGCGACGCCGCCCAGTGGGCCCAGGCCGCCACGCTCGAGGAGACCGCCCGGCTGCTGTGGGACACAGGCGACACCAATCCGTTCGCGGGTCTGGGCGTGCGGGTCGACGCCGCCGGCGGGGCCTCGCATCGGGCCCGGCTGTTTGCCGCCCTGTCGCGACGGGCCGAGGAAAGCCCATCCTGCCTTGAGCGATCCGCGGACGTTCTCAGATCGGAGGCGGCCTCCACGATCAATGAAGTGGTCGATGCGGTCGCCGGCCCGGGGCCGCGGCTGTTTTTCCACCAGCGACTGGCGCGCGGCTGGAAGATGCTGGAGCGCGACAGTCTGCACCTGCGCCGGGCCCTTGTCCTGGCGGCGGATGAAGGGCCTGATCCGGCCGTTCTCGCGACCCGCGCGGCGGCCTCCGGCGGGGCTTCACCCGCCGGGGCGGCGCTGGCCGGTCTCGTGACCCTGGCCGGCTCTCCTGAAGCCCTGACCCTCAGCCGCGCCATCACCTGGGTGGTGGAGGCCCGGCGCGACCCGGCGGGCGCGGCCGCGCGGCGCATGGCGGCAGAGGGCGCGATTCCCGGCTTCGGCAGCAGCCGCTTTCCGCTCGGCGATCCCCGGGTCGGCGCCCTTCTTGCCCTCGCCGACCTCCCCGATGATCTCCGGGCGGTGATCCGCGAGGGCGAGGCCGCCAGCGGCCAGCGGGCCGGGTTCGCCCTGGCCTTGGCGGTGATGGCCCGTCGGCTTGAGCTGCCGCGCGACGGAGCGGCCGACGTGCTGCTGATCGGCCGACTGATCGGGCTGATGGCCCATGCCATCGATCAGGCCATCGACGGCTCGCCTATCCGGGCGCGTCTGCGCTATGTGGGGCCCAGACCGGCCGTCGACTGACCCGGCTCGGTGCAACGGGGAACTTCATGGCGGACTGGATCGCAGCGATCATCCTCGGGCTGGTCGAGGGACTGACCGAGTTCATTCCGGTCTCGTCCACCGGGCACCTTCTGCTTCTCGGCCATTTCATGGGCTTCGAGAGCGAGGGCAAGACCTTTGAGATCGTCATCCAGCTGGGCGCGATCCTCGCCATCGTCAGCGTCTATTTCCAGCGGCTGTGGGCCCTCGCCACGCGCTGGCCGCATGACGCCCAGGCGCGCCATTTCATCATCGGCGTGGTGATCGCCTTCCTGCCGGCGGCCTTCGCCGGGGTGTTCATGTACGACATCATCAAGGAGATCTTTTTCGAGACACCCGTGATCATCTGCGTCGCCCTGATCGTCGGCGGGGTCCTGCTGCTGCTGCTGGACCGGATGAAACGGGTACCGAGGTACCTCGACGTGAACACATACCCCTTTCGCGTCTATGCCCTGATCGGCCTGTTCCAGTGCCTCGCCCTTCTGCCCGGCGTCTCCCGCTCGGGGGCCACGGTGGCCGGGGGGCTTCTGCTGGGCACGGACAAGCGGTCGGCGGCCGAGTTCACATTCTTCCTCGCCCTGCCGACCATGGGCGGGGCCGTGGCCTATGACCTGTTCAAGAGCCGCGATGCGCTGGACTTCACCGATGTCGGCCTGATCGCGATCGGCTTCGTCACCGCCTTCCTGACGGCCCTGTTGGTGGTCCGGTTCCTGCTCGACTTTGTGTCGCGCCATGGCTTTGCGCCCTTCGCCTGGTGGCGGATCGCCGTGGGCACCCTGGGCCTTGCGCTGATCTGGGCCGGCGTCGGCGCCTGACTTGTCAGACCGGCGACCCGGGGGCAGGCTGGAGGCATGACCCAGTCGCCCGCGCCCGGTGAACGCTTCGCCTCGTTCGACGCCTTCTATCCCTACTATATCCATGAGCACTCCAACCGGACGTGCCGGCGTATTCACGTCGTCGGATCGGCCCTGGTCATCGTGGCCGCCCTGCTGGGGCTGTTCGTGAGCGTCTGGTGGTTCCTCGCCATGCCGCTGCTTGGCTATGGGTTCGCGTGGGTCGGCCATTTCTTCTTCGAGAAGAATCGGCCCGCGACCTTCAAATACCCGCTGTGGAGCCTGATGGGCGACTGGCGGATGTTCTTCGAGACGATCAGCGGCCGTCGCCGGTTCTGACAATCACTGTTCCGTCAGTCGACTCGACCGACCGGTGGAGGCAGGATGGTCGTGGGGCGAAGGAGACGGGCCGATGTTCAGCGCGGGACATATCAAGCGACGGCTGGGACAGTATGGCGCGACCTGGGTCGCGTCCTTCCTGCTGGCCGGGGCCGGCATTCTCACCGGGGGCCTGTTCAACGATCTGATCGTGGCGACGGATCAGGTCCTGCCGATCGCGATTGCGGCAACCATCCTCGCGCTGGGCGTCGGCGTCATCGTCACCCTCCTGTCAGGCGAGACGGTCGGGACGAAACTGGTCACGGCCATCCTGGCCTTGCTGCTGGTGCTGCCGCTGATGTGGGCCCCGGTCGCGGCGGCGGTTGCCATCGCCTTCTTCGCCGACCGGTCGATCGAGTATTCCCAGACCTATGCCGCCTTCCAGATCGGCGTCAGCGAGCTGCTGTTTCCACTGGAAGAGATGGTCCGGTCCGGGGCGGTGTTCGGCAGTGTCTGGGCCCTGTTCCAGGGCCTGGCGACCGTCGTCGGCTTCATCTCGGCCCTGTCCAATATCTGGCCCCTGCTCCGCCGCCTGCTGGGTCCCGAGCCGGCCCCGGCGGGCTGACGTCTACCGGTTGGCGGGGTCGCGGAAGGCCCACAGGCTGATGGCGAACACAGCCACGGCATCCCGGTCCGGTGAGCCGGCGGGCGGCAGGTAGAAGGTGGGGCGCATGCCGTTCAGATCGACGCCGCCGACCTCGACGCCGTCCCGGGTGATGACATAGCCCATGACCCTTCCCCCGCCGAACGGCAGGCCGCCCAGCCTGCGGGTCTCGGTCCGGTATTCGACTCCGTTCCAGGTCAGGCTGCCGGCCCGCTGCGGTTGCTGGAGCCGTTGCACCAGGGACCCGCGGGCCAGGGCCAGTCCCATGCCAGCATCGGCGGGGGCGGCTCCGGCGTAGTCGCAGTCATAACTCAGCCGTTCCCGGTCGAAGGTGATGCCCAGGATGTTGCGGTGACCCTGGCCGCCACCACAATTGCCCGTCACCTCACCGGCCGGGGTGACGATCGACAGTTCGGCGGTGGCGAAATCGCGCGACTGCCACGGCAGGCGGGTTTCGGAATCCCGCATCGACGCCCAGCCCGTATATTCGCCGATTGCAAAGCCCGGCCGGAACAGGCTGGGACCCCGCCGGCCGGACAGGCCGATCCGCTCGGTGCGGTCGCGCACGGGAACAGCCGCGTCCTGCGCCGCCGCAGCCAAGGGCGTCGTCAGCGTCAGCGTCAGTGCGGCCAGACAGACCGTGGACAGGCGGGCGAACATGCGAACCTCCTTCAGCGTGGAAGTTCAACCTGGACCATTTTTGTGACTTGGTGAACGGCGCTAGTTGGAGGCGCTGTCCCACGCCGGAGGGCAGCCGTCGAAGCGGCCGGCATTGGTGATCGTCAGCCGACGCTGGTTGAAGCGCATGACCGGCTGCATGGAGCCACGCCCGTGGCCGGTGTAGAGATCGACCCGCGCGCCGCGGATCGCACCACCAGTGTCCGATGCATACCAGTAGCCGTCGTGGACGGTGCCGTCGGGCAGGCGAAGGCCAACCGTCTCGCGGATAAACAGGCGGGTCCGCCTCGGAATGACCCGCGGATCGGTGGCCAGGGTGCGCATGGCGACCGGACGGCAGCCCAGCGAGTCGTTGCCCGTCGCCCCGCCACCGCCGGCGTGATACAGGCTGGCGTGGGCGCTCCAGTCCGGCGCGCGTTCCATCAGCGCCGCCTGTTCATCGGACAGCGCGATCGGTGCTGCGTCGGAACCGTTCGTGGCCTCGCTGCTTTTCATCACCACGGGATCGGCCGCGACGGCCGCCTCATAGGAAATCGGGTCTCCGGCCGGGAAGGCCGTGGCCCAGAGCATGGCGAACGCCGCGAGGGTGCTGAACACAGATCAGTCTCTTGGTGGCATCGACCTGGGAACGCGCCGACAGAGTGAGGTGTCGCGTCGCGCGGTGGCGACATTGTGGCAACGCGCCCTCGCCACCATGTCCCGTCCACATGCGCGATGGATCAGTCAATCGTTGCCAGAGATGATCCAGGTCCGCATTGGTCGGCGACGCGATCCGGGTTAGCAGTTCCGGATCGTCATCGATTCCATGCAGGCCTGCGATGCTTATTCTCCATGGTGATATCCGGTCGGGTAACTGCTTGAAGGTCAAGTGGATGCTCGATCTGCTGGGTCGTGAATACAGATGGGTCGAGGTCGATATTCTGGCCGGTGATAGCCGGACGTCGACCTTCCTCTCGCTCAATCCGGCCGGTCAGGTCCCGACTCTGGTGCTTGAGGACGGCCGGGCCCTGGCGCAGTCGAACGCCATCCTCGTCCATCTGGCCGAGAGCAGCCGCTGGATCCCGACCGACGCCTGGGAGCGGGCGAAGATGTTCGAATGGTTGTTCTGGGAACAGTACAGCCATGAACCCTATGTCGCCGTGGCGCGGTTTCAGCGCGCCTATCTGGGCTGGTCCCCAGACCGGATCGAGTCCCGGTTGATGGAGCGGGGCCATGCCGCGCTCGCCCGCATGGAGGCCGCCCTCGCGGGCGACACCTGGCTCGCGGGCGGGACAGGTCCGACCCTCGCGGATCTGGCGCTGGTGGCCTACACCCGGGTTGCCCACGAAGGTGGGTTCGATCTGGCGGCCTATCCCGGCGTGCGGGACTGGATCGCCCGGACGGAGGCCGCGTTCCGCATCCGGTGAGCTAGTGAAGGCTCTCGCCGTGCTGGGAGTAGTCGAGACCCTCGACCTCGCCGTCACGCGGCACGCGCAGACCGGTGGTGAATTTGCACACCATCAGCACAGCAAACGTCCCGACCGTGCTCCAGGCGATGACGGCCGCCAGGCCCGCGATCTGTTTGACGACATCGGCACCGGCCGCCACCCCGTTGATGGCGGTGGTGGCGAAAACCCCGGTCAGGATCGCGCCGACGATACCCCCGACGCCGTGAATGCCGAAGGCGTCCAGACTGTCATCATATCTGAGCGCGTGCTTCAGCCAGACTGCGCCCGCATAGCAGGCCGGGCCGCCGATAAGGCCGATCAGGAAGGCTCCCCTCGGGTCGACGAAACCCGCCGCCGGGGTAATGGCCACCAGACCCCCGACGATGCCGGACAGCAGGCCGAGCAGGGTGGGGCGCTTCTTCTCGATCCATTCGACCGTCATCCAGCCCAGCGCCGCCGCGGCTGGCGCGATCAAGGTGTTCAGGGCCGCCACTGCGGCGATCCCGTCCGCGGCCCAGGCCGAGCCGGCGTTGAAGCCCAGCCAGCCGACGAACAGCAGACCTGTGCCGATGGCCGTATAGGCCAGGTTGGCCGGGGCCATATTGTCCCGACCGAAGCCGTGACGGGGCCCCAGCACCAGCGCACAGACAAGACCGGCGACCCCGGCGTTGACGTGCACCACCGCCCCGCCGGCGAAGTCCAGCACGCCCCACGATCCCAGCCAGCCGCCGCCCCAGACCTGATGACAGATCGGCGCATAGACGATCAGATGCCACAGGCCGAAGAACAGCAGGCTCGCCGAAAACTTCATCCGCTCGGCAAAGGCCCCGGCGATCAGGGCCGGTGTGATGATGGCGAACGTCAGCTGATAGGCGATCCACAGATACTCGGGCAGGCCGGGTGCCAGGCTGTGGGCCGTGTTGATCCGCACTCCGTCGAGGAACAGGGCGTCGATGCCGCCGATGACGCTATTGGTGGCGGGGCCGCTGGTTCCGAACGACAGGCTGTATCCGGCCACGAACCACAGCACCGTCACCACCATCAGGGCCGCAGTGGACGAGGCGATGGTGGCGATGATGTTCTTCTTGCGGACCATGCCCCCGTAAAACAGCGCCAGGCCGGGCAGGGTCATCATCAGGACCAGCGCGGTCGAGACAAGGATCCAGCCGGTCGCTGCTCCGTCCAGCGCCAGCGGAGCCTGATGGGCCAGAAGCACGGGGGCGACCGTCGTCACGCAGGGACCGCCTGACCGGCCTCAAGCCGGCTCTCGGCTTCCGCCACGGGTTTCGGCACGATCCGGACGAACCGCTTCAGGCTTTCGGCCCAGCCGGACAGCAGCCGGCGTGCCAGAGGCGATCCCGTCGCCGCCAGATGCGCCTCGACCAGAGCCTTCAGCCGCTCACCTGCCGCTTCGGTGACGGGCGCGAAGGTCGCGAGATCGCCGTTCAGGGCCAGTCCGGTCCGTCCGGCCTCGTCCAGCACAAACAGCTCGCCGCCCGACATGCCGGCCGCAAGGTTCCAGCCGACCGGCCCCAGGATCGCGACCCGGCCGCCGGTCATGTATTCGCAGGCATGGGCCCCGGCCCCCTCGACTACGGCCTCGGCGCCCGAGTTGCGCACGGCGAACCGCTCGCCGGCGGACCCGGCCACGAACAGCCGGCCCGAGGTCGCGCCATACAGGGTGGTATTGCCGATGGCGGGCTGGTGCTCGCGCCACTCCACCGGCTTGACCACGAGCTTGGCCCCGGACAGGCCCTTGCCGACATAGTCGTTGGCCTCGCCGGTCAGCTCCAGCTTCAGTCCCTTTGCCCCGAAGGCCCCGAACGACTGGCCGGCCGAGCCCTGAAGTTTCAGGGTCAGGACGCCGGTTGGCCCGGTCGGTCCCCAGCGCCGCACGATGGCCGAGGACACCCCCGCACCGATGGTGCGCATGACATTGGAGATCGGATAGGTCAGCTCCGAGGTCTGGCCCCGGTCGAGGAAGGCCCAGGCGTCGTTCAGCACGCGGGCGTCCAGCGTTCCCGGCACCTCGGCCCGGCCCTTGTCGGCCCACAGCCTCTTCTCGGCCGCCTCGACGCGGACCAGCAGGGGGTTCAGATCGAGGTCGTCCAGATGCACGCCCCCGCGCCGGACCTGCCGCAGCAGATCGGTCCGGCCCACGATCTCGTCCAGCGATCGCGCCCCCAGCAGGGCCAGATACTCCCGCACCTCCTCGGCGATGAAGCTGAACAGGTTGACGACCTTGTCCGCCGTGCCGGTGAACTTCTCGCGCAGCCGCGGGTCCTGCGAACAGACCCCGACCGGGCAGGTGTTGGAATGGCATTGGCGCACCATCAGACAGCCCATGGCGATCAGGCTGGCCGTGCCGATGTTGAACTCTTCGGCCCCCAGGATGGCGGCGATGACGATGTCACGCCCGGTGCGCATACCGCCGTCGGCGCGGACCACCACATGGCTGCGCAGGTTGTTCAGGCTCAGCACCTGATGGGTCTCGGCCAGACCGATCTCCCACGGCAGGCCCGCATGCTTGATCGAGGACTGGGGCGACGCCCCCGTGCCGCCGTTGTGGCCGGCGATCAGGATGCAATCGGCCTTGGCCTTGGCGACGCCCGACGCAATCGCCCCGATGCCTGAGGCGCTGACCAGTTTCACCGTCACCCGGGCGTCCGGGTTGATCGACTTCAGGTCGTAGATCAGCTGGGCCAGATCCTCGATCGAATAGATGTCGTGGTGCGGCGGCGGGCTGATCAGGGTCGTGCCGGGCGTGGAATGCCGCATCCGGGCGATAAATTCGGTGACCTTGAAGCCGGGCAGCTGGCCGCCCTCGCCGGGCTTGGCCCCTTGTGCGATCTTGATCTCGATCTCGCGGCACTGGTTCAGATATTCGGCCGTGACGCCGAACCGGCCCGAGGCAATCTGTTTGACCGCCGAGTTCATGTTGTCCCCGTCCGGACGGGTGGCGTAGCGCTCCGGATCCTCGCCGCCCTCGCCCGAGACCGAGCGGGCCCCGATCCGGTTCATGGCGACGTTCAGCACCCCGTGCGCCTCGGGGCTCAGGGCCCCCAGGGACATGCCCGGCGTCAGGAAGCGTTTGCGGATGTCCGAGACACTCTCGACCTCCTGCAGCGGGATGGGTGTCAGCCCCTCGCGCCAGTCCAGCAGGTCGCGGGGGGCCAGATCCGGCTGGTCGCGCACGGCTTCGGAATACTGTTTGAACCGGCCGTAGTCGCCGCGATTGCAGGCGTCCTGCAGCAGATGGATGGTCTTCGCATCGTGGGCGTGGGCCTCCTGTCCCGCGCGGATGCGGAAGAAGCCGCCGACGGCGGGCGAGGGCGTCGCCTCGGTCCAGGCCGTCGCGTGCCTCTGGATCGCCGCCCGCTCCAGCCCGGCCAGGCCGATCCCGGAAATCCGTGACGGCGCGCCGGGGAAGAATTCGGCCGTCACGGCGCGGCTCAGGCCCAGCACCTCGAACTCGCAGCCGCCGCGATAGGCGGAGATGACGCTGATGCCCTTGCGGGCCAGGGTCTTCATCAGACCGGCTTCCAGCGCGGCCTTGTAGTTCAGACAGGCGTCGCGCAGCGACAGGCCCGGATAGGCCCCGCGGTCCAGCCGCTCCTGAAACATCTCCTGCGCCAGCCAGGGATTCACGGCCGTGGCCCCGACCCCGATCAGGACGGCGAATCCATGCGGATCCAGAACCTCGGACGACCGGACCACGATAGAGACGAAGCTTCTCAGGCCGGTGTCGGTCAGGCGGCCGTGAACCCCTGCCGCGGCCAGGATCATGGGCACGGAGATCCGCTCTTCCGACGCCCGTTCATCGGTCACCACGATCAGGCCACAGCCGCCGCGCGCCGCGGCCTCGGCCTCATCCTTGATCCGGTCCAGCGCCGCGCGCAGGCCGGCCCCGGGACGATCGCCCTCCGCCGGCAGCGGATAGGAACAGTCGATCACCACGGTCGAGCCCGCACCGACGACGTCCAGCATCCGCTCGTACATGCCGGTCGTCAGGACCGGGCTGTCCAGCACGAAGACGTTGGTCTGGGCCTCCTCTTCGGCGAGGATGTTGCCGAGGTTCTTGAACCGGGTCTTCAGGCTCATCGCCCCGGCTTCGCGCAGGGGGTCGATCGGCGGATTGGTGACCTGGCTGAAGTTCTGGCGGAAATAGTGGGCCAGCGGCCGGGGCAGGGCCGACAGGACCGCCGGCGGCGTGTCGTCCCCCATCGACCCCACGGCCTCCTTGCCGTCCATGATCATGGGATCCAGCAGCAGATCCAGATCCTCCCGGCTGAAACCCGCGGCGATCTGGCGCCGGGTCAGGGCCTCGCCGGTCGCGGCGCGGGGCTCGGGACCCGGTCCGATCACATCCTCCAGATCGACCATGTTCTCCAGCCATTCCGTATACGGATGGTCGGCGGCCAGAGCGTCGATGGCCTGGGTCTCGTCGAGGATCACGCCCGTGTGGAGATCGGCCACAATCATGCGGCCGGGACCGATCGGCAGGCGTCGCTTGATCCGGCTTTCCGGCAATCCAGCCAGCCCCGCCTCGGAACCGGCCAGCAACAGGCCGTCGTGGGTCTCCATGGCGCGCAGGGGGCGCAGGCCGTTTCGGTCCTTGCCGCAGACGATCCAGCGGCCGTCGGTGGCGCAGATGGCGGCGGGCCCATCCCAGGGCTCCATCACCGCGTTGCAATAGGCATAGAGCGCCCGGTGCTCGGGCTTCATCAGGCCCTCGTCCTTGGCCCAGGCCTCGGGGATCAGCAGGGCCTTGGCCATGGGGGCCGGGCGACCGGCGCGGACCAGCACCTCGAAGACGTTGTCCAGGGAGGCCGAGTCGGACCCGCCCGGCTGGACCACCGGTTTGACGTCGCCGTCATGGCTGCCGAACGCCTGGGCCGTCATGCGGATCTCGTGGCTCCGCATCCAGTTCAGATTGCCCTTCAGCGTGTTGATCTCGCCGTTGTGCGCCAGCATGCGGAACGGCTGGGCCAGCCGCCACTCGGGGAAGGTGTTGGTCGAATAGCGCTGGTGGAAGATGGCGTAGGCCGACTGGAAGGTCGGATCCAGCAGGTCAGGATACAGCTGGTCCAGCAGTTCGGCCCGAACCATGCCCTTGTAGATCAGCGACCGCGCCGACAGGGAGCAGATGTAGAACCCCGGCACGCTCTCGGCGATGACGGCGCTCTCGATGCGGCGGCGGCACAGGTACAGTTCGCGCTCCAGCGCCTCTCCGTCCTCAGCCCCCGCCAGATCGGCTGGCGCGGCCAGCATGATCTGCTCGATCTCGGGCCGGGTGGCATCGGCCTTGGAGCCCACGACACGCAGGTCGATCGGCGTCTGGCGCCAGCCGTAGATGTAGAAGCCGGCGCGCAGGACCTCGGTCTCAACAATGGCACGGGCCCGGTCCTGGGCCCCAAGGTCGGTGCGCGGCAGGAAGATCTGGCCGATCGCGATCGGCCCGGGCCTCAGGGTCTGGCCGATGACCCGCACCTGTTCGGCGAAGAAGGCCTGGGGGGCCTCGACCATCAGGCCCGCCCCATCCCCCGACAGACCGTCCGGATCGACCGCGCCCCGGTGGGCGACGTTCTTCAGCGACTTGATGGCCAGCTCGACCACCTCGCGGCGCGGCTTTCCGTCGATGGCGGCGACAAGGCCCACGCCACAGGCGTCCTTCTCCGAGGTCGGCTCGTAGGCATGGGCGTCGATCAGCCGCTGCCGATCAGTGGTGTATTGCGTCAGCCAGGTCATGCGGCCTGCTCCTGCGTGCGGGCCTTGAGGTAACGATCGATCTCGGCGGCGGCATCCTGGCCGTCGCGCACCGCCCAGACGACCAGCGAGGCCCCGCGCACCGCGTCGCCGGCGGCATAGACGCCGGGCAGGCTGGTGGCGAACCCGGAGCGAGCGACGGCCACCGTATCCCATTCCGTCAGGGACAAGTCGTCGTGGTGCGCGGCGAAGGCCTCCGGCTCAAAGCCCAGGGCCTCGATCACCAGATCGGCCGGCAGGTCGAAGTCGGCCCCCGGCACCGGCACGATCTCGCGGCGCTTGCCGAACTCGGGCTCGGACAGGGCCATGCGCGCGGCCCGTACGGCCGACACAGCCCCGCCCCGCGACATCAGGGCCTTGGGCGCGCCCAGCCATTCGAACCGGATGCCCTCTTCCTCGGCGTTCAGGACCTCACGGGCCGAGCCCGGCATGTTCTCGCGGTCGCGGCGATACAGGCAGGTGACGCTGTTGGCCCCTTGCCGGATGGCGGTGCGGACGCAGTCCATGGCTGTGTCGCCCCCGCCGATGACCACGACATTCCGGCCCCGCGCATGATGACCGGTGTCGTCGTCGGCCTCGCCCAGATCCCGGCGGTTCTGATGGATCAGGAACTCGAGCGCCGGCAGGGTGTCTCCGGGCCCGGCACCCGGCACCTGCAGCGCCCGGGCCTGGTACACGCCCATGGCCAGCAGGACCGCGTCATGCTTCTCGCGCAGCTCGGCCAGGGTGATGTCTGTCCCGACGTCGCAGTTGGTCACGAAGGTGACGCCGCCGTCGATGAGGCGGTCGATCCGGCGCTGCACGACCCGCTTCTCCAGCTTGAAGCCGGGGATGCCATAGATCAGCAGGCCGCCGGGCCGGTCGTGCCGGTCATAGACGGTGACCTGATAGCCCTGTTCACGCAGCCGGTCTGCGGCGGCCATGCCGGCGGGGCCCGCCCCGACGATGCCGACGCTCTGGGACCGCTCATGCAGGGGGCGGATCGGCTCGACCCAGCCGTTGTCGAAGGCGGTGTCGCCGATGAAGGCCTCGACCGAGCCGATGGTCACGGCTTCCCAACCCGACTGGTTCAGGGTGCAGGAACCCTCGCACAGGCGGTCCTGCGGACAGATTCGGCCGCAGATCTCGGGCATGGTCGAGGTGGCCGATGCGATCTTCCAGGCCTCGCGCAGTTCGTTCTCGGCCGACAGGCCCAGCCAGTCGGGGATGTTGTTCTGCAGCGGGCAGGCGGTCTGGCAGAATGGCACGCCGCAGTCGGTGCAGCGCCCCGCCTGGCTTTCAAGGTTCTCGGGCGTGGGTTTGACGATGATCTCGCCAAAATCCTGCACGCGCACGGACGCCTCCGCCTTGGGCAGGCGGCGCGGTTGAACGACGAACCCCTTGGGTCCAGCTGGGCCTCTCTGTTGCATGGCAACATATAAACCGAGGCAGGGCCGTCAGCGCAAACGATTTCCCCGCTCAGGGGTCGGATGAAGCGTCACATGCACAGAACGTGCGCGAGTAGTGCGGATCGCCGCGAAATCAATGCGCGCCCGGCGACGGATTCAGATCGTCGCCGGGCTCACGATTGCCGCGGTTCAGCCTTCGCCCTGCCAGCCGCCCGCCAGCGCCTTGAACAGGGCGATCTGGTAGGTCGTCACCAGGGCGTCGGACTGGGCCAGCGTCGATGCCGCGCTGGCTTCCGTGCGCTGGGCATCCAGCACGGTCAGGAAGCTGTCGGCCCCGGCGTCGAACCGCAGGCGGGCCAGACGCGCCGCATTGGCGGCCTGATCGCGCGCCTCGGTCAGGGCCGCGCGCCGGTCCAGTTCGTTGGCATAGTTGGTCAGGGCCGTCTCGGTCTCCTGCAGCGCCGCCAGAACCGTCTGGTCGAAGCTGGCGAGCGCGGCCTCGGTCCGGGCATCGGCCGCAGCGATCCGGGCGCGGGCGACGAGGATGTTGGGGAAGCTCCAGCTGATCAGCGGCCCGACCGAGAAGTTGAACGAGGCATCGTCCCCCAGATCGCCGGCATCCGCCGCCGTTGTCCCGATCGCACCGCCCAGACTGATGCTGGGATAGAGCGAGGCGGTGGCGACGTTGACCCGGGCGGCGGCGGCGGCCAGCGAACGCTCGGCCTGACGCACATCGGGGCGGCGGGCCAGCAGGGCGGCTCCATCCCCGACCGGAATCGGCTGCGACAGCTGGGGCGGACGGACACAGGCCCGCGCCGCGACCGAAGCTTCGGCCGGAGTCACACCGGTCAGGGTCGAAAGACGATACAGGGCTCCGTCGCGCTGCGCCCTCAGGGTCGGCAGGGTGGCCCGCGTCGAGGCCAGCAGGGACCGCGCCCGCGCGGTGTCGAGGCCCGTCCCGGCCCCGCCTTCCAGCAGCCGCTGGGTCAGATCAACCGTGTCCTGCTGCAGCGCCAGGCTGCGTTCGGCGACCGTAATCTGGGCGTTGGCCGAACAGGCATCGGCATAGGCCCGGGCCGTTTCGGCGGCGACGGACACGCGAACCACATCCAGCGCCGCCGCCTGGGCGTCCGCATCAGCCCGGGCTGCGCGGATGGTCGATCCGACGCGACCGAACAGATCGATCTCATAGGCGACGTCCAGGCCGACATCATAAAGTTCGGTCTCGTCCAGCGGCTCGCCCCCGGTCACGCCCGGAATCGTCCCGGAGTTTGCGGAAGACCGGCCATAGGAGCCGGCGGCATTGGCGTTGGTCGTCGGCAGACGCCCTGCCCGCGCTTCCGACAGGCTGGCGCGGACCGCGCGCAGATTGGCGACCGCCGCTTCCAGCTCGTTGTTCTGCGCGAACGCCTGTTCGATCAGCCCGTCCAGCGTGGGGTCCGCATATAGCCGCCACCAGTCGTCACGCGCCGGAGTGCTGACAACTGCGCTGCCTGCAGTGCCGGGGTTCAGACTTACGAAGGCACCCGACGCCAGGGGGGGAGAGGGGCATCGGGTGCCTTCGGCCCGACCGCGCAGGCTGCCAACAGGGCGGAGGCGGCACAGGCGGTCAGGAGGGGGGAAAGACGGAGTGTCATGCGGCGTCTCCGGCGCGCGGCGCGTTCAGGGCCGGCGTGGGCGAGTGGAGGGCGGCGTCGGAGGGCGAGCCTGTGGTGGGTGTCCCGGTGGCCGGTTCATCACGCCGTGGCAGGCGCGCGGCCAGGCCGCGACAGATCACATAGAAGACCGGCGTGAACAGCAGGCCGAAGACCGTCACCCCGATCATGCCGAAGAAGACGGCGGCACCCAGCGACTGACGCATCTCGGCTCCGGCACCCTCCGCCAGCACCAGCGGCAGCACGCCGAGGATGAAGGCGAAGGAGGTCATCAGGATGGGACGAAGACGGGTCCGGGCGGCCGCGACGGCGGCATCCCAGCGGTCGAGCCCCTGGTCCTCCTCGCCCTGTTTGGCGAACTCGACGATCAGGATGGCGTTCTTGGCCGCCAGGGCGATCAGCACCACCAGACCGACCTGGACCAGTATGTTGTTGTCCAGTCCCAGCGCATTGACCCCCAGCATGGCGGCCAGAAGGCACATGGGCACGATCAGGATCACGGCCAGCGGCAGGGTGAAGGCCTCGTACTGGGCAGCCAGCACCAGGAAGACCAGCAGGACCGCGACCACGAAGATGATCGTCGCGCCGCCCGAGGCCTGTTTCTCCTGATAGGCCAGACCCGTCCACTCGTACGAGAATCCCGGCGGCAGGGCCTGACCGGCCATGGTCTCCATGATCCCGAGCGCTGCTCCGGAGGACACGCCCGGCGCGCCCTGGCCCTGAAGCTCGGCCGCGGGGAACAGGTTGTACCGCACGATCCGCGCCGGGCCCGAGCTTTCGCGCAGGGTCGCCACCGATCCCAGCGGGACCATGGCTCCGGAGGAGGACCGGACCTTCAGATTGCCGATGTCAGCCATGTCGTCGCGATAGGCCGGCTCGGCCTGGGCCGTGACCCGGAAGGTGCGCCCCAGCAAGTTGAAGTCGTTGACGTAGGACGAGCCCAGATAGATGCCCATCGTGCTGAACACGTCGGACGGCTGGACCCCCATCATCAGGGCCCGGTCGCGGTCGACATCGGCTTCCACCCGGGGCGAGGCGGTGTTGTAGGTCGAGAACACCTGCTGCACGTCGGTCGGGGCCTGGGCCGCCGCGCCCATCATGGCGTAGGTCGCCCCTTCCAGCGCGCCATAGCCCGATCCCGAGGTGTCCTGGATCATCATCGAGAAACCGTTGCCGGTCCCCAGACCCTGGATGGCAGGAGGGGCGATGACGAAGATGTTGGCGTTCTGGATCCCGCCGACCGCCCCGGTGATGGCTCCGGCCAGGGCCGCCGCGGTCGTTTCGCGCGTCGTGCGGTCGTGGAAATCGTTCAGGCGCACGAAGATGGTCGCGGCATTGGACCCGAAGGAGAAGCTGGTGCCGTCGAGGCCGGCGAAGGCCACGGTCCCATCGACGCCCTCGGTGCCCTCGATGATCACTCGGGCACGGTCCATGACCGCATTGGTGCGTTCCAGCGACGACCCGGCCGGCAACTGGACCACGCCGATCAGGAAGCCCTGATCCTGCTCCGGAATGAAGCCGGACGGGGTGTCGATCAGCCGCCAGGTCGTCAGGCCCAGCAGGCCGACATAGACCACCAGAACGACGGCCACGGTGCGCACGAGGCGAGCCGTCAGACGGCCGTAACGGTCCGACAGCCAGTCAAAGCCCTCGTTGAACTTCCGGCCGGCCCAACCGGCATAGTATTTCGCCTTGCCGAAGGCCGTCCGGGGAAGGGCCGCGGTCTCGTCATGATGGGCGTGCGGCTTCAGCAGCAGGGCGGCCATGGCGGGCGACAGGGTCAGGGACACGAACAGGGACACGACGGTCGCTGCGGCGATGGTCACGGCGAACTGGCGATAGAAGATGCCGGGAATGCCGGGCACGAACATGGTCGGGATGAACACGGCCACCAGCACCAGACCGATGGCGATCAGGGCCCCGGAAACCTCCTGCATCGACTTGTAGGCGGCGTCCTTGGGCGACAGGCCCTCCCGGATGTAGCGCTCGACATTCTCGACCACGACGATGGCGTCATCGACCACGATGCCGACGGCCAGCACGAGCGCCAGCAAGGACAGCGAGTTGATCGAATAGCCCAGCGCCAGCTGCACCGCGAAGGTGGCGACGAGGGCGATCGGAATGGCGACGATCGGGATGATAGCGGCGCGCCACGACTGCAGGAACACCAGCACGACCAGCACCACCAGGATGACGGCCTCGATCAGGGTGTGCTGCACCGACTCCACGGAGGCGGCGACGAACTCGGTCGGATTGTAGGGGACGCCGATCTCAAGACCCTGCGGGGCCGTGGCCTTCAGGGCCTCGACCTCGGCCAGCACGCGTTCGGCCGTGCCCAGCGCATTCGCGCCCGGCTGTTGCACGATGGCGATACCGACGCCGCGCACGCCGTCGAAATAGCCCTGGATGCCATAGTCCTGGGCCCCCAGCTCGACCCGCGCGATGTCCCGGATGCGCGTGACGCGCCCTTCGGCATCGGTCTTGACGACGATGTCGGAGAACTCCTCGGGCGTCGACAGACGGCCCTGGACCTGGATCGGCTGCTGGAAGGCCGAGGCATTGGTCGCGAACGGCGGCTGGCCGATCGAGCCGGCGGCGGCCTGGATATTCTGGCCGCGCAGGGCGGCGGTAATGTCTGCGGCGTTCAGACCGCGCGCGGCGGCCTTGGCCGGGTCGATCCAGACCCGCATCGAATAGTTGCCACCCCCGAAGATGGTGACATTGCCGACCCCCTCGATCCGCAGCAGGCGGTCGCGCAGGGTCGAGTTGGCGTAGTTGCCGACATAGTCGTTATCGAGCACGCCGCCCGGAGAGGTCAGCCCGAGGATCATCAGGAAGCCGGATTCCTGCTTGTTCACGACCACGCCGACCTGGCGCACGGCCTCGGGCAGACGGGGTTCGGCCAGCGACACCCGGTTCTGGACCAGCACCTGGGCGGCATCCAGATCCGTCCCAGGCTCGAAGGTGACGGTGATCGCCACCACGCCGTCCGAGGTCGAGGATGAGGAGATGTAGAGCATCCCCTCGACCCCGTTCACCTCCTGCTCGATCGGCGCGGCGACGGTCTCGGCGAGGGTCTCGGCCGAGGCTCCCGAATAGGCGGTGGTAACGGTGATCGTGGGCGGCGCGATCTCCGGATACTGCGCCAGCGGCAGCAGCGGATAGGCGAACACCCCGATCAGGGTGATGAACACCGACAGGACGATCGCAAAGATCGGCCGGTCGATGAAGAAGCGCGAGATATTCATGCGGGGGGTCTCAGTCGCCCGAGGCGACGGATTGCGACACGGCGGCGGCGGAGGTGCCGGTCGCGGCCGGCGGCGCATAGGTGGTCGGAGCGGCTTCCGCGCGCGGCTGGCGCGTGATGCGGCCGTTCGTCGGCGCGACCTTGGTCCCGGGCATGGCCCGCTGCAGGCCGTCGATGATGATCCGGTCGGTCGGGCGCAGTCCGGAACGGATGACCCGCAGACCATCCACCAGCGGACCGGGCTGGACCGGCGTGGGCGTCACCGAGCCATCGGCCGCGACGACCGAAACCACCCGGCGACCCTGGTCCGTGCCGATCGCCGAATCCGGCACCAGCAGGGCGTCATAGGCCCCGGCTCCGGCCACGCGACCTTGCGCGAACATGCCGGGCTTCAGGAAGCCGTCGCCGTTCGGAATGACAGCGCGCAGGCGGATCGTGCCGGACGCCGGATCCACCGCGTTGTCGGTGAAGTCCAGCGTGCCCGAGCGGCTGAAGTCGCTTTCGTCCTGCAGCCGGATGCGCACCGGTGCGGAGCGGCCGGCGCGGGCCTCGCGCTGATACTTGAGCAGCAGGGCCTCGGAGCCCTCGAACACGAAATAGATAGGGGCGGAGGAGACGATCGTGGTCAGCACATCGGCGGCGGACGATCCACCGGCGATCACATTGCCTGGATCGACCCGGCGGTCAGAGACCCGACCCGACGAGGGTGCGGTCACGCGGGTGAACTCCAGCTCCAGCTGGCGGGCACGGACATTGGCCTCGGCGGAGGCGACGGTCGCTTCGGCGGTCTGTACGCTACCCCGGTTGGTGTCGACCTCGGCCTGGCTGACAGCCTGGCTGGCCAGAAGGCCCTCCGAACGGGTCAGGTTGGTTCGCGCCAGGGCCAGCTGGGCCTCGGCCTGCGTCAGTGCGGCGCGGGCCGCCGCCAGCTGGGCCTGGGCCGCACGGGGATCGAGGGTGAAGAGCAGCTGCCCCCGGCGCACGAAGTCGCCGTCGCGGAAGTGAACGGACTGGACAAAGCCGCCGACGCGGGCCCGGACCTCGACCGAGGAGGTGGCCTCGAACCGGCCGGTGAAGTCGTCCCAGTCCACAACCCGCTCGGCGAGCGGCACGGCCACGGTGACCGGCGCGGCGGGCGGCGGGCCCTGGGCCTCGGACCGCTGCGAACAGCCGTAAAGCGCGCCCGTCAGGATGACGGACACGGCGACAATCTTGGCTCTGCGCATGAGCGCGCTCTCCCGATGGGGCGAATTCCCGGTAACAGGCGTGACGGACATACAAGGGGGGGGAAGCGCCCGGTCATCGCCTGTTGACTTAATGGAACTTCAGTCCGCGCTTGTCAACAGGCGATGACATCGCCATATCGTCTGTATGGTTATCCGGAGATCACATTGAGTTTCGCCGTTTGCCCACGTCCGCGAAACGCCGCCGCCACCCGCGCGGCCATTCTCGACTCCGCCAGCCGGCGGTTCACAGCCGAGTCCTATGAGCAGGTCGGCATGCGCGACATTGCCCGGGACGTGGGCGTCGATCCGGCCCTGATCTCCCGCTACTTCGGTTCGAAGGAAGAGCTTTTCCGGGCCGTGATCGATGATTGCGGCAACGGTCGCGAGCTGATGGAAGGTGACCGGTCGACCTTCGGGGAGCGCGTGGCTCATGACCTGGTCTACGGGCCGCGCAAGGAAAACAAGCTCGCATGGCTGCTGATCATGCTGCGCTCGGCCTCCTCGCCCAAGGCGGCCGAGGTTGTGCAGCAGGCGTCCTCGGAAGGCTTCTACCAGCCGTTCACCGAATGGATGGGCGGCGAGGACGCGGTCGTCCGGGTGCGGATTGCCGCCGGACTGATGATGGGTGTCGCAGTGGGTCGCGACCTGTCCGGCGGGCTGAACATGACGCCCGAAGAGTGTGAACGGATGAAGGCCCGGATCGCAACCCTGCTTCAGGACCTCGTCGACGGCTGATCCGGCCGCGCGGATATTGCCGGAAGTTAATCCGGCCGCGCTTGCGCCCGACCCGCTTGGGTCTAAGGTCCCCGCCGCTGTTCTGTCGGGTCGGGGTTCCTGTATGCGGGTCATGATTGTTGTCGCGGCGCTTTGTGCCGCATTCGCCGGTGCGGCCCAGGCCCAGGTCAGTCAGGGACCGGTCCAGCAGACCGTCGGCAGCTTCGACGACAAGTTCCGCCAGTTTGAAGGCGAGGACTGGCCGACCCCGACCGACTATCGCAATGCCTCGGGGGCCCCGGGTCACCGCTACTGGCAGCAGAAGGTCGACTACGACATCGACGTGACCCTGAACGAGCGGGACCGGTCGCTGACGGGTGTCGAGACCATCACCTACACCAACAATTCGCCGGACGGCCTGCAGTACCTCTGGCTGCTGCTGGACCAGCAGAACTACCGCCGCGCTTCGCTCGCCGAACGCAGCCGTACCGTGGGGGACAACACCACCCTGTCCGTTGGCGAGGTGCTGCGGGTGCAGCGCTTCCAGGAATGGGAAGGCGGCTTCAACGATCTGAAGATCACCGGGCCGGACGGCCGGGACCTGCCGTTCTCGATCACCGACTCCCTGCTGCGCATCGAACTCCCGCAGACCCTGGCGACGGGCCAGAGCTTCAGCTTCACCCTCGCCTTCACCCTGCCTCTGCCCGAGACCAACGTGGTGGGCGGCCGCAGTGGCTATGAGTGTTTCACGAAACAGTGGGAGGACGGCAACTGCATCTTCCTCGCCGCCCAGTGGTTCCCGCGCCTGGCCGTCTATTCGGACTATGAGGGATGGCATAACGCCCAGTTCCTCGGTGCCGGCGAGTTCACGCTGGAGTTCGGCGACTACAATGTCTCGATCACGGCTCCGGCCGACCATCAGGTCTCCGCGACCGGCGCGCTGCAGAACCTCGACATTCTGACGACCGCCCAGCGCCAGCGCCTGGACCAGGCCCGCACCGCCGACGAGCCGGTCTATATCGTCACCCCGGCCGAGGCCGCCGCCGCCGAGGCCAGCCCGGCCCGTTCGGGCACCCGCACCTGGAATTTTGCGGCCGAGAATGTGCGCGACTTCGCCTTCGCCTCCAGCCGCAAATTCATCTGGGATGCCATGGGCGTGGAGCAGGACAGCGCCGAACACCCGGTGGTGATGGCCATGTCCTTCTTCCCCAAGGAGGCCCGACCCCTGTGGGACGCCTGGTCGACAAAGGCCGTCGCCCACACCCTGGACGTCTACAACCAGTTCTCGATCACCTACCCCTATCCCACGGCCCAGTCGGTCAACGGCCCGGTCGGCGGGATGGAATATCCGATGATCACCTTCAACGGGCCGCGCCCGCTGCGGGGCGATGACGGCAGCCTGACCTATTCGGACCGCACCAAGGCCGGCCTGATCGGCGTGATCATCCACGAGGTCGGCCACACCTACTTCCCGATGATCATCAACTCCGACGAGCGCCAGTGGACCTGGATGGACGAGGGGCTGAACAGCTTCCTGCAGTACCAGGCCGAGAAGCTGTGGGACGCCGACTTCCCTGCCCGGGGCGAGCCACGCCAGATCGTGGAATACATGATCTCGGAAAACCAGGTCCCGGTCATGACCCAGTCGGACAGCATCCTGCAGTTCGGCAACAACGCCTACGCCAAGCCCGCCACCGCCCTGAACATCCTGCGCGAGACCATCATGGGCCGCGATCTGTTCGACCGGGCGTTCCGCGAATACGCCCAGCGCTGGGCCTTCAAGCGGCCCACCCCCTACGACTTCTTCCGCACCATGGAAGAGTCCTCGGGCATGGACCTGGACTGGTTCTGGCGCGGCTGGTTCTATTCGACCGACCACGTCGATATCGCGCTCGACAACGTCATCGCCGTTTCGCTGGAATCGACCGACCCGGAAGAACGCGCCCGCGCCGCCCGCGCCCGGTTCGAGGCCGAGCCGGAATCGCGCACCGTGGTCAACAACCGCGGCATCGAGACCTTTGCAGAACGCGACCCGTCGGTGCGCGACTACTATGACGAGACCGACGCCTTCACCGTCACGGCCAGCCAGCGCCGGGATGCCGCCAAGGCCCGGACCGCCGCCGAGGCCAATGCCGAGCGCCGTCAGGCCCTGACCTTCGACGACAACGTCTACCGCTTCACCTTCTCCAACCGGGGCGGCCTGGTGATGCCGGTGATCCTGAAGCTGAACTGGTCCGACGGCTCCGATGAGATCGTCCGCATCCCGGCCGAGATCTGGCGTCGCAACAGCCAGCGCGTGACCTGGCAGCATGTGTCGTCGAAGACGCTGGTCTCGGCCGAGGTGGATCCCCTGTGGGAGACCGCCGACGCCAACCGGGCCAACAACGGCTTCCCCCAATCCATCCAGCCCAGCCAGGTGCCGCTCCAGGCCCAGGGACCCCAGGGCTCCAACCGGATGCGGGACGATGATCGCCGCGTCACCCCCGACAGCCTGCGTCCGCAGCGGGTGACGCCGTGAGGGCTCGCACCCTGCTCGCCGGCCTTGTTGCCGGGCTGGTTCTGGCCACGCCGGCGCTGGCCCATCGCGGCCACGCCGGACTGACGGTGGTGGAGATCGATCCGCAGACCGGGGCGGTCACCGTCTCCCACCGGTTCGCCGCCCATGATGTGGAGCCGGCGCTGGTGACCGTGGCCCCGGACGCCCAGCCGACGCTGGACGATCCGGACGCGGTCACCGCGCTGGAGCAGCATCTGGACCGCCGCTTCCGGCTGGAGGTGGACGGCGCGCTCATCGAACTGGACCATGCGGGGACCAATCTGGCGGGCGACAATATCCGGGTCGACTATGCCGGCGCCGGGACCCCGGAGATGGCCGCCCGGTCCGTCCGCGTCGACCTCGACTTCTTCCCCGGCGTCCATGACGACCAGGAGCAACAGGTCAATGTCCGCGTCGCCGGGGTCACCCGGACGGTGGTGTTCCGCCCCGGCAGCGTCGCCCAGACGGTGACCTTCAGCCGCTGAACACCTCCGTAGGGTGGAAATACCCCTCCGGACGCTTCGCTGTCCCAAAATTGGAAGTTTTTTCCAGAATGCCTTGTGCGGGCCTGCGATCTCTGTTCCTATGCAGGGGTAATCAGGAGCCGGCTGTGAGCCACCCGAACCGCTACACCCCGACCCGCCGCCCGGCTCGCGCCGTTGCCGCGTCGCGCCCGTCGCTGGTCCCTGCGGCCCTGACCACCCTTATTCTCAGCGTACTCCTTGGCCTGCTCTCCGGAGCGGTGTGGATGCAGCTGACCTGAACCCAAGCAAAATCAGGATCGCCCGCAGCCACCCGCTCCCGAAAGGAAGCGGGTTTTTTGTTGCGGCGATCCCGGACCCCTCCCGGAACGCCTTAAGACAATGACGCAAGATTTCACCCCTGAAGACGCCGCTCCCGCCGCCTCGCGGCGCAGCGCGGTCGTGACCGCCGGGGCCAGCCGCGCCGCCGCTCGCAGCTACCTGCGCGCGGCCGGCATGGACGACGCCGATTTCGACAAGCCGATGATCGCGGTGGTCAACACCTGGTCATCGGTGACCCCCTGCAACATGCATCTGGACCGGCTGGCGAAGGACGTTCGCGCCGGCATTCTGGCGGCCGGCGGCTTCCCGATCGACTTCAACACCATCGTCGTCACCGACGGCATCTCCATGGGCACGCCGGGCATGAAGGCCTCGCTGATCAGCCGCGAGGTCGTCGCCGACTCGATCGAGCTGGCGGTGCAGGGCCATCAGCTGGACGGCGTCGTCTGCATCGTCGGCTGCGACAAGACCATTCCGGCGGCCGCCATGGCCCTGGCGCGGATGGATATCCCGGGTCTGGTCTATTACGGCGGTACCATCCTGCCCGGCGTCGTGGCCGGCCGGGAGATCTCGATCCAGGACGTGTTCGAAGCCATCGGAGCGCATGGGGCCGGCGCGCTGGACGACGCCGGGCTGAAGGCTGTCGAGGCCGCTGCCTGTCCCGGGGCCGGAGCCTGCGGCGGCCAGTTCACGGCCAACACCATGGCCATGGCCCTGTCGGTCATGGGCCTGTCGCCCATGGGAGCCAATGACGTCCCGGCGGTCGATCCGGCCAAGGGCGCGCAGGGTCATCGCTGCGGCGAGCTGATCGTCGAGCGGGTGTTCGCCGGGGACACGGCGCGCAAATACATCACCCGCGCCAGCCTGAAGAACGCCGCCGCGGCCGTCTCCGCCTCGGGCGGATCGACCAATGCGGTGCTGCATCTGGCCGCCATCGCCATCGAGGCGGGCATCGAATTCGGCGTCGAGGATTGCAACACCGCCTGCGAGGACACGCCGGTCATCTGCGACCTGAAGCCCGGCGGCCGCTTCCTGGCCAGCCATCTGTACGCCGCCGGCGGCACCCGGCTGGTGACCCAGCGGCTGGCCGAGGCGGGCAGGATCGTCAACGCCCCCACCGTCTCGGGTCGCAGCCTGTTCGCCGAGGCGGCCGAGGCGGAAGAGGCGCCCGGCCAGCAGGTGGTCACGACCATCGCGGCCCCGATCAGCCCGCGCGGCTCCTATGCCGTCATCTACGGCGACATCGCTCCTGACGGTGCGGTCATCAAGCTGACCGGCCACAAGGTCGACCGGTTCGAGGGCCCGGCCCGTGTGTTCGATTCCGAGGAAGACGCCTTCCACGCCGTCCAGGATGGCTCGGTCGGCGAGGGCGACGTCATCGTCATCCGCTACGAGGGCCCGAAGGGTGGCCCCGGCATGCGCGAGATGCTGCAGGTCACCGCCGCCCTGAAGGGCCGGGGCATCCACGACGTCGCCCTGATCACCGATGGACGGTTCTCCGGAGCCAGCTATGGCTTCGTCGCCGGCCATGTCTCGCCGGAAGCCGCCGTCGGGGGCCCCATCGCCCTGATCCGCGACGGCGACCGCATCACTATCGACGTCTCGGCGCGCCGCATCGACGTCGCCGCCGACCTCGCCGCCCGCCGCACCGGACATGTCGCCCCGCCGCTGAACCCGGCCACCGGGGTCTTCGCCAAATACCGCGCCAGCGTGGCCTCGGCCGCCCAGGGTGCCGTCACCATTCCCAACCCGCCGCCGGCTCAAGTCCGTGCGGAAACCCGTCAGACGCAGGAAGCCTGAGCCATGGAAATCTACACCAACGACGACATCCGTCCCGGCGTCATCGCCGGCCAGCGCATCGCTATCATCGGCTATGGCTCGCAGGGCCGCGCCCATGCGCAGAATCTGAAGGACTCCGGCCACGACGTGATCGCGGGCGTCCGCCACGGGGGCAAGGGCTGGAAGAACGCCACCGCCGACGGCATCGCCACGGCCGAGCCGGCGGACGCCGTGAAGGGCGCGGATATCATCGCCATCCTGACGCCGGACATGGCCCAGGCCCAGGTCTACAGGGACATCGTCGAACCCCATGCGAAGAAGGGGGCGGCCATCCTGTTCGCCCATGGCTTCTCGATCCTGTACGGGCGGGTCGCCCCGCGCCAGGACATGGACGTCATCCTGGTCGCGCCCAAGGGACCCGGCGATCTGGTCCGTCGCGAATACGCCCGCGGCCGCGGCGTCCCGGCCCTGTTCGCGGTTGAACAGGATGCGACCGGCAAGGCCCGCGACCGGGCCATGGGCTATGCCAAGGGGATCGGCGGCGCGACCGGCGGCCTGCTGGAAACGACCTTCCGGGAAGAGACCGAGACGGATCTGTTCGGCGAGCAGGCCGTCCTGTGCGGCGGGGCCAAGGAGCTCGTCATGGGAGGCTTCACCACCCTGGTCGAGGCAGGCTACCAGCCCGAGATCGCCTATTTCGAATGCATGCACGAGCTGAAGCTGATCGTGGATCTGTTCTACGAGGGCGGCGTCACCAAGATGAACGAGTTCATCTCCGAGACGGCCAAGTGGGGCTCGGTCGTCAGCGGCCCGCGCGTGATCAATGCCGAGACCCGCGCCCGGATGAAGGAAATCCTGACCGAGATCCAGGACGGCACCTTCGCCCGCGAATGGATCGCCGAGAACGAGGCCGGCAAGGGGGCCTATGACGCCCTGGTCAAGGCCGACAGCGAGCACCTGATTGAATCCGTCGGGGCCGGTCTGCGCGAGCGGATGGCCTGGCTGCACGCGCCCAAGACCGCCGAAGCGGCCTGATCCCAGACCCGCAAACCCAGTCAGTCCCAGACCGATCATGACCGCCGTCGCCGCCATCGCTGCAAAAACTGCCAATCCGCCCCGAAGCGGTGCGCAGCTGCTCGTCTCGACCCTGGATCGGCTGGGGGTCGAGGTGGTGTTCGGCTATCCCGGCGGGGCGATCATGCCGGTGTATGACGCCCTGACCGGGGCGGGCCTGAAGCACATTCTGGTCCGCCACGAGCAGGGCGCGGCCTTCGCGGCCGATGCGTACGCGCGCTCCACCGGCAAGGTCGGCGTCTGTATGGCGACCTCCGGGCCGGGGGCGACCAATCTGATCACCGGCATCGCCAACGCCATGATGGATTCAGTGCCGATGGTCTGCATCACCGGCAATGTCGCCACCCATCTGATGGGCACCGACGCCTTCCAGGAGATCGACATCCTGGGCGTCACCCTGCCGCTGGTGAAACACAGCTGGGTCGTGCGCGACCCGGCCGATGTGCCGGCCGTGATCGAGGAGGCCTTTCATGTCGCCCGATCGGGTCGCCCCGGCCCCGTTCTGGTCGACCTGCCCAAGGACATCCAGGTCGGGACGACCTCGGACGACTTCGGCTTCCACTATCCCAATGACGTCACGCCGCTGGACCACGCCGCGATCGCCGAGGCGGAACAGCTGATCCGCGCCGCCGAACGCCCGCTGATCTATATCGGCGGCGGGGTGAAGATCGCCGGGGCCGTCGGACCCTTGCGCGACTTCGCCGAACGGACCGGCATCCCCGTGGTCTCGACCCTGAACGCCCTGGGCTCGATCCGGACCGACGCGCCCGGCTTCCTGGGCATGCTGGGGATGCACGGCACCCGCGCCGCCAATGAGGCGGTTCAGGAGAGCGATCTGCTGATCGTCCTGGGCGCCCGCTTCGATGACCGCGCGACCGGCAAGCTGAACGCCTTCGCCCCCCATGCGAAGGTCGTCCATTTCGACATCGACCCGGCCGAGATCGGCAAGCTGCGCGCCGCCCATGTGCCGGTCATCGGTGATCTGAAGGCCGGCATCGAGGCCCTGACCCAGCGGGTCGCCGCTGCACCGCTGGGCATCGATCCGTGGGTCATCCGCTGCACCGCCAGCGCCCGCCGCAACGCCTTCCGCTATGACGCCCCGGGCGAAGGCGTCTATGCGCCCGCCCTGCTGAACGAGCTGTCCCGGACGGCCGGTGACAGCTTCGTGGCCGCGTGCGACGTCGGCCAGCATCAGATGTGGGTGGCCCAGCACTGCGAGTTCTCGCGGCCGGAAGCCCACCTGACCTCGGGTGGTCTGGGGGCCATGGGCTACGGCCTGCCCGCCGGTCTGGGGGCCAAGATGGCCAGCCCCGAGGCCCATGTCGTCACCGTCTCCGGCGACGGCAGTTTCATGATGAACATCCAGGAGCTGGCGACCCTGCGCCGCTACGGCGTCGCCCTGAAGATCGTGCTGCTGGACAACTCCAGCCTGGGACTGGTGCGCCAGTGGCAGGAGCTGTTCTTCGCCGAGAACTATTCCGAGGTCGACCTGTCCGACAATCCGGACTTCGTCGCCGTGGCCCAGGCCTTCGGCATCGAGGCCTTCATGATCGACCGCCGCGATCAGGTCACCGACGGCATCGCCCGTCTGCTGGCCGCGCCCGGACCGTGCCTGATGCACGTCCTGATCGACCCGAAAGAGAACGTCTGGCCGCTGGTGCCCCCGGGCAAGTCCAACGGCGAGATGATGCACGACACGCGCTTTGACGAAGGAGACATGTGATGAGCGAGACCATCCAGATCCAGATCGACCGGGCCGACGGCTCGCTCCAGCGGCTCATCGGTCTCGTGGAGCGCCGCGGTTTCCACATCGACGCCATGAGCCTGTCGGACGAGGGCGCGATGCGCCGCGTCCAGCTGCAGGTCCGGGGCCGCGACGCGGGCCGCTGCACCGAGAACCTGGGCCGCCAGATCGACAAGCTGGTCGGGGCGACCCGGGTCGGCTTCACCGCCGCGACCTATGGCTACCAGAGCGGGGTGGCGGCATGAGCGGCTCCGTCTCCGATGGCGTAGCCCGTCCCCGCGAAGGCGGGGACCCGAACCGGGTCATCGTCTTCGACACCACCATGCGCGACGGCGAACAGGCCCCGGGCTTCTCCATGTCGCCCGAGGACAAGGTCCGTATGGGCCGCCAGCTGAAGGCTCTGGGCGTCGACGTCATGGAGGCCGGCTTCGCCGCCGCCTCGTCGGGCGACGAGGACTGTATCCGGGCCGTGGTCGGCGAGATGGCCGAGGACGATTCCGGCCCCGTCTTCTGCTCCCTGTCGCGGGCCAATGAGGCGGACATCGACGCCTCGTACCGGGCCCTGCGGGGCACGAAGCGCCGGCGTTGCCATGTCTTCATCGGCACCAGCCCGATCCACCGGGCGGCCAAGCTGCGGATGACCCCCGACCAGGTCCTGGCCCAGGCCGTCCGCTCGGTCGAATACGCCCGGACCCATTTCCACGACGTCGAATTCTCGGCCGAGGACGCGATCCGCACCGAGCCGGAATTCCTGGCCGAGGTGCTGGAGGCGACCTGCGCGGCGGGGGCCTCCACCGTGAACGTGCCGGATACGGTCGGCTATGCGACCCCGGACGAGATCGCCAGCCTGTACCGGTTCCTGATCGACCGGATCCGGCCCCGCTTCCCCCATGTCGTCTTCTCGGCCCACTGCCACAACGATCTGGGGCTGGCCGTGGCCAACAGCCTGTCGGCCATCGAGGCCGGGGTGCGGCAGGTCGAATCCACCATCAACGGCATCGGCGAGCGGGCCGGCAATGCCGCTCTGGAAGAGGTGGTCATGGCCCTGCGCACCCGGGCGGAACGCTACGGCGTCACCACCGGCGTGGATGCCACCAAACTGGTCGAGACCAGCCGCCTGCTGAGCGAGATCACCCACTCGCCGATCGTGCGCAACAAGGCCATCGTGGGCATCAACGCCTTCGCCCACGAAGCCGGCATCCACCAGCACGGCATGTACGCCGACGCCCGCACCTATGAGATCATGCGGCCCGAGGACGTTGGCTTCGCCGGCAGTTTCTTCGTCCTGGGCAAGCACTCGGGCCGGACGGCCGTGGCCAAGCGGGCCGAGGTTCTGGGCTATCCGCTGGTGGGTGACCACCTGACCGCCGCCTTCGCCGCGTTCAAGACCCGCGCCGACGAGATCGGCGAGATTGATGACGCGGAACTGGTGGCCATCTGCGTGGGGACCCAAAGGGAAGCGGCGCATGTCGCAGCGTAAATCCTCCCCCATCGGGGGAGGGGGACCGCGAAGCGGTGGAGGGGGCCAACCCCAGACACCGCATCCGGGTCAGGCCCCCTCCGTCACGGCGCGAAGCCGCGCCGCGCCACCTCCCCCGATGGGGGAGGAGCAGCCCCGCACCCTGTTCGACAAGGTCTGGGATCGTCACGTCGTCGTGCCGGAGACGGCCGAAACCCCCGGCGTCCTCTATATCGACCTGCATCTGGTGCATGAGGTCACCAGCCCCCAGGCCTTCACCGAGATCGAGGCGCGGGGACTGAAGGTCCGCCGGCCGGACCGGACCTTCGCCACCCTTGACCATTCGACCCCGACCCTGCCGGCGGGTCCGGACGGGCACCGGCCCTATGTCACCGCCGAGGCCGAGGCCCAGGTGCACCGTCTGGAACAGAACTGTGCGCGGCACGGCATCGAACTGGCCGGCTGGGGCTCCGGCGACCGGGGCGTGGTCCATGTGATGGGGCCCGAACTGGGCCTGACCCAACCGGGTATGACCGTGGTCTGCGGCGATAGCCATACGGCGACCCACGGGGCCTTCGGGGCCCTGGCCTTCGGCATCGGCACCTCCGAGGTCGGCCATGTGCTGGCGACCCAGTGTCTGCTGCAGCGCAAGTCGAAATCCATGCGGGTGACCATCAACGGGACTCTGGTGCCCGGCGTCTCCGGCAAGGACGTGGCCCTGGCCGTGATCGCCGAACTGGGCTTCGGCGGCGGCACCGGCTTCGTCATCGAATATGCGGGGGAGGCGGTGCGCAGCCTTGGCATGGAAGGGCGGATGACCCTCTGCAACATGTCCATCGAGGCCGGGGCCCGGGCGGGCATGGTCGCGCCCGATGCCGTGACGATCGAGTGGCTGCGCGGCCGCCGGCATGTGGCGAAGGGGGCCGCCTATGAGGCGCAGGCCGCCGACTGGCTGAGCCTCGCGAGCGATCCCGGCGCGGTGTTCGACGCCGAGGTGGTGATCGACGGCTCCGCGATCCGGCCCATGGCGACCTGGGGCACCACCCCCGACGCCGGGGCCCCCATCGGCACCCCTGTGCCCCAGCCCCGTTCGGACAGCGACCGCAAGGCCATCGCCTATATGGGCTTCGAGGCCGGCCAGGCCACGACGACCCAGCCGGTCGATGTGGTCTTCATCGGCAGCTGCACCAATGGCCGGCTGTCCGACCTGCGGACGGCGGCCACGGTGCTGAGGGGCCACCGGGTCAAGCCGGGCGTCCGGATGCTGGTCGTGCCCGGCTCCGAGGCCGTCCGTCGCGACGCCGAGGCGGAAGGGCTGCACACGGTCTTCCTCGAGGCCGGGGCCGAATGGCGCATCCCGGGCTGTTCCATGTGTATCGCCATGAACGGGGATGTGGTCGCGCCCGGCCAGCTGGCCGTCTCGACCTCCAACCGCAATTTCGAGGGCCGTCAGGGCAAGGGCGCGCGCACCATCCTCGCCAGCCCGGCCACGGCCGCCGCCAGCGCCATCGCCGGGGTCCTGACCGATCCCCGGGTCTATCTGGAGGAGATGCTGGATGCCTGAACCCCTCAAGGTCCTGACCTCCCGCACCCTGGTCCTGACCCAGGCCAATATCGACACCGACCAGATCATTCCGGCCCGGTTCCTGACGACCACTGAGACGACCGGTCTGGGCCGGAAGGCCTTCTACGACTGGCGCTATGAGGCCGACGGCTCGCCGCGACCGGAGGCCGTGCTGAACCGGATCGATCCGGCGGAGCACCGCATCCTGGTCGCCGGGGACAATTTCGGCTGCGGCTCCTCGCGCGAGCATGCGCCGTGGGCGCTTTACGACTACGGCTTCCGCGCGGTGATCTCGACCTCGATCGCCGACATCTTCACCTCCAATGCCCTCAAGAACGGCTTTCTCCCGGTCGTGGTCGATCAGGCCACCTGGGAGGATCTGGTCGCCAACCCCGAGCAGGTGGTGACGATCGATCTGGAGGCCGGAGAGGTGCGGCGGGGCAACCATGCCCCGGTCGCCTTCAGCGTCGAACCCTTCGCCCGCCAGTGTCTGCTGGACGGGGTCGACACGCTTGGCTGGCTGCAGAAACACATGCCTGACATCGAATCCTACGAGCGTACCCATTTCCCGGAGCCCGCGTGATGCCGAACGTCCAGACCTACAAGATCGTCCTGCTGCCCGGTGACGGGGTCGGACCCGAGGTGACGGCGGCGGCCCAGGCCGTGCTGCGGGTGATCGGCGACTTCTACGGCCACCGCTTCCAGTTCGCCGAGCACCTGATCGGCGGGGCGGCCATCGACGCGACCGGCGATCCCCTGCCGCCCGAGACGGTCGAGGCCTGTCAGGCGGCGGACGGCGTCCTGCTGGGGGCGGTCGGCGGGCCGAAATGGGATGGCGGCGCGCGCCGGCCCGAGGAAGGCCTGCTGGGCATCCGCAAGGCCCTGGGCCTGTTCGCCAACCTGCGCCCGCTGCAGGTGTCGCCTGTGCTGGCCCATCGCTCGCCGCTCAAGAAGGAGATCGTCGAGGGCGTCGACCTGATCGTCTTCCGCGAGCTGACCGGCGGGGTCTATTTCGGCGAGAAGACCCGCACCGACACCATGGCCTCGGACCTGTGCGTCTATACGGTGCCCGAGATCGAGCGCATCACCCGGGCCGCCTTCAAGACCGCCCTGCAACGGCGTGGCAAGGTCACCTCGGTTGACAAGGCCAATGTCATGGAGACCAGCCGGCTGTGGCGCGAGGTCGTGACCCGGATCCATGCCGAGGAGTTCCCGCAGGTCCAGCTGGAGCATGCCCTGGTCGACTCCATGGCCATGCATCTGATCAGGAAGCCCCGGGACTATGACGTCATCCTGACCGAGAACATGTTCGGCGACATCCTGTCGGACGAGATCTCGGTGCTGGGCGGGTCGATCGGCCTGCTGCCGTCCGCCTCTCTCGGAGAATCCGGCCCCGGTCTGTTCGAGCCCATCCATGGATCGGCCCCGGATATCGCTGGTCAGGATCTGGCCAATCCCGTCGGGGCCATCCTGTCGGCAGCGATGCTTCTGCGCCACAGTCTGAAGCTGGAGGACGAGGCGTCCTCCATCGAGGCGGCGGTGGCGGCCGTTCTGGCGGCCGGTGCGACGACCGCCGATCTGGGCGGCGAACTGGGAACGAGGGCCGCAGGCGAGGCGATCATCGACGCGATCCGGGCCATTCACTGGGCCGCCTCGCATCGGGTCCAGATGCATTGGGGTTAAGGATTTCGTAACATCTCTGTCACGCAGAATGATTGTGCGCCGCAGCTACGGCCAAGGTAACATTTTGCCAGTAGGGGGTGTGTAACCCACGACACGCACACGAAAATTGCGCCGGATACGGCACAGCCCCTTGCGTCCCTCGCCATTGCGGTAAACAGTTTGCAACTGCGAGATCACATAGGGGGATGCAACCATGTCGCAGTTCTTGAATCGGCTACCGGGCGTTCTCGCCCTCTGTTTGCTTACACTCGGCCTGTTCTACGCGGGCGGGGCCTTTGCCCAGGAGGCCGACCCGGCAGCACCGTCGGCGGCTGAAGCGGCTGCAGCGCCCGTTGTTGAAGCCACGGATGCGGTTGCTGAAACCGTCACTGCCGCGGCCGAGGCCGTTGCTCCGGAAGCCGCGGAGGCCGCACCGGTCCTTCTGGCACACCAGGCCGTCGCGGAGATCGACGCCGCCGCCAGTTCCTGGATTCTGACCTCGACCGCCCTGGTTCTGCTGATGACCCTCCCCGGTCTGGCGCTGTTCTACGGTGGCATGGTCCGGCGCAAAAACGTCATCGCCACCATCACCCAGTCGGTCGGCGTGGCCGCCGTGGTCAGCCTGGCCTGGTTCGGTGCTGGCTACAGCCTGGCCTTCGGGGTCGGGCAGCCGATGTTCGGTTTCGACGGCGACACGGTCCAGTCGGTGATCGGCTCGCTGCAGGCCGTGTTCCTGAACGGCGTGACCATGGAGACGGCCTATTCGGCCGCGCCCGGCCTGCCGGAATATCTCTGGATCGCCTTCCAGCTGACCTTCGCCATCATCACGCCGGCCCTGGTGACCGGTGCCTTCGCCGAACGGATCAAATATTCCGCCCTGCTGCTGTTCACCTTCCTGTGGACCCTCTTTGTCTATTCGCCGATCTGTCACTGGGTCTGGGGCGGCGGCTTCCTCGGTTCGGCCGGGGTGCTCGACTTCGCCGGCGGCGCGGTCGTTCACGTCAACTCGGGCGTGGCCGGTCTGGTCTGCGCCATCTTCCTCGGCCCGCGCAAAGGCTATGGCACCGAGGCCATGAACGCCCACAACCCGGTCCTGACCATGATCGGGGCCTCCCTGCTGCTGGTCGGCTGGATCGGCTTCAACGCCGGTTCGGCCTGGGCCGCGGACGCCATCGCCGGTGTCGCCCTGCTCAACACCCTGCTGGCTGCCTTCGCCGCCTCCCTGACCTGGAAGATCGTCGAGGTCATCGAGAAGCGTAAGCCTTCGCTGATCGGCGTCCTGTCCGGCCTTGTTGCCGGTCTGGTGGCCATCACCCCGGCCGCGGGCTTCGTCGATCCCAAGGGCGCGGTCATCATCGGCCTGATCGCCGGACCGGTCTGCTATGCCTCCTCGGTCTGGATCAAGAAATTGCTGCGCTACGACGACAGCCTGGACGCCTTCGGTATCCACGGCGCGGGCGGCCTGCTGGGTGCCATCCTGACCGGTGTCTTCGCCACCACGGCCGTCAACAGCCTGTCGGAAGGGGCCAACATCCCGACCCAGGCCCTGGGCCTGGCCTGGACCATCGCCTGGTCCGCCGTCGTCACCTTCGTCATCCTGGTGATCTGCAAGTTCACCACGGGCCTGCGCGTCACCGACGCCCAGGAAGCCGAAGGCCTCGACACCACGCTGCACGGCGAGGGCATGGAGCACAGCTGAGCCGGAACCCGCCGGGCGCGACCTGCGCTCCGCCCGGCGGGCCCTTTATCTGAAATCAAGATCAACAAAACGGGGATTATCGAATGAGACTGCAAGCTTCCTGCGCCGCGCTCGCCGCCGCGCTCGCCACCTTCGCCGCCGCCGGGGCCGCCTCGGCCCAGGACGTGGACGTCGCCTTCAACGCCGCCGTAGCTTCGGACTATGTGTTCCGCGGCTTCAGCCAGACGGATGAGGATCCTGCCTTCCAGGCGGGCGTCGATCTGACCGCCGGCAGCTTCTACAGCGGAGCCTGGATTTCAAACGTCGACTTCGGCGATGACACGACCGGCGAATTCGACGTCTACGGCGGCTACCGCACCGAGGCCGGTGGCTTCGCACTCGATTTCGGCGTTGTCGGCTATCTCTATTTCGACGAACCGTCCGGCGCCGACTACGGCTATGTTGAGTACAAGGCCGCCATCTCCCGCGCGATCGGTCCGGTCACCGCCGGCGCCGTGGTCTTCTATTCGCCCGACTTTTTCGGTGCGGATGAAGAAGCGGTCTATACGGAGGCCAACCTGGCCTTTGCTCCGGCGGACAAGTGGACCGTGTCGGGTGCCATCGGTTTCCAGACCCTGGACGTCAATGACGACTATGCCACCTGGAATGCCGGCGTCTCCTATTCGCTCAGCGACGTCTATGTCCTCGACGTTCGCTATCACGATGCCGATGTCGACGGCCCGCTGAGCGACGCCCGTGTCGTGGGCACGCTGAAGGCCTTCTTCTAGAACCTCGACGCAGACCTGCCGGAGCGGGCCCGCCGGGCTTCGGTCCGGCCTGCGCCTGAACCTCTCGTCAGCGGCGGGTCCACCCTGTGGGCCCGCCGTTTTCGTTTCTCGTCAGTGGGTGTTGCCCGGCGCGAAGGGGAAGGACAGGCCCCTGTAGTGGTCCAGATCGTGCTCCGGCTCCGGCTCCCCCGCCGGCAGGCGCCGGTCGGCGAAGGTGCGGAAATAGCTGACGCTGGCGTCGCGCCACCATTTCGCTTCCTGCTCCTGGATGGCCAGGAACTGCGACACCTCGTCGAACCGGCGGGCGTCGACATGGGCCTCCAGTCCCGCCCAGGTCCGGCGCATGTCGCCGACGGTCGAGACGCCCCGGCCATAGGTCACCACCAGCTCATCCCACAGCGTCCGCCCCGACCGCATCGGCCGGTCCCAGGCCACGTGATGGAACCAGAGCAGGTCCCGCTCATCGATGCGGTCCGGATCGGCGAAGCGCGCCGCCACCGTCGGGGCATACTGGGCCACGGCATTGCTGCCGCTCGCCGTCCGGTCAAAGCCGATCCCGGTCGCGTCGGCCCGGTGGTAGTAGGCCGGGTTCCACTCGGGTCGGGCCAGATCGTCGACCCAGGGGCCGGGCCCATAGTGGTGGCCCGTCGCCATCAGATGATGCAGCCCCAGCGGCGTCATATAGTCGACCACGGCCTCGCGTGAGCCCATCATCATCTCCACCACCGGCTCCGCGAACTCCGGATCGGGGGTGAAGGTGCGCTTCGCCCAGTCCCGGGCGATCGGCCCGGCGTCGGCGCGCGGATCCCACGCCATCCGGCCGAAGACATACCAGTTGGCCTGGTCGAAATGGCTGCCGGACCAGTTGCGGTCCGAGCCGATGTTGGCGACGCCGGCCATCCCGGTCAGGCCGTGCCCCTCGGCCGAGCCGTCGACCACGTCCGCCACCGTCGACCCCGCCACTGGCCGGTCGGTCACCGACTGCAGCGTCTCTTCGTACATCGTCCCGAGATAGGCGAGGTGGGTCGCGAACCCGAGGTACTCCTTGGTAATCTGGAACTCCATCATCAGCGGTGTCCGGGGCATCGCCCCGAACAGGGGATGGAACGGCTCGCGCGGCTGGAAATCGATCGGTCCGTTCTTGACCTGCACCAGGACATTGTCGCGGAACGTCCCGTCCAGCGGCACGAACTCCTCATAGGCTTGCCGGGCCCGGTCGGTGGTGTTCTCGGCCGAATAGACGAAGGCCCGCCACATCACGACCCCGCCGTGCGGGGCCACGGCATCGGCAAGCATATTGGCCCCGTCGGCATGGGTGCGGCCATAGTCCTGCGGTCCGGGCTGGCCCTCGGAGTTGGCCTTGACCAGAAAGCCGCCGAAGTCCGGGATGGCGGCGTAAATCTCATCCGCCTTGGCCCGCCACCACGCCGCCACCTCCGGATTCAGCGGATCGGCATTGGGCAGACCGCCGATCTCGACCGGCGCGCTGAACCGCGCCGAGAGATAGACCCGCACCCCGTACGGCCGGAACACATCCGCCAGCGCCGCCGCCTTGGCAATATAGGGCCCGGTCAGGCTCAGGGCATTGGCGTTGACGTTGTTCAGCACGGCCCCGTTGATGCCGATCGAGGCATTGGCGCGCGCATAGTCGACATAGCGGGTCTGGGTGAAGCCGGGCAGGGTGTGCCAGTCCCAGATCGACTGCCCCGCATAGCCCCGCTCGACCGTGCGGTTCAGATTGTCCCAGTGGTTCAGAACCCGCAGGCGCAGGGCGGGCGTGGATCGCACGTCGAGGTCCGTCAGCGGTTCGCCAACCTGCATCCGCCGCAGCCATTCAAAGGCCCCGTAGAGCACCCCGGGGCCGGTGTTGGCGGCGATCACCGTGACGGACTGACCCTCCATCCGCACGCTGCGGATCAGATAGCCCTCCGGCCCGAGGTCGGACAGGGGCAGGTCGAGGGCCTCGATCCGGGGCGACGACGCCAGCCCCAGCACGATGGCCCCGGCACTCACCTGCGGGGCAACCGGGGGAGTTGTCTGCAGCAGCCCCCCGATCCCGCGCGTCAGCTCCTCTCCGGCGACCCGCAGGCTGTCGTCCTCGCCTTCGACGACGATCCGGGTGGCCAGGGGCAGGGCGGCCCGTCGGGCACCTTCGGCTAGCGGCGGATAGCGCAGCCACAGGTCATAGCCGTCCTCGGCGCGAACCGGGGACGCCACCAGTCCGGACAGGGCCAGGGCGAAGGCCAGAAAAAGGGGACACCACAGCCGAACTCGAGCAGAAAAACAGGCTGACAGCTGCATGGATCGCATCCTTTCCGCCGCCGGCCCTCACCGGGGCAGGCCTGGGTAACCCGACCGATATGTCTGACATTTCAGCCTGTCAACGTCGCGGCCCCCTTCGCACAGGGGCCTTTGCATCCTGTCTCGCCGCGACTCACCCGAACGCCTATGGTCAGGTTTTGGAGGGGAAGGCCACATTGAACCAGAAGGTATCCCGCCGCGGTCAGGGAGGCCGCACGATCAACGACGTGGCGCGCCACGCCGGTGTTTCGCCCATGACCGTCTCGCGCGTGATCAATGGCGAGACCAGCGTCCGGGACGCGACCCGGGAAAAGGTGGCCGAGGCCATCCGGCACCTGGGCTATGCCCCAAATGCCGCCGCCCGCAGCCTGGCCAGCGCCCGGACCGTCCGCATCGGCCTGCTCTACAGCAACCCCAGCGCCGCCTATCTCAGCGAATTCCTGCTGGGCAGCTTGGACCAGTGCAGCCGGGCGGGCATCCAGCTGGTGGTCGAAAAGTGCGACTCCGAGCGGGGCGAGCGACAGGCGGTCGAGCGTCTGATCGCCACCGGCGTCGACGGCGTGATCCTGCCTCCGCCCCTGTGCGATTCCCACGACATCGTGGAGTGGCTGGAGGCCGCCGGTCTGCCTGCGGTCGTGGTTGCCACCGGCGAGCCGCCGCGCGCGGCCTCGGCCATCCGCATCGACGATGAGCGGGCCGCCGCGTCCATGACCCGACATCTGCTTGAGCTGGGACACCGCCGCATCGGCTTCGTCACCGGCCATCCCAACCAGACTGCCTCGGGCCTGCGCCTCAAGGGTTACCTCGCCGCCCTTGCGGACGCCGGAATCACGCCCGATCCAGAACTGCAGGTTCAGGGCTATTTCACCTATGTCTCGGGTCTGGACGCCGCCGATCAGTTGCTGAATCTCTCCTCCCGTCCCACAGCCATCTTTGCCAGCAATGATGACATGGCCGCTGCCGCCATCGCGGTCGCGCATCGCCGGGGTCTCGATGTTCCGCGCGATGTGACCGTCGTCGGCTTTGACGACACGGCCCTGGCGACCACCGTCTGGCCGCCCCTGACCACCATCCGCCAGCCGGTTGCGGAGATGTCGCGCGAGGCCGTCACGGTTCTGGCCGACGCCATCCGGCGGGCCGCCGCCGGCAAGGCGCACCGGCCGACCAATGCCCTGATGGGGTTCACCCTGATCCGCCGTCAGTCCGACGGTCGCCCTCAGGAAGGCCCGTCCGGCTGAATTCCTGGCCCGGCGGGACTGCGGCATGGATCGCTTGTACGGCCGCGACCACGGCTTCAGGGCGCGTGTGATGCAACAGGTGACCGGCGCGTTGCCAATGCACCACGCTCCGGGGCAACCGGTGGCTCAGCCAGCCGGCGTGCGCCCGGCCGTCGATAACGGGATCGGCGGGGTCCGCGAGGACTACCGTCGGCTGCTCCAGCCGCTTCAGCCGCAATCGAAAGGCGATCATGTCGGCATTGAACCGGTTGAGCTCATCGGCCATTGCCGACACCGCTGTCGGCTGGGCCATGCGGCGCCAGGGGAAGGCCCGCAGATCCGGCAGCGCCTGGTTCCGGTGCACGGCCGCCCGGACCATCCGCCGGCCTAGCGTCGGAGCGATCGCGGGCAGGCCCTTGCGGATGACCGGCCCGACAAGGGGGGCGGTCGCGGCGCGCAGGCCGACCGCGGCGCGGGGACGCGTCGGCCGGCAGAAGGGGTTGATCAGCACCAGTCCCGCGATCCCGCTTCCACCCCTGCAGGCCAGATGCAGCGCGGGGGCCGCGCCGATCGAATGGGCGACGAGGATCGCGTCGCGAACTCCGAGGCGGGCGAGGGTGTGATGCAGCCTCCTGGCCTGGGCCGAGGGCGACATCTCCCGCGCCGGCACCGGGGCGCTCCCTCCGTAGCCCGGTCGGTCCACGGCGATGATGCGGTAGCCCCTGTCCGTCACGGGGCCGGCAAGAGGGAACAGGATTTCCTCGGCCAGGCTGGCCAGGCCGTGGACCAGGACGACCGGACGCCCGGACGGCGATCCCCGCTCAAGGACGTGACAGGATTTGGCCCCCGGCGGTGAATGATTGGGCGGGGCGGGATGCGACTCTGACCGGTTCATGGGCAGAAAAGTCCGCCCACGCGAAAACGTTCGAGCGTGACTGTGAGGGACACCGCAACATGCGGGGTTTCTCCGCGTTCTCGCACCCGAAAGGGAACCTCCATGCGCCAGACTGACGCCGGCCCTCCATCTCCGCTGCGGCCTGGCCATGAGTGAGACCCTGTCGGCCAGCCTCCCCGGGGCATTGGAAGCCCGCATCACAGCTGTCCTGCGCGCCCTCTGCGATCGGGGGCTGACGGTCTCCACGGCTGAAAGCTGTACGGGCGGGCTGGTCGCCTCGGTTCTGACGGATGTCGACGGATGCGGCCACGCCTTCGAGCGGGGATTCGTCACCTACAGCGGGGCGGCCAAGATCGAGGACCTCGACGTCCCGCCGGATCTGATCGAGGCCCGTACGGCGGTTTCGGCTGAAGTGGCCGAGGCCATGGCGCGTGGTGCACTGCGCCGATCAGGGGCAGACATTGCTGTGTCCGTGACCGGCTACGCAGGTCCCGGCGGTCCGGACGCGGAGGAGGGGCTGGTCTACCTCGCCCTGATCGATCGCGACGGCGGTCTGGCCGCCAGCGAGTTCCATTTCGGCTCGATGGGGCGGGGTGCGGTGCGTCTGGCGGCGCTTGAGGCGGCCGTTGCGCTTCTTGAGGACCAACTGGGCCGACCCTGAAGCCGAAAGCAAAAGGGGTTGGCAGTCACCTGCCAACCCCTCGGAATTTGGTGGAGCTTAGCGGAGTTCGAACCGCTGACCTCTTGCATGCCATGCAAGCGCTCTACCAGCTGAGCTAAAGCCCCGGACCTTTCGGTCGGACCGCCGGGGTCTGGTGTGACCCCCGGCGAGGCGGCGGAACCTATGTCAGGCTCTCCGGGGGATCAACCCCGCAAAACCGGTTTATTTTCATGGGCCGCCAGACCCCCGGGCACGGCTCGAAAACCGCGCCCGGACAGGCTCCTACAGATCGTCGTCCTTGCCGCCCTTGACGACATCGCCGTCGAAGGCGTCGTCGTCCTCGTCCTCGATGAAGGGGACGGAATCGTCGTCGTCATCGTCAGCCAGGACGTCGTCGTCGCCCTCGGTGGTGCCCATGCCCGCCTCGTCAGAGGGATCGGCAACCGGCTCGTCCTCGTCGTCGGGGGTCAGGATCGGCTCATGGCCTTCCTGGTCGATTTCGGGGGTGACGACTTCCTCGTCCTCATCCTCGTCATCGGTCGCCTTCTTCTCGACGACCTGATCCTCGGCGTCGTCAGCGGCATAGCCCCCGGGACGGCCACGGCGGCTGCGCAGCTTGATCGCCTCTTCGGGATCGAACTCGTGTTCGCATTTCGGGCAATGGGCGGGGCGACGCGAGAGGTCGTAGAACTTCGCCTGGCAGTTCGGACAGACCTGCTTGGCGCCAAGTTTGGGATCGGCCACGGGGGATGGAGACCTTTGGATGGAGGAGGGGATTTCGGCCGCGTCCCTTGCCACTCCGGGGGGGCGCTGTCAAAACCCGTCTTTGGCGTGGCGCTTCGCCCGCCCTCCCCCTCACCATCCGACGGAGGCTTCGCGGGTGTCGCATGCCCCCCATCTGACCGCGCGACCGGGCGCACCCTTGCACGGAACCGTGCGCGCGCCCGGCGACAAGTCCATGTCCCACCGCGCGATGATCCTCGGGGCCATGGCCTCGGGCATCACTGAGGTCGAAGGCCTGCTGGAGGGCGACGACGTTCTGGCCACCGCCCGCGCGGCCGAGGCCTTCGGGGCCCGGGTCGAACGGCTGGGCGGCGGACGCTGGCGGGTGACGGGGCAGGGGGGGCTGCGCACCCCGGCCGGCATCATCGACTGCGGCAATGCCGGCACCGGCGTGCGCCTGCTGATGGGCGCGGCGGCGGGCTATCCGATTTCCGCGACCTTCGACGGCGACGCCTCGCTGCGCAGCCGCCCCATGGGCCGGGTCACCGACCATCTGACCCGCATGGGGGCGACCTTCGACTGGAGCGGCAAGCCGGGCCTCCTGCCCGCGACCCTGACCGGCGGTGCGCTGTCGGCCATCGACCATGTCCAGACCGTCGCCTCGGCCCAGGTCAAGTCGGCCATCCTGCTGGCGGGACTGAACGCCACCGGCGTCACCTCGGTGACCGAGCCGGAAAAGAGCCGCGACCATACCGAGCGGATGCTGCGCGCCTTCGGGGCGGTCGTGGACGTCGAGAGCGCGGGCGAGGGCTGGGTCATCCGCCTGCCGGGGGGGCAGCCCCTGACCGGCACCGTCGTGGCCGTCCCCGGCGACCCGTCCTCGGCCGCCTTCCCGCTGGCGGCCGGCCTGATCGTCGCGGGCTCCGAGGTCACGGTCGAGGGTGTCATGCTGAACCCCCTGCGCACCGGCCTGTTCGACACCTGGATCGCGATGGGGGCCGACCTGACCATCACCAACCGCCGGGTCGCAGGTGGCGAGGAGGTCGGCGACATCACCGCCCGCCATTCCCGGCTGAAGGGCGTGGTCGTGCCCGAGGCCCGCGCGGCCTCCATGATCGACGAATATCCGATCCTCGCCGCCACCGCCGCCTTCGCCGAGGGAGTCACCGTCATGCGCGGCGTCGGCGAGATGCGGGTCAAGGAAAGCGACCGGATCCGCCTGATGGTCGACGGCCTGCGCGCCTGCGGCGTGGCGGTGGAGGAGGAGCCGGAGGGCTTCCTCGTCACCGGCGGGCCGGTTCCAGGCGGCGCGACCGTGCACACCGCCCATGATCACCGCATCGCCATGAGCCATCTGGTGCTGGGGCTGGCGGCCGCCGCGCCCGTGACCGTGGACGAACCCGACATGATCGCCACCAGCTTCCCGGGCTTCGAGGCCATGATGCGGGGGCTGGGCGGGGACCTGACATGACAGGGCGTTCACTGGCGTCCCGTCGCCGGGTGTGCTTCCTCGGGGCGTCATGACCCAGCCGTTTGTCATCGCCGTCGACGGGCCCGCCGCCTCGGGCAAGGGCACGGTGGCCTCGCGTCTCGCCGCCCACTACGGCCTGCCGTTCCTTGACACCGGCCTGCTGTACCGGGCCGTCGGCATCGATGTGCTCAGCGGCGGCGGCGACCTCGGCGATCCGGTCGCGGCCGAGGCCGCGGCGCGGGCGCTGGAGCCCGGGCGTCTGTCCGACGATGCGGCCCTGACCAGTGGCCATGCCGGCGAGGCCGCCAGCCGTGTAGCCGGCTTCCCCGGGGTCCGGGCGGCCCTGCTGGACCTGCAGCAGGCCTTCGCGCGCCAGCCGGGCGGGGCGGTGCTGGACGGACGCGACATCGGGACCGTCATCGCCCCCGATGCCCCCGCCAAACTGTTCGTCACCGCCACCCCCGAGACCCGGGCCCGGCGCCGCTGGCGTCAGCTGAACGAGCGGGGCGACCTCATCACCTATGAAGCCATGCTGTCCGACATCCTGCGCCGCGACGAACGCGACGCCGGGCGGGGATCGGCCCCCATGATCCAGGCCGCCGACGCGGTCTTGCTGGATACGACAGAGATGGATATAGAAGCGGCCTTCGATGCGGCCCGCCGTATCGTCGAGGCGGCGCGCGCGAAACACGGTCTCTAGACCGCTCTCGCAAATCCAACGCTCCCATCCTCGACTTCCGCGGGCGTTCTGGCACCGATCGCCTCGCGTCCGCCGACCTGACTGACATCCTCGATCTTCACCGCGCGCAGGGCCCTCCGGTCGTGCGCCCCAGCCCTATCGGAAACACCAGAGCTTCATGACTGACACCCTCAACCCCACGCGCGACGATTTCTCGGCCCTGCTCGACGAGCAGCTCCAGGGCCGCGATCTCGGCGAAGGCCAGGTCGTCCACGGCCGCGTCGTCGGCATCGAAAAAGACATCATCATCATCGACGTCGGTCTGAAGACCGAGGGCCGCATCCCGGCCCGCGAGTTCGGCCAGGGTGAAGGCGCTGTCATCCCCAAGGTCGGCGATGACGTGGAAGTCTATCTCGAGCGCGTCGAGAACGCCCTGGGCGAGGCCGTCATCAGCCGCGACAAGGCCCGTCGCGAGGAAGCCTGGACCCGTCTGGAAGTCGTCTTCGCCGAAGGCGTGCCGGTCAACGGTGCCATCGTCGGCCGCGTCAAGGGCGGCTTCACCGTCGACCTCGGCGGCGCTTCGGCCTTCCTGCCGGGTTCGCAGGTCGACATCCGCCCGGTGCGCGACGTCGGCCCGCTGATGGGCAAGGAACAGCCGTTCCAGATCCTCAAGATGGACCGCCCGCGCGGCAACATCGTCGTCTCGCGTCGTGCGATCCTGGAAGAGGCCCGCGCCGAACAGCGCACCGAGCTGGTCGGCCAGCTGCAAGAGGGTGAAGTCCGCGACGGCGTCGTCAAGAACATCACCGACTACGGCGCGTTCGTGGATCTGGGTGGCATCGACGGCCTGCTGCACGTCACCGACATGTCGTGGAAGCGCGTCTCGCACCCCTCGCAGGTCCTCGCCGTCGGCGACACCGTCAAGGTCCAGATCGTCAAGATCAACCCGGACACCCAGCGCATCAGCCTCGGCATGAAGCAGCTGCAGTCCGATCCGTGGGACGGCGTCGAAGCCAAATACCCGCCCGGCGCCAAGTACACCGGCCGTATCACCAACATCACCGACTACGGCGCCTTTGTTGAGCTGGAAGCCGGCGTTGAAGGCCTGGTCCACGTCTCGGAAATGTCCTGGACCAAGAAGAACGTCCACCCCGGCAAGATCGTCTCGACCTCGCAGGAAGTCGACGTCGTGGTCCTGGATGTCGACGCCTCCAAGCGCCGCATCTCGCTGGGCCTGAAGCAGGCCCAGGACAATCCGTGGGACGCCTTCGTCGCCGCCAACCCGATCGGCTCGACCGTCGAGGGCGAGGTCAAGAACGCCACCGAGTTCGGCCTGTTCATCGGCCTGGACAACGACATCGACGGCATGGTGCACCTGTCCGACCTCGACTGGTCGGTCTCGGGTGAGGAAGCCATCCAGCGCTACCGCAAGGGCGAGATGGTCAAGGCCAAGGTCCTGGACGTCGACGTCGAGAAGGAACGCGTCTCGCTCGGCATCAAGCAGCTGGGCGGCGATCCCGTCGGAGACGGCGACACCTACAAGAAGGGCCAGACCGTCACCCTGACGGTCACCTCCATCGAGTTGGGTGGCATCGAGGTCAAGTTCGGCGACGACGAAGCCCCGGTCTCCAGCTTTGTGCGCAAGTCGGACATCAGCCGCGACCGCAACGAGCAGCGTCCCGAGAAGTTCGCCGTGGGTGACCGCGTCGACGCCCAGATCACCGGTATCGACAAGGCCACGCGCCGCGTCTCGGTCTCGATCAAGGCGCTGGAAATGGCCGACGAGAAGGAAGCCATCGACCAGTTCGGCTCCTCGGACTCGGGTGCCTCGCTCGGCGATATCCTGGGTGCCGCCCTGCGCGAGAAGGCCGGCAAGGACTGAACCTGAGGGCTAACTCCCTCCGGTAACGGACAGACGGGCGGCCGGAGCAATCCGGCCGCCCGTTTCCGTATTCGGCAACCTTCTGTGTACTGCGTCTGACAATTAACGCTCTTTCGCGGGCGGAAACTGTCGATCAGGCCTTTTTCGCCCGGCGGGCGAAGGTTAGGGTGGTCCCGCAACCCGGTTGAAGTTGCACCCGTAATTGCCTCCGGCGAGGCGGGAAAGGGCGGGGGCCTGGACATGATCAAGTCTGAGCTGATCGAAAAACTGGCGGCCGAGAACACGCATCTCACGCACGCCGAGGTCGAGCGCGTCGTCAATGTCGTGCTCGGTCGCATGACCGAGGCCATGGCCGACGGCGGTCGGGTCGAACTGCGCGGCTTCGGGGCCTTCTCTGTCCGGGCGCGACCGGCGCGAGCCGGCCGAAATCCACGCACCGGCGAGACTGTGGATGTCCCCGCCAAGGCGGTGCCCTTCTTCAAGAGCGGCAAGGAGCTGCGAGAGCGGCTCAATGCGTCGGGCGACGCCTGACGCCTTTTCCGCCTGCTGCCCTCACGGCGTTTCCGGAGACGACCCCCGCATGAAGCTGCTGTTCGAGTTCAAGGAATTCGCCGCGCGTGGCAATGTCGTCGACCTCGCCGTCGGGGTCATCATCGGCGCGGCCTTCGGAAAGATCGTCACCAGCCTGGTTGAACAGGTGGTGATGCCGCCCATTGGCCTGATCCTGGGGCGGGTCGATTTCAGCGAGCTGAAATGGGTCCTGGCCCCGGAAGATCCCGCCACCGAGGCGGTCGAGGAGGTCGCCATCCAGTACGGGGCCTTCCTCAACACCGTGATCCAGTTCCTGATCGTGGCCTTCGTCGTCTTTCTGATGATCAAGGCGATCAACCGGCTGCGGCGCGCCGAGGCGGCCAAGCCCGATCCTGCGCCCGTGGCCCCGACACCTTCGGAAAAACTCCTGACCGAAATCCGCGACGCGCTCCGGGACCGGCCCGGAGCCTGATCGCGGCCGGCCGGATTCCGGTTTGACTCTCGGGCGAGACGGGAACAAATAGCGAACATTGAGGTCCCGATCCGCCATGGACACCTGTTCGCCCCGTTCGCCAGATCCCGTCCCGCCCGCCCACGCCCCCCTGCTGCAGGGGCTGGAAGAGGTGTGCGCCGCCGGTCCCCGCGACATGGCCGGGGCCCTGGCCTTTGTCCTGTCCCGCGCCGGACGGGGCCCGGGTCGCGGCGTGGCCCTGACCGTGACCCGGGCATGGCTGGCAGAGTATGGCCGCCCCCACGGCCCTGGACTGGCCGGGTTCGGCCGTCGTGAGGGCGTCCTCCTGGTCATTACCCGCACCGAGGCCGACTGCCTCTGGGCCATGGAGCAGGCCCTGCGGTCCGGAGGGCTGGATGCGGTGCTGGGCGGGATCGACAGCGTCGACCTGACCCGGACCCGCCGGCTGGAGTTCGCCGCCCGCGACGGCAAGGCCTCGGGCATCCTGCTGCGCACCCGGACCGGGGATCTCAGCGCGGCGCGGCGGCGCTGGCGGGTCTCGACCCTGAGCAGTGCTTCGGACGCCCACGACCCGCGCGCGCCCGGCCGGCTGAGCCTGCGCGCCGAACTGACCCGAAGCCGGACGGAGCGTCCCGGCGTCTGGATGCTGGAGCAGGATGATGAGACGCATCGTCTCCGTCTGGCTGATCGACTGGCCGGTGACGGTCCGGGCGCGGTCGGCCGGCCCCACGCCGCCTGACCCCTTCGCTCCGGATGCGGGGGCCGAGGCCCTGATCCTGCGCACCGCGCGGGGGGCGGTGATCCATGCCCTGAACCCCGCCGCCCGGGCGCTCAACCTGTCGCGCGGCCAGACCCAGGCCGACGCCCTGGCCATGGTCCCGCGCCTTATCTGTCATCCCGCCGATCCCCTCGCCGACGCCCGGGCCCTGGAGGTCCTCGCGGTCTGGGCCGAGCGCTGGTCGCCCACGGTCGCCGTCGATCTCTCGGACGGCGGGCTGGAGGGCCTGTTCCTCGACCTGACCGGAGCCACCCATCTGTTCGGGGGCGAGGCCGCCACCCTGGACCAGATCGAACAGCGGCTGTCCGCCGCCGGCCTCCGCGCCCGCACGGCCATGGCCCCCACGCCCGGGGCCGCCTGGGCCCTCGCCCGCTGGGGCACCACGACCCGGATCGCCGGGGAGACAGAGGTGCGCGCAGCGCTCGCCCCCCTGCCGCTGGAGGCCCTGCGCCTCGACCCCGCCACCCTGAAACAGGCCCGGCGGTTCGGCCTCACCACCATCGGGGCCCTCTATCCCATGCCCCGCGCCGGCCTCGCCCGCCGCTTCCGCGACGAGGCCGGCATCGGTCTGGTGCGCCGGCTGGATCAGGCCCTGGGCGGCACCGCCGAGGCCCTGACCCCGACCCGTCCCCCCGCCCGCTATCGCGGCTGGGAGGCCTTCGCCGACCCCCTGACCGACACCGCCGGCATCGAGGCGCGCCTGCCCGGACTGGCCGACAGCCTGGCCCGGGGTCTGGAGGCGGACGGGCAGGGGGCCCGCGCCCTGACCCTGACCGCCTTCCGCGTCGACGGCCGGGCCGAGACGCTGTCGGTCCGCATGGGGCGGGCGCTCCGCGACGTCGACATCTGGCTGCGGCTGTTCCGCGAGACCGGGATCGCCCGCCTCGATCCCGGCTTCGGCATCGACGCCCTGATGCTGACCGCCGACCTGACCGAGCCGGTCCTCGCCCGCCAGATCACCCTGGGCGATGAGGACGCCGCCCGTTCGGCCGAGGGCCTGGCCGCCCTGATCGACCGCCTGTCGGCCCGGCTGGGCGAGGACGCGGTCCAGGTCGCGGAGCCCCAGGGCTCGTGGCTGCCCGAACGGGCCGAACGCTGGCGACTGGCGCTGGGGCGGGCCGAACCCCGTCCCCCGGCGGTGACGCAGGCCCATGACCGCGCCCGCCCCCTTTTGCTGCTCGACCCGCCCGAGCCGGTCGAGGCCATCGCCGAACTGCCCGACGGGGCCCCGGCCCGCTTCACCTGGCGGCGGGTCTCGCGCCGGGTATCGAAGGCGGACGGCCCTGAACGTCTGTCCCCGGAATGGTGGCGACCGCGCCCTGACGGCCGTCAGGTCCGCACCCGCGACTACTACCGGATCGAGGATGATCAGGGCCTGCGCTACTGGCTGTTCCGCGAGGGTCTGTATGGCCCGGAGTTCACCGGCGCGCCCGACGAACGTCCACCGTCCTGGTGGATGCACGGGATGTTCCCGTGAGCGCGCCCGTGACTCCCTCCGGGTGGGACGGCCGCTATGCCGAACTGGGGGCCCGGACCAATTTCAGCTTTCTGGAAGGAGCCTCCCACCCCGGCGAGCTGATGCGTCAGGCCAAGGCGCTGGGTCTGGCCGCTGTTGGCGTGGCTGACCGCAACACCCTGGCCGGCATGGTCCGGGCCCTGATGGGGGCCGAGGAGGTCGACATCCCCCTCGTCGTCGGCGTCCGGCTGGTCTTTCTGGACACCACCGAACTGATCGTCTTCCCCCGCGACCGCCCCGCCTACGCCCGCCTCTGCCGCCTGCTGACCCTCGGCAAGAGCGAGATCGAGGTCTCCCCTCCATCCGCGTCGCGGATGGGGGGGTGGATCGACGGCGAGAGCCGTCGAGACGGGGGGGGCGACCCGGTGGTGGAGATGAGCGTCTGGCGACAGCGGCGAGATTTATCCCAGGACGGCACCATCGCCTCGCCCCCTCCGTCAGCTCGCCAAGAGGCTCGCTGCCACCTCCCCATCCGCGACGCGGATGGGGAGGAGACCCATGCTCCCGCTCCCGCTCCCGCCCCCGACCGCATCACCAAGGGCGAAACCCGTCTGACCTTCGATCAGGCCACCGCCTTCGGCACCGGCATGATCGCCCTCGCCGTCGCCCCCGAAATCCCCGACGCCGCCTTCGAGGCCCGGCTGAAAGACTGGCGCACCGCCTGGCCCGACACCCTGTATCTGGCCGCCCAGCCCCTGTGGCGCGGCGGCGACCGGGCGCGGCTGAACCGGCTGGCGGCCATAGCGGAGCGCACCGGAGCCCCCCTGATCGCCACCAACGCCGTCTTGTATCACCACCCCGAGCGTCGCCCCCTGCAGGACGTCCTGACCTGTATCCGCGAGGGCACCACCATCGATGCCGCGGGCCTGACGCTTCAGGCCAATGCCGAGCGCCATCTGAAACCGCCGGTCCAGATGGCCCGCCTGTTCCGGGGCCATGAGGCGGCGCTGGCCCGCACAATGGAGGTGGTCCGGGCCTGCACCTTCTCCCTGCGCGAACTCAGTTATCAGTATCCGGACGAACCCGTTCCCGCCGGCTGGTCGCCGCAGCGCTGGCTGATCCGGCTGACCTTCCAGGGCGCGCGCCGGGTCTTCCCGGAAGGCGTGTCGCGCAAGGTCCTCCAGACCATCGTCAAGGAACTGCGGCTGGTCCGCGAGCTGGCCTACGCCCCCTATTTCCTGACCGTGAACGACATCGTCGCCTGGGCCCGCCATCCGGACCGGGACATCCTGTGTCAGGGGCGGGGCTCGGCCGCCAACTCCGTCATCTGTTTCTGCCTCGGCATCACCAATGTCGATCCGACCAGCCAGGACATGCTGATCGAGCGGTTCATCTCGTCCGAGCGCTCCGAGCCACCCGACATCGACGTCGACTTCGAACATGAGCGGCGCGAGGAGGTGATGCAGTATGTCTATCGCCGCTACGGCCGCGACCGCGCCGGCATCGTCGCCACCATCATCCACTACCGGCCGCGCTCGGCCATCCGCGATGTGGGCAAGGCGCTGGGCCTGACCGAGGACGTCACCGCCCGTCTGGCCGACACCGTCTGGGGCTCCTACGGGGCCGAGGTGAAGGACCAGCACGTCGACCGGACCGGCGTCAGCCGCGAGGATCCCCGCCTGAAGCTGGCGCTCGATCTGACGGCCGAGCTGATCCACTTCCCCCGCCATCTCAGCCAGCACGTCGGCGGCTTCGTCCTCAGCCAGGAGCCCCTGTGCGAGATCGTGCCCATCGGCAATGCCGCCATGGCCGACCGCACCTTCATCGAATGGGACAAGGACGATATCGACCATCTGAAGCTGATGAAGGTCGATGTTCTGGCATTGGGCATGCTGACGGCGCTGAAGCGGGCCTTCCGGATGATTGAGGCTGACTACGGCCGGCCCCTGACCCTGGCCACCGTCCCGCGCGAGGTCCCGGCCGTCTACCGGATGCTTCAGACCGGGGACTCGCTGGGCGTCTTCCAGGTCGAGAGCCGGGCCCAGATGGCCATGCTGCCCCGGCTGAAGCCGCGCGAATTCTACGATCTGGTGGTCCAGGTCGCCATCGTCCGCCCCGGCCCGATCCAGGGCGACATGGTCCACCCCTATCTGAAGCGCCGGGCCGAACGCCGGGCGGCGGAGGCCGCGGGTCTGCCCTTCGACATCGACTATCCGCACCCGGCGCCGGACCATGGCTCACCGGATGAACTGCGCCTGATCCTGCACAAGACCCTGGGCGTGCCCCTGTTTCAGGAACAGGCCATGCGCATCGCCATGGACGCGGCGAAGTTCACGGGCAACGAGGCCAACGGCCTGCGCCGGGCCATGGCCACCTTCCGCCACATGGGCACCATCGGCCACTACGAGGCGATGATGGTCGGCCGCATGATCGACCGCGGCTATGACCCCGAGTTCGCCCGCCGCTGCTTCGCCCAGATCAAGGGCTTCGGCGAATACGGCTTCCCCGAAAGCCACGCCTGCTCCTTCGCCCACCTGGTCTACATCTCGTCGTGGGTGAAATGCTTCTATCCGGACGTCTTCACCGCCGCCCTGCTGAACAGCCAGCCGATGGGCTTCTATGCCCCGGCCCAGCTGGTCCGCGACGCCCGCGAGCACGGCGTCGAGGTGCGCCACCCGGATGTGAACGCCAGCGGCTGGGATGCCGCGCTGGAGCCCCGCCCCGGCCAGACGCAGCACGCCCTGCGCCTCGGTTTCCGCTCCATCGACGGCTTCCGCGAGGCCTGGGCCGGGGCGATCGTCAGCGCCCGCGCCGCCGCCCCCTTCCGCGATCTGGAGGATCTGCGCCGCCGCGCCGCCCTGCCGCCCGCCGCGCTGGACCGTCTGGCCGAGGCCGACGGCTATGGCTCGCTGGACCTGTCACGCCGTCAGGGCCTGTGGTCGGCGAAGGGCGCGCCCCCGGCCTCCAGCGCCCCCCTGTTCGAGGCCATGGGGCTGGACGAGGCGGACGGCGCCCCGCCCGCCGCCCTGCCGCGCCTGACCGCGGCGGAGGAGGTCGTCGGCGACTACCAGTCCATCCGCCTGTCGCTGAAGGGCCACCCGGTCGCCTTCCTGCGCGAGCGCCTGACCCGGGCGGGGGCCGTGACGGCCGAGGCCTACAGGGCGACCCGCGACAACCGCCGCGTCTCCGTCGGCGGCGTCGTCCTGGTCCGCCAGCGCCCGGGCTCGGCCAGGGGGGTGGTCTTCCTGACCATCGAGGACGAGACGGCGGTGGCCAATCTGGTGGTCTGGCCCGATGTGTTCGAGCGCCTCCGCCCTGTCGCCATGGGGGCCCGGATGGTCCTGGCCCGGGGCCGGGTCCAGCGGTCGGAAGGGGTGGTCCATCTGGTGGTCGAGGACCTGATCGACTGGACCCCGATGCTGGGGCATCTGTCGACCGCCCCCACCCCCGGCTCCGGCCACGCCCCCGCCCGCGGCCACCACCCCCGCGATGTGCGCGTCCTGCCGGGCTCACGGGATTTTCACTGACCGTCGCCTCTCCTGTGACGATCCGGTGACCATAAGGCTTGTCCCTCCCGGCCCGCCGTGCTGCTTATGCCGCCACAGGTGCCCCCGAAAGGCGCGATCCACAGGAGTGAGAGTTTGAGTGCGACGGATGGCGGAGGCGCGGTTGCGCCCCAGAAGCAGTTCCTGGGGCACCCCCGCGGGCTGGTGATCCTGTTCTTCACCGAGATGTGGGAACGGTTCTCCTTCTACGGCATGCGGGCCCTGCTGGTCCTGTACCTGACCCAGCACTTCCTGTTCGGCTCGGCCGAGGCCCAGGGCATCTACGCCGCCTATGCCGCGCTCGTGTATCTGATGCCGGTGCTGGGCGGGGCCATCGCCGACCGCTTCCTCGGCTCGCGCAAGGCCGTGACGCTCGGCGCGCTTCTGCTGGTCGCCGGCCACGGCATGATGGCCTTCGAGGGCTCCGGCGGTCGCGAGACCATCCAGTATGCCGGTCAGGCCTACGAGATCCAGGTCGAGGGCCGCGACACCGATCGCCAGCTCTACGCCCTCGTGGGCGATCAGCGCGTCCCGGTTCAGGTCACGCCTGAAGGCATCCGGGTCTCCGATCTGCCGACCACAGCCGAAAGCGCGGCGGTCGTGGCCGGTGCCGCCACGCCCGCAAACGTTCCCGCCGGGGCTACGGTCACGGACCCGGAGGCAGCCGCCGTCCCCGCTGATGGCCCCGCCTCGGCCGCCGCCACTGCCCGGCAGACCCAGGTCGATCGCGCCATCGCCGACGACGGGGCCCGCGCCGGTCTGCCCGCCCTGATCGCCCCCGGCGACTATGAGATCGAAAAGACGGTCGATCTCGCCGGACAGTCGGTCCTCTTCTTCGCCCTGGCCCTGATCGTCGTGGGCGTTGGCTTCCTCAAGCCCAACATCTCCACCGTCGTGGGCTCGCTCTATGAGCAGGGTGATCCGCGCCGCGATTCCGGCTTCACCATCTTCTACGTCGGCATCAATCTGGGCTCGTTCCTGGCCTCGGCGGTCTGCGCCTGGCTGGGCATCGAATACGGCTGGAAATACGGCTTCGGCCTCGCCGGCATCGGCATGTTGCTGGGGCTGATCACCTTCTGGGTGGGCCAGAGCTGGCTCGGCAACCGCGCCGATCCGCCGGCCAGCGCCCAGCTGGACAAGAAGACCCTGGGCATCCCGCGTGAGGCCTGGATCTACATCCTCGGCATCCTCGCCGTCATCCCCATGTGGCTGATCGTGCAGCAGCATGACGCCGTCGAGGCCTCGCTGCTGTACCTCGTGCCGACCATCTTCGCCGGCCTGCTGCTGTATTCCGCCATCTTCATCAAGGGCGACGGGCGCTGGCGCATGCTGGCAGCGATCGTCCTGACGATGTTCTCGGTGCTGTTCTGGACCCTGTTCGAACAGGCGGGCTCCAGCCTGACCCTGTTCGCCGACCAGTCGACCCTGATGCCCAACGGCTTCAACGCCGCCATGACCCAGGTCTTCAACCCCGGCACCATCATCGTCTTCGGCCCCATCCTCGCGGCCCTGTGGCTGTGGCTGGGCAAGAAGGGTCTGGAGCCCAATGTCCCGGTCAAGTTCGGCCTCGGGCTGGTCTCTGTCGGTGCCGGCTTCCTGCTGCTGGTCTGGGCCGCCAACAGCCAGGCCAATGACCTGTTCAAGGTGCCGCTGATCTGGCTGTTCCTCGCCTATTTCCTGCACTCGATCGGAGAGCTTCTGGTGTCCCCGGTCGGCCTGTCGATGATCACCAAACTGTCCGTGCCGAAGATGGTCGGCATGATGATGGGGGCCTGGTTCATGGCCTCGGCCCTTGCCCACATCGTCGCCGGCATTATCGCCAAGTCCACCGCGACCGAGACGGTGGGCGGCGTGGTGACCAATCCCGAACTGGCGCTGTCGACCTATGCCGGCGTGTTCCAGACCATCGGCCTCTGGGGCGTGGGCATCGGATTCCTGCTTCTGCTGCTGTCGCCCGGCATCAAATGGATGATGCGCGGCGTCAAATAGAAGCGTCCGGAAAGGAAAGGGGCCCGGCGGAGCGATCCGCCGGGCCCTTTTTCATGCCTCAGAAGCTCTTCCTCACCCGGATCTGCCAGAAGGTGCGGGGATCAATGGGGCGCAGCTCGACGAAGGCCACCGGCCGGGCAGGCGACCGGTCCGCGAAGACCGTCCGTTCCAGCCGGAAGTCGTTCCACAGGTTCACCTGGGCCCGGATCGACAGGGTCGGGGTCGGCTTGTACTCGGCATAGGCCTCGACATAGTCGGCCCCGGTGAACCCCGAGATCTGGTCCGGATCGTAGGAGAACTGGCCCAGGCGATCGAGATAGGTCACGGCCCAGTTCAGCTTCCAGCTCGTGATATCCTGGGCGATGGTGAACCCGGGCTGGGTCGGCCGGACGCCCGAGATCGGCCGTTCCTCGCCGGTCGTGGGGTCGGTCACCCGGGTCTTGTTCCAGCTGTTGCGGAAGCTGAACTGACCGCCGGAAAAACCGGTCCAGTCCAGCGGAACCACCACATTGACCGCCAGCTGGTCCAGGGTTCCGTCGCCGATGTTGCCCGTGGCGGCCAGCCCGCCGGGCAGGGGCAGCCGGTCGATCACATCAATGATCTCGTCATGGCGATAGCCGATCGAGACGATGCCGTCGCCGAGGAAGCGGCGCTCATAGACCAGTTCGCTGATCCAGCGCTGCTCGGGCTCCAGATCGACATTGCCGCCAAAGACCACGTCGTCCTCGAGGTCCGAGGAGGCCGCGAAGTCCCCGAAATCCAGCTGGCCCAGCTCCCGCTCGAAGCGGAAGCGCAGCTGGTTTTGCGGCCGGGGCGTCCAGGTCAGCTGCAGGCGCGGCTTGGCAAAGAAGAAGCTCTTTTCCTGATCCGCATCGCCTGACTGGGTCAGGGTCGAGGCCTCCATCCGCAGGCCGCCCTCGACGGTCAGATCCGTGCGCGGCCGCCAGGTCGCTTTGCCGAACACCTCGCCCCGCTTTTCCTCCACCTTGATCTGGTCCGAGGGCAGGGGCACGGCGACGCCGCCCTGCAGGAAGGCCTGATCGATCTCCAGCATATTGTAGGCGACCTCGCCCCCGGCCTCGAGAGTCAGCGCCGATGACCGTTCCCAGCGCAGCAGCGAGCGCAGGATGCTCTCGGAGGCCCGGCCATCGGCCTCGAACCGCTGTTCCGGGCTGACGACAGCATCCACCCGGTTGTTCGACAGCGAGGCGTTCTCGAAGTCCTCCCATTCGTGGATCAGGCGGGTTTCGGAGACCAGCCCGGTGCCCATCGGGCGGGTGAAGACCAGGCCGACCTCGCCATTGGTTTCCTCCTCGTCAAAGCGGTTCTCGCGCAGGATTCCCGGCGCGTCCTGCAGGCTCCACTGGCTGTAGTCGAACTGGCCGATCCGGCCCGTCAGATCGATCTTGCCGCCCATGAAGGCGTCAGCATAGTTGCCGCGGATGCTCTGGCCGCCGCCCTGCTGGTCGTTGAAATAGCCCTCGTCCCTCAGGATCGTGCCATTGGCGTCGCGGCGGATGACCCGTCCGACGCCATTGGAATCGCTGACACTGACCCCGTCCGACAGGGTGAAGCCCCAGACGCGCTCGCCGTCCCGGGCGGTGAACTGATAGCTGCCGTTGGCCGCGTCCTGGCCGCCCTCGAACAGGAAGGCTGTGCCGGTGAGGATATGTTCGCGGCTGGACTGGGTCCTGGTGATGACGTTCACCACCACCGAATAGCCCTGCATGTCGATGCCGGGCGCGCCACCGCGGATCAGTTCGATCCGCTCGACCTGGGGCACCAGGGTGCGGCCGAGGACATTGGAGCCGCTGTCGTTCTTGGAGGCGGGACGCGAGCCATTGATCAGCACATTGCCAACGGCCCCCTCGAAGCCGCGCGAGCCGTCGCCGTCTTCGACCGAGAAGCCCGGCACCCGGTTGACCATGTCCAGCGCCGTATTGGGCCGCTGGTCGGCGAAGAACTCGGGGGTGAAGACCAGCACACCCTGCTGGCCGGGCACCGCCGCCGCAGCGCTTGTTCCCGGCAGGGGCACCGGCACCGGGGCCTGTGTCTGGGCCATTGCTCCGGTCGCGCTGACCACAAGCGCCGTACCCGCCAGCAAAATCGTTTTCGTCACCATCACAAGGCCCCCTCTTTACAAGAACCGGGTGTGACGATCCGTGCGGGTAACCTCCAGTTACAAGACAGACAGGTGGATTAAATCGGTGACAGCATTACAGCCGATTCACCTCTGTGGCTTATTCGGACGAATACTTGATGACATCCGTATAGGCGACGGGGCCCGTGCCCGGGTGGCTGTCACCAGTGTCGCGGCCGTCAGCCCGCGCCGCCCATCGCGCTGCCCGCTCCTCGGCCGCCCGATCCCGACGGCGACCAGGCCATGCCTCGTCCGGGCCGTCGTTTCGTCCGATCCACCTTCGGCCCTGCGCCACGACCGCATCATAGGCCTCCATGGGCGACAACCTGTGGGTGACGGGGGTCGGGGAGGGCATGCGCGGCGTGCCGTCCGGGCTCCAGACCTCCCCCGCCCAGGCGTCTGTGGCCGACAGCGACGCATCCGCCCGCATCTCGGCCCGTTCCTGCGCCGCCCGGTCCAGCGCAGCCTTTTCGAAGCCGGTGCTCAGGATCCCGACCTCCATCGGCGCGCCCGGATCGATCTCCGGCTCGACCGGGGCCACGACCGCGATGGCCAGCGCCGGCCCGGATCGTCGCGGCGTGTCCTCGGCCCCCCCGGCCAGGGCCGCAAATCCCCCGATGCAGACCAGGACCACGGCCCCGCTGGCCATCAGACCATGGCGCACGGCGGGTTGTGACAGGGATTGTATCAGGGGGTGGGTCATGGATCCGTCGGACAGGGTGCAGGGCCGGCTCCTGGTCAAACCCGGAGACGGCGTGGCTGTTCCCGACCTGACCCGGTTTCCCGCCACGCTTGCGCCACAACGACCGGTGACCCTCGCTACGACAACGGCTGTGCCGCTCCGGGGAGAGGGTCATGAGACGCGTTCTGGCAGGCCTGACGATTCTGGTGCTGCTGACCTTCTCCCTGTCCGCAGGGGCGCAGGACGCTGGCCCGCCGATCGCCGATGAAGCGGACCGGGTCGACGATGTCGTCGTGGTCGCCCGCCGTGCCGGGGCCCCGATGTGGACCGTCACCCGCGGCGAAAGCACCGTCATCCTGGTGGGAGCGATCAGCGGGGTACCGCGCGATTTCGCCTGGCGACCCGAGGCGCTTCAGGCCGCAACGGCCCGCTCGCAGCGCATCCTTTATCCGACCGAGGCCCAGACCTCGATGAGCGACCTGCTTCGCCTGCTCTGGCGTATCCGCACCATCACCCGCCTGCCCGAGGGCACCACCACCGCTGACTATCTGCCTGCGGACCTTCAGGCCCGGGTCGAGGTCCTGATGGCCGACGAGAACGATCGCTGGCGTAGCCAGAGTCTCGTTGGCCTCGGTTTCGACCTGCTGGAAAAGGCCGGTCGCGAGCGTCGCGGCTCGGGGGCCGGCACTGTGGTCCGTCGCGCCGCGCGCGAGGCCCGGCTCCCCGGAGAACCGGTCGGGATCGTCCGGGGTGACGAACTGGTGGAGGGTCTGATCTCGGATCCTCCGGCCCAGTATGTCCCCTGTATCGCGGCGGCGGCCGCGGCCGCCGAGGCCGGCCCGGACGGTGCTGTCGCGCGTCTGGAGGCGTGGCGGTCCTTGCGGGTCGCCGATGTGCTGGCCAACCCGCTGGATCAGGCCCTGAACCTGTGCTGGCCGTCCGGCGATCCGGAAATCGCGCCGGTCCTGCGCGAGCAGTGGCGCGTGGCGACGCAGACCGCGCTGGCCCAGCCGGGCGTGACCATGGGCGTCGCCTCCCTGCGTATCCTGGCCGAGCCCGGCGGCGTGCTGGACCAGCTGGAGGCTGAGGGGGCCGACATCCTCGGCCCGGACTGGAAGCCCGAAGCCTGAGGCCAGGCCTCAGACCGAAGTGCCCCCCACCGTCAGGCCGCCGATCTTCAGGCTAGGCTGGCCGATGCCGACCGGGACGCCCTGACCCGCCTTGCCGCAGACTCCGATGCCGGGATCAAAGTCGAAGTCGTCCCCGACCATGGACACATTGGTCAGGGCCGTGGCCCCGTCGCCGATCAGGGTCGCGCCGCGCACCGGGGCGGTGATCTTCCCATCCTCGATCAGATAGGCCTCGGTGCACTGGAACACGAACTTGCCGTTGGTGATGTCGACTTGGCCGCCACCGAAGTTCGCCGCATACAGTCCCCGCTTCGTGCTCGCGATCATGTCCGCCTGTTTGGCCGATCCGCCCTCCATGAAGGTGTTGGTCATGCGCGGCATCGGCATGTGGGCGAAGGACTGCCGTCGGCCGTTTCCCGTCGCCCGCTGGCGCAGCTGACGCGCCGACAGCCGGTCGTTCATCAGCCCGACCATGATGCCGTCCTCGATCAGCACGGTGCGGGACGTCGGCGTGCCCTCATCATCGACCGACAGCGAACCCCGCCGCCCGGCGATGGAGCCGTCATCGACCACGGTCACGCCCGGGGCCGCCACCCGCTTGCCCATCATGCCGGAGAAGACCGACGACCCCTTCCTGTGGAAATCCCCCTCGAAGCCGTGGCCGATGGCCTCGTGCAGCAGCACGCCGGGCCAGCCGGCGGCCAGAACCACATCCATCTCCCCGGCCGGGCAGTCGACCGCGTCCAGATTGACCAGGGCCCCGCGCAGGGCCTCGTCGATCTGGGCCTGCCACCGATCGGGCGCGATCCAGGTCTCGAAGCCCGCCCGCCCGCCGGCCCCGCTGGACATGGTCTCGCGCCGGCCGTCGCGTTCGACGGTGACCGACACGTTCAGCCGCACCAGCGGGCGGACATCGCGCACCGTCAGACCGTCTGCCCTCAGGATCTCGATGGCCCGCCGCTCGCCCACCAGCGTGGCCGAGACCTGAACCACCCGCGGATCGCGCGCCCGGGCCCAGGCGTCGATCTCCTGCAGCAGGGCGATCTTGTCGGAGAAGGCGGGCGAGGCGAGAGGGTCGACCGCGTCATACAGTTTCTGATTGGTCGCCCGCGGCCCCTCTGCCGCGACCCCGGCATGACCGGACTTGGCCAGCGCCGCGCTGTCGGCGGCGCGCCGCAGGGCGGCGGTCGAGATTTCATTGGCATGGGCATAGCCGGCCGTCTCGCCGGCCACGACCCTCAGGCCGAAGCCCTCGGTCGCGTCATAGGCGGCGGACTTCAGCCGCCCGTCGTCGAACACCAGCGACTCCAGCTCCGAGCGCTCGAGGAACAGCTCCCCGTCATCGGCCCCGTGCAGGGCTCCCTCCAGGATTGACAGGGCCTCGTTCGGATCGACGCCCGAGGTCTCGAGCAGGGGGGGCGGGGGAATATGGATCGTCATGGCCCACAGATAGGGGGCCGTCCCGCCCGCGTCACGCCCCGCTCCTGCAAATGTGTCGGAACATCGGCGAAGCGCGGCGGTTTAACCGGGTGCCGGCGAGCCTGCAGGCGGATGTCCCGCTACGCGCCGGTCCGGAGCTTCTCATGAAAACAACCGCATCGATCATCGCCGCCGCCGCTGCCGCCCTCGCCCTGTCCGCTTGCGGGGACGGTGAACGCACCGCGACCGCAGAGACCTCCGTCGCCGAGGCCGAGGTCACCACCGAAATGCCCGAGGGGGCCATCCCGGACGCCCAGCTGGAGGCCGCCGCCAACCGCGCGGTCGCCAATGCGAGCCAGCCCCAGGACGGGGCCCTGGCCCCGATGACGGGGAACCAGACCTCTACGACCGCACCCACCCAGTAGTGGGCGGCGCAACTGGCCGGGATCCCAAGGATCCCGGCCAGTCCATGATACGCCTAGCTGCCCACGCTCACATCCCCCGATCCCGACACACTCTGGTTCACCGTCGCCGGCCGGGTCGTCACATCGACATCCCCCGAGCCGGAGATGGTGATGTCCGCCCGGCCGGTCGGGGCGACGCGGGCGTCCCCCGATCCGGCGATGGCGACATTGGCGTCGGTGGTCACAAGGTCCGACAGGTCCGCGTCGCCCGAGCCGGAGATGTCCAGCTCCAGCGCCCGGGTCCGGCCGCTGGCCTCAACCTCACCCGAACCCGAGATGTCGATCGCCAGGGTGTCCTGATCATACGCCGTCAGGGTCAGGTCTCCGGATCCCTCCAGGTCGAAGGTGTTGATGTTTGGGGCCGTGACGACGATCCGGAGTTCGTTGCGCTCCGAGCGGGCGGTCAGGCCACCCTGATTCCAGCCGAAGACGACGCGTTCATCGCCTTCACCGAGCGACAGACGGCCATTCTCCAGCCGGACCCGGTCGGCCAGTCCGCTTGGCCCGGTGATCACGACACCCGTCTCGGCCCCCTGGACGTACTCCACGGTCAATGCCGCCTCGATGCCGAGCGACTGACCGCCGTCCCAGGCCAGGGTGCGGGTGATGACCGGCCCCAGATCGGCGGTGCCGCCGCCGCGGACCCGTTCGAAGCGGATATTCTCTCCATTCTCGTCATGGAAGGTCCAGGCCCAGCCGTTGCGGGCCATGTCGCGGCCACCGAGGGCGAAGGCCCCGCCGATGGAGGCCGTGGCCAGCACAAGGCCGGCGACGGCGATGATGAACAGGGTCCGGATCATGCGGGGTCTCCCGTGAAGACGGTGGATTGGGGCTCAAGCGCGGGCTTGAGCAGGCGGTAGTGCAGGCGGGCGAACCAGATGAGGCCGTTGACCAGCCAGATGGTGAGGATGGCCAGCAGGGCCCCGGCCGCGGCGGCCCCGGCCATCAGGCCCAGCCCGCCCAGCAGGGCGGCGGCGACACCCCCCGGGAAGCCGGTGAACGGCCCGGCCACCATGAGGGCCCCGCCCGTGATGAACAGGGCGATGACGGCGATGAAGAAGCCGAACAGGGTCCCGACCACCCCCATCAGGATGGGCAGCAGGATCAGGATGTCGATCGCCCCCAGCCCCAGCACCGCGAACACGGCGGCGGCGGCGGCGGAGGGGTTCTTCTCCTGATGCCAGCGCTGGGCCCCGGCCTCGGCCCGCAGTTCGCGGGCCAGACGGTCGGGGTTACCGAGCGCGGCCGCGACCTCGGCCTCGGTCCGCCCGGCGGCGACGCCGTCGTCGAAATGGGTCTCATAGTCCGAGACGATCTCGGCGGCGGTCGACATCGGCAGGCCCACAAGGCCCTGTTTCAGACGACTGAGGAATTCTGCGCGCGTCATGCGGGCACTCCCGGTTGGGCGTCGTTGGCGACGATGGCGTCGACGGCGCGGGTGAAATGGGTCCATTCGGCGGACTGGGCGGCCAGGGCCTCACGGCCGGCCGGGCTCAGCCGATAGTATTTGCGCGACGGGCCCGACGCGGATTCGACCAGATAGGTCTCCACCAGACCGTCCGACTGCATGCGGCGCATCAGCGGGTAGATCGTGCCCTCGCCCATGTCGATCGCATCCGACAGCCGGCTGGCGATCTCGTAGGCGTAACTGTCGGCACGGGCCAGAAGCGCCAGGACGCACAGTCCCAACACCCCCTTCTTCAACTGTATCTCTATGGTTTCGGGCATTCCGAACACCTCCTGTGATGTCAGGAGGCTATCGCAAGGTACCATGCGCTGCAAGGTAGCTATCACAACATGACAGCGATTTAACGATCAGGGGTATTCCACCCCGGTCAGATACAGGCCGTCTGACGGCGACACCGGCCCACACGCCGCGCGGTCCCGGGCCTCAAGGGCGGCGGTGACATCGTCCGGCGACCAGCGGCCCAGCCCCACCTCGACCAGGGTCCCGGTCATGGAGCGGACCTGCCGGTGCAGGAAGGAGCGCGCCTCGAACACCAGATGCACCTCTTCGCCCAGCCGACGGACGGCGGCCACATCCAGCGTCTTCTCCGGCGACTTCGACTGGCAGGCCAGGTCGCGGAAGGTGGTGAAGTCGTGGTGCCCGATCAGGCGCAGCGCCCCCGCCTGCATGGCCTCCGCATCCAGCGGCTTTCGCACATGCCAGACCCGGCCCCGCTCCAGCGCCGGCCGCCCGGGCCGGTTCAGGATCCGGTACAGATATCTGCGCCCCGTGGCCGAGAACCGCGCATGCCAGTCACCGGCCACCGCCTGACAGTCCAGCACCGCCACCGCCTCGCGGATCAGGTGGGCGTTCAGGGCGTTCATCACCGTCGCGGCCGGCCAGTCCTTCTCCAGATCGACATGGGCCACCTGACCCGTGGCATGCACGCCCGAGTCCGTCCGCCCGGCCGCCGCGATCCGCACGGTCTGGCCGCAGAAGGCATGGATCGCGGTCTCCACCGCCCCCTGCACCGTCGGCAGCCCCTCCTGGGCCTGAAACCCCGCATAGGGGCCGCCGTCATACTCCAGCGTCAACCGGTACCGGGGCATCAGCCCAGCACGGTCCCGACCGGCAGGGCAAACCCGTTCAGGAAATCGGCCGGCGACGCCTGGGCCCGGCCCTCGCGCTGCACCCGCAACAGCCGCACCGCCCCGTCGCCGGTCCCGATCAGCAGCTCATCGTCCAGCACCTCGCCCGGTGCCCCCTGACCCTTCAGGCTCACCCGCGACAGCAGGGCCTTGACCCGCACCGGCCCGTCCGGACCCGGGGCCTCGAACCAGGCCCCGGGGAAGGGCGAGAGGCCCCGGATATGGCAGTCGATCTCCGCCGCGCTCCGGCTCCAGTCGATCCGCGCCTCGGCCGGGGTGATCTTCTTCGCATAGGTCGGCTCCCCAGTCTGGGGCGTGCCCGTGACGCCGCCGCGCTCGATCGCCGCCAGCACCCGGGTCCACAGACTGGCCCCGGTGGTCGCCATCCGGTCGGCAAGGGTGGCCGCCGTATCGTCCGGCTGGATCGGCAGCACCTCGCTCAGCAGGATGTCGCCCTCATCCAGACCCTCGGACATCCGCATGATCTGCACGCCGGTCTGGCGGTCGCCGGCCATGATGGCCCGCTGGATCGGGGCCGCCCCGCGCCAGCGCGGCAGCAGCGACCCATGCAGGTTGAAACACCCCAGCCGGGGGGCCTCCAGCACTCCGGGCTTCAGGATCTGGCCATAGGCGACCACACAGGCGGCATCCAGATCCAGACTGCGGAAGGTCTCGATCGCCTCGTCCGTCTTCATCGAGGCGGGCGTGAATACCGGCAGCCCCATGGTCTCGGCAAAGGCCTGGACCGGGGACGGCGTCAGCTTCTGGCCGCGCCCCCTGGGCCGGGGCGGCTGGGAATAGACGGCGACGATGTCATGACCCGAGGCGATCAGCTCGGCCAGCGACGGCACGGCGAAATCGGGGGTCCCCATAAAGGCGAGGCGCATGGCCGGGGTTTAGCGTCAGACCAGACCAAGGAACAGGGCAAGGGCGACATCCACCCGTCGAAGGGTCCTCGGGTCGAGGCTGCCGATCGCATTGCGGATCTTGTCGACATAAACCGTCTGGGGTTTGTCGATCATGATCTGGCATCGTTGCTTCAGGCCGTTTCCGTCCGTCGGCAGCACATCCAGACGAAAGGAAACCCCGCTGCGCAGGTCGGTCGTGAGCGGTAGAAGGGTCAGGCTGTCCAGATAGTTGAATGCGGCAGACTGGACCACGAGGGCGGGCCGGGGCTTTCCGAACTCCCGCGGAAACACGGCGACGACTATTTGGCCTCGTTCCATGCCCAGTCCGAGTTGTCCGCGACGGACGCCCACCCGTCCATCAGCTCACGCTCCGCAGGGTCGTTGCGACGCTTTTCGACCCATGCCGCGATTTCGGCCTGACCTTCCGGCGAGCGATAGTGGGCCGCCAGACGACGGGCCTCCTCGATCAGGTCGGGCCGGAGAAGCAGCGGCAGGTCTTCTGGTTCAGGATGAGCCATAGACGCATCCTGCCACAAAACGGCGTTTCTGTCGAAACCGGCTACTGCCAGCGGGTCGAGACCCCGCCGCCCTCGTCCCATTCGCCGCCGGCGTCCAGGGCGTCGTCAAAGTCCAGCAGCCGGTCCAGCACCACGCCGGCGACCAGGCCGATGGCCAGAACCCCGACCAGCGTCACGACCGAGCCGAGGCCGATCTTTTCCGAGCGCGTCAGGCGGCGTCGACCCTGCGGATCGACGATCCGGGTCCGGGCGTGGGCCATCAGGCGTCCTCCCTCAGTCGCATGGTCTTCTTGACCTTGGACATGGCGCGGTCGCGACGCAGGCGCGACAGGTGGTCGATGAACAGCACCCCGTTCAGATGGTCCAGCTCATGCTGGAAACAGACGGCGTACAGGCCCTCGATCTCTTCCTCGATCCGCGCTCCGGCCCGGTCCAGATAGGTCACGCGCACCCGCGCCGGCCGCTCGACCTCGTCGAAATATTCGGGGATCGAAAGACAGCCCTCCTCGTAGCAGAAGGTCTCGTCGGAGGCCCACAGGACCTCGGGATTGGCGAAAAAGCGCGGGTTGGGGATGCGGGGTTCCTCACCCTCCGCTGCCGGTTCGGCCCCCTCGGGCACCGGTCCGTCGCCCAGATCCATGACCACGACCCGGCGCAGATCGCCGATCTGCACGGCGGCCAGCCCGATACCCGGAGCGTCGTACATCGTCTCCAGCATGTCATCCATCAACGCGCGGACGCTGTCGTCCACGGTGTCGACAGGCTTTGACACCTGTTTCAGGATCGCCAGATCGGCGGTGTTGTCGATGGTCAGAATGCGTCGGATGGCCATATCGGTCAGGTAGGCGCGGGGGGGCGGGGGGTCAAGTTTCCGGCCGGCCGGGGCCTTGCACACCCTTCCGAAACCGTTTGCGGTCAAGCTTGCGGAATGACCGTTCCCGACCGGCAGATGCAGGGCCTCGCGGCCGAGATCGAACTGCACGAGCGCTTCGTCACCGGCCTGCCCGGGGGGCGACGGCTGGTGCTGCGCTTCTTCCGGCTGGCCGGGGCCATGCTGCAGAAGCGCCGTCTGGCCGGGGCCGACCTGACCGGGTCCAATCTGTCGGACGCCAAGATGGCGGCCTCGGACCTGTCCTCGGCTGTGCTCTACTGCTGTGATCTGCGCGACATCGACCTCCGGGCCGCCAATCTGACCAATGCCGACCTGCGCGGCTCCACCCTGCGCGGGGCCAAGCTTTACGGGGCCCGGATGGACGGGGTCGATCTCCGCGACGCCCGGCTGGCCCGCACCGAGGCCAAAAGCCCCTTCCGCGTCTGGACCACCGATACGGACCGGCCCGCGCCGCGCGTCGGGGCCGACGGTGAAATCCGTCAGGGCGTGGATCTGCGTCACGCCTCGCTGAAGCGGGCCCGGCTCGGCAATGCGAAGCTCAAGGACGCGGACTTCAGCGGGGCCGACATGGCCAATGCCGATCTGGCCGGAGCAGACCTGCGCGGCTGCCGGTTCGCCGACACCATCCTGACCGGGGTGGACCTGCGCACCGTCCGGATCGACGCCATTGCGCTGGCCACCTGTGTGCTGGATCCCGACGCCTCGGCCCTGGCCGGCGCGGGTCAGGTCCGCCAGGCCCTCAATGACGCCGAGGCCTGGGTGGACAGCCATGGCACCCGCGGCAAGGTGGCCGACCTGTCCGGCCTCGACGTCCGGCCCGCCACAGAGGCCTTCGCCGGTCGCCGCCTCGCCGGGCTGCGCGCCGCCGGCTTGCGCGCCATCGATGTCGATTTTTCCGGCAGCCAGCTGACCGGTGCCGTCTTCCGCCATGCCGATCTGCGCGGGGCGAAATTTCGTGGCTGCGACCTGCGCGGCGTCAGTTTCGCTGACTGCCAGCTGGCCTTCGCCGACTTCACCGGCGCGGTCACCGGGGCCATCGTCAAGGAAGACGGGACCGAGGTCTCGACCGATTTCGACAACGCCAATCTGACCGGTGCCGTTCTCGCCTTCCAGCCGACCCCGCCCCCGGACGCCCCCTCAGGCCGCGCCGACCTCGACCTCGCCTGCTGAAGGCAGGGGCCGGGGCTTCCGCGCCGCATCGATCGCCACATAGGTGAAGACGCCCTCGGTCACGCGCGAGATGGTCTGGGTCGAGCGCGGCCGCTTCCACGCCTCGACCCGCACCCGGACCGAGGTCCGCCCGGCGCGCAGAACCGTGGCGTACAGCGACACCTCGTCACCGACCGAAACCGGCTGGTGAAACACCATGGCGTCCACCGCCACGGTCGCGCACCGGCCCTGGGCCAGGTCGAAGGCGGGGGTGGAGCCGGCCAGATCCATCTGCGCCAGCAGCCAGCCGCCGAAGATGTCACCTTCCGGGTTGGTGTCGGCCGGCATGGCGATGACCCGCCCGACCAGCTGACCGTCGGGCGTTTCCGGGGAGGGAAGGGCCATGGAGATCAGTCCTGCGGTTTCAGGTGGCGGTCCAGCCAGCCGAACACCTCATTGTGCCACTGCAGGCTGTTCTGGGGTTTGAGCACCCAGTGGTTCTCATCCGGGAAGACGATCAGCCGGCTCTCGATCCCGCGCCGCTGCAGGGCGGTGAAGGTCGACAGCCCCTGGGCCGTCGGGATGCGGTAGTCGAGATCGCCCTGGATCACCAGCATCGGCGTCTTCCACTGGTCGACATGGTTGACCGGGTTGAAGCGCTCATACCCTTCCGGGTTCTCCCACGGGGTGCCGCCATACTCCCATTCGGTGAACCACAGCTCCTCGGTCGAATAGCCCATGCCGCGCACGTCGAAGACGCCGTCGTGGTTGACCAGACATTTGAACTCATCGGACCACTTCCCGGCGATCCAGTTGATCATATAGCCGCCGTAGGACGCCCCCAGCGCACAGGCGTTGTCGCCGTCCAGGAAGCTGTATTTCGACTGGGCCGCCGCCCAGCCCTTCTGCAGGTCCTCCAGCGGCCGGTCGCCCCAGTGCTGGCTGATCGCGTCGGTAAAGCCCTGCCCGTAACCGGTCGAGCCGTGGAAATCGATCATCACCACCGCATAGCCGGCTCCGGCATAGGTGGAGGGGTTCCAGCGGTACGACCAGCTGTTGCCGAACGAACCCTGCGGCCCTCCGTGGATCAGGAAGGCGACCGGATACTTCCGGCCCTCGACATAGCCGGCGGGCTTGATGACATAGCCGTGCACCGTCTCGTCGTTCCAGCCCTCGAAGGTGAACTGCTCGGCCTCCCCGAACGCGAGGGCGTCCAGCTGCGGGTTCACATCGGTGATCCGGATCGGCATCTCGCGCCCGCGGAAGGTCTTGACGTAAAGCTCCGACGGCGAGGTCAGGCTGTCCATGGCGATGACGAAGCCCGACGGCGTCTGATCGAAGGCCGAGACATGGCCGGGCCCCGTGATCGGCACGACCGCGCCATTGGCGGCGTCGACGGCGAACAGTTTCGTCTGGCCGGTGTCGCCGGCCGTGACATACAGCGTCCGCCCGTCCGCCGACCATTGCAGGCTGTCGGCCGACCGGTCCCAGTTGGCCGCGATCTGGCGCTTCGATCCCGTGGCCACATCCATCAGGGTGATCTGCCAGCGATCCGCCTCGAACCCCGGCCGCGCCATGGCCCGGTAGGCCAGCGTCCTGCCGTCCGGCGAGAACACCGGCCCCGTGTCCCACGCCTCATTGTCATCGGTCAGGTTGGTGAAGCCCTCGCCGGTCAGGCCATTGGTGCGGAACAGGTCGAAATTGGTGCTCCACGGCTCGGTCTGCCCGGCCACCCGGGCCGAGAAGACCACGGCCGATCCGTCCGGCGTGAAGGTGAACTCGCCCTCGTCCCCGAACGGCTTGGAGGGGGTGTCGCCGTCGAACCCGTGCGTCACCCAGACCGGCTCGCCCGACCCGTCCGTGTTCAGCACGAACAGATGGTTCTGCGTCCCGTCATTCCAGGTGTCCCAGTGGCGCACGAACATCCGGTCATAGACCTGACCCGTCGACTGGCGCGCCGCCGCCTCCTCGCCCCGCGCGACCGAACAGTCCAGATCATCGCAGGCCGGATACACTGCCAGCGACACGGCGACCTTCGACCCATCGGGGCTCAGCCGGTAGGCGTTGATGTCCAGCGGCAGGTTCGTGACCTGTGTCGCCGTCGCCCCCGTCGCATCCGTCTTCCAGACCTGGCTGGTCCCCGACCGGCCCGACAGGAAATACAGCGCCCCGTCCGCTCCCCAGCGCGCGCTGTTGGCCCCCCCGTCCGAGATGGCCAGCCGCCGCGCCTCGCCCCCGCCCGACAGGTCCTGGATCATCAGCCGGGAGACCCCGCGATTGGCCTCCATGTCCGTGGCCCGCACGGCGTAGACCACATGGCGCCCGTCCGGCGACACGCGCGGATCCGACAGCCGGTTGGCTTCCAGCATCTCCGTATAGGTGAAGGCGCGTTCGGCGCTCTGGGCCGCCGCGGCCGGGGCCTGGGCCTGGGCCAGGGCGGGCAGGGCGGTCAGCATCGCCACGGCGGCGCAGGCGGAAAGCAGGGAACGGTGACGCATGGGGCGGCTCCTGGAACGGGGGTGCCGCTGGCCTAGCACCAGCGGCCCGCCGGCGAAAGTTGCGGCTGATCGGCGGATTAGCTAAGTTAGTGGGACCAAGATGAGGCCTTGCGATGACCACCGTCACCGTCCACCACGCCAAGACCCACCTGTCCAAACTGATCGCCGCCGCCGAACGGGGCGAGGAGGTCATCATCGCCCGCGGCAACAAGCCAGCCGTGCGCATGGTGGCGGTCCAGCCTGCGGACCCGCCGAAGCCCCGTCTGCCCCGAACGCCGGGCCGGTTGAAGGGTCTGGTGGCGCTCGACGACAGCTTCTTTGAGCCGATGTCCGAAGAAGACCTGCGGCTCTGGGAAGGCGAAGGCCACCAGTATTGAACCTGCTGCTCGACACCCATGCGCTGGTCTGGTGGCTTGGGAACAGTCCCGGCCTCAGCGAGGCTGCGGACACGGCCATCCGCAACCCGGACAACACGGTGTTCGTCAGCCCTGTCTCGGCGTTCGAGATCGCCCAGAAGCACCGGCTCGGAAAGCTCCCGTCGGCAGCGCGACTGGCCAACGACTTCGACAGCGACATGGAGGCCGAGGATTTCGTCCTTCTTTCACTCACGACGGCCGAGGCCCGTCTGGCCGGTGCGATGGTGCATACGCATCGCGATCCCTTCGACCGCATGCTGATCGCCCGGGCCCTGCTCAACCAGATGACCCTCGTTTCGAACGAACGACTGTTCGACGACTTCGGCGTGTCCCGCCTCTGGTAGCGATCGGGTCCGCCTGCTGTCCCCCGCTTGCCTGTCCCCTGCGCAGGGGCGACAAGGAGGCCGGATGACCGCTTCGCGCCCCGCCACGCCTGACACACCTCCCGCCGTCCCCGCGCGCCGGCCGGCGCATATCGTGGACGTGCTGATCGCCGAGCGCGCGCCCCGTCTCACCGCCTCCCCGGCCTGGCCCCTGATCCGCCCGGCCCTCTACAGCCTGCTGGCCTATGGCCGCGCCCGGACCATGGCCGACGCCATCGCCCCCCTGTCGGGTCAGGCCAGCCTTGACCATGTCTCGAACCTGCTGGACCTCCGGGTCTCGACCCTGAACCTCGACCGCGTCCCCGCGACCGGCCGCTGCGTCGTGGTCTGTAACCACCCCACCGGCATCGCCGACGGCATCGCCGTCCATGACGCCATCAAAAAGCGTCGCCCCGACGCCATCTGGTTCGCCAACGCCGATGCCCTGCGCGTCTCGCCCCGGCTGGACGAGGTGCTCATCCCCGTCGAATGGGTGGTGACCAAACGCACCCGGGAAAAGACCCGCGCCACCCTCGACGCCGCCCGCGCGGCCTTCGAGGCCGAGCGCTGCATCGTCCTCTTCCCCGCCGGCCGTCTGGCCCGGGTCGGCAAGGACGGCCAGCTCACCGACCCCGAATGGGCCCCCACCGCCGTGTCGCTGGCGCGGAAATACCAGGCCCCCATCATCCCGATCCATGTGACCGGCCCGGCCTCGACCCTGTTCCACCTGTTCGACCGCATCTCGCCCGAACTGCGCGATATCACCCTGTTCCACGAGCTGCTGAACAAGCGGAAGAAGGCCTTCCGGCTCAGCGTCGGTGTCCCCATCCCGCCCGGCCGCCTCGACATCGACGCCGCCCGGTCGACCTATGCGCTGAAAGCCTTCACCGAGCGGGTCCTGCCGTCCCAGCCCGATGCGGAGTTCGCGTGAGCGTCACCCTCGACCTGCCCGACGCCGCGGCCACCACGGCCCTTGGCGAAGCCATCGCCCCCCGACTGGCGCTGGGCGAGGCCGTCCTGCTGTACGGGCCTCTGGGCATGGGCAAGTCCACCCTCGCCCGCGGCCTGATCCGGGCGCTGGCCGGCCCCGACGAGGATGTCCCGTCCCCCACCTTCACCCTCGTCCAGGTCTATGAGACCGATCCACCGGTGGCCCATTTCGACCTCTACCGCCTGACCCGCCCGGACGAGGCCTTCGAGATCGGTCTGGACGAGGCGCTCGACACCGGCTGCGCCCTGATCGAATGGCCCGAGCGTCTGGGCGACGATCCCGCCCGCGCGCTCGGTCCCGACCGCCTCTCGATTGTGCTTGAGGAAGCGGGCGAGGGACGGCATGCCACCCTGTCCGGTACCGGCAGCTGGGCCACCAAGATCAATGCCGTCGTCGAAGGCCTCAATGTCTGATCCCCTGATTGAGCGTGAGGCCCGGCGGGTCGCCTTCCTGGCCGAGGTGGGCCTCGCCGACGCCGTGCGCGCCCCCCTGCCGGGCGACGCCTCGACCCGGCGCTACGAGCGGTTGACCCCGCCGTCCGGCGATCCCCTCATGCTGATGGATCAGGTCGCTGCGGCCGAAAGCCCGCCGGCCGATCCCTCATGGTCGCCCGAGCGCCGCAAGGCCGAGGGCTGGAACGCCATCGCCCGCCTGTCCGCCGGCCGGATCGAGGCCTTCGCCGCCGTCGCCGCCCACCTGCGCGATGTCGGCCTTTCGGCCCCGGCCGTGGTCGCCCTCGACGCCCCCGCCGGCCTCGCGGTGCTGGAGGATTTCGGTGACGCCCTGTTCGCCCGGGTGATCGAGGCCGGTCAGGACGAGCGTCCCCTGTATCTGGCCGCCGTCGAGGCCCTCGCCGTCCTCCACGCCGCCCCCACCCCGCCGAAACTCAACGGGGCCGCGGGCCCCTGGCCCCTCCAGACCTATGACGCCACCGCCCTCCAGGGCGGGGCCGATCTGTTCGTGGAATGGCTGCCGAAACTGCGCCCCGACCTGCGCCTCGACGCCGCCGCCCTCGACGACTGGCACGCCGCCTGGGCCCCCATCGTCGCCGCCGGCGAGGCCGGGGCCTCGGTCGTCGCCCACCGCGACTATCATGCCGAGAACCTGATCTGGCTGCCTGAGCGCGACGGGCCCGCCCGCGTCGGCATGATCGACTTCCAGGACGCCGTCCGCGCCCATCCGTCGTGGGACCTCCACTCCCTGCTGCAGGACGCCCGCCGCGACGTCGCCCCCGCGCTGGAAGCCGAGGCGCTGGACCACTATTTCAGCCTCGCCCCCGTCGACGACCGCGCGGGCTTCCTGCGCGCCTATGCCGGCCTCGCCGCCCTGAACGAGGCGCGCATCCTCGGCATCTTTGCCCGGCTGATCGTGCGTGACGGCAAGCCCCGCTACGCCGCCTTCATGCCGCGCATGTGGGCCCATCTGAACGCCAACCTCGCGAAACCCGGGCTGGAAGACGTCGCCCGCTGGTTCGACCGCCACGTCCCGCCGGAGCTGCGCCAATGATCGCGCACCTTGAGTCCTTCCCCCGCTTGCGGGGGAAAGCCGTCCGTCTTCGAGCGAAGCTCGAACAGGACGGATGGGGGAATTGTCCTGTTGAGGGCGAGGCGCTGACTTCCCCCATCGTCATGCGTGTCGCTGCGCGCCACGACATGACACTTCCCCCGCAAGCGGGGGAAGGGCTGCGCCCATGACCGCCCCCACGACCGCCATGGTGCTGGCCGCCGGCCTCGGCACCCGGATGCGCCCCCTGACCGACGACCGGCCCAAGGCCCTGGTCGAGGTCGGCGGCCGCGCCCTGATCGACCATGTGCTGGACCGGCTGGTTGAGGCGGGGGTGCAGACGGCGGTGGTCAATGTCCACTGGTTCGCCGACCGGCTGGAGGCGCATCTGGCCGCGCGCGGCCGGGGCCCCGTGATCCGCATCTCCGACGAGCGCGCGGAACTGCTGGAAACCGGCGGCGGCCTGAAAAAGGCCCGCCCCCTGCTGGGCGACGCCCCGGTCTTCGTGGCCAATATCGACAGCGTCTGGACCGACGGCCCCTCCACCACGACCGGCTGGGCCGACGCCCTCATCCGCCTGTGGGACCCGGCCCGGATGGACGCCTGTCTGCTGCTGGCCCGGCGCGAGGGCGCGATCGGCTTCGAGGGTGACGGCGATTTCTTCCTCGCCGACGACGGCCGCCTGACCTTCCGGGGTGACGCCCCGTCTGCCCCCTTCGCCTATATGGGCGTCCACATCACCCGCCCCGACTATGCCGACACCGGCCCCGACGGCCCCTTCTCCCTCAGCCCCCTGTGGCGCGCCTCGGCCGCCGCCGGCCGCCTCTATGGCTGCGTGCTCGACGGCGACTGGATGCACGTCGGCGACCCCCAGGCGCGCGACGAGGCCGAGGCCCGGCTGGCGCAGGGATGACTCCACCAATTCCGCTCATCCCCGCGAACGCGGGGACCCAGTCCTTTCGTGGGGCACGGTGCGCGGGATGACGGTCCGCGCGCGCCATACCCGATCACCGCCCAAAGCACTGGGTCCCCGCTTTTGCGGGGATGAGCGGATCCGGACATGACCCCCTTCAACCCGTTCGCGGGCCCCGGACCCCGCTGGTTCTCCATCCCGGCCCACCGGCCCTTCCTCGAGGATCTGGCCGCCGGTGTGCTGGACTGGCTGGGCGACCATCCGCCCGAGGCCCTGTCCGACGCCACCATTCTCCTGCCCAACCGCCGCGCCGCCCGCGCCTTCACCGCGGCTCTCGCCACCCTCTCGGGCGACCGCCCCGTCCTCCTGCCCCAGGTCCGGCCGCTGGGCGATCTGGAGGAGGACGAGCCCCCCTTCACCCCCGGCGAACTGGGTCTCGACCTGCCCCCCGCCATCGCCCCCCTGACCCGCCGGTTCGAGATGGCGCGGATGATCGTCGAGGACTTCGCCCCCGGCCTGTCGCCGCTCCGCGCCCTGGAGCTGGCTGACGGCCTCGGCGGCTTTCTCGATTCCTGCCACATCGAGGAGGTCGAGGACCCGGCCCGCATCGCCACCCTGGTCGAGGGCGATCTGGCCGAACACTGGCAGGCCTCGTCCGAGTTTCTGGGCCTCGCCGTCCATGCCTGGCCGAAGCGGCTGGAGGGCATGGGGCTGGTCGACGCGTCTTGGCGCCGGACGCGGTTGCTGCGCCTGCTGGCCGAGCGCTGGACCGACCATCCTCCCGCCGGCCCGGTCATCGCCGCCGGCTCCACCGGCACGGTCAAGGCCGCCGCCGATGTGCTCCGCGCCGTCGCGGCCGGTCCCCAGGGCTGTGTCGTCCTGCCCGGTCTCGATCTCGACCTGACCGAGGCGGCGTGGGGCGCGATCGACGAACAGCATCCCCAGAGCGCGATGAAACGCCTGCTCTCCCGCGCCGGGATCGAACGCGACGCGGTCCGTCCGTGGTTCCGCCGTCCCGCCGATCCGGCGGTCGAGGCGGGGGGTCTGGCCCGCCAGCGGCTGGTCAATGAGGCCCTGCGCCCCGCCGACGCCACCGCCGACTGGCGCGCCGAGATCGCCCGTCTGCGTGCCGAGGCGGCCGCCGCCGGCATCGCCCGCGACCCCATCGCGCTGGGCCTCGAAGGCCTGTCGGTGGTCACCGCCCACGCCGAGGAAGACGCCGCCGCCACCATCGCCCTGATGATGCGCGAGACGCTGGAAACTCCGGGACGCACCTGCGCCCTCGTCACGCCGGATCTGGCGCTGGGCCGCCGCGTTGCCGCCCGGCTGGAGCGCTGGGGCGTGGTCGCCGACAGCTCCTCCGGCACCGGTCTGGACCGGATGCCCGTCGGGGTGCTGGTCGATCTCGCCGCCCGTTTCATCGTCGATCCGCTCCGGCCCCAGACGGTGCTGGGCCTGATCAAACACGCCCTGACCGTCCTGCCCGAAGCCACGCCCCAGGCCGTGACCGCGCTGGAAGCCACCGCCTTCCGCGGCCCCCGCACCCGGACCTGGGCCACCATCGAGGTCCGGCTGGCCGGGGCCGGCGAACCCCGCCGCGACGGCCGGCCGCCCTCCGACGCTACCCTCGCCCGTCTGGCTGCCGCCGCGTCCCTTGCTGCCCGGCTCCAGACCCTCGGCGAGACCGCCCGCGCCGCCTTCACGCCCGAGGCCCCGCTGGATGTCGCAGCCCGCGCCCTGACCACCCTGATCGAGTCCCTCGCCGGTCTCGAAGTCTGGTCCGGCCCGGACGGGGAGGCGGCCGCCGCCCTCCTGTCCCAGCTGATCGAGGGCGGAGCGTCGCTGGGCGCGGTCTCCCGCGAGGACTTCGCCGAACTGGTCCGCACCCTGCTGCAGGCCGAGACGGTCCGCACCGGCGGGGCCACCCATCCGACCCTGCGCATTCTCGGGGCCATCGAGGCCCGGCTGGTGCGCGCCGACCGGATGATCCTGGCCGGGCTGGAGGAGGGCGTCTGGCCCCAGGGTGCCCCCATCGACCCCTTCCTGTCGCGCCCCATGCGCCAGACCCTCGGCCTGCCCCCGCCCGAGCGCCGCGTCGGCCAGACCGCCCAGGACTTCGTCCAGGCCGCCTGCGCGCCGGAAGCCATATTGATCCACTCCGACCGGCGCGGCGGCCAGCCCGCCGTGCGGTCGCGCTGGCTGTGGCGGCTGGAAATGCTGACCCGCGGCGCCCACGACCCCGACAACGACGCGCCGGTCGAGATCGACCGCCCCTCCGCCGCCCTCGCCGCCGCTCGCGCCCTCGACGCCCCGCGCCCGGGGGAGGGCGGTCTGGCCCCCCGTCCGGCCCCCAGGCCCCCGGTCGCCCGCCGCCCCCGCAGACTGCCCGTCACCGGGGTCGAGCGCTGGGTCCGCGATCCCTATGCCGTCTATGCCCGCTACGTCCTGAACCTGAAGTCCATGGACCGCCCCGACCAGTCGGCCGAGGCTCTGCTGCGCGGTCAGGCCATCCACCGCGCCGTCGAGCGCCTGACCCTGTCCTGGCCCGACGTCCTGCCCGACGACTGCGAGGACCAGATCGCCGACCTCCTGCATGAGGAGCTGACCCGTCACGGCTTCGAGGACGCCGCCATGGCCCGTGAACGGCCGCTGGCCCGCAACGCCGCCCGCTGGCTGGCCGGGTTCGAACTGCGCCGCCGCGCCAGGGGCATCGTCATCCGGGTCGAGGAGGAGGTCGCCCTGACCTTCGACGCGCCGGCCGGCCCCTTCACCCTGACCGCCAAGGCCGACCGCATCGAACTGTCCGCGACCGGCGCCGCCATCCTCGACTTCAAGACCGGGACGGTCCCCTCGGCCAAACAGGTCAAATCCCATTTCGCCCCCCAGCTGACCCTGACCGGGGCCATCCTCGCCGAAGCCGGCCTGTCCGACACCGGCCCGGTCGAGCCCGAGGAACTGACCTATGTCCGCGTCGTGGGCCGCAAGGTCGCCGGCGAACAGGCCGTCCGCGCCTCCGGCCCCGAGGCCGCCGACCTGTCGCGCGCCGCCCTCGCCGGCCTCAAGGCCCGCATCGCCCGGTTCGACCTGCCGACCACGCCCTACCCCAGCTGGGTCGCGCCCCAGTTCATGGGCAATTTCGGCGGCAACTACGACCACCTCGCCCGGGTCTGGGAATGGCATGTCGCCGGGGCCGAGGAGCCCGAGGCATGAGCCCCGCCCCCGCCGTCCAGATCCTGCCCGATCCCGCCCAGATCGCCGCCGCCGACCCCGGCCGCTCGGTCTTCGTCACCGCCAACGCCGGCTCGGGCAAGACCTCGACCCTCGTCGACCGCGTCGCCCGTCTGCTGCTGGAGGAGGTCCAGCCCGGCGAGATCCTGTGCGTCACCTACACAAAGGCCGCCGCCGCCGAGATGCAGGCCCGGCTGTTCGACCGCCTCGGCGCCTGGGCGGTCATGGACGACCGCGCCCTGTCGACGTCGCTGGCCGACCTCGACGGCCGCGACCCCGCCACCCTCTCGGGTGGGGACCTGTCCCGGGCCCGCAAACTGTTCGCCAAGGCGCTGGACACCCCCGGCGGCCTCAAGATCCAGACCCTGCACGCCTTCTGCGAAAAGCTGCTGCGCCGCTTCCCGCTGGAGGCCGGCGTCACCCCCGGCTTCACCGTGCTGGAGGACCAGGCCGCCGCCGCCCTGTCCCATGCCGCCCGCGAGGATCTGGCCCGCGCCGCCCTGGCCGATCAGGACGGCCCCATCGGCCGGGCCTATGCCCATTTCGCCGTCGAGCTGGACTTCCGCGCCTTTGAGGCCCTCCTGGCCCGGATCGAACAGGACCGCGTCCGCCTGCTCGACTATATCGCCCGCGCCGAAGCGGGCCACGCCCCCGACCCGTACACCCTCGCCGGCGCCAGCCCCGACCGCGACGTCGCCACCCTCCAGTCCGACTTCGTCCGCTTCCTCGACCGCGACCAGTGGCTGGCCGTCGCCGAACAGATGGAGACCGGCGGCACCGACGACATAAAATGCGCCGAGCGCATGCACACCGCCGACTGGACCTTCCCCGGCATCGCCGGCGTCTTCCTCACCGACGGCAAGCTGCGCAGCCGCATCGCCACCAGCAAGGCCCCCGCGTTTGCCCGCGACTGGCTCACCAGCCTCCAGGCAAAGGTCGGTGCCACCCTTGGCGAAGTGCGCAAGGCCCGGGTGGCCGAGGACACCGTCCAGGTCCTGACCCTCGCCCGCGCCCACGGGGCCCTCTACGACCAGGCCAAGGCCGCCCGGGGCGCGCTCGATTTCGGCGACCTCGTCGACCGCACCGTCGCCCTGCTGACCGTCCGCGCCAGCGCCGCCTGGGTCCTCTACAAGCTGGACGGCGGGGTCGAGCATGTCCTCATCGACGAGGCCCAGGACACCGCCCCCGAACAGTGGGACATCATCCGCGCCCTGACCGAGGGCTTCTTCGCCGGGGCGGGCTCGCGCCGCTTCGGGGCCGGCCGGGTCGAGCGCACCGTCTTCGCCGTCGGCGACGAGAAACAGTCCATCTATTCCTTCCAGGGCGCCCGGCCCGAGCGCCTGCGTCAGGAGGCCCAGCGCTACGACACCCTGGTGCGCGGGGCCGGCTTCCGCTTCGAGGGCATCGACCTCATCACCTCCTTCCGCTCGACGCCCGAGGTCCTCCAGTTCGTCGACGCCGTCTTCGCCGGCCCCGAACGCACCCGCTCGCTCGTCGGTGAGGAGCTGGGGGCCATCCCGCCCCACATCGCCAAACGCACCGAAGACCACGGCTGCGTCGACCTCTGGCCCCTCTATGAGGACGAAAAGCCGCCCGAGCGCGACGCCTGGGACGACCCTTTGGATCAGGAACCCGTCCAGAGTGCCCGGAAACGCCTCGCCGCCGACCTCGCCCGCGAGATCCGCCGTCAGGTCGAGACCGGCGTCGCCGTCCAGGACCGCCGCACCCGCGCCCTCCGCCCCTGCGGCTACGGCGACTTCCTCATCCTCGTGCGCCGCCGCGACGCCACCTTCGAGGAGATCATCCGGGCCCTGAAGGCCGCCGGCGTCCCCGTCGCGGGGGCCGACCGGCTGAAACTGTCGTCCCACATCGCCTTCGACGACCTGATCGCGCTCGGCCGTTTCGCCCTCTATCCCGAGGACGACCTGACGCTGGCCGGCCTCCTGCGCAGCCCCCTGTGCGACGTCGCCGACTTCGGCCCGCCCGACAGCCTGTATGAGCTGGCCGGCGCCGACCCCAAACGCCCCGGCCTGTGGCGCACGCTCAGGGACCGCGCCGCCGAACACCCCGCCTGGGCCCGCGCCCGCGACCTGCTGGCCTTCGCCATAGACCAGCGCGGCCGCGACCCCTTCGCCTTCTTCTCGGCCCTGCTCAACCGCGTCGACGACACCGGCCGCTCGGGCCGCGCCCGGCTGCTGGCCCGTCTGGGTCGCGAGGCGGAAGAGGCCATCGACGAGACCCTCAACCAGATCCTCGCCGCCGAACAACGCGGCGGTCTGGACCTCGAGACCTGCCTGTCGCTCCTCGAGGCCGCCGATGTCGAGGTCAAGCGCGAGCTGGAGGGCGCCCGCCACGAGGTCCGGGTCATGACCGTCCACGGCTCCAAGGGGCTGGAGGCCCCGGTGGTCATCCTCCCCGACACCACCGCCCGCGCGAAGGCGCAAGGCCCCACCCTCATGCCCGTCACGCTTGAGGACGGCAGCGAGGCCTGGCTGATGTGCCCCGGCTCGGAAAAGGAGGACTGTGAGGCCTCCCTCGCCGTCCGCACCGCGCGTCAGGGCCGCGTCGATGACGAGACCCTGCGCCTCCTCTATGTCGCCCTGACCCGCGCCCGCGACCGCCTCATCCTGCTGGGTCGCGCCTCGGGTCGCGGCAAGACCGGGTTCGAGGAGGGCAGCTGGTGGTCGGTCCTCGCCGCCACCTTCGAACAGCTGAAGGACCAGGCCCCGGGTCAGGTCCGCGACCTCGGCGACGGCCGCCTGCGCTATGGCGTGGACCCGGACGTCCCCGGCCCCGCCGCCACGACCGCCGATGCCACGGCCTCAGCCCTGCCCGACTGGGCCCGCACCCGGCCCCCCGCCGACCCTTCCGCCCGCCCCGTCTCGCCCTCGCGCCTCGCGGGTCTGAAGGCCGGCGCCGCCCCCTCGCCCCTGGCCACCGTCCCGGCCCCGGGCACCGAGGGCGCACAGGCCCCCCTCGGCCGCTTCCGCCGCGGCGACCTGATCCACCGCCTGCTGGAGCGCCTGCCCGAGATCGCGCCCGCCGCCCGCACGGGCGCCGCCACCCGCCTGTTGGCCCGCGAGCGCGACCTGTCCGGGGCCCAGCGCGCCGAGATGATCACCGCCGCCCTGGGCGTCCTCACCGACCCCCGCTTCGCCCCCGTCTTCGGCCCCGGCTCCCGCGCCGAGGTCGCCCTGACCGGCGGGGCCCCCGCGCTCGGCCCCGGCGTGGTCATCGACGGCCGGCTGGACCGTCTGGTCGTCACCCCCGACCGCGTCCTGGTCGTCGACTACAAGACCAACCGCCCCGCCCCCGCCCGCATCCAGGACGCCGACCCCGCCTACCTCACCCAGATGGCCGCCTATGTCGCGGTCCTCACCCGCCTCTACCCCGACCGCCCGGTCGAGGCCGCCCTGGTCTGGACCGACGGCCCCAGCCTCATGCCGGTGCCGGGGGCGTTGATGGATGAGGCGCTGAAGGGGGTGGGGTAGGGGGGCATTGGTCGGCTGACCGGCGGTTTCGGACGTAGGTACCTTGCCGACGCTCAGACACTCGCGGGTGCAAAAAGCTGCTCCTTGACAGATTGCACAGGATAAATGGCCCTCAAGCCTTGAGGAGGTATATGCATTGTTATGATCGGGAAGAGGGGCTGCCGTTGCTGTCAATTCATCATCAAGTGGCCGACGACTCCGATCACTCGCTGCACCCGTCCTTTTGGGAGAAGGGCCAAGCCCTTGGCTTCCCGATCCAGTTCGACCTCGTGCTCAAGCATCTCAGACAGGACATGAGGGACGACTGGTATTTCGACTGCCTGAACTATGACGATCTCTTTAAGAACCCTGCCGATACAAAGCGTGTCATCATGTCCCTTCTTCATGAATGGAACGGCGTATACCGAGGTACCCGCAGCGTAGTTCGAAATATTCCTAAGAAAGGATACGGCGAACGTTATGGCCTAGAGACGGATTTCTTTGATCGTTTTCTGTATCAATCGATCTGTAGTTTCTTGATTCCCTTCTATGATCCGATTCTGGATCATAGGGTTCTGAGTTACAGGCACGATCCAGCGCCATTGAGCGCAAAGTATCTGTTCAAAAACAAGATCGATCGTTGGTTCACGTTCGAGGGAGTGACTCTCACATTTGTTAGGGCCAATCGGTATTTGCTCGTTACTGATGTAAGTAACTTCTTCGAGAACATTTCGCGCGCTCAAGTTACAGCTGCGCTGGAACGTGCGATCCCTGATATTGTGGCTACCGGTCCCGAGAAGCTCCAGATTCGCAACGCTATCGGCACATTGGATCGGCTTCTGGCGCAGTGGACGTTCAGCGGTGATCACGGTCTCCCACAGAACCGGGATGCCTCAGCCTTCCTTTCCAACATTCTACTGTCTTGCGCCGACAGAGGGATGGCCGAAAAGGGCTATGACTATTACAGATACGTTGATGACATCCGCGTTTTGGCTGACACCGAAATTCAGGCTAGGCGCGCCCTTCAGGACCTCATAAGAGAACTCCGGAAGGTTGGTTTGAACATAAATGCCAGTAAGACGGATATCCTGCCGCCAAACGCGGCGAGCGAGACGCTTGCAAAGTATTTTCCATCTCAGGACAGTTCAACCATTGCCATAAATCAAATGTGGCAATCTCGAAGTCGACGAATCGTTACTAGGTCAGTGGCTTACATTTTTGAAATTCTAACCAAGTGCATTGAGGCAGGGGACACGCAGACAAGACAGTTTCGATTTGCTGTTAACCGGGTCGCCCAGATTGTGGACTCGGGCCTATTCGACGTCGGTGATGCCTTATCAACGACTCTCCTAGACACGCTTTCTCGTTCGTTGTCAGAGCATGCCGTGTCAACTGATCAATATTGTCGGCTGATATCTACTCTCGACCGGGACGGAAGGTGTCTTCCTGCGCTTGAGGCCTTCCTTTTGGCAGAAGAGGGTGCCATCCACGACTAGCAGAACTACCATATTTGGATGCTGCTTGGAACAAAGAGATATCGATCTGACAAGCTGGTCGAGCTTGCCGATCGAAAACTCAGTGAGGACATGAAGTCGGGCGAGGCCGCGTCAATCTTGATCTGGCTACGGTGTGTTGAGGAAACTGCACTTATCACAAGATGTTTCGACAAGTTTGATCAGCTGCCGTATCAGAATGCGCGGTATCTTCTGATCGCTTCTTCATCCATGACTAACGATGAGCTGAAGCCGCTTCATGGCAAGGTTTCAACTGCTCTAAAGGGGACAGGGGAGAGAGCAGAACGATATGCGAACGCTGAGGGTCTTCCCTTTTCTGTTAGAGATAGGCCTGACCTTTTAAATCTGGTCGATGAAGTTAGTGAATATGATTGAAATGGAGTCAAAAGTATTCCTGTTTATCAAGGATTTCACCGGGCGTGGGTCGGATTCATTCTATTGGTTCGACGGCGAGAAACTGAGCGAGACGGACCCCAACGACATTGTTTCCTTTCGGGGTGCTGTTGTGTGTCACGATTTCTGGATGATACGGGACGTATTGTTTGACAAGACGGGAGCACTCCCGAATGTTGTCATTGATCTCGATGAGTTCCGCATATCTACCAGCGGGATTCCTGGCGATAGGCTCGCGCGCGAGAAACACGATATCACGGATGCACTGGAGCGGTACGGTGCCGAGCCGGAGGTGTGCTCCGCTTATAAGCGTATGTTCAACAAGGGCATACCGTTCGATCTCGAGATCGCGACGAAGGCGGCAGTCGCGCTAGCCCGCATGTTTCTAGACCTGCGGGCGCAGGCGGACGGCAACGGTGAAGCTGAGCAATTCTTCAAAATCGAAGTGCCCGTCTACCGCCTCCTCCAGTCAGCGATGGCCGGCGGCATAACGATTGATGGCCGCCGGCTGTCGAAGATGCGGGCTGAAGCGGAACACGACTACTTTACGTTGTTGAAAAATTATTCTGCAAAGCACGGCATGCCGCTGGAAACCCCAAACAAGTCGGCACTAGAGGAAAAACTGCGTTTGGACGGGTTCGACCTTGATGATGTCTCGATCGAATATCTCCTAGACTACGTCCCGCACGTACGTGACTTCGGTAGCGACACCATAGCGCTACGAGAGGCGGACGCAGCGCGGCGAGTGCTCGGTTCGCTCACCCTTTCGACAAAAAACACGAGACCTGTCTTGGATGTTTTTGGCTCAAGAACATCACGAATTCATATGCGAAGCCCCAGTCTTCAGAACATCCCTAGGAAGTTCCGGGGAATCGTAATCCCGCGCAAAGGTGCCAAGTTGAGCTACGTTGACTTTGACCAATTTGAGGTCGGAATCATGGCGGCTCTCTCTGAGGATGCGGAACTTCTGAAGCTCTATGCCGCTGGTGACATGTACGATTTATTCGCCGCTACACATCTCGGACTGTTGAATAACCGGAAGGCAGCCAAGCAGCTCTTCCTTTCTTATGCGTATGGAATGAGCAGGAAGGCATTGGTTGATGCCGCAGTTTCGCTTGGTGCGGACCGGCCGCAGGCCAAAGCCGCTTTCAAATTGTTCAAGAGCTATGAGCTATGGAAGGAGTCGGTGTACGAGCAATTTCGAGTGAATGGCAGCGTTGCGACGCTCTGTGGCAATCACTACCGCCGTGATGGAAGTGGTGCCCTTTCTGGTAAAGAAAGACGGTCGACCGTTAGTCAGGTCGTTCAGGGCACAGGATCACTTATATTTAAGAAGGCGCTCCTGAGTGTTGGTGATCTAGCTGATGTCACGATTATACTCCCCATGCATGATGCCTTGCTTTTTGAGCATATGTCTGCAGACACGCCTAGCAAGGTCGTAGCTGCGTTCGAAGACGCGATGACGGCCACTCTTGGGGGACGTGTGAGAGGCAAAGCCTCGATCGGTGCGTTTGCTGCTCGCTGAGCGGGTGTTTAGCTGATTGGGCGGATGACCGGCACCGACGATTTGCACAGTTGCGTCGGATCGGGCACGGCTTCACGTGCTTGGTGAAGTGCATTGCTTAGGACGATTCAGGTTCGCTCCGGGAAGCAGGGGGCGACCATCGAGCACATCGATGTTCTTCCACGGATGACCTCCGGCCTGCCGTTTGCTGGACGCCCCCTCCCGTTGATTTCCCCGGGACTCTTCCCACATCCCTTGCCAACATCGGGCGTGGCCGGGTAGACGGCCGCCCGCCCCCGCAGAGAGAGATTTGCCCATGGCTACGGTCAAGGTCACCGACGACAGTTTCGACGCCGACGTGCTGAAGGCCTCCACCCCCGTGCTGGTGGATTTCTGGGCCGAATGGTGCGGGCCGTGCAAGCAGATCGGCCCGGCCCTGGAACAGATCGCCGACGAACTGGCCGGGGCGGTGACTATCGCCAAGATCAACATCGACAATTCGCCCCTGACCCCGTCCAAACTGGGGGTGAAGGGCATTCCCACCCTGATGCTGTTCCGCGACGGCCAGATGGCCTCGATGAAGGTCGGCGCCATGCCCAAGGGCAAGATCCTCGAATGGCTGGCCGAAACCGGCATCACCGCAAAGGCCTGAGGGCGGAAGCTCAGGCGGCGTGTGAAGTGGCCATGTTGAAGTTCGAGTCTTCTCGTCCGCGCTGAAAACTCCAATTTTGATTTTTTGCCGGGGGCACCGGCCCTGAAAGACCGCCGATGCCCTTTGTCGCCACCGTCCTGACCATGTTCCCCGAGGCCTTCCCGGGGCCGCTCGGCGTCTCCCTGATCGGCACGGCTTGGCGCGAGAAGGCCCTGTGGGCACTGGAAACAGTGGACATCCGGGCTTTTTCCGAAGATAAGCGCGGCTTCCTGGACGACACCCCCGCGGGGGGCGGCCCGGGACAGGTATTGAAAGCGGACGTGGTGGCCCGGGCTCTCGACAGCCTTTCCGGCCCGCCCCGGCCGCTTTTGTACATGAGCGCCCGGGGTCGGCCCCTGACCCAGGCGCGCGTTCGGGACTGGGCGCAGGCGGACGGCATCGTCGTCCTGTGTGGCCGGTTCGAGGGGGTGGACCAGCGGGTGCTCGACGCCCGGGGGTTCGAGGAGGTCTCCGTCGGGGACGCGGTGCTCGCCGGTGGCGAGGCGGCGGCCATGGTGGCGATCGAGGCGTGCGTACGACTGATCCCCGGCGTTCTGGGCCAGGCCGAAAGCCTGTCCTCCGAAAGCTTCGAGGACGGTCTTCTGGAGCATCCGCAGTACACGCGACCGCGAACGTTCGAGGGGATCGACATCCCGGAGATCCTGTTGTCCGGCGACCATCGAAAGATGGCCGCCTGGCGTCAGGAACAGCGGGAAGAGACCACGCGGGAGCGACGGCCGGACCTCTGGGCGGCGCATCTCGCCAAATCACAGCTAAGGGGCGCAAAAGCCCGAGGAGAATAGAACCATGGCCAACATCCTTCAGACGCTCGAGGCGGAAGAAAAAGCCCGTCTGATCGCCGTCCGCGCGATCCCGGTCTTCCAGCCCGGCGACACCCTGCGCGTCAACGTCAAGATCAAGGAAGGCGAGCGCGAGCGCGTCCAGGCCTTCGAAGGCGTCTGCATCGCCCGCGCCGGCGGCGGCGTGAACGAGAACTTCACCGTGCGGAAAATCAGCTTCGGCGAAGGCGTGGAGCGGGTCTTCCCGATCCTGTCGCCGAACATCGAATCCATCGAGGTCAAGCGTCGCGGCGTCGTCCGGCGTGCCAAGCTCTATTACCTGCGCGACCGTCGCGGCAAGTCGGCCCGGATCGCCGAACGCCAGACCGTCCGCCCCGCCAAGGGCGCCGTCGTCCCCGTCACCGGCACCGCCGACAAGGCGACCGACGAGGCGTAAGCCTTTCCGGACACTGCGATTTGAAGAGGGCCCCTGCGGAAACGCCGGGGCCTTTTTCTTTACGACGGCCGCACGCCCGTGAACTGGTCCGGCCGCAGGAAGCGCCGGGTAAACCGCGCCTCGGCGATCGCGCCGTTGAAATAGTTGACCCGGTTGATCCGCGTCCCGACCGAGGCCCGCCCGGGCCCCTGGGGCGTGAAGGCCACCGCCGCCTCGCCCTGCAGCACCCCGTCGACGAAGGCCCGATAGGTTGTCCCGTCATAGGTCTGGGCCACGTGGTGCCAGCGGCCGACGGGGTGGCGCTTGTCGGGGAACAGCAGGGTCTGGTTGTAGGTCGGGCCCTTCACGAAGGCGTCCAGCGCCCACTGGTCGCCGTAGACCCGGATCTCGAACAGGAATCGCGTCCCGACCGGGGTCTGGCCGGGGACGAGCGCCTCGTCGGACTGCAGGTGCAGCCAGCGCTGTTCGAACGCCCCGCCGTCGGGCCGGAAAACGGCCTCGAAGGCAAAGGTCGAGGCCCCCGCCAGCGGATGCCGGCCTATGAACAGGGCGTCGTCCACCCCGTCGAACTGCAGCGCGCTCCCGCCGGCCGAGGCCGGTCCCTCGATCCGCAATGGCGCGCCCTCGATGGTCAGCGGGGCGGCCAGCCGGTCGAGGTCTCCGAAACGCCAGACGGTCTGGTCCGCCAGACCCCGCCCGGCCAGCGAGGCGCAGCCGCCCGTGGCGGCCAGACCCGCCGCCCCGCCGCCGATCAGAAGCTGCCGCCGGTCCATCACGCCTGCAGCGCCTCGATCAGGTCGCCCATGTTCTGGATGAAGGTCTGGGTCGAGATGCCCTCAACCGGGAAGTCGGTATTGTAGGGCGAGGTGTCCCACAGGTCGCCGACGCGCGTGGTCTGGTATTCGCCGCCCGTGACCGCCTCCGGGGACGGCCCGATATAGGGGTTGGAGGTGGTGGTCAGCATCGTCGGCCAGTAGCCGCGGTCATTCAGACCCGCGACCAGCTGACCGGCGCGCGAGGCGGCGACGGGGCGGAGCCGCCGCCCCTCGGTGTCCATGTCCCAGATACTGACGTCGCGCAGGGTGAAATATTTCGGCAGGGCCAGGGTGCCGGGCCGGGCCTTCAGCGGCGAGGTGGCGATCACGGCCTCGGGCGACAGGGCTGCGGCCGCTTCGTACTCGGCGCGCAGGGCAGTGGTGTCCAGGTTCCGGAAAGAGCCATAGTGGACGATCAGATTGTTGGGGTTCTCGTCGGCGTAGTAGCGGCCGTTGCGAATGTTCGACCCTCTCCGATGGATATAGACCGGGGTGTTCGAGCCCTCGAGGATGAAGGTCGGATGGGTCCGACCGGGCGCGATCAGATTTTGCGGCGTCTTGACCTGATCCAGCCAGTCCAGCGCCTCGGGCAGGCGGGCCAGGTATTTGCGGTCGCCGGTCAGTTTGTAGAAGCCGATCATCGAGCGGATGTTGGTCGCGGTCGTATGGGTGGCGAAGGCCCGGGGCTCGATGGTCCGGGCCGGGGCCGGCTTCAGGGTGTCGGGATAGTGCTGCAGACCCCAGGCGGGCTGGGGCAGGGGCTGCTGGGTGGCGACGAAGATGTCCATGCCACGCTGGATGGCGTCGACCAGCCGCCGGTCCTTCGAGCCCAGGGTCTGATGGACATAGAGCAGGAACTCGATGTTCTCGCCGGCCACGTCGTCGTTGAAGGTGATGTAGGGGGTGTAGTCGGGGTTGCCGTGCAGCCCGCCCGCGCCCTCGACGAAGGGATAGCGCTGGGGCCAGCCGCCGTTCGGATACTGGGCGTCGAGGACGAACTGGATCGCTCTCTCCAGCGGCGCACGGTACTTGCGCTCCAGCTTCTCGAGATAGACCCGCAGCAGCAGCTGGGACGCCTCGGCGGTGCCCGCGTCGTCGAAGGTGGCGTTGCCGTAGTAGTGCTGGAATTCCTCCAGCCGCCAGGCGTTGCCGCCGACCGTCTGGTACCAGTCCTTCAGGCTCTCCTCGCCCGCCGTATCGATCACGTAGTTCCAGCCACCGCGCGGGTGCTGGCCCGCGATCAGGGCGTCGGCGCAGGCCTTGGCGGCGGTATAGAACTGTTCGTCGCCGGTGGCGTGGTACGCGTCCAGATAGACATGGCCGACCGTGGCCGTTCCCGGCGGCTGGACCCAGATCATGGTCGGTTTGGCCTCCAGCTCGCCCCAGCGGCGCGAGAAGTCGGGCAGGACCTGCCAGACATAACCGCCGCCCACGGCGACCTCGTCGGTCATGAAGGCGGTGGCGCGCTTCATGGTCGCCAGGATGGTGGAGCGGTCGGGCGTTCCCTGAGCCACGACAGGCCCCGCTGCGGTCAGGGAGGCGAGGGCGGCCCCCGAGGCGAGAACGGCACGGCGCGACAGGGACGCAGGCGGAGACGCAGGCATGGGGGGAACTCCGGGTCCGTTTCCTACAGGCGGTTCTGACGACCGCTGGGTCGCACGATACACCGCTGACACCGGTTTCCTAGAGGGCGATCAGCGACGGATGTCGAACCCGTCGGCGGCCATGGCAGACCGCACCTGGGTCTGGTCAAACAGGTTGAAGTCGCCGGGGATTGAATGCTTAAGGCCGGCTGCTGCCAAGCCGAAGGCCAGGGCCTCGTCATTGGACCAGCCGCTCCAGATCCCGAACAGCACGCCGGAGGCAAAGGCGTCGCCGCCGCCGACCCGGTCGATGACCCCGGTCAGCGCGATGGGGGCGGCGTGATGCTCGCCGTCGCGGGTGATCATGACCGCCGACAGAGTCTGGTCCTGAACGCTGTCATTGACGCGCAGGGTGCAGCAGATCCGCTCCAGCGTCGGCCAGGCCTCAAAGGCGGCCTTGGCAGCGGCGCGGCGCCGCTCGGCCGGTTCGGCATGGTCGAAGGACCGGCCCAGCACGAGGGCAAAATCACGATCGTCGGCGAAGGCGAGGCTGGATCCCGCCAACATCTGGCCCAGGATACGCGGCGGATCACCGGCCCATTCGGCCCACAGCTTGCCGCGGAAATTGCCGTCGAAGCTGACCTTGACCCCCGCGGCCGTGGCGGCGGCGATGGCCCCGAGAGCGGCTGCTGAGCCGGAGGGGCCGGTCGCGGGGGTGACGCCCGACAGATGTAGCCACTCGACCTCCTGCAGCAGGCTCGCCCAATCCATGGCTCCGTCGACATGCTGGACGAATGCCGAACCGGCGCGGTCGTAGAGCACCTCCGATGGCCGCCGCACGGCCCCGGGGGTCAGGAAATATAGCCCGATCCGACCGGGTCGGAACTGGACGCCGGCTGTGTCGACCCCGTGCTTGCGGACCTCGTCCCGGGCAGCGTGGCCCAGGGCATTATCGGGCAGGACCGTGGCCAGGGCCGCCGGCGCGCCGTAGCGGGCGAGAGCCACCGCGACATTGGCCTCGGCACCACCGGGCCGGACGGTCATCGCGGGCGACTGCATCAGCAGTTCGCCGTTGTCAGGCGTCAGACGCAGCATCAACTCGCCGAAGCAGAGGATGCGGCCGCGGGCTTTCGATTGGGTCATGCCGTTACGCTAGCCGCTGATCAGCGCGCCAGCCAGCCACCGTCGACCGGGAGTGTGATGCCCTGGACATAGTCGCTGGCCGGACTGGCCAGAAAGACCGCCGCGCCGCCGATGTCGGACGGCTGGCCCCAGCGGCCGGCGGGGATGCGGCCGAGGATCTCTTTCGAGCGGACTGGATCGTCCTGCAGGGCCTGGGTGTTGTCGGTGGCGAAATAGCCGGGGGCGATGGCGTTGGCGTTGATGCCGTGTTTCGCCCATTCATTGGCCATCAGCTTGGTCAGACCGGCCACGCCTGACTTGGACGCCGTGTAGGACGGGACCCGGATGCCGCCCTGATAGGACAGCATCGAGGCCGTGTTGATAATCTTGCCCCGACGGCCGTCGGCGATCATGCGGCGCACAGTGGCCTGGCTGAGGAAGAAGACTGACTTCAGATTGACGTTCATCACGTCGTCCCAGTCGGCTTCGGTGAAATCCACGGCGTCCGCGCGTCGGATGATGCCGGCATTGTTGACCAGGATGTCGACGGGGCCGAGCCCGGCCGTCGCTTCGTCCAGAACGCGCTCGATCGGTTCCATTGAGCCGAGGTCGGCCTGAATGGAGACCGCCTTCACGCCCTTGGCGAGGCACTGGCCAACGGTGTCGTCCGAGGCGCGACGGGCGACTGAGGCGATCGAGGCCCCGGCCTCAGCGAGTGCGAGGGCGATGCCCTGACCGATCCCGGTGTTCCCGCCGGTGACAAGCGCGACCTTACCGGTCAGGTCAAAGTGGCTGACGGGCATCGATTAATCCTGGTTCTGCTGACAAGACATACATGCAGATCATCATGCGAATGATCACTGCGGGTTGTGCCTACTGGTAACCGGTGTCATATCCGCTTGCAAACGATGGCGGCCCCGCCCGGCCAATGCCGAAGAGGAAAATCATGAAAATCGCACTCATCACCGAGAACAGCCAGGCCGCCAAGAACGCCACTATTCACACCGCCCTGACGGCCGTGGCGGAGCCGCTGGGCCATGAGGTCTTCAACTACGGTATGTACACGGCCGAGGACAAGTCCTCGCTGACCTATGTCATGAACGGTATCCTGACGGGGGTTCTGCTCAACTCCGGAGCGGCTGATTTCGTGGTGACGGGATGCGGCACGGGCATGGGCTCCATGCTGGCCTGCAACGCCATGCCCGGAGTGTTCTGCGGCCTGGTGATCGACCCGACCGACGCGTTCCTTTTCGCCCAGATCAATGACGGTAACGCCATCTCGATGCCGTACGCCAAGGGATTCGGATGGGCGGCCGAACTGAACCTGCAAGACGTCTACCGAAAGTTGTTCGAGGGCGAGCGTGGCCTTGGCTATCCCAAGGAGCGCGCAGAGATCATGGCCAAGAATCGCGGCATCCTCAAAACCCTGAAGGACGTCACTTGCCGGGACATGCTGACGGTGCTGCAGAGCGTCGATCAGGATCTGCTGAAGGCAACTGTCGCCGGCGAACGCTTCTCCGAATACTTCTTCGCCAATGCGCGGGACGAGGGGATTCGGAACTACATCAAGGGCATCATCTGATGCGCTCGAAACGGGGCTGAGAGCCTCGCCGCCTCAAGCCTTAAAGGCCGTCGCTGAGTCCCTGACAACCAGCGACGGCAGAACTTCCGGCTGGCCCAGGTCGGCAGGGTCAAGGCCGCGCATCGGGGCCAGAAGGCGCTCGGCGGCCATCCTCCCCATGTCGCGGATCGGCAGCCGCACCGAGGTCAGGTTCGGCCAGACCCGGGAAGCCATGGGCAGATCGTCATAGCCGACGACCGAAAGGTCGCGGGGGATTTCAAGGCCGAGGTCGCGTGCGACCTTGAAGACGCCGAGGGCCATTTCGTCATTGCCGGTGAAGATCGCGGTCGGTCGCGGATCGAGCGCCAGCAGAACCCGGGCGGCGTCGACGCCGGATTCGAACGTATAGGCCCCCTCTGCGACGTAGCGCTCGTCGAGCGTCAATCCGCGCTCGGCAAGGGCCCGGCGAAACCCGCCACCGCGTTCCGCGCTGGAGCGGAACAGAGCGGGTCCGGAGATGAAGCCGATTCGACGATGGCCGAGATCCGCCAGATGGCGACCTGCCTCGGCCGCGCCCAGATGGTCGTTGGTGACGAGCATGGAGCCCGCCGCGTCCAGCGACACCGAGGCGATGCGGACATAGGGGCAGTCGAGATCGCGTAGCACCGCGATGACCCGTTCATCCTCCGACATTGAGGGGGGGAGGATCACCCCGAACAGCTTCTGCCGCTCAACGAAGGTGCGGATGTCGGCGACGACGGTGGGGGCAGTGCGCAGGCAGGGGTGGACGACCAGTTCGAGGCCGGAGCCCCGCAGCGCGTCGAGGACGCCCTGCTGCATATTGACGACGTAGTTGGGGCTGGGGTTGTCGTAGATCATCCCCACGAGGAAGGACCGACGGAAAGCCAGTCCCCGCGCCTGGAGGTCGGGGGTGAACCCCAGATCGGCGATTACGGAGGTAACCCGGATGCGGGTTTCCTCGCGCACAAAGGGCGACTGGTTGATGACCCGCGACACGGTCTTTTTCGAGACCCCGGCAACCCGGGCGACATCGTTGATCGTCGGGCGCTTGCCGGGTCTGTGCCCTGTCGGTGCAACTGTTGCGTCGTCGTCGGTCAAGCTGGATCTCGCGGAGAGAGCCGCAGTCTTACATCCCCCGGGGGTTGGACGCCATGCCATAGCACCGCCAGACAATGCCCTCCCCGAGGGCCGTTGACACCGGTTACCATCCCCTTCAATCATCGGTTTCCGGCGAGAGACCGGCGGATGACATAACAATAGCGGGACGGGACGTGACGGGCATTCATAACCAGCCGGCGGACGCAGCGTGACCATGGCGGACGTTCAGAAACGGGGCGAAGCGGCAGCGGACATTGCGGCGGGTTTTGTCGAGGCGCGCCTGGGGCGGTTCTGCCTGCCGGACTATCCCGGGCAGAAGCCGGTCAGTATGGCGGAGGCCTATGCGACCCAGGAGGTCGCAATCGGCCTGTTCCCGGACGAGATCGTGGCCTGGAAGGTCGGGATGGTACCACCGGCCCAGCAGCCGACGCTGAACGCCCGCCGTCTCGCCGGGCCGGTGTTCCGGCGCAATCTCTGGCTGGCGGGCCCCGATCCCACGGCGCTGCCGGCGATCGTCGGCGGGTTCGCGGCGGTCGAGGCCGAGTTCGTCGCACGCGTCGGGCCGGTCGATCCCCACCAGATGGACTGGACGCTCGAGGAGGCAACGCGCGCCGTCTCGGCCCTGCACATTGGCGTCGAACTGGCGGGCAGTCCCCTGCCAACCATCAATGACCTGGGCTCTGCCGTGGTTGCGTCCGATTTCGGCAACAACGGCGGCCTCGTGCTGGGGCCCGAGATCGAGGACTGGGCCGCCCGGCTGGACGGCATCGAGGTCGAGACGATTATCGACGGTCGCTCCATCGGGACCGGGACGGCCGCCTCCATTCCGGCCGGGATTCTCGAGTCCGTGCGCTTCCTGATCGAGCATCTGGCGCGTCGCGGCCGGCCGGTGGTGGCGGGCACGCTGGTCTCCACGGGCGCGGTCACGGGTGTTCACAGCGTGCCGGTCGGGGCCCGCTCGGTCTGCAGCTTCTCGGGCGTGGGCGAGATCCACTGCGCGGTCGTGGCCGCCGCCTGACCAGAGATTGAGGTCCGGCCTGTCACCGCCTCGGCCGATCTGATCGCCCTGCTGGTCATCCAAATCCTGCCGCCGAGGAACGCCCCGGCGAAGGTCTGAAGCGGCGGGCGACCGGACCGGGGGGCAAGAGTCACCCCTGACTCAAAACAGGGTGACTCAAGGTGACGCCTGAAGAAAAAGCCTGTGATTTCAAGGATGAAATCGGTCTGGAAATGTCACGGTGACGAGATTATGCGAAATTGACAGCCTCCCGACCCATGGCGGGACCGCGTCGGTTCGACCTGTCAAAGACCGGAACGGGACATTGGGATCCGCCCTGTCGTCCGCAACAGGGCGTCGGGAATAAATTCCGGAACGACGTAGCTGGTACGCCCTTTTCACCGGCAGCGCCCCCAAGGCCGGACTGGACGGGGCGGCGGCGCGGTCGCAAAAGGGCCGCCTCGCCATCCCGGAGTTCGCCTTGACCCAGACCTTCCCCATCCCCTCGCCGGCCGACTGGCGCGCGGAGGCCGAGAAGGCGCTGAAGGGACGGCCGCTTGAGGGCCTGATCCATCTGGATGCCGACCATCTGACCACCCGGCCCCTGTATGGCCGGGCCAATGCGACCGAGGCGGTGTTCGCGCCTCGCGCGTCGGACGCCGACGGCCGGGCCTGGGACCTGCGCACCCTGATCGAGGGCGATGAGGCCGGGGCGGTCAATGCGGCGGTGCTGGCGGATCTCGAGGGCGGGGCGGCCTCGATCATCCTGTCGGGCGCGGTGTTGGCCGATTCCGAGCCTCTGGGCCGGGCGCTGGCGGGGGTGGCGCTGGAGCTGGCCCCGGTCGGGCTGGATGGCGGCATCGACGGGCCGGACGCGGCCAATGCGCTGGCGGTCGTGGCCAAAGGTTCGCCGCGCGCGAAGCTGATGTTCCACCTGGACCCGCTGGGGGCCTATGCGACGGCGGGCGGGTCGCCCCGGCCGATCGAGGACCACATCGGTCTGGCCGCCAATACGGCCGCACGCCATGCTGGGGCCTATCCGGAGGCGACTTTCTTTCTGGCCACGGGCCGGGCGGCCCATGAGGCCGGAGCCTCGGCCGGGCAGGAACTGGGTTTCGCCGCCGCCTGTGCGGCAGCCTGTCTGAAGGCGGCGGTTGAGGCGAGCCTGCCGGTCGAGCGGGCCCTTGCCGGCACGGTGCTGGGGGTCAGCGTCGATGCCGAGTATTTCGACAGCCTGGCCCGGGTGCGGGCCCTGCGGCTGATCTGGCGCTCGATCAGCAAGGCCTTCGGTCATGAGACACCGGCGCGAATCGAAGCCCGGTCGTCGCGGCGGATGCTGGCGGCGCGCGATCCGTGGCCCAATCTGTTGCGGCTGACGGCGGCGGGGTTCGCGGGCGCTGTCGGCGGGGCGGATGCGGTGGTGCTGGACGGATTCAGCCGGGCGGCGGGGCGGCCCGACGCCTTTGCCCGTCGCGCGGCCCGCAACACCCAGCTGGTCCTGATGGAAGAGGCGCACATCGGCCGCGTTGCCGATCCGTCGGCCGGTTCCTGGTATCTGGATCATCGCACGCGGGACCTGGCCGAGGCGGGCTGGGCCGAGTTCCAGCGGATTGAGCGGGAGGGCGGGATCATCGCCTCCCTGCGCGGCGGGGCATTTCAGGCGCGGGTGGCTGCGTCGCGGGTGGCGGGCCAGCGCGCGCTCACCGACGGCGGCGGGCAGATCGTGGGTGTAACGAAGTTCGTCGATCCGGACGTGCGGCCGGTGGCGGTCAAGGCGGACCGGTCAGGCGCTCCGGATTGTGGGGGCGATCGATGCGTGCCGCTGGTGCCGATGCGGTGGGCCGAAGCGTTTGAGCAGGAGACGGGCGCATGAGCCTGCCCGATTTCACCAAGGCGAAGCTCGACCTGTCACCGCTGGCCGGCCTGCCGGGGCGGGCGGCGATCCGGACGCCCGAAGGCATCGACATCGCCCCCGTCTATGACGCGGCGGCCATCGCCGATCTCGACTTCACCGACGGCCTGCCCGGGTTCGCGCCGTTCGTGCGCGGGCCCTATCCGACCATGTATGCGTCCAACCCCTGGACCATCCGGCAATATGCGGGCTTCTCGACCGCCGAGGCGTCGAACGCCTTCTACCGGCGCAACCTCGCGGCAGGGCAGAAGGGGCTGTCGATCGCCTTCGATCTGGCCACCCACCGCGGCTACGATTCCGACCATCCGCGCGTCGCCGGCGACGTCGGCATGGCGGGGGTGGCGATCGATTCCATCCTCGACATGCGGACCCTGTTCGACGGTATTCCGCTGGATCAGATGTCGGTGTCGATGACCATGAACGGGGCGGTGCTGCCGATCCTGGCCCTCTATGTCGTCGCGGCCGAGGAGCAGGGTGTGGCCCACGCCGCCCTGACCGGAACCATCCAGAACGACATCCTCAAGGAGTTCATGGTCCGGAACACCTATATCTATCCGCCCGGGCCCTCGATGCGGATCATCGCCGACATCTTCGCCTGGACGGCGCAGGAGACGCCGAAGTTCAACTCCATCTCGATCAGCGGCTATCACATGCAGGAGGCAGGGGCCTCGGCCGATCTGGAGCTGGCCTACACCCTGTCCGACGGGCTGGAATACATCCGGGCGGGCGTCGCCGCCGGCATGGACGTCGACCGGTTCGCGCCGCGCCTCAGCTTCTTCTGGGCCATCGGCATGGACTATTTCATGGAGGTGGCCAAGCTGCGCGCCGGCCGCCTGCTGTGGGCCGAGGCGGTGCAGGCCGAGTTCGCGCCCAGGGACCCGCGCAGCCTGTCGCTACGTGCCCATTGCCAGACCTCGGGCTGGTCGCTGGCGGCCCAGGACGTGTTCAACAATGTGCCCCGCACCATGGTCGAGGCCATGGCAGCGGCGGGCGGCCAGACGCAGTCGCTGCATACCAATTCGCTGGACGAGGCCCTGGCCCTGCCGACGGATTTCTCGGCCCGGATCGCGAGGAACACCCAGCTGCTGCTGCAGATGGAGACCGGGCTGACCCGGGTGATCGACCCGTGGGGCGGCAGCTTTTTCGTGGAGCGGCTGACCCACGAGCTGGCCGAGCGGGCACGGGCCCATATGGCCGAGGTGCGCGCGCTGGGCGGCATGGCGGCGGCGATCGAGGCGGGCGTGCCCAAGCTGCGGATCGAGGAGGCGGCGGCCCGGACGCAGGCGCGGATCGACACCGGCCAGCAGACCGTGGTCGGGGTAAACCGCTATCTGAACGACACGCCCGACGATATCCCGGTGATGAAGGTCGACAACGCCGCCGTGCTGGCGGCCCAGATCGACAAGCTGAAACGCCTGAGGGCCGAACGGGACGAGGCGGCGGTGCAGGCGGCGCTGACCGCCCTGACCGAGGGCGCGCGAGGGTCGGAGAACCTGCTGGAGCTGTGCGTCCGCGCCGGTCGCGCCCATGCGACGGTCGGCGAGATGTCCGACGCGCTGGAGGCCGCCTTCGGCCGGCATGTGGCGACCGTCAAGACGGTGTCGGGGGTCTATGCCCGCGAGGCGGGGACCGATGCGCGCATCAGCCGGGCCCGGGACATGGTCGCCGCCTTCGTCGAGAATGACGGCGGGCCGCCGCGCATCCTGATCGCCAAACTGGGGCAGGACGGGCACGACCGGGGCCAGAAGGTGGTGGCGACGGCCTATGGTGACCTGGGGCTGGACGCCGTGGCCGGGCCGCTGTTCCAGACCCCGGCAGAAGCCGCGCGCGACGCCGTCGCAAACAATGTCCATGTGGTCGGGGCGTCGTCGCTGGCGGCCGGGCACCTGACGCTGGTGCCCGAGCTGAAGGCCGAGCTGGAGAAGCTGGGGCGGCCCGACATCATGATCACTGTGGGCGGGGTGATCCCGCCCGGCGATGTGCAGACCCTGATCGATCTGGGCGCTGCGGCCGTCTATCCGCCCGGCTCGGTCATCGCCGAGACGGCCATCGACCTGATCGAGAAGCTGAACCAACGGCTGGGCTACGCCCAGAAGGCCTGAGGCTCAGGGGCGCTGCCGGGAGGGTAGGGCCGTGATTTCTGCCTCGGTCAGGACGCGGTCGATCCGGGCGCGGCACGGTCCCCGCGGCAGGGAGGCGTTGGCAATGGCGATCTCCGCTGTGTCGCCCACACACATCCGGTCGCTACCGCCGATGGCAGGGGTCACGCTGAGGGCGTTGGCACCGGCCAGGTCCCAGCATCCGACAGACGCGAGGGCGAAGACCTCGCCGCCGAGGACCCGGAGATAGATCTGCTGGTCGTCGCCTTCGCGGAAATTGATGATCTGCCGGGCCTGAAAGCACTGACGCGGGGCGCGGTCGCTTGCGGCAGACAGGGCACTGGACCCTCCCGGAGCTGCGGGGGCGCAGGCGGCCAGCGTGGCGAGCAGGACGGCGGGGACCAGGGCATGGCGGGACATGGTGTTCTCCTCAGGGGATCTCATGACACAGCGTCTGCCTTCTGTTCCGGTTGCGCAACCGGGCGAAGCACCGGCCGAGCGGGGGAGAGCCTGTCCACCACCGCGCGGGGCAGGGGCGACGGGTGGGCGAGGATTTCGGCGACCAGATGCTCGGCCAGTAGCGGGGCGAGGCAATGGCCGCGGGAGCCAAGTCCGCCGAGGACGAACAGGCCGGGCTGGTCCGGGATGGGCCCGACGACTGGCAGGCGGTCGCGGGTGGTGGCGCGCAGGGCGGCCCGGGACCGGACGGCCGAAGGGTCGAGACGCGCGGCCAGTTCGGGCAGGCGGGCCGCCAAGGTCGCGCGGTTGCGGGCCGAGTCCTCCGGCCGCACGTCGGTGGCGGTCTGGTCCCGGTCGTGTGTCGCCCCGAACAGCAGCCCGTCCGCTGTCGGCGCGACATAGCCGCCCCAGGCCAGGGCCGGGGCGGTGATGCCGCTGACCCAGTCGGCCTGGCCCCGCACCGGGGACAGGACGAGGTCGGGGAGCAGGGCCACGGTCCCGGCCCCGGCGCACACGACCACGACCTCCAACTCGGCCAGAGGGGCACCCTGCGCGTCCCGGACGCACCAGCCGCCGGGGGCGGGCTCGATCCGGTCGGCCCGGCCGGGCACAAGCGGGGTTCCCGCCAGCCAGTCGGTCAGGACCGCCGCCGGAGCCAGGGTGAAGGCGGTGGTCATGTCGAGGCCCGGGTCGTCGAGGGCCTCCCCGGCCCGGGTCGAGGCCCGGGCGCAGTCGACGGGGCGGAGCGCCCCCTCTAGCCAGAGCGGCTGGGCCGCGATGCGGTCGAAGCGGGCGGCGTCGCGCTCCGTGGCGGGTAGCTGAAGCACGCTGCGGGCGAGGATGGCCCCGGGGACCTGGCTATAGAGGGCGTCGGCGCGCTCGAGGGTCTGGGCGAACAGGCCGGCGATGGCGGGATCGCCGAGATCGAAGCGGGGCGTAACGAGGGCGGCTGGGAAGCCTGAGGCCCCGGCTCCGGGACCCTCGGCCTCGATCAGACGGGGCGACAGGCCGGCCGCGCGCAGGGCGCGGACGACGGAGGCCCCCGCGATCCCGGCCCCGACGACGACAATGGAGGGGGAGGGGGGGCAGGCGGGCGGCGGACCGGGCAGGCGGCCCTCCAGCCGCTCGCGCTTGCGGCCATGACCCGGGCGCTTGTCCACGACGAAGCCCCGGTGGGCCAGACCCCGGCGCACGGCCCCTGCGACGGTGAAGGTGGCCAGGCGCGCGTCTGGGGCGGAGCGGGCGGCGATGAGGTCGAGGACGGCGTCTGACCACATGGCCGGGTTGAGCGCGGGCGAGAAGCCGTCAAGGAACCAGACGTCGGCCGGGCCGCTCCAGTCCGACAAAACCTGTTCGACCTCGCCGACGGCAACATCAATCACGGCACCGAGATCCGGGAGGTCGATGCGGTGAAAGCCGGGGGTCTGCGGGGGCCAGCCGGCCAATAGGGCTGCGCTGATGTCCGCGAGCGCTGGCCAGGCGTGGAGAGCCCGTCCGGCGTCCGCGACGGACAGGGGGTGGCCCTCGACCGTGAAGACCTGGAGCCGGGCACCGTCCGGGCGGGTGCGTCGCCACAGGTCCAGAAGGGCGACGATGTTCAGGCCGGTGCCGAAGCCGAGCTCGGCGACGGTGAAGTGGTTTCGGTCAGCCCAGGCGTTCGGGAGGCCGCAGCCCTGAAGGAAGACCGTGCGGCTCTCGGCCAGTCCGTCCTGGGCCGAGAAATAGACATCGCCATACCGGTCGGAGCGGGGCTCGCCGGCCTCGGTCCAGATCAGTCGGGGGGCGCGGTCGTCCGGCGGGGTCATGGCGGCGATCTATACCCGCGTCGGGCCCGGCGTCAGGCCGCGGGCACGAAAAAAGGGGCCGCCCGAAGGCGACCCCTTTCCGATGAACCGGTCGAAACCGGTCCGGTCGTGGTCTTAGTGAGCGGCCGGAGCAGCGGCAGCGTCGGCAGCCGGGGCCATCGCACCGTCAGCGGCCGGAGCAGCGGCGGCAGCAGCAGCGGCTTCACCAGCGGCGGCAGCGGCGTCGGTCGCAGCGGCGTCGGCGGTGGCAGCAGCGTCCGTGGCGGTGTCGGCGGCGGCAGCGGCGTCAGCCGAGGCGTCAGCGGCGGTGTCTTCGGCGGCGGGTTGGCAGGCGGCCAGGGCCAGAGCGGCGGCCGAGGCGGCGATCAGAGCAACGATGCGCATGGTGGGTATCCTTCAGAAGGGTTCACGCGAGGTCATGAATCCTCGCTGGCCGCAGATAACGGGAACGTGAGCGGAAGCGCAAGCGAAATCCTCACGCGTTCGTGATCGGCTGTGTGGAACATCCAGGCGAGGGCCATCCGCTCTGATCACAGCTAGATCCGGTCGCGACCGGACAGGCCGTCCGGGCGATCAGGCGTCCGCGGGTGCGGCGGCGAGGGCCTCTTCCATTTCCAGGAACGAGGGTTGGGCCGCGCTCGGGATGTCGCCCCGGCCAAGCTCGACCGAGATCTGGGCCGCGTTGCCGTGCAGGTGGGCGACCAGCACCGACTGGATGATCTTGTAATAGGCGCTATCGCCGTTGACGACCTCGGTCAGGCGTGCCGCGAGCGGGCCGACCAGGCCATAGGCGAGGAACACGCCGAGGAAGGTGCCGACGAGCGCCCCGCCGATCATGCCACCGAGGACCTCGGGCGGCTCGGTAATGGCCGCCATGGTCTTGATCACCCCGAGCACGGCCGCGACGATGCCGAGTGCGGGCAGGGCGTCGGCCATGTTCTGAAGCGCATGCGCGGGGCCAAGCGCCTCGTGATGGTGCTTTTCAAGCTGCTTTTCCATGGCGTCCTCGATCTGGTGGGGATCCTCGAGGTTCATGGTCATCATCCGCAGGGTGTCGCAGATGAAATCCGTGGCGAAATGGTCCTTCAGGACCTTGGGGTATTTCTGGAAGATGGTGCTTTCGGCGGGCTTTTCGATGTGGCTTTCGAGAGCGATCACCCCCTTGGATTTCATGGTCTTGGTCAGCTGGAACAGCAGCGACAGCAGCTCCACATAGTCCTTCTTCTTCCACTTGTTGCCGCCGAACATCAGGCCGAAGCTGCCCAGCAGGCCTTTCAGCGTGGAGCCGGAATTGGACATGACCAGCGCGGCCACGGCCGATCCGCCGATCATCATCATCTCATAGGGGAGGGAGTGAAGAATGACCCCCATCTTCCCGCCGGCGATGGTGTAGCCGCCGAACACCATACCGAACAGGAGGACGATGCCGATGATCTGGAGCATGATGAGGCAGTCTGTCCTGAGCGCGAGAGAGCCCGAACATCGCCGTTATTGATTAAGGGGCGGTTGCGATCAGAGCCGGGTTGAGCCGTTCTGGATCGCAAGGAAGCCTTCGGGCGAGAGTTTCTGATAGCCCGCCTTGCCGCCGCGGACATAGAGCGGCCCATCGACCTTGCTCGGGTCGAAGCCCTCGGTCACCAGGTCGATCTTGCGGTATTTGAACGTGCCGGTCGTTTCGAGGGTCTTGGCCAGACGGACGAAAACCGGTCGCGCGTAGAAGGGCAGTTGCTCGTCGGCGAAGGCGGCGAACTCCTTCGCCGAGAATCGCCCGTCGACGACCAGCGTCACCATGCCGGCCTTGCCCTCGGCCCCCGGGACAGGGACACCGTAGGCGATGACCTCTTTCACGCCCGGCGCATTGACGAGGCGCTGCTCGACCTCGGCGGTCGAGACGTTCTCGCCCTTCCACCGGTAGGTGTCGCCGATCCGGTCGATGAAATAGAAATAGCCCTCGGAATCCTGACGCATCAGGTCGCCGGTCCGGAACCAGCGATCACCGCGCTGGAACACGTCTGTCAGGATCTTCTTCTCCGAGGCGGCCTTGTCCGCATAGCCGGTGAAGTCGTGGCGGATATTGTCGCTGATGACGCCGATGGCTTCGCCGATCTCGCCCACCGAGGTCTCCTGGCACAGGCCGTTGGCAAGGCGGACGGGCTCTTCGGTATCGACGTCGAAACGCACCAGGCGGATGTTGATCTGGCTCCGGAGGAGCCTGGGCACCCGGCCGATCGAGCCCGGCTTGCCGTCGAAGTTGAACAGGGAGACGTTGCCTTCGGTCGAGCCGTAGAACTCGAGGATCTCGGGAATGGCGAACCGGCTCTGGAACTCGGGCCAGACATCCGGTCTCAGCCCGTTTCCGAAGGCGAGGCGCAGGCGATGACCGCGCTCCCCGTCCTGGGCCGGCGAGTTCACCAGATAGCGGCAAAGCTCGCCGATATAGACGAACAGGGTCGCCTCGGTGGCATTGACGTCGCGCCAGAAGGAAGAGGCCGAGAATTTGCGTCGCAGGATGAGGCGGCCGCCGTTCAGCAGGGCCGGGCCCACGCCGACCAGCCCACCGGTGGAATGATACAGGGGAAGGACGTTGAAGATCCGATCCTTCCGCGTCGAGGCCGTGGCTCCTGCGAAGGCCCGCATATAGGTCCGGGCCCGGGCGTGATGGATGCGCGCCGCCTTGGGCATGCCTGTCGTGCCCGATGTGAAGATGAACAGCGCCGTGTCGCGATTTGTGATCCCACTGCGGAGGCTGCGCGCCAGCCGGACGGAGGACCCGCTGCGGACCGCATTGTCGAGGCCACGCCGTTCGGAAACCTCGTCGCTCTCTTTCAGGCCCAGAACCCAGAGGGCCATGGTCCGGGTGACGAAGGGTCTGGCTTCCTCGCACCGCCGCCAGGTCTCCTCATCGGCCACGACGGTGGCGACACCGGCGATATTGAGGCAGTGGGCGAGTGCCTCGCCGGACAGGTTCGTGTTGATCAGGGCGGTGGCGATCCCGACCTTGGAGAAGCCGAGCCATGCGGCGAGGTACTCCACCCGGTTGGTCATCACCAGGCCGATCACGTCCGAGCGGCGAAGATTGCGACTCCGCGCCCAGTGACCATAGCGGTTGGCCATGGCGTCAAGGTCACGATAGGTCAGCGAGCGATGCTCGTCCTCGACCGCGACATTGTCCGCGAACTGGTCGACGGCTTCCTCAAAGTCGTCGCAGACCAGGACGTCGCCATCGAGCGCGATCGGCTTGATCCGCTTGAGCAGACGACGCAGACCGGACGCGAACTTCAGGTCACGTCTGATATTGGCCGCCAGACCCATGGTCGCAGTCGCTCCGTATTCATATGCAAGTCGAACCGGTGATGAACAAGCGCCGTGCCCGGGTCAACCGGTGCCTAAATCCTGAACGCCGGTCTTCGGCGTTTCCGTCCGGCCGTGGCGCCCACGCCCCGGTTCCTGTCGACCCTGAGCCCTCAGCGCGCCAGTGCGACCCGCCAGATCACATTGCCGACATCGTCGGCGACGAGCAGGGCACCGGTGCCGTCGACCTGGACACCGACCGGACGCCCCATGGCCTCACCGTCCTCCGTCAGGAAGCCAGTGAGGAAGTCCCGGGGAGGGCCGGACGGCTTTCCGTCGGCGAACGGCACAAAGATGACCTTGTAGCCGGACCGCGGACTTCTGTTCCAGGAGCCGTGCTGGCCGACGAAGGCCCCTCCGGTGTAGCCGGCCGGGAAGGCTGCGCCGTCGTAGAAGGTCAGCCCAAGGGAGGCAGTGTGCGCCCCCAGCGCATAGTCGGGCGACAGGGCTGTCGCGACGCGCTCCGGTGACTGCGGGGTGACGCGGGAATCGACGACCTGCCCGTAGTAGCTCCAGGGCCAGCCGTAGAATCCGCCGTCCCGCACCGAGGTCATGTAGTCGGGCACAAGGTCGTTGCCGAGCTCGTCGCGCTCATTGACCGCAACCCACAGCGCCCCGCTGTCGGGCTGCCACGCCATGCCCACGGGGTTGCGCAGCCCGGAGGCGAAGATGCGGGTGGTCGCGGTCGCGATGTCGATCTCGTGGATCGCCGCCCGCCCGACCTCCTCGTCCAGGCCGTGCTCCGCGATGTTGGAGTTGGAACCGACGCCGACATAGAGCCGGGTCCCGTCCGAGGAGGCGACGAGGCTTTTGGTCCAGTGATGATTGCGACCCGCCGGCAGGGCCGCGACCGGGGTCGCGGTCGCGGTGATCCGGGTCTGGCCGGTCTGATAGGGGAAGGACACGACCGAATCGGCATTGGCGACATAGAGCCGGTCGCCGACCAGGGCCATGCCAAAGGGCGAGAACAGATTTTCGAGGAAGGCGGTGCGGACCTCGGCCGCCCCGTCTCCGTCGGCGTCCCGCAGCAGGGTGATCCGATTGGCGCTGGCCGGGGCGGCACCCGCCCGTTTCATCACCAGCCCCATGACCCAGCCGCGCAGGCCGCCGGACTTGCCCTCGGGTTTGGGTGGGGCATTGGTCTCGGCCACCAGGATGTCGCCATTCGGCAGGCGATAGAGCCAGCGGGGATGGTCAAGGTCGGAGGCGAACGCCTGAACCACAAACCCCTCCAGCGCGGTCGGTTTCCGTCCTTCCGGCCATCCGACGGCCGGTGCGATGTTGACCGTCGGTGCGATCAGGTTGCGGTGGGGCGCGACCAGTTTCGGGTCCGGTCCGAAGGTCGCCCCGGGCGGGGCGAGGGGCCCGCCGCCGCAGCCGGCGACAAGGAGCGACGCGGAAAGGGCGGTCAGCAGGACAGGACGGCGGCGCATGTCGTAAGCCCTCAAAAGGCCGGGAATTCGAGCCGGCTGACATCATAGCCCAGATTGCGGGCCCGCTCGACGAGCGCCGCCCGCTCCGCCGCGTCCGGCACCTCACGGGTGTAGATCCAGAGTTTCTCGAACTTCGGATCGGCCGAGATGAACCAGCTGTAGTCCTCGGCGTGATCCAGCACCCAGTACTCCCAGGTGATCAGACCGCCCACATAGCGGGCCCGGAGTTTGGCGTTGAAACCGGGATCCAGGATCGTGCCGTCTGCCCCGATGGCCTTTTCCCGGCCCGTCGGCGTGTCGACCTGACAGGTGTCGCGGACGTCGACGCGGGTCGGGCTGCGGATGACATAGCTGGTCGCGCCGGCGACACAGCCGTCGGTCAGGCGCATCGGCAGCCGGGCGATCTCAAGCCAGCGCCCGGTATAGAAGCGCTCCAGATCGACGGCGCGCGCGGGTTGCGGGGCCCGGACCTGACTGGCGGGGATGGAGGTGGCGCAGGCCCCGAGCCCGAGCAGGGCGACGGTCGCGAGGGTCAGGGTGCGGAGGCTCATCGTCGGTGTCCTGCGGTTCGGGAGACCGAAGATACGGGGGAACTCCGTCCGGCGGACGCGGCGAAAGCGCGCGCCGGTCAGGCGTCCAGATCGCGCGGGGGCCGAATACGGCGGAATCGCGCCTCGACGAAGGCGAACGCTCCGAAGGCCATGAGCCCGCAGGCGGTGGCCGCCAGAACCCAGCTGCCGCCCGGACGCGTCTCCAGCGAGTTCGAGCGCCTGTCCGAAACTGCTGACCTCGGCCGCGCTGGACTGCAGGCCCGCCAGCACAACGAACACGCCAAGCGGCAGATAGGCCAGCCCCCGGGCGACATAGCCGGCCCGCGCAATGGGCGTCAGTCGACGACACAGGGTGGCCGAGCAGGACAGGGCCTCTCCGAAGTCGGCGCGCAGGCCCTTGATAACATTGCCCGCTCCGACGCCGAGAATGAGCAGACCCACGCCAAGAAGGAGCCAGCTCCCGAAAGGCAACGCCAGGAGGGTCGCGGCTTTCTGCTGGTTTTCCGCGACGTCCTCCGTCCCGGATCGCGCCGGAAACTCGTCAAGCAACTCAAACACACCGGATGCGAGCAGGCCGTAGAAGAGGCCGCTGACCGCCTGACCGGCCCGCACCATCAAAGCTTTCGAGGTCTTGCCCTCATGGTCGGCATCGAACACCGACTGCAGCACCCGCCACAGCACAAAGGCCCACAGGCCCAGGCCCAGCAGGATCAGCCACACTCGCCCGAACGGCTGTTCGGCTACCATCTGGATGGCCCCGCTGGACCCGACGGCGTCGCCTACGACATCCAGTGCCGCCATCAGGGTGATCGCGCCGATCGAGAGATAGACAAAGCCGCGTGCGCCGTAGCCGATGCGGGCCGCGATCTCGAGCAGGGTAGACAGGGGCGGGACCCGCCGGAGCAGGGCCGATCGCCGGCGCCCAGCCTCGCCCATGGCGGCCAGACCGGCGCGGGCGCGGTTCAGGGTGGAGGCGAGTGCGGGCATGGGGTCCTGTGAAAAAGTGAGCGCCGGTCAACGCGCAACGCTCGAGAAAGGCTCCCGTCCGGGGTTGAGTGATGCCCCGCCATCGCCATATTGCGGTCACGGCGCTGCGGCCGGTGAAGGGGCTGCGCCCAATGACGTCGGTCATCGATATCAGGGGCGTCGCCAAGACCTATGCCTCGGGTCTGCAGGCGCTGAAGCCCACGAACCTGCAGATCGGCAAGGGCGAAATCTTCGCCCTGCTGGGACCCAACGGCGCGGGCAAGACCACGCTGATCTCGATCATCTGTGGCATCGTCTCGCCGACGGCCGGCACAGTGGTCGCCGATGGCCACGACATCCAGAAAGACTTTCGTCAGGCGCGGATGAAGATCGGCCTGGTGCCCCAGGAACTGACCACCGATGCCTTCGAGACGGTCATCGCCACGGTCACCTTCAGCCGCGGCCTGTTCGGCAAGGCCCCGGACCCGGCCTTCATCGAGCAGGTGCTGAGGGACCTCAGCCTGTGGGACAAGAAGGACGCGAAAATCATGACCCTGAGCGGCGGGATGAAGCGTCGGGTCATGATCGCCAAGGCCCTGAGCCACCAGCCCGACATCCTGTTCCTCGATGAGCCGACGGCGGGGGTGGACGTCGAGTTGCGTCGCGACATGTGGAACCTGGTCCGGCGTCTGCGCGACAGCGGCGTCACCATCATCCTGACCACCCATTACATCGAGGAAGCCGAGGAGATGGCCGACCGGGTGGGGGTGATCCTGAAGGGCGAGCTGATCCTGGTGCAGGACAAGACCGAACTGATGAAGAAGCTGGGGCGCAAGACCCTGACCCTGAACCTGCAGGATCCGCTGGCGGTGTTGCCCGCCGAGCTGGCGGACTGGGACCTGACGCTGCGCGCGGAGGGCCATGAGCTGGAATATGTCTTCGACTCCAACGCCGACCACACCGGGGTGCCGTCGCTGCTGCGACGGCTGTCGGACCTCGGCATCGCCTTCAGGGACCTGAACACCCGCCAGAGCTCGCTGGAGGACATTTTCGTCAGCCTGGTGCATCGGGACAGCCCGGTCGGAGCCGCCGCATGAGTTTCAACGGATACGGCGTCTGGGCCATCTACCGGTTCGAGATGGCGCGGGCGCTCCGCACCATCTGGCAGTCGATCGTCACCCCCGTCATCACCACGGCCCTGTATTTCGTGGTGTTCGGCTCGGCCATCGGCTCGGCCATGACCGAGATCGACGGCGTGCCCTACGGGGCCTTCATCGTGCCCGGGCTGATCATGCTGAGCCTGTTCACACAGTCGATCTTCAACGCCAGTTTCGGCATCTATTTCCCCAAGTTCACCGGCACCATCTATGAGTTGCTGAGCGCGCCGGTATCGCCGTTCGAGATCGTGCTGGCCTATGTCGGGGCGGCGGCGACCAAGTCCGCCGTGCTGGGGCTGATCATCCTGGGGACGGCGGCCTTCTTCGTGCCGCTGCAGATCCTGCACCCGGTGTGGATGCTGGCGATCCTGATCCTGATCTCGACCACCTTCAGCCTGTTCGGCTTCATCATCGGCATCTGGGCCAACAGTTTCGAACAACTGCAGTTCATCCCCATGCTGATCGTGACGCCGCTGACCTTCCTCGGTGGATCCTTCTATTCGATCGACATGCTGCCGCCGGCGTGGCGGACGGTGACCCTGTTCAATCCGGTGGTCTATCTGATCTCGGGTTTCCGCTGGAGCTTCTACGGGACGGGGGATGTGCCGATCGTGTGGAGCCTTGCGGCCACCTTCGGGTTCCTGATCGTGTGCCTGGCGATCGTCGGCTGGATCTTCAAGACCGGCTACCGGCTGAAAACCTGAGGAGAAACAACCATGACGACAGCGACCTGGAACGGGGTGGTGATCGCGACCTCGGACGACACGGTGGTGGTCGAGGGCAACCACTATTTCCCGCGCGAGGCGGTCGATGCGGCCGTGCTGACGCCGTCGACGACGACCTCGACCTGCCCGTGGAAGGGCGTGGCCTCGTACCATTCGATCGTTGTCGACGGGAAGGAGAACCGGGACGCGGCCTGGTTCTATCCGGAGCCGAAATCGGCGGCGGCGGAGATTCGCGACCGCATCGCCTTCTGGAAGGGCGTCGAGGTTCGCTGACCGTTCCGTAACTGGACCGGACCGCGGTTCGCCGCTAGGACGCCCGCAATGTCAGACACCCCGCCCCGCCCTGAAGCCGAAGGCGCGCCGGCCGAGCCGTTCGTGCGCGGCCGGATCCAGTGGTCGCGCCCGCCGCAGACGGTGTTTCGCGTCGGCCCGCTGCCCGAGGCACCGGTGCCGCTGAGCACGCCGCGCCTGACCGGGATTCCGCTGCGCAAGCCGGGGGGCGGGGTGCTGAGCGGGTCGATGATCCCGACCGCCCGGCCCGCCGCACCGGAACCGGCCGTGCCGGAGACGACGCCGGAGAGGCCCGCGCCCCCGCCCGAGCCCGAACTCCTTGCCGAGCCTACGCCGCTCCCGGAGCCTGCGCCCGAACCCGTTCCCCAACCCCGGCCCGAACCCGCGCCGCAGCCCGCCCCGCGGGTGGAGCAGGTCGTCGAGGTCGAGGCGGTGGAGATGGTCGAGACCGTCCCGCCGCTGGCCGGGGAGGCCCCGCCGGTGGCTGAGCCGCGCAGCCTGCCCTCGGTGGTCGTGACCCCGACCCTGTACGCGACGGTCAGCGCGGCAGTTCAGACGGTGAAGCCCCGGGACCGCTGGACCTTCCTGGTTGTCGCCGTCGTCGCCGTGGCGGTCACGGCGGGCTTCGTCTGGCTGGCCACCCTGCCGGGCGGCGGCAGCGCGCCGCTGGACCTGGATGCGCCGCCGCCGGCGGCGGTGAGCGCTCCGCCCCCGGCCTAGCGGTCGGGGCTGCGGTAGGGCAGGTAGCCGCGTTCCACCATCCGGCGCAGGCCCTCATAGGCCTCGGACAGTTCGTCATAGGTGGTGCGCAGGTCGGCCAGTTTCCGGGCCTCGGCTACGCCGATGGCCTGGCCGGACTCGCTGATTTTCAGGGCCTCGGCGATCCAGCGGGCGCGGGCGGTCGCGGCGACCACGGCCAGACGCTGGAAGGCCGCGGCCTCGGTGTGGCTGGCCCCCAGACCCATGATCTGGGGAATGACCTCGCGGTTCGAGACGAAGGCGGCATAGTCGATCTGTTCCAGATGGCCGCGCAGGCGGCGCTGCTCATGGGGATCGGTGTCGCTGGGCTCGAAATGGTCCCGACGGCTGCGGTAGCCGGCGGTCACGATACTGGACATGGCACGTCTCCGATTTGATCCACAGGGTGCGCCCGACCGGTTAACGGGGGATTTTCAAGTCACGGCGCTTTTTTCGGGCCGCCCTCGCCCCCATCTGGCCCTCCATGACCCAGTCCCCGAGCCGCCCCCTGACCATCGATTTCGTCTCCGACGTCGTCTGCCCCTGGTGCGTGGTGGGGCTGGGCGGGCTGGAGGCGGCGCTGGAAGCGGTCCGGGCCGACGGCATCACCGCCGACATCACCTTCCGCCCGTTCGAGCTGAACCCCGACATGGCCCCGGAGGGCGAGAACATCGGCGAGCATATCGCCCGCAAATACGGCTCCACCCCCGAACAGTCGGCGGCCAACCGGGCCATGATCACCGCCCGCGCGGCCGAGGCCTGGGACGGCTTCGAGATGCGGATGGGGCCCGACAGCCGCATCTGGAACACCTTCGACGCGCACCGGCTGCTGTCCTGGGCCCAGGCCACGGCCGGTGCCGGGGGGCAGCGGGCGCTGAAGGAGGCCCTGTTCCGCATCCATTTCACCGACGGCCGGTCCCTGACCGACCCCGGGGTCCTGGCCGATGCCGCCGCCAAGGCCGGGCTTGATCGCAGCAAGGCGGTCGAGGTCCTGGCCGACGACCTGTACGCCGCCGAGGTCCGGGCCGAGGAGGCCCTGTGGCGCTCGCGCGGCATCAGCGCCGTCCCCGCCGTGGTGGTGGAGGGGCAGTATCTGATCAGCGGCGGCCAGCCGGCGGCGGTGTTCGAGGCCGCGTTGAGGAAGATCGCCGCCGGGGGCTGAGGCCCACCGGTCAGGTGCCCGCCGCCCCGGGACCCGGTCGCTGAAAAACAGAAGTCCGTTGAGTCCGTTGAGTCCGCTTCGCCGGTGCCGTGCAGCATCCGCCACCGGGCCATCTCCCCGGCCGCCATGCGGTCCAGTTCGGCCTCCTCCGCGTCCAGCGCGACGCGGACGCGGCGCCAGCGCAGGGCCTCGACGGCGTCGCCGCGCATGACCGCCCGCATCATCCGGCGCGAGGCCACCCACGCCAGCTGGCCCGCCTCGATCCGGTCGAGATCGCCGCAGACCTCCTCCTCCAGAATTCGCCCCTCGTCGTCGGGATCCAGCCGCTCCGGCGGCGTCCACGCCTGATCCGCGCGCCGCCAGCCGTCGCGAAGGGCGCGGCTGCGCAGGGCCGTCAGCCCGACGCCATGCCGTCGGCAGGCCTCGGCCGCCGGCACCCCGGAGACATAGTCCTCGCGCACCCGCTCCCAGACCGCGTCCGGGACGATGCGCGGGTTCGCCCGGGGTGTGTGTGCTCCATCCGCCATCGCTGTGCCTCCCATGGTGCGACGGGCGGAGGCTGGCATGGGGATACGTCAGAATCGGTCGTAGGGGACAGACCCTCTCCCGGCGGGAGAGGGCTTGAGGCTCGGTGAGCGAAGCGAGCCGCAAGCCGAAAGGGTGAGGGGTTTTCGCCGGACGTTGCGGCCCGGCCTGTGCGACGGCTCACGCCGACTGAACGACCCGACCCTCACCCTTTCGCGCAAGACTGATCGCTGCGCTCTCAGGCGCTCAAGCCCTCTCCCACCGGGAGAGGGCTCCGCTAAGCCGCCTTCACCTTGCGCGGTGTCTTCGGCGCGACGTCGGCGGCGGTGACGAGGTGACCCTTCCAGCCGGGGGGCGGGAGGAACTTGCCGGACTTCTCTTCGCGCGTGCCGTTCCTGGCCATCTCCGCCGCGCGACGGCTGGCCTTCAGAATGGTTTCGTGATCGAAAATCGACTTGTTCATCGCGGTCCCCAATCTAGCAGTTCCAGCACCTCGCCGCCACTGGCGTAGACCTTCCAGTCGTCGGCCAGGGGTTTGTAGGTCGTCTCCAGATACTCCAAGCTGACCAGGAACCGCCGTCGCAGCGTGTCTTCCGGAATGCCGTGGCCGCCTTCGGCGACGCGGTTCGCGACGCGGGCGACGGAGTGGTCCGCGCTCGGCAGACGCAGATAGACCAGTTCAAACCGATAGCCGACCGCCTTCCAGTCGCGAATGCGGACCGCATGGGATCGGCTGGCCAGGGTCGTCTCCAGCACGACGTCGGCGCGGGCGGCGAACAGGGCGTCCAGCCGCTCCAGCACCAGCCGCCCGGCGGCGAGATCGCGGGCGGGACCTGAGCCGGTCAGGCCGCGCGCCACCTCGTCGGGATTGACGAACTGGAACGCTTCCGCGCGCTCGCGCAGGACGGCGTTGAGGAGGGTGGTCTTCCCGGCTCCGTTCGGTCCGGCGAGGAGGACGAGGGTGGGCATGGGGTCACTTTAGCGCTTTCCGATCAGCGGGAGAACATTGCAATCTGGGGTCATGTCCCGCGCCCGCGATCTTCGCCAGTCGGCCGGTCTGGCCGAGCGGCGCGTCTGGGCCCGGCTGAGGGGCGGGGCGGTCGAGGGATTCAGGGTTCGGCGGCAGCATGACATCGGCCGCTGGACCGTCGATTTCGCCTGCGTGCCGCTGAGGCTGGTGATCGAGATCGACGGCGGGGTGCATCAGCGCGACGACGTTATCCTGCGCGATCATCTGCGCCAGACCGAGATCGAGGCCCTGGGCTGGACGGTGGTGCGGTTCACCAACGCGGTCGCCCTGGGCGAGCCGTGGCGGATCGACGACGCGATCCGCGAGCAGGCGCGGGCAGTGGGGTTGCTGTAGCTTCCCTTTCCCGGCGGGAGAGGGCTTGAGGCTCGGCAAGCGCAGCGAGCCGCAAGCCGAAAGGGTGAGGGGCTTTCGCCAGACGTCGGGCCCCGGTCCGTGCGACGGCTTACGCCGACTGGACCACCCGACCCTCACCCTTTCGCGCAAGTCTGATCGCTGGCGCTCTCAGGCGCTCAAGCCCTCTCCCACCGGGAGAGGGGTCGGGAGGGGGAGGGGCCGGCCGCGCACCGGGTGTCTGAAGGTCAGGCCCCGGGTGTCCGCCGCCCGGCACCGTGTCCGCGTCGGGCCCCCTCCGTCACGGCGCTGAAGACGCGCCGCGCCACCTCCCCCGACGGGGGAGGATTTACGACGCACCATTCCTCCCCCATCGGGGGAGGGGGACCGCCGCGCGCTTGCGCGGGGGTGGAAGGGGCCGGCCGCGCACCGGGTGTCTGAAGGTCAGGCCCCGGGTGTCCGCCGCCCGGCACCGTGCCCGCGTCGGGCCCCCTCCGTCACGGCGCTGAAGACGCGCCGCGCCTTGAGGATCGGCTTGTATACCGAACCGACCGCAAGCCCCCGACGGCGGAGGAATGGTGAGGACCGTGTCCGGGGCCACGAACGGGAACGTCTCCGCCCGCTCGCGCAGGAAACGATTGATGAAGGGGGTCTTCCTGGCTCTGCTAGGACCGGCGACGAGGACCAGGGTGGGCAATCAAAAATGATGGTGTAAAAACAACCCAGAATCTCATGGGGTGGATCAATGAAGTCGATCGCACTGAAACTTTACAAGAGCGCTCGCGACATCCGGGACTTTGCGGGAAAAGCCGCTCATCTCCAGAGCGAGAAGCAGCGCCGATCGACAGTGCCCATTGCGGTAATCGACGATCAGCCGTTTGCTCCGCAAACAAATCTTCAGTCTTATGGATACAACATATCGCAGATTGGCGACATAAAGAGCCTTGGCGAAGTGTCCAAGTATCCTTTGATATTATGTGATATTATGGGTGTTGGTCGTCATTTCGACCACAAGCTTCAAGGCGCGAGCCTTATTACAGAACTTAAGAAGAATTACCCAGAGAAGATCGTAATCGCTTATACTGGGGCGGCCCTTAATGATAGAGCTGTAAAAGTTGCCGCAGATCGTGCCGATCGTATCTTAAAGAAGGATATAGATATAGATGAGTGGGTGGACGCATTAGATCGCGCTACTCGAGAAGCTGTTGATCCATATATAATTTGGAATAAGGTGCGAGCCAGATTTGTTGAAATGGGTGTCGATACCAAAGATATGATAGCCTTTGAGGACGCTTACGTGCGATCAGTGCAGAGCAGAGATATTACCTTTTCTGCAGTGAAAGCCGCAGGAAACGATCAAAGCCTCAGATCAGATGCGAAAGCAATTGTAAATGGAGTGATAAGCTCGCTGGTATTTCAAGCGATATTTGGGATCGCCTGATGTTTCCTGTAGCGGTCTATATAAAGTCCAAAGATGGAGCTGCTCATTTCCACAATGGAACCCTGTTTCCTGTCCCAATAGAGCTTCGCGATATCCCTAGGCTTTCTCAGTATGCCAAAATCGAAAACACAGGGTGGAGCGCTGGGGAATTCGGCTATTGGCGTTATTGTCACGCGCTTCCCACCGGGGATTTGTTGATCGTACCGGGACTAATACTCGCAGACGTCAAACGGCCTTCCAAGCGCTACCCCGGCTATTCTCAGGAATGGTCCAGGGACCAGATTCAACAATTTGCTATAGGCATATCAAGCTACGCCTTAGGCGTCATCGAGTCAGCTCAAGAAGACCTCAATCTTCTTGTCCATGATCTTCGGGCTCTATCAAACGCAATTTACAACTCAGCGCTAGAGGCCCAGAGTTGGGTAGAGAAATCAAACTATACAGAAGTCCGCAAGAGACTAGATAACGTTATAGCTTCTCAAGCTATGTTAAAAATGCGAACTGACGCTCTAGACTTCGTTGGAAATCCAGCATCTCTTATTCAAGATAGCAAAATACATGCCTTTAGAAAAATAGATAAGGTAATTCGATGCTTTAAGTCGTCAGCTCTATTTCAAAGAAAGGTGATAAATCTCAATGGAAATTCTTTTGGTCGCGTTAAAGGGCCGGAAATATTTGAGCTAATACCTTATGTGCTCATCGACAATGCTATTAAGTATTCCCCTGAGATGTATCCCATTGAAGTATCGGTCTCTGAGTCCGATGGACTTGAGTTTAGTGTTGAATCCTATGGCCCCTTTATAAGTCAGGATGAGCAAGAAGAGATATTCCGGAAGGGTGTTCGTGGGCGGTCGGCAATTGCTAGCGGGGCTCCCGGTAGCGGTGTCGGGTTAAGTCTTGCTAAGAAGCTGGTAGAAGACCACTTTTCTGGGAACGTCCGTGTGGACCAGGAAATCCAATCGGATTTCGTCGACGGCTTTTACTACCATAAGACCCGCTTTACAGTGCGAATGCCCTTAGTCGCCTAAACCTTCACCTCCACCACCCCGCCCCCCGCCCGGAACTTCGCCGACATCTCCGCCATCCCGGCCTCGGCCGTGGCGGCGTCCAGCAGCGACCCCCCCGCATCATTCTGGGCCGCCGCGTCCCGGCGGATGTCCTGGCTGATCTTCATCGAGCAGAATTTCGGGCCGCACATGGAGCAGAAGTGGGCGGTCTTGTGGGCCTCTTTCGGCAGGGTGGCGTCGTGGTATTTGCGGGCGGTTTCGGGGTCGAGGCCGAGGTTGAACTGGTCTTCCCAGCGGAACTCGAACCTCGCGCGTGACAAAGCATCATCATGCAGGCGGGCGGCGGGGTGGCCCTTGGCGAGGTCGGCGGCGTGGGCGGCGATCTTGTAGGTGATGACGCCGTCCTTGACGTCCTGACGGTCGGGCAGGCCCAGATGCTCCTTGGGCGTGACGTAGCAGAGCATGGCCGTGCCGAACCAGCCGATCATGGCCGCGCCGATGGCGGATGTGATGTGGTCATAGCCGGGGGCGATGTCGGTGGTCAGGGGCCCGAGCGTATAGAAGGGCGCCTCGTGGCAGTGTTTCAGCTGCTCATCCATATTGGCCTTGATCTTGTGCATCGGCACATGGCCGGGGCCCTCGATCATGACCTGGCAGCCTTTTGCCCAGGCGATTTTGGTCAGTTCACCCAAGGTGCGGAGCTCGGCGAACTGGGCCTCGTCATTGGCGTCGGCGATGGAGCCGGGGCGCAGGCCGTCGCCGAGGCTGAACGACACATCGTAGGCCCGCATGATGTCGCAGATGTCCTCGAAATGCTCGTAGAGGAAGGACTCGCGGTGATGGCTGAGGCACCATTTGGCCATGATGGAGCCGCCGCGCGACACGATGCCGGTGACGCGCTTGGCGGTCATCGGCACGAAGGGCAGGCGGACGCCGGCGTGGATGGTGAAATAGTCGACGCCCTGTTCGGCCTGTTCGATCAGGGTGTCGCGGAACACCTCCCAGGTCAGGTCCTCGGCGATGCCGTTCACCTTCTCCAGCGCCTGGTAGATGGGGACGGTGCCGATGGGGACGCTGGAGTTGCGGATGATCCAGTCGCGGATGTTGTGGATGTTCCTGCCCGTCGACAGGTCCATGACGTTGTCGGCCCCCCAGCGGGTGGCCCAGACCAGTTTGTCGACCTCGTCATCGACGGACGACAGGACGGCCGAGTTGCCGATGTTGGCATTGATCTTCACCAGGAAGTTGCGGCCGATGATCATCGGCTCGACCTCGGGGTGGTTGATGTTGTGCGGGATGATGGCGCGGCCGCGGGCGATTTCCTGACGCACGAACTCGGGCGTGACGAAGTCGGGGATGGAGGCGCCGAAGGATTCGCCGTCGCGGGGGGTAGAGTGGTTAGTGGTTAGTGGTTGAGTGGTTGTGCCGTGAGGCATGTGCGACGGGGCCCAATCACTCATCACTGAACCACTAATCACTTCCCGGCGCAGATTTTCCCGGATCGCCACATATTCCATCTCGGGCGTGATGATGCCGGCTTGTGCGTATTCGTACTGGGTGACGGGGCGGCCGGGGACGCCCTTGAAGACCTTGTGGCGGCTGGTGTCGAAGCGGGGGGCGAGGTTCTTGCCGCTGGCGTGGCCGTTGTCCTCGGGCTTCACTTCGCGCGGGTTGAGGACGGGGGCGATGTCGCCGCGGTCCAGCTGCCAGCTGGATTTGACGAGGGGCAGGCCCTTCTTGATGTCGATGGTGACCGTGGGGTCGGTGTAGGGGCCGGAGGAGTCGTAGATGGTGATCGGCGGCTCGTTGGCCGAGGGGTGGACCGCGACCTCGCGGAAGGGGACGCGGATGTCGGGGAACAGTTCGCCGGCGACATAGACCTTGCGGGAGCCGGCGCGTTCGCCGGTGGGGATGGTGCCGGTCTCGCGCATGACCTCTTCGCGCGCGTCCTTCAGGGCCAGCTCGACGTTGGGCTCGTGCGGTTGCTCGGCGGGCGTGACGTGGATGTTCATGGCGGCCTCTGTGCTTTCAGAGGGTCGCGCCGGCGCAGGGAGCGAGGTGGTCCTGTGGCGTGGACCGTTCCCGCCTTCGCGGGAATGACGACTCTCATCCCTTCGCCGGCATGACCCGGATCAGGTTCGACGGGTCAGGCGGCTACGCCAATCTCAGCCGCTCGAATGCGACCCCCCGGAGAACGCGCCGACGATAGTCCGGTCGGGCGGCGATGACCAGAGCGCCGCCGCCGCACGGCGTTCTGCAACCGTGGCGCGATGTCGCGGCTTGATGCTCCGGAGACGGCGCAATTCGTGCGCCCGGACGATGGATGAGTGGCGTGGCGAAGCTTGAACGGTTGATCTATGGCAGCACGGCCACGGGGGGCACCGACAGCCTGTTGAACACGGCGACGATCCTGGGCGAGTCGCACCGCAACAATGCGCGCGACGGGCTGACCGGGGCGCTGGCGGCGCATGAGGGGCGCTATCTGCAGGTGGTGGAGGGCGCGCCGGAGGTGCTGGACGGGCTGCTGCGGCGGCTGGAGGCGGACCCGCGCCACCGGGACATCGTCCTGATCGACCGGGAGCCGGTGGAGGCCCGGCTGTTCGCCGGCTGGACCATGGCGCATGCCCGGATCACCCCGTCGCTGAAGGGGGTTCTGGAGGCGCTGCTGCACAATCCGGCGGTGGACCCCGGGGGTACGGTGGCGATCCTGCACGAGGCGTCGCTCGTCGCGTTCGGCGGTGTTAGGGAGGGGCCCCAACCGGAGCCCGACCATGCATCTCGCCCGCTTTCCCCGCCTGCGCCTGGCGCATCTGCCGACGCCGCTTGAGCCCCTGCCGCGCCTGTCCGAGGCGCTGGGCATCGACCTGTGGATCAAGCGGGACGACTGCACGGGGCTGGCGGGCGGCGGCAACAAGACCCGGAAGCTGGAGTTCCTGCTGGGCGAAGCGTTTGAACAGGACGCCGACACCTTGGTGACGCAAGGGGCTGTGCAGTCCAACCACGTGCGCCAGACGGCGGCGGCGGCCGCCGCGACCGGGCTGAAGTGCACGGTCATCCTCGAGGAGCGGACGGGGTCGAAGGCGACCGACTATGTTCACAACGGCAACGTCCTGATGGACCGGCTGTTCGGGGCGGAGATCCGGTTCGTGCCCGGCGGGTCGGACATGCCGGCCGAGCTGGAGAAGACCGCGGCCGAGGTCCGGGCGCGGGGCGGGCGGCCCTATATCATCCCGGGCGGCGGATCGAATGCCGTCGGGGCCCTGGGCTATGTCGACTGCGCGCGCGAGATCGTGGTCCAGGCCGATGAGCTGGATCTGGCCATCGACCGCGTCGTGACCGCGACCGGCAGCGCCGGGACCCATGCCGGTCTGGTGGCCGGGCTGGCGGTAATGGGGGCGGACATCCCGGTGCTGGGCATCGGGGTGCGGGCACCGAAAGAGAAACAGGAGGCCAATGTCCTGAAGCTGGCGCGCGAGACCGCCGCCCTGCTGGGCCGGCCGGACGCCGTGCAGGCTGAGATGGTGGTGGCCGACTGCGACTATGTGGGGGCGGGCTATGGCCTGATCGACCAGGCGGTGGTCGAGGCGCTGATGCTGGCGGCGCGGACCGACGCCATCGTGCTGGACCCCGTCTATACCGGCAAGGCGATGAAGGGGCTGATCGCGTTGGCCAGGGCCGGCCGCTTCGACGGCGAGCGGGTGGTGTTCCTGCACACCGGCGGGGCCCAGGGCCTGTTCGGCTATCAGGGCGAACTGGAGCCGGGGTTGCAGGGGGCATCCTGACCTGCGTGGAACGCAGCCGCCTTCTGCCGGGTTTTCCTCGGACAGCCAGAAGGAGCAACTCATGACCGATCCTGACCGCACCGCATCCGACGGCGTTGACGACCGTGTGGAGCAACTCGAGGACGACGCCGACGCCATGGAGCGGCCCGACCGCGCCATCCCCCTGCCCGACGAGAGCGGGGAAGGAGACGACGGAACCGGGCCGGTGACCGGCGTCGTGCCCTGACGCTTACCCCGCCCCCGCCGCGATCTGCATCATCACCAGACCGGTGAACCAGGCCGCGGCGGTGCCGACGATATAGCCGACCACCGCCAGCAGGACGCCGACGGGCGCGAGGCTGGGGTGGAAGGCGGCGGCGGCGACGGGCGCCGAGGCGGCCCCGCCGATGTTGGCCATGGAGCCGACGCCGAGGAAGAAGCTGGGCGAGCGGATCAGGAAGGCCATGGCGAACATCAGGGCCACGTGGACGGCCATCCAGACACCGCCGATCAGGAAATAGACGGGGCTGTCCAGGACGGCGGCGATGTTCATGTTCAGCCCGACGGTGGCGACCAGCACATAGACGAAGACCGAGCCGACCTTGGACGCGCCGGGGCCCTGCAGCTTGCGGGCCGGGGTGAAGGACAGGACCACGCCCACGACGGTGGCGACCAGCACCAGCCAGAAGAAGCTGGAGTCGAACGACAGCCGCTGGGCCCAGTCGAAGCTGGCCCCGAACCACGCCGACAGCGGATCGGCGATGGCGTGGGACAGGCCGACGGCCCCGAAACCGACCGCGAGGATGAAGATCAGGTCCTTGAGGCTGGGGATGCGGGCGTGCTCCAGCTCATAGGCCTCGGCCTTGTCGCGGACACGGTCGACGGCAGAGGCGTCGGCGCGGAACAGTTTGTCAAATCTGCGCTGGTTGGCGGCGATGAACAGGACGACAGCCATCCAGATGTTGGCCACGACGACGTCGACGGCAATCCAGATCGAGAAGGTGTCGGGGCCGGCCCCGTAGATCTCGTACAGGGCGGTCTGGTTGGCCGAGCCCCCGATCCAGCTGCCGGCCACGGTGGCCATGCCGCGCCAGATGGCCTCGGGGCCCGCGCCCATCAGCTCGGGCGCGATCCAGCTGGTCAGCAGCAGGGCGACCGGCCCGCCGATCATCACCCCGACCGTCCCGGTGAAAAACATGATCAGGGCCTTGGGGCCGAGACCGACGACCGCCGGCAGGTCGGCGGAGACGGTGAGCAGTACCAGGGCGGCGGGGAGGAGGAAGCGCGAGGCGATGAAATAGAGTTGCAACTCCTCCGGATCGACGACGCCGAAGGTGGTCAGCAGGGACGGCAGGAAATAGCACAGCAGCAGGGCCGGGATTACGGTGAAGAACCGTTTCACCCATGGATGCGACAGGCTGGAAGCCCAGAAGACGGCTCCGAGAATGGCGGCCAGAAGGCCCAGCACAACGGCGTCATTGGTGATCAGGGCAGTCGCGGCTTCGGCTTCCGGCGGCATGGCGCTTCCTTGTGGTTTTCGCGCATAAACCTGACAGAGCGACCGGCTGGCAAGGCCAAGTGGTGTCGAGGGGACAAGGATGGGCACGAAGGGCTTCGCAGGGGCAGGGCGGCCGCTGCTGATCTACGGGGCGCTCTCGCTGGTGGCGGTGCTGCTGGGCGCGTTTGTGGCGGCGCGGCACGGGGTGGCCACGGGATCGTGGGTGAGAGATCTTCTGGCGTGGGGTGTCGGGGCGGGGATGGCCGGGGCGATCGCAGCAGGGCTGAGGTCCGGGGCGTTTCCGTACGTCCTCGGGCTGGCTCCGGCAGGGTTGCTGGCGACGCTCTTCAGCGCGCCGCAGGAGGGGGTGCACCGGTGGATCGATGCGGGGCCGCTGCACACTAACATCGCTATGCTGGTTTTGCCGTCGGCGCTTGTGGCCGCTGCGGCGCTGATGCCGAAGCGGCCGGGCTGGACGATCGGGGTCCTGATGCTGTGCGCCGGCGTGCTGGTGGCCCAGCCGGATGCCTCGCAGGCGACGACCCTGGCCCTGGCAGGGATCGGGCTTGTGGTGCTGGCGGTGCGACAGCGGGGGGTGCAGGTCGCCGCCATTCTGGCCTTCGCCGCGCTGGCCGGGGTGTCGTGGCTTCGGCCCGACCCGTTGCAGCCCGTGCCCGAGGTTGAGGGGATCATTGGCCTGACGTTTCGACTGTCGCCGGTTCTGGCAGGGCTCGCCCTGCTACTGCTGGCGGCCATTGCGCTGGCCCCTGTGGCGCTGACGCGGGCTTCGAGGGGTCCGGCACCCCCGGTCTGGTTGGCCGGGGTCGGTCTTGGGCTGTGTTTCGCAGGCTGGGCGGTCGCCCCCTTCCTCGGGGCCTTTCCGGTCCCCCTAGTCGGTATGGGGATGAGCCCCGTCCTTGGCGGCTGGCTGGGGATCGGCTTGCTGGCGGGCCTGATCCGGTTGAAGGGATCCGGGAGAGCGTTCGCCCCGGGTGTCGGGGCGGCCTGATCACGGAGGCGACGGCGCGATGAGAACTCTGGGTGTTCTGGGCGGCATGGGGCCGGCCGCGACGGTGGCCTTTCTGGCGCGGGTGCAGGCGCTGACGCCGGCGCAGGGGGATGCGGATCATATCCGCGTCGTGATGGACCTGAACCCGCAGGTGCCGGACCGAAACACGCGGCCGGGCGAGGCGGAGGCGGAACTGGCGGCCATGGCGTTGCGGCTGAAGACAGTGGGCGCGGAGGTCCTGGCCATGCCGTGCAACACCGCCCACGCCCAGAAGGCGGGGATCGAGGCCGCCGGCCTGCCCTTCATCGACATGATCGCGGCGACGGTGGCGGCTGTGATGCCGCACAATGCCGGAGGCGTCGGCATTCTGGCCACCCCCGGGGGCGAGGCTTTGTACCGGGCGGCGCTTGAGGCGGAGGGGATGCGGCCCGTTTTGCTGGAGGGCACCGACCGGGACGCCTTCATGGCCTGTGTCTATGGCGTGAAGCGGGGGGATTCCGGGGCGGACAATCGCGCGGCGATGCAGCGGCTGGCCGGGGCCCTGATCGCGGCCGGGGCGGGGGCAGTCATCGCAGGCTGCACCGAGGTTCCGCTGTTGCTCGCCGCCGCCGATGTGGCAGTGCCACTGGTGGATTCCGCCGAGGTGCTGGCGCAGGCCTGCGTGGTGGCCTGCCGGGCGTGAGGCCTTGTTGCCCGGCCTGCCGACCGGTCAGGTCGGGCTGCCCATATAGTCGCGCTTGCCCAGCGGCACGCCCGCCTGACGCAACAGGCCATAGGCCGTGGTCAGGTGGAAATAGAAGTTCGGAAGGGCGAAGCCGGTCGCATAGGGCTGGCCGAGGAACTTCATCTCGCCGCCGGGGAAGGTGAGCGTGACCTCGCGGGCTTCCTGACCGTCGATGGCCGCGCGCGGGACCGAGGCGATGAAGGCCAGGGTGTCGGCGATGCGGGTCTGGAGCTCCGCGATGGTGGTTTCGGTGTCGTCGTGGACCGGGGCGGCGACGCCGGACAGGCGGGCGATGCACAGCTTGGGGCTGTCGCAGGCGGTCTGGACCTGTTTGATCAGGGGATTCATGTCGTCGATCAGGCGCAGCGACAGCCAGGCGTTGGCGTCGACGCCCGTCTCGGCGGCGTGGGCCACGGCCTTGTCGAGGATGGCCGACAGGGCGCGCAGACCCCGGGTGAAGGCGGGGACGGTCAGGTCATGGAGTTCGGTGGCCATGGCGGGCTCCTTGGTGGGTTCGCTTCCGTCTAGCGCCGGCCGGGGCGGCTGTCTTGCTGGTCGTCACGCCTCGCCGAAGGTGACGACCAGACGCACGACCTCGCCGGCGGCGAGGCGGTCGAAGCCTGTGTTGATGTCCTCCAGCGGGATCGTGCCGCTCATCAGCCGGTCGACCGGCAGACGACCCTGGCGGTACAGGGCGACATAGCGGGGGAGGTCGCGCGAAGGCACGCAGGTGCCGATGTAGGAGCCCTTCAGGGTTCGCTCCTCGCCGACCAGCGACACGACATTGACCGGCAGGGCGGCGTCGGGCGGCGGCAGGCCGGCGGTAATGGTGGTGCCGCCCCGGCGGGTCATCTTCCAGGCCGCCTCCAGCGCCCGGACCGCCCCGGCCATCTCGAACACGAAATCGGCCCCGCCCCGGGTCAGGGCGCGGACCTGGTCGACCGCGTCGGGGTCGGTGGCATTGACCGTCTGGACCGGGCCGAGGCTGTGGGCCAGGGCCAGCTTGTCCTCCGACAGGTCGACGGCGACGACGGGCGAGGCCCCGGACGCCAGCGCGCCCAGCACGCTGGCCAGGCCCACGCCGCCCAGACCGACCACGACCGCGCTCTGGCCCGCGCGGATGCGGGCGGTGTTCACCACCGCCCCCACCCCGGTCAGGACGGCGCAGCCGAACAGCGCGGCCTCGGCGAAGGACAGGGCCGGGTCGATCTTCACCAGCGAGCGGCGCGAGACCACGGCCCGGTCGGCGAAGGCGGAACAGCCCAGATGGTGATTCAGGGCCTCGCCGTCGTGATGCAGCCGACGACCGCCGGTCAGGAGTTCGCCCCGGCCGTTGGCGGCGGCGCCGGGTTCGCACAGGGCGGGGCGGCCCTCGGCGCAGGGGTCGCAATGGCCGCAGGACGGCATGAAGACCATGACCACGTGATCGCCGGGGGCGAGGTCGGTGACCCCCTCGCCCAAAGCCTCGACCACCCCGGCCGCCTCATGTCCCAGGGCCATGGGCAGGGGGCGGGGCCGGTCGCCATTGATGACCGACAGGTCGGAATGGCATAGGCCAGCGGCCCGGATGCCCACCAGGACCTCGCCGGGGCCGGGCGGGTCGAGGGTGAGGGTCTCTATCGTCAGCGGGCGACTGTCGGCATAGGGGCGCGATGCCCCGGAGGTCCGCAGGACGGCGGCGCGGGTGGTGATCGGGGACATGGGCAGTTCCTGTCGAAACCCTTGAACGTCCGTCGATAGGCGCTTGACGCGACGGAGGCCAAGCCCAAGGCTCGGGATCAAGGCGCGCGCCGGTCGAGGGCGTGCCAAGGGACAGGAGACATCGCATGGCCGGAACCATCCAACGCACGAACAGGAACGACTATCGCCGCTTCCAGGCCATCTCCACGCGCTGGATGGACAATGACGTCTACGGCCACGTCAACAATGTCGTCTATTACTCGTGGTTCGACACGGCGGTGAACCGCCTGCTGGTCGTGTCGGGCCAGCTGGACATCCGCGAGGGCAAGGTGATCGGCCTGGTGGCCGAGACGGGGTGCCGCTATTTCGCCCCGACGGCCTTTCCCGACGAGATCGAGGCCGGGGTGCGGGTCGCGCATGTCGGCTCGTCCAGCGTCCGCTACGAAATCGGCCTGTTCAAGAAGAACGAGGACGAGGCGGCGGCGGTGGGCTTCTTCGTCCACGTCTATGTCGACCGCGAGACCCTGAAGCCGATGCCGCTGACCGAGGGGATGCGCGGCTTCCTCGACAGCCTGAAGACCTAGCCTCCCGCCAGTCGCTGCAGAAACGCGCGCGTTCGCGTGAGCGCCGTTCCGGAGGGAAGACGCTTGGTCGACAGGCCCCAGCGATGATCAATGTAGTCGGCCAGAGTCGGGCTGTGGCGGTAGCCAAGGATGATCGGGCTCAAGGACCTGTCAGGATTCCAGAACCGCCCATCCGCGACGGTCATACGCTCTGATGCGGTGGCCACCCGTTCGAAGTCGGGGCGGACCTGGCCGCCGGCGAGGCCGAGATGGGCAACGAGCTGGCACGCCGTCTGGTCCATGCCGGACATCGCGCCGTGGCGCGCCGTGTCACAGAGCAGCAGAAAGGCGCGACAGAAGCGCTCCACGCCGGCGCGGGATCCTGCGACCACGCCCGCATGGATCGGGGGGCGTTCGCTGAGCTGCCGCGCCAAGGGCCCGCCAACGATTGCTTCCGCGGCCCGGGGGTCGAGGGCCGGGCCCGCAAATCCGCTGTAAAAGTGCAGATCCGCCGGTGCGCGGTGAAAGGGATCGGACTGGAAGACGACTTCGCGCACGTCCGCCAAAATCACGCTGCGGATATCGCGCCGCTGCTGGAGGATCCGGGCGAAGGCGACGAATCGGCTGGCGGCGGGACGCGGCCTCCAGGGCCGTCGGTCGTTGGCAATGACGACGGTTTCCACGCCATGGGTAGAGAGCCAGGCCGGAAGCATCGGTTTACGATCGACAAGAAGGATCACCTGGCCGGAAAAAACCGTCCGGAGCGAGCGCACGAAGGGGGCCACCTCTGTCAGGTCGCAGCCGACGGCACAGGCCAGAACGGCGTCGCCCTGCCGGGAGGCCGATCGAATGGAGACCGGCGGTACGGGCGGGCGACGCCCTTGCGCGTCGAGAGGGAGGGCGAGCGCCAAGGTCTCACGCTTCATCGCATGCCGCGCCGTCGCAGCGCGAAGGGGACTCCGGCCACCCCTGCGACGCCACGGCGATGATGAGCGCAGCGACGGCGGCGAGGACGACATGCAGGATCTGGGTCCTTCCGGACGGCGTTCGCACTTCAGGGCCGAGGGTCGTCATGGCGTTGTCTCCTCCGAACAAGAGAGAGACGCCGCCCATCCGGAATCACCTTCCGTCCGCTCCCGGTCCGGCGTCCAGCGCAGTTGCAAGGCGGATCGGCGAGGCGCTATGGGGCGCGCGGAATGAACGCCTCCGTCAACAGCCCGGCCGCCGGCCTCGAAGCGATCTTCACCGAGATGCGGCCGGCGCTGGTGCGCCGTGCGGCGGCCATGGGGGCGGCCGGGGATGCCGAGGATGTCGTCCAGGATGTCTGGCTGAAGCTGCGCGGCGTCGATGCGCCGGTGGCCAGTCCGCATGCCTACCTTCTGCGCATGGTCTATACCGCCGTGCTGGACCGTCGCCGGGGGACGAGGCGAGCCGCGGCCCGCGACGCCGCCTGGTCGACGCCGGCCAACCTGCCCGATGACGGAATCGAACCCGCGGACGCGGAACGCCGTCTGATCGCCCTTCAGACCCTGCAGGCGGTCGAGTCGCGCCTGACCGCGCTGGGTGACCCGGCGGCAGCGATCTTTCGGCGGCACCGCATCGACGGGGTCACCCAGCGCAAGCTCGCCGAGGAGTTCGGCATGGGGTTGAGCACTATCGAGAAACATTTGCGCCGCGCCTATGCGGTGCTCCTGGATCTTCAGGAGGGGCAGGCGTGAGGCAAATCGCGAGCCGCGGCGTCCTGGAGTCATGGGGATGAGCACGGTCAGGACAGAACTGGATCAGGAGGCGCTGCACTGGCTGTTGCGCGTCAACGATCCTGCGTTTGAGGCGTGGGAGGCGTGGGACGCCTGGATGGCCACCGATCCCGACCACGCTGACGCCTACTGGCGGCTGGCGGAGGCCGAGGGCGATGTGGTCGAGGCGTTGAAGGCGGCCCCGGCACCAGGCGTGCAGCGGATCATGCCGCGTCGCGCCTTCGCCCTTCCGCGCCGCTCGGCCATCGCGGCGGCCGTGGCCGTACTCGCGGTCGGCGGGGCCTGGATCGGGTGGAGCCAGCGCGCCCAGCCCTGGATCATCGAAACCGCGCCGGGCGAGCAACGCAACGTCATCCTCGCAGACGGTTCAGAGGTGTCCCTGGCCGGTGCGACGCGGCTGGCGCTCGACCGCCGCCGTCCGCGCGACGTCCGGCTGGAGGCGGGCCGGGCCCTGTTCGAGGTGACGCACGACGCGGCCCATCCCTTCGTGGTCGAGGTCGGCGACGCGACCCTGACCGATCTCGGCACAACGTTCGATGTGACCCGGCTGGGCGACGGGGCCCGGGTGGCGGTGTCGGAAGGCATCGTCCGCGTCGACACACGGAATGCCACGGCGACCCTGAATGCCGGGGACGCTGTGGTGGCGACACCGGACGGTCTGGAGAGCCGTTCGGTGTCGCCGGAGGACGTAGCGAGCTGGCGGGAAGGACGGCTGTCCTACACCGGCGAAACCCTCGCGATCGTGGCCGAGGACCTTTCACGGGCGTTGAACCGGCCGATCGTCGTCAGCCCGTCGCTGGCGGACCGGCAATTCAGCGGCAGCCTGACCACCACGACGGAGGTCGCGAGCCAGAAGACGCGGCTGGCACGGCTGCTGGGGGTGTCGGTGGTCGAGGACGGCGAAGGCTGGCGGCTGGAGCCGTGACGACCGCAGCCCTGCTCGCGGCCGGACTTCTGGTCCTGCAGGCCGGGACGGCGCGCCCCTTCGACGTGCCCGCCGGGCCGGCCATACCCACCATCAACCGGCTGGCGACCCAGGCCGGGATCGACGTCGTCATCACCGCCAACCTGAACGGTCGGCGGGCACCGCCTCTGCGTGGGCGTATGACGCCGGAGGCCGCACTGGAGCGGCTGTTGCGCCCGCTGGGCGCGCGAGCGGTGCCCATCGGCGAGGGAATGTATCGCGTGGAGGCGGTGCCCGCCTCCACGCGTCGCACCATCGCAAATCCGGCCGCGCTGCCCGTCGAGGTCGCGCCGACCCGACTCAGCGAGGTCGTCGTGACGGCCATGCCGCCGGTCGGACTGGGCGGGCCGTCGGGGCGCAGGACGGTCGACACGGAGGCCCTGGCGCGGGTCGAGGGCTCGCCAGCCAGCGACGCCATCGCCGACCTGTCGGCGACGGTCGAGTCGACCCGCCAGGGCACGGGTCGCAACAAGCTGTTCATCCGGGGATTGGCGGACTCCGCCATGAACGGGCCGCTGCAGGCGACGGTGGGCCAGTATCTGGGCGACCTGCGGCTGAGCTACGGATCGCCGGACCCGGACCTGGCCCTGGTGGATGTCCGGCGGATCGAGGTGTTCGAGGGGCCGCAGGGGACCCGCTTCGGCGCCGGGTCGATCGGCGGTGTCGTGCGCCTGCATCCCGAGACCCCCGCGTTCAGCGACACGAGCGGCCGCGTGTTGATCGGTGCCGGTGTCACCTCGGGCGGAGCTGAAAGCGGCGAAGCCTCCATCGTCCTGAACCGCTCGCTGGATGATCGCACGGCCGGCCGCATCGTCGCCTATTCGCGCCGGGAAGGGGGCTTCCTCGACAACCCGACGCAAGGGATACGCGAGGCCGACACCGTCGATACGGTGGGAGGGCGTGCCTCTGTGCGCTGGACCGACGGGATATGGACCGTCGATCTGGTCGGGGTCGGGCAGCGGGTGGAGGCAGACGATGCCCAGACCATTCCCGCCGGCGAGACCCGGTTCGCCAGGGCCGGGCGGGTCATGGAACCGTATCAGAGCACGATCGTCCTGGCCGGGATCACCGCGCGGCGGCGTTTCGGGGCCGCGCGCCTGACCTCTGCAACCAGCGTCTCGCGCCAGCAACTGAATGAGCGGTTCGACGCCAGCCAGGCCGTCGAGCCCTACGCCGCTTTGGTCGACCGTCGCCAGACGGCGACCACGGTCGCCTCCGAACTTCGCATTGATACCGATCCGATCGCGCGCTGGACGTGGTCCGGCGGCGGCGCGATCGCGGTCGGCGAGACCCTGGTCGAGCGACGGCACCGGGACCTGTCGCCCACGCCGCGTCCGACCTATGGCGCGGATCTGGACCGGACCTTCACCGAGGCCACGGCATTCGGTGAGGGGTCGATGTCGCCGGCCCCCGACTGGCGGATCGCTGTCGGGGCGCGGCTGTCGGCCGTCAGGATCGACAGCAACGTCGACATCGTCGAAACCGGCCTGGCCCGCGCGGGGGCGACCCTTGACGGCTTCACGTTTCGTGTGACGCCCAGCCTGACCGCGCGCTGGGATGTCACGCCGGCTGTCACCCTGTTCGCCCGCGGTGAACAGGCCGTCCGTCCGGCCGGGGTCAACGAAGCGAACGGGGCCTTCCAGCGCTACAACGGCGACCGTGTCACCCTGGCCGAGATTGGGCTGCGCACCGGCCGGTGGCGCGACGACCTGTCGGGAGAGCTGTCCGTAGGCCGGGTCGACTGGCGCGACGTTCAGGCCGACATCGTCACCCAGGGCGGTGATCTGGTCACGGACAATGTCGGAGACGGCGTGATCCGGTTCGTCTCGATCAAGGGCTCATGGGCCCCGACCCCGACGCTCGATTTGTCCGGCGGGGTCTTCATCAACGACAGCGAACTGACGCGCACCAACTTCAGCATCATCGGGGGTGGCACGACGGACATCCCCAATGTCGCGCCGTTGGGGGCCCAGCTCAGTCTTGACTACAACGCCGGGTCGCTCGGAACCCTGCCGCTCCGGCTCGGCGCGGATCTGCGCTACATCGGCCAGTCGCGTATCGGGGTTGCCCGGCGCTCGACGTGCCCCAGGGCGGTTATCTTCGCTCGGAGCTGACGGCCCGGCTGGGACACGAACGGCGGGCAGCGGTCCTGCGCATCTCCAATCCGTTGAATCAGGAAGGCGTGCGCTACGGCATCGGCTCGCCCTACCAGCTGGCCGAGCCGCAGGCGGTTCCGGTGCTGCCCCTGACCGTGCGCCTGTCCTTCGAGGCGGCGTTCTGACGCCGTTTGCCGCGCGGGCGTAAGGTGTTTCGCCGCCGATGGCGTCCTTGGTTCAATGGCGACGATGCGGACCTCGCGGTCGCCAGAACACAGAACCGGAGACCCTTCCCATGATCAAGACCCCCCTCACGGCCCTCGTGGCCGCCTGCGCCCTCATGCCCGCTGCCGCCCTCGCGCAGAGCGACTCCCGCACCTATGCCACGCTCGGCTACACCTCGGTCGAGGCCGGGGATCTGGACCTCGGCGCGGTTACCGGCCGCTTCGGCTACAAGGTCCTGCCCTGGATCGGGGCAGAGCTGGAAGCCGGCGTCGGCGTTGAGGACCAGTCGTTCGATGTGGCGATCGGCGGCACTGGCGGCAGGTTCGAGCTGAAGCATGATGTCGCCGCCTATGCGGTCGCCTTCCTGCCCCTGGGCGATCACTTCGAGGCCTTCGCCCGCATCGGCTACGGAACGACGAAGATCGAATCCACGGCCATGGCCGTGACAGTGCGCAGCGACGGCGAGAGCTTCAACTACGGGGTGGGCGCCAGTGCCTTCCTGGACGGCTGGAACGGCGTGCGCGCGGACTGGACCCGCAGGGAGTTCCAGGACGACCGCGGCGAGGCTGACACCTGGTCAGTCAGCTACATTCGCCGCTTCTAGGGCGGGCGTGGCGGGTCGGACCATCAGGTCCGGCTCGCCACGACGCATGCGCTCGCGGCCCGCTGACGAGGCGGGCGCGTCTCAACTATTGGCAACAAGGAATTCAACGCAGTCCAGCCGATCGGCCAAACGCAAGCTTGCGGAATCCTGGCCCGGCCCAGACCTGCTGGTCAGGTTGCGGCCTCAGCCAGCCGCCAGGCTGTTGAGAGGAAGGTGGACGCGACAGGGATTGATTCTGTGACCCCCTTCGACGTCAACGACGTGCTCCCACCGCCCAGTGAACCAATAGTCAAGCTGCGGGTTTGTTTCCTCGCGGGTAGCAACCAGGGACGGACCGATGTGTGTGAAACGGGCTTCCGGAGCCGGGCAAAAGGTCTGCGCCTCCATGAGCGCACCCTAGGTGGTGCCCGTTACCTATTGCGGGCCTCCGCCGGTGCCGGCGGACCTCTCGTCGAGCTTCAATCTCGACCCCGTCCTGTTGCTTGCCCTGTTTGCACTGGCGATCGGCCTCCGACGGGACAAGGCCGGACTGGCAGCCGTCGCGGTGCTCTCCATCGCCTTCGTATCGCCGCTCTGCGCCCTGTCCGCTGCGCTCTTCTCTGCCCGGGTGGTGCACCACATTCTGCTCGTCGCCGTGGCGGCTCCGCTTCTGGCGATGGCGCTGCCTTCGCGCGGGCGGGCCGGCATCACCGTCCCGTTCGTCGCCTCGACAGCGGTCCTCTGGGCCTGGCATCTTCCGGCGGCCTATGATGCCGCCCTGGCCAGTGTCCCTCTCTATTGGGTCATGCAGCTGTCGTTGCTGGGCACCGCCATAGTGTTCTGGCGCGCGGTTCTGGCGGAGGGGCGGTCCCTGATGGACCGGCTCGGCTTCGTGGTCGCCGCCTTCGCCCAGATGGGATTGCTCGGCGCCCTGCTGACCTTCGCGCCCGGGCCGCTCTACGCGGCTCATCTGTTCGCCCCCCTTGCGTGGGGCATGACGCCGCTGCAGGACCAGGCCCTGGGCGGGTTGATCATGTGGGTGCCAGCCGGCATTCCCTATGCCGTCGCGGCGGTGGTGATTGCCCGTCAGGGCTGGGCCCGACTGAAGGCGACCCGGGCATGATTGACTGGCTTGTGCCCGCCGTCCCCCTGTTCAAGGCGGCCCATATCATCGGCCTGGTGATCTGGGTCGGGGGCCTGCTGGTCCTGCCGTTGATGCTGACGCGGCACAGCCCGGACATCTCGCGGGACGATTACCGCACCATCCGGACCGCCTCGCATATCACCTACACCCTGTTCGTTACCCCGGCCGCCGTGATCGCGGTGATCGCCGGGACCTGGCTGATCTTCCTGCGCGAGGTCTATGTGCCGTGGATGTTCGCCAAACTGGCTTTCGTAGCGGCGCTGGTCATGGCCCATGCCTGGATCGGTCACGTCGTGGCGCGGGTTGGCGAGGAGCCCAGCGAGCACACGCCGCCCGCGGCCTATGTCCCGATCGCACTGGTGATTGTGCCGGTGCTGATGATCCTGACCCTGGTGCTGGCCAAGCCGGTCCTGGGCTGGATCGCCTTCCCGGACTGGCTGACCGAGCCCCGGAGCGGTCAGTTCTTCTTCGACACGCCCAGACGATAATCGAAGACCAGTTTGCCGCCATGCCAGCCCGTCACCCCCACCACCCCGACACACAGCGCCGACAGCAGTATGCCGTACGGCAGAACCGCGGCCTCATAGCCGTACAGGCGATGACCCCAGTTGGCCCCGAGCAGGGCCAGCAAGGTCACGGCAATGATGAAATGGGTCCAGGCCGGCGCACGGGCGCGGATGCCGGACACCATCAGCAGCTCGGCCGTGCCCGAGAAGCCGGCCAGCATGCCGAACAGGAAGCCGGTGCCGGCGGCCCACAGGCCGGCCCGGGCCCAGAAGGCGTCGCCGGTCCACCAGTACAGGGCGTCGGCCCCGAAGGTGCAGAAGGTCAGGGCCACCGGAAAGGCGACGCTCATCGCATGGATCGGGTGACCGAAGACGGCGACACGCAACTCCGTGACCGAAAAGCCGGCGGTCGTGGCGATCGGGTCGATCAGAGCTTCGGCTTCTTTATCGATATTGTCGGTCACGGGTCGTCCTTGCGGCCTTCGATGGTCGTTCTCACAACGGCACTGTTGCTGGCGGGTTGCGAGGGGGCGCTGTCCACGGTCGACCCGGCCGGGCCGGCGGCCCGGACCATCGCCCAGATCTGGTGGGTGATGCTGGCCGGCGCGGTCGCGATTTTCGCCCTCGTCATGGCGCTGGTTGCCCTGGCCTTCGTCCGCAAGAGCGGGCCGGTCGACGAGACGCGGCATGAGCGGCTCTGGGTCATCAAGCTGGGCATCGCCTTCCCCGTGGTCGTGCTGCTGGCGCTGCTCGCCTATGGGCTGATTGCGGGGGAATCGCTGCTGCCCCGGCAGGGGCCGGATGTGGTCGCCGTCAGCGCCGAAGCGCGCCGCTCGCAATGGACCTTCGGCTATGACGACGCCCCCGGGCGACGAACCTACGATGTGCTGCACATTCCCGCAGGACGGCCCGTCGATGTCGCCATCACCTCGACCGACGTCATCCACAGCTTCTGGGTGCCGCGTCTCGCCGGCAAGATCGACGCCATTCCCGGCCACGTGAACGTCCTGCGCATCGAGGCCGATGCGCCGGGCACCTATGCCGGTCGCAGCGCCGAGTTCAGCGGCGTCGGCTACGACCAATTCGCCTTCACCGTGGTCGCGCATGACGCTGCGGCCTGGGAGCGATTCATCGGAGGCGGCACGCCATGAACACGCTTGAGCGTCACCGCAAACTGTCCGCGATCTGGTCGTCCGAGCCGGGCGCGCGGGGGCTGGTCTCGACCGTCAACCACACCGACGTCGGCCGGATGTTCCTGACCGTGTCCTTCTTCTTCTTCCTGGTCGGCGGGGTGCTGGCCATGCTGATCCGGGCCCAGCTGGCGACGCCCCAGTCGGCTTTCGCCGGGCCGGAAATCTACAACCAGATCTTCACCATGCACGGGACCATCATGATGTTCCTGTTCGCTATCCCGACGTTCGAGGGACTGGCGATGTACCTGCTGCCCAAGATGCTGGGCACCCGCGATCTCGCCTTCCCCCGGCTCTCGGCCTACGGCTTCTGGTGCTATGTCTTCGGCGGCACGATGATGCTGGTGTCGATGGTGCTGGGCATTGCGCCGGACGGCGGCTGGTTCATGTATCCGCCCCTGACCGGGGCGATCTATTCGCCCGGGATCAACACCGATTTCTGGCTGATCGGCATCACCTTCGTCGAGATCTCGGCCATTGCGGCGGCGGTCGAGATCACCGTCTCGATCCTGAAATACCGCGCCCCCGGCATGTCGCTGGACAAGATGCCGATCTTCGCCTGGTACGCCTTGGTCACGGCCCTGATGATCATGACGGGGTTCCCGCCGCTGATCCTGGGGTCGATCCTGCTGGAGCTGGAGCGGGCCTTCGGACTGCCCTTTTTCCAGGCGGAGTTTGGCGGCGACAGCCTGCTGTGGCAGCACCTGTTCTGGCTGTTCGGACACCCCGAGGTCTACATCATCTTCCTGCCGGCGGCGGGGGTCATCTCGACCATCCTGCCGGTCATGTGTCGAACGACCCTGCTGGGCTACGGCTGGATCGTGGCCTCGGCGACGGGGCTGGCCTTCCTGTCGTTCGGCATCTGGGTCCACCACATGTTCACGACGGGCATCCCGCACATGGGGCTGGCCTTCTTCTCGGCCGCCTCGACCCTGGTGGCGGTGCCGACCGGGGTCCAGCTGTTCGCCTGGATCGGCACCATGTGGAAGGGCAAACCCAGCCTGCGGATGCCGATGCTGCACCTGCTCGGCTTTTTCTTCACCTTCGTCATCGGCGGGCTGACCGGGGTCATGGTCGCGGTGGTGCCGTTCGACTGGCAGGCGCACGACACCGCCTTCGTCACGGCCCACCTGCACTATGTCCTGTTCGGCGGCTTCGTCTTCCCGATCATGGCCGGGCTCTACTACTGGATGCCGCATGTCAGCGGCCGCAAGCGGTTCTTCAAACTGGGAGAGCTGGCCTTCGCCCTGGTGTTCATCGGCTTCCACGTGACCTTCATGGCCATGCACTGGGTGGGTCTGATGGGCCAGCGGCGCCGGATCTCGACCTATCTTCCCGAGGACGGCTGGACGACCATCAATCTGATCTCCTCGATCGGCAGTTTCGTGCTGGCCATCGGCATTGCCATGGTGATCGTCGACCTGGTGCTGCACGCCTTTACCGCACGCCGCAGCCGCCGCGATCCGTGGAAGGCGGGCACGCTGGAGTGGGCGATGATGACGCCGCCGCCGGCCTATAATTTTGCCAGCCTGCCCCATGTGAACAGTCGCCAGCCGCTGGCCGACGATCCCGACCTGCCGATCCGTCTGGCGCGCGGAGAAGGCTATCTGTCCGAGCCCGAGCAGGGCTGGCGCGAAAGCGTGACGGTCGAGATCGCGACCGGCAAGCCGGACTTCCACATCATCTATCCGACCAACACCCGGCTGCCGATCGTGATGGCGGCGGTCACCGGGGTGTTCTTCGTCTCCCTGCTGCTCAAGTTCTACTGGACCATTCCGCTGGCGGTGGTCGGGGTGACCATTCTGGCGTGGCGCTGGGCCTGGTCGCTGGGACACAGGACCGATCTGCCCTTGCGGGCCATCGGCCAGGGTCTGGAGCTGGCCAACGCCACCCAGGTCGGGCGATCGCCCAGCTGGTGGGGCTCGGTCTTTCTGCTGACGGCCAATGCGACCTTCTTCGGTTCGCTGCTGTTCGGGTTTGCCTTCCTCTGGACCGTGGCCCCGGCCTGGCCGCCGCCGGCGTGGTTTGATGCCTCCCTGCTTGAGCTGGTGCCCGGCGTCCTCGGAACGGGCCTGGCCGTGGTGTCGATCCGCCGTGCCGCAGGGGCGAACGCCCAGGGCGGAGACCCCCGTATCTGGCTGGGTCTCGCCTTCGTCGGCGCGCTGTTCGTGGGCGCGGCGGCGCTCGGGATCGTGGTCCGTGCGCCGACACCCGCCGACCATGCCTATGGGGCGACGCTGCTGGTGCTGGGGGGCTATGCGCTGTTCCATGCCGCCCTCGTGGCCCTGATGGTGGCGTTTCTGGCCGCGCGCGTGGTCCGGGGCTTTACCTCGCCGCGCCGTCATGCCGAGTTCCCGGTTGTGACCCTCTGGGTCGACTATCTCGCCGCCACCGCCCTGCTGATCCTGGCGGTGGCCCACGTCCCGGGGATGATGGCGTGAAGGACATCATCCGGATCCTGATCGCCCCTCTGGTCTGGCTGGCCAGCTTCAGCGGGGTCTATGGGCTGCACGGTCTGATCTGCGGGCACGGGATCGACGGCGAAGTGTTCGGCGTCCTCTCCGTGGCCCGGCTCCTGTTGGTGACAGCGTACGGGCTGGCGATCCTGATCCAGGCGGGGCTGGTCTGGGCGCTGCATTCCGAGCGTTTCGGTTCGCCTTCTCCCTTCGTGCGCTTCGTCAGTCGCGCCACGGGCTGGGTCGGTCTGGTCTCGGCGGTCTGGGCCCTGCTGCCGACGGTCACGACAACCTACTGTCTGTAAGTTGCGTGGCGTCGGTCGGCCCGGCCAAAGGGGCGACCGACGCATGCGGCCTGCTTCGTGGATCACTCCGGCAGGGCGTAGACCTTCAGATAGTCCCCCGGCGTGGTCTCGAAGCGGGCGTGGCCGGTGGCGGTGATGGCCACATACTGACGACCCCGATGCTCATAGGTCATGGGCCCGGCCTGGGCCCCGGCGGGCAGGCGGGCCTCCCACAGCAGCCGACCCGTGCCGGTCTCGAATGCGCGCAGGAAATTGTCCTGGGCCGCCCCGATGAAGGTCAGGCCGCCAGCGGTCACCAGCGGGCCGCCTAGGTTGGGCGTGCCTGTGGGAATCTTCAGGAAGGTGGGGATGCCCAGCGGGCCGGAATCGAAACCGGTGCCGAGTGGTTTTGACCAGACCACCTGTCCGGTATCGACGCTGGTCGCCGAGATATAGCCCCAGGGCGGGGCGAGGCAGGGCACCCGGAGCGCGGACCACCAGATCGGCCGGGTGACGCCGAACGGCGTGCCGGAGTGGGGCGCAACCGCCTGGTCGGGTCGGGCTCCGCCAGACCCGACGGGCTGGTCCTCGACTTCGGCACTGGGGTGCAGGACGACCAGGTTGGGCAGGCGGGAATTGTTGGCGATGATCAGCCGCCGCCGGGGATCGTAGCCCAGACCGCCCCAGTTCATGCCGCCGACCGTTCCGGGGAACAACAGCATGCCGTCCTTTTCGGTCGTCGGGGGCGTGAACATCCCCTCATAGCGCTGGCGGTGGAAGCTGATCCGGCACAGGGCCGCATCGATCGGGGTCAGGCCGAAGGCGTGACGCGCGTCGATCCGCTCGGGGTCCCGGCCGGGGACGCCGCCGATATTGGGGAAGAAGACCGATTGCGGCTGGGTCGGTGCGACCCAGTCGCCCGCCGGCGCGCCCTGGGGGGCGGGGCGCTGTTCGACCGGGCGGAGCGTCTGGCCCGTCGCGGCGTCCAGCAGGAACAGGTTGCCGGTCTTGCTGGCCTGCATGATGGCGCGGCGAGACGCGCCGTTGATGGTGACGTCGATCAGCATGGGCTGGGCCCCGAGATCATAGTCCCACAGGTCGTGGGTCACGGTGCTGTAGACCCAGCGCGTCGCCCCGGTCTGCAGATCGACCGCTACCACCGCGTCGGTCATCCGGTCCTCTTCGGCGGTGCGGTTGCCGCCCCACTGATCGGCGGCGGCATTGCCGGTGGCCAGGAAGGCCAGGCCCAGGGTCTCGTCCGCCGAGATGATGTTCCAGACGTTTGGCGTGCCGCGCGGATAGATCTCGCCGGGGGCGAGGGTTGCCTGCGCGTCGGGCCGCAGCGCGTCCCAGGCCCAGCGCAGTTCTCCGGTGCGGGCGTCATAGGCGCGGACCACACCCGAGGGCGCGTCGCGTCGCTGATTGTCGCTCACCTGCTGACCCAGGATCAGCAAACCGCCCGCCACGGTCGCGCCCGATGTGTTCGAGGCGAAGCCCGTCTCGCGCAGGCCCATGTCAGTGGTCATGTCGACCGTGCCGTCCTGACCAAAGTCGCGGCAGGGGAAGCCCCCGACGGCGTCCAGGGCGATCAGGCGACCGTCGGCGGTGGCGACGAAGATGCGCCGGTGGCACTGGCTGCCGCCGCGCGGGACCGGGCCGATCACACCGGGCACGGCGGGCATGCGTGAGACGGCCTCCGGCCGGCCCGCGGGAGCGCCGTCGTCGTGATAGGCGACCGCGCGGCAGGCGGCAGTGAACAGGGACTCCATGTGGCTGGCCGGAACCCGCGGGTCGTGGCTCCAGCGAACCTGGCCCGTGCCGGGGTCGAGGGCGAAGACCTGACTGGAGGGGGTGCAGGTGTACAGCAGGTTCCCGACCTTGATCGGCGTGTTCTGGGACGAATAGAAGACACGGCCCTCTTCCGGATTGAGGTCGCCGCTCTGGAACGTCCAGGCTTCCTGCAGGTCGCCGACATTGGCCGTCGAGACCTGGCTCAGCGTGGAATAGCGACGCCCGCCGTTGGTCCCACCATAGGCCGTCCAGTCCGCTCCGGCTTCCTGCAAGGTGCCGGTGCCGGTCCGACCGGCAGCCGGTCGCGCCGGGTCCCCCGCCTGTTCGGGCCGTTCCCAGGCGGCAAAGACGACGATCGCGAGTCCGGCCACACTGGCGAGAACCCCGGCCAGCGCAAGGCGACGGGGTGTGGAACGCGGCGGGACTCGCCACATCAGCCATGCCAGGCCGACGCCCGCCACCAGAGCGGCCAGAAGCCCGACGCGTCCGGCCAGATCGATTCCCCAGGCCGGCAGCCAGCCCTTGCCCCCGATTTCGATGAGCGACCAGACGAGGGTCAGGAGAACGGTGGTTCCGAACAGCAGGAGCGCCAGGGTATCGCGACCTCGCCAGGCCAGACCTGCACCGATCGCCAGACCCAGCCCGGCCGCCAGATAATAGAAGGAGCCGCCCAGGGCGATCAGCCAGACGCCCAGTCCGATCATGACCAGGCCCAGGGCCCCGCTGAGGGTCGCAAGGGCGAGGTAGAGCCAGCGCCAGCCTCGGCGGTCGGCCCCGTCCCGGGCGTGGTTGGCGATCGACATGGTCTGGCCTCCGGGGTCGCCGCCGCACTCCAGCCGAGTGCCAGCGCCCTGTAAGTACGGCGGACGACACAATTCGTTGCCGGAACCCTTGCGGCACACAGACCCAGATGCGCGTGCCGGGCACAATCAAGCGCCTTGTTCGTCGCGGACCGTTGGCCGCTGCCCGCCGATCCTCGGAGCGAAAGTCCGCTCAAACCGAACACATCCGGGCCATTCGCCCACCTCAAGTCGCCCGGGTCGGTTCGCGATCCGGCGATCTTCAATGCCGCGCCGGACGCAAGACCCAGTGGCTGCGACCTCGTCCACATTTGGGGCGGAGGATCGGTCTGGCCTGTCCGGCACCCCGTCTGCTCCACCCTGTGCCTGTTCGGGACAACAGTGAAGCTTTCCGGGACATACCGGTCCGCCACCTTTCTGGCTTCCGGCCCCGGCATCGATTTTTTTTCAGCCTCCGGCCGGTTGAAAACGGCCTGCCCGGATAGGTTGACGGCTGGATTCAGCCTTGATCCGACCAAGCGTGTGCCAGCAAGGCGCTTTCGGCCCCACCCTTGCACTGGCCTGCCTGCCCATCACGGGTACGTCAGGAGCCCCACAGTGAAGTCCATCTCCCTTTTTTCCTCCGTGGCGGCCCTCGCCCTGGTCGCCGGTGCGGCCCAGGCGCAAGCCATCAACTCAGGCCAGCTTCTCCAGGGCAATGTGCGGGCCCAGCTGAACGCCGTCGTCAGCACTGTGCGCGATGACCTCTCCGCCACTGCGGCTGCCATCGGCAACGGCTTTGTTGCTGACGTCACGACCGGGCCGGCGATCAACAACATTCAGCTGTTCAATGGCGACGCGACGTCGATCCTGAACAGCATTGTCGCGGACGTGAATGGAGATGTGGGCCAGATCTCAACGGCTGTCGCCAACAGGTCCAGCATCGATAGCCAGTCCATGGAGGGGCGGATCAACAACCTGCAGAATGCAAACACTGGCCCGACGGCGACCCTGAACACGGCGATCGAGAGCGTTAGTGGCGACATGTCGGCGACCGCCGCTGCAATCAGCAACGCGGCTTCGATCAATTCGCGCCTCTCGGTGGTGAACTCGGGCCAGAACAATGAGGCCGGCGTCAACGCCTCGGTCGACTCCTTCGTGCGCAATGTCGCGGGCAAGACGACGATCACGGCGGGTGCCATCGGCAACGTCGTCTCCGTCACCGGTTTCTGATCCGTCGAGGAGCCGGCCGGTGTCCCCAAGGGCGCTGCGGGCTCCGCCTCAAAAGCCTCACCAGGACATATCCCCAATGAAACGCTCTCTCTTCGCGGCCACGATTCTGGCCGGTCTCGCTCCGGCAAGCCTCGCTTTGGCCCAGTCCGTCTCAGGATCAGGTCTCGGGACCATGGAGTCCGGCTATGGGGGTGCGGGCCGGGTCGCCCAACAGGCCTACAATCCGAGCACACGCGACGCGAACGGCAACCGTCTGATCGTCAACGGCCGGATCGTAGACCCCCGGGGGCAGGCTTACTCGAACTATAGCAGCAGCGATGCCGGCACCGGTGCAGCCTACGCCCAGAGCGGGGCAGGCGGGGGCGGCACGACCACCAGCACGGCCATCGGCAATCTGCTGACGGTGCAGGTCACCGGCAGCAACAACGTCGTGGTCCTGAATGCGCGGCAAACCAATAACGGCACCATCATCGCCCGGGCGAATGCCCAATGAGCCCGCGTCTGATGTTGCCGCTGGTCCTTGGGACCCTCGCTCTCGCGGCGGCCCCCGCCGGGGCCGATCCACGGGGCGGTGCGCCCGTCACGGCCAATCCATCGTCCTATTCCCCCGCGCTGAGATGCCTGGCGGTCCGCGCCGGATGGTGGGACGGGGCCGCTCCACGCGTCGCGGTCGGCCGGATCGCCGACATGACCGGCCGGAACGAGTTCTATAGCGGGACGCCCGTTCCCCAGGGCGCGTCGCTGTTCGCGATCACGGCGCTCAGACAGGCCGGGGTGCCGGTTGTTGAAAGGCTGGACAACACGGTCGCCGAGATCGAGCTGAACTATGCGCGCCAGCACCTGCTCTCCGACACGCCGGAGTATGCGGGCCAGAGCGCGGACAATTTCCGTCCTATCCTGGCAGGCCAGATCGCGGGTTCGCGCTACTATATCGTCGGCGGGGTGACCGAGTTGAACTACAACATCGCGTCCTCGGGCCTTCAGCTCCAGGGCGGCCAGGCCGCGAATGATGACAGCAATCGCCTCGGCGCCGCCATCGGCCAGTCGCGCTTCGTGCTGAACGTCGCCGTCGATCTGCGGCTGGTCGATACCCGTTCCCAGGAGGTGGTCGAGACCGTGACGTTCCAGAAGCAGGTCGTCGGGGTCGAAGGGGGGCTCAACGTCCGCGGCATCAACCTGCGCGGGAGTGACGATACGGCGACCGGGCGATTGAACGGAGGGACGGGGGCCATGGAGCCGATCCAGTTCGCCGTTCGGTCCCTCGTCGAGCGTGGGGTGTTCGAGCTTGTGGCAGGGCTCCAGTCGGGCGACGCCCGCGGGGCCTGCCTGCCGATCGGTCCGGGAGCACCGGCATGAACCGGTTCAGGTCCGGGGTCGCCCTGATCGCCGCGGCTGCGGTTCTCGGGGGCTGCGCCAGCACAGCCTATGATCCGCAGACGGGCCTCTATGCCCGTCCGAGCGGCGGTGCTCCCGCCACCGATAACGAGACTCCCTATTCGGAGGCCCTGCGCTGTCTGGCCTCGGCGGCGAGCGAAGCCCGGCGTGTCGCTCCGCGACTGGCTGTGGGCGATATCGCTGACCTGACCGGACGCCGTGATCTTCAGACCGGCCGGATCGTCAGCCAGGGTGCAGCCCTGTTCGCGGTCACTGCCCTGACCCGGGCCGGAGTGCCGACCGTCGAGCGCCTGGATCCGGGCGTGTCCGAGATCGAGCGACAGTACGCCCAGAGCCACCTGCTGTCGGATACGCCGGAGCAGGCAGGCCAGAGCCGCGAGAATTTCCGGCCGGTCTACGCCGGAGAGATCGCTGGCTCACGCTACTATGTCGTCGGGGGCGTGACCGAGCTGAACTACAACATCCGTTCGCGCGGCGTGGATATCGCGGCCGGAGCCGTGGAGATCGTCGGGGCCAAGGGTGGCTTCACCGGCAGCGACTACGTCATGAACGTCGCCATCGACCTGCGCCTGATTGACACAATTTCCCAGGAGGTGGTCGCCACCGCCTCCTACCAGAAGCAGATCGTCGGCCATGAAATCCGCGCCGGTGTGTTCAACTTCATGGGGGGGACTCTGTTCGATCTGACCGCCGGCGGCAGCGCCATGGAACCGGTCCAGCTGGCGGTGCGGACCGCCGTCGAGCGCGGCCTCTATGATTTTGTGGCCGATCTCTACAGCCTGCCTCGCGACCGCTGTCTGGCGAGTGCCGAGGTCGGGGACCCCAGCCTGCTCGTTCGCCGCCTGACCGCGCCTCCGGCTGTTGTGGTTGCACCGGAACCGCCTCCGGTCCTGGCAGCAGCGCCGGCCCCCGCTGCAGGGCCCTACGCTCCGCCGCCTCACATCCATGCCCCGGCCCCGCGGCCCTATACGCTGCCTCCGCGGAACTACACCCCGTCCCCCCAGGCGTACGACCCTGCATCCGCGACATCTGCCCCGTCAGCACGGCCCCGCTCAGTGATCGAGCCCGGCTCCTGGCGGCTGCGCACGGGAGGGCGCTGAGGCAGCCCCGACAACGGCCCTTCGGGGGCGGGCGCAGCGTCCCCGGCGCCCGGTCGATCCCCCGGCGGGGAATCGCGGGCGATGTCTGGTCGCCGTCTTCGACCAGACCGCCCCGGAGTAGGGCCCTGTGTCGGAGCCCGGTGCAATGACAGGGCGAGCAGGGACTTTTTCAGGTCTGGCCGCCCGGTCGGATGTTCGACACACCTTCACGCCCGAAGGTGCAATCGACCGATCGCTGGGAGACGCTGACTTTCTCAAGATCACATGAGGGTCAAGGCTGCGGTGCGAGCTCGCGATACGACGAGCCAGGAGGCGGCCGGACACGGCAATCAACCGGCTTGCTGCAGCGTTTCTGGCCAATTTCTGGTCAGCGCCTACAGGCCGCGATCAGCCAAGTTACTGAAAGGAATGGTGGACGCGACAGGGACGGACGCGCTGCCGTCTTCGGCGTGCTGGTAGGCCGCGCTATCGGCTGGTGAAGTGTTGCCGTCATCGGCCATGGGGCTGCTCCGCGACTCGGGTGGTCAGGCCGGGAGCAGAGTCCTCGGAGCGTCCGGGGTCAACGTCTCGAACGGTTCTCTGCGACCGTCTTTGACGTCAGGCCGCGACGCTCTCCATCGAGCGTTTAATGGCCGTCACAGTGGTCGTGGAGGCACGATGTAGCCGGGCGGCGGCTCTGATGCCCAGACCGTCCTCCAACGACCTCCTGATCGCTTCCAGACGATCCTGCGGCATGGGCTTGCGACCGCTCTTCTTGGTCGTCCGCCGCAAGCCCGAAAGCACGCGCTCCCTATGAATGGCCCTTTCGAATTCGGCGAAGACGCCGAGCATCGAGAACATCATGCGGCCAGAAGACGTCGAGGTATCGAGGCCCTGCGTGTGGACGTAGAGGTCCACGTTCTTGGTCTGGATGTCGCCGAGGAAGTGGATCAGGTCGGGCAGGGAACGGCCAATCCGGCAGACCGAGAAGCACGCGATCAGATCAAAATCTCTACGCGCCACTCCCTTCAACAGGTTGTCGAAGCCGGGTCGCTTCTCACGGCCCTTGGCACCCGAGATGCCCTCATCGAGGAAGGTGGCCACGATCTCCCAGTCCTGCCGTTGGGCGACTGCCCGCAGGTCGCGGAGTTGGTTCTCCACGGTCTGGTTCTTATCGGCCGTGCTTACACGAGCGTAGATCGCGACGCGCTTGGTCAGGGGTGTTCTCCGATCCATTGTTGGGAGAACAGGCTCTCACGGATTGTCGAGGCGTCAACGAGAAGCGCAGCTACCGCTTGATGCCCTTGGCCTCGTCGCGGCGATAGGAGGCATCTACGAACTTGGTCATCGTCTCGAAGTCGAAGGTCTTTTCGATCAAGTGCCACCGGCCGGAGAGCCGGTTCTGCCTAACCACATCAAAAACGTTGGCAGGGTGAGGATGCGACAGCGCATCAAACTTCATGAGAATGCGAAAGCCGCCAACATTCATCATGTAGCCGACGTGCCCGTTGTGTCGGATCGTCCATGGCATGGTGACAATCTTGTCCGCCTCGAAGGAGGTGCCATGAAGCTGGTTCCTGAACCGCCCCACTTCCATGGAGAGTTCAGGCAGGACCGTGATGTCTGCGCCAAACGCCACCTCGCCAGCACGGTCCTCAAACTCTCCCAGATCAACCCCTTCCCATTCGGGTCGCTCACTGACCGAGGCTCTCCAGAACGTGGAGACGATCCAGCGCACTATGATCATTGGATCAATGTCGTCGACTCGCCAGTAGTCGCCCAGATCGACGCTGCGCGCTGTGAACCGCTTGCTTAGATCGAGAACCTTCTCATCCAACTCCCGACCAAGCTGCCCGTCGTGAAGGCCGCAGAGTATGTCTCTCACGAACATACCGTTTTGTTTCTTCGCGCTGGTGCGGTCCTGCGTGATGGTCAGGACTGGCTCGCTACCCTGCTCCTTGATCCAGCGCGCAAAACCTGCGGGGACGATATGTGAATCTACAAGCTGATCGCTTGAGCATCCGGGGGCGCGGCATTCCATGTCATGGTTTTAGCAGCCAACGCCGTCCCCCAAAACGGATGGTGTCAGGCACATCGACGAGCGGCTCTGGAAGCCCGGCTTTCCGGGCCGCTGGATGGCTGGTTTCGGGGGGTGTTTGGGAGAACGGGAACAAGGCTACTCCGGCTCCCCCTCAATAAACTTCCTGCGCCGCTCTGGGTCGGTCTCTTCAATGAGATCGAGGACAAACCTCGCGGCATCCTGCTTCTTCTTGTTGATCCGCTTCTTCGGCGGGACCGGGACAGAGGAGGCCGGGGTAGGTGCTGTTGGAGGCCAAGGCCGCCGTCCGCTCATCACCTTGCCTGTCTCGGGGGAAATGACCTGACCAGTTCGCTTGAACTCGTCGAGCCACGACTGCGGATAAAGCGCAGTGCCCCCCGCCTTCTTCTGATAGAACGGCGGTCTCTTGTGGGGTTCCACATCCATGGCCGCAGACGTCTTGCCGATCTTCGGAGCGGCCTCGTCGCGTAGGAAGACTGGCTCCCCCAGCAGGGCGGCCAACTCTTCCCGCTGCTTCTCCCTTTCGGACTTTCGGACTGACGGCATCGACTGGCTCGAATTTATTTCGTTGCCAAACTCGTCGCAGAGAAGCGGTTAAGTTTGGCAGAATCGCACCTTTGATGCTGGCGCCTTTGCCAAACTTGCCCCGAAGCGATCCAGCCTTTGCCAGACCCGTTCCCTTGAAGCGGTCAGCATTGCCAAACCCGCTCCCAGAGCGAACCGCGCGGGCAGTTCTGGCAAATTGCCCTTGCTTGTCAGGCAGATGATCTCGGGTATCTTGATGATGCTTGGCCAAGCCGAGGAGAGTTGTCGCGCTCTCCCGTAGAGACCTCATTCAAGGTCTCGTAACAATAGAGATGGGGAACCAGCCTCATCTCTGCCGGGACTTCTATCCCGATCAGACGACCAAAGCCTCAGCCACCACGCTGGGGCAGCGATGAACTGTGGGCAATAATGCGACGCGCGTGAACATCAACAATGGCTTCATCCGCTACATACAAAGAAACTTCACGACGATGACGATGACGAACACGAAGCGAACGGCCCACCGAGAATGGCTCAACGACCTCCGCAGCAGACCGCGTGAGGAAGCAGCGAAGCTGATTGCGGACCGATTTCCGAAATGGTCAGAGGCGGAAATTCAGCGCGGGTTGAAGTATCTTGAATCCCCGCCCCCATCGGCGAGGAAAATCGCAAATCCGCCGCTCACCAAGCGTGTGAAGACGGAGCGGGCAAAGTTGAGCAAGGCCATCGCTCGGGCCAGAAACCTGCCCGCTCGCTACCAAGACGAACTGTCCCGCAAGCTGTTGGCCAAAGCCGAAGGGGGCCAACTTGACGATCTCTGACGGGGTGCTCGTCGCGCGCCACTTCATGGATGAAGGGATCGGTCCGTGAAGAATCTCAGCCTCACAAAGGGCCGACAGCCAACCAAGGCTGAACGAAAGAAAGCCGCTCGTGAGGAGGCAGAGCGGCGAGCTATGGCGAAATGCCCAATTCCTGTTCCGAAAAAACCAGAGCGTAAGCCTCTCTCGAAGACGCCGAAAAAGGCCCCAGAGCCGGGCAAAATCTACACGGCCGCCGAGCGGGAGAAGCTCATCCAGAGCCGCCCCGATCTCCAGAATAAAATGGAAGTTTCGCCGCAAGATAAGTAAGATTGGAACATAGCACTCAGGGGTTTGAACGCGGGACGCGCCCCATCCGCACACTGGAAAAGGCCGGGATTTAGACCGGCACAGGAGCTAAGAGTGGGCAAGTGGAACCCGATCTGTCGGGGCCGTCCATACGACAAGGTTCGAAGGAACCGTCGTCCGCGATGCGGGCGTAGGCAACATTTGATTTGGGGTCCGTCGAGACAGAGTTGAAGCCCCAGAAGCTCACGGAGCGTCCCCTCGTTCGGCACTCGTGAGATGCGCCGCCCGTGAGCAATGGGCGGTCAACCGTTGTGAGGTGATACGTTACTCAGAACTCGCCATTCAGTTGGCAGCGGATCGTCCAAGGGACGACGCGGTTCAGATACCCCTGTCACTATTCAGGATGGCGCGATTTGCTGGCACCGGGCAACCACCAGCGGGTAACACCAAACGTCGCGGAACGAGGTTCATACCGGCTCAGGAATGAAAACATCCCCCTGTCTCTTCTGCCTCTGCCTCGTCGAATGACGAAATCCAGTGTGTGGAAGGGACAGGGGGATTTGTTCAATTGGTCTTGGAATGAGCGAAGATCATTCTCGTGATCATCGTGGATTAGGAAGCCAACGCATCCAATGTCGCTCCGTGTGGTCTGCCGGCGAACGGCAGTGAGCGAGGCAACCGCACGAGAGCCGTTCGAGCGAAGCTCGGACGACACCCATCCTCGACAAGATCACTTACCTCCGTTTTGGTTGACGAGTTCGAGTTCCATGAGACCCTGATCTCCTTTGACAGGAGGGGACTTGGTTCCGACCAACGAGCCGATGAGGTGCTTCGCCATGCGCGTAGATCACCTGCCCAACGGACAACCTGACACCAATGAACTGGAGTGGTTCCTCAACAAGGCCGTTGGCGAAGCCCAATGGCTGATGACGACGGACTGGCTCTTCACCGATCCGCCCGAGGTGGAAGAGCACGGGCAAACCGTGCCGGTGCTCGTTCCCGAGGTCGTCGCAGTTCGGTTGCTGCTCAGCGATCTCGAAGGCCCGGTTCAACGGGTAGTCCACGATCATCCCGTAGTTGGGATCGAAGGCCGCCGCTGGAGATGGGCCGCGTTCGCCGCGCAATCCAATGACAGAGGCGAAGGCCGCTTCCCTTGGGAACTGGCGCATGGGTGAGGACGGCCTGTTAGGTTGGTCCACTGACGCGCTCGTGAAACTCGACGATGAGGTGCCCGGCATCCTGTCGCGCGTGTTGAAGGCGTCTCCTGCGCGTCGTCAGTCAATCTTTGCGGCACTGGCAGCCCGTGAAGTTAACGACGGACTTTTCCAGCCCACCGTCAGTCTATTCCCGCCCGATTTCGCCGAGGTGCTGCGCCACGGCCGCGTGAGCGATATCCTGCGATGTGCGTATGGCGAAGTTCCTGACGGCTTCCCCGGTGCGCTCGAACGCATCGGGGAGCGACCTCTGGACCGCCCGGAAGACTATCTGGCAATCCGAGATGTGCTTGCCTCGGACGATCAGCGTGCCGCCACCGCTTTGCGATCCGGCGGCAAGATCACCCGAACGAAGATGCGCGTTATGGCGGCTCTCGATCCCCGATGGGTTCACGCCAACACGCTGAGCCGGATCGACAGTCCGGTCGAGGCCAACACCTTCAACCACGCCATCGTTTTCGTTCAGTCTGTGAACTCCAAGGCGAAAGATGAGGCGGTAGCCGACGCTATCGCTCGAATGAACCCGACCTCGACCCTGCCCCGGCTGCTTCAGCGCATGTTAAGGCGCGCGGATCGCCTTCCGCCTCATCCAGTCACGGTCGAAGACAATGAGCTTCTTCCGCTTCTGACGGTCAACCAGCACCTCCAAGTCGGGCGACGATATCGGAATTGCGTTTCGTCGAAGGTGCCCGAGGTCGCCGCAGGGCGAATGGCCTTGGCAGAGTTCCGAGGCGAGGTTCTGTTGGAGTTTCGACAGCTAACGGCCAACGCTGGGTGGATGCTTTGGGAGGTCCACGGCCACCGTAATGGCCCTGTCGATCCGCGACTGGCGGACGAAGCGGCCCTGAAGTGCGAGCACCTCGGAATCCCGCGACTGAACGACCGCGTAGGAGGGACCGACTGGCACAGCTACCGGCGGTTCACGCGCGACGTGGACTGGGGCTGACAGCGTGCCCCGTCTATCAACCTGCGCCTAATCCGCTGAAGTGCCCGCTATGGCTGCTCGCAGTTCATCGAGCGTCAGATCGCCGGATCGGTGAAGCATCCGGTGACAGTTCGCGCAGACCAGCGCGAGGTCTGTAATCCGGGTAATGACCGCCTCTTCCGATGCGGAAAGCGGAACGACGTGATGCGCCTCGATATAGCCCAAGCCTTTCGGGCCATACGCGGAAGCGAAGTCGAAATCGCACACTACGCAAGCCAGACGACCGGTGCGTTTGAGCACCTCGCGCTTGAGCTTTTTTACGAGATCAGCCGACCTTCGCTCACGCCGAAGGTGTGCCCGTAGCACCGGCGATCCTTCGTGGACGCCCGCCTGATCGAGCCAATCGTCTTCGGCGTCATCATCGGTCGTCGGCGCGAACGGGTCCGGTCTATCCCAATGGTCGGGGAACAACTCTTGAACCTCAAAGCCGAGAGCGGTGAGCAGGTTTGCGGCACAGTCAGGGTTCGCGATACCACCAGAAATCTGCTTGCTGGTAAGCGGGCGCGCGACTTGGGGAACGTGCTTAAAGGCGACAGCGGCGATTGGCTTCGAGTTCGAATGCCTCGCCTTCAAACATCAGGGCATACCGCCTTGAGCGATGGAACCCATACTCCCTGCGGAAGGCTTCGTGACCCTTCGCCCGGCACTCGCGGATCGTCTTTTCGACTGCCTCAACTGTCAGCTTATTCCGCATCTGAAATGCCAGCTTGTCCCATGATCCATCCCTCCCAAATTGTCTCCTCTGATACCGTGAGAGGGCGTTCTGGACGGCCACCGACCACGACTTCCACCATCCCCATCAGGCCCAACATCGCGTCGAAACGGTCTTCGCCAGCGGCGTCCGTCCCGAACCCATCTTCGATCTCATCCAGAGCATCCGCCTCAATCGAGACTTCGCGAGAGGCCGCCCAGTCGATGATTGTCTGGGAATGACTACGCCGATCAGACTGGCGGCGTTTGCTTTGTGATCGGGTGAAACGCACTCCGACATGGCCGTAGGCTTCGGCCGGATATGTCTCGGAAAAGGTGATCCCGCCGCGCTGGGCCAACTCCAACAACGAGCCGTCGAACGGCCAGAGATGAGCACCCGCCATCAAACCCGGCCGGAGCACCTCCTCCCAGCCTGACAGGGCACCCCGACCGACCTGATTGCCGCCGAGGGTCCAGAAGATCGAACAAGCTGCCCGCCGCGTCCCCGTAGCCCGCTCCGACCGCCTGAGCAGTCCTTCCCAGTCGGACACAGCATGGGCCTCGACCAGATGCGCCCGTTTCACGCCCTTAGCTGCTCCGGCCGGATAGAATGGACGGGCTTGGCTTATCTCTTCAGGACGTCGCGAGATGGTGCGGAATTGATCCCATGCGCCCTCGTCCAGATCGCGCAGGAAGGTTGGAAAGTCAGGAAAGCCCGTGCCCCGTCCATAGGTCTCCGGCAGACCAATCGGGAAGTCGAACCCCCCGAGCAATGGCGGATCGGCGGTTGCCAGCAACGTGGAGAGGATATCGTCTGCTCGAACCGTGGGTGAGACCATCCATCGGTTGTCACGAAAATCAGCCCGCGCCATCCAACGCTTTTTAGGAGAGACGCTCCAGTCGGCGTGGATCAGCGTGCGAAACGGGATCGCGAGCGTCACGACAGGTCGGTGTCGGCGAAATAGTCCTGATCAATGTCTTTGATCACATAGCGGGTCCGCTCCCGAACGCCGACGCCGTGTTTGACCATCAACTGAGCCAGTGCCACGCCGTCGATCAGAACAACACGCTGTTGGATGCGTCCCACATACTCGCGGGCCTCCCGCGAAAACGATGAGGTCGTCACGAACACGCCTTTTGTGGCTCCCTCTCCAGTCAGTGAACCGATGAATCGTTGGATGTCGGGACGCCCGACAGTGTTGTCTGGAGCGTATCGTTTCGCCTGAACGTAAACGGCGTCCAGACCGAGCGCGTCCTCGTTGATGATGCCATCAATGCCGCCATCACCGGATGCTTTGGTCATCCGACCATTCTCGATGTCACCGCCGCCGTAGCCCATCGCTATGAGCAGATCGAGGATCAGCCGCTCGAATCGTTGCGGTGTGATGCTGCGGATTGCCCCGCCAAGATCATCTACGAGTGCGGCGTTCAGGATTGCGCTGGCGGCCGACATCGCGTCGTCAGGCGTCTGACTTTCATCGACGGTTGGCACAGCATTTTTCTCGACGGACCGAGTGGACGAGTCGCCGGATTTTGATCGCTCGACCCAATCCGAAAACCCATCGAACTCGCCGAGGAGTGCGTTGTCGATGCGCGCCGGGTTTCGTTCCAGCAGAGAGCGGCCTTTGTCGGTGATGACGTGGAGGTTCCGCGATGGCGAATAGAGGAGACCCGCTTTTGAAAGGTAAGTTCTGGCCCAGTGCGTTCGGCTTTGGAGCACCGTGATACGGCCGCTCGGGATAAGCTCCTGCGCTTCCTCATCACTGATTCCGAACTCGTCCCTAATCCGTGGGACGCATTCGGCGACATTCTTCGCACCCGCCCCGAACAAACGGAGCACCGGCAACATAAGGGTCTCGTAGTCAGGAACGGGCATGTCGTCCTTTCAAACCGTCAACACGCGCTTCGAGAAAAGCAGCGTCCAGCGATCCTTGATGCGTATCGAGCCAGCCTTTCGGCCGCTCGTAGCCCGGCAGCAACGTCGCCAGATAGGCCCAAAACTCCGGCCCATGAGATCGAACCTTCAGGTGGGCGAGTTCATGGACCACGACGTATTCGAGGACAGCTTTGGGCGCGAACACGAGCGTCCAGTTGAGCAGGATAGAGCCAGACAGTCCGCACGCGCCCCAGCCGGTTTTCATGTCGGCGACGCGGATGGTGCGCGGCTTCAGGTCGAACCGTCTCCGGTAGGCAGATGCGATCTCCATCACGTCGCGCCGCACGCGCCGCTTCAGCCAGAGCTTGATCTCGGTGGCGACGATGCCGTCCGAGTCCTCGTCCCGCACCCACGACGGCAGGTCCACGAAGAAGCCGTTGCGGTAGCTGATCTCGACGTGGGCGCCGTCGTGACGGCGGACGGTCAGACGCGCATTCCTGCCCCGGCAAGGTATCTTCGAGCCGGTCATGAACCGGGGCACTACGGCGCGCTTGGCGGTCGCCGTCTCAAGCTCGCGAAGGGTGTTGAACAGCCACTGCCGCTTCCGGTTCAGGAAGGCGTCGATCACGGCGTCATCGTCGGTCGTGAGGGCCAGCACCTCCACATGACCGGGCGTGACTGTGATCCGTCTCTCAGAGGCCGCTGGAGAGCGTCGAAGCTCGTAGGCCACCTCGGTCTGGCCGATGCGGACCATGCCCATCAGTGCGACCCGGCGTAGGCGTGGATGGCGTAGTTCTCGATCTCGTCCCTGACCCCGTTGGCGTCATCCAGTTCGAGCGGACGCAGCACCTTCCGAACGTCACGCCGAAGCTCCTTCTTGTAGCCGTCCATGAAGAACCACGACGGCTGGCTGGCCTGTGCGGTCGCGTAGAGATCGCCGACCTCGACTGCGACGGCCTGAAGGTCGCCGTGCTCGGCGTCGGGCGCGTGCGGCTCCATAATCCGCAGAATGGCGAAGGCGCGCTCGTCCATGCCCAGTTCGGTGTGGGCACCCGCCTCGGCCTCGATACCGCCGGTGAGGTCTTCGAACGCCTTGAGGCCCTCTCCGGCGGCGATCTGGCCTTCCTCGAACCGGCGGATGATCTCCAGCACGCGCTCGGAGAAGCGACCGTATTGAGCGGGGTTCTTATCGACCAGTTCGCGGGTCACCCGCTTCAATTCAGCGGCCTTTCGGATGAAGGATTCTTTCTGCTCCTCCTCCGACTGGCCCTCGGTCTGGAAGTCGTCCTTGAAGTCGGGGTCAGTGATGTTGCGGAGGCGGACGGTCGTGCTCAGGCCGGTGGCGCGGACGTGCTCCTCCAGCATGTCCCTGATCTTGGACGAGTAGGTCAGGTGATCGAGGCTCTCATCTTTGGTGATCGCCTGTTGGGCCAGCCGCAGGAAAGCGGCGGCCCACTTCATGTCCTCGGTGAAGTCGAGGATGGCCGGGTCGGGCGACAGGTCGCCATAGGTCCGCACGAAGTGGCGGCCGAGACGCTGAAGCTCGAACCAGTCGTCCTCTCGTCCATCCGAGACGAGCTTCTCCATGGCGTAGGCGGCGGCCTTCTCGTCCATACCGTTCAGGCCCATCAGACGCTTCAGGCGCATGAACTCGGCGTGGGTCTTCCGCAGGTCACGGCGCAGAAGATCGAGATCGGTTAGGGCGTTCTGGACGTCGTCAGCCCGATAGGACGAGAGGGCGTCTTCGAGGTTCTGGGTCACCCCGATGTAGTCCACGATCCGGCCGTGTGGCTTATCAACCGAAGTGCCGTCAGGCCGCTTGATCGAGCAGGTGCGGTTGGTGCGGGCGATGGCCTGAAGCAGACCATGCTCGCGGAGCGGCTTGTCCAGATACATGACGTGCTCGTTCGGCGCGTCGAAGCCGGTCAGCAGCTTGTCGCAGACGATCAGGAAGCTCGGCTCGTCGGTGCTGCCCTTGAACGCCTTTTTGACCGCCTTCTCTCCCTCGTCGTCGAGGAAATAGGCGTTCAACTGCTGGCGCACGCTTTCGATGGCGGGGTCTTCGGAAGGATAGCCGTCCGTCTGGGCTTTGGAGAAGACACACGCAATCATCCGGTGCGCCTTTCCCGCTGCGTCTCCCTCGGCCATGCCGTCCTTGATCAGGTCGGCGGCGATCACCTCGACCAAAGCGGCGCGGTAGAGCACGACGGACTCGCGGTCGATGGCGACGATCTGGGCCTTGAAGCCGTCCGGGCGGCACGTCTGTTTGAAGTGTTCCCAGATGTCGCGAGCGATCAAGCGGATGCGGTCGGGGTGCTTGGCGATCAACGCAAGGCTGACGCCCTTCTGCTTCAGCTTCTCTCGCTTCTCGTCGGGCAGATCGACGAACCAGCGGTCGAACAGGATGTCGATCTGACTCTCGTTGATCGACCATTCGGTCTTCCGGCCTTCGTAGAGGATCGGCACGGTGGCACCGTCACGCACGGCATCGTCGATCCCGTATTTGTCGAGGTAGGTCTCCCCCGGCTCGCTGAAGCGGGCGTAGGTGTCCTTGTCGGCCTTCTTGATAGGTGTGCCGGTGAAGCCGAAGAAGCGCGCGTTGGGCAGGGTCGCGGACAGGAAGGCCCCGAGGTCTTTCTCCTGCGTGCGGTGACACTCGTCCACCAGCACGATCCAGTCCTCCGAGTTCGGAATCGGCTCCTTGGAGCCTTGGAACTTGAAGATTGTAGACATCAGGATTTGGCCCGAGCCGCCGCGCGCCACAGCCTCGCGCAACTCGCCGACCGAGGCGGCCTGTTTGGGGTTGGGCAGACCACAGGCGACGAAGGTCTTGGCGATCTGGTCGTCCAGATCGATCCGGTCGGTGAGGACGAGGATGTTCGGGTTCTGGAGCGTCGGCGCGTCCAGCGTCAGATGGGTCTTCAGCTTCAGGGCGAGGAACACCATCGTCAGGCTCTTGCCCGAGCCTTGGGTGTGCCAGATCAGGCCCTTCTTCTTCGTCCCTTCGGCGACGCGGTTGACCGCCTTGTTGACGGCCCTGAACTGCTGATAGCGGCAGACCTTCTTGATCCGCTGTCCGTCGTCCGGGTCAGTCTCGAAGACGATGAAGTGCGCCAGCAAGTCGAGCAGCCGGGACGGCTCCAACAGGCACCACAGGTCTTTCGACAGATCATCGGCGAACTCATCGCGCGTGTGCGGCCACGGGTCGGGCCAAGGCGCGTAGAACTTCGCCGGAGCGCGAGTCGCGCCATATAGCGTCGCCATGCCGTCCGTGACGATGCTGAAGGCGTTGGGGTAAAACAGGCGCGGGATATCGCGCTCATACTGCTTGATCTGTTCGAACGCCTGACCGGAGCGGTCCGCCGCCTTCAGAGGGCATTTGGCTTCGATGACGACCAGCGGGATGCCGTTGACGAACACCACGAGGTCGGCGATCCGCGACCGCTGCGCCTCGACCTTGAACTGGCGCACAACGTGGTAGCGGTTCCTATCTGGCCGCTTGAAGTCGATTAGGGCGACCGGCTTATCTTTCGCCTCACCCTTCAAACGTCGGGAATAGGCACCGCGCAGACGTCGCTGCCATTCTTCGTTGTCGGAGAGGGTGGACAGGTCGCTATAGATCGCCTCGGCGTCCTCGGCGGCCAGCCCCTCGTTCAGAGCCTGAAGAGCCTCGATCAGGACCGGCTTGAGCAGGACGCGGTTCGGCTCCTGCCGCATCAGCATCGCCGCCTCGGGATGAAGCGCGACGTAGCCCATGGCCGTGAGGGCATCGAGCGCGGGCTTCTCGGCGAGGCGGTATTCGCTCATGCTGACATCCTGACACGGCCCAAGAGGAGGTCGTGCGATAGTGCCTCCCGCAGTCGGCGCATGTAGACGCCCCGTTCCCTCTCGATGCCGATGAAACGGTCGAGGCTACCGATTTCCGAGACGATCTCTTGCTGTCGGGGCAGGGATAACGCCGGAACTGGAAGCCTCTTCAACTGGGAGGAATTGATCGAAGCCAGATTGGTGGTCCGCTTGGCGCAGGATAGGAAATATGCGCGGCCCAAATACGACTGTGTAAGCAGGGCAAGAAAAGCTGAGGATAGCCTCTTTCCGTCTGGCCGAACCGCGAAGACGTGGTTCTGATGGAGGCATGGCTCGATCTCGCCAGTCCACACACCGCCACGGCCCAACTTGTCGTAATCGCCACCCTCGGTAAGGAGCACGTCCCCCGCTCGGAGGCTGTAGCGCGAAACAGCAGCCGGATCGACATCGACGCTTTTCACCTCGGTCAAGTCGATCCAACCATCTTGGACATTGGCAACGCGGAGGTATGGAAGAGATACCTTCTCCCCTTGGCGACCAGCATTTTTTGCCAGACCTGTCCTGACGTCGGCGACAGCTTCCAATGGCCAATCTTCGGTCGAACTTGCCTCGCTCCGCATCACATCATCGAGCGTAGCCTGTCTAAGGGAACGCGCAGCCCTCACCGACGCTTCAAGTGCCGATACAGCTTCATCTGCGGACCGCAGCACCGCAGCGATCCGCCGCTGCTCGTCGAGCGGGGGAAGCGAAAGCGCAATGTCGCGGAGGACTGTGATCTTCAGGTTTGCCAGACCTGTGCTGCCCTGAACTGTGTCGGATATCGCCTGCTGGACAGCAGACGAGCGGATCATGTGAAACAGGAATTCGGCATCGACCTGTGCCTCATCAGGTCGAATGCCGAAGAGCAGGGAAGCATAGAGATAAACGCCCGGCACATTGATGCGGACGGCATTGCCGATACGGGCTGGGTTACCGTTTGAACCGACCATAAGGATGTCGCCAAAGCGCACGGTGCTGCTCGCGACCGCTTTCTGCGAAAGGCCCTTTAGCCATACGGTTTCGTCGAGCTTCAGTGACTGCTGAACATTCCGAATTCCGAGCACCGGCAATGCGCCGACCGTGATCTCGCTGGTTTCGTTCTCGTCTCGCCAGCTAATGCCACGAGTTATGTCTGCGAGGGTGCCTAATGTGGTTTGCGTCCACCCTACCGGCACGTCACTCGACATAACCGAGCCTCTTCAGGTGCCCAAACATAACAGCTTCGGCCTCGTCGCGCTTCGCGATCAGACCTTGGAGCTTGGCAACCTCTGCGGCTACATCCACGGCCTCTGCGTCCATACCGGTCTGGACATAGCGGCTGATGTTCAGGTTGGAGCCGTTCGCCGTGATCTCCTCGACAGGCACAACACGCGCCAGCTTCTCGATGTCGGCGAAACCATGGAAGGCGTCGGCCATCGTCCGCACATTGGCGTCAGTCAGATGGTTCTGGGCCTTACCCGGCGTGAATGTCGCGTCTCCGTTGACGACCAAAACCTTGCCTTGCCGCTCGGCGGGCTTGGTCTTGCGAATGATCAGGATCGCCGCCGGAATACTCGCGCCGTAAAAAAGGTTGGGTGCCAGTCCGATCACCGCTTCGATGACGTCGGCCCTCAGCATGGCCTCGCGGATGCGACCCTCGGCACCACCCCGGAACAGCACGCCGTGAGGCACGACCACGCCCAGCATGCCATCGTCCTTCAGTGAGGCAACCATGTGCTGGACGAAGGCGAGATCACCGTAGCCCTTGGGCGGCACGCCGTAGACATCGCGCCCGTATTGATCGCCGTTGGTCCAGACCTCGTGACCCCACTCCTTCACCGAGAAGGGCGGGTTGGCCAGCACCCGGTCGTAGGCTCCGACGCCGGGCAAGAACTCACCCGCACGCGGATCGTATCGCTTCGGATCGAGAACCGTGTCGCCCTTTGCGATGAACGCGTCGTTGATGTCGTGGAGGAACAGGTTGATCTGGGCGATGGCCCATGTGTCCAGTTCCTTCTCCTGCCCATAGAGGGACAGGCTGCGAGGGTCTTGGCCCTTGGACTTCAGGTGTTCGACCGCTTCCAGCAGCATACCGCCGGAGCCGCAGGTGGGATCGTAGATCGACATGCCCGGCTGGGGATCGAGGCACTCGACGATCAACTTCACGACCTGTCGAGGCGTGTAAAACTCGCCGCCCTTCTTGCCCGCGCCCTCGGCGAATTGCTCGATCAGATACATGTAGGCGTCGCCCAGCATGTCGGGCGGCACGTCGCTATTCCGCAGCCTGTGCTTCTCGAAGTGGGCGAGCAGCCGCTCCAGCCGCGCGTCGGGGAAGCGTTCCTGATTGGCAAAGTCCACGTCGCCGAACACGCCGCGCAGACGCAGGTTGGCGTCTTCAATCGCGGCGAAGGCATTGTTCAGGTGCTGACCGATCTGGGTGGCGTTCTTCCTGACCGCATTCCAATTGTGCTGGGGCGGGACGTGGAAACGGTGCTCCTCGGGATCAGCCGCCTCCTCGCGGTCTCCCGTCTCGGCCAGCAGAACCTCGAACTCCTCATCCCACACGTCGCAGAGCCGCCGGTAAAAAAGCAGGGCGAAGATGTAGTCCTTGAACTTCCCAGCATCGACGTGGCCGCGCAGGATATCCGCCGCCTTCCAAAGGTGGGTTTCGAGTTCGGATTGCGTAAGCGTAGCCACTGAAGCCCCCTGTGCGTGGAGCGCACAGGGCTGTTGAATCGAGGTATGACCGCAGGGTCAAGGTTGGGCTGGGAGACTTGATGTTGTTGGATTGGACGAAGCTATGGCCGCTGGTGCTGACCTCATCGGTCCTCGCAGCTTTCCTGACATATGGCCTCGGCCTGTTCAAAGACTGGCTCAATCGAAACCGCGATGCGGATTTCGCGGCTCTCTATGTAGCCCTGACGCTGGAGGACTATGCCTCGCGTTGCGCTTCGATAGCGGGCGACATCGGCGACTATTGGAGTTCATCAGGCTCGGCAGGGGCACAGCACGAGAATGTGCCCGAACTGGTCGATTTCGGTTCCGATATCGAGTGGAAGGCCCTTGGGATTAAGCTGACGTCTAAGGCCATGTCGTTTCGTGTTCGCGTCGGCCACACACGCGAAATGCTGTCTGACCTTTGGCAGCACATCGGCGACCAAATCGGAGAAGAGGCGCGAGAGCATTCGGTGAAGCTGGGGATGGAAGCACTCGACATAGCCGATGCGTATCGGAAGATTCGTCGGCTCGGCGACGCTCAACCCGTATCTCATTGGAGCGCGAGGAAGTGGCTTCGTGAGAAGGCTGATGAAATCGCCGAAGCCAAGGCTCTCGAAGCGGAGAGACACGACCCTCTATTGGACTGATCTCAGGGCGGCTACCCTACGTGGATCAGCGACTTTTTGGAGGGGCCACTTAACTCTCGTCACTCTTCGAGCTTGGCTTTCTCCGTCACGCGCGCCGCATAGTCCGTGGCGTCCCAGTGCCCTCTACCCGGCTGGCACACGACGTCGGCACCAACGATCCCACCGCGCCCGACGAGAAGGCCAACAGCACCGCCCGAATAGGCAAACGCTGTCCAGCCAGTGTAGCCGCCCATCGCGTTTTTCGCATTGACCTGACCGCAGATCGTTAGATGCGGAAGCTGGTCGCGACCGATGGTGGTTCGGATGAAGACACTCCGATACCGAGCCGAGGCCGGATCAATGAGATTGTCCAACAGGGCTTGCCCGGCCTCGTCCACCATGACTTCGCCTTGGGCACGAAGCTCTTGGGAGAGTTCAAAACCGGCGGGAGGGTTGGCAGGATCAGTGGCTTGCGCGCTGGCCGTTGACGCTGACAGCACAAGGGCTACCGCTATCGCAAATCGAACCATGTGATCCTCCCAAGGTCGCGGCGTGATAACATGGATCAACGACAGTTGAAGCGTTGGGCAGAGGCGGCCTGAATCAGGTCAAGTCAGGCCATCGAAAGCACCGCTCGTGCGAGCGCATCGTTCGGCCGTCACCTCTCGGGCATTCCTGCCGTCGCTCAAATTTGGCCATGACTCGATCTCGCGGAAATAAGCCTCACCCTTGGCTTGGCACTCAGAGGCGGTTGTCTCAACGGCGGCGGGGACAGGGGTTCGCCCTTCTGCCGGAGCACCTGTGCCCGGCTCCGAGGGCGTCGGCGAACCGCACGCGGCGAGAGCGAGAAGCGCGGAAAGGGCAAGATACTGGCGCATCAATGGTCCTTGGGTTTGTCGGCCTCGACAATATTGGGAACGGTCAGCACGCACGACCCGGTCAGAACGCGCGTCGCAAGTTTCGCCTGACTTATCCAGCCATTGCCGCAGTGATCGCGGTCGAGCAGTCCTGACGCGCACATCAGGACCAACGGCGTCTAACTTTTCGGGGTGGGGTAGTCGGCGTGTCCGTTGCCAAACAGCTTCACCATGGCGGCGATGGGATGGCCCAACTCTCTCGGAAACACGAACCACGTCCCTTGGGCATGGCTTCGCGGATTTCCTTTGTCGTCGGGGTCTTCCAACTCACCGTTCCAGCGACAGGCTACTGCGCCGGGTTCGTCGTCGTAGGTCATCTCTGCGAGCGACCAATACCCGTCAGGTGACGTGTAGATCACCCTGACCGATCCTTCCGCGATACGGTTGCGCGGACTCGTGGCGTGTTCTGGTCTCATTTTATTCTCCTCAAGGGCAACATGCGTTGAAGGGGGGAGAACCGTGGGTGCGCCCACGGAGCGAACCGACAATGGGTCTGAGACCGCCGGTAGTCAAACTGCCGAGGATAAATACCGGAAACGAAAGGCTCTGGTATGGACATCTATCGTCATTTTTTAGAACGCGGTCTCACCGACTCGCACCGGCATTTCAGCAGCGCGTGGCTTGGCCGCGCAGAGAACTATCTCTGCCTCCGGTCTGGGCGAGGGCCGTCCAGCGACGCGCTGATCGAACTGTTCCAGACTCTCTGGTGCGAAGGTCGCCTTATGCTCGCAGCGCGCGTTGCGTGGGCCGTGCTTTGGCTAAAGCCGGCGGCGCGGCGATGAACGACGACTATGACGACGACCTGCTGTTCGGTCTCGACGACATCGAACGTTACAAGCGAGGAGAGCAGCCGGAGGGTTGGTTTGAGGCGCAGAAGAACATTCTTGTGGCGCGCTGCCACGCCCAGAACGAGCGGCGCAGAAAGTTTCTCGCAACGGCCGACCCCGCGACGGTCGAACGCTTCAACAAGCCGTTTTGATGATGGGGTTAGCTGGCAACTTCAGTCCCCGAGGTGATCGGCATCAACGTCATGGTCCCGGCCGTCAATTTCGACTATCGATCTCGGCTGCGATGGACTTCGCGAAAATCCAGTCGCGCAATCGGACGCTGAACACCCACCCCTCATGGCCTTGGTCCAGACGGTAGGGCACGTTCTGTGCGTCCAAGGCTGACGCCATGGGGCCGGGCGAGTCGTGTTCTGGCCAAGCTATGATCTTCATCGGACGGCCCGGCCCTTTCGGCGTGATTTTGTCCTGCTTCGCGCTTCGACATTCAGGGCAGTGACTACGGTGAGCCACCAGAATTCCTCGTCTGGTGGAATGTCGCGGGGCACCTTCAGACGCGTTATCTGCCCGCGATTTGCCGCGTAGCCCACACTCAAATAGCTCAACCTTTGATCCATGAGGTTATCAAGCAGAAGCGTGGCGATAAGGGGCTTGGGCGGGACGCGAGCTTCCCCAGCGGAGTTGACCCGTATCGGATCAGTTGGGTCGAGCCTATCAAGCCGGTTGACCATCACAGTGAGGCCGCCCTCTTTGTAGCAATGCGGTCTATCGGGCCGCTCGGTGTGCGCGCGCCGTATCAATTGCCTGATACTGCGACTCAAGTTGGTCTGGTTCGAGGTCATAGTCTGCGTTCCTCCTTTGTAAGTTCGTGATTGCCCACAGTTCATCGCTGCCCCAGCGTGGTGGCTGAGGCTTTGGTCGTCTGATCGGGATAGAAGTCCCGGCAGAGATGAGGCTGGTTCCCCATCTCTATTGTTACGAGACCTTGAATGAGGTCTCTACGGGAGAGCGCGACAACTCTCCTCGGCTTGGCCAAGCATCATCAAGATACCCGAGATCATCTGCCTGACAAGCAAGGGCAATTTGCCAGAACTGCCCGCGCGGTTCGCTCTGGGAGCGGGTTTGGCAATGCTGACCGCTTCAAGGGAACGGGTCTGGCAAAGGCTGGATCGCTTCGGGGCAAGTTTGGCAAAGGCGCCAGCATCAAAGGTGCAATTCTGCCAAACTTAACCGCTTCTCTGCGACGAGTTTGGCAACGAAATAAATTCGAGCCAGTCGATGCCGTCAGTCCGAAAGTCCGAAAGGGAGAAGCAGCGGGAAGAGTTGGCCGCCCTGCTGGGGGAGCCAGTCTTCCTACGCGACGAGGCCGCTCCGAAGATCGGCAAGACGTCTGCGGCCATGGATGTGGAACCCCACAAGAGACCGCCGTTCTATCAGAAGAAGGCGGGGGGCACTGCGCTTTATCCGCAGTCGTGGCTCGACGAGTTCAAGCGAACTGGTCAGGTCATTTCCCCCGAGACAGGCAAGGTGATGAGCGGACGGCGGCCTTGGCCTCCAACAGCACCTACCCCGGCCTCCTCTGTCCCGGTCCCGCCGAAGAAGCGGATCAACAAGAAGAAGCAGGATGCCGCGAGGTTTGTCCTCGATCTCATTGAAGAGACCGACCCAGAGCGGCGCAGGAAGTTTATTGAGGGGGAGCCGGAGTAGCCTTGTTCCCGTTCTCCCAAACACCCCCCGAAACCAGCCATCCAGCGGCCCGGAAAGCCGGGCTTCCAGAGCCGCTCGTCGATGTGCCTGACACCATCCGTTTTGGGGGACGGCGTTGGCTGCTAAAACCATGACATGGAATGCCGCGCCCCCGGATGCTCAAGCGATCAGCTTGTAGATTCACATATCGTCCCCGCAGGTTTTGCGCGCTGGATCAAGGAGCAGGGTAGCGAGCCAGTCCTGACCATCACGCAGGACCGCACCAGCGCGAAGAAACAAAACGGTATGTTCGTGAGAGACATACTCTGCGGCCTTCACGACGGGCAGCTTGGTCGGGAGTTGGATGAGAAGGTTCTCGATCTAAGCAAGCGGTTCACAGCGCGCAGCGTCGATCTGGGCGACTACTGGCGAGTCGACGACATTGATCCAATGATCATAGTGCGCTGGATCGTCTCCACGTTCTGGAGAGCCTCGGTCAGTGAGCGACCCGAATGGGAAGGGGTTGATCTGGGAGAGTTTGAGGACCGTGCTGGCGAGGTGGCGTTTGGCGCAGACATCACGGTCCTGCCTGAACTCTCCATGGAAGTGGGGCGGTTCAGGAACCAGCTTCATGGCACCTCCTTCGAGGCGGACAAGATTGTCACCATGCCATGGACGATCCGACACAACGGGCACGTCGGCTACATGATGAATGTTGGCGGCTTTCGCATTCTCATGAAGTTTGATGCGCTGTCGCATCCTCACCCTGCCAACGTTTTTGATGTGGTTAGGCAGAACCGGCTCTCCGGCCGGTGGCACTTGATCGAAAAGACCTTCGACTTCGAGACGATGACCAAGTTCGTAGATGCCTCCTATCGCCGCGACGAGGCCAAGGGCATCAAGCGGTAGCTGCGCTTCTCGTTGACGCCTCGACAATCCGTGAGAGCCTGTTCTCCCAACAATGGATCGGAGAACACCCCTGACCAAGCGCGTCGCGATCTACGCTCGTGTAAGCACGGCCGATAAGAACCAGACCGTGGAGAACCAACTCCGCGACCTGCGGGCAGTCGCCCAACGGCAGGACTGGGAGATCGTGGCCACCTTCCTCGATGAGGGCATCTCGGGTGCCAAGGGCCGTGAGAAGCGACCCGGCTTCGACAACCTGTTGAAGGGAGTGGCGCGTAGAGATTTTGATCTGATCGCGTGCTTCTCGGTCTGCCGGATTGGCCGTTCCCTGCCCGACCTGATCCACTTCCTCGGCGACATCCAGACCAAGAACGTGGACCTCTACGTCCACACGCAGGGCCTCGATACCTCGACGTCTTCTGGCCGCATGATGTTCTCGATGCTCGGCGTCTTCGCCGAATTCGAAAGGGCCATTCATAGGGAGCGCGTGCTTTCGGGCTTGCGGCGGACGACCAAGAAGAGCGGTCGCAAGCCCATGCCGCAGGATCGTCTGGAAGCGATCAGGAGGTCGTTGGAGGACGGTCTGGGCATCAGAGCCGCCGCCCGGCTACATCGTGCCTCCACGACCACTGTGACGGCCATTAAACGCTCGATGGAGAGCGTCGCGGCCTGACGTCAAAGACGGTCGCAGAGAACCGTTCGAGACGTTGACCCCGGACGCTCCGAGGACTCTGCTCCCGGCCTGACCACCCGAGTCGCGGAGCAGCCCCATGGCCGATGACGGCAACACTTCACCAGCCGATAGCGCGGCCTACCAGCACGCCGAAGACGGCAGCGCGTCCGTCCCTGTCGCGTCCACCATTCTCTCCCAGCACATTGTAAGCGTTGAAGAAACCGCTCCCCAACGGTCCGAAACGCTCGTTTGCTACACCAGCTTGCTACACCAGCAGCATCTGGAAAAGCCGGAAACCAGTTACGGATCAACGGCTTCAGATAACCCGGACTGCTACACCGACCTGCTACACCGACCGTCCAATCGGCCTTGTTCACCGTCCTCACGGTCACGCCATCGTCGGCGCCCAAATCCTCCCGGCCTGATCGTCAGGGGAAGGGTCTTCCATGTTCGGGTGAAGGTGCCCCGGCAGTTTCAGGAGACGGTCGGACGAACGCAGGTGTGGCGGTCCCTCGGAACAGGCAATCTTTAGAGCGTAATCGCCAGACCAGCCGCCGTGAGGATCAGGCCGACGATGGCGATGAGAAACAAGATCAGGTGATTGGTTGTGATCCAGCGGATGAACGCGACGACACTTCCACCTCGCATCTGCCACCAACTCGTGCTGGTCTTGAGTGCGCGGTCGTGTGCCCGTGCCGCAAGGTTGGCGATAACATCGACTTTACGCAGCGTGGACCTGTGAAGATCGACGTATCGACCCGCATCGAAAGCTTCGGCTTCGCCCGCGCCATTCAGCATATCCAACGCTTCGATGCTGTTCTGTTGGAGGAGCGTTTCGAGCCTTGGATGGCCGGTGTATCCAACCCCATAGAGGTCGATAAAAAGCCGCGCCAGATCAACTTTGTAGCCGTCATCGACAACGTAGGGGTCACCACCCAGCACCCTGTAGCGATGCTCGATGGCCGCGAAGCCATAGTTGATGTCGCGCATGTTCCAGTGGAGGAAAGTGATGGTTCGGTAGCCGGAAATATGTTGGAAAAACTCATCCAACATCTGACGTTCGAGAACGTCGTATTCTTCGGCGATCTGACCGGGTGGCACGCGGCGCCGTTCGGCGACCTGATGGATCGAGAACGAAACGGTTTGGCCCGAATGAAGCTTGCGCGTCGCGATTGACGTTATGCGCGGGGAAAACCCGTTGGGCCTGTCGTAGAAGCTCTCACAGGAATAGTGGATGACCCACACCCCGACCGGGTCAGCAAAAAGCTTGTCCAGCGTCTTCCGAGCTTCTCGCTGCCGCTTGGCGTTTGGTGCTGACACTGTGCCCCCTTAAGGCATGCTCCCAATCGGGCATTCGCTTTCGAACCACGAAAACGGCCCGACGTCGATGCGATTGGAAGCGGCCGACCCCAAAGTGGAATTCGCCCGAACGAAGGACATTCGATCACGTCGAAAGGTCTGGCAGTAGATACCTCAAATCCACGCATTCATATTCCAAGCGCGCGATGGCTTCGGCCAATCTGGAGACGCCATGACCCCTTCCATAGGCGGCTGAAACGTTCTCCGACTCGCGACTCGCCGCCGCCCACCCTCCGAGAGCCATAGCTACTTCGTGGGCTACACCCGCGTTTCGTAGGGCGTCGCGGTAGCAATGGCGGAACGAGTGAAAGCACGTCCTTGGACGCGTGGCTCCGGCCTTCGCGAGGAAGCGGGCAAACCACTTAGAATAGCTATCGGAGTAGTATCCCGCCTTTGATCGCGGCAGTTCATTAAACAACTTCTTGCTGCCAGAACGTTCAGAGACGAACCCCATGAACCCCATGGCAATGAGCGTCGGATGGATGGGTATGAGGCGTTCGCTTGAAGCCGTCTTCAGTCGTTTGTCGCCAGAGTTCTGCGTCGCGCCGCCTGTGATCCAGAAGCAGTCATGGCCTTGGACGCTACGAATATCGGCGACGTCCAACTGGCAAATTTCGTTCAGGCGCATGCCGCTGTAGAGGGCGATGAGCGGAATCCAGAACCGCGCACGCCGGGGGCGATTAGGCCCCGGCGTGGCAAACCGCCACCCGTCGTCGGCGCAGCCCCTGTAGATCGGCGCATTAAAGATCAACCGAAGCTGCTCCGGTGAAAACGGAAGCCGTTTGTCTTTGTCCCGCACTGGATCAACGACGCTCAAGCCGGTGGCCGGATTTCGGTCGATCCAGCCCTCGTTGACGGCAAATGTCATGAGCGCGCGAAGCTTCGCCATGTAGCCGTTGATCGAGCCGGGCGAGAGGGTCGATGTCAAACCGTGCTTCTTGGCCATCTTCGCCGCTTGGACCGCGTTCAAGCTCGGAAACCGTTTGCCGGGATTCGAGGGCAACCATCGGAGCACCTCCAGTAGCTCCCGGCACGCCAGACGGTCGATGGACCTCAGCGGACGGTTCTCTCCCCAAACCCCTGACGTGATCCAGAGAAGGCCGTCGTAGATCATCCGGGTTTTCGATGCCCGAACCTTCGCTGGGTCCGCTTGGAAGTGGCGGAACAAGTCCGCGAACGTCATGACAAGAACCGGCACCGTATCAACGCTGGCCGCCTTGGCCATGGTAATCTCGGCGGCCGTTGTTTCGGGGACCGGTGCTCCGGTCGCCACCAAGAAGGCTCTTTCCAGATCAGCGATGACGAGCTTTGACTTTCGGATAGCTTCGGACCGATTGCCTGTTCCGAGGGACCGCCACACCTGCGTTCGTCCGACCGTCTCCTGAAACTGCCGGGGCACCTTCACCCGAACATGGAAGACCCTTCCCCTGACGATCAGGCCGGGAGGATTTGGGCGCCGACGATGGCGTGACCGTGAGGACGGTGAACAAGGCCGATTGGACGGTCGGTGTAGCAGGTCGGTGTAGCAGTCCGGGTTATCTGAAGCCGTTGATCCGTAACTGGTTTCCGGCTTTTCCAGATGCTGCTGGTGTAGCAAGCTGGTGTAGCAAACGAGCGTTTCGGACCGTTGGGGAGCGGTTTCTTCAACGCTTACAATGTGCTGGGAGAGAATGGTGGACGCGACAGGGATTGAACCTGTGACCCCTTCGATGTCAACGAAGTGCTCTCCCGCTGAGCTACGCATCCGCCAAGACGGTTCCGGACAGGTCCGGAACGGGAAGGACGGGTCTATAACCCGGGGGCGCGGACGGCCGCAAGGGCCAAATCCGGGGAAATGATCGCTTCCTGCCTCAGGCGGCCGCGCACATCCGTTCGACCTCGCTGACGAGGTCGCGCAGGTGGACGGGCTTTGACAGGACCTTGGCCTGTGGGCTGGCCTGGGCGGCCGACAGGGCGACGGCGGCGAATCCGGTGATGAACATGATGCGCAGGCCGGGCTGGCGTGCGGCGGCGACGCGGGCCACCTCGATGCCGTCGGCTCCCGGCATGACAATGTCGGTCAGCAGCAGGTCGTAGGGCCCGTTCTGAAGCGCATCGATGGCATCGTCGCCGTTCTCACAGTCCACGACCTCATGGCCGGCACGCTCCAGCGCCCGCATCAGGAAGCCCCTGAGCGAACTGTCGTCCTCGGCCAGCAGAATGCGCGCCATTCGTGATCGTCTCCCCGGTTCGAGGCGACACGCTAGTCCGGGAACTGTAAACCGGCCATGAAATTCCCTGCTCCGGAGGTGGACCCGGCAGTGGATGGCGGTGGAAAACACGCTATGGCGGGGGAATGATACCGCCGTCTGTCGCTGAAGTCCGCGTCTCCGAAGACGCCCCGGCATCCTTCGCCCTGGCACCGGCACGGGGCGAGGCGGGGCAGACCGTGTTTGCTTCGCCCCATTCCGGGGCCGGGTGCCCGAAGGATATGAGGCCGGTCGCGACCCTCGCCCCTGCCAGCCTGCGCAGCGCCGAAGACGTCGCGGTCGACCGGCTGGTGGCGTCGGGGCCTGCGCACGGTGCCCCGCTGATCGCCGGCCTGCTGTCGCGCGCCTATGTCGATCTGAACCGGGCACCGGACGAACTGGATCCACTGTTGATCGAGGCCTGTCCGGCTGCGGAGGCCAGCGCGACCGCCAAGGTGGGGGCCGGGTTCGGGGTGATCCCGCGCAGGGCCGGCGACGGCGCGGAGCTTTACGACCGGCGTCTGTCCCTCGACGAGGCGCGGGCGCGGCTGGCGCTTGGACATGCGCCCTATCACGCGGCCCTGTCGGCCCTGATGCATCAGACGCGGGATCGGCACGGCACCGCCCTGCTGGTCGACTGGCATTCGATGCCGTCGCGCGCCGTGCCGACAGGCCGGTCCGGCCGCGGGGTCGATGTGATTCTGGGAGACCGGCATGGCGCGGCGTGCCGGGGGGCCGTGACTCGTCGGGTACGGAGCCTTTTTGAGGCCGAGGGGTGGCGCGTGGGGCTGAACACCCCCTACGCCGGAGGCTATTCCACCCAGATCTGGGGGCAGCCCGACTCAGGGTTTCAGGCGATTCAGGTCGAACTGAACCGGGCCCTGTATCTGGACGAGCAGACGCTGGAAGCCTCGGCGGAGTACGGGCGGTTCCTGAAAGCGCTGGAACGGGTCATCGCCCGTCTTGCGGCGGAAGCCTGGCCCCGCTGAGCTGCAGCGGGCGAAAAAAAGCCGCGCCCGAAGGCGCGGCATAAAAGTCTATAGGGAGGAAACGCCCAGGAAGGGCAAGACGCCCGGAGGCGTCGAAGGTCAAAGTAGGTTGCGGTGCACAATGCGTCAAGACGGTTTTTGCGATCCTCGATCACGGGATGTTACCGCTACCCGGCCGCCTCCGCCTTGATGTAACCGCTTTCATGACACGTTTCATGCGCGGCCAGCGTTGCTGTATTATGTTGCAGTGCGAAGAATTTAGACTTCGCGCTCATGATTCACCTCCAGAAGGCGGCGGGCGGTCCGGATCGCCCGGGCCGCAGGCGAGGCAGACTGACGCCAGACCAGCAGGCTGAAAGCCGACAGCACGCCGGCGCAGAGCCAGAGCGGGCCGAACAGCCAGGCGGCGGCGGCGAGGGCGAAGTAATACCCCCGGACCCCCTGGCTGAAAGCCGAAAGCGCGGGGTTCAGCACCCGGGCGGTCGCCTCCCCGAACGCCACCTTGTCCCCGTCCTGATGGATTTCAGGGGCCGCGCCGATCAGGGCGAGGGCATAGTTCATCTGGCGAATCGACCAGATGAAATCGAGCAGCCCACGCGCCAGGCACAGCAGCACCAGCCCCAGCTTGGCTTCCAGCAGCCTGACCGGGACATCTTCGGCCCCGACGGCGGCGAATCCCTGCAGCGCCTGGTCGCCGCCGAACAGGATGCCGCCCACGGCGGCGATCAGCAGCAGGTTGGACGAGGCGAAGAAGGAGCCGGAATTGATCGAATGGCCCAGAAGCTGGCTGTCCAGCAGCCGGAGCTCGCGATGGGTCATGGCGGTCATCCAGGCGTGGCGGACCGTCAGCATGTCCATATTCAGTGAGCCACTGCGCCGCGCGATCAGCTTCAGCAGGGGATCATAGCCCAGCCAGCACAGCAGGAAGAGACCCAGCCCCAGCCAGTCGAAAGCGGTCATCGTTGTGAAAATCCCTTCATCCCGAGAGGGTGTCCGCGTCAGTCGTGCTTGCCCGTCGCCCCCGGGAGGCTTATCACGCCCGCCACGCTTTCGCAGTCGCACAAATCGAGCCGACCATGAACCTCGACGCCATCCCCGTTGGTCCCAACCCGCCCTGGGACCTGAACGTCGTCATCGAGATCCCGCAGGGCGGGCTCCCGGTCAAGTATGAGATGGACAAGGCCTCGGGGGCCCTGTTCGTCGACCGCTTCCTGCATACGGCGATGTACTACCCCGGCAACTACGGCTTCGTGCCCCACACCCTCGCCGATGATGGCGATCCGTGTGACGTGATCGTCCTGAACCCGACCCCGGTGGTGCCGGGCTGCGTCATCCGTTCGCGCCCGATCGGCGTGCTGATGATGGAGGACGAGGCGGGCGGGGACGACAAGATCCTGGCCGTGCCGGTCGACGCCCTGCATCCCTATTACACCGACATCGCCAGCTACCGGCAGCTGCCGACCATCATGGTCGAGCAGATCGAGCACTTCTTCACCCGCTACAAGGATCTGGAGAAGAACAAGTCGGTCCGGGTCAAGCGCTGGGGCGATGCCGGCGAGGCCGCCGACCTGATCGTCCAGGGCATGCGCGCCCACGACGAGGCCATGGCCGCCGCCGCCAAGGCCAAGGGCAAGGCCGCCAACGCCGCCTGATTGTCCCGTCGGGGTTCGACCCCATATGGCGAGGATGACAACGCTTTCGATTCTTGATCTCGCGCCGGTGCCCGAGGGCTCGGACGTGTCCCGGGCCTTGGCCAATACGATAGACCTCGCCCGCCACGCCGAGCGTCTGGGTTACAACCGCTACTGGCTGGCCGAGCATCACAACATGGCGGGCATCGCCTCGGCCGCGACTTCGGTCGTGATCGGGGCGGTGGCGGCGGCGACCTCGACCATCCGGGTCGGGGCCGGCGGCATCATGCTGCCCAACCACGCGCCGCTGGTGATCGCCGAACAGTTCGGCACGCTGAACGCCCTGCATCCGGGCCGGATCGATCTGGGTCTGGGGCGTGCCCCGGGCTCCGACATGGCGACCGCCCGGGCCCTGCGCCGCACCCTGCAGGGGGATGTCGACAGCTTCCCGCAGGATGTGATGGAGCTGCTGCAGTGGTTCGAGCCGGCGACGGAAGACCAGCGCATCCGCGCCAATCCCGGGGAGGGGCAGGCGGTGCCGGTCTGGATACTCGGCTCCTCGACCTTCGGTGCCCAGCTGGCCGCCCATCTGGGCCTGCCCTATGCCTTCGCCAGCCATTTCGCCCCCGGTGAGATGCAGGCGGCGATCCGGATCTACCGCCAGACCTTCCGGCCGTCGCCGCGTCTGGACCGGCCGTATGTGATGCTGGGGTTCAATGTCTTCGCCGCGGAGACGGACGCCGAGGCCAAACGGCTGTTCAGCTCGGTGCAGCAGGCCTTCGTCAATCTGCGCTCAGGCCGGCCCGGCAAACTGCCGCCGCCCCGCGACGGCTTCGCTGCGGGTCTGGGACAGGGGGAGCGCGCGATGATCGACCAGGCGCTGGCCTGTTCGGCCGTGGGATCACCCCCAACGGTTCGCGCGGCGGTGGATGCCTTCGTCGCCGCCACCGGCGCAGATGAACTGATGATCACCAGCCAGATCTGGGACCATGCCGCTCGCGTGCGATCGCTCGAGTTGCTGAGCGAGGCCATGGGAGATCGCCGGGCGGCGGCCTGAGATCAGGTCGCCTTTGGACGGCGGACCCGTTTAGGCTTCGGAACTGCCACCGCTTTTGCCTGCGGCGGTGCCAGAGCCTCGGGCGCAGAGGAATCTCGGGTCTCCGCGTCCGAAGGCGGGGTCAATTTCAGCCTTGATTTGCCCCGCTGGGCGAGGGCTTCGGTCAGGGCGTGCCAGTCGGCTCCAAGGCGGATCGCCGTTTCAAGATCGTCAGCAGGATGGCCAGGCTCGCGCCCGGTCAGCCGCGCCTTGAGACGCCGGCAGGTTCCCAGAAGATGCGAGGCGGCGCGCAGGTCGGCCGGTGCCCCCGGGAAGCGGCCGATGTCTTCCAGCGTCGCATAGCGCCAGCCCGCTTCGGGCGGCCTCTCGAGGACCATGGCCCAGCGGATGTCGGCACCGACATGCTCACCGAGATAGGCCCACGCATCGTTGCCCGGACCGCGGCGATAGTGTCCCGGAACGGTCGGCAGGCCGTGCAGGCCGTAGATCGTGAGCGCCAGCGCCTCGACCTCGGTCATAACGGGCGGCGTGGCCGTCGCGGCCTGGCCCGCCCGTTCCCAGACATCCGCGACGGTGGCGACCGCAGACGGGCTGTCTGATTGACGCCGTCCGGACCGCCGTCCCCACATGGCCTTGCCCTAGTTGTTCAGCGTGTTCGTGACCGAGATGTCGTAGACGACGCGCGACACCTGCTGGACGAACTCGAAGAACTTCCGCACTTCAGCCGACAGCGCGCGCGGCACATAGATGGTGTCGTCAGGCTGGACGATGAAGCTATTGGCCGTGAAGAAGCCGGACGCTTCCTCAAGATTTAGGCGATAGACCACCGGCACACCCCGGACCGTCTCGGCCTGGGTGATGCCCAGTGCGGCGGCGACCTCGGGACGTTCGAAGCGGAAGACCAGAACCGAGCGCGCGTTCGCAAAGCTGTCGTTCAGACCACCAGAGCGGCCCAGCGCGCTCGCGAGGGTCATGACGCCGGCGGGCATATCCTGCTCTGCGACGGCTCCGAGAGCCCCGAACGTTCTGAACCGGCGCGGGACATAGACCAGATTGATCTGGTCGCCCCGCTGCAAACGCACGTTTTCGGCAAAGTCTGTCGTCACCGCAGACAGGGGAGCGACGTAGGTCTCGCTTCCCCGGCGGATCTGAACCTGAACGTCCTCCACGGCCCGGGGAGAGCCGCCAGCGGCGGCGATGGCATCAAGGATTGTATCGCCGTTCACCGTCAGGGGCGCACGACCGGGCTGACGAACCTCGCCAAGCACAGTCACCGTGTTGGACAGGTTCTCCTCGACCCCGACGGTCACCTGCGGGTTGCCCACCCGACCCTGGAGGGCACGGCGGATTGCGGCCGCGGCCTCGGTAGTGGTCAGACCGCTCACTCGCACCGACCCCGCAAACGGCACCGACACCGCGCCGTTCCGGTCAACGACAAGCAGAGGCAGGGTGCTGTTGCCCGCACGAACGCCATCGTCGCGATCGCGCTGCCCGAAGAGGGTTCCGCTCGGCTCGAAGATGGCCACGAGCAGCCGATCTCCGGGCCCGATCACATCCACGGGGGACTCGCTTGAAGCGGCCGCAAACGAACCCGGCCGGACCCCGGGCACAGATTTGATCCGCTCCACGGTCGCGTAGTCGAGATCGACGATGGCGTAGTCCGAACCGTTCTGGTCTGCGGCCGCGCCGCGATCGATGGCCCGTCCCGATGGCCCGTCCCGGGGCAGGGTCGAGCATCCGCCGAGAATGGCGACGATCAGCAGGGCGAGAAGAGATCGCGTCATGATATCCGGACTCGAAAATACAGCGCCGTGATTACCGGCCTTTGGCCGGCGACGCCACCGTCTGTTGGACCTTCGACCAATCAGGTGCCGAGGCCGACCCGTTGCGCGACCTCGGCGAAATGTCGGTCCCACGTCGGGGCGGTATAGGGCAGAGCCTTCGGCGGATGCCGCGTCGCGGCCTCCAGGGCATCCAGCCAGCCCAGACCGTCGAGGGGATCAATCAGTCGGGCGTCCGGAACGAGCTCCCGGTGGGCGGGAATGTCGGAGGCGATGAGCGGTACGCCGAGGGCCGAGGCTTCGACGGCAGGCAGGTCGAAGCCTTCGACGGAGGAGGGGGCGAGCAGCGCGCGGGCGCTGGCCATCAGGGTCGCGAGGGCCGAGTCCGGAAGGTCCGCCGCCTGATGCACCAGCCCCTGAAGAGCCGGGGAGCGTTCGAGGTGATCGAGAACCGCCTCATTTTCCCAGCCATAGCGACCCACCAGCACCAGTTGCGGCGCGGCGTCGCCCATCCGTTCCTGAAGCCGGCGCCAGACGGTGAGGAGGAAAGCCAGATTCTTGCGGGCCTCGATCGTGCCGATATGCACGAAATAGGGGCGGGGTGTGGCTGCGGCCGGCCGGGCGAGGAAGGTTGGCTCCAGTCCCAGATGGATGGCGTCGATCGGGGGCGGGGTCAGACCCTCCCGCGCGGCGAAGACGGCCAGCTCGTGCGCGGTGTAGCGCGAGTTCACCAGAATGCGGGAAGCGTAGCGAAGCGTGTTCAACACCCGCCCGCGATGCTTCTCCCCGTCTCCGGGGCGGCAATATTCCGGGTGGGTAATCGGGATGAGGTCGTGCAACAGGATGATGGGCGCGATGCCTCGGTCCCTCAGCTCCATCAGGACCCGCGGGTCTGCAAGGCCTGTGTGCCCCACGTTGAAGTACAGGCTGCTGGGGGGGAGGTTCCGGATCCACTGCGAGCGGAACATCTGTTTGAAAATGCGGGCCCGGCGGCCGGACGTTTTCGCCGGGTCGGCGGGCGGCGTTCCGATTACGGACCCGGTCGCCTTCGTGTCGCTGCTGAGCGCGGTCATCAACCGCATTTCGTCCTCGGTCAGCGACCGTTCGAAAAAGTCTCCCGTCCAGCGCGATCGGAGGGTCTGGACGCATTTGCGGAACCAGACATCGTCCACCGCGACCAGCTGGTCCTGGCGACCCCGGACGGGCGTGACCCTGATGTCCGGTAGCGACAGAAGCCATTCGGCATAGGCGAGGCAGACCCGGTCCACGCCGGTTGGTGCGGTGCGCTCGGCCCGGCTCAGCAGCCGGCTGGCGTCGAACAGGACAGATCGGGTCACGACAGGCCGACGCGGCCGTACAGTGTCTTGAGACGGTCCTCATAGGCCTCGACGGAGAACCTGGCGGCCTGGACCAACCCCCGGCGGACCAGATCGTCACGCAGGCCTTCGTCGGCATCGAGCGCCCGAAGCCCCCGTGTCATGGCCTGAACATCATAGGGGTCGACTGAAATGGCGGCATCCCCGGCCACTTCGGGCAGCGAGCCACCGGTCGATGTCAGGACGGCCGTGGACAAGGCCATCAACTCCAGCACCGGCAGACCGAAGCCTTCGTACAGGGACGGGAAAAGGGTCGCCTTCGCGCCGCGGATCAGGCTGATGAGAAGCGAGAACGGCATGTATTCGTAGCGGCGAATGCGCTCCGCGCTGGGGCCGCCGTCGCGCATCACCTGGTTGAGTAGGGCGGTCTCGCCTTCGTCCAGCCAGGCCCGCCCCCCGACGATCACCAGCGGTGTGGTGAGGCCCGATGCCAGGTACGCCTCGACGATCCGGCCGAGGTTCTTCTTGGGCTCGACCGCCCCGAAATGCAGGAAATAGTCTTTCCAGCCGAGATTGAAGACGCCCTCAAGCTCGGTGGTGACGTCGGCCTGGGACCGCGAGGTCAGGGCCGTCGGCAGATGGACGGCCTGATAGGTGTTGGTGACCCGATCCTCGGAAACGCCGAGCAGGCGGATGACATCCTGTCGCGTGGTCTCGGACACGACGGCGATGTGGTCGGCGCGTTTCGCGATCGCCTGGCACAAAGCCATGTAGCCCGGTTTGTCATCGAGCGTCGTGTGCGGCAGGCGCAGCGGGATCAGGTCGTGGATGGTGTAGATATTGGGGACGCCGCGGGCGTGGAGCGGGATCGTGGCCGTCCAGTGCATGACATCGGGGGCCCGGAGGCCGCCCGAGGCATCAAACCGGACCGGGGTTTCTTTGCGGTAGGCTTCAAATGACCGGTTCGCGATCTGGAACAGGTCCTGCGCGGCCCAGAAGCCGGTCGCCTCCGGGCGTCCGCCACCACGGGCGGGCCATTCGACCTCGCCGCTGGGCAGGATCGGCCAGGCTGTGCGCCCCGCGCGGCTGGTCAGGGTGCGCAGGAAACGGTCGAGCTTCCTGAGCTTCCGGCCGGGCCGTTCGGGGTCGACCAGGGCGGTCTCGTTCAGGACATTGCTGGTCGATCGTGCCGCTCTCGGACCGTAGAGGACCTGGCCCTGAAAGCCGAGGCGGCCGAGGGTCGAAAGCACGTTCCGCCCATAGGTGGCGATGCCGGATCCCTTGGCGAGTGCGAGATTGTAGCCGTCGACGCAGACTGTGCCGCGCGGAGGTGACGCATGCCGTCCCGGCAGGGTCGGCGATTGTCCCACCGCCTCGACAAATGCCAGTGGATCTTCCGTGCGGAGCGATCGCTCCACCACATCGGGCGACGTATCCAAATCAAGCCTTCGGCGTGGTTTTTCCGCAGCGGTGCCGTTGGTGCACAACTGACGTGCGGGGTAGACCCTTGCCTGGCGAGGGTCAACCGCACGGCCTGCGGATCAGGAGACGTAACCCGCCTGCATCAGTTCGGCGATGTGGACAATCGCGGCCGGCCGCCCCTCATCGACGACGAAAAGGTTCGAGATCTTGTTGGCGGAGAGCAGGTCGACGACGTCGCTCATCCGCTGGTCCGGCGTCACCGTGATGGGGGTGCGGCTCATGATATCGGCCGCCACGATATGGGTGACGTCCTGGGCGAAGGCGCGGCGGATGTCACCGTCGGTGATCATGCCGGCCAGGGCACCGTCCCCGTCGAGCACCGCCACCGCTCCTTTCCGGCCCTCGGTGATGGCGGTCACGATTTCGGCGAATGTGGCACCCAGCACGACACTCGCCGGTGGGGCATGGTTGTCCCCCATCCATTCGCGCACGCTCTGAAGGCTCATGCCCAGCGCGCCGCCGGGATGGTGCATGCCGAACGCTTCGGCCGAAAACTCCCTGCGGTCCATCAGCACCATGGCGAGCGCGTCGCCGAGCGCCAGCGTCATGAGGGTCGAGGTGGTAGGCGCGAGGCCGTTGGGACAGGCCTCCGCCACACTTGGCATCACCAGCGGCACGGCCGACATCCGGGCGAGGAACGAGGACCCGCGCTGGGTCATGCCGATGACCGGAATGTCGTTCCTCTGGCAGAACAGCAGCGGGTCACGCAGCTCCCGGCTCTCGCCGGAGTTCGAGATCGCCAGCAGGGTGGTGTCGTGGCGCAGCATGCCCAGGTCGCCATGGCTCATCTCGGCCGGATGGACGAAGAAGGCATTGGTGCCGGTCGAGGCCAGGGTGGCGGCGATCTTGCCGCCGATATGACCGGACTTGCCCATGCCGGTGACCACCACATAGCCCGGACGCGAGAGGATAATGTCGCAGGCGCGCGCCAGGCTGGCGTCCACCGTGCGTTCCAGCGACTGGAGCGCCTCGATGTTCAGCCGGATCACCGCGCGGGCGCGCTCGGTCATGACGCCGACGGCTTCGGCAGGAGAGGACTGGATTTCTGGGGACATGACCGGCTTCCTGTTGCGATGCCCGGTCCGGGCTCGCAGACAGGGTCCGGCTGCGGCACAGGCGTCTGTTCGCCATGGCGATTTGCCCCATCCCGGCGGATTTCACAATGCCGTGGCAGACACTGGGCCGCCGGGGCTGTAACGCAAGTTCAGATGATTGGCGCTCAACCTTTGCCGCACGGGCGCGTTGTGATGCCGGGGTCCTCTTCAAGCATCGGAATTTCATGTCGACAGAAACCGCCATCCGCGTCGAAAGCCTGCCTGCGCCCCCGGTCCGGCCGGAGGGGCGGCTGGCCCTGTTCCTCGATCTGGACGGCGTTCTGGCTCCCATGGCTCCGAGCCCCGATGCCGTCGTGGCCGATCCCCGGCGCACCGCGGTCCTGCAGGCGCTGGACCGGGCGCTGGGCGGCCGCGTGGCGATCGTCAGCGGACGCACCCTGGTCGAGATCGACCGGATCGCGGACGGCACCTCGCTGTCCGCCGCTGGCGTTCATGGCCTCGAGCGGCGGACGCGGGACGGCCGGATTGCCCGGCCGGATGCCGCCCCGGGTGTCTCACGGGTCCTTGCCGCCTTCAGGGATTTCGCGAAGGACCGACCCGGTGTGGTGGTAGAGGACAAGACCATCTCCGCGGGGCTTCACTATCGCCAGGCTCCCGACGCGGGACCCGAGGCCCACATCCTCGGCCAGCGGCTGGCGGATGAGGAAGGTCTGACGCTTCAGGCCGGCCATATGGTGCTGGAACTCAAGACGCCGGGAGCCGACAAGGGCACCGCCGTCTCCGCCTTCATGACCGAGCCGCCTTTTCTGGGCGCGCTGCCGGTCATGCTGGGGGACGACCTGACGGATGAGGCAGGTTTTAACGCGGCCCGGGCGCTGGGCGGGTTCGGCGTCCTGGTGGGGGAGCCGAGGTCGACGGCCGCCGCCTACGGGCTGGCCGATGTGGCGGCGGTGCTGGACTGGCTGGAGGCGGTCGCCGCGGCCGGAGGCAGCCAATGAGCCCGGCCAACGCGCCGGCCCGGCCCTCCCTGGACCTGGCCCCGATCGGCAACTGCGCCATCTCGGCGCTGATTGATCGCCGCGGTCGTTATGTCTGGGCCTGCGCCCCCCGCGTCGACGGCGACCCGGTCTTCTCGGCCCTGATGGACGGTGACGATCCGGAGCACGGCTTCTGGGCCATCGAGCTGGAGGGCGTGACGCAGATCGATCAGGCCTATGTTCACAATACCCCGGTGCTGCGCACCGTGCTGACCGCCGCCGACGGGGCCTCGGTCGAGGTTCTGGATTTCGCCCCCCGTCACCGGAAGCACTCCCGGACCTACCGGCCGCTGGCCTTCGGTCGGATCGTGCGGCCCCTCGCCGGAGCCCCCCGCATCCGTGTGCGGCTGCGGCCGTCGGCGGACTGGGGCGGGCGCAAGGCCGATTGCACCTCGGGATCCAACCATATCCGCTACCAGTGCACGGACATCACCCTGCGGCTGACCACGGACTGCCCGGTGTCCCACGTGCTGGAAGAGCGGGTGTTCCGGCTGGAGCGGCCACTCGCCTTCTTCCTCGGGCCCGACGAGGGCTATGACCAGGAGGTCGGGCCGGGCCTGTCCGCCACCTTGGACCGGACCGTCGCCTACTGGAAGGACTGGGTCCGGACCCTCTACATCCCGCTGGACTACCAGGAAGCTGTGATCCGGGCAGCCATCACCCTGAAGCTGTGCGCCTATGAGGAGACCGGGGCCATCGTGGCGGCCATGACCACCTCGGTGCCGGAGTTCCCCGAAAGCGGCCGCAACTGGGACTATCGCTACTGCTGGATCCGCGACGCCTATTACACCGTCAGGGCCCTGAACCGGCTGGGCGCGGTCGACATGCTCGAGAACTATCTCGTCTATCTCCGCAATCTGGTGGACGATGCAGCGGGGGGGCATGTGCAGCCGGTCTATGGCGTCGGACTGGAGCCCGGGATCGGCGAACGGATCGTGACCTCGGTGGAGGGCTATCGCGGCATGAAGCCCGTGCGCGTCGGCAACCAGGCGCACGAGCATTTGCAGCACGATGTCTACGGCCAGATCGTCCTGCCCCTGGTCCAGGCATTCTATGACCAGCGGCTGCTGCGGTCGGGCACGATCGAAGACTTCCACGCGCTCGAAAAGGTCGGGGACCGGGCCTTCGCCATGCACGACCAGACCGACGCCGGCCTGTGGGAGTTCCGCACCATTGCCCGGGTCCACACCTATTCGTCGGTGATGTGCTGGGCCGCCTGCGACCGCCTGGCCAAGGCGGCGGATCGGCTGGGCCTGGACGCCCGCAGCGACTTCTGGGCGAAGCGCGCCGCCACGATCCGCGCCCGGATCGAAACCGAGGCCTATCTGCCGGACGAAGGCCGGTTCGGAGCCAGTTTCGGCGGGCGCGAGCTGGACGCGTCTCTGCTGCAGCTGGTCGATCTGGGCTTCCTCACGCCCGACGATCCGCGCCAGATCGCGACCTTCGACGCCATCGAACGCGATCTGAAGAAGGGGCCCTATCTGTTCCGCTACGTCGAGCCGGATGACTTCGGCGAGCCGGAGACGGCGTTCAACTTCTGCACCTTCTGGTTCATCGAGGCCCTGCACCAGAACGGCCGCGACGCCGAGGCGCGCGAGATCTTCGAACAGATGCTGAACCGCCGCACCCATGCAGGGCTGCTGAGCGAGGACATCTCCATCGGTGAGAGCGAGGAACTGTGGGGCAACTACCCCCAGACCTATTCCCTGGTGGGCATCATCAACTGCGCGGTCCTGTTGAGTCGCTCGTGGACCGACGTGCGATGACCCCCGTCAAATCAATTCGCGGTCACGAACTTTCGTCTGGACCTCACGGCAAGCGTAGGCGTTAAGCCGCCATGTCCCGTCTGATTGTCGTTTCGAACCGCGTTTCCGCCCCCGTTGACCCGGCCGCCGGCTCAGCCGGGGGCCTGGCGATGGCGTTGTCTGCCGCCCTGCGCAAATATGACGGCCTGTGGTTCGGCTGGTCCGGGGAAACGACCGAACAGTTCACCGGCGAGCTCAAGTACGAGGACCGCGCCGGGGTCACGGTCGCCCTGGTCGATCTGGAAGCCCAGGACGTCGAGGAATATTACAACGGCTATGCCAACAAGACGCTGTGGCCGCTGTTCCACCATCGGGTCGATCTGACCGCCTACGAGCGGTCCTATGGCGAGGGTTATGAGCGGGTGAACCGGCGATTCGCCGAGGTGCTCGCGCCCCTGATCGAGCCAGAGGACATCATCTGGATCCACGACTACCACCTGATCCCGCTGGCCCGCGACCTGCGGCGGCTGGGGGTGACAAACCGGATCGGATTTTTCCTGCATACACCGTGGCCGGCGCGCCAGCTGCTGGTGACCCTGCCGCACCATCGGCGACTGGTCGAAAGCCTGTTCGCCTATGACCTGATCGGATTCCAGACCCAGGAGTGGCTGGATCTGTTCCGCGACTATGTGATCTCGGAGGCGAGGGGAGAACTGGCCGGCTACGGCGGGCTGGAAGCGTTCGACCGGCGCGTCCGCGTCGGGGTCTTCCCGATCGGCATCGATGTCGAGGGCTTCGCCGAGGCGCGCGATTCGCGGGAAGGCATGCGAACCTACGATCGTATGGCGGCCTCCTCGGCCTTCCGCTCCATGATGGTGGGGGTCGACCGGCTGGACTATTCCAAGGGGCTGGAGGAACGGATGCTCGGCTATGAGCAATTCCTTCACGACAACCCCGCCATGCGCGGAAACGTTTTCCTGGTCCAGGTTACCCCGATCAGCCGCGATGACGTCGACACCTATCAGGACATCCGCGCCCGGCTGGATGCGCTGGCCGGCCGGATCAACGGTGAATACGCCGATATGGACTGGCAGCCGATCCGCTATCTGAACCGCAGCTACCGACGTGACCAGCTGGCCGGCATCTACCGCGCTGCCCGGGTCTGTCTGGTGACACCGCTAAGGGACGGCATGAACCTGGTGGCCAAGGAGTTCGTGGCCGCCCAGAACCCGGATGATCCCGGCGTGCTGATCCTGTCGCGGTTCGCCGGGGCCGCGGAACAGATGGGCGAGGCCCTGTTGGTCAATCCGTTCAGCCGCGAGGAGGTCGCCGACGCCATCAACCGGGCCCTGGTTATGCCCCGCGAGGAGCGGGTCCGGAAATGGCAGGCGCTGATGCAGGTTGTGCGCGATACCGACGTGGGCATCTGGCGCGATTCCTATGTCGCCGCCCTGCGGGCCGCACCCGTCAGCCGCGACGGCGACGTGCCCTTTCATCAGGACCCGACCCACCACGAGGGACACGTCGACGCCGCCTGATCGCGGGGGGGCGCGGCGACCTGCCGCTACGCCGCCCGGGTCAGGGCGATGTCGCCGTCGCGGGCGTCGGCCCTGGCCTTCGCCGGACGGGCATTCAGGCGCGCGATGTACGCGTCGAACACCGGGCTGTCCGGCAGATAGTCCCGACCCCAGCCCAGGGCGCTGCCGATGATGATATCGGCCACGGTGAACCGGTCGCCCATCAGCCACGGTCCGTCCCACAGGGCCTCGATCAGGCGGCCGGTCGCCTGGTCGTAGCGCAGCTGCGCTATCGGATCCGTCCCGGTCGCGCCGCTGATCCGCCCCCACAGGGCCGGCTCCATCTCGCCGGCCGCCCAGAACATCCAGCTCAGCAGAACCCCCCGGCCAGGAGACCCCTGCGGAAAACCCAGACCCGCGTCCGGATACAGTCCGGTCAGGTACAGGGCGACCGCCCCGGATTCCGTGATCAGTGCCCCGTCATGGAGCAGGGCGGGGACCTTGCCGTCCGGATGCGGATTCAGCGGGTCCCTCGCGCCCGATCCATCGCGGCGCACGATGTCGCAATAGTGGATGTCGACCTCTGCCCCCAGTTCCTCGATCAGCCAGATCAGGCGGGACGAGCGGGATTCTGGAGCGTGAAACAGCGTCAGCATGGTGAAGTTTCCCCTGTGGCCTTGCGGGCTGGCCGGCACCCGGCGCCGAGCCCTCCCCGACGACATGGATTGACTACTGCCACCCTGCTGCCAGCATGCTGTCAGCAGTGAAGGTTCATATCCCTCCCGTGAGACGCGCCGACCGCCTGTTCCAGATCGTCCAGCTGCTGCGCCGCAGTTCGCGACCGGTGACGGCCGAGGCGATCGCGACTGAGCTGGAGACCTCGAAACGCAGTGTCTATCGCGACATCGCTGCCCTCATGGGCCAGAGGGTGCCCATCCGGGGCGAGGCCGGGATCGGCTATGTGCTGGAGGGCGGGTTCGACATGCCGCCGCTGATGCTGACGTCCGACGAGATCGAAGCGGCGGTGCTTGGGGCCCAGTGGGTGGCCGGGCGCGGCGACCCGGCCCTGGCCCGGGCCGCCCGCGATCTGGTGGCCAAGATCGCCGCCACCGTGCCCGAACGGTTGAGGCCGGTGGTGCTGGAACCGGCCGTCTCTTCCGGGCCGGTGTGGAGCGCGCCGTCGCCTGACCGGCTGGACATGGCCCGGGTGCGGGCGTCGATCCACGCCGGTCACAAGCTGAGGCTGGACTACAGCGACGAACAGGGTCGGGCCAGTTGCCGGATCATCTGGCCCTTCCTGATCGGCTATCGCGAGACCACCCGGCTGCTGGTCGGCTGGTGCGAGACCCGCGCCGACTTCCGCACCTTCCGCACCGACCGGGTGGTGGAGGCCGAGTTTCTGGAGGACCGCTACCCGGACCGCCCCGCCCGGCTCCGCGCCCGTTGGCAGGCGAAGATCGAGGCGGAGAAGACGGCGTGGATCGCGGCGGGCAGGCCGACGCCACAGGATGGACCCCACCGTCCGTCAGATGCGGGCACCGACGCCGACCCCCGGAGCCCGATCTGACGGTCAGTCGGTCTCAGTAGATTTCGAACAGGCCGGCGGCCCCCATTCCCCCACCGACGCACATGGTGACCACGCCGTATTTGGCCCCGCGGCGCTTGCCCTCGATCAGGACGTGGCCGGTCATCCGGGCCCCCGACATCCCGTAAGGGTGGCCGATCGAGATGGCACCGCCCGAGACGTTCAGCCGGTCCATCGGAATGCCGATGGTGTCGGCGCAGTACAGAACCTGCACGGCGAAGGCCTCGTTCAGCTCCCAGATGCCGATGTCGTCCACGGTCAGGCCGTGGCGCTTCAGCAGTTTGGGCACGGCATAGACGGGTCCGATGCCCATCTCGTCCGGCTCGCAGCCGGCCACGGCCATGCCGCGATAGGCCCCCAGCGGCTGGAGGTCGCGCTTCACCGCCTCGCCGGCTTCCATGATCACCGAGGCCGAGGCCCCGTCCGACAGTTGGGAGGCATTGCCGGCGGTGATGAACTCGCCCTGCTGGATGACCTCGCCGCCGCCGAACACCGGCTTCAGCCCTTTCAGGCCCTCCAGCGTGGTGTCGGCCCGGTTGCCCTCGTCCTTCGACAGGGTGATCTCCTTCGACGACGTCTGGCCGGTGGCCTTGTCGGTGACCAGCATGCTGGTGGTCATCGGCACGATCTCGGCATCCAGGCGGCCCTCGGCCTGGGCCTGCGCCGTCCGCTGCTGGGACTGCAAGGCGTACTCGTCCTGGCGGTCGCGGCTGATGCCATAGCGACCGGCCACCACCTCGGCGGTTTCCAGCATCGACATATAGATGTGCGGCGACAGGGCCAGCAGGGCCTCGTCCTTCATCCGGTGCAGGTTCATGTGCGGGTTCTGGACCAGCGAGACCGACTCCAGACCGCCGCCGACCGCCATCTTCTGCTGGTCGAACACCACCTGTTTGGCCGCGGTGGCGATGCCCATCAGGCCCGAGGCGCACTGGCGGTCGATGCTCATGCCGGCGACGGAGGCGGGCAGGCCGGCGGCCAGCGCGATCTGGCGGGCGACATTGGTGCCGGTCGAACCCTGCTGCAGGGCGGCCCCCATGATCACATCCTCGATCTCGGCGGGATCGACCCCGGCGCGCTGGACGGCGTGCCGGACGGCATGGGCCCCGAGGGTCTGGGCCTGGGTGTCGTTGAAGGCCCCGCGATAGGCGCGTCCGATCGGGGTCCGGGCGGTCGAGACGATGACGGCTTCACGCATGATTTTCTCCCTGGTGGTCGGCTTTCGCGACCTTGGTGATTTTTCTGGTCGGGTCGACCAGGTTTCTGGCCGGTTTGGCGGGTCGTTTGCTGGTCAGTTTGATTGACCGGGTTGGCGTCAGCCTTGGGCCTTCTGGGCCTTGGTCAGTTCGATCATGCCCTGGGCCGCGCCCATCTCCGGCACGATCTCGCCGGTGCGGTCGGAGATGGCCTCGAACCGGGCGGCGACCTGTTCCGGCGCATCGGGCCCGACGGCGTGGATGCCTTGCGTCAGGGTCACATAGGCCCGTTCGAATCCGCCGGCACCCGCCCCAAGAATGCAGCGGGTCGGGGCCTCCGCGCTGACCAGATACAGCAGGCCCGGCGACACCAGCTCCGGCCCCAGCGCCTCCAGGGGCAGGGCCGCGCCCAGATCCTCGGTCATCCGCGTATGCGCGGTGGGGGCCAGACAGTTGACCCGGATGTCATTCTTCGCCCCCTCGATGGCCAGGGTCTGCATGAAGCCGACCAGCGCCATCTTGGCCGCGCCGTAGTTGGCCTGGCCGAAATTGCCGTACAGGCCGGAGGACGAGGTGGTCATCACGATCCGGCCGTAGCCTTGCTCGCGCATGCCGTCCCACACCGCCTTCGTGCAGTTCACCGCCCCCATCAGATGCACGTCGACCACGAAGCGGAAATCCTCGATCTCCATCTTGGCGAACGACTTGTCGCGCAGGACGCCGGCGTTGTTCACAAGGATGTCGACCGAGCCCCAGCGGGCCGTGGCCTCGGCCACCATGGCCTGAACGGCGGGGAAATCCGTGACGGACGCACCGTTGGCCATGGCCTCGCCGCCGGCGGCCTCGATCTCCGCCACCACGGCCTGGGCCGGGCTCATCGAGGCTCCGGCCCCGTCCCGCGCCACGCCGAGGTCATTGACGACCACCCGGGCCCCCCGGCCTGCGAGGGCCAGGGCATGTTCACGGCCCAGCCCCCCGCCTGCGCCCGTGACGATCGCCACCTTGCCATCAAACCGCATCGTCATTGTCCGGCCTCCCTTATCGTTGTTCACCTTGATAACAGGCCGCGCGGCTGCGCCAAGGGGGCGGTATGTGTTGAAACGGCGCCACAGTCGCCCCGGTTCGACCAGAATGAGGGAACCACCGCGAGGGTACCCCGTTCGGCACCCTGAGTGTCTCGTGTAAGCGTGACCTTGGGCAATCCAACGAACATGAGGACTGATATGAAGCTGAAACTTCTCGCCAGCGTCGCAGCCGCGGGGCTTTTCGCCGCCGGCGGTGCTTCGGCTGAGCCGGACGGGTGGTATGGTGCGGTTGACGCCGGCTACCACATCGCGAACAACAACTATAACGTCGAGGCCTCGGGCAACGGCGTGAACTGGCAGATCGAGGCGAACGACGGCTGGGCCGCGTTTGCGCGTCTGGGCTACCGGTTCAACCCGAGCTGGCGCGTTGAGCTTGAGGGCGGTTACCGCTCGGGCGACATCGGCCGCATCCGTCACTCGACGGGCACGGTTCCGTCGGGCGTGTGCAACTTCTCGCCGGCCGCCGGTCCCTGCTACTCGCCCGAAGGTGACGTCGAATCGACGACCCTGATGGCCAATGTCCTCTATGACATCGGTGGCGAATACTGGGGTGTGCGTCCCTTCGTCGGTCTCGGCGTCGGTGTGAACCGCGTCAACACCGAGTTCGTGGGCACGGTCCGTGGCCAGCGCGGCGTGTCGGTCGCGGCCGACGACAGCTCGACCAAGTTCGCAGCCCAGGCCCTTGCCGGCCTGGCCTATGCGATCGGTGACCGGGCCAACATCGACCTGACCTACCGCTACCTGACCGGCGACATGGAGTTCGACGCGACGTCGAACTCGACCCTGGCGGCCAACAACTACGGCACCTTCGAGGGCGACTTCGACGAGAGCCACACGGTGACCCTGGGTCTGCGCTACGCCTTTGGCGCAGCCGATGCCCCGCCGCCGCCGCCCCCGCCGCCCCCGCCCCCGCCGCCTCCCCCCCCGCCGCCCCCGCCGCCGCCGCCTCCGCCGGCTCCGGCTCCGCAGGCGCGCGAGTTCGTGGTCTATTTCGACTGGGATCGCTCGGACCTGACGACCGAAGCCCGGTCCGTCGTGACCCAGGCCGCCAACTACGCCAGGTCGGGCCGTCCGACCCGCGTGCTGGTGGTGGGCTACGCCGACACCTCCGGCTCGGCCGCCTACAATGTGGGCCTGTCGAACCGCCGTGCGCGCACCGTGGCTGACGCCCTGGTCGCCCAGGGTGTGGCCGGCGGCGTGATCGCGCTGGACGGCAAGGGTGAGACCAACCTGGCCCGCCCGACCGCCGACGGCGTTCGCGAGCCCCTGAACCGTCGCGCCACCATCGGCATCAACTTCTAGGACGAACGGGAAGGGAGGGGCGGACTTTGGTCCGGCCCTCCGACCCGGTCGTTCCGGAAGGCCGTCGGGGCCTCGTCCCCGGGCCGATGAGTCGCTGAGCCGCCGGTTCTCCTTCAGGAGGCCGGCGGTTTTGCTTTTACCGCCAGCGGAGTCCCCGGCCGCCCCGTGGGGCCGGGTTCCGCTCGCTTTTTTGGACAAGTCGGTTGATCCGTGATGCGGAGGCGGCGACAAAGGGTCCCATGTCAGAGCCCCTGGTCTCTCGTCCGGTCTTCGACGGAACTGTCGCGCGCCCGCGTGAGCGTGTTCGGGACCGGCACCACAAATTCGCAGCGTCCCGCCCTCCGACCCTGTCCCCCAGACCTCGCGTGAGCCAGTCCTGACCATGGTGGACGTCCGCAGTCCCTCCCGACGCGCCCCCGGCGGCGTCTCCCCGGCCGGGCCGCGGCCGGCCCCGGCACGTCCGGTGACCGGGGCCTTGTCCCCGGCGCGGTTCGCGCCGGGACAGTCGCTGAAGGGCCGGCGCTTCCTGATCGTCACCGCCCCCTTCGGCCCGTTCGGCCGGGTGCTGGCCGAACAGCTGGCCGCCGAGGGGGCCTCGGTCGCCCGCATGCTGTTCAATGCCGGGGACGCCGCCTACTGGCGTCGCTCGGGCGCGGTGCCCTACACCGGCGACGTCCGCCGCTGGCCCGCCCGCCTGCACCGGCTGGTGCTGGACCAGGGCCTGACCGACCTGATCGTCTTCGGCGAGGGCGGCCCCTACAACCAGGGCGTCCTGTCCCAGGCCGCAAAACTCAAGGCGGCAGCCGCCGGCGCAAGGCCGGCGAGTGATGAGTGGCGAGTGGCGAGTGGCGAGGGCGACCGTGCCCCGGCCAATGCAGGCACCGCCGTCAACGATCAAAGGCGCGCTCAAGCAGCGAGCGACCGCGTCGCGAGCGATAGCGCGGGTGGCTACGCCCACCCCTTGCGTATCTGGGTGCTGGAGAACGGCTACTTCCGCCCCGACTGGATCACCGTCGAGGAGAATGGCGTCAACGCCTCCTCAGGGCTCCCGCGCGATCGCCACGCCTATGATCCGCCCATCCCCGAAATCCTGCCGACCCGGCCCGCCGGCCGGATCCTGCCCCACCACGTCATCAACATCAGCCTGTATCACGTGGCCCAGCCGCTGGGCCGGCTGGTGTTCCGCCGCTATGTCTATCCCTATACCCAGTCGCCCTGGCTGCAGTTCATCGGCCACGTCCGCCGCTACCTCAGCCTGACCCTGCGCGCGCGCAGCGAAAGCGACGCGGCCGTGATCCGCGCCCGGGGGCCCTTCTTCATCGCCTGCCTGCAGCGCGAGGGCGACGCCCAGCTGCTGCGCTACTCCCACTATGCCGACAACACCGCCTTCCTGGCCGAGGTCCTGTCCTCCTTCGCCCGCCACGCCCCCGAGGACGCCCGGCTGGTGGTCAAGAACCACCCGCTGGACCCCGGCCTCGTCGACCTGGCCCGCATGACCCACATCCTGGCCGTCGAGCGCGGCATCGCCGACCGGGTCGACTTCATCGACGGCGGCAACCTCGCCGCCCTGTGCCGCGCCTCCAGCGGCATGGTGGTGAACAACTCCTCGGCCGCCCTGTCGGCCCTGGGCTTCTCCACCCCCGTCAAGGTCCTCGGAGACGCCTTCTTCGACATCGAGGGCCTCACCGACCAGGCCCCCATCGACGCCTTCTGGGCCCGGCCCACACCTCCCGACGACGCCCTGTTCAACCGCTTCAAGGCCCACGTCATCGCCAGGACCCAGGTCAACGGAAACTACCACGAACCCCGCGCCCTCAAACCCACCGCAAAAGCCCTCGCCAGAAAATTCGCCGCCGCAAGGTAGGGGGCACGGGGCCGGGCCCTGGACGGGCAGAATCGTCCGGACCACGACGGCCGGGGCAAAATGCCGCCCGTCTGTATCCGGACAGGGAACGCCGACGTAGCTTCGGCAATGGCCGGCCCCGTGGCGTCGGCGACGTGGAGACGTTCGATGTCCATTCTGTCCCGCATGGCCGTCCTGGCCGCAGCCGCCCTGGTCGCCTGTTCACCGGGTGAGCCCGCCGCGGGCGCGCCGGCGGTCCAGTCGGGTCCCGACAGCGGCCGGCGCGAGGTGGCGCTGTTCGCGGGGGGATGTTTCTGGTCGGTGGAGGCCAATTTCGAGGCCATGCCGGGGGTCGTCTCGGCGGTGTCGGGGTTCGCGGGCGGAACGGTCGCCAATCCGACCTATGACCAGGTCGTCCGGGGCGGAACGGGGCATCTGGAAGCGGTCCAGGTCACATTCGATCCGGCCCGGATCAGCTATCGCCAGCTGGTCGACCGGTTCTGGCGCACCATCGACCCGACCGACCCGGACGGCCAGTTCTGCGATCAGGGGGCCACCTATGCCACCGCGGTCTTCGCCACCCCGGCCCAGAGCGGGATCGCCCGGGCCTCGCGCGCGGCGGCCGTGGCGGTGATCGGGGCGGACCGGTTCACGACGCCGGTCCGGCCGGTGGCGCGCTTCTGGCCGGCGGAGGCGTACCATCAGGACTTCGCGCGGCTGAATCCCGTGCGCTATGGCGGCTACAGCCGGTTCTGCGGGCGCGAGGCAAGACTGCGGGCGGTCTGGGGGCGTTGAGTCTTCAGGGTCGCAGTGTGGCGCCGAGGTCACCCCCGGAGGCTGTCACGCGGCTGTCACATTACTGTCGCCCAGCATTCCGAGAGCGGCCGTAGACGGAGCGGGATTTCGACAGTGGCGACTCCTAACCGCCGCATTCCGCTCGGGCGCAGCCCGCCATCATCCGGGGATACCACCAATGAACTACCGCACTCGCGTGCTCTGGGCGACGACCGCCCTCGTCAGCGGTCTGATGATCGCCGGCGCCGCCTCGGCCCAGTCGACGGGCAGCCAGACGGTTGAGGCAACCGAGGTTGACGACGTCGTCGTCACCGGGATCCGGGGTCCCCGCTCGCTGGCCGGTGCCATCGTCGCCGAGACCGCGCCCAAGTCGGTCGCGACGGTCACGGCGGAATATCTGAGCACCCAGAACGCGGGTCAGTCCGCTCTGGCCTCGATCAACCTGCTCCCGGGCGTGAACTTCACCAACACCGACGCCTTTGGCTCGTCGGGCGGCGACATCACCCTGCGCGGCCTCGACGCGGCGCGGATCTCGCTGACCGTGGACGGCATTCCGCTGAACGACACCGGCAACTACGCCATCTATTCGAACCAGCAGCAGGACCCCGAGACCCTGGCCCGCGTGTCGGTCAACCTGGGCACCACGGACGTCGACAGCCCCACGGCCTCGGCCACCGGCGGCACGATCAACTTCGTGACCCGTCGCCCGTCGGAAGAAGCCGGCCTGATCTTCCAGCCCTCGGTCGGCAGCTATGACTTCAAGCGCATCTTCGCCATGGTCGACACGGGGGCCTTCGGCCCCTGGGGCACCACGGCATGGTTCTCGGCCTCGCGTACCGAGTATGACCACTTCAACGCCATCTACGGCGTCGAGAAGAGCCAGTACAACGGCCGCATCTATCAGGCGCTCGGAGCCAACGGCGACTTCCTCAGCCTGTCGGGTCACTACAACGAGAACCGCAACTTCTTCGGCACCCAGTCGGTTTCCCTCGCCGCCTTTGAAGGCGGCGCGGGCTACAACCGTCCCAGCGTCGGCACCGGTGCCAAGACCGGCATCAATCCGTCGAACACCGGCAACATCCGCGGCCAGTCGCGCTTCACCCTCGCGGAAGGCCTGCGCCTTACGATCGACCCGACCTTCCAGTACGTCCTGGCCAACGGCGGCGGCAACGGCACCTTCCGCGAAACCGATCTGCAACTGATCGGCAACTCCAACGCGGCCGGTGTCGACCTGAACGGGGACGGCGATTTCGGCGACACGGTTACCCTGTATCGTCCGAACACCACCAACACCCACCGCTACACGGTCACCAGCTCGCTGATCTGGGACATCAATGACGACCACCGCATCCGGGGTGCCTACACCTACGAGAACGGTCGTCACCGCCAGACGGGTCAGCTGGGCTTCCTCAAGCCCGATGGCCAGACCGAGGACGTCTTCGGTGGCTTGACGGGGCGCCCGGTCGAGCTGCCGGATGGCACGAACCTGCGTCGTCGTGACCGGCTGTCCTATGCCATCCTGAACCAGTTCTCGCTGGAGTACCGCGGCTCCTTCTTCGATGACGCGGTCGATCTGGTCGTCGGTGCCCGCGCGCCCTACTTCAAGCGCGAGCTGAACAACTACTGCTATCAGCGTGACACCTTCAACGCCTTCTGCACCACCCAGGTCCCGACGGTTGTCAATGCCGACGGCACCGTGCAGTTCCCGGCCTCCGGCCCGCTGAACTCCAGCGCCAACAACCGCTATGGCGTGCCGCGTTCGTTCGAGAAGAAGTATGACGACATCCTGCCGAACGCCGGCCTGACCTGGCGCTTCGCCCCCAACCAGTCGCTGTACACCAGCTACGCCGAGGGTCTTTCGGCCCCCCGCACGGACGACCTGTACGACCGGTTCATCCCGAACCCGCAGCCGGAAACCACCAAGTCGGTGGACCTCGGCTACCGCTACCAGTCGGGCACCGTTATCGCCTCGGCCGCTGTCTGGCAGACGGATTTCTCGAACCGCATCGTTCGCACCTATGATGAGGTCGAGGACATCTTCCAGAGCCGCAACGTCGGTGAAGTCACGCTGAAGGGCGTCGACGGTCAGGTGGGCTGGTCGCCGATCGACACCCTGACCCTCTATGCGTCGGCCAGCTATGTCGACAGCGAGGTCCAGAACGACCTGCCGAACGGCATCGTCAACGGCGTGCCGCAGTTCATCGCCACCGCGGGCAAGACCCTGGTCGAGACCCCGGAATGGCAGTTCGGCTTCCGCGCCGACTACCGCATCGGCGACTTTGCCCTCGGCCTGCAGGGCAAGCACGTCGGCGAGCGTTTCGCCAACGACATCAACACCTCGATCTTCCCGGAGTACCAGGTGTGGGACCTGGACGCCCGCTATGACCTGCCCCAGATCCGCAATGGCGACACCTGGATCCAGCTCAATGTGACCAACCTGTTCGACGAGCGTTACCTCGCCAACATCAACACCTCGGACACGGGCCTCGGCACCGGTAACCCGGGCTCGCCGCGCGCCTTCATGTTCACCCTGCACGCTGCGTTCTAGGACAGGCGGCGGCCAGACCGCCGGCTGAGAACGATGAGGGGCGGTCCGGAAACGGGCCGCCCCTTTTTCGTTGCCGCAGGCACCGGTGACCGCCCGGGTCATTGAAGCGGGGGGACGGGCTGTCTATCTGGGCATTCCCCGCCCGCCGTCCCGGATCGCCCCGCCATGACCGTCGCCCCCATCCCTGCCGAATGGTCGCCGCACCGGGCGATGTGGGTCGGCTGGCCCAGCCATGCGGACCTGTGGGAAGACAATCTGGAGCCGGTCCAGGTGGAGGTCGAGGCGCTGGTGCGGGCGCTGGCCGGGCCAGGGCGGGAACACGTCAAACTGCTGGTCGGCAATGACGAGGCCTTGTCCGGGGCGCGTGAACGGTTCGAGGGTGTCGCCGGGGTGACGGTCGTGCCGGGGCAGTTCGGCGACATCTGGCTCAGGGACACCGGGCCGATCTTCGGGGCGGGCTCGGCGACGGCAAGGTCGTTCCGCTTCAATGGCTGGGGCGGGAAATACAATCTGCCGTTCGATGACACGGTCGCCGACCAGATCGCGGGGGCGGCGGGTGTTCCGCTGGGCCGGACCGATGCGGTCATGGAAGGCGGGGCGCTGGATCACAACGGCGAGGGTACGGTCCTGACCACGCGGCAGTGCCTCCTGAACCCGAACCGGAATGAAGGCTGGAGCGAGGCGCGCGCCGAAACGGTCCTCGCCGAAACGCTGGGCGCGACGCGGGTCGTGTGGCTGGGCGATGGGCTGATGAACGATCACACCGACGGCCATGTCGACAATCTGGCCCGGTTCGTGGCCCCGGGAGTCGTGGCCTGTCCGCTGGCGTTCGGGAGCAATGATCCGAATGCGGAGGTTTATGACGCCTGCGCGCGGGATCTGGCCAATGCCGGTTTCCGTGTGGTGCGGATTCCATCGCCGGGTCTGGTCGCCGATGAGGACGGGGGGCCCATCCCGGCCAGCCACATGAATTTCCTGATCGCCAACGGGGCGGTGGTCGTGCCGACCTATGGCAATGAGACGGCGGCGCGGCTGGCGGGGGAAGCTCTGGCGGTCGAGTTGCCCGATCGCGAGGTCGTCCTTCTGCCGTCGACCGCCATCCTGACGGGCGGCGGATCCTTCCACTGCATCAGCCAGCAGGAGCCGGGCTGAGTGGTTAGTGGTTGGTGAGCGGCCAGCGGGAGCTGGGCCGGGTGAAAAGTGCTAGTGCTGGTGAGCAAGGCGAGATCGGCCAGCAGGACGTGGGTTGAGTGATTAGTGGCTAGTGATTGGTGATTGCTGGTGACGGAGAGCGGGGAGGGTTTGGTGACGGAGGGCGTCAGAAGCTACCGCGATCTTCAGGTCTGGAAGGCGGCGATGGATTTGACGGAAGCTGTCTATGAGGCCACGGCGCACTGGCCGTCTGACGAGCGGTTCGGACTGATCAGCCAGGTTCGGCGGGCCGCTGTTTCGGTGCCCTCAAACATCGCGGAGGGCGCGGCGAGGCGCAGCACCGGAGAGTTCGTTCAGTTCCTCGGCATGGCGAGGGGATCACTGGCCGAAGTTGAAACCCAGCTGATCCTCGCGCGGCGTTTCGGGTACACACCAGAAAGCGATACGCGCGCGCTGCTGTCGGGTGCGGATGAGATCAGCCGCATGCTGGTGGCGCTGATCGCATCATTGAAGCGGCGGCAACACGCGTGACCCGGCAGCCACTAGCCACCAGCCACTAGCCACTCACCACCAACCCAGCCCCCGAGCACCATGACCCGCACCCTCACCGTCGCCGCCCTGCAGTCGTCCTATGGCGAGGACATGGAGGCGAACATCGCGCGGACCGCCGATCTGGTGCGGGAGGCCGCGTCGAAGGGGGCGCAGGTGATCCTGCCGTCGGAGCTGTTCCAGGGGCCTTACTTCTGCGTCTCGCAGGAGGAGAAGTGGTTCGGCACGGCGTATCCCTGGCGCGAGCATCCGGCGGTGATCGCCATGGCGGAGGTGGCCAAGAGCCTCGGCGTGGCCATTCCGGTGTCGATCTTCGAGCGCGAGGGGCCGCACTATTTCAACTCGATGGTGATGCTGGACGCGGACGGGTCGCCGCTGGGCGTCTATCGCAAGAGCCATATTCCCGACGGCCCCGGCTATCAGGAGAAATACTATTTCCGCCCCGGGGATACGGGCTTCAAGGTCTGGGACACCCGGTTCGGCCGGATCGGCGTCGGCATCTGCTGGGACCAGTGGTACCCGGAAACGGCGCGCGCCATGATGCTGATGGGGGCGGAGGTCCTCTTCTATCCGACCGCCATCGGGTCGGAGCCGCACGACAAGGAACTGGACACCGCCGATCCGTGGCGGCGCGCCATGCAGGGCCATGCCGTGTCCAACGTCGTCCCGGTCGTGGGCGCGAACCGCACGGGGCATGAGCAGGTGACGGCGGCGGGGCAGGTGTTCTACGGCTCATCCTTCATCGCCGATCATCGGGGCGATCTGGTCGAGAGCTTCGGCCGCGACGATCAAGGGGCGCTGGTCCACACCTTCGATCTGGACTACGTCGACCGGCACCGGGCGGCCTGGGGCTTCTTCCGGGACCGGCGAACCGACCTTTACGGGGCCCTGTCGGCCCCACGCCCGGCCTGAAGCGTCACGGCAGGGGAATCGCGAGGGCGGCGCGTTCGGCGGCGCAGGCGGGGCTGGTGAGGCCCCGTGCCCGGGCCGCAGCAATCTCCTGACGTGCGCCGGCGGCCTCAGCGGCGAAGGCGGGAGTGGCGGCGATGGCCCCGAACACCGCCCGGCCGAGATCTTCGCCGGTCACCACGTCCGACGGATAATGCATGCCGCAGACCATGCGGCTGACCGCGATCTCGTGGCCGATCCGGTTCAGGGCATCGGCCTGTTCCGGAACGAGGGCGGCGAAGGCCGCGCCATAGGCCGCCCCGACCGCGGCGCTGCCCGAGGGGTGAGAGGGGCTGGCGCGGGCGGCGGGCGAAGCGACCTGACAGGCCGGACGATCCGGGTCCACGGCGACAGGGCGAGGACGGGGGGCGCGCGCCTTGGCCAGCTCCGCCGTCTCATCTGCATCGTGCAGCACCCGCTCCAGCAGGGCCACCAGACGGGGCGAATCGGCGGCGGTCAGGCGAAAGCCGAGGGCGCAGTCGAAATGGGCGAGGGCGAGCGCCGGTCGCAGCTCGGCATGGCGGGTGGCCAAAAGCCAGCGGTCGGTGTTTTCCAGTGCCCGCAGCCGGTCCGAGGCGGCGATATCGGCGCGGGCGGCCTCGGAGCCCTCGACCGGCGCCGGTGGCACGGCGGCGGCGAGGGCCTGACGTTGCCCGGCCTCCAGCCAGGACCCTGCCGCGGACCCGGCGGCTGCCGCCATCGGGGCGGCTGTCCGCAGGGACGGGGCGCAGGCCGACAGCCCGAGGACAAGGGCCGCGACGGCGACACCGTCCGTGACCCTCACGCCCCGGCGACCCAGGTCAGTTGGACCGAGGTGGTGCCGGCCTCCGTCAGGGAAGCGACCACCTGGAGGGTGACGTCGCCGTCGGGATCGGCCGCCCCATAGGCGCGGGCGTCGCCCTGGTTCATGGCCATGACGGGCAACAGCCCGGCGGCGGCCGCGCGGTCTTCATAGAAGGCGATCACGGCGGCGGGGTCGGCCTCCGTCGTGTAGGTGACCAGCCCGCCGGGGCCTGCCGGACCCGAGGCGGACAGGGCGGGATCATCCAGAGACGCGCCAGGGTACAGGACCGCGAAAGCGGGCGCGCCCGGGGCCGCAGGCACACCGGCCGTGCTGGAGAAGGGGGCGGGGGTGGTGGTTCCGCCCCTCTCTTCCGGGGCGATACTGGCCCCGGTCTCACCGTCGCGTCCGCACGCTGCCGTCAGCGCCGTCGCTGCCGACAGCGCGAGGGCCGCCATGATACGCTTCATCCCGTTTCGTCCTTGAAAAGACGTGTGTTGCCGCCACCGTGGCGCATCGGTGGGGCGGCAGCAAGGCGTTCAGCCACTCGCGGCATCGGCGTCCGTGTCGCGGGCCGGAGGCGTGTCGGCCTCGTCATCGGTGCCTGGACCGACGCCTGTATTGGTGACGGGCTCTGCAGCGGGGTCAGGCGCGGGCGGGGTGGCCTGGGCCCGACCGTGGGCGGCCATGGCCTGGTCGACGGCGGCCTGGTCCGGATCGTCGTCAGAGCCGGTCGCGGCCCCGCCCTGAAGCGAGCCTGCACGCGTGTCGGAGCCGACGCCGCTGCCGGTCAGGGCCTCGCGCAGGGTGTCAGCGGTGCGGCCCAGATCGGGACGTTCGCCGACGTCATCGGCCTCGGTCGCTTCGGGGGTCTGGGAGGGGTCGTCGGTCATGGGGCGCTCCGGTCTGTCAGGATCAGAAACCCCGATACAGGCAGCGGTTCCCCGCAAGGACCTCCCCGTCCGCCGGTCGGCGAACGGGGAGGGGGCAGCCTTACTTGCCGAACAGCTTGGCCCAGCGGCGCTTCTCGCGGGTCTTCCACGCCCCGCGGTGATAGGCGTCCGAGCCGATCAGGGGCACGACGGTGGTGGCTTCGGCGAAGACCATCTGTTCGTGGGTGGTCTGGACCTTGCCCCAGGAGGCGGCCTCTTTCAGGGTCGAGGACGAGCAGGCCCCGTCGCGGACGTCGGCGACGGTGATCTGGACCGCATAGCGGTGCATCTCGGCCTCGATGCCGAGGATCTCCGCGCAGACGACCGTGTCCTGGGCGAAGTTCTTCGGCACGCCGCCGCCGACCATGAACAGGCCGGTGACGCCCGCCGCGATCTTGATGTCGGTCAGTTCGCGGAAGTCGGCGACCGCGTCGATCATCAGATAAGGCTTGCCCTCGGCGATCCGCTCCTTCTGGTGCTTGACCAGGCCGAAGCCGGCGGAAGAGTCGACGAAGGCCGGGCAGAAGATCGGCACGCCTTCTTCATAGGCGGTCTCGATCAGGCTGCCGGGCTTCTTGGCGTTGCCTTCCGACAGCCACTTGCCCATTTCCCAGATGAACTCGCGGCTGGAATAGCCGCGCGGCTCCAGCCGGTTGCAGATCTCCAGGATGGTGTGGTCGCAGGCCTGGAGCTCTTCCTCGTCGATATAGGTGTCGTAGATCCGGTCGATGTAGTTTTCGCGCAGGACGTTGTCGTCCACCTCGCCGGCGGCCTGGTAGTGTTTGAAGCCGAGCGCCTCGAAGAAATCCATGTCGACGATGGAGGCACCGGTGGCGACCACGGCGTCGATCATCCCGAACTTCACCATGTCGCGGTACACATGCATGCAGCCGCCGGCCGAGGTCGAGCCGGCAAGGATCAGCCACGGCGAGCAGTCCTTGTCCTCGATGGCCATGGAGAAGATGTCGGCGGCGCGGGCGGTGTCGCGCGACGAGAAGCTCATCTTGCGCATGGCGTCGACGATGGGCCGGGCGTCGAAGGACGTGATGTCGATGTGCTCCACGACGTTCTGGAGCAGCTGGGCCTTCTGGTTGGTCTGAACGGGAGCGTTCATTGCAAGGGTTTCCCTTTGGTTTGAGCGCCCGTCGTCAAAAGAAGCAGCGGCCCGGACGGAGCGACGGGCCGCTGCTGGATAGAACGCAAAGGTGACGGTTTAGCGCCGGGCCTTCTTGCGCTGGCCGGCCTTGCCCTTGGGGCGCGACAGGCGAACGACCTTGCGGGCCTGCTCTTCCGCCGTGGTGCGCACGGTCGGGATGGAGCGGGGTGCCAGACCGTAGAGCGAGGCCATCGGGGCGTCCTCGACTACGGCGAGATCGTGCTCGCCATAGCCGTTGAAGCCGGTGGACATGGCCACGCCGTAGGCGCCGAGCATGCCGATCTCGATGAAGTCGCCCTCACGGATGTCGGCCGGCAGCCAGAACGGACCGGGCATGTGGTCGATCGAGTCGCAGGTCGGTCCATAGAACTGGAACGGCTTGAGATCGGCCGACGCGTCGCCGTCCCGGACCAGCTTGGTCGGGAAGGGCCAGCGCGAATGGGTGGCGTCGAACAGCGAACCGTAGGACCCGTCGTTCAGATACAGGGCGTCGCCCTTTCTCAGATCGACGCGGGCCAGGATCGAGGAGCTTTCGGCGACCAGGGCCCGGCCGGGTTCGCACCACAGCTCGGTCGTTTCCGACACGGGCATCTCGTTGAAGCCGCGATGGATGGCGTCGGCGTACTCGCTCATGTCCGGCGGCACCATGCCGGGATAGACCGAGGGGAAGCCGCCGCCGATGTCGACGATGTCCACGATCACACCCGCGCGGCTGATGGCGCGACCGACCTGGGCCATGGCGGCCTGGTAGGCGGTCGGACGCATGCACTGGGAGCCTACATGGAAGCAGACGCCCATCAGTCCGTCCTTGACCGCCCGGCGGGTCGCCAGCAGCAGGGACGGGGCCTGGTCCGGCGAGATGCCGAACTTGCCCGACAGGGAATAGGCCGCACCGTCGGCAGACACCGCCATGCGCACCAGCAGGTTGAGATCCGTCGCACCGCCGGTGGCGTCGAGAATCTTGTTTAGCTCATCCTCGCAATCGAGCGAGAAGGTGCGCACGCCATGGTCAAAGTAGGCACGGGTGATCGCCGCCCGGCTCTTGACCGGGTGCATGAAGGCCAGACGCGCATCAGCACTGACCGAACGAACGAGTTCGATCTCGGCCAGAGATGCGACGTCGAACCCGGTGACGCCCGCCTCGATCAGGGTCTCGATGACCCAGCGCGACGGATTGGCCTTCACCGCATAGAAGACGTCGGCCTTGAGATTGTCCTGGAACCAGCGCGCCGCTACGGATACCGAACGCGGCCGCACGAGTGCGACTGGACGTTCAGGGGACCGCTCGCGGACCAGGTCCAGGGGAAAATGATACGTGCGCAATTCACGTAAACCCCTGTAATTGTTAAACCCAGACCGGCGTTAGCAGCGCAACGTTAGACCTACGGGGTCCGCCGGAAGCGGCCATATGGGGTCAGCGAACTGTCATGTAAAGCGGTTTTTTCAGGGCGGCCGCGCAGGGGCGTGGTGATCGTCAGGGGCCGGACGGACGCGTTATGAACCGACAGGGGCCGAAACCGTTCAGCTTGCTTGCTGACGACCCGGGGGCGGAAACATGAATCGGTGGCTGTTCTGGTGGCGAACCCTCTCTCGCCAGTTGTGGGTGAGGGCCAGTGTCTATGCTGCGGTCGGCGCGGCGGCGGCGCTGATCGCCCTTTTCGGCGCGCCATGGATGCCGCGAGAGGTCGCGGAACGCCTGGGCGGGGAGTCCGTCAGCCAGATTCTGACCATCCTCGCCTCCAGCCTGCTGGGGGTGGCGACCTTCTCGGTCGGGGCCATGGTGACGGCCTACACTGCCGTGTCCCAGGCCGCGACCCCGCGCGCGGCCTCGCTCGTGACCAGCGATCCGGAGGTCCAGAAGGCGCTGGCAACCTTCGTCGGGGCCTTTCTCTATGCGATCGTCGCGGTGACCGCGATCAATGCGAACTACTACGGGCAGGAGGGCCGGGCGATCCTGTTCCTGTTCAGCCTCGGGGTGGTCTGCCTCGTGGCCTTTCGCCTGCTGGCCTGGATCAACCGCCTGTCCAGTCTGGCGCGGGTCGGCCATGTCATAGATCTGACCGAAGGCCAGACGCGGGCCGCGCTCCGTGAACGCCGGAAGATGCCGTGGATGGGCGGTCGGCCGGGGCACATCGAGCCGGGGTTCATCATCACGGCGGCGGAGACCGGCTATGTCCAGAACGTCGACCCGGCGCGGCTGCAGGCAGAGGCAGAGACCCAGGACTGTCATGTCGAGATCCTGGCCGCCCCCGGTGACTTCATCTGCCGCGGCGCGCCCATTGCGATGCTCAGCAATCCGGCCTGTGACGATCGGGGCCGGGACGGTTTTCGGTCCGCTTTCGCCATCGGAGGCCAGCGTTCCTTTGATCAGGATCCGAGGTTTGGTCTGATCGTGATGGGAGAGATCGCCGCCCGGGCGCTTTCGCCGGGCGTCAATGATCCCGGCACAGCCGTCCAGGTGCTCGGGGCCGCCGTGCGCATCCTGGACGAGTGGGCGGGACCAGACCCGCAAGAGCCCCGGGAGGTTCGCTATTCCCAAATCTGGGCCCCCGGACTCAACGAGGCCGATCTGGTCTCGGACGTGTTCGGGCCGGTGGCACGCTTTGGCGCGAGCGACGTGTCCATGGCGGTTCACGTGCAGTCGATGCTGGCCGCCCTTGCCGTTCACGAGGGGCCGGTGGCCGAAGCGGCGAAACGGGAAGCCGAAGAGGCGCTGGAACGGGCCCGTCTCGTTCTTGCCCTGCCCGCCGATGTGAGGCGCGTGGAACAGGTCTGGCAGGGCGGCTGACCGGGCCTGTGCGACCGCCACGCACGCCGCCACGCTGGACGGGGGCTTCGCCCGCGTGGCATTAAGACTTGCCAGAGCGCTCATCCCGCGTCATCCGGCGCCTCTTGTCTTCAGCCGCCGTCAGCGAGTTCATGAGTTCATCCGCCGCCAGCCCCGCGCCCGGCCCGCTCATGACCGGTCTGGTCATGGCGCGCGACGTGTCCAAGACCTTCGGTGTTCGCAAGGCGCTGGACGGGGTCTCGGTGTCGGTCGCGGCCGGAGAGATGGTCGCCCTGATCGGACCTTCCGGATCGGGCAAGTCGACCCTGCTGCGCTCGATCACAGGCCTCCAGACCATCGATCCCGGTGCCGGCCGGATCGATGTCTTCGGTGTCTGTGTGCAGAAGAACGGGCGGACGACAGCCGCGGTGCGCGCAACCCGCCAGCAACTGGGCATGATCTTTCAGCAGTTCAATCTGGTCGGACGCCTGACCCTGTTCACCAATGTCATGCTGGGCGCGCTCGGGCGCCTGCCGGGCTGGCGGGGCCTGTTCGGGGCATGGCCGGGCGCGGACAAGACCCGGGCCATGGCCGCTCTTCACCGCGTCGGGGTGGCCGACTATGCCGCCCAGCGGGCCAATACCCTGTCCGGCGGACAGCAGCAGCGGGGAGCGATCGCCCGTGCGCTGGTGCAGGGGGCCCGGGCCATCCTGGCGGATGAACCGGTCGCCTCGCTGGATCCGGTCTCGGCGCGCAAGGTCATGGAACTGCTGGTCGAGCTGAACAAGCGTGACGGGCTGGGGGTGATCGTGACCCTGCACCAGGTCGACTACGCGATCCGCTACTGCGACCGGGTGATCGCACTGAAGGCCGGCAAGATCGCCTATGATGGCCCGTCCACCGCGCTGGACACGGCCCGCCTGATCGACATCTACGGTCCCGAATTCGAGGACGCCTTCTGGGAAGCCAAGGCATGACCTTTGCCCGCATCACACGCCGTCTTGGCGTCGCCGCTGCCGTCGCCGCCCTGGTGTCCCTGTCCGCCTGTGGCGGCGGGGATGAGGCCCGGACCGGGGGCGCGCCCGAGAAGATCACCTTCTCGATCCTGTCGGCCGAGGGGCAGGCCTCGGCCGGGCCCCTTTGGCAGCCGCTGCTGGATGACATGTCGACCTCGATCGGCATCCCGGTGGAGCCTTTCTTTGGCTCGAACTACACGGTCCTGGTGGAGGCCATGCGGGGCAACCAGACCCAGGTGGCCTGGTTTTCGGCCAAGCCCGCGGTCGAGGCGATCGATCGCGCCGACGGCGAGGTGATTGCGCGCACGGTAAACCGCGAGGGTGCCGACAGCTATCGCTCGACCCTGATCGTCAAGACAGGGTCCGGAATCACGCTGGATCAGGTCCTGGCCTGCGGAAAGCGTTTCGACTTCGGCATCGGCGACGCCCAGTCGACCTCGGGGACGCTGGCCCCGATGGCCTTCCTGTTCAACCCACGCGGCATCGTTCCGGAACAGTGCTTCAGCACCGTGCGCGCCGCCAACCACCAGGCCAATGCCTTCGCCGTGGCGACCGGCGTGGTCGATGTCGCGACCTCCAACACCGTAAATACCGTGTTCCTCAACCGCCAGAACCCGGCCATCGCCGCCCAGATCACCGAAATCTGGGAGTCGCCGCCCATTCCCGAGTCGGGCATCGTGGTCCGGGGGGACCTCGACCCCGCGACGAAGGAGAAGATCCGCGCCTTCTTCCTGTCCTATGGGCAGGGCGAAGGGGTGGAGGCTGAGCGTCAGCGCCAGGTTCTGGCCGGGCTGGAGTATTCCCAGTTCCGGGCCGCCGATGATTCCTATCTGAACCCCATCCGCGAAATGGTGGCGGATCAGGACCTGGCCGAGGCAAAGGCCAGGGGGGACAACGCCGCGGCGGCGACCGCCGAGACGGAACTGCAGCGGCTGCGGTCGCTGCGCGAGGTCCAGCCTTGATCGACAGTGCCATCCCGGCCCCGCCGTCGCGTTCGCTCGCGGCCCGGCTGCTGGATCTACTGATCTGGGGCGGCGTGGCCGTCCTTCTGATCTACAGCATCGACGATGTGAACCTGGGCGACCTGTCGCGGCTGTTCAGCAATGCCGAGAACACCCGCACCTTCGCGGCCGAACTGCTGAGGCCCGACTTCACCGACTGGCGGCTGTTCGTCGAGAAAATGTGGGAGACCGTCCAGATCGCCCTGTGGGGGACGTTCATCGCCGTGTTCGCCGCTGTGCCCATGGGCCTGGCCGCGGCGCGCAATGTGTCGCCAGTGTGGGTGGTGACGCCGGTGCGCTGGATCATGAACATGCTGCGGTCGATCCCTGATCTGGTGATCGGGCTGCTGTTCGTGGTGGCTGTGGGTCTGGGGCCCCTGCCCGGCGTTCTGGCGATCGCGCTGAATACCGCCGGGGTGCTGGCCAAGCTGTTCTCCGAGGCGGTCGAGTCGATCGACAAGGGGCCGGTCGAGGGGGTGCGCGCCACCGGTGCGACCTCGCTGCACGAGATCGTCTGGGGGGTGATCCCCCAGGTCGCGCCGCTGTGGACCTCGTTCGCCCTTTACCGGTTCGAGTCGAACAGCCGCTCCGCGACCGTGCTGGGGCTGATCGGGGCCGGCGGGATCGGCCAGGTGCTGTTCGACCGGATGAACGCCTTCGACTTCCGCGACGTTTCGGCGGTGGTGGTCATCGTGGTGATCGCGGTGACCCTGATCGACATGCTGTCACAGGCCATGCGCAAACGTCTGCTTTAAGCGTCGCAGAATTGACCCCCGAGAGACCGCATGATGTCGTCGACCCCGCCCCGCCGTCTGTTCGTTGCCGGAGCCGCCGCCGCGGCCCTGATCGTCGCCGCGTGCGGCGAGAGCGGACAGCAGAGGAACGGGATCTGGGCCGCAGGGTCCTCGACCGTGTTTCCGTTCGCCACCCGCGTGGCCGAGAATTTCGGCCGAAACAATCCGGAAGGCGCGCCGCCCAGGGTCGAGTCCCTCGGGACCGGGGGCGGCATCCAGGCCTTCTGCCAGGGCCTGGGGCCCCGGACGCCCGATATCGCCAATGCCTCGCGCCGGATGAAGGCGTCGGAATTCGACCAGTGCGTCGAGAACGGCGTCAGCGAGATCATCGAGATCAAGATCGGCTATGACGGTCTGGTCGTGGCCACGGCCCGTTCCGGTGCGGACTTTGTGATCGCGGGCAGCGACCTCTACCTGGCGCTGGCCAAGGAGGTGCCGGGCCCGAACGGCGAGTTCATCGCTAATCCGTACCGCACCTGGGCCGAGGTCCGCCCGGGCCTGCCGCAGGCCCGAATCCAGGTCTATGGCCCGCCGCCGACCTCGGGAACGCGCAATTCGTGGGTCGAGCTGGCCATGACGCCGTCCGCCGAGGCCGTGCCGCAACTCGCCGAGCTGGCGGAAAGCGATCCTGATCGCTTCGAGGCCATCGCCCACACCCTGCGTGAGGACGGGGCCTGGATCGAACTCAGGCGAGAACGACAATGCCATCGTCCAGACCCTGACCCGGACGCCGGGGTCGGTCGGGGCGTTCGGATACTCCTTCCTCGAGGAGAATATCGGCGAGGTGAAGCCGGCCAGCGTCAACGGCGTGTACCCGGATCTGGAAACCATCGCCTCGGGTGAGTATCCGATCTCCCGCTCGATGTTCATCTATGTGAAGAAGGCCCACATCGGGGTGACGCCGGGGCTGCAAGCCTTCCTGACCGAGTTCACCTCCGAGGCGGCGACCGGCCGGGGCGGCTATCTGCAGGACCGGGGCATGGTGCCCCTGTCCCCGGAAGAGCGGACCGCCCAGCGTGACGTGGTGACCAATCTGACGGTCATGGCCCGTCCGTAACAGGACGGCCGGGTCGCTCAGGCGGCGGAGCGGCGCCGAACCCGGGCAATGCGACGCAGGCGACGCCAGAAGCGTCCGCGCTCGGGCTCGGGATAGGGCTCCAGGTTCTCGACGAACTGCTCGGCCGAGGCGCGCCAGCTGAACCGTTCCGCATAGGCCCGGGTGGCCGCCCTGTCGCAGTCCAGGGCCTTCAGACAGGCGACCTTCAGGTCCTCGTCGATCGCGCCGGCGTTGGAGCCAGGGATGATGTCGATTGGGCCGTGGGCCGGATAGGCGGCGACCGGCGTGCCCGTGGCCATGGCCTCCAGGATCACCAGGCCAAAGGTGTCGGTCCAGCTGGGGAAGACGAACACGTCCGCGTCACGGAAGCAGCGCGCCAGCTCCTCTCCGAACCGGGCCCCGAGGAATTTCGCCCCCGGATAGCGGGCCTCCAGATCGGCGCGGGCCGGGCCGTCGCCAACGACGATCTTGGTGCCGGGCAGGTCGGTCTCGAGGAAGGCCTCGATGTTCTTCTCGACCGCGACACGGCCGACGTTCAGCCAGAACGGACGCGGCCAGTCCTTCCCGCCGATCTGGTCGTAGATCCGCTCAAGATCCGGCCGGAACTGCTCGGTGTCCACACCGCGCGACCAGGGCGAGATGTTCTTGAAGCCGTGCTCTTCCAGCTCGGCCTTGAGCGTCGGGGTGGCCACCATCAGCCGTCCGGACGGCTTGTGGAACCACTTCATATAGGCGTAGCCGACCTGCACCGGGACCGGGAAGCGCGCCGAGATATATTCAGGGAATTTCGTATGATAGCTGGTCGTGAAGGGCAGCTTCCACTCGACGCAGATGCGGCGGGTGGCGATGCCGATCGGCCCCTCGGTGGCGATGTGAACCGCCTCGGGCTCGATGGCACGGAGGCGTTCGCGGATCTCTTCCTCGGCCCCGAGCGCCAGCCGGATCTCCGGATAGGTCGGGGCCGGGATGGTGCGGAACTGGCTGGGTTCGATGACCTCGACCTCATGGCCCATGGCCCGGCACTCGGCCACCGTGCGGGTCAGGGTGCGGACGACGCCGTTGACCTGGGGCTCCCAGGCGTCAGTGGCCAGAACGATGCGCATGGACGGGCGGCGGCTCTTACCGGTGGGCGAAGGCGCAGAGACTTAGCCGCTTGCGGAACGGAATGCGAGACGTCACAGCCTCTCCCGTTTCGATCCGGATAGGTCTATGTGCGCGGCCATGAACGCACACGTCACGCCGCCGGTTCTTCTCAGCCAGGACTGGGACACGCTGGATCAGGGCAAGTTCGCCGATGAGGCCACCACGGTCCGGGGCCTGCTGGCCGCCGCTCCGCTGAACCCGACCGCCCGCGCGGCGGTGGTCGCCGATGCGGTCGCCCTGGTCGAGCACGCCCGCCGGAGCCAGAAGAAGCAGGGGGTGGTCGAGAGCTTCCTGCAGGAGTTCAGCCTCGGCACCCGCGAGGGTCTGGCCCTGATGTGTCTGGCCGAGGCCCTGCTGCGGACGCCGGACGAGGACACCCGCGACCGGCTGATCGCCGAGAAGATCGGCTCGGCCGACTGGGCCAGCCATCTCGGCCAGTCCGACAGCCTGTTCGTCAATGCCTCGACCTGGGGGCTGATGCTGACGGGCAAGCTGGTCGATGCCGACGATCAGGCGAAAAGCGACCTGCCGGGCTTTCTGGCGCGGGTGGCGGGGCGTCTGGGCGAGCCGGTGATTCGCCAGGCCGTGGCCGCCGCCGTCCGCATCATGGGTGAGCAGTTCGTGGTCGGGCGCACCATCGAGGCGGCACTGAAGCGGTCGAACAAGGAAGGCTGGCTGTGCAGTTTCGACATGCTGGGCGAGGGTGCCCGCACGGCCGCCGATGCCGAACGCTATGAGCGCATCTATGCCGACGCCATCACCGCGGTGGGCCGGACGGCAAAGGGGCAGGGGCCCGAGGCCGGCCACGGCGTCTCGGTCAAGCTGTCGGCCCTGTCGCCCCGCTACGAGGCGACGCATGAGGACCGGGTCTGGACCGAACTGTATCCGCGGATCAAACGCCTCGCCCTGATCGCGGCGGCGGCCGACATCAACTTCACCATGGATGCGGAGGAGGCCGACCGGCTGGCCCTGTCGCTGAAGCTGCTGGATCGGCTGGCGCATGAGCCGGAGCTGGGGTCCTGGACCGGGCTCGGGCTGGCCGTTCAGGCCTATCAGAAGCGCGCGCCCGAGGTCATCGCCCGCGTCGCCGACCTGGCCCGGACCAGCGGCCGGCGGCTGATGGTGCGGCTGGTCAAGGGCGCCTACTGGGACACCGAGATCAAACGGGCCCAGGTCGCGGGCCGGCCGGACTATCCGGTCTTCACCACCAAGGCGGCGACCGACCTGAACTATCTGGTCTGCGCCCGGGCCATGATCGATGCGGCTCCGCATCTGTACGCCCAGTTCGCCACCCACAACGCCCATTCCCTGGCCGCCGTCCACCGGATGGCGGGCGAGGCGGGGGTGAAGATCGAGTTCCAGCGCCTGCACGGCATGGGCGAGGCCCTGTACGAGGCGGCCGCCGAGACCTTCGGGCCCATCACCGTGCGGGCCTATGCGCCGGTCGGGGGCCATGAGGACCTGCTGCCCTATCTGGTGCGTCGCCTGCTGGAGAACGGGGCAAACTCCTCGTTCGTCCATGCCCTGCTGGACGAACGGGTGCCGGCCTCGGCCGTCGCCGCCGACCCCATCGCCGCCGTCGAGGCCCACCCCGACCGCCACCCCAAGATTCCCACGCCCAAGGACATGTATATGGACCGCCAGAACTCGCCCGGCCGCGACTATTCGCAGAAGGCCGACCGCGAGCGCCACGCCGCCGCCCTGCAGAAGGTCGATGCCGAAACGCTGACCGCCGGGCCGATCGTGGGCGGTCGGCTGATGGCCGGTACCCACCCTCAGGCGGTCACCAATCCCTATGACCGGACCCGGATCCTGGGCCATGTGTCCGAGGCCTCGACCACCGATATCGACAATGCCGCTACAGCCGCCGCACAGGCCCAGGTCGCCTGGGACCGCGCCGGCGGATCGCGCCGGGCCCCGGTGCTGCGCGCCATGGCCGATGCGCTGGAAGCAGATATGGACCGGCTGGTGGCCCTGCTGAGCCGCGAGGCCGGCAAGACGCTGAACGACGGCGTGGCCGAGGTGCGCGAGGCGGCCGATTTCTGCCGCTACTACGCCATGCTGGCAGAGAAGGATTTCGGCGGGCCGCAGACCCTCAATGGCCCGGTCGGCGAGACCAACCGGCTGGTGCTGCACGGACGCGGCGTGTTCGCCTGTATCAGCCCGTGGAACTTCCCTCTGGCCATCTTCACCGGCCAGATCGCCGCGGCGCTGGCGGCCGGGAACGCCGTGCTGGCCAAGCCGGCCGAACAGACCCCGCTGATCGCGGCGGAGGCCGTGCGTCTGTATCACAAGGCGGGCCTGAACCCTGACCTGCTCGCCCTGCTGCCCGGGCGCGGCGAGACGGTGGGCGCGGCCCTGGTCAATCATCCGCTGGTCGACGGCGTGGCCTTCACCGGCGGCACCGACACGGCCACGGCGATCAACCGCTCGATCGCCGGCCGCCCGGGGCCGATCCTGCCCTTCATTGCCGAGACCGGCGGGCTGAACGGGATGTTCGTGGATACCACCGCCCTGCGCGAACAGGTCATCGACGACGTCATCGCCTCGGCCTTCGGCTCGGCCGGTCAGCGCTGCTCGGCCCTGCGCATCCTGTATGCGCCGAAGGAGTTGGCCGACAGCCTGATCGAGGGGCTGAAGGGGGCGCTGGCGGCCCAGGTGCTGGGGGATCCGTCGGATCCGGCCACGGACATCGGCCCGGTCATCGACACCGAAAGTCGCAAGGTTCTGGAAGCCCATGTCGAGCGGCTGGGTCGCGAGGCGAAGGTTCTGGCCCGGGCGACCCTGCCCGACGGCTCGGAGCGGGGGGACCTGTTCGCCCCGACGATCGCCGAGATTCCGACCCCGGACTATCTGGAGCGTGAGGTCTTCGGGCCGATCCTGCACATCTATCGCTATGACGCGGCCGACCTGAAGACGGTCGCCGGCAAGCTCGCCGCGCGGGGCTATGGCCTGACCCTGGGGGTCCACAGCCGGATCGAGGCCTTCGCCGAGGAGGTCATGGCGCTCGTGCCGGCCGGCAACGTCTATATCAACCGGGGCGTCACCGGTGCGGTGGTGGGTGTACAGCCGTTCGGCGGCGAGGGCCTGTCGGGCACGGGACCCAAGGCCGGCGGGCCCAACAGCCTGATTCGCTATGCGTCGGAAAAAGCGATCTCGAACAACATCTCGGCCCAGGGTGGCGACCCGGCACTGCTGAATCTGTAAGTGCCACCCTCTCCCACCGGGAGAGGGGCTCACTGACCCGTCCGCAGCGAATTCTTCGCCATGGAATGAACCGTTGCGCTCACAGGCGGCACCTTTATCCCGATGACGGAGAGGGCAGCAGCATGAGGGGGGCGACCGGCCGGGTGCTGGACGAGTACCTCGTCGTCGCGGCGGCGGCGGGAGATCGCCGCGCGTTCGAGGATCTGGCCCGGCGCTGGAACCGAAAGCTGATCGCCCACGCCTGGCGTCTGACCGGCGACGAGGACGCCGCGCGCGATGCTGCCCAGTCCGGCTGGGTCGAGATCGCACGGGGCATAGGCGGCCTGCGTGACGAACGCGCATTCCCCGCCTGGGCCTACCGGATCGTTTCGCGTCGCTGCGCCCGCTTCATCGCCGGACGACAGGCGGATCGCGCCCTGGCCGGCGAGGTCGCGGCCCAGCCAGAACTCTGCGGCCGAGACAGCCGACGAGGCCATCGGCGTTAGGATGGAGGGCGAACGTCTGCACGCCGCCATCCGCGCCCTGCCGCCCGCGCAGCGGGCCGCGATCGCCCTGTTTCATTTCGAGGAGATGACCGTCGCCGAGACGGCCGTCGCCCTCGACACCCCGGCGGGGACCATCAAGACCCGCCTCATGCACGCACGCCTCGCCCTGCGGGCCGTGCTGGAAGGAGACGACCATGCGTGACATCGACCAGACCGTGAGCGATGCGCTTGCCAAGGAGGAGCGGGCCCTGCTGGCCCGGATCGATCAGGATCCAGGCCATATCGCGCAGTTGGCGGCCCTTTTCGGGGGCAGGAGCGGCTGGGTGAGTGTCGTCCTGATGATCACCCAGTCCGTGCTGTTTGTCGCGGGCGTCTGGGCCGGCTGGCGGTTCTTCGGTGCCACCGACGCCCTTTCCGCCCTGCACTGGGGCCTGCCGGCCGCCGTGCTGCTGATCATGGCCCTGATGATCAAACTGGCGATGTGGCCGGCGATGCAGGCTAACCGCCTGATGCTGTCCCTGAAGCGACTGGAACTTCTGATCGTCCGGTCGCGCCAGACCTGACGGCGTGAGCCGTGCACCCTCTCCCGCCGGGAGAGGGCTCGCTATTCGTGATCCGTCAGCGGCGGGTCATGGCGACGTTGCCGACGTCCATGCTGCCGAAGGGCAGGAGGGGCAGGGTCATCCGGACGTTTCCGTGAAAGCCGTCATTCCGGCGGCCATTGAGGCTGTAGATCATCCGGGCGGAATCGATCCTCACCGAGACGATCAACTCGCCCCGACGAAGCCGGCAGTCGGCGGGCTCATCATCGACTGTGCAGGTGAGGTCCGACGACCCCCGCGCGGTGACGACCAGTGGCATTTCCAGCCGCCCGCTGTCGGTCTTGACCGTGACGCGCCCCTCACCGCCCTCCGCGGGTGTCAGGCGCAGGGTCCAGTCCCCCAGGAGCTCGCTGCGCTGAAGCGTCTGGGCGTTCGCGCTGCCGGCGGCGATGCTGGCGGCAAGAAGGATCACAAACCCGTGCCGACCATATCCTGCCATGTCTGCCTCCATGCTTCCGCACGAGGCTAGGAGACGGCAGCACGACCTGGCGAGTGAAATTCCCGACAGGTTTCAACAGCAACCGCCGCAGTCGGGATGTCACTCTCCCTCGCGCTACGGTGGAGAAACAGAAGGCAGCGGAATATATTCCGCTGCCGCCCTTGTCGGGGCGTTGGTGGCTCCCATCTCACTCCTGCTGGTCTTTGAAACGTTCATCCCCCCAGTGGCCGTCATGGCTGCAGATTTCGCATAATATCGTCACCGTGACTCTCGGGCCGTGATCAAGGCCTTGAAATCGTTCAGAGCGACCCGGCCAGAGTCACCCTAAGTCACCCTGTTTTGAGTCACGGTGACTCAGGCCGGCCAGCCGCCGGCGCGGCTGAGGGCGCTGGGCTTTGGTCTTCCGATCTTCGCGCCGATCCAGCGGGCGGTCTCGATCAGGGCGTCGAGGTCATAGCCGGTGCTGAACCCGGCCCGTTCCAGCATGTAGACGAGGTCCTCGGTGGCGACATTGCCGGTGGCCCCGGGGGCGAAGGGGCAGCCGCCGATGCCGCCGACCGAGGCGTCCAGCACATCGACGCCCGCCTGGACCGCCGCATAGGCATTGGCGACACCGGTGTTGCGGGTGTCGTGGAAATGCAGCCGCAGGGTCGCGTCGGGGGCGGCGGCGCGGGCCGCCTCGACCTTGCGCGTGACGGCCCACGGATCCGCCACGCCGATGGTGTCGGCCAGACCGATCTCGGTAACGCCCAGACCCGCGAGAGCGGCGACCCGCTCACTGACCTGGTCCACCGAGACCTCGCCGTCGAAAGGACAGCCCCAGACACAGCTGAGGGTGGCCGACAGGGCAGGAACCGGCGTGCCGGTGCCGTCGGAATTGTGCCTCCGGGCGAGGATGTCGGCCAGCATGGCCGTCTGGTCGGCGACGGCCAGACCCTGATTCTTCAGCCCGAAGCCGTCGGTGACGGACAGGGAGACATTGACCTCGTCCACCCCGGTGCCGAGCGCCCGGTCATAGCCCTTGCCGTTCAGCACCAGACCGATGCGGCTGCGGCCCGGGGCAGAGGGAAGGGCGGTCATGACCTCTTCCGCCCCGGCCATCTGGGGCACGAGCCGGGGATGGACGAAGCTGACCGCCTCGATGCGGCGGGCCCCGGCCGCCTCGAGCCGCAGGACCATTTCGGCGCGTGCGGCGGGGTCGAGGATGATCTTTTCGTTCTGCAGGCCGTCGCGTGGGCCAACCTCGACGATCTGGATGGGCCGGCTCACGGGCGCGAGGCCGGGGCGGCCGGGGCGTCCGGCGGGGCATAGACGGTCAGGCGCACATCGTCGCCGCTGGAATAGTTGTGGCCCGTGACCACGCCCACGGCACGGCCGGGCACGCCGGTCCGGGTGGTGGCCAGACGGAAGGCCTCGGCATCCTGGCCCTCGACGATGGCGGGGCGCCCGGCGGCCAGCGCCCGGGCGGCCCCGTCCGCGTCGGTGAGTTCGGTATCGCGGCCGGCGAGGAAGACGAAACTTGGCTCGTGGAAGGTGGTGATGGCGACGGGCCCCGGGGTCAGGCCCTGGTTCGGGGCCAGGCCGTTGGCCTCGAGCGTCTCGACCAGCCGGGGCGCGATCGACAGCGGCCGCAGCTGGCGAAGGGTTCCGGCCAGGGCCGTGTGGGCCAGAACGCCGAAGACCAGGGCGATCAACAGGCCCGCGACGGCTTCGCGGTTCAGAAGCAGGAAGCCCCCGATCAGGGCGGCGGTGACAGCCGAGACGACGGTGATGTTGGCCCAGGTCTGGGCCGTCGTGCTGCCGAAGGCGGTCAGGCCATAGACGGTGATGCCGGTGATCACGAGGGCCGCGAACAGCGCCAGCCCCGCCCCGGCCCATTGCGAGATCCGGCCGATCGGTCGGGTCAGGGCGGCCGCCATCAGCAGGGCGATCGCCCCGAAGGTGGGCAGGGTATAGTGGGGCAGCTTGGTGGGAGTCAGCTCAAAAATCAGCCAGGCGGGCACCAGCCAGCAGACCAGAAACCGGATCGCCGGCTCGGCCCGACGGTGCCAGCCGGTCGACAGGGCGGCGGGCAGCAACAGGGTGGCGGGGAACAGCAGCGCGGGGGCCAAAAGGGCGTAGATGCCGGGCGGACCTCCATGGCTTTCCTGGGCACCGGCGACCTTGGAGGCCATGTCGCCCAACAGGGCCTCGCGCCAGAACCCGCCGTCGGTGGCGATGGTGACGGCGATGGCCCAGGGCCCGACGATCAGGGCGACCAGCGGCAGACCCCAGCCCCAGCCCAGACGCTTCAGCCAGGCCCACTGGCGATCCCACAGCGACAGCATCAGGACGGCGGGGACGATGACCAGCAGGCCGATCGGACCCTTGATCAGGATGGACAGGCCCAGGCCCAGCCAGATCATCAGCTTCCACGGCCGCTGCAACGGGTCGCCCTTGATCAGGGGCCCCACCCGGGAGGCCATGTACAGCCGCGCCAGCCCCGCCATGGCCAGGGTGACCGAGCCGCACAGCATGGCGTCGGTCTTGGCGATCCCCGCCTCGGTCGACAGCAGGAAGGTCGCGCCCAGCATGGCCCCGCCCAGAAAGCCCGCCCGGGCGCCGAACAGGGCCGACCCGACCCAGGCGCAGGCCCACGCGGCCAGCATGGCCCCCAGCAGCGAGGGGATGCGGTAGGGGGCGATGTCGCGGTTCCCGACCTCGGAGGTCAGGCCGACGGTGACGGCCTGCATCCAGTAGATGCCGACCGGCTTCTTCCAGCGCGGATCGTCCTGGAAGCGGATGTCGACATAGTCGCCGCTCTCCAGCATCTGGGAGGTGGCCTGGGCGTAGCGGCTCTCGTCCCGGTCCAGCGGGGGCAGGAGCAGCAGGCCGGGCAGGCCGGCGATCAGGGCGACGAGCGCCGCCAGCAGGGGGCCGCGCCAGCCGGCGAGATGGCGATCCAGGTTCGGGCGCGTCATGGAAGGGTTCCTATCACGGCCTTGCGGCCGGCGTCAGCGGCTCTCGCCTCCGTGACCGTGGCGCAACCCCGGCATTTGCGTCTAGAGAGCGACCATGCAGAGCTCTGGAACCCCGGACATTTCCATCGTCGTGCCGGTCCATGATGAGGCCGGGGCCGCAGGGCCGCTGGCGCGCGAGATCGCGGACGCCTTCGCCGGCCGGCCGCACGAGATCATTTTCGTCGATGATGCCAGCCGAGATTCGACGCTCGCAGAGCTCCGGGCCCTGACGGGTGAACTGCCAACGCTGCGCGTGCTGGCCCACACCAGCAACGCCGGCCAGAGCCGGGCCGTGCGGACGGGCGTGCTGGCCGCGCGGGGCGCGATCATCGTGACCCTGGACGGCGACGGACAGAACCCGCCGGCAGATGCGCCCCGGCTGGCCGACGCCCTGCTCGCCGCACCGCCGACGGTCGCGCTCGTCGGCGGAGTGCGTCAGAAGCGACAGGACTCGGAGGCCAAGCTGTGGGCGTCACGCTGGGCCAACCGGATCCGGAAGCGACTGCTGGGCGACGACGCCGACGACACCGGCTGCGGGCTGAAGGCCTTCCGACGCGAGGTCTTCCTGCGGCTTCCCTATTTCGATCACATCCACCGCTATCTGCCGGCCCTCGTGATCCGGGAGGGATATGAGAACCGCTATCTGCCGGTCGGCCACCGCCATCGCGAGACGGGCCGGTCGAAATACACCAACTGGGGACGGCTGCGGGCCTCGGTTTCGGACCTGCTGGGGGTCGTCTGGCTGAAGTCCCGGTCCCGTCGGCCGGGGCCTGTGTCCGAGTACTGAAGTCGCCCCGCCGCGCGAGTGGTCCGGCGTAGCCGGGGACCACGAACCGCGGTATGTAACCTTAACAAGCGCGGCCGTTCACAAGCGAGATCCCATCATGCTGATCGCCCTGCCCCTGCTGGCCATTCCGATCGTGCTCTACAACATTGTCATCCTGTTCGGGGCCGGGAGCGGGGGCATGACCGAGGCCGACGAACTTCTGCGTCAGGCGATGTTCTCGATTCCGATGGCGTCGGGGGCCAGCTGGAACGTCGGGGTGGGGGACCTGATCCTGTTCCTGTCGCTGATCCTGCTGTTCTTCGAGCTGCTGAAGTCGACGTCCAGCCAGAAGGTCGCGATCGTCAACCACGCCCTGTCCATGATCCTGTTCGTGGTCTGTCTGGTGGAGTTCCTGCTGATCCGCGGGTTCGCCACCTCGACCTTTTTCCTGATCACCACGATGGTCATGCTGGATGTGCTGGCCGGGTTCATCGTCACCATCGTTTCGGCCCGCAAGGACCTCGATTTCAGCGGCGGGGCCTGAACCCACCGGGCAAGCCGGTGCCGGTCAGATCAGGGCGGCGAAGATCAGGGAGACGATGATCACGTCAAAGGTGCGGGCGGCGAAGGCGAGGGTCATTGCAGTGTCCGGAAAGCACAGGATCACCCCGCCAATGCAAGCCTCGGGCCAGTGTTGCGGATCTCAGAGGTCGGTCTTGCGTATCAGCCCAGCACCCGGCCGGCGGTCCTTTTCTCCCGAATATTCAGCACCCAGGTAGCTGGCACGGGCGGCGTCCAGAACAGGCGGCCCGCCCTTCAGGCCTTTGCGCTGGCCGGTTTGACCGATCATGTGGGCGGCGAAGGCGGCCGCTGGGTCCAAGGGCGCGCTGGACGCGGCAGAGGTTGCCGGGTCCGGGGTTTCATCCACGACCGCGCTGACCGGGACCAGTTCACGGCTGTTCGACCGGGCACGGCGTTCGGCTTCGCGGCGCTGCGCCGCGCGGCGGTCGCGACCCTCGACCGGCCCCACGGGCTCGATCGGTCCCGGAGGGCGGACGCCCTCCGTCATGATTGCTTGTTGCTGGCGATGCGGTCGATCTGGGCACGCATCTCGGCCATTTGCTGCCGCATCTCGTCCAGAGCCGGGTCGGGCGCAGTGGCCGGTTCGACGGCCGCTGGCAGCTCGCCCTCAGGGCGGCCGTAGGCGAAGGCGGGGAACATCTTCATCGCGTTCTGGAACATGGCCATGTTCTGCTTGACGGCGGCCTCCATGAGATTTCCGCCGATCAGGCCCGCGGCCGGCGGCGTGCCGAACGCCTTGGTCATCTGGTCGCGAAACTGCTCCTGCTGGCGCGAGAAGTTCTCCAGCGACATTTCGAGGTAGCTGGGCAGGACGCCCTCCATCTGACCGCCGTAGAAGCCGATCAGCTGGCGCAGGAACTGGACCGGCAGCAGGGCCTGACCGCGGCTCTCTTCCTCGAAGATGATCTGCGTCAGGATCTGACGGGTCAGTTCCTCATTGGTCTTGGCGTCGAAGACGACGAAATCGGTCCCGTCGCGCACCATACGGGCCAGATCGTCAAGGGTGACATAGGCCGAGGTGGAGGTGTTGTAGAGGCGGCGGTTCGCGTATTTCTTGATGACGACGACGTCCCCGTCCTTCGTCTTTCCGCCCGTTGCATTGCTATCGGCCACTGGAGTGTCCTTGTTGCTATGCGGCGATTATCCCGCAGTGCGAAGCCGGACGCCAGTGTCCCCGTGACAGAGGCGTGTCACAGTTAGGTCAGGACGGGGGGGAGAACCACGCCCACGAGCACCGCCGCCCAGTGAACCCCGGCTCCGGCGACAACAAATCCGTGCCAGATCGCTCGCCGGAACTTGACGTTCGGGCTGATGAAAACAAAGACGCCTGCGGTGTAGATCACGCCGCCGAGCACAAGCAGACCGAGTGCGACGGGGTGTACGGTGTCGATCATCGGCTTGAGCGCGACCACGGCCAGCCAGCCGAACACAACGTAGACACCGCTCCAGAAGGCGTCGGAGATGCGGGGGGCAACCAGCTTGGCCGCCACCCCGGCGAAGGCGATGGTCCAGACGACAATGGTGAACCCCAAGGCCCAGCCGCCTTCAAAACGCTGGGTCGTGAAGGGCGTGTAGCTACCGGCGATCATCAGGAAGATGGCTGCTTCGTCGAGCCGGCGCAGCACCGGACGGGCCTTGCCTGGCCGGGTGAGGTTGTAGACGGTCGAGGCCGTAAGCATGGCGATGAGGCACAGAGCATAGACGGCCGTCGCGGTGGCGGCACCCACGCCGCCATAGAGGGCAGACAGGACCGCCAAGACGATCCCGCCGACGGCCGCCAGCGTCAGGCCCACGACATGGACAACGAGATCCGCCGTGTGTTCGGCAGGCGTTTCGTAGTGCTCTGCCAGATCGATCTCGTCCGGCGTACAAAGGCGTGTGGCGTGGCGTCTCAGCGTGTTCAGCATCGTTCAACCCAACTCGGTACCCCGGTCTGGTGTTCCGTGAATAGTGAACCCTCAGGGTGACTATTGGCTGAACGGAACGGTGACGCGTGACGAAAGCCGCCGGATGCGGCAGAAACGCCACGCCTCTCCAAGCCAGTTCCGTGACGCCTCCCCGCGTCCATTCGATCAAGGGTTTCCAATGACCACAGTTGTCATCGTCTCTGCTGCCCGCACGCCCGTAGGATCTTTCCTCGGCGCTCTGTCGTCCCTGCCTGCCTCGAGTTCTGGGGACCATTGCCATCCGCGCGGCACTGGAACGGGCCGGGGTGCCCCCGGTGGACGTCGACGAGGTCATCCTCGGTCACGTGCTGCAGGCCGCTGCGGGCCAGGGGCCGGCGCGGCAGGCGGCCATGGGAGCCGGCATTCCGAAGGAGACGCCGGCCTGGAGCCTGAACCAGATCTGCGGATCGGGACTGCGGGCTGTGGCGCTGGGCTACCAGCAGATCGCCCTGGGCGATGCGAACATCATTATCGCCGGCGGTCAGGAGAGCATGAGCCAGGCCCCGCATGCCCAGCACCTGCGCTCGGGTCAGAAGATGGGCGACCTGTCGCTGATTGACACAATGATTCGCGACGGTCTGTGGGACGCCTTTAACGGCTATCACATGGGTCAGACGGCCGAGAACATCGCCGAGCGGTACCAGATCAGCCGGGCCGATCAGGACGCCTTTGCCCTGGCCAGCCAGCACAAGGCCGAGGCGGCCCAGACCGCCGGCTGGTTCGACGAAGAGATCGTTCCTGTGGTCATCCCCGGGCGCAAGGGGGACGTGACCGTCGACCGCGACGAATACATCCGCCACGGCGCGACTTTGGAGTCGATGGAAAAGCTGCGGCCGGCCTTCACGAAGGACGGCACGGTCACGGCTGCGAACGCGTCGGGTCTGAATGACGGGGCTGCGGCCCTGGTGCTGATGTCGGCCGACGAGGCCGAGCGGCGCGGGCTGGAGCCCCTCGCCACCATCCGCTCGTGGGCGACGGCCGGAGTCGATCCGGCCGTGATGGGAACCGGGCCGATTCCTGCGTCGCGAAAGGCGCTGGAAAAAGCGGGCTGGAGCGTCGATCAGCTGGACCGGGTCGAGTCAAATGAGGCGTTCGCCGCCCAGAGTTTGTGCGTTCTCAAGGAACTTGGGCTGGACCCGGCAAAGGTGAACGTCAACGGCGGGGCGATCGCCATCGGTCACCCGATCGGGGCCTCGGGCGCGCGCATCCTGACGACCCTGTTGCACGAGCTCAAGCGGTCGGGTGGCGGCAAGGGACTGGCGACCCTGTGCATCGGCGGCGGGATGGGCGTGGCGATGTGCGTCGAGCGCGCCTGATTGACGACAGGTTAACGCCTGAGGGCGTTTGAGCGACGAAATCGCACGTGCGGCGTCCAATCGCTTGGCAACCATGGGGAGGGGGGATATGCAGCGCGCTTACAAGCGCCGCAGCCCTCTCCCGAGGCCGGTTCTATGAATTTGATGAGGATGTTTCGCATGGGACTGGGCACGCGAGCCCTGAGCACGGTCAGGGGCATTCTTGCCCCGGCGTCGCTCGCCGTCTTCTTCGCCAGCCCCGCCTGGGCGCAAGACCTGATGGGCCAGCCGACGGATCGCGGGCTGGGCCTGCAGCCTGCCGCCTCGCCGCTGAAGCATGAGGCGATCTGGTTCCATGATGTGATCCTGATGCCGATCATCGTCGGCATCTGCCTGCTGGTTCTGGGCCTGCTGGCGTGGATCGTGTTCCGCTACAACGCCAAGGCCAATCCGACCCCGGCCAGGTGGAGCCACAACACCACGGTCGAGATCATCTGGACGGTTCTGCCGGTGATGATTCTGGTGGGGATTTCGCTGTTCTCGTTCCGGCTGCTGTTCTCCTATCACGACATGCCGAACTCCTGACCTGACGGTGAAGGCCACGGGCAACCAGTGGAACTGGGCCTATGAGTATCCGGACCAGGCCGTGCCGGAGTACATCTCCAACATGCTGCCGGAGGCCGAGGCCCGGGCGCAGAATGTTCCGTATCGTCTGGCCGTGGACGAGCCGATCGTGGTGCCGGTCGGTCAGACGGTCAGGGTGCTGGTGACGGCTTCAGATGTGATCCACTCCTTTGCCCTGCCGGCCTTTGGCCTGAAGACCGACGCGGTTCCGGGCCGGGTTAACGAAACCTGGTTCCGCGCCGAGCGCACGGGCATCTTTTACGGCCAATGCTCCGAGCTGTGCGGCGTCGACCACGCCTTCATGCCGATCCAGATCAATGTCGTGACCGAAGCTGAGTTCGCGGCCTGGGTCGCCGGGCGTGGTGGCTCGATGACCCCGGCCACCGCCGCCGAGGCTCCGGGCGGTACCGCAGCGCAGATCGCGGCGGGCACGACCGGTGCCCCGACCGCAATCGACGCGGCGGTCCCCGCTGTCGCCGAGGTTCCGACCGCCCAGACTGCAACAACTCCCACCGGCACTGCTGCATCCTCCCCTGCTGCGACGGCCCCCGCCGCCGCCCCGGCCGCCCAGTAAAGCGAGCCCGAGACCGACATGGCCACTGACATCACTGCAGACACCCACATCGCGCCGGGCCACGACGCCCACGCCGAACATGATCACAAGCCGGGCTTCTTTACCCGGTGGTTCCTGTCGACCAACCACAAGGACATCGGCACCCTGTACCTGCTGTTCGCTATCATGGCGGGCATTGTGGGCGGCATCCTGTCCGGCCTGATCCGGCTGGAGCTGGCCGAGCCGGGCATCCAGTATTTTGTCGAGGGCGGAGTGATCCAGCAACTCGGCTTCGTCGAGGCGTCCAAACACGGCTACAACGTGACGGTTACGGCCCACGCCCTGATCATGATCTTCTTCATGGTCATGCCCGCCATGATCGGCGGGTTCGGCAACTGGTTCGTGCCAATCATGATCGGTGCGCCCGACATGGCCTTCCCGCGGATGAACAACATCTCGTTCTGGCTGCTGGTGTCGGCCTGGGTGCTGCTGTGCATCTCCATGTTCGTCGACGGTGGACCCGGACGTGGCTTCGGTGGCGGCTGGACCATCTATCCGCCACTGTCCACGACGGGTCACACCGGGCCGGCAATGGATCTGGCGATCTTCTCGCTGCACGTCGCGGGGGCCTCCTCGATCCTTGGGGCCATCAACTTCATCACCACCATCTTCAACATGCGCGCCCCGGGAATGACCCTGCACCGGATGCCGCTGTTCGCCTGGTCGGTGCTGATCACGGCCTTCCTGCTGCTGCTGTCGCTGCCGGTTCTGGCCGGTGCCATCACCATGCTGCTGACGGACCGCAACTTCGGCACCAGCTTCTTCGACCCGGCCGGTGGTGGTGACCCGGTGATGTTCCAGCACCTGTTCTGGTTCTTCGGTCACCCGGAAGTGTACATCCTGATCCTGCCGGGCTTCGGCATCATCAGCCACATCGTCTCGACCTTCTCGAAGAAGCCCGTGTTCGGTTACCTGGCCATGGCCTACGCCATGGTGGCCATCGGCTTCGTTGGCTTCATCGTTTGGGCCCACCACATGTACACGGTCGGCATGAGCGTGAACCTGCGGGCCTATTTCATCGCCGCCACCATGATCATCGCCGTGCCCACGGGCGTGAAGATCTTCAGCTGGATCGCCACGATGTGGGGCGGCTCGGTCAGCTTCAAGACCCCCATGCTGTGGGCCATCGGCTTCATCTTCCTGTTCACCGTCGGCGGCGTGACCGGCGTGGTGCTGTCCAATGCCGGCATCGACTACAGCCTGCACGACACCTATTACGTCGTCGCCCACTTCCACTATGTGCTGTCGCTGGGGGCCGTGTTCGCGATCTTCGCCGGCTTCTACTACTGGTTCGAGAAGATGTTCGGCGTGAAGTACAACGAGTTCCTCGGCGCGACCCATTTCTGGATCATGTTCGTCGGCGTGAACATCGTCTTCTTCCCGCAGCACTTCCTGGGTCTGCAGGGCATGCCCCGCCGCTATGTCGACTATCCGGACGCCTATGCGTTCTGGAATCTCGTGTCGTCCTACGGCTACGCCATCACGGTGGTGGGTGTCCTGGTCTTCCTCGTGATGCTGGCCGAGGCGGCGATCCGTCGCCGCGCCGGTGTGGCGAATCCGTGGGGTGAGGGGGCCACCACCCTGGAGTGGACCCTGTCCTCCCCGCCGCCCCATCACCAGTTCAACGAACTGCCGGTGGTGAAGTCGGACAGCCACTAACTCTTCCTTCCGTATCAGGATGAGGGCCGCTTCCCGTTGACGGGAGGCGGCCCCACTCATTTCATGACCCAGGTCCCGTCCCCCGCCGTCTCGACCACCCAGCCGGAAGATTTCTTCCAGCTGCTGAAGCCGCGCGTGATGTCGCTGGTGATCTTTACCGCCGCGACGGGACTGGTCGTCGCCCCCGGATCAATCCACCCGCTGGTCGCCGCCATTGCCATCCTGTGCATCGCGGTGGGTGCCGGCGCGGCCGGGGCGCTCAATATGGCGCTCGAAGGCGAAACTGACGCCCTGATGCGTCGGACTCGCGGGCGGCCGGTGGCGGCGGGTCGGCTCAAGCGCAACGACGCCCTGGCCTTCGGGGTCGTGCTGTCGGTGTTTTCGGTCATGCTGCTGGGCATGAATACCAACTGGCTGGCCGCCGGCCTGCTGGGCATGACCATCGTCTACTACGCCGTTTTCTACACGATGATGCTGAAGCGCCGGACGCCGCAGAACATCGTCATCGGGGGCGCGGCCGGGGCCTTTCCACCGGTGATCGGCTGGGCCGCAGCGACCGGGGATGCCCCGTGGCAGGCGTGGCTGCTGTTCCTGATCATCTTCCTGTGGACCCCGCCGCACAGCTGGGCGCTCGCCCTGTATTCGACCGGGGACTATGCCAAGGCCGGAATCCCGATGATGCCCGTCGCCCGCGGGGCGCGGTCCACGCGGCTGCAGATCCTGATCTACAGCATGGTCTTCGTGCCGATCGCAATCGCTCCGGGAATCGTGGGGCCGGGAGGGCCCGTCTATCTCGCGGTCTCAACCCTCGGCGGTCTGATGTTTCTCGCCCTCGCCTTCCGGCTCTGGGGGTCGCGTGCCGGTGACGCCCCGGACAAGGCCGAGGCCGTGGGGCGAGAGGCCGCATTGTATGATGTCCGGGCCGAGGCCAAACCCGCGCGTAACCTGTTCGCCTTTTCGATCCTGTATCTGATGGCGCTGTTCGCGGCTCTTCTGATCGAGAGTGTCGCTTCGTTCGGAGCTGCCTGATGCCCACCTACCTGACCCCCGAACAACTGACCGCCCGCAACCGCCGCAGCCTGTGGATCGCGATCGGTCTGGTCGCCTTCATCGTCGTGATCTTTCTGAGCACCTTCCTGCGGATGCAGCGCAATCTGGCGGAGCGCACGGCGCAGAACCAGACCGTCGCCGCGCAGGCCCGCTGATGGCTGGCAAGACCCGTTCTACTCGCCTGACCGCCCTGATCTGTGGCGGTGTGGTCCTCACCATGACCGGGGCAGCATTTGCCGCCGTGCCGCTGTATCAGCTGTTCTGCCAGGTCACCGGCTTCAACGGCACGGTGATGCGGGCCGACGCCGCGCCGACCGAGACCCTCGACCGGACGGTCTCGGTCCGATTCGATACCAACGTGCGCAATCTGCCGATGATCTTTCGCGCCGAGCAGGTCAGCCAGCGGGTGCGAATCGGCGAGACGGGCGTGGCCTATTTCGATGTGACCAACACGTCGGACAAGCCGATCCAGGCCCGGGCGTCCTACAATGTGGTGCCGGAGCAGACCGGGGCGTATTTCCAGAAGCTGCAGTGCTTCTGTTTCGACGACCAGACCATCGCAGCAGGGGAGACCCGCCAGTTTCCGGTCCAGTACTTCGTGGCTCCCGAGATGGCGACCGACGCGGAGGTCGACGGGGTTCAGGAGATCACCTTAAGCTACACCTTCTACCCCGTGGCCGAGGATGAACAGACGCGGGTTGCTGCCGCGCCGCTTCGGGCCGGTAGCACTGGCGCGGGCTGACCACCGACGCTATAGCCTCCTCCAGTTCCGCCTTTTTCCGCTCTACGCTCCAGAGATCCGACGCATGGCCAACGCCGCACCGCATCACGATTATCATCTCGTCGATCCCAGCCCCTACCCGCTGGTGTCCTCCATTGCCGTCACGGTGATGATGGTCGGGGCGGTCGCCTGGATGAAGGGACTGTTCGGCCTGCCGGAGGGCACGTCGTGGCTGTTCTTCGCCGGTCTGGCCGGCGTTCTTTACGCGGCATTCGGCTGGTGGGCGGATGTCGTGAAGGAAAGCCGGACCGGTTTCCATACCCCCGTTGTCTCGATTGGCCTGCGCTATGGCATGGTCCTGTTCATCGCGTCTGAAGTGATGTTCTTCGCCGCCTTCTTCTGGATGTTCTTCGAGATGGCGCTCTTCAACGAGGCGCGCCTGAACGTGCCCGAGATCGCCAGCTGGGCGGATACCGCCGCCGCATGGTCGACCTGGCCGCCGCGTGGCATCGAGGTTCTGGACGCCTGGCAGTTGCCGCTGCTGAACACCGTCATCCTGCTGCTGTCCGGCACGACGGTAACCTGGGCCCACCATGCGCTGCAGGTTGGCGACCGCGGCGGGGCCCGGATGGGCCTGATCATCACCGTAGCGCTCGGGATCCTGTTTACCGCCGTGCAGGTCTATGAGTACCAGCACATCCTGCACGAGAACCTGTTCTTCAACGAAGAGGCCGCCAACTCGGGCCTGTACGGCTCCATCTTCTTCATGGCGACCGGCTTCCACGGCTTCCACGTCCTGCTGGGGACCATCTTCCTCGCGGTCTGCCTGCTGCGCCTGCTGGCCGGACAGTTCACCCCCGAGAAGCATTTCGGCTTCGAGGCGGCCGCCTGGTACTGGCACTTCGTGGATGTGGTCTGGTTGTTCCTGTTCGCCTTTGTCTACGTGACCTTCGGCTAGGACAGCGATTGACCGGCGCTCCCCGCCAATCTGAACCGACAGAGCCGGCGCGGATCCAGGCGATCCGCGCCGGTCTGCTTTGCCGGTGCCCGAATTGCGGAAAGGGACGCCTGTTCGCGGGTTTCCTGAAGGTGGTGCCGACCTGCGCGATCTGCGGCTTCGATTTTGCCCGCCTGAACACGGGCGACGGGGCGGCGATCTTCGTCATGCAGATCGCGGGCGGGCTGGTGGTGTTCACGGCCCTGTTCGTCGAGATCGCCTATTCGCCGCCGATGTGGCTGCATCTGGTGGTCTTTCTGCCGCTGGTTCTGGGCCTGTCGCTGGGCCTCATGCGGCCGGGCAAGGGCGTCATGATTGCCCTGCAGATGCGCAACCGCGCCGGGCAGGCGTCGCGCCATGACTGACACCACGGCTACCAAGGCCCGCTTCCCGGTTCTGGTGACAGTGTTCCTGGCCGTCTGCGTTGTCATCCTGATTGCCCTCGGCACCTGGCAGTTGCAGCGGATGCAGTGGAAGGCGACCCTGATCGCGCGCGCGGATGAGGCCTCGGCCCTGGCCCCCGTGCCGCTGACGGAGGTCCTGACCGCCCACGAGCCGGAGTTCCGCAAGGCCTTGGTTGTCTGCCGTGGGCTGGCGACAGCCCCGTTTGTGGAACTGCAGTCGATCCATGACGGAGAGCCGGGGAGCCGGCTGATCTCGGCCTGTGTGCCGGAAGGGACAAGCCAGACCTATCTGATCGACCGGGGGTTCGTGCCCCAGACCGTGACAGACCGGCCCCGGGTCCTGCCCTCGACCCTTCCGCTGGCGCTGGTGGTGGAGCTGAGGCGATCACCCCCGCCGGGCCCCATGACGCCGGCTCCGGCAGGTCGACGCTTCTATGGACGCGACAATGCCGCGCTTTCGGCCACCTTGGGCGCTGATAGCCCGTCGGAGTTCACCCTGTTCGCCCTGACATCTCCCAATCCGGAACTCCCGGCGCTGGTCGCTTCGGCCCCGCCCGCAGCCTTCTCAAACAACCATCTCGGCTATGCCCTGACCTGGTTCGGACTGGCGCTGGCGCTTGTGGCTTTCTATGTGGCCGGGTTGATCCGTCGCTTTCGAAAGCCCGCGCCCTGACCGCTTCTGTCCATACGCTGTCGAACGGCGTCCGCCTTGTGTGTGATCCGATGCCGGGACTGCGAACCCTCGCCCTGACCGTGGCGGTCCGGGGTGGCGCGCGCTGGGAGAGCGAGAGCCGCTCGGGCTGGTCGCATCTGCTGGAACACCTTGTGTTCAAGGGGGCCGGAGAGATGGGGGCACGCGACATCGTCGAGCGGATCGAGGCCGAGGGCGGCTCGATCAATGCGGCCACCGGCTATGAGCGGACAAGTTTCGAGATCCGGGCGCTGGACGGGTCGCTGGGCCTGGCCATGCAGGTGGTGTCTGACCTGGTGTTTCGTCCCACCCTCGACGTTGCAGAGATCGAGCGCGAGAAGGATGTAGTGGCCCAGGAGATCGCCGAGGCCTTCGATACGCCGGACGATCATGTGTTCGAGATGGCCCAGACCATGGCCTTCGCCGGTCAGCCCCTCGGGCGGCCGATTCTGGGGTCGGTCGACAGCCTGCGGCCGGCCGACCGGGCCGGGGTGACGGACTGGCGGGCGCGGTTGTACTCGCCCGACCGGATGGTGGTGGCGGTGTCGGGGGCGGTCGACGAGACCGAGTTTCTGGCGCTGGCTGAGCGCTGGTTCGGGGCGGCGGTGGCCACGCCGGTCGAGGCCCCGGCGGCGGCAATGTTTGAAGGCGGAGCGGCCAGCCTGTCGCGCCGGATCGAACAGGCCAATCTGGTGTTCCAGCTGCCTGCCCTGGCGGCGTCCGACCCCGCGATTCCGGCCCTGCGGCTGTTCACCGAAATTCTCGGCGGAGGCATGGCCTCCCGGCTGTTCCAGAGCGCCCGCGAGGAGCGGGGCCTGGCCTATGCCATCGACGCCTATCAGGAACCCTATGACGACGGCGGGGTGCTGGGCATCTATGCCGGTGCGGCGGCAGACCGGGCGGTTGAGCTGGCCGAGGTCTGCGCGGACGAGATTCGCGACCTGAGCGACAAGGGGCCGACAGCGTCCGAACTGGCCCGGGCCAAGGCGGTCTTGAAGGGCGGGCTGTGGATGTCGGACGAGAGCCCTGCCAGCCGCGCTGGTCGCAATGCGGCCCAGACCCTGATGTTCGGGGCCCCGGTTCCGTCGGACGAGACGGTCAGCCGGATGGACTCGGCCACGGCGGCGGATCTCCAGGCCGTGGGGAGCCGGCTCCTGTCTCCTCGACGCGTCGCCACGGCGGTGCTCGGCCCCCGGTCGGCGGCCCCCGCCGGTGTGGCCTTCGCCAGGCGGGTCGCGGCCTGATCCGATCGCGCCGAGCGGTGGCGAGGCCCCGCTTTCGCAAGCCGGGTCGGGTGGCTAGTATGTCGCATGGCCCTGCTGGACTGGATGACGGACGCGACCGGTCCTGTGGTTGAGGGGCAGGGCATCCTGCTGCGCCCGCCCCGGGCGTCCGACTACCCCGTCTGGTCCGAGCTTCGAGCCGTGTCACGCGACTATCTTCAGCCCTGGGAGCCCGCCTGGCCGGACGATGATCTGACCCGGGCGGCCTATCGTCGGCGGCTGGGCGTCTATGCGCGTGAGATGGAACTGGGTCACGCCTGGCCGTTCTTCATTCTCGACCCTACAGGCCGGACCCTGATGGGGGCCATCACCCTGTCCAACGTGCGGCGGGGCGTCGCCGAGACCGGGACGCTGGGCTACTGGATCGGCCAGCCCTATGCCGGCCGAGGCCTGGCGACGGCCGCGGTCCGCGCCGTGGCCGGTTTTGCCTTCCGCTCCGTGCGCCTGCACCGCCTTGAGGCGTCCTGCCTGCCCAGCAATCTGGCGTCCCGGCGAGTGCTAGAGAGGGCGGGGTTCCGCAAGGAGGGCGAGGCGCGGGCTTATCTTAAAATTAACGGCGCATGGGCAGACCATATCCTGTTCGGTCTCGTGTCGGACGAATTCGTCAGTCCCTGAGGAACGTCCCGCCCGTGCAGTCGCGATCCAGAAGCCTGACCTGGGACGCGACGACGGCGATCGAGGCTTTGGCTGCGGCCGATTCGGCGCTGTGGATCTGGACGCCGGCCGAGGACCAGATTCGGTTCACCGGTGCGACCCGCTCACTGGGTCTCGGCCCGCTGGCTCCGGAATGTTCGGGATCCGCCTTTGTTGCGCTCGCCCAGCCGCAGGACCGATCGCTGGCCGAGCGGATCCTGAAACCCGCCGCGGAGGGGACGGAAGTTTCCGTCCGGCTGCGGATGCGTGAGTCCGAGACCTGCCTGTGGCGGGGCGTGTGGCTGGAGGATGGCCTGCGGGCCGCCGGGATGGTGGCCCTGGAGACACGGATCGCAGGTGGCGACAAGGATGCGCTCACCGGACTGCTGGACCGCCGCACCTTTCTGGCGCGTGCGGCCGACTCCCTGACAATGCCCGGTGAATACGATCTGGTCATCGCCGATATCGACCGCCTGAGACGCTTGAACGAAGCCCTCGGCCACGAGCGCACCGACATGGTGATCTCGGCCCTGGGGTCCCGGATGGCCGCCGCCTTTTCAGTCGACGCCTTTCCCGCACGGATCGGTGAGGATGAGTTCGTGGTCCTGCTGCCGCATGGTCCCCGAAACGCGGCCGAGCGCTTGCGTGCCGCGCTGGAGCAGCCGCTGCGCGTCGCAGGCTTCGACATCTATCCGACAGTCTCGATCGGTTCGGTCACCATTGAAGGCGGGCCGGACGCGCCCGATGCCTCGGAACTTCTTCGCCGTGCCGAGCTGGCGGTCGGGGCGGCCAAGAAGGCCGGTCGTGGCGGATCGGCGGCCTATGGTCGGGGGCTCGAGAGCGACAGCCTGTCCCGCCTGGCGCTCGAGGCCGATCTGAGGAACGCTTTCGTGCGGGGGGAGATCGAGCCGTTCTTCCAGCCGATCGTCAACCTGAACACCGGGGCCGTGGCCGGGTTCGAGGCCCTGGCGCGCTGGCGCCATCCGCGCCGCGGGCTCGTTCCGCCGGACGAATTCCTCGGCCTGGCCGATGAGATGGGGCTGATGAACGAGCTGGGTCTGATGATGATGACCCAGTCCGCGCGGCAACTGGCGGAATGGCTGAAGCGGCACGCGCGCGCCGGCAAGCTGTTCTGCAGCGTCAATCTGTCGGTCGGCGAGATCGAGCGGCCGAATCTGGTCGAGGATGTCGCCCGTGTCATCCAGGAGACGGGGCTGCCCCGGGGCGCGCTGAAGCTGGAAGTCACCGAAGGCGACATCATGCGCGACACGGCCTCGGCCGCCGTGATCCTGCAGAAGTTGAAGGACGTGGGGGCGTCGCTGGCGCTGGACGACTTCGGCACCGGATTCTCGTCCCTGTCCTATCTGGCGCGCCTGCCGTTCGACACGCTGAAGATCGACCGATACTTCGTTCTGACCATGGACAAGGACGAGGGCTCGGCCAAGATCGTCAAGTCCGTCGTCAATTTGGGACGCGACCTGTCGCTGGAAGTCGTGGCGGAGGGGGTCGAGAACGCCGGCCTGGCGGCCCTGCTGCTGGATGCCCAATGCCACTACGGCCAGGGGTTCGGCTATGCGCCGGCCCTGCCGGCACAGGAGGCCGAGGTCTATCTGAACGAAAGCCTGTCAGATGGCGCGGCCCCACTGAAGGCCCGGTCGGGCTGAGCCTCAGGCGCGGCCGCTCTGGCTGGACAGCCTGGCCGCATCCACGCCCAGACCGGCGAGCGCCCGGGTCCATTTGGTGTCGAAGTCCGCGTCGAACAGCAGATCCAGATCCGCCTCGGCGGTCAGCCAGACGTTGTCTGCGAGTTCCTCTTCCAGCTGGCCTTCGCCCCAGCCGGCGTAGCCGAGCAGGAGCACCGCCCGGCGTGGGCCCGAGAGCGGGTCGATCATGGCGGTCAGGGCCTCCCGCGTGGCGGTCAGGGCGAGACCGTCCCCGAAGGAAGAAGATGAGCCCGTCGCCATCCAGTCATCGGTGTGCAGCACGAACCCGCGCTCCCGCTCGACGGGACCGCCCACCAGCACGGGCAGGCCGGCGGCGGAGCCGGTTGACGGCAGGTCGAGCCGGCTCAGCACCTCTCCGAGGTCGACCCCGGGGGTGGGGCGGTCGATCCGAAGCCCCATGGCGTGATCGGTGCCGTGGGCACAGACGAGGATGACGGCATGTTCAAACCGCGGGTCGCCGATACCGGGCATGGCGACCAGAAGGCGGCCGGCGAGGGACTGTAAGGCGACCATGGTCCTATGATCGGTACGAACGTGACGCCGCGCAAGTGACCCTTCTGCTTGAGAACAGACTTGGCGCGGCGCACTGGCCCCCCTATCTGACGGTTCCGGCGCGGTTGCGTCATTCCTGATATCCGGAGCCTGCCATGACGATCCAGATCGGTGACCGCATCCCTTCCGCCACCCTGACCACGCCGACGGCCGAGGGCCCCCGTCCGGTTCAGACGGACGAGTTCTTCAAGGGCAAGACGGTCGCGCTGTTCGCCGTACCGGGTGCCTTCACGCCGACCTGTTCGGCCCGTCACCTGCCGGGCTTCGTCGACAACAAGGCAGCCCTGGCCGCCAAGGGAGTGGATGTCATCGCCTGCCTGTCGGTCAATGACGCGTTTGTTCTGGCCGCCTGGGCCGAGAGCCAGAGCCTGACGGCAGAGGATGTGGTGATGCTGGCGGACGGCAACGGCGACTTCACCCGCACGCTGGGGCTGACGCTGGATGCCAAGGGATTCGGCATGGGCGAACGCTCGCAGCGCTATTCCATGCTCGTCCGCGATGGCGTGGTCGAGCAGCTGAACATCGAGCAGGGTGGTGAGTTCAAGGTCTCCGCCGCCGAGCATCTTCTGGCACAGCTCTAGACGACGATCTCGCCGGGGCAACAATGCCCCGGTTCGGGGTCAGGCTGCGACTGGCTCGGAGCCCGTCGCAGCGGGCTCGCCCGAGAGCGCTTTCTGCAGCGCGCCGAGCAGAACGGCGGGCGTCAGGGGCTTGGATACGAAATAGCTCATGCCGGCCGCCATACAGGCGGCGACATCGTCCGGAGAGGTGTCGGCCGTTACGGCGATGACCGGAACCCCGGCATTCGGTCCACCCCCGGCGCGCAGTCTGCGCGTGGTCTCGCGACCGTCCAGCTCGGGCATTCGGACGTCCATGAAGATCACATCGAAGACGCTGGTCTCGCACCGGGCCAAGGCCAGAAGGCCATCCGCGGCCGTGGCGATGTCGCAGCCGAGCGGCGTCAGGATCAGTTCCACGGCGCGTCGATTAATTTCGTGGTCGTCGACCACCAGCACGCGGAGCGGGCGGTCCTCGTCCCCATCCTCGGGAGCCTTGTCTCCTTGCACCTCGGGCCCCGGCCGGGTTTCAGGGTCGGGAAGATCTGCGGCCTCCGTGACAGGCATCCGCCGGGTCAGGCTGCGGACGATGTCGCCCCGGCTGTCCTCGCCGAACGCGGGCAAGGGCGCGACCACCCGCTCACCCCGCGGAAGAATGACGGACAGGGTGAAAGCTGCCCCTTCGCCCGGCCGGCTCCGCGCTGTGAGGCGGCCGCCCATCAGTTCGGCCAGATCGCGGCTGATGCTTAGTCCCAGACCCGTGCCGCCATGTCGGGCGCTGACGCCGTCGAGCGTCTGATCGAAGGGGGTGAAGAGCCGGGCCAACTGGGCGCTGGTCATGCCCGGGCCCGTATCTGCGACCTCGATCAGGATCGCGTAGGCCGAGGGCTCCTCGCGCCAGGCCGAGAGACGCAGGGTGACCGAGCCCTCCGTGGTGAATTTCATCGCATTGGACATGAGGTTGTTCAGGACCTGACGCAGCCGCATCGGATCCCCCCTCACGCACTCGGGCATCTGACGGGCCCCTTCGACCCGCAGCTTCAGGCCGCGCGCCCTGGCTTCGCCCTGCCAGAACAGGAGGGTCTGGGCCACCAGGCTTCGCGGATTGAAGTCCGTCGCCTCGACGGTCATGCGGCCGGCGTCGAGCTTGGCGTGATCGAGCAGATCGTCGAGCAGGGCCTTCATCATCAGGCCAGCGTCCGAGATGAGAACGGCCTGTGCACGGGCGGTGCTGTCCGTCGCGCCCCGCTCCAGCTCACTTGCGCCGGTCATGATGGCGCTGATTGGCGTGCGCAGGTCGTGGCCGACGGCCGCCAGGAAGGCGGTGCGGCCTGCCATGGCCCGTTCCGCCTCGGCCCGGCGCCGGTCGGCGTCGAGGCGGGCCAGGGTCTCCGATTCAGCCGCCTGGTTCACGCGCTGCCAGGTGGAAAGGCAATACGCACCGAAGACGGCGAAGGCGACCGCGGCGGCCGTGACAAACCCGGTGGGGGCCCCGTACCAGGACATCCAGAACGGAGTCGCCGCCATGTACAGGAAGTGGGGCGTCAAGGTGGTAGCCAGGACCAGTTTCGAACGGGGCGAGTTGATCACGCCATAGATGGCACCCGAGGCGCTCAGCACGGCTGCGCACACCCCGCCCATGGGCCCGCCGGTCAGCCAGAGCGGAATGGAAAGGCTGCCAAAGGCCGCTGCGTTCAGAAAAAGGAAGACGACGCCCGCAGCCGACCGGGCCCGAGTCATCCGCTCCACATCGCCGCGGTTCACTGGCGCGAAGATGAGCAGTTCGAGAATCTGGATCAGGAAATAGGCAGTCACCCAGAAAGTGCTGAACGTCCAGCCGAACAGGGGGCTGAAGACCATGGCCGTCGCAGCACCCATGCCGAGGCGCTGGAGCAGAGCGCGACGACGTTGCCGAATGGCGGGAGCCCAGGTCGAAGCCGTCTTCATGCTGGCCTCCGACATTCACTTCCCCGACTGAAACGGCGGTGTTGGCCCCGCGCTTCCGGAGCATGCCGGATCGCCCCTAACGCTCCGTCAACGGGCCGGCGGAAATTGCTTCCTGGATGGATTTGAGGCCATCCGACCGTAGCCGTTCCGCGAGGTCGCGCTTGATCTTCCGCACCAGACCTGGCCCTTCAAAGATCAGGCACGAATAGATCTGGACGGCACAGGCCCCGGCCCGAATTCGGCGGTAGGCCTCGAGCCCCGAATCTATGCCACCGACGGCGATCAGGGGCAGCCGCCCGGCCGACGCCTCGCCCGCCGCCCTCAGGGCCTGAAGCGCCCGTGGCGCGAGGGGAGCCCCCGACAGGCCGCCGTCCTGCCCGCGATCCGGGGACATCAGGGTCGCTGGCCGGTCGAGCGTGGTGTTGGAGACGATCAGGGCATCGATCCGGTGCGCGAGGGCGGCCTCCACGATCATGGCGATCTCGGCGGCGGTGAGATCCGGAGCGATCTTCAGGAAGACAGGCGCGGCGGTGGATCGCGCCTGAGCCACCCGGCCCAGCAGATCGTCCAGCGCGTCACGGCCCTGCAGGGCCCGTAGCCCGGGGGTGTTCGGCGAGGAGATGTTGACGGTGAAATAATCCGCCAGACCGGCTAGTCGCCTGAGCCCGAGCACATAGTCCGCCGCGCGATCTTCCGTCTGCTTGTTGGCACCCAGATTGGCCCCGACCACGGAGCGGCGAGGCCGATGCTGGAGGTGGGCGGCAAAGGCCTCGAGGCCCTCATTGTTAAACCCCATCCGGTTGATGATGGCCCGGTCTTCGGAAAGACGGAACAGCCGGGGCTTGGGGTTGCCGGACTGGGCGCGGGGCGTGACGGAGCCGCATTCCACAAAGCCGAAGCCCAGTCGGGCGAGGCCGCGCAGCGCCTCGGCATTCTTGTCCAGGCCTGCCGCGAGCCCGACCGGGTTGGGGAGGTTGAGCCCGGCCACCCGGGTGGCCAGGATGGGATCGTCGTCAGGAGCCGATGGTAGCGGCAGGGTCTTCAGGGCCGCGATGGCGAGGGTGTGGGCGGTCTCCGGATCAAGCCGGCGGAAGGCCGCGACGCCGATGTCGGAGAGCATTCAGTCGGCTCCGGTCGGCGCGTCGAAGGCTTCGGCGGCGGTGACGGCGCTGACGAGCAGCGGGCCGTAGATGTGAGGAAACAGGGCACCGCCGCGCGAAGGTTCCCAGACTACGGTGTCCGCGAGGCTCTCCAGATCGACGGTCAGCAGCATCAGGTCGGCGCGCCCCGCGTAGTGTTTACGTGCCGTCTCGCCCAGCTGGGCCCCGGTGGAGAGATGGATGTAGCCGTCCGCCCGGTCCACCTCCGAACCAGCGTAGTGTCCTTCCGCTAGGGCCTCACGCCATTCCGCGGCATCAATGATCTTGTAGGCCACGGCGTCGGTCATTCGCCGGCACCGCCGCCGAAGGCCTTTGGCGTCAGGAACCCGTCGTAGAGGCAGCGACCGGCCACATCGACCTCGAAGACAGCCACAGCCCCGGTCGCGAACCCCCCGGCCATCCGGTCGAGAACCGACGGCGAGGCGGCGCTCTCGGTGAGATAGTCGAGGGCTGCGAGGTGGACGCCGGGATTGTGGGCCAGGACCAGCAGGCAACCGGCCTGATCCTCTGCGTCCTCGACGAGGCGGCGGATCACGTCCGGGGCAGCGTCATAAAGCCGGGGTTCGATCCTGAGCTCGACGTCTCCGAGAGCGTCGTGCATCGCCTCCCACGTCTGGCGAGTGCGAACCGAAGGAGACACCAGAGCCAGATCGGGCCGCAGCCCCTTGTCCGCGAGTACTGAGCCCATGAGGATTGCGTCGGCGCGGCCGCGGTCGGTGAGGGCGCGGTCCCGGTCGAGGCCGCTTTCGGCCGCGCGCTCGGTCTTGGCGTGACGCATCAGGATGAGACGGTGCATGGTGCCGCGCTTAAAGCGGTTCGCCGTTCGCATCCACCCCGCTGCGCCGTGACGCGCGATGGGCCGGCTGCGGGGCGAGACCGCCGGCCTCGGCGCGGACGCGCCGTGCGCTCCCCGAAGGACGGATGCGGGCGTAGGCCTGACGCGTGGCTTCCAGCAGGATGACGCCGGCCGCACCCGGCGCGATTCGGCGGCCGACCTGTTCAAATCCGTCCGCCAAACCCAAGAGGGGCGGCCAGGGCGGAACGTAGAGGGTCTGGGACCAGGCCGTGGGTTCCAGACCGACCTCGCGCACGAGGCGCTCCAGCTGGCTGCGGGTGAAGGGACGACCATGACCGAACGGCGTCGCTTCGGCCCGGGCCCACAGCCCCCCCCGGGCGGCGGCGGCGAGAATGATGCGACCCGCTGGTGCGAGGGCCCGCACCGCCTCGGTCAGAAGCTGGGTGGGATCCTCCGCCTCTTCCAACGCATGGACCAGAAGCACGCGATCGAAAGATCCGGCCGCGAAGGGCAGGCGGCGGTCATCTACAAGCAAGGTCCGGTTGCGTCCGGCGGCCGGCCACAGCTCAACGCCCTGGCCCGAAGGCATGGCGGCGATGACGCGTCGGGCACCCACGAAGGCGTCCAGCCACGGCGTGGCATAGCCGATGCCAAGGACATCACAACCGGGGGCCTCGCCCCAGGCATCATCCAGACGCCGGGCCAGCAGTCGGCGGACCAGCGCTCCGGTCGGCTCGCCGTAGAAGGTTCGCAGGTCTTCGATGGCGCGGCGCATGGTGAGGACTATATGGCGATCAGTGCCGCTGCACCAAGGATGACTGATGCCCCTGACCGTTCACGTGTTTCCGGCCCGGACCGACAACTATGCCTTTCTCGCCCGAGACGAGGCGACCGGGACGGTGGCGGCGATCGATACGCCCGACGCACAGGTGATCCTCGATGCCATCGCCGCCCTCGGTTGGGGCCGGTTGGACCGGGTTCTAAATACCCACTGGCACGGTGATCACACCGAGGGGAATGCGCGGCTGCAGGCCGAGACGGGCTGCGACATCCACGGTCCCGAGGAGGTCCGGCGGGTCGCGCCGCTGGATCAGGTCGTCGAGGAAGGGGATGTCGTGATGATCGGCGGGACTGCGCTGCATGTCACCGCGACCCCGGGCCATACACTGGGCCATGTCGTGTTTCGCTCGGTGACGGACGGCATCGCGTTCACCGGGGACACCCTGTTTCCCCTCGGCTGCGGACGGCTGTTTGAAGGGACGCCGGAGCAGATGTGGGACAGTCTGTGCCGGTTGCTGGCGTGGCCCGACGATACGGTGCTGTACGGGGCCCACGAGTACACCGCGGCCAATGCCCGGTTTCTGCTGAGCGTCGATGACCGGGCGGAGACGCGGGCCCATGCTGCGGCGATCTTTGCCGCGCGGGAGCGGGGTGAGCCCACCGTGCCGACGACCCTGGGGTTGGAGCGGCGGCTGAACCCCTTCCTGACGGCGGGCAACGCTCCGGAATTCGCCCGGCGGCGCGCCGCAAAGGACAGTTTCTCGGGCTGATCAGTCGTCGCGCGAGACCGCGCGGATGATGGTGGAGGACGACGGCCGGCCTTCCAGCTCCTGGGCCGGGTTGACCACGACCAGAAGATCACCCCGCCGGAAGGTGACGGAGGCCCGGTCGCCTTCGAGGAGGGTGATGCTCCGCAGGGTGTTCAGCTCGTCACGCCAGGTTGGCGAACGTGCCATCCGGATCACGGCCTCGGTGGTCACCATGAGGGCATCCACCATCAACTCCTCGGACTGGTCACCGCTCAGGTTGATGACCACCAGCCGCCCCAGCGCCTGGCTGACCTGACTGCCGCGCTGGTTCATCAGGCTGAACAGGCCAATCGGGCCCAGCGGCGGGAGCACCAGCGGGGCCGCACCGCCGACGAGGGAGGCCGGCGATCCATTGGGGGCCCGCTGGGTGTACAGGGTGACGCCGCCGCCCGGAGTTACCCGGAGAACCTGGGCCCCGGCGTCATTGCGATAGATGATGTCGCCCCGCGGTGCGGGGGTGGGGCGCAGAACCCAGGTTTCGGTGCGGCGCTCGAACCGGAACAGGGGACGTGACCGGGTGCCGTCAAAGATGAAAGGCTCGCCGCTTTCAGACATGTATCGTCCGGACGGTGGCGCGCCCGACAGCGACGGCCGGACGCTGATGGCACGGCTCTGTTCGGCCTGGGCGTTGGCGCGAGCCTGTGTTGCGTCGAACGCACGGGCGGTAGTGGGTCCGACCAGGCAGGCGAGCGCGGCGGCGGCGGCAACCGCCAGCGCCGCCGGGATCGGCTTTATTGCCGCCTCGACCTTGACCCTTGATCTCATGGTAAAAAGGGTTGCGCGCCGGGCGCGGCAGATTTTGGGCGAGGTCGCGTCAGCCGACGAGGTATTGACCGCCGTTCAATGACAGGGTGCAGCCTGTGACATATCCGGCACGCTCTCCGGACAGCCAGGACACCATGTCGGCGATCTCCTCACCCTTGCCGAGGCGGCCCACCGGGATCTGGGCGACGATGGCCGCCAGGACCTTTTCGTCCATCGCCCCGACCATTTCGGTGTCGATATAGCCGGGGGCGATACAGTTGACGGTCACGCCTTTTCGAGCGTTTTCAAGGGCCAGGGCCTTGGTGAAGCCGATCATGCCGGCCTTGGCGGCCGAATAGTTGGTCTGGCCGATCTGGCCCTTCTGACCGTTGATCGAGGAGATGTTGACGATGCGGCCATAGCCGCGATCGCGCATGCCGTTGATGACCTGGCGCGTCATGTTGAACACACTGTCCATATTGACGCGGATGACGTCGGACCACTGATCGGCGGTCATCTTGTGGAAGAAGCCGTCGCGGGTGATGCCGGCATTGTTGACCAGCACGTCGATCGGGCCGAGTTCGGCCTCGACCTCGGCGACCGCGCGGGCGCAGTCGTCATAGGAGCCGACGTTGCCCTTGACGACCATGACCCCCAGCTCCCGGGCCGTGGCCTCGGCCGCTTCCGTATTGCCGGAATAGCCGGCGGCGACCGCCAGGCCATCCTCCTTGAGGCGCTGGGCGATCGCCTTGCCGATCCCGCGGGTTCCACCCGTGACGAAAGCCACTCGAGCCATGTGCGTTCCTGTTCCCTGCCTGGCTCAGTCTGATGCGAAGCCTTGTGGTGAACAGGTGTAGCGGCTCGGCGGTTGCGCGCAAACCCCGCTACAGCTGCGCCATATCCAGCACGAAGCGGTAGCGGACGTCGGACTTGCCCATCCGCTCATAGGCCTCGTTGATCCGGTCGGGCGCGATGACCTCGACGTCGCAGGCGATGTCATTGGCGGCGCAGAAGTCCAGCATCTCCTGGGTCTCGCGGATGCCGCCGATCAGGGAGCCGGCGACCGAACGGCGTCGCCACAGCAGACCCATGGCATAGACCGGCAGGCCCTCGGTGGTCAGGCCCAGCATGACCATGGTGCCGTCCTTCGCCAGCAGCTGGATCTGCCCCGCGATCTCGTGGGTCGCGGACACGGTGTTGATGATCAGATCGAAACTTTCGGCCGCCGCCGCCATCGCTGCCTTGTCGGAGTTGATGAGGAAATGCTTCGCGCCCATCCGCTCGGCATCGGCCTTCTTGCGATCGGACGTGGAGATGACCGTCACCTCGGCCCCCATGGCCGCCGCCTGTTTGACGGCCATATGGCCGAGACCGCCGAGACCCACGACCGCGACCTTCGAGCCGGGGCCGATCTTCCAGTGCTTCAGCGGCGAATAGGTGGTGATGCCGGCGCACAGCAGGGGGGCTGCGGCGTCCAGCGGGATCGAGTCCGGGATGGACAGGACGTAGTTCTGGTCCACCGTGATGTGGTCCGAGTAGCCGCCCTGGGTCACCGTCTGATTGACCGGGCCGCCCTTGGGGTCGGCCGAGCCATAGGTCTGGGTCATGCCGGGGACGCAATACTGTTCCTCGCCCTCGCGGCAGGGGGCACAGGTGCGGCAGCTGTCGACCATACAGCCGACCCCGACGCGGTCGCCGACCTTGAACTTCGTCACGTTGGCCCCGACCGCCGAAACGACGCCCGCGACCTCATGCCCCGGGACGATGGGGTAGCGGGTGTTGCCGAGCTCATTGGCGGCGACGTGCAGGTCGGAGTGGCAGAACTCCGCAGAACTTCACGTCGATCGCGACATCGTCCGGACCCGGATCACGGCGCTCGAAGCTGTAGGGCTCCAGCGGCCTGTCGGCGGCGACGGCGGCGAAGGCGCGTGTGGCGATGGGCATGAGGGATCAGTCCGGATTGTCGGCAGGGCCATTTAGATGTGGCTGGCGGCGGGTTGCCGCAAGGCGAAGTGGACTCCGAAAAACACAGTCCGTTGAGTCCGTTGAGTCCGCTTCGTCCACCGGGGCCACCCCTGTATGGGGCCGGGTCCGACCCCCAAAAGTCACCCTGGCACGGCGATGCGTCAGAATCGGACGTATCGGCGCGGCCTCAGCCCGGCTTTCCGATCAGGTTTGCGCTGCTGCCGGGTTGCGCACCCCGGTCCCGGTGATCGCAGCCGGAGACCGAGCCCGCGTCCAGAGAGCGGACCTTGGGAAGGGCTGTTCGGGGACGACGAATGATCCTCAGCCCGTTGTGGCAGGTCGAGTGCCGTCGATCCGCTCCATGCGGCGCAGCACCTTGTTGGCCGGGTCGATCAGTACATGAGCGTTCGCCGGTACAGCCAGTGACCCTTGCCCGCCGGTCATGGGAACGGTCTGGACCACGCCGTTCACCTCGACCTCTACCGGCATGGGGAAGGCCTCGCCGTCGCCGGTGACCCAGCGCAGGGTCAGCCCGTCGCCTTCGCGCTTCTCGATCAGATCGGGCAGGACCGCCTGATAGAGGTAGCCCCTGAAGAACCAACCGAAGTCGCCGCCGGTCTCCTCATTGACCAGCGCCAGAAACTCCGGCGTCGAGGCGTAGCGGGGCTGGAAATTGCCCGGCGCTGGATCGGGACGGCCATAGACCAGCCTTCGCACCGCGTTGAAGAAGGCCTCGTCGCCGATCAGCAGTCGCAGCGAATGGGCGATGAGACTGCCCTTGGAGTAGATGTCGCCGCCCGGCCCGATGGCACCGTCATAGACCTGATCCTCGGTCTTCAGAGTGCCGGAGACGACCGGAAAGGCATTGCGAAGGCCCCGGCGCTGGCTTGACAGCGACACCTGCATGTAGCGGTCGCCGTTCAGCCAGCGGTCGTAGAGCGGCTGCATATAGCTGCCAAGGCCTTCGTGCAGCCACATGTCGTCGGCGTTGACGTTGGTCAGCTGGTTGCCGAACCACTCGTGCGACAGCTCGTGGTGCAGCAGCCAGTCGAAGCCACGCCCGTCGATCTTGTAGGCGTTGCCATAGGCGTTAATCGTCTGGTGCTCCATTCCGAGGTGCGGGGTCTCGACCACCCCCATCTTCTCGTCGCCGAAGGGGTAGGGACCGACGGTCGCTTCATAGAAGTCCATCATGGGCGCGAACTCGGCGAACAGGCCGCGCACCTTGGTGAGATCATCCGAGCGCAGGTACCAATAGGTCATCGGCACGACGTTGCCGAAGCGACTGTGATAGTCGGCCGTCATAGCCTCATACGGCCCGATGTTCAGGGCGATGGCGTATGTGTTCGGATTGGCCGCCGACCAGTTCCAGGTCGTCCAGCCGTCAGCACCGGTGGTCATGCCGAGGAAACGTCCGTTCGATGGCGCCGACAGGCCGGGCGGCACGGTAATGTGCAGGTCCACGCGGCCCGGCTCGGCCAGCGGGTGGTCAATGCAAGGCCAGAAGATGTCGCAGCCCTCGCCCTGAACCGCCGTGGCGATCCACGGCTCGCCCGAGGGCGCCGTGGCCCAGCTGAAGCCGCCGTCCCACGGCGAGTTCGGGGCCACACGAGGCGCACCGGCATACTCGATACGCACCGACACGGTCTCGCCAGCAGCGAGTGTGCTGCCCAGCGGGATGGTCATGCGACCTTCCGGGTTGGTCCAGTTCGTGACCACCGCTCCGTCCACAGCGACGGCCGAGACCGGCAGAATGGTGTCCAGCTCGACCACTATGGCCGACACCGGTGCCGTAGCGCTGAAGTGGAGCACGGCAACCGCGTCGATGGTCTTCGTCTCTGGCATGACCCGGATCGAAAGGTCGGCCTTATCGAACCGCACGGCAAGTTGCTCGGGCGTGCGCAGCTGGTCGGTCTGGAGGGTGAAGTCGGTGGATTGGGGAGCTGCCACCGCGAGTGGCTGGGTCTGGGCCAGGACCGCTGTGGCTGGCGTGGCGCACGCGGCCAGGCTGAGCGCCAGCAAAGAGGTGCCGATGAGGGGGTTCGAAACGGAACTGAACACAACAGAACTCCCCCAAGGCATTGCGGGTGACCGTAGCGGCTGACGTTCGGCTTCATCAAGACGCACGAAGGCTGAATGAACACAGCGGGTTTGTCAGAAGCGGACGTCAGGGAGGTCGGCTTCGGGTCGGACCACGACATCGGAATCGAACCCCGAACCGGACAGGGTCGTGGTGCCCGAGGCGGTCTCAGCCCAGTTTCTTGATCAGGGCCTGGGCCGCAGCCGGGTTCCTGACCTTCGCCCCGGCGATGAAATAGGCGAACACCGCGCCGCGTTTCGCCCAGGCTTGGGTGCGGTCGGCGATGGCGTCCAGCTCGGCCGCGGACATGCCGGTCGGCTCGTCCTCGCGGCTGGACATCAGCCGGGCGTATCTAAAGTCTGCCGTTTCCTGGTCGATGCGGGGCCAGGTCGGTTCCTCGTCGTCCTCGGCATAGACGATGGCGACGCCGTATTTCGCGGCGAGGTCATGGAAGGCCGGGGTGTCGAAGGTGGGGTTACGGACCTCGACCGCGTGGCGGAGGCGGACACCGTCGCGCTCCTTTGGCAGCAGTTTCAGGAAGCCCTCGAAATCCCCGGGGTCGAACTTCTTGGTGCCCATGAACTGCCAGTTGATGGGGCCCAGCTTGTCGCCCAGTGCCGTCAGGCCCTGACCCAGGAACCGGTCCATGGACTCGCCCATGTCGGACAGGATCTTGCGGTTGGTGCAGTAGCGGCTGGCCTTGACCGAGAAGAGGAAGCCGTCCGGAGTCTCGTCGCGCCATTTCAGCCAGCTGTCGGGCTTGAAGGTGGAATAGTAGGTGCCGTTGATCTCGATCGAGGTCAGGGCGCGCGACGCGAACTCCAGCTCGCGCTTCTGGACCAGGTCGGACGGATAGAAGACGCCCCGCCACGGCTCATAGGTCCAGCCGCCGACGCCAATGTAGATTTTTCCAGTCACCCTGGCCTCCTTTCCGGTTCCATGATCGTTGCAACCGTCCACGCTGTTAGTCCCGCAGCAGCCCCCGTGACAGCAGTCAGAGCGATGTCGAGTAGTTGGAACGTCCACCCGAGAGCTGTGGGCATGCCATCAGCAGTCATCTGATACCCGTAATTCCACGAGTGGAAGCTCGAGTTTGGTCGGCCATCGTCTGTAAGCCGTAGACTAAGATGTAAGCGGCAAAGGCCAGTCCCAGCAGCACTCCGATGATCGCACCCAACCAGATCGCGTCTCGTTTGTGCGCACGGCCACGGCTCTCCCAGCGTTTCCAGGCTGGAAACCCCGCAATCAGCACGAACGGGACGGCGATTGGCAGGCCGAATGCCGCGTAGAGCGTGACGATGTTTCTGAGCTGAACTGGATCGATGGCGGTAGGAATCTCCGCTCCGAAAATGCGTTCTCCCATCGGGATCAAAACCATGGGAGCTAGATCAAACACCACGGTCAGCACCCAAGCGACGAGCGCGGCGGCCAACAACCCGAAGATCTTGGTTTTGGCCGAGGTCGTCATGCGACGCTCACACAGTGCTTAACTCCGCACTGGTGCTCGATAGTGGTCAGGGCCCGCGACGCGAACTCCAGCTCGCGCTTCTGGACCAGATCGGCCGGATAGAAGACGCCGCGCCACGGCTCATAGGTCCAGCCGCCGATGCCGATGTGGATGGGGTGGGTCATGGGTGCTCTCCAGGAGTCTGGTCCGTGTCGCCGACAAGCAGATCATCGATCCAGTCCTCAAGACCGTGTCGCACGCGAACAATCAGTATCCCGGACTCGACCTGTTCGTAGATGATCACCCGCGATCCATGCGGGAAGGCGCGAACGGTTACAGGCCATTCCGGCCGGGTTCTGGCCATGTCGGGGAATTGGGCCAGAAGTTCAAACGCCCGTTTCAGGCCGTCACGATAACGCTCGGCCTGCCGCAGACCGAACTGTTCCATGCCGGTCAGGAAGATCGACATCAGATCGATCTCGGCGTCGCGGGAGACGCTCCCGGATGTCACGCCGCGCTCTGTTTACGCTCGTACTCGGCCCGGGCTTCATCGAAGATCTGATCGATGGTCTTGTCAGAGATGCCGCTCGCGCGTCCCTCGTCGATCAGGCGTTGCCAGTGGGCGATCTTCTCGACCCTCACCTGATCGCGCCGGATCAGGTCGCGGACGTAGTCGCTGGAGTTGGCGTAGCGGCCGTCCTCTGTCCGCGATTCGACCCAGACTTTCATGGGATCGGGGAGTGAGATGTTCATGGTGGCCATGGGACGGCTCCTGTGCGGAACAGATGATGGCAAACCTTGCCAAACCTGTCCACGCCTCCGGTTTCCTCGAGCGGCCGAAACGACTATGGACCGCCGATGACGACATCGATCCTTTATGACCGCCCGCCGCTGGTGTTCGATCCGCCGGGCGCGGCGAACCAGACGTCGCCCCGCATTCCCGGCTCGACCCCGATTGAAGAGCTGGCCGACGGGTCGGTGGAGGCGGCGATGGTCTATGCCCCTCCGGGGGTGCTGGAGCGGCGCTATGTGCTGGCCCAGGCGCTGAGGGCGCTGCAGGTCGGGGGGCGGCTGGATGTCATGGCCCCCAAGGATCGCGGCGGGTCGCGTCTGAAGAAGGAGCTGGAAGGCTTTGGCCTGGAGGTCGGCGAGAGCGCCAAGGCGCATCACCGGCGCTGTGTCGTGGTGAAGCCGGAGACGGTCACGGGGCTGGAGGCGGCGATCGCGGCCGGGGCGATGCAGCGGGTCGAGGGGCTGGAGGCCTGGTCGCAGCCGGGGGTGTTTGCCTGGGACCGGATCGACGGCGGCTCGGCCCTGCTGGCGGCGCAACTGCCGACCCTGAAGGGCGCAGGGGCGGATCTGGGCTGCGGCTATGGGGCGCTGGCGACGGTGGTGCTGCGGAGCGCGGCGGTCACGAGCCTGAGGCTGATCGATCTGGATCGCCGGGCGGTCGAGGCGGCGCGCAGGAATGTCGAGGACCCGCGGGCGAGCTTCGAATGGGCCGATGTGCGGGTGCTGGAGGCTGCGGGGGATCTCGATTTCATCGTCTGCAATCCGCCCTTCCACGACGGAGGGGCCGAGGACCGGCGACTGGGCCAGGCGTTCATCGTCAAGGCGGCGGCGATGCTGAAGAAGGGCGGAACCCTGTGGCTCGTGGCCAACCGGCACCTGCCCTATGAGGCCGAGCTGAAGGCCGCGTTCCGGCGGGTGACGCCGGGGACCGACGGCGGCGGATACAAGCTGTTCGAGGCAGTGAAGTGAGCAAAACGCCGACCAGCCGCGTCGACAAGCTGCTGGGCTCGATGGGCTATGGCTCGCGCACCGAGATCGCCCGGCTGGGCAAGGTAGGGGGGATCGTTCTGGACGGGGTCGACCTGACGGATGTGTCGAAACGGATCGCGGTGACGCCGGACCTGCCGGACCGGATGCAGGTCGACGGGCGGCCGCTGGACCCGCCGGCGGGTCTGGTGCTGATCCTGAACAAGCCGCTGGGCATGACCTGTTCGCACAAGGAGGACGGCGATCTGGTCTATGATGTCCTGCCCGAACGGTGGCGGCGGCGGGACCCGGCCATCTCCACGATCGGCCGGCTGGACAAGCAGACGTCCGGGTTGCTGCTGCTAACCGACGACGGGGATCTGCTGCACCGGGTGATCAGCCCCAAACGCCATGTGGCCAAGGTCTATCGCGCGACCCTGGCGCGGCCGCTGGCGGGGACCGAGGCGGCCCTGTTCGCGGCGGGCGGGCTGGTGCTGGAGGGCGAGGACAAGCCGCTGGCTCCGGCCGCGCTGGAGGTGCTGTCGCCGACCGAGGCGCGGCTGACGGTGACGGAGGGGCGCTATCATATGGTGCGGCGGATGTTCGCGGCCACGGGGAACCATGTGGAGGCCCTGCATCGCGAGCGGATCGGTGGGCTGGCGCTTCCGGCGGATCTGGCCGCCGGGGACTGGCGGCTGGCGACGGCGGCCGAGACGGCGGCGATCTTCGCCTGAGGCAACCGTACGCGGGTCCGACCCGGACGGGGGCTCTATCGCGCTTGACCGCGGCTGGCGCAGGCCTCACCTGCGGGACATGACAAGCGTGAAAATCTGCGGCTTGACCACCCCCGACACCCTGGATGCCGCCCTTGATCACGGCGCGGCGTTCGTCGGCGCGGTGTTCTTTGGCCGGAGTCCGCGCGACATCTCGCCCGAGGACGCGCGACCGCTGTTCGAGCGAGCGCGGGGGCGGGCCGGGATCGTGGCGGTGACGGTCGACGCGGATGATGATCTGCTGAGCCGGATCGGGGCCCATCTGAGACCGGACTTCGTGCAGTTGCACGGGCGCGAGACGGTGGCGCGGGCGCATCAGGTGCGGACTTTGACCGGGGCGGGGATCATCAAGGTCCTGCCCGTGTCGACCGTGGCAGACCTGGAGGCAGCGAACGGCTGGGAGGATCACGTCGATCACCTGATGTTCGACGCGCGGCCGCCGGAGGGTTCGGACCTTCCCGGCGGGGTCGGGGCATCGTTCGACTGGGCGATGCTGAAGGGGCGGTCATTCCGCAAAGCCTGGTTCCTCGCGGGCGGCCTGACCCCGGACAATGCGGCCGAGGCTGCGGCGATCAGCGGCGCGCCCCTGCTGGATGTGTCCTCTGGCGTCGAAAGCGCGCCCGGTGTTAAGGACGCGGCCCGGATCGCGGCCTTTCTGAAGGCCGTGGCCTGACTGTTTTGCCCCTGGGCCGCATTTCGGGCCCCTGCCTGCGCGAAAGCTGACCGCCGTGAACGCCATCCTGCCCAACCAGTACGCCATGCCCGACGCGGAGGGCCGGTTCGGCCCCTATGGCGGGCGGTTCGTGGCCGAGACCCTGATGCCGCTCGTGCTGGAGCTGAACCAGGCCTACGAGCGCTGCAAGGCGGATCCGACCTTCCAGGCCGAGCTGGACGACTATCTGACCCACTATGTCGGCCGTCCCAGCCCGCTGTATTTCGCCGAGCGGCTGACCGCCCATCACGGGGCGGCCAATATCTGGTTCAAGCGCGACGAGCTGAACCACACCGGCGCGCACAAGATCAACAACTGCATGGGCCAGATCCTGGTGGCCATGCGGATGGGCAAGAAGCGGATCATTGCCGAGACCGGCGCCGGCCAGCACGGGGTGGCGACGGCGACCGTCTGTGCCCGGTTCGGCCTGCAGTGCGTCGTCTATATGGGCGCGGCGGACGTGCAGCGGCAGTCGCCGAACGTGTTCCGCATGAAGCTGCTGGGGGCCGAGGTCATCCCCGTCACCTCGGGTCGCGGCACGCTGAAGGACGCCATGAACGAGGCGATGCGCGACTGGGTCACCAATGTCGACGACACCTATTATCTGATCGGTACGGCGGCGGGGCCGCATCCCTATCCGGCCATGGTGCGCGACTTCCAGAGCGTGATCGGCAAGGAGACGAAGGCCCAGATGCTGGCCCGGCGCGGGAAACTGCCGGACGCCTGCGTGGCGGCGATCGGCGGCGGGTCGAACGCCATCGGTCTGTTCCATCCGTTCATCGAGGACGCGGGCGTGCGGCTGATCGGGATCGAGGCGGCCGGGCGGGGGCTGGACGGACCGGACCACGCGGCGTCGCTGCAGGGCGGGCGGCCAGGCGTGCTGCACGGCAACCGGACCTACCTGCTGCAGGACGCCGACGGGCAGATCCTGGAAGGCCATTCGATCTCGGCGGGTCTGGACTATCCCGGCATCGGGCCCGAGCACGCCTGGCTGAAGGACATGGGCCGGGCGGAGTACCGGGCGGCCACCGACGTGGAGGCGCTGGAGGCGTTCCAGCTGTGTTCAAAACTGGAGGGGATTATTCCGGCGCTGGAACCCGCCCATGCCCTGGCCCGGATCGGCGAGATCGCGGCCGAGATCGGTACGGGTGGCGATGTGGTGCTGAACATGTGCGGCCGCGGCGACAAGGACATCTTCGCCGTGGCGAAGCATCTGGGCGTGGAGTTGTGAGGATGACGGTTGTCCGGACCATGGTGGCGGCTTTCGCGGCAACGCTGCTCACCGGGCCTGCGCTGGCCCAAAGCTCGGCCCGGGGCGGCCCCGTCGAGGCTCCCGTCCTGCCCGGCGGGACCGCGGACGCCACCTGCGGTAATCTGTACGGCATGGCTGGTCAGGCGTTCTGTGTGACCGCGCCGCTGGCGGCGATCGGTGCGCTGGCTGAGGTCTATGTCGCCCATTTCGAGGCCGACGGCTGGATCCCGGCCGCCGGCGACGACAATCGGGTGGTCTTCGTCAAACGCCTGCCGGGCGGCGGCTGCGAGGGGATGCAGCTTCAGGCCTTCTACGATACCAACCGCCCGGCCGGGCCGGAAGCGCCCGGCTATATCGGCATGGCCACCATTCCGGGCGATGTCTGCGCGGCCGCTGCGCCCGCCACCACGCCCGCCCCTCCCGCGAGTCCGTCCGCCCAATGACTACCGCCCGTATCGATGCCCGTTTCGCCGCGCTGAAGGCCGAAGGCCGCGCCGGCTTCGTCGCCTATGTCATGGCGGGGGACCCCACGCGCGAGGAGGCGCTGGAAATCCTGCGCGGCCTGCCCGCCGCCGGGGCCGACCTGATTGAACTGGGCTTTCCGTTCAGCGACCCGATGGCCGAGGGGCCGCCGATCCAGCGCGCGGCGCTGCGGGGGCTGAAGGCGGGCCTGACCCTGAGAGGCACACTGGATCTGGCCGCCGCCTTCCGGGCGGGGGATGCGGACACGCCGCTGATCCTGATGGGCTATCTGAATCCGATCGAATCCTACGGGTATGAGGCCTTCGCGCGGGATGCGGCGGCGGCCGGGGTGGACGGCTGTATCGTGGTCGACTGCCCGCCGGAGGAAGCCGATCCCCTGACCGACGCGCTGGACGCGGCATCGGTGTCGCTGATCCGGCTGGCGACACCGACCTCGGACGATGCGCGGCTGGAGCTGATCGCGCGGCGGACCTCGGGCTTTGTCTATTACGTCTCGGTGGCGGGCGTGACGGGGGTCAAGGAGGCCCAGTCGGCCTCGGTCGCTCCGGCGGTCGAGCGCGTGCGTCGCGCGTCGGGTCTGCCCGTCGCGGTCGGGTTCGGGGTGAAGACGCCGGAACGGGCGGCCGAGATCGCGCGCGTCGCCGATGCCGTGGTGGCCGGCTCGGTCCTGGTTGACGAGGTGGCGGCGGCGCTGGAGGCGGGTGAGCCGGTCGCCGCGCGCGTCCTGTCGAAGGTCAGGGCCCTCGGCGATGCGGTGCGCGGTGCGCGCGTCGGTGAAACCGTCTAGAGACACGCAGATGGCCGAAAAGACTCCTCCCAAAGCCCCTCAGGAAAAGCGCAGCGGCTGGCTCAGCCGGTTCGCTCCGGGCGTGCGCAAGATTGTCAGCCGGCGCGAGACGCCCGACAATCTGTGGGTCAAGGACCCGGACAGCGGCGACATGCTGTACCGCCCCGATCTGGAGGCGGCCCTGTGGGTGACGCCGTCCGGTCGGCATATGCGGATCAACGCCGGCCAGCGTCTGGGCTACACCTTTGACGGCGGCGAGTATGAGCCGATCGCCTCGCCCGAGGTGGCCGAGGACCCGCTGAAATTCTCGGACGGCAAGTCCTATCGCGACCGGCTGCAGGCCGCGCGCAAGGCGACCGGTCTGAAGGACGCCATGTCGATCGGCTTTGGTGATATCGGCGGAACACCGGCGGTCGCCGTGGTTCAGGACTTCGCCTTCATGGGCGGGTCGCTGGGCATGGCGGCGGGCGAGGGTTTCATCGCCGCGGCCCGGGCCGCGATCGAGCGCAAGGTTCCGCTGGTCTGTTTCACCGCCGCCGGCGGGGCGCGGATGCAGGAGGGGGCGCTGTCGCTGATGCAGATGGCGCGCACCACCCTGGCCGTGCAGGAACTGAAGGATGCGCAGCTCCCCTATGTGGTGGTCCTGACCGATCCAACGACGGGCGGGGTGACGGCCAGCTACGCCATGCTGGGCGATGTGCATCTGGCCGAGCCGGGGGCCCTGATCGGCTTTGCCGGGCCGCGCGTGATCGAGAGCACCATCCGCGAGAAACTGCCGCCCGGGTTCCAACGGGCCGAATATCTGCAGGAAAAGGGTATGGTCGACCGCGTGGTCGCCCGCGCCGACCTGCCGGAGACGCTTGGAAAGATCCTGTCGATGCTGATGGGCGGACGGCGTCAGGCGGCCTGACGCCGGCGGAACGGCCAGTCGGTCACCTCGCCCACCCATAGCGCCCACCAGACGATGACCGGCTGAAACAGCAGGCGGGGGCCGTGATACGCCCAGCCGAGCTGCGGGTCGGCGAGGGTCAGGTCATTGATCGCGTGCTGGATGTTGGCCGGGAAGACGCAGGCGGCATAGAGGGCGAGGCCGAGGCCCGCCGCGCGGCGCAGGCGGGGGATGATGAGGCCGATGGCTCCGGCGATCTCGGCGAGGCCGGTGATCAGGATCACGGTCGGGGCGAAGGGGACCCAGCCGGGCGTGATGCCGAGGAAGGGGGCGGGGGCGAGGACGTGCAGGATGCCGGCCGCGAGGTAGGCGGCAATCAGGATCCAGCGGGCGGGCGGGCGCAAGCGCATCTCCACACCTTAGACCTTCCCTCTCCCGGCGGGAGAGGGCTTGAGCGCACGGCGGCACCGCCGTCGTTCTGGCGCGAAAGGGTGAGGGACCGTCTGTCACCGGTTGGCACCGGGCCGCTCACCCGACCGCGCCAGAATGGCCGCTTCGCGACCATGCGCGGTCTCCCTCTCCCGACGGGAGAGGGGTAAGGATGGGGCATGGATCCCGTCTCCGAACGCCTGCGCCTGCGTCATCCGCAGAAGATCGACCTGTCGCTGGACCGGATGCGGACGCTGTGCGCGGTGCTGGGCCAGCCGCAGCTGCATCTGCCGCCGGTGGTTCATGTGGCGGGGACCAATGGCAAGGGATCGACCATTGCCTTCATCCGGGCCATGGCCGAGGCGGCGGGCTTGAGAGTGCATGTCTATAGCTCGCCGCATCTGGTGCGGTTCAACGAGCGGATCCGGCTGGCGGGTGAGCTGATCTCCGACGACCGGCTGTCGGCCATTCTGGACCGGATCGAGGCGGTGCAGGGCGTGCAGACGACGGTGTTCGAGAGCACGACGGCGGCGGCCTTTGTGGCCATGGCCGAGGTCCCGGCCGATCTGGCCATCGTCGAGGTCGGGCTGGGCGGGACGCTGGATGCGACCAATGTGATCGAACGGCCGCTGCTGAGCGTGATCGCGCCGGTCGATCTGGACCACGCCGAGTTTCTGGGCACGACGATCGAGGGCGTGGCGGGCGAGAAGGCCGGCATCCTGAAGGCCGGGGCGCGGGGGCTGATCGCGCGCCAGTCCGAGGCGGCGATGGCGGTGATCGAGGCCAAGGCGCGGTCGGTCCAGACGCCGCTGACGGTCATGGGAGTGGAGTTCGACGCCTGGGCCGAGCGGGGCGGGATGGTGTTCCAGGATCAGGAGCGGTTTCTGGACCTGCCGGCCCCCGGGCTGCGCGGGCCGCATCAGGTCGCCAATGCGGGGCTGGCGGTCGCGGTGGCGCTGGAGCTGGATCTGCCCGAGACGGCGATCGCGGCCGGGGTAGCAGGGGCGACCTGGCCGGCGCGAATGCAGCGGCTGACGGCCGGCCCCTATGGCGAGATGGCGCGGTCGGCCGAGGCGGAGCTGTGGCTGGACGGGGGGCATAATCCCCATGCCGGCCGGGCGCTGGCGGAGGCGCTGGCGGAGCGTCAGGCGAAAGCGCCCCGGCCCTTGGCCCTGATCGTGGGGATGCTGGCCAACAAGGACCACGGCGGCTTCTTCGAGGCCCTGAAGGGGTCCGGGGCCCATGTGTTCACGGTCGGGTTCGAGGGGGCTGCCGCCGATCCGTCCGCCCTGGCGGCCGTGGCGCGGGGCCATGGGCTGGGGGCCCAGAGCTCGTCCTCGGTCGAGGCGGCGCTGAGCCGGGCGCTGCGGCTAGGGGCCGGGCGGGTGGTGATCTGTGGCTCGCTGTATCTGGCCGGCGAGGTGCTGGGGGCTTCGCGGGAGACCTGGCCCGTCTGAGCCGGGCCTCCCGGGAGGTGCCTCGGTCAGCCTGCCAGGGCAGCCCGCACGGCGGCCAGACCGGCCTCGGCCAGAGACCCGTCGGGGGCTCCCCCTTGCGCGAAGTCGGCCTTGCCGCCCGCACCCTGTCCGCCCATGGCCAGGACGGCCGCACGGGCCAGATCGGCGGCATTGACCCGGTCGGTGATGTCGGAGGTCACGGCCACGGTGACGGCCGCCTTGCCCTCGGTGACGCCGATCAGGGCCACGACGCCGGAGCCAACCTGTTTGCGGAAATCCTCGGCCACGCCGCGCAGACCCTTGCCATCGACGCCGTCGAGGACGCGGGCGATCAGGTTGACGCCGTTGATGGCCTCCGGCGCGGCCGGGGCCGAACCGCCGCCGCCCAGCGCCAGCTGTTTCTTCAGGTCGGCGACCTGCTTCTCCAGCGTGCGGCGGTCGGCGACAAGGGCCTCGACCCGGGCGGGGACGTCGAGGGGCTGGACCTTGAAGCTCTGGGCCAGGGTTTTCGCCACCCCGGCCTGGGCCAGCAGATACTGGCGGGCGGCCTCGCCGGTCAGGGCCTCGATGCGGCGGATGCCGGCGGCGACGCCCGTCTCGGAGATGATCTTGAACAGGGCGATGTCGCCGGTGCGGGCCACATGGGTGCCGCCGCACAGTTCGACCGAATACGGCTTGGCCGCGTCGACCAGCGACCGGCCGAGCGTCAGGACGCGGACCTCGTCGCCGTATTTCTCGCCGAACAGGGCGATGGCCCCGGCCTCGATCGCCTCCTGCGGGGCCATCAGTTTCGTCTCTGCGGGCAGGTTCTGGCGGATGACGGCGTTGACCTCGTCCTCCATGGCGGCCAGCTCGGCCTCGGTCACGGGGGCGTTGTGGCTGAAGTCCAAGCGCATCCGGTCGGCGTCGACCAGTTGGCCCTTCTGGGCCACGTGCGGGCCCAGCACATGGGCCAGGGCCGCGTGCAGCAGGTGGGCGGCCGAGTGGTTGGCGCGGGTGGTCAGGCGGGCCTCGGGGGCGGCGCGGAGCTGGGCGCGGGTGCCGACGGTCAGGCTGCCCGAGGTGACCTCGATGGTGTGGGCGTAGAGGTCGCCGGTCGGCTTGAGCACGTCGAGGACGCGGGCGGACCCGCCGTCCCATTCGATCTCGCCCCTGTCGCCGGACTGGCCGCCGCCCTCGCCATAGAAGGGGGTCTGGTCGAACAGGACCTCGGCGGTCTCGCCGGTCGCGACGCTGTCGGCGGCGGTGCCGTCCTTGAGGATGGCCAGGACCTCGCCCGAGCCGTCGACGGCGTCATAGCCGGTGAAGACGGTCGGTCCCAGACGGTCCTTCAGTGCCAGCCATTCGCCGGTTGAGGCGGTCTGGCCCGAGCCCTTCCAGTTGGCCTTGCCGCGCGTCTTCTGCTGTTCCATCGCCGCGTCGAAGGCGGCGGTGTCGACGGTGAAGCCGCGCCGGCGCGCCTCGTCCTGGGTCAGGTCGAGGGGGAAGCCATAGGTGTCGTACAGGGTAAAGGCGGTCTGGCCGGGGATGACCCCGCCCTCGGACAGGTCGCGGGTGGCTTCTTCCAGCAGGCCCATGCCGCGGCCGAGCGTGGTGCGGAAGCGGATCTCCTCCTGTTTCAGCGTGTCCTCGATCGAGGCCTGGGCGCGGGCCAGTTCGGGGTAGGCCTCGCCCATCTCGGACACGAGGGTCGGGACCAGGCGGTGCATCAGGGGATCGGCGGCCCCCAGCAGGTGGGCGTGGCGCATGGCCCGGCGCATGATGCGGCGCAGGACATAGCCGCGGCCCTCGTTCGAGGGGGTGACCCCGTCGGCGATCAGGAAGGAGGAGGATCGCAGGTGGTCGGCGATGACCCGGTGGCTGGCGGCGCGGTCGCCTTCCGACTTCGTCGAGGTGGCGTCCTCGGAGGCGGCGATCAGGGTCTGGAACAGGTCGGTGTCGAAGACGGAGTTCTTGCCCTGGAGCACGCTGGTCATGCGCTCCAGGCCCATGCCGGTGTCGACGCTGGGCTTGGGAAGGCTGCGAACGATCTGGTCGTTCTCCTTCTCGAACTGCATGAAGACGTTGTTCCAGATCTCGACGAACCGGTCGCCGTCCTCGTCCGGGCTGCCGGGAGGGCCGCCGGGGACGCGGTCGCCGTAGTCCCAGAAAATCTCGGTGCAGGGGCCGCAGGGGCCGGAGTCGCCCATGGCCCAGAAATTGTCGGAGCCGGCGATGCGGATGATCTTGTCATCCCCGAAGCCGGTGACCTTTTTCCAGATCGCGGCCGCCTCATCGTCGTCGATATAGACGGTGACCAGCAGGCGTTTGGCGTCGAGGCCGTAGCCTTCGGTGACCAGTTTCCACGCCTGTTCGATGGCGTGTTCCTTGAAATAGTCGCCGAAGCTGAAGTTCCCCAGCATCTCGAAGAAGGTCAGGTGGCGGGCGGTGTAGCCGACGTTGTCCAGATCGTTGTGCTTGCCGCCGGCGCGGACGCATTTCTGGGAGCTGGTCGCGCGGGGATAGGGGGGCGTGGCCGCGCCGGTGAAATAGTCCTTGAACGGCACCATGCCGGCGTTGACGAACATCAGCGTCGGATCGTTCTGGGGCACCAGCGGGGCCGAGTGGACCTTCTGGTGGCCGTCGGCCGCGAAGAAGTCGAGGAAGGTCGAACGGATCTGTTTCAGGCTGGACATGGGCGGTTCAGTCGTTTGCGCGGCGGGATCAGGAACCGCGCATATAGAGACTGGCGGCGCGGTCGGCCAAGGTTTTCCGGTGACCGCGCCGATGCAGGCCCTCAGTCGGCGTCGTCGACGGCGTCGACGGCGGCGTCATCCTCGGACAACAGAGCATCGAGGGCGTCGATAATGGCGTCGATCTGTTCGGGGGTGGCGGCCAGTCGCAGCAGGCCGCCGTCGCTGCCGCCGATCTCCAGCAGGAAGCCGTCGTCGGTCTCGGCGAGGTTGAACTGGGTCAGGGTCTGGATGTCGGCGTCGGTCATGGGGAGGTCTCCGTGTGGGGCATCAACCGGCTGCTGGCGAAAAGGCTCCCGGGGCTCGGGAGAGTCTGGTGACACGGGGTCGCAGGCCGGGACGCCGGGGATGTGGGGGGATAGACTGGCGGCATGTCCAGACTGGAAGTGTGGTTCGACGGCGACTGTCCCCTGTGCCGGCGGGAGATCGCCCTGATGCGGCGACTGGATCGCCGGGGCGCGATCACCTTTACCGATGTGGCGACGGGGGAGGGCAGCTGTCCGATTGACCGGGCCGAACTGCTGGCGCGGTTCTATGCGCGGGAGGACGGGCGGATGGTGTCGGGGGCCGAGGCGTTTGCCGCCATGTGGCGGGCGATCCCCCTGCTGGCCCCGCTGGGGCAGCTGGCGCGCAACGGGCGGGTGCTGGCCGGGCTGGAGTGGCTGTACCGGCGCTTCCTGACGGTGCGGCCGCGGCTGCAGCGGGCGCTCGGGCCGCGCGGTCCGGTGGCGGGATGACGGCCTGAAAAAAGGGCCGCCCGGGGGGAACCCGGACGGCCCACCTCCACCCGGCCCGAGCCCCGCGGGGGTCGGCGGCGGGTCGCGGAGGACCGGCCGGGTGGAGTGTCTGGACCTCCCCCAGGGGGGAGGATGATCAAAGGGACGCCCTGCGAAAAAAAGGAGTGCACTTTTGTGCACTTTCGCAGCGGAGGAGGTCAGCCCTCGAGGTCCTGGCCCTCGTCCGGCTCGGGCGAACCCAGCAGTTCCTCGGCGATCTTCGACGTGGACTTGCGCACCTTGTCTTCGATAGCAGCGGCCATGTCAGGATTGGCCTTCAGGAAGGCGCGCACATTCTCGCGGCCCTGACCGATGCGGGTGGAGTCATAGCTGAACCAGGAGCCGGACTTCTCGATGATGCCGGCCTTGACGCCCAGATCGATGATCTCGCCCAGTTTGGAGATGCCCTCGCCATACATGATGTCGAAGATGACCTCGCGGAACGGCGGGGCGACCTTGTTCTTGACCACCTTGACCCGGGTGGTGTTGCCGACGACCTCGTCGCGGTCCTTGATCGCGCCGGTGCGGCGGATGTCGAGGCGGACCGAGGCGTAGAATTTCAGCGCATTGCCGCCCGTCGTCGTCTCGGGCGAGCCGTACATGACGCCGATCTTGTGGCGGATCTGGTTGATGAACAGGACGATGCAGTTGGACTTGGAGATGGAGGCGGTCAGCTTGCGCAGCGCCTGGCTCATCAGACGGGCCTGAAGGCCCGGCAGGCTGTCGCCCATCTCGCCCTCGATCTCGGCCCGCGGCGTCAGGGCGGCGACGGAGTCGACCACCACAATGTCCACGGCCCCGGAGCGCACGAGGGTGTCGACGATTTCCAGCGCCTGTTCACCCGTGTCCGGCTGGGACACCAGCAGGTCGTCGAGATTGACGCCCAGCTTCTGGGCATAGCCGGGATCGAGCGCGTGTTCGGCGTCGACGAAGGCGGCCGTGCCGCCCGATTTCTGGATCTCGGCCACAGTGTGCAGGGCCAGGGTGGTCTTGCCCGAGGACTCCGGACCGAAGACCTCGATCACCCGTCCGCGCGGCAGACCGCCGATGCCGAGCGCCATGTCCAGACCGAGCGAGCCGGTGGACACCGAGGGGATCACATCGGCGATCCCGCCCTTGCCCAGCTTCATGACCGAGCCCTTGCCGAAGGCGCGGTCGATCTGGGCGATCGCCGCCTCCAGCGCGCGCTGCTTGTCGCCGTCTTCCTTGCCCACCAGTTTCAATGCCGCCTGCGATGCCACCTTGCCACCCTCCCTTGCCATGATTCCCAAATCTGTCCGGGGGAGAGGCCCGCCTTCGGTCCAATGACCGTGACCCGCTCCCTGTGAGACCGCACAGTACACGTTTTGTTCCGGTTGCCAATATGTTCTTTTCAGCGCGAGCGACCGGGGCCGTTGTATCAGGTCGGGCCACCCGCAGCGGGTGGCGGCGTCGGCTCGGCGAAACGGGCTGTCAGGGACACGCCGACGGCGAGGATCAGGCAGGCGGCGGCACCGGCAGCCAGGGTCGCCTTGGCATGGGTGGGGGTGAGCGGGCGGGCGAACAGCAGCACCAGCAGGCCCATCAGGGCGAGGACGCCGGGCAGGTCCATGCCGACGCCGAGGAAGACCGGATGGGCCAGGGTCACGATCCAGGCACCGCCCAGAACGGTGGCGATCGCGGCAGGGGCGAGGGATCGCGGATGCTCCAGCCGGGCTCCGGTCACGGCACAGGCGGCGGCGGCGAGGGCGGCCAGAAGGCCGGGCCAGATAAAGATCAGCGCGGCTTCGGGCGCGGCCGCCTGGGCCGCACAGCCGAGCAGGAAGACGAGGGCAATCAGGCCCAGCCACCCGCCCCAGACGGTGCGCGGAGCGGCCTGGGACCAGAGCGACAGGATGAGGGCGACGGCACCCGCGACGAAAATGACCGGATCGAGCCCGCCCGCGAGCAGGCTGGCCGCCCCCGCGACGAGGACGACCCCGGCCAGCAGCCGTGAGCCGAGGGCGGCGCGTCCGGCGAGGGCCGCGAGGGCGACGGCCAGAACGGCCAGGACGGTCGCGGTCTCCATCCACGGCAGGCGGCGCAGCAGGGTGTAATAGACCCCGGCCGAGTCCGCGCGGGCGGACAGGGGGCCGGCGAGCACCCGAACCCCGTGGGTGACCACCACGCCCATGGCCAGAAGCCAAACACCCGACAGCATGCCGCGTCCGACGTCGGCGACCGGAAGCCGGGTCGCATGGCGCGCGCCCCAGGCGGCGAAGGCCCCGAGCGCGGCGGTGAGCGCCAGCAGGGTCCAGCCGAGGCCGGTTGAATGGGTGATGAAGACGCGACCCAGATAGTCGCCATAGACGACATTCGGACCCGCGGCGGGCAGGGCCGGGGCGCGCAGGAGGGCGTCGGTTGTCTCCAGCGCCTGGGAGCCGATGTGCTGGACCGCGCCCTGATCGAGGTTGTTCGGCGTGGCGGTCGGCGAATGGTATTGGGAGGGGCGGCCGATGAAGGCGAAGTTCACTCCGCCGATGCCCCGGTTCTTTGGAATGGTGAAGTCCGTGCCGTTGGGCATGGACTCATAGACGAAGATCGACAGGGCGTTCGAGCTGGCCCCGCCATCAGCCCGGGAGGCTGCGCGGGTGAACAGGCGGATGGTTTCGCCGTTGCCCCGCCCGGTCTCGAACATCAGGGCCCGGCCGCCGCCGCCGCGGGCCTCGAGGTTCACCACCGCCCCGATGCGGTCCCGCAGAGGGTGTTCGGAGAAAAAGATTCGGGCTCCGTCGAGGTTCAGTTCCTCGGCGTCGGTCAACAGGACCACCAGGTCGCGTTCGGCCGGACCCCGGGCGCGGATGGCGCGGACCGCTTCCAGAACAGCGGCAACACCGGCCCCGTCGTCGGCCGCGCCCGGCGAGTCCCAGGCGCTGTCGTAGTGGGCCATGAGCAGGACGGCCGGGGCGGTCCGGTCCTGACCGGGCAGGACGCCGACCAGATTGACGGCCTGGTTGGCTACCGCCGCGGGATCACCGCCCCAGGCGGTCAGCCGGGCTACAGCCTCGGGCGAGAGGGCCCCGGCCTGCAGGGCGGGGGTCAGGCCAAGGCGGCTCATCTGACCGAAGAGATGGTCCCGCACCCGGGTGTGGTCGGCGGATCCAACGGGGTGAGGGCGGACCCCGATGACCTCGACATCCTGCATGGCCCGGGCGGCGGAGAAGCTGGAGACGGGGGCCCGGGTGTCGCGCGGGGCGGGTACCTGGAGCGCCCAGACTCCGATCAGCAGCGCGACCGCCAGAGAGCCGAGAAACAGCGCCCACCGCATCATAATTCCCCCTCCGACACCGGCACCGAGCATAGGAGGGCCGGCCATGGGCTGTCGACCGCGATCAGGCGGCGCGGCTGAGCGCGGACGGAGCCTTCACGAACAGGCCCCGGCGACCACTGACGGGCCGGAAGGCGATGGTGTCACCCTCGATCCGTTCATCCTCTCCGAGGACCAGAACCCCGTCGTCGACCAGTCGCCGCTCCAGGCCGTCGACCACCTGCGAGCGCTTCTGCGGGTCCATGTCACCGAGCACATTGCGGCAGAAGATGACATCGAACCGGGCCGTGTCCGCCGGCGCGTCCATCAGATTATGGCGGGCGAAGCGCACGGCGTCGCGCAGCACCGGTTTGACCACCCAGGACTTCCTCGGCCCGATCGAACCACCGCAACATGGTGTGGGCCGAAAGGCCGCGCTGGATCTCGAAGGCACTGAACACGCCCGAACGGCCGCGGTCGACCGCGCGCTGGGACAGGTCGGTGGCGACGATCTCGACATGGGCTCCGCTATCCAGCGCGCCCATGGCGAGGGAATAGGGTTCCTGACCATGCGAACAGCCCGCGGACCACACCCGCACCTGGCCGTCGGGCCGGGCCCGGCCGATGGCGGGAAGGAGTTCGTTGGCAAAGGTGTCGAAGATGGCCCGGTCGCGGCGGAACCAGGTCTCGGGGTTCAGAAGGGCCTCGATCACGGCCCAGCCGAGACTGGCCACCGGCTTCGCCCATAGCGTTCCGAGCAGGGCGTCGACCGACTCGAAGCCCTCCCTCCGCGCGACCGGGGCCAGCCGGTGCTCGGCCAGATGAATCCGGTCGCGGCCCAGCCGGAAGCCCGCGCGGGAGGCCATAAGGGCCTGCAAGCGATCAAAGTCGTCCTGGGTCATGGCTGGGACGGCGCGCGGGGCATGGCGGACTTCAGACGGCTCCAACCTCTGACAGCTTCGAGTGCAGGATCTCGCTGTCGAATGGCTTCATGACATAGTCGTCGGCTCCGGCCGACAGGGCTTCGGCGATCCGCTCCGGGGCCGTCTCGATGGTGCAGAACAGGACCTTGGGCCGGTCACCGCCGGGGGTGGACCGCAGTCGACGCAGAAAGGTGAGGCCGTCCATCACCGGCATGTTCCAGTCCAGCAGCACGACATCGGGCATCAGGCCGGCGCAATAGGACAGGGCCTCGACGCCATCGGCGGCCTCGTCCACCTCGAAGCCGAGACCTTCGACGATCCGCCGGGCAACCTTGCGGATGATCCGGCTGTCGTCGACGATGAGGCAGGTCCGGACATCCAATCTGGGTGGTCTCCCGGCGACCGGAGTGGTCGCTGCTTCGCTGTTCAATATCGCCGTCAGGCGGTTAACGAGCCGTTGGGATTCGGCATTAAGCGGGCATCCTTGCGGTCAGCGTGACCTGTCCTTCGGAGACCGTGACGTCCAGTCGCCCGCCGGCCTCGCGGCTGGTGAGCCAGAGCCAGTAGGGCTGGATCCACTGGCCCGCGAGGCCGTCGGTCAGGCGTTCACCGGCCAGCCCGGTCGCGGCTTCCGGCTTCAGGCGCGCCCGGGCCCCGTCCGCGATCCCTTCGAGTGTCAGGCTCCCGTCCTGCCGCCGGCTGGAAAGGGTCGCGGTGCCGCCGGACGGCAGGGCCGCCACGGTGAGATAGGCGAGGTTGAGCAGGACCCGGGCCTCGGCGCGGGTGTAGTCGGCCCCGTCCAGTCGCCAGGCCAGGGTTGCGCGCCCCCCGCCGGCGAGAGCCTCGACGAGGCCCTGGACCTCGGCTGCCGTGAACCGCTCGGCGCTGCCGGCCGCGCCGAAGGCGACACGGCAGAACTGGACCATGGCGACCATCTTCATCGCGCTGTCGGTGATCAGGGCCAGGGCGTCGTCGCGCATGTCCTGGGCGGTGGGATCGTTGAGCAGGTCCAGCCCCGAGACGATCGCGCCCGAGGGGCTGATGAAATCGTGGCAGAGCTTGGCCGCGACCAGGCTGGCCAGCTCGGGCCCGTCCATGGGCAGGGCGCTCGGGCGGTCGAGGGCGAAGGCGGCGTCGGTCATGCAGGTATCCGGCGGGGATCAGATCGGTGGCACAGGCTGCGGTGATTTGCTGTTTCGTGAAACCGGTTCCGATCGGCTATTGCCGCCGCTTGCTGATGGCGTGTGATTCTGGATGAAGACCGCCGCTCCTGCCGTGGACCCGCTGGATGACCGAACGACTGACTGCCGACCTCGCCTCGGGTGAGTTGCTGGACACCCTCGCGGAGATCGCCGAGGCGGCCTCGCAGGTGATCCTGCCCTATTGGCGGGCCGGAGGGGAGGTCTTCACCAAGGCAGACGACAGCCCGGTCACCCTGGCGGACCAGGCGGCCGAGCGCCTGATCCTGGCGCGGCTTGAGGCTCTCTATCCGGGGGTGCAGGCCGTGGCCGAGGAACAGTCGGAGGCCGAGGGCAAGCCGGATCGGGCCGCCGACCGGTTCTGGCTGATCGATCCGCTGGACGGCACCCGGGGGTTTGTCCAGGGCAAGGAAAGTTTCACCGTCAACATCGCGCTGATCGAGGCTCGCAAGCCCGTCGCAGGCGTGGTGTCCGCCCCGGCGACGGCGACCACCTGGCGCACCGGTCCGGGGGGCGGGGCCCAGATGCGCCGTTTCGGCGAGGCGTGGCGGACTATCCGGGTGCGCAATCGGCCCGATGAGGGCGTCGCCCTGCTGAGCCACAGTGTGACCGATGAGGAGGCCACCCGGCTGGCCGCCCGTCATGGCTGCACTCGCTGGCAGGGGACGGATTCCTCGCTGAAATTCTGCCTGCTCGCAGAGGGACGTTTTGACGCCTATCCGCGAACCGGCCCCACCTCGGAATGGGATACCGCCGCAGGTCAGGCCGTCCTGGAAGCCGCCGGGGGCCGGGTTCTGGCTCCCGACGGCTCACCCCTGCTCTATGCCAAGCCAGGGTTCGTGAACGGGCCATTCGTGGCCCTCGGCGGATAGAAGGTCAGGGCCGGACCGGGAGGCTGGCCATCAGGCTGCGCGCCCGATCGGCCAGGACGGGCACGCCATGGTGCTGTGCGGCCTCTGCGGCCTCCCCGAGGATGAACGCGGCCTGATCCGGCGAGGACCGGATCAGCGCGCTGCGGGCGATCATGACCCGCGCCATGGCGAGCTGGTCGACCGTCCAGTCGAGAACAGCGGGCGGGCTGGCCCGCTCGGCCAGGCGGCGGCGGATGCGGGTCTGGATGCGGGCGAGGGTAAGCAAATCCCCGTCTCCGGCGGCGACCTCAATCTCGCGCGACACGAGCAGGTCGAGGGCGAGGCCCCCCAGGATCGTCCCGCGGCCCGCGAGCAGGCGTTCGGCCCGGGCCAGGGGCGCGGTCGGGGCCGCTGGATCGACGGCACGGGCCACCTGGATGGCCACCCAGTCCAGCGGACTGTGATCGGGCGTGAACTGATCCGTGGCGGCATCGAACATCACATGACCCGCCTCCATCGCTGAGGCATCGCCGGCCATGGTCGCGAGCGCCGAAAGACCGGCGGCGCAAAGGGTCAGCGCCCGGGCGCGGGTCAGGGGGCGGGTGTCGGGTGAGCAGGCGACGACGAGGGCCTGAAGATCACGGCCGGCCTGGTCGAGCATGCGGGCGTCCCGCTGGAGGATGCCGCCTTCCAGCGCCAGTGCCGCCCCTTCCAACCTCAGTTCGTCGGCATCGACGGGATTGAACCGCTGGAGGTCGTGCAAGGCTGCATCGGTCAGGGCGGCGGCGTCGAGCCGATCCGCAGCCTTGTCGCTGAGGCGGGCCTGCCGCGCACGAATGCGGGCGTGGATGCCGGCACCGGTGGCCTGGGTCGAGGGTCGGCGCGGGGATACCGAGCGGAAGGCTTCGTCTGCTTCCGCCAGGGCGTCGCGATCGCCGAAGACGTCGAACCGGGTCAGCAGGGCCATGGAACGGGCCAGGGCGGCGCGGGCGCGGTCGTCATCCGTCCGGGCTGCGTCCATGGCGTCGTCCGCCGTGGCCAGGGCGCGGGTCACGCTGTCGGCCTGTCCGCTGCGTCGGGCGTGTTCCCGCCACAGGGTTGAGGCCCGGTGCCAGGTCCGGGAGGGGCGGGTGCAGGAAACGCGGCCGCCATCCGTGGTGAGGGCGCGCGCCTCGAGTACCAGCAGGTCGACACCGACGAGCTCCAGCCAGCCGAGGTCCTCGCTCTCGCGGGCCTCGACGAAGAGCTTCCTCAGATCCTTGCCGAACTCGAACATGGCCACCTCGAAACTCTCCACTCGTCCCGCTTCGGGACCCTTCGGGTGTCCCATGCCGGACTATAGCAAACCCGACGCCGCCCGCAGGTTCCGACCGGGCACCGGGCCGCCATTTCGGGGGACAAGCCCCGATATTCATCCACCGGCTCTGGTATTCGCCGGGGCGGGCGCCCACCTCTGCTATTCAGCAACATCAGGTGTTTCATATGCCCTCGCTTTTCGACCCCATCGCCCTTGGTGCCCTCGCGCTCAGCAACCGGATCGTCATGGCCCCCTTGACCCGCAGCCGGGCGGTCGAGGGCGAGGTCCCCAACCCGCTGGCGATCGAATACTATGCCCAGCGCGCCTCCACCGGTCTGATCATCTCGGAGGCCACCCAGATCAGCCCCCAGGGCCAGGGCTATCCGAACACCCCGGGGATCTTCACCGACGCCCAGGTGGCGGGCTGGAAACCCGTGACCGACGCCGTCCACGCGAAGGGCGGCAAGATCGTCGCCCAGCTTTGGCACGTCGGACGGATCTCGATTCCGGACTATCAGCCGGACGGTGGCCCGGCCGTGGCTCCGTCGGCGATCGCAGCCGTCGGCAACGCGATGCGTCCTGACTTTTCCATGACTCCCTTCGAGACGCCCCGGGCCCTGACGCTGGAGGAGATCCCGGGGATCGTCGCCGATTATGTCCACGCCGCTGAAATGGCGAAGAAAGCCGGGTTCGACGGGGTCGAGGTGCACGCCGCCAACGGCTATCTGATCGACCAATTCCTCAAGGATGGTTCCAACCAGCGCGACGACCGCTACGGCGGGTCTGTCGAGAACCGGGCGCGGTTCCTGCTGGAGGTGGTGACGGCCGTGGTGGCGGTGCTGGGTGCCGATCGCGTGGGCGTGCGTCTGTCGCCGTCGAACGGAGCCAATTCCGCGATGGACAGCGACCCGGCCTCGATCTTTCTGCATGTGGCGGCGGCCCTGAAGCCGTTCGGCCTGGCCTATCTGCATCTGATCGAGGGTGAGCCGGACACGCCCATGTCGATCAAGGGCGGGGCTCCCGAACTGGCGGCGCGGATGCGGGAAGCGTTCGGCGGACCGCTGATGCTGAATGGCGGATTGACCAAGGCCCTGGCCCAGAAGGCCCTCGACGACGGCCGGGCCGATCTGGTCAGCATCGGCGTGCCGGTCCTGGCCAATCCCGATCTGGTCGAACGCTGGGACCAGGACGCTCCGCTCAATACGCCCGATACATCGACCTTCTATGGCGGCGGAGCCAAGGGGTACACGGACTATCCGGCGCTTTCGGCGAGCTAGATTCACGCCCTCTAACCACAGACCCCGCGGGCGATTTTGTCGGCCGCAGGGTCTGTGTCATCCCTCCCGGGCAATCGGGAGGACGCCTTGGCCATCACCCATCGCATTGATGACCAGCGTCGCCAGGTCTTGATCAGGGCGGATGGGGTTTGAGGGCCTGTCCATCTGATCGCCTCCCCCGAAACGTCCGGGGGACGGTCATGACTGGTTTACCATGCGTCGCAGAACGACGTTAGGACGTCTCATGTATGCAGGTCCCGAAGCCGGGGGACAGGCCGTTGCAGCGCCGCGCCAAGTTAAGAGATCAATTGTGGGTGGTCGCTGCCGCCGGCTTTGTCGCCATCGCCCTGCTCACGCTTACCCTGCAATGGATGGCCGCAGACTTTGACGAAGCGGCAACGCAGCATGAGCAGAAGGTCGTCGAGAACGGCCTTTCGTCCCACATCGATGAAATCAGTCGGCAGGTCGCCCCCCAGGTGGCGTGGGATGATGCCGTCACCCATCTTGATAACCGTCTGGACCTTGGATGGGCGCGCGACAACATCGGGGCCTATCTGCACGTCACCGGTGGCTTCCAGTTCGCCTGGGTCCTGAATGCGGAGGACCGCCCGGCCTACGGGATGAACGGTGGTCGGGACGTCCTGCTTTCGGACTATTACCGCATCGGCGGGGCTGCGATCCGGATTGTGGAGGACGTCCGTACGGCCGAGGCGAAACGCGGCGAGCCCGGAACCTGGACCGGGCCGCGTCCCCTGATCGTGGCCAACGCCACGGAGACGATCGGGTCGGATCTCTACATCCTGTCGGCCAGCCTGGTGCAGCCGGACTTCGGAACCGCCCGGATCAAGGGTCGGCGGGCACCGATTGTGGTGACGGGCCGGCGGGTCGACGAAAACTTCATTCAGACCTTCAGCGACCGGTACATGCTGAAGGACACCCATCTCCACCTCCAGACCGCCAGCTTTGAGGCCGCACGCGCGCATGTGGTGATCGCCAACTCCGCCGGACAGCCGGTCGCCACGCTGGACTGGACCCCGCCACAGCCCGGCGCGCGGCTGTTGCGCAAGGCCCTGCCGATCACCCTCGCCCTTCTGGCCATCATGCTGGCGGCGGCCCTGCTGGCCTATCGCCGGGCCCATGCCGCGTCCCGCGCCGTGCTGGCCAGCGAACAGCGGGCGGTCCACATCGCCTGTCACGACGGCCTGACCGGTCTGGGCAATCGCCACGCGCTCGAGGAGCGGCTGATTCTGATTGTTGACGCCTATCGTGCAGGCGGTCCCCGCTATGCCCTGCATTGCGTGGATCTCGATAATTTTAAAGAAATCAATGATATAAGTGGGCCTTCGGTCGGTGACGAGCTTCTCCGGATCGCGGCGCGCCGGCTGCGTCGACTGGCCGGCGACAAGGACCTCTGTTTCCGTCTCGACGGGGATGAGTTCGCCGTCCTGCAGCAGATCACCGATGATTCCGAAGTCCGCCCCCTTGCCGCCCGGATGCTGGAGGCCCTTTCCAAGCGCTTTGCCCTGACCATCGGCCGGTTTCAGCTGACGGCGAGTGTGGGCGTGGGGCTGCTTGAGCCGGGCGATGAAGTCGCCGGTGACGTCCTGCGCAAGGCGGGTCTCGCGCTGGTGTCGGCCAAGCGTGAGGGCCGGGCGCGGGCTTTGGTCTATGACCCGGTGATGGACGCCTGCGTGCGACGGCGTCGGGGGCTGCAGGATGCCCTGCGACGCGATCTTCAGGCCGACGCGCTGACGATGGTCTATCAGCCCCAGGTGGATCGCGACCTGAACCTGATCGGGGTCGAGGCCCTGGTTCGCTGGACGTCCGATGAGTTCGGCCCGGTTTCGCCGGCCGTGTTCGTGCCGCTGGCCGAGGAGAGCGGGATGATCGAGGCGCTGGGGGCCTTCACCCTGAAACGCGCGTTCGAGGACAGTCTGCGCTGGCCCGGACTGAAGATGGCGGTCAATGTCTCGGCGCTGCAGCTGCGGGATCCGAACTTCACGGACCGTCTGGTCGCGCTCGCCAGGGCCACCGGTGTCAAGCCGTCGGGCGTCGAGCTGGAATTGACGGAAGGCATCCTGATCGACGGGGGTGACGGGTCGGCCCGCCGGCTGGAAGCCCTGAAGGACGCCGGCTTCTGCCTGGCCATCGATGATTTCGGTACGGGCTATTCCAGCCTGTCGTACCTGAGCCGCTTTCCCATCGGGAAGATCAAGATCGACCGGTCGTTCGTCGTCGATATGGGGCATTCCCCCTCGGCCGATGTGCTGGTCTCGACGATCGTGCAGCTGGGCCGTTCGCTGAAGATGCGGGTCATCGCCGAAGGGGTGGAGACGCCCGAACAGTGGCTGCGTCTGGCAGCGGCCGGATGCAATGAGTTCCAGGGCTATCTGGCCAGCCGGCCCGTCCCGGCCGCGGATATTGACCGGTTGTATGCGGGCGAGCGCGTGGTCGGTGCGGGCGTGGATTCCCGCTATGCGCCCGCCTGGAGAAAGGCCGCCTGACGTCGGGTCAGACTGGCCGGGGTTCGATCAGGACATGAACCGGGCGTTTTCCGACAGATCCTCGGCCCGGCAGTGGTGCCACTGGTCCTGTTCCTCGCTGTCGTCGATGGCCAGACGGGCGGTGCGCAGAACGACATCCAGACCGATCACCTCATAGGTGACGCTGTAGCCCCCGGCGTCCCCGCCGGATTCAGTGATGCAGCGCTGCTCCTCGCGCCAGCTGTTGGGACCGGTCTGCAGCCACGGGCCCGGCTCGCAGCCGCCGTAGTCGAGGGTGAAGGCGGTCGGGGTCGCAAAGGCGAGGTCGCCCTGACCCGGCCAGGCCTGATCGCAGGCCAGTTCGCCGCGCACATAATAGCCCAGGGTCATGGGGATGGGGTCGGGCTCGGTCTGGCCCTCGGCCAGGGTGAGGCCGGCTGGCGGCGCGACCTCGGCCTCCTCTTCCTCGACGTCGCCCAGCAGGTCTTCCAGCGAGCGATCCACAGACCGTTGGGCCGGCGGCCTCGGCGCAGGCTGGCTCCGCGTCAGCGGAGGCTGCGCATTCGCGCGGGGCGTCAGGACGGTCTCCGCCGGGCCGGTGTTCAGCGCGCGCGTCGTCGCCTGTCCGTCCGACTGGGCCAAGGCATTGCCAGCCAGAAGGACCATGCCGCCCGCAAGGGCCAGGATTGAAGGAAGGGCTTTGGATCGTGACGTCATGACCGTGTTCCACCATGGCTCGACGACAGAACGATGGCAGACCCGGCCGGGTTCAGCCCCGCTCCTTCGTCTTCGTGAAGGCGACCTTGGGGAACCGCTCCATCACATACCCCGTCTCCCAGCTGGACTTGGCCAGAAAGACCGGGGCCTGGTCGATGTCGCGGGCCATCTGGCCGCGGTATTTGGACATGAAGTCCTCGACGTCGGCTTTCTCCCCGTCGATCCAGCGCGCCTCGGCATAGGGGCTGTGTTCGAAGATGACCTCCAGGCCGTATTCCTCGCCCAGTCGGTCGGCCATGACCTCGAACTGCAGCTGACCGACGGCCCCGACGATGAAGTCGGCTCCGATCTCGGGGCGGAACAGCTGGGTCACGCCTTCCTCGGCGAGGCCATCGAGCGCCTTCTTCAGGTGTTTGGCCTTGAGCGGATCCTTGACCCGGACCCGCTGCAGGATTTCGGGAGCGAAGTTCGGCAGGCCGGCGAAGCGGATCATGCCCAACTCGGATAGGCTGTCGCCGACGCGCAGGACGCCGTGGTTGGGGATGCCGATGACGTCGCCGGCGAAGGCGTCCTCGGCCAGTTCGCGGTCCGAGGCGAAGAACATGATGGGGGCGTTGACCGACAGGGCCTTGCCGGTGTTCTGGACCTTCAGCTTCATGCCGCGCTGGAACCGGCCCGAGGCCATGCGGAACATGGCGATGCGGTCGCGGTGGTTGGGGTCCATATTGGCCTGGACCTTGAAGACGAAGCCGGTGACCTCGTCCGAGCCCGGCTGGATCGACAGCTCGACGGGGGCCGGGGCGTTGCGGGTCTCGGGCGGGGCTTCCTTGCGGGCCGGCATGACCTTGGGCGGCGGGGCCCATTCGCCGATGGCGGCCAGAAGCTCGTCGATGCCGAAATGGCGCAGGGCCGAGCCCCACAACACCGGCGTCATATGGCCCTCGAGGAAGGACTGGCGGTCGAAGGCGGGATAGCCGCCGGTGACCAGCTCGGCCGCGTCCATCAGCTCCTGATGCTCCCCCGGCTCGAAATAACGGGCGGCTTCGGACAGGGGCAGGGCGGGGGGATGGCCGGCGTCCTCGGTCGCGCCGGGGATCTTGCGGGCATAGGGCTGGAACCGGCCGGTGTTCATCTCGACCATGCCGCGCAGCCGGTTGCCGCTCTGGGCCGGCCACCAGACCGGGGCGGGGTCCAGCTGCAGCTTGGAGGCGATCTCGTCCAGCAGTTCCAGCGGGTCAAGGGCCTCGCGGTCCAGCTTGTTGATGAAGGTGATGATCGGGATGTCGCGCAGGCGGCAGACCTCGAACAGCTTCAGGGTCTGGGGCTCGATGCCCTTGGCGGCGTCCAGCACCATGATGGCGCAGTCGGCGGCGGTCAGGGTGCGGTAGGTGTCTTCCGAGAAGTCCTCGTGGCCCGGGGTGTCCAGAAGGTTGAACATCCGGGCCATGCCGTCCGCGGGCGTGTGTTCAAAGGTCATGACCGAGGCCGAGACGGAGATGCCGCGCTCCTTCTCGATCTTCATCCAGTCGGACTGGGTGCGCCGGTTCTCGCCGCGCGCCCTCACGGCCCCGGCGGCGCGGATGGCCCCACCGGACAGCAGGATATGCTCCGTCAGCGTGGTTTTGCCGGCGTCGGGATGCGCGATGATGGCGAAGGTCCGCCGGCGGGCGGCCTCCTGTTCGAGGGTCAGTTTCGACATGGGGGCGGGAGGTAGCGCGGGCCGCTGCCAAAGTCACGCCGGCGGGGAGGCGACCCGTTCTCGAAAGAATGTCGATAAGGTGATGAAAAACCCCTCGCCAGACGGGGCTATTGGAGTCATGCTCTCCCTGCGAGACGTCATGGACGCGAGCCTGACGCCGCAGGGAAGAAGGAAACGACCATGGCGCTGCTCCATCCCGAAGACCGTTTTTCGACCGTCCGGACCCGTAACCGGACCACGGCGAAGGGCGGCATCCACCCGGCGATCTGCCTGCTTTCAGGGTTCGGCTTCATCGTCGCCAGTGCGCTGGCGGTGCATGTGATCTTCAACGCCCTGATCTAGCGCCAGGGTCCGATCAGGCGGCCATACGGCCCCAGACGGCGCGATCGGCCGCGACCGCGTCCAAGCGGCCCTTGCCGTCGCGCGCCTTCAGCTGACGCATCACCGTGTCGGGCAGGGCGCAGAAGCGCGGCTCGACGAGTGCGGGATCGCAGGCGATCTCGGGGGCCGCGAACAGGGCGGCATTGATCTCGGGGCTGCGCGTATGGATCAGCCAGGCCAGACGCCGCGCCCGTTCCGGATCGTTGCGATGCAGCAGCGGATCCTCGGCGAACAGCTCGCAGCCCAGCTCCATCAGATAGTCAAAGCCCAGCTTCTCAAACCGGCGCGCATCCGCTGACGTGACCGGAGAGGCCTCGTCCAGGTCGAACACCGCGTCGTTCATGAGAAACAGCATCGAGGGGTACTCGCCTTCACGCCGACGCCCTTCGTCGACCCCCGGACCCTAGGCCCATCGGGTTTTCGGTTCCGTTCCCGAACGGGGTTAAGGATTTCCAACCGCCTCGGTGGAGTCAGTCCTCGACCCCCGACCCTTGGCCTTCGACCTTCTCGGTCAGGAAATGGCGGCCCCGACGATCCTCGATCTCCACGACCCAGAGGTCGGGATCGTAGCCGCGCTGGCGATCGATCCAGGCATCAACCTCGCTCTCCGTGCCCGTTACGGGCTGGATCCAGAGCCGGTCGCCGTCCGGTCCGAAGGCCTCGGACCACGCCCGCGCCGTACGGTCCGAGGTGTTGTAGCATTTCACAATCACCGTCCCCGCCCGCGCATCGCCCCGACGGACGACCGTTGCGTTTGCCCCCTCGATCTGGGCCCGACGGATCAGGGCACCCACCCACAGGTCTGAGTTCAGAAGCAATTCGCTAACCCTGATCGGAAACGGGACCGGAAGGCGTACGCCCTACGGTCGGGGCATGAGGATAGGCCTTTCCCGACGCTTCACCAGAGCCACGCTGGTCGCACTGATGCTGGCGGCCGGTCCGGCGGGCGCGCGCGCCGACGGCACCGGCACCTACTACGACCGCAGCTTCGTGCTCGCGGCGCATGAGAAATGTCGCCTGTTCCAGGCCCCGGTGGCCGGGGCCCTGGCGGCGGCGACGCTGCAGGCGCGGGGCGCGGCCCTGAGGGCGGGGACGCCGGAAACGACGGTCCGGGCGACCGCAGATCGCGCGCGGGGCCGGGCGCGGCAGGTGTCTTGCGCCGATCCGGAACTGGCCACGGTCCGCGACCGGGTTGCCCACGCCTTCGCAGGCTGGCAGCGCATTCCGCGGATGGATTTTATCGGTGATCGCGGGACATGGACCGCCGACCGGGTGGGGCGTGAGGCGGCGGCCTGGCGGCTCGCCCAGCCGTCGACGACAGGCGGCTCGCCGGTCCGTTTCGGGATCAGTGTCAACGCGGAAGGTCAGGAAACCCTGTCGGCGGTGGTGTCCTTCGTGGGCCAGCCCCGGCCCTATGCGGCGCGGCTGGTGATGCGCGACCCGGCGCTGGCGTCGCGGCCATGGCTGACGGCGGCAGGCGGCGCGGTGCTGCCGCCGGTGCGGGTCCGCCAGCAGGTTCTCGCCGAACGGACGGCACAGGCAGCGCAAACCCTATTGGCCACGGGCCGGAAACAGGGGGAGATCTGGACTTTCCCGGCGACGGCGGGCGACCGGCTGGCCCGGCTGGATCCCCGCGAACCGTTCGTGCTGGAGTTCCTGTTTCGCGACGGCAGTGTCGCCCCGGCGGTGTTCGAGGCCGGGGATTTCGCGGCGGCGCGGGCGTTCGTGGCTATGGGACCGGTTTAGGCGGGGTCCCCTGCGGCCTCTCGCGGCGATGACTTCTGCAGCCGCTCGATCCGAAGAAGTTCCAGCACGCTGACGATCTGGCGGGCCCGCCACTGGCTCATCATGTAACCCAGCGGCGACAGGGTCGCGATCGCCACGAGCGAGATCGCGGTCTGACGGTTCGCGTCCACGAAGGCCAGCAGGCTGCTCCCGTAGATTTCGGCCATCAGGGCCGTGAACGAAATCGGGACCGTCAGATAGGTGAGGATGACGAACTTCAGGAGTTGGTCCTGCCGCGCCAGGTTCAGGTCGGCGAGCGCCGCTACCCCGGCGAACGTCGGGTCGTCGACATCCTTCAGGAGGCGGTCGGCGGCAATCGTAGAGGGGTTGCGCCGCAGGCCGGTGATGAAGTCGACCCCGAGGTAGCCCAAGGCCCCGGGCGTGTAGAAGCTTGAAGGGATGAGGTTCCAGGTCGGGAAGAGGCGCTTGAGTTGTCGCCACAGGTTCCACAGCTCTCCGCCGACCGGATTGTCCATGACGTCACTCCCCCAACCGGACGTCGCACCGAAGTCCCTGCCCTTGTTTGACCGACAGGGACACAGAGGCAAGCCCCCTATGCACCCGCGTTCAGCGGGATGATCTCCGCCCCGCCCTCGGGTGGCATGGCCCGCGCCACCGCGACCACCGGCATCCGGATGGTCACGGCCGTGCCCTCGCCGAGGGTGGACTCGATGTTCATGCGGCCGCCGTGCAATTCAGCCAGGGACCGTACAAGGGACAGGCCAAGGCCGGTGCCCTGGGCCTTCTGCTCCACGGCCCCGGCCTGCTCGAAGGGCCGGCCGAGGCGCTTGAGGTCCCGCGCCGCAATGCCGACGCCGGTGTCGGAGACCACCAGTTCGAGGTAGGGGCCAATGGTCTCGAGCGTCAGGGTCACCGATCCCCCCACGGGGGTGAATTTGATGGCGTTCGACAGCAGGTTGAGCGTGATCTGCTTCAGGGCGCGGCGATCGGCGTCGACCTCGAGCGCGTCTTCCGGAAGCAGGCTGGCGAGGCTGACGCCCTTGTCGGTGGCCGTGACGCGAACCAGGGCGACGGCGGCGGACACCACTTCGCGGGCGTCGAAACTCTCTCGGGCCAGTTCGTAGCGTTCGGCCTCGATCTTGGAGACATCCAGCACGTCGTTGATGAGGTCGAGCAGATGCCCCCCCGCCTGATAGATGCTGTCGGCATAGTCGCCATACTTCTGCGGCAGGGGGCCGAACAGCCGCTGGCGCATGATGTCGGAGAAGCCGAGCACGGCATTCAGCGGCGTGCGCAGTTCGTGGGACATGTTGGCGAGGAAGCGCGTCTTGCCGAGGTTGCGGGCCTCGGCGTCCGCGCGGGCCGCTTCCAGACCAATTTCGGTCGCGAACTGGCGCGTGGCGTCGAACGCCTGGGCGATGAGGCGGGCGGAGCCGTCGTGGTCATCCATCCGGCGCACGATCATGTTGACCCGGCGATCGAGAGCGAGGCGAGGGGCGAACAGTGTCTGGCCCTCCTGTCCGGCGAGGGCGCGATCGAGGGCGGACAGAAGCGACGGCCGGTCAGGGGCGTGGACCGCTGCCATCAACCCGTGCTGGAACAGGGCCTCAATATCCAGGGACGGCGGCGGCGTGCCATAGGCGGCGAGCACGCGACCGGATGGCTCGAGCACCAGGGTCAAACCCGGTTGCGCGGCCAGAAGGGTCTCGACACGACCTGTTGCCGCCTCGGCCGCCGTCAGTCGACTTTCACGCAGCCGCCATGAGAGGCGCATGGCAAAGATCGCTGCGCCTCCTGCGAGCAGGGCCGAGATGGATGCCAGGAGAGGCTCCGCCGCCGGCGGGCCAACGGTGAGCGCCGAGATCTGGCCGGCGAGAGCGGCAAGGGTGCTGCCGAGGGCTCCGCCCTGCGCCACTCGGACGCCGTGGCGCGGGCCGCCGAGCGCCAGCCCGGCAACGAACGGCATGATCGCGATGCCAGCGAGCGGGCCGCCCAAGCCACCCGACAGGACTGAGGCGGACATGGCGGCCAGGGTCCAGAGCGCCAGAACAAGGGCCCGTTCCACGACACCATCCCGCCACAGGAGCGCGAGGCCTGCGAGACCCGGGGGCACCATCGCCATGGCCCCGAAGACGGCCGGACCACCGAGACCGGCCAGCCAGAGGGCACCGAGCGCGAACAGGCCGGCACTGGCGGCCCAGGCGGCGTGCCAGGCGGCGAGCGCAGGCAGGCCGTCCGTCTCGCGGGGCGGCACCAGCGTCTCTGGCGACTGGGGCAGGGTGGGGCTCAAGCGGGATACCGGCCGTCGACGTGCGGGCAAGGGAGCGACCCGCCTCGACAGATTAGCGCGTCAGACGAGTTGCCCATAGCGGCCTCCCGCAAAAGGCGACTGTTGGTCCGTGGAACGCCTGACGTTGTCTGGGGACGAGCGCCAAGGTTGTCCTTAACGCCGGCCGAGCCTATCTGCCGTTCATGACTGAGGCTGTTGCGAGCATCGACGACATTCTGGCCGAACTGGTCGAGGATTTCGAGGTCCTGGAGGATTGGGAACAGCGCCTCGCCTATGTCATCGACCTCGGCAAGGCCTTGCCGCCGTTGCCCGAGGCCGACCGCACAGAGGCCAACAAGGTGCCGGGCTGCGCGGCCCAGGTCTGGCTGGCGGGCGACCGCAACGGCGAGCGGCTGCTGTTTCGCGCAGACTCCGACAGCGCCATTTCCAGAGGTAATGTTGCCCTGTTGCTGAGGCTCTATTCGGATCAGCCTGCCCGCGAGATTCTGGCGTTTGACGCGAAGGCCGCTCTGGATCGCCTCGGCCTGCCCCAGGCCCTGACGCGGCAGCGGGCGAACGGGTTGAATGCCATGGTCGGGCGGATCCGGCAGGCGGCGCTGGAGGTCGGCTGAGTCCGGCTAGCCGATGCCGTAGTGTCGGGCGAGATCGGCCAGCCCCCGTTTCAGAAGCGCCTTGCCCTGACGTCTCGGGAGGCCGCAGGCCCGTTCAGCCAGTTGCAGGGACTGGCTGTCGATGCAGATGTGCCGGACGAAGAGGCGCGGGCCGGGATCGCAGGCGGCCAGGGCCAGTGCCACGCGCCGGCCGGCCGCGAGCGCCCGGTCTCCCGGGTCAATCCGCCGCGCATTTCCCCCGGCCGCAGCCCGGGGCAGGGCGTCCCACCTCATGGTCAGCGACGGGCCGGCGCGGGCCTGTTCCGCATCAAGGCGCAGCCGCTCCGCCGCCGCGACCTCGACGGCCTCAAGCCAGGGGCGGCCGTCGGCATCCCTGCGCCGGGCCAGCCAGGCCACCGGACTCTCCCCGAGATTGGCGCGACGCGCGCTGAGGCGGCCCTCGGTGTCCACGATCCAGCGCTGTCCCTCGATGTGTCCCGGGCGGCCCGCAGGAGCCGACGATCCTTCGTCCCGTGCAGGCCGGAGGATCCAGCCGCCACCGGGGCGGGCGCGCAGGCCCGGCTCTTCGATCAGGGCGCGGATCGCGGCCTCATCCAATGTGAGTATGATGCGCGACCGCCGGTCCGGCCCGAGCCGCAAAGGGTAGACGCCGCCGGTGCCGGCTGCGTCGATCCATCCCTCGGGGCGCGACAGCAGGGCCCGGGCCCGGGACAGCACGCCGGTCATGCGGCCTCCGGTACGTCAGGAAGGGCCGGAAGGTCGGGCGGCGGGGCGTCACACAGACCGCGGATGGCTTCTTCCAGCTGGTCCAGCAGGGTGTCCAGGTTGGGCTCATCCCGGGCGTCCTCGATCCGGCGGCAGGCGATGGAGGCGGTCTGGCGATGGACGCCGAAAGCATGGCCGACCCGCTCCAGTGGCCAGCCCAGCGCGATGTGGGACAGATACATCGACACCCGCCGGGCCCGGAGCGCCGTGGGGGACAGACGGGTGCCGGGGGCAGGGATGCGGATCGGTGTGTTCAGCCGAACGGCCACCATCTGCATGACCAGGCCCGCGTGACGTTGATCGTCGGCCGAAACGAGCACACGATACGGTTCCTTCACGGTTAGTTCCCTCCATCGGGCACGACGGTTGCCCAAGGGGAGGAATATCTTCCTTGGATACGTCAGAATCGGTCGTGTCAGGGGGCGCCGGCCGGCGGGAACGTCGCTGGCATGAAAAATTCGAATTGTTGACTCGAACGGGTCGACGCCGATTCGCAAATCAGCCTACGATTCGCCTCATCGGGGTGCTGTTAACCGTTCTTAAGGTTTTCGGGGGTTAACTCCGGAACAAGGTTACCCGTACGTCTTTGTCGGGTTCTATGGTCAAGCTTTGCCTGGAGGGGCATCTATGCGTGTTCTGCTGATTGAAGACGATCACGCCACGGCGCAAAGCATCGAACTGATGCTCAAGTCCGAAGGCTTCAATGTCTATACGACGGACCTGGGCGAGGAAGGCATCGATCTGGGCAAGATCTATGACTACGATCTCATTCTGCTTGACCTGAACCTGCCCGACATGAGCGGTCTGGAAGTGCTGCGCCAGCTGCGCGTCGGCAAGGTCAATACGCCGGTGATGATCCTGTCGGGCTCGACGGAGATCGAGACGAAGGTCAAGACCTTCGGCGGCGGTGCCGACGACTACATGACCAAACCGTTCCACAAGGACGAGCTGATCGCGCGCACCCACGCCGTGGTCCGTCGCTCCAAGGGTCACGCCCAGGCCATCATCCACACCGGCGAGATCGCTGTGAACCTGGACGGCAAGACGGTCGAGGTGAACGGTCACCGCGTCCATCTGACGGGCAAGGAATACCAGATGCTGGAGCTGCTTTCGCTCCGCAAGGGTACGACCCTGACCAAGGAAATGTTCCTGAACCACCTGTACGGCGGCATGGACGAGCCCGAGCTGAAGATCATCGACGTCTTCATCTGCAAGCTGCGCAAGAAGCTGGCCACGGCCGCTGGCGGCAAACACTACATCGAGACCGTCTGGGGCCGGGGCTATGTCCTGCGCGACCCGTCGGAAAGCACCGGGGCGGTCAGCGCCGCCGCCTAAATCTCCGGGGAAGAAACGACCAAGAAAATCAGCGCCCGCCGGGAAACCGGCGGGCGTTTTCCTGTCGGGTGACTGGACTCCCCGCATGCGCATGGCATTCTGGCCGGATGACGCGGTTATTCCGGCTGTCCGGTGCTGTGCGGCGCGATCCCGCTGTCGAGGCCTGGTTCGCCGCCCCCGGAGTCGATCTGAAGGGGCTTGCGGCGACCTGGTTCGAACGGATGCGGGATTGCGGGGCCGACGTCCACGAGCTGATCCACGATGGCTGCCCGACCGCTTGTGTCGGGGACGTGGCCTTCGCCTACGTCGGGGTGTTCAAGGCCCACATCAACGTCGGCTTCTTCCACGGAGCGACCCTGGCCGACCCGGCTGGCTTGCTGGAGGGATCCGGCAAATACATGCGCCACACGAAGTTGCGGTGGGGCGAGGCCGTGGATGACCGGGCCCTGGGGCAACTGATCGCCTCTGCTTATGCGGACGCCAGGGCCCTCGTGGCGGCGGCCGGGGCAGGTCCCGGCGAGATCGTCTAGCTGAGCGCCGCCGACACCGCTCCGAACATCGGATTGGGCCGCCCGGACGCATCGAACAGCAGGGGACTGTCCTTGCCGTCGTCGCGGGCGTCGCGACGCAGCCAGCTGTCGGTGTCGCGCAGGCCCCAGACCGTGAAACCGTAGCGCTGGGCCGCGGGCAGGGCGACGAAGGCCTCGGCCAGTTCGGCGACGCGGGCGGTCTGCTGGTTCAGACGGGTCTGGCGCGAGCGGGTGTCGATCCGGCCGTCGGACCGCAGGGAGGCGTCCAGCTCGGAGACGTGGATCGGCAGGCCGAAGGCGGCGGCCTCGCGGATGAAGGCGGTGGTCTGGCCGGCGGGGATCTCGATGTCGAGGTGGGACTGGGTGCCGAGGCCGCCGACGGGGACGCCGGCCTTCAGCAGCCGCTCGACCAGCCGCAGGAAGGTTGCGCCCTTGGTCGGATTGTTCTCCAGATTGTAGTCGTTGAGGAACAGGATCGCGTCCGGGTCGGCGGACTTCGCCAGTTCGAACGCGCGGGCGATATAGCCGTCCTGGCCCAGGACGGCGCTCCAGTGGCAGTCGCGCAGGCCGTTGCCGTCCTCGGCGACCGCCTCATTGACGACGTCCCAGCCCACGACCCGACCCCGGTAGCGGCTGGCGACAGCAGCGATGTAGTCGTCGAATCCGGTGATGAAGGCCGGGCGGTCGAGGCCGGCGAACTGGTCGGCACCCTGTGAGTACCAGATCAGGGCGTGGCCATGCAGGCGGAGCTCATGAGCGGTGCAGAAGTCCGCAATGCGGTCCGGGGCGTCCCAGCGGTACCGGCCGGGGCGATCGAGGATGTATTCCATCTTCATCTCCCACTCGGGCGTGAGCTGGGAGACGTGGGTCAGGGCCAGATCGACCCAGGCGGGGTCGTCGAACTGTCCCGCCATGGCGGCCGTACCGATCGGGAACGGCGCGATGGATTTCAGGGGTGTGGCGGCGAGGGTCGGGGCGGCCTCGGTCTGGCCGCAGGCGGCGAGGGCCAGACTGGAGGCGAGGAGGGCGCGTCTGCTCAGACCCTTCTCCCCCTGCGGGAGAAGGTGGCCGAGCGGAGCGAGGTCGGATGAGGTGTGAAACCCGGTCTGGCCGGCGAGGGCTTGCCGGACACATATCTTCTGCATCCTCGTACCCCTTATCCGTCAGCCTTCGGCTGCCACCTTCTCCCGCAAGGGGAGAAGGGATCTATGCGCTGCGCCGGCGCAGACCCATTTCGTCGAAGGCGGCGGTCTCGCGCTTGCCGGCGGCGATCAGGGCGTTCAGCCGGGTGGTCTCGGCGACGTGCTCGAACTTTTTCAGCTCGGAATAGGCCCCGGTCAGGGCGTCGCGGGCCCCTTCTTCCTCGGCGTCGAGGGTGATCAGGTCGCTTTCGGCCGCGCCCTTGCGGGCCTTCCAGCCGGCCAGATAGGCCTGGAGCAGCAGATTGGCCTCGGAATCGGCACGGGCGCGCTCGCGTTCCACCTCGACCTCGGCGTCGAGCACGGCCAGGCGCATCTCGGCCGAAACCTTGCGGGCGGTGATCTCGGCCAAACGCTTCTGCAGCGTCTCGACCTCATAGTTGGAGATGCGGATGAGGGAATGGGCCCAGGCGGTCATGCGAAATCTCCGGTCACTGCAGCTGACCTTGGTTCAGAATGCTTTCCAACCTGTTGAAGGAGTTGGCCAGTCGGGTGACATCGTCCTTGTCCTGGCCGAGGAAGGCCTCCAGCGCCGGATTCAAGGCGATGGCGCGGTCGGTGATCGGGTCTGCCCCCGCGCGATAGGCCCCGATCTTGATCAGTTCCTCCATGCTGGAATAGGCCGCGAGACACTGGCGGGCGCGGCGGTTCAGCTCGCGCTCGGGCGGCGTCTGGCAGCCGGGCAGGGTGCGGCTGACGGATTTGAGCACATCGATGGCCGGGAAGCGGCCGCGTTCGGCGATCTTGCGGTCCATGACGATGTGGCCGTCGAGAATCCCCCGCACGGCGTCGGCGATGGGCTCGTCATGGTCGCCCCCGTCGACGAGGACGGTGAACAGGGCGGTGATCGGCCCCGCGGTGGTGCCGTCGGGCCGGATCGGGCCGGGGCCGGCGCGCTCCAGCAGCTTGGGCAGTTCCGAAAAGACGGTGGGCGTATAGCCCTTGGTCGTGGGGGGCTCGCCGGCGGCCAGGCCGATCTCGCGCTGGGCCATGGCGAAGCGGGTCACCGAGTCCATCAGGCACAGGACCTCCAGATCCTGGTCCCGGAGGTATTCGGCGATTGCCAGGGTCATATAGGCGGACTGCCGGCGTTTCAGGGCGGGTTCGTCGGAGGTCGCCACGACGACGATGGCGCGGCGCAGGCCGTCCTCGCCCAGGGTCTCCTCGATGAACTCCCGGACCTCCCGGCCCCGTTCGCCGATCAGGCCAACCACCACCGCGTCGCAGGTGGCCTGTTTGGCCAGCATGGACAGCAGCACCGACTTGCCGACGCCCGAGCCGGCGAAGATGCCCAGCCGCTGGCCCCGGCAGGTGGTGGTGAAGACGTCCATGGAGCGGACGCCGAGGTCCAGCCGCTCGCCCACCCGGCCGCGCGAATGGGCCGGAGGCGGCGACGCGCGCAGAGGGTAGGGGGCCGGGCCCTGGGGCAAGGGGCCCTTGCCGTCGATGGGTTCGCCGAAGGCGTCGATGATCCGGCCCAGCCAGGCCTTGGTCGGATAGACAGCGGCCGCCTGGCCGATGATGTGGATGTCCGCGCCCGGTGCCACGCCCTCGACGGGGCCGAAGGGCATGAGCAGGGCCTTGGAGTCGCGGAAGCCCACGACCTCGGCGGGCAGGGGTGTGGTGCCGCGACGCCCGATCTCTGCGCGTGCCCCGACGGCCAGACGCGACAGTCCGCCCCGCGCCTCGATCAGCAGGCCGGACACGCCGGCGACCTTGCCCGTGACGACCAGGGGATCGACGGCTTCGACGGCGGCGACGAGGTTGCGCATGGGTTAACGGATGCGGGATCGTGGTTAACGGGCGGTGAAGGCGGGGCCGTTCCGGGTCGGCCCCGGTTGGTGTATGGTGCCGGTATGAACGCCGCGCTCAAGCTGATGACGCCTGACGCCTTCCTGGACTGGTGCCAGTATCAGGAGGACCGTTGGGAACTGGTCGACGGCATGCCCCGGATGATGACCGGGGCTACCCGTCGGCATGACCGGATCGTGGTCAATCTGATCATCGATCTGGGCAACAAGCTGCGCGGGAAGCCCTGCCAGCCCAACACCGCCGACGTGGCGGCGCGGATGCTGCACGGCAATGTGCGGCGGCCAGATGTGACGGTCGACTGCGCGAGCGTGCCGGACAAATCCCTGAGCAGCACCGCGCCGACGGTCTTCTTCGAAGTGCTTTCCCCCTCTACCCGCACGATCGACCTGCTGCGCAAGGCCGAGGAGTTCAAGCAGACGCCGACCCTGCGCCACATCGTGATCATCGAGCCGGATCGGCCCCAGGTTCTGCTGTGGAGCCGGTCCGACGAAGCGGACCCCTGGGTGGATCGGGATATCGAGGGTGTGGACGGAATCGTGCCGCTGACGGCGATCGATGTCACCCTGCCGATGACCGCGATCTATGAGGGCGTCCGCTTCGAGACGGACGTCTGAGTCGGGCTATTCCTTCGCGAGGGTGCGGCCGAAGAAGTCGACCACCCGGGCATTGAAGTCGGTCTGGAAGGCGGCCCGATCCAGACCGGGCGTGGGCTGGCAGATCAATGGGGCCGCCTGTGCCAGTTCCGGTGAGCAGGGCGGCATGAAGTCGAAATGCCCGGCCGCCGGCACGACATGGTATTCGGGGGGCGAGGGCAGGGCGTCGTGGACCGCCCGGGCGTAAAACGGATGGGGCAGCACCCGGTCCGCTTCCGCGCGCCAGAGCTGGATCGGCGCACTGACCTCCGCGAGACCGTCCGTGCCGAAGGTGTAGCCGAGGGCGGGGGCGGCGGCCACGACCGCGCGGATGCGATCATCGTGCACCCAGACCGTGCCCAGGGTCTCGGGCGAGGGCGGACGTTCTCCGATCAGGCGGCAGTCGTAGAAGGCTGGGTGCTCGCGGCAGTGGGCCCCGACGCGGCGGAGGTCCGGGGTGCCGCCCGCTGCGACGAGAACGGTGAAGCCGCCCGACGAGAAGCCGAAGGCACCGATCCGGTCGGGGTCGACCCTCGAGGATCCGGCTCCGGTGGTGACCATATGGTCGATCAGGACCTTGAGCTGGCGGGGACGTTCGGCGACGTCGGTCGCCCGGCTCTGGTCGCGCCAGTTGTCGCCGGTGTGGGTCAGGGCGGCGGCGATGAAGCCCGCGCGCGCCAAGGCCTCGGCCGTTGCCCTATGGCCGGCGTAACTCCCGCCATTGCCGTGGGAAATCACCACCAGGGGCAGGGCGGTGCCGGGCGGGGTATCGCTCGGGTACCAGACCCCACCCTCGACCGCCGGGCCGGCCCCGTCCGGAAACGAGAGCCGTGCGAAACCGACCGTGGACTGGGCCAGCGAGGGGGCTGTGACGAGGACAGCGGCGAGGGCGGCCAGGGTGGCGCAGCGAGCAAAGTGAAAGAGGTTTTTCATGGATCCGGTTCCGTGGATGAGCGGCCATCTGACCGCGGCACCGGGGTCGTTCCAGCGCGGTTTCGCGAACGGGCGAACGGGTACGTGTCCGGGCAGACGGGGCTGGACCTCGGCCCGGCTCCGGCTAAGGTTGAGCCATGATTGATGGGGCTGTTGTTCGAAACCCCGCCCTCGGGCGGCTGGCGCTGGCCTTTGGTCTGTCGACGGCCGCGGGTGTCTTTCTGGGGCTGGTCGGACCGTTCGGCAGCTATCTGAACGATACGGCCCCGACGCGGATCGCCTATTCGGTCGGGACCTTCTGGATCGCCACGTTTCTGTACGGCGTCGCTGTTCCGGCCGCCGCGCGGTGGGCCGCGCAGGCGCGCATCCCGGTGTGGCTGTGGGGACCGGTGGTGATCGCGGTCATCGCGATTCCGGTCGCGGCAGTCAGCCGGGTGGCGGCCCTGTCGCTCTGGCCATTTGTCGCCCGCGTCGGCCTGCTGGAATGGTACGGGCAGAGCCTGACGATCAGTTTGGCGGCGCTGGGCGGGGCCCTGCTGGTCCGGCGTGCCTTCGGCCGGCCCGGCACGGCACCCGTGGCGGCACCGGTTCCGCCCGACCGGGTTTTCGGAGACGGGGTGCTGTGCCTGCAGATGGAGGACCACTATGTGCGTGTGCACACGCTGAAGGGATCCGAACTGCTCCTGATGCCGATGCCCAGGCCGTGGCCGCCATGGGCGGGCGGGAGGGCCTGAGGGTGCATCGCTCGTGGTGGGTGGCACGGGACGCCGTCGAGGCGGTGGTGCCCGCAGGGCGACAATTGCGGCTACGCCTGAGAGGCGGACTGGATGCCCCGGTGTCGCGCGCGAACACGGTCAGGCTGCGCGAGGCCGGATGGCTCTAGGTCAGAAATGATGCTCTTCGGCCCTTGCGAACGGGAGGGAAGCCCCATCTTCTGTTCCAGACCGCAGCCTGCCGGAGCCTCCCCATGTCCGATACTGAATCCAACACCACGCGCCACCGCACGTCCGGACGCGGCAAGATCTATGACTCGATCGTCGACACGATCGGCGACACGCCGCTGGTCCGGCTGCCGCGGCTGTCGGCGGAATTGGGGGCGAAGGCCACGGTGCTGGCCAAGCTGGAGTTCTTCAACCCGACCTCCTCGGTGAAGGACCGCATCGGGGTGGCGATGATCGAGGCGCTGGAAGACGCCGGGAAGATCGGCCCCGGCACCGTCCTGATCGAGCCGACCTCGGGCAATACCGGGATCGGTCTGGCGTTCGTGGCGGCGGCCAAGGGCTACAAGCTGATCCTGTGCATGCCCGAGAGCATGTCGATCGAACGGCGCAAGATGCTGGCCCTGCTGGGGGCCCAGCTGGAGCTCACCCCGGCGGAGAAGGGGATGAAGGGCGCGATTGCACGGGCGCAGGAGCTGCTGGCGTCGACACCCAACAGCGTCAGCCCGGCGCAGTTTGACAACCTGGCCAACCCGGCGATCCACCGCGCGACCACGGCCCCCGAGATCTGGAACGACACCGGCGGAGCGGTCGATATCGTGGTCTCGGGTGTCGGGACCGGCGGGACGATCACCGGGGTCGGTCAGGCGTTGAAGGCGCTGAAGCCCTCGATCCGGATGATCGCGGTCGAGCCCACGGCCTCGCCCGTTCTGTCGGGGGGTGAGCCGGGCCCGCACAAGATCCAGGGCATCGGGGCCGGCTTCGTCCCCAGCATCGTCGACCGGTCGATGATCGACGGGGTCGAACAGGTGTCGAACGAGGACAGTTTCGACATGGCCCGGCGCGTGGCGCGCACGGAAGGGGTGCCGGTGGGGATCTCGTCCGGCGCGGCCCTGGTCGCAGCCTTCCGGCTGGCGGCGCTGGAGGAGAACGCCGGCAAGACGCTGGTGGTCATCATTCCCAGTTTCGCCGAGCGCTATCTGTCGACGGCGCTGTTCGAGGGGCTGTAAGGCGGCGGTTAACCGAACTGACCCTAGCCTCGGGCGGTATGTCCGAACCGGTTTCAGCCCCGTCGCCTGACGCTCCGCCGCCGGTGTTCCGCGCGCGGCAGGCTCTGCTGAAGCGGCTGGCGGATGTGGTGTCGTTGCCGGGCAGCCGTGTGAATGCCTTCGAGCGGGCCGTGACCGGCGACCTGCTGGTGGAAATGCTGCGGCTGGCAGCGCCTCGCGAGCGCCAGCGGGTGGCGGAGCGGCTGGCCCCATTGGCGGAGCTGCCCAACAGTCTGGCGCGCATGCTGTTGCGCGACGAGGTGGCGGTCGCGGGGCTGTTGATCGAGCAGTGCGCCTCGCTGACGGACGCCGATCTGGCGGCCTGCGCGCGCGACACGGGAACCGAGCATCGGCTGCTGATGGCGCGGCGGCGCGGGCTGTCCGAAATCGTCACCGAGACGCTGATCGCCTTTGGCGAGGAGCGGGTCGTCGAGGCGGTGCTGCGCAACACAACGGCGCGTCTGTCCCAGCCCGGGATCGAGGCGGTGGTCAGCCTGTCGCGACAGGTTCCCGCCTTGTGTAGTCCGCTGTTGCGGCGGACGGAGCTGAGACCATCCGGGGCCTATGTGATGTTCTGGTGGTGCGGGGCCGAGGACCGTCGCACGATCCTGCAGCGCTTCGCGGTCAGCCGTGAGGTCATGCAGGAGGTGGTGGAGGACGTCTTCGCCATGGCCGCCGCCGAGGGGTGGCAGGATCCGGTCTCCAGAAAGGCCCTGCAGTTCATCGAGCGCCGCCAGCGCAATCGCGCGGCGATCGAGAAAAGCCCCTATGCCAGTCTGGAGCAGGCCATCGGCGTGGCCGCGACCGATGGTTTGAGCCCCGAGCTTGCGTCCGAGATCGCCTATCTGTCGGGCATCAAGCCTCTGACGGGGGCCAAGATCCTGGGCGATACCGGGGGCGAACCTCTGGCCATCCTGTGCAAGGCGACCGGGCTGGCGCGGTTGGATCTGCAGAATCTGTGGCGGTCCATGCGCCGGCCCGAGACCCTCGCGGACGGTAGTGTTCATCCCGACTGGGAGAGGGTTCAGGTCACCTATGAGATGCTGGCGGTCGACCGCGCCCAGACCGTGCTGCGTTACTGGAACTGGTCGCTGTCATCCGCCCTGTCGCCCGCATTGCTCAGAGCGATCCGTGAAGGCGACGACGACGCACTGGATGAGTATTCTGCACCGGAGCGGGCGGCGATGATGGCGCTGGCGGAGAACTTCGGACGCTGACCGGAAGCGGCCACTGCTGAAACTATAGTGCGAACCGGAAACTGTCGGGCGGCATCATGGGCTTCTGTGTTCAAGTCCATTGCTTTCGGTCGCGGATATCCTTATTTCCAAAACTCCCAATCGCGCTAGCGCGACAAGATTAGGCAAGGACAATCCTGTGGAAGCGACAAGACTGGACGAGCGGTCCGAACTTCTGGAGATGACGGCAGACATCGTCTCCGCCTATGTCGGCAACAACAGCGTGGCGGCGAATGACCTGCCGTCGCTGATCTCCAATATCCATGCGGCCCTGTCCCAGGTTTCGACCGGTGTGGTTGAAGCCGAGCCTGAGCCCAAGGAGCCCGCAGTTCCGATCCGCAAGTCGATCAGCCCCGATTTCCTGATCTGTCTGGAGGACGGTCGCAAGTTCAAGTCGCTGAAGCGCCACCTGCGCACCAAGTACGATATCAGCCCCGAGGAATACCGCGCCAAGTGGGGTCTGCCCAAAGACTATCCGATGGTGGCCCCGAACTACGCCAAGGCACGGTCGGATCTGGCCAAGCAGATGGGGCTGGGCCAGGGCGGACGCAAACCTGCTCGCGCGCCGCGCGCCGCCAAGAAGTAGGTTTCCCGCTTCAGCGTCTGAAGGCCCGCTTCCGAAAGGACGCGGGCCTTTTTCGTGTCAGGCGGCGACGGCCGACTTGCGCCGCAGCCGCCAGAACCGCAGGGTGCGCAGGGCGGCCTCCCGCTGGAGCTCGGTGTAGAGGCGGGCGTAGGCGTGGGCCTGGCCGATCGCGTTTTCCTCGCCCCCCAGAATCACGACGACGAAGGTCAGAAACAGGGCCCTGTCGAGATCGGCCGCCTTGCAGATGACGGCCAGGGCGTCGAGCTCCCGGCGTTGCACGATCTGGTTGGCGGTATGGAAGTCCACGTCAGCGAGCTGGGCGAGTGCGATCAGGAACGCAGTCCGGCTTCCCGAGCGGAGAAAGCGGGCCAGCATGTTGGGCGTCAGCTGGTTGGCGGCCCCCAGTTCTTCCACATAGGCGAGGCTTTCGCTGTAGTCCGCCGGGAGGGTGCCGTCGTCGGCCGCCACGCGCGCGCGACCCGCCGCCAGGGCGCTCTCCAGCAGAACGGGATCCATGGCAGCGTTTTGTTCGAGAATGCGCTGGCGCAGCCGGGTCTCGACAACGAAATACATGTCATTCAGCAGATCGGCGGGCAGGGACGCCCGCTCCACCGTCGCGGCATGGAGCGCCGGATTGCGCCTGGCGCGCTCGACGGCGGTCTCGGACGCCGCCCGGGAGAGGCGAGCCCCGTCGTTGCGGAGCAGGGTCCCGAGCGTTTCGTCATCGCCGCGCTCGACGATCAGGTCAGAGACGGCCTCGGAGACGGTGTCCCGTTCGGAAATGGCTCGCAGATGTTCCTGTCCCTGGGTGCGGACGACGCCCATCAGGTCTTCGTCCGTCAGCACGGTCGAGGCCCGCAGGACGGCATCCGCGACGGCCACCTCATCATTGGCCAGCCGCCGGATCAGGCCGCGCGGGGCATCGGGGGAGAGGGCGAAGCGGGCAGACAGTTCGGCCCGCACGGCAGTTTCCATTTCCGCCGCCAGGTCGGTCAGCAGCGAATCGTAGAGCTCATCCTCGGCGGCGCTGCGTCGGGCCGGACCAAAGAAGTGCTCGGTCAGTTCGCGCAACAGGTCGCGGCGCTTCTCGCTGGAGCTCTCCTGAGCCAGCTGAATCAGATCGGGGAGGCGCGACCCCGTCTCTACGGGCGCAGTTGCGGCGTCGCTCATGGTAAACTCGGGTCTTCGTTGGCGACTGAACGTCTGCGTCCCTGGGCGTCGCGCATCAGAGGTTCGGTCGCCGGGGGTTCCGCCAGATCGAGCGTCACACTGTCAAAGAAGACCGGCTCTGGAATCACGGTCGGATCGGGCTGACGGCCTGCGTCCCGGTGCACGGAATAGTAGCGTGCGCCCTGGGCTGCGCGGCCCGGACCCTGCTGTTCCGAAGCGTCTTCGGTCGCCGTGGCCATGCCAGGGCCTGTGGCGGGTTCATGGGGTCGAAGCCTGAAGACCGGCGCATCGCGCCGGGGTGCCATGGGGTCGGCAACAGGCGCGGGTCCAGGCGGCGTACCGGGCGCGGTTGCGTCCGGCGCGCGGACCGTGGCGGCCATGGCGATGGGGTCGGGCGTGCCGGGTGCGTATGACGGTACCGTCCGGGGACCGAGCCATGCCCCGGCCGGGGTCAGGCCGCGCGACATCGGCAGTGGAGACGGCGCAGGCTGCAGTCCGGGCTGCTGGACAGCCCGGGACGGTGCGGTGCGGCGCGGAATCAGTCCGGATCTCGCGCGGGTCTGAGCGACTTCACCGCCCGGGGCCGTGGAGGCGGGGCGGTTGGCCCAGGAGAGGTAGCGCGTCGAGCCGTTACTGACCGCGACCTGGGCGTGAGCGGTCCCCGCCAACAACAGAACGCCCGACGCCGTCGCGATCAGCCGCGTCAAGGGTCGGAGAGTGCGATACTGCAAGGGCGGACTCCCGTGGGACGTTACCAACATGCTAGCCGCCGGCGGCTTAACCCCGGGCTAACGGACGTTAAAGGCCTCAGTCCCGATGCTGCAGCATGTACTGGCGGGCACCCGTCGCTGCCGCGTTCAGCGCCAGCCCAAGGACCGCAAGGCAGAAGAGCGCCGCCAGAAGGTCGGCCGTGCGCAGTCGGTTGCCGGCCTCGAGCAGCCGCCAGGCCAGACCCTGTGTGGCCCCGGAACCGGACACGAACTCTGCGACCACCGCCCCGATGATGGCGAAGCCACTGGCCACACGAATGCCCTCCAGAGCAAAGGGGAGGGCCGAGGGCAGCCGCAGACGCCAGAGACGCTGAAGCGCCGTGGCCTTGTGGAGGTCGAACAGGCGCTCCAGATCCGTGTCGGTCGCCCTGAGACCGGTGAGGACGCCGGAGAAGATCGGAAAAAAGGCGACCGCAGCGGCGAGCGCCGTGACGGCGCGGTCTGCGTGGTCGAGGCCGACCCAGATCAGGACCAGGGGAGCAATGGCGACGACCGGGGTGACCTGCAGCGTCACGGCGAGCGGGGCGATCGCGCGCTCGGCGACACGGTTCAGCGAGACAAGAACGGCAAGACCGCCACCCAGCCCGACGGCGACCACCAACGCCTTGAACGCCATCCAGAAGGTTTGCAGCGCGGACCCGGCCAGAACCGGCCCGTTTTCGACCAGGGCGCGAACGACCGCTGTTGGTGGGGGAAGGAAATAGACCGGAATCTTCAGACGGCGACAGGCCACTTCCCAGATGAGGAGCAGGGCGATTGTCAGGGCCAGCGCGGGCAGGGCCGAGGCGAGGCGTCTCATGAAGCGAGACCCATGGAGGCGGCCAAGGCGTCGGCCACGGTTTCCACAGCCTCCAGGAAGGCCGGGTCACGACGCCAGTTCGCTGGACGGGGCAGCGGCCCCGGCATGGCGATGTCGTCGACAACCCTGCCGTCGGCAACCGACAGGACGACGACCCGGCCGGCCAGATAGGCGGCCTCCTCCACATCATGGGTGACAAAGACCATGGCGACGGCGCGCGCCGCCCAGAGGCGGTGAAGATCCTCGATCAGGCGGCGCCGGGTGATGGAATCAAGTGCCGCGAAGGGCTCGTCGAGCAGCAGCAGGTCGGGTTCTACCGAGAGCGCCCGGGCAAGGGACACCCGCATGGCCATGCCGCCTGACAGCTGCCGCGGGCGTGCCTCCGGGCGGTCGCCGAGGCCGACGGCGGCCAGGGCCATATCCGCGCGACGTCGGGCCTCGGCCGAGGGCACACCGGACAGCTCGAGGGGCAGCGCGACGTTCGCCCGTGCATCGGCCCAGGGCATCAGGGTGGGGCTCTGGAACACGAAACCGGTCCTCGTACCGGGTGCATGCTCATGCCGGCCCGCCGCCGGCGTCTCCAGGCCGGCGAGCAGCCGCAAGGCCGTGGACTTGCCCGCCCCGGACGCCCCGACAAGGGCGACGATTTCTCCGGACGCAATGCTGAGGTCGATCGGGCCGAGAGAGTGGCTCAGGGAGGGATAGCGGACGACCGCTCCCTTCAGGCAAACCTGCACAGTGGACGGCAACCGGTCAGCCACGGCCCGGGAGGAAGGCGTCAGTGAAGGCGTCGCGCCAGCGCAGGTCGGCAGGGTAGACGCCGGCCTGGGACGTTACATCGAAAAAGGCCTGCCAGCGTTCCGGTGTCATGGCTCCGAGGCCGTAGAGCGCGGCGTCTCCCGCATCCACGATCCCGTATTCGCTCAGCCTGGCCCGGGCCTGGTCGAGGACGTCCTGGGTCATCTCCGGGTTGGCCTCACGGATCTGGGCATCGGCGGCGGCGGGGTTGCCCCGCATATAGTCCCTCCAGCCCTCGGCTGAGGCGGCGATGAAGCCGCGCAGCGCCTCTGCATTGTCCCGGGCAAAACCGTCGGGCGACAGGACCATGGTGGCGTAGGAGGGATAGCCTTCATCGGCGAGCAGGAAGACGCGCGGCTCGAACCCGGCGATCTTCTCGATCGTATAGGGCTCGGACGTCAGATAGCCCTGCTGGACGGCGCGCTCGTCGGCGATGAAGGGCGCGGGGTTGAAGTTGTATTTTCGGACCTGATCGTCGGTGAAGCCGTATCTGGCCTTCAACCAGACCCAGAAGGCGGTGATCGAGGCATCCGCCAGCAGGAAGGGCCGGCCGGCCAGGTCCGCGATGCCGGTCAGGGCAGGGTCGGGGTGGGCGATCAGGACCTGGGGATCCTTCTGGAAGAAGGCGGCGACGGCCTTCACCGGTGCGCCTTCGGCCACGAGGTTCAGCGGGATGAAGCTGTTCGAGCCCATGCCGAGTTCGACGGCTCCCGACGCCAGCAACTGCGGCACGTTTACGCCAGGTCCGCCCTGGATGATCTGGACGTTCAGACCGCGCCGCTCATAGGCACCGGAGGCCAGCGCCTGGTAGAAGCCACCCTGTTCGGCCTGGGCGCGCCAGTCGGTGGCGAAGCGGATGCGAACGCGGCCCTGTTCATCCACCGGAGCCTCGGAGCCGGAGCAGGCGGACAGTCCCATGGCCGTGACGGCGACCCCGCCCGCGAGAAGCAGGCGGCGGCTGACAACGGACTGACTCGCGCGGGTCTGCATGCTCGAAACCTAGGGCTGTCGGGGATGCAAGGGAAGGCAGTGCTTGATGAGCGCGGCAATCGGGCCAGTCGGGGAACCTTGCCGGAAGGCATGGCGCCAAATTGAGCGAGGGGACGCAAGTCCGGTCGAGCCGGTGCTTGCGTCCCCCCACCAAGTCCGGGTTGGGACTTGGCCATTGAGGTTCAGAACCCTGGCCTCAGCGCCTGCGGGCGAACCCGGAGACGGTCAGCTGTATTCTGGCGGCTCCTGTCCGATGCCGGTCCGTCGGGGATTGCGCCCCGTCGTCGTTCATCGATCCCGGTCCGGTTCTCCGTCGCCCCGCACCGAAGCGCTAAAGGCGGGGAGCCTGGACCCTGCCCGGGATTTCCGTGTCCGCCGAAGCGGCAGGGAGCCCTTGGTCAGAGAGCCGGACCGACCCGCTTGAACCCCGGCTCTCGCCGGATTTCCGCGCCGCCGTGTCCCTCGGCCTGTTGACGTTCTCTCCAAATCCGGTAGACGGCAAGCGCCCCGAAGAGGCCCGCTGTGCAAGACGGCGGGGGCCCCGGTGGACAAGACTGTTAACCTCTGTGGACGGATCGGATTCGCTTTTGCGGATCAGCGTTTTGTGTTGTCCACAGAAACTGTCAGCCGCCCGTCAGGGCCTCGCGCCTGGTTTCCAGCTCGAGCCATTCTTCTTCGGCCGCTTCCAGCTTGGCCCGCGCACCGTCGAGCGCTTTCATGGTGCTGGCGAAGCCCGAGGGGTCGCGGGCGTAGAAGTTGACGTCGGCGAGGGTGGCCTCGTGGGCGGCGATGTCGGCGGGCAGGGCGTGGATCAGGGCGTCCAGCTCCTTCAGACGGTGCTGGTCCTTGAAGGAGAGTTTGCCGGGCTTCGCCGTGGTCGAGGGGCGAGGGTCGGGGGTCGAGGGAGGAGGGGCTTCCGTCGCAGCAGAGGATTTGTCCTCGACCCTCGACCCCTGGCCCTCGCCCTTCTTCAGGAAGCCCGGGTTCTGGCGGATGAAGTCGGTCCAGCCGCCGGGGGTTTCGACGATGTCGCCGCGGCCGTTCATGCCGATGGTGGAGGTGGCCAGACGGTCGACGAAGTCGCGGTCGTGGCTGACCAGGATCAGGGTGCCGTCATAGGCCTCCAGCAGCTCTTCCAGCTTGTCAAGCGTGTCCATGTCGAGGTCGTTGGTCGGTTCGTCGAGGACCAGCATGTTGGCGGGCTTGGCCAGGGCGATGGCGAGCAGCAGGCGGTTGCGCTCGCCGCCCGACAGGGTCGAGATCGGCTGACGCAGCTGGCCCTCCTGGAACAGGAAGTCCTTGGCGTAGGCCGCAACATGCTTGGAGATACCGCGCACGATGATGCTGTCGCCGCCACCGGGGGTCAGGGCGTCCCACAGGGTCGTGTCGGACTTCAGCCCGTCGCGGGACTGGTCCAGATAGACGGTCTCGAGGCTGGCCCCGAGTTTGACCGTGCCCTCGGTGGGGGCCAGTTCGCCCAGCATGATCTTGACCAGGGTGGTCTTGCCGGCGCCGTTGGGGCCGACGATTGCTAGGCGGTCGCCGCGGAGGATGCGGCTGGTGAATGGTTTGATGACCATGCGGTCGCCGAAGGATTTGGTGACGCCCTTCAGGTCGGCCACCAGCTTTCCCGAGGTGGAGCCGGAATCGACGCCGAGGTTCAGCTCGCGCGGCCGGTCCTTGGCCTGTTCGGCGCGTTCGGCGCGCAGGGCGTCCAGTGAGCGGGCGCGGCCTTCGTTCCGGCTGCGGCGGGCGGTGATCGAGCTGTAGAAGGTGGCGGTCTCGCGCTCGATGGTTTTCGTCAGCTTCTGGAAGGCGATGGCCTCCTCTTCCAGCTGTTTGGCGGCCCATTCGTCGAAATCGTTGAAGCCCTTGTTCAGGGTGCGGACGCGGCGGCCCTCGAGCCAGTGGCAGGACTGGGTCACGCGGTTCAGGAAGGCGCGATCGTGGGAGACGATCAGGGCGGCGCATTTGGCGTTGATGATCTCGGTCTCGAGGAGCTCGATCGCCAGGATATCCATGTGGTTGGTCGGCTCGTCGAGCAGGAGGAGGTCGGGCTCCTCGGCGAAGGCCTTGGCCAGGGCGGCGCGGCGGATCTCGCCACCGGACAGGCCCTTGGTGGACTTGTTAGGGTCCATGCCGAAGGTCTCGAGCCAGGCCTCGGCGGTCCAGCTCTCGGCGTCGTTGGAGGTGGCGTAGTCCAGCAGGGTGTCGCCGGCGATCAGCGGCTCCTGCGGCACATAGGCAAAGCGGACCGCGCCCTGGATGCTCCGGGTGCCGGAATCCGGCTCGATCAGGCCCATGACCATCTTCATCAGGGTGGACTTGCCCGCCCCGTTTCGGCCGACGAGGCAGGAGCGGGTGCGGGGCTCGATGGCGAGGTCGACGCCCTCGAACAGGGGGCGGGTTCCGTCCTGGAGACGGACATCCTTCAGGGCGACGAGCGGAGGGCGGGGGGAGGAACGGGGAGCCATGGCGCGGGGGTATAGAGGCCGACGCCGCCACATGCCATGGCCCCTCGTGACAGTCGGGCCGCGGAGCGGCATGGTCAGGCCCGGGAGGCGGCATGATCTACGAGGAGTATGCACCCTCGGCGGCGATCCGGCGCGACGTCGAGGCGTTCTGGCGCTTTCGGCTGGAAGACCATGAGCCCGAGCGCCTTCGCCATGTGATCCCGCCGGATGGCGCGATCAATCTGTGCCTAGACCGTCACGCCGATGGTGCGCTGACGGTGGCGATCGCGGGGCCCAGCGATACGGCCCACGTCGTGGACGTGACTCGGGGCACGGTATCTGTCGGGGCCAGACTGCGGCCCGGGGGCGGGCTCCGGGCACCCGGTGCCGCGCCGCCTGCGATCGCGGGGCGGGGGCTGCCTGAGGCGTTGATGGAGCCGGGTCTGGTGCGGTGGATCAAGACGGCCCTGGTGGGTCTGGTCGAGGGGGAGGCGACCGCGGCCGACGCGGCGCTTGCCGCCTGGCCGTTTGAACGCGCGGCGGAAGACCGGGCGGTGGCGGCGGTGGCCGACCGGATCATGGCGGAGCACGGGCGAGTCCGGATCGACGAGGCGGCGGCGGAGGCGGGGCTCAGCGAACGCAGTCTGAGACGTCGGTTCGGCGTCGCGGTCGGCCTGTCGCCCAAAACCTTCGCGCGGGTGCGGCGCCTGCGACGGGCCTGCGTGCTCAGTCTTGAAGCGGGTGCGCGTCTGGCCCCGGTCTCGGCCGAGGCCGGCTATGCCGACCAGGCGCATCTGTCGCGCGAGGCACTGGAGAGTTTCGGTGCGCCACCCGCGGCGGTGGCGGCCTATCTGCGGCAGATCCGGCATGCCTTCGCCGCCGGATGAGGCCCTGGCCGAAACCTTCAAGACGTCGCCGGTCCAAACTCCGAATGTGTTTTCCGGACCGGGGGAGAATGATCATGCAGAAGTGGGGCCAAGGCCTGATCGGAATGGTGGCAGCAATGCTGCTGATGGGAGCCGGGGCGGCGGCCGCCCAGCCGGCCCAGGCCCCGCGGCCCGAGGTGACTGCAGCCCTGGCGCGGTTCGACGGCGTCTGGATCGGGCCGGCACGGATGACCCTGCCTGACGGTTCGGTGAACACCTTCGAGCAGATGGAGCGGATCGGGCCCATGCTGGGCGGGGAAATCCGGGTCATGGAAGGCAAGGCCCGCGGGTCGGACGGGGCCACCCTGTTCAACGCCTTCACGGTCTTTTCGGAAGCCGCAGGGGGCGGGATCGAGATGCGCTCGCACGTCTGGGGCGATGAGTTGGCCCGGGTGATCGAGCTGACCCCGGAGGGCTACAACTGGCGGATGGAGACCTCGGGCGGGCCGATCACCTATGTCATCACGGTGCGGGACGGTGTCTGGCACGAGACCGGGACCATCACCCTGGCGAACGGGACCCGCGCCCAGTTCTTTGAAATGACCCTCACGCGCCGGGGCGATACCGACTGGCCGGCCGCGAACCCCGCCTTCCTGACGACGGACTGATACGGCCTCGGTGGACGCGGGCCGCGACGGGGCGTAGAGGCGCCCCATGATCCCGGCGGACCGTCCTTTCTGGCAGACCAAGCGACTCGAACAGATGACCCGCGAGGAGTGGGAGAGCCTGTGCGACGGCTGTGGGCTGTGCTGCCTGATCCGGTTCGAGGATGAGGACACCGGCGAGGTGTTTCCGACGAAGGTGCATTGCAAGCTGTTCGACAGCCAGCGCTGCAGCTGCACGGACTATGCCGGTCGCAAGGACCATGTGCCGGACTGTATCAAGCTGACGCCGTGGAACATCGAGGCGCTGGGGTGGATGCCGCTGTCGTGCGCCTATCGCCGTCTGCACGAGGGACGGGGGCTGGCCAACTGGCATCCGCTGGTGTCCGGCGATCCGGAGAGCGTGCATACGGCCGGGGTCTCCATCCGCGGCCAGACCATCAGCGAACTGGAACTGGAAAAGCCCGAGGACGCGGTGGAGCACGAGGCCATGGAGTGGAACCTCGAACGGGGCATTACCTCGGCCAGCTGATCGCCGATCACGCACGCTGGAGCGCCCTTGCGTTCAACGCTCGGGCCGAAAACGTCAGCAAGATCAAAGGCCGTGTTGAAACAACGGGCCTCCAGCGCGCCTTGTGACGCTGGTCCACTATAGTTCGGGCATGGCGGGAAAAAGGGGATCGGGGCGGCAAGGCAAGGCCCGCCGGCCGATCACACCGCCGTCTTCCAGAGCTGGATCCCGGAGGCGACATGGCCCTGTTTGCGTGGAGGCCCGGTCGGGCTGCGCCTGAGGCAAAGCATAGCCGCACGGGACCGCTGATCGCCCTGACCGGGGCAGGTCGGCCGCAGTGGACGCCGCGTGACTATGCCACCTTGGCACGGGAGGGTTTCGGCAAGAACGCCGTCGCCTATCGCTGCGTGCGGATGATCGCCGAGGCCGCGGCGTCGGCACCGCTGAAGGTGTTTGTCGCGGGTGTCCGGGATGACGACCATCCGGTGGCGCGGCTGCTGGGCGCGCCCAACCCCGAACAGTCGGGTGCGGAATGGCTGGAGGGGCTGTACGGCGCGCTGCAGACGGCGGGCAATGCCTACGTCGAGGCCGTGGGCGACGAGCCGCCGACCGAACTCTGGAGCCTGAGGCCGGACCGGGTTCAGGTGGTGCCCGGGCGGGCGGGCTGGCCCGACGCCTATGAATACACCGTCGGAGGGCGGTCCGTGCGGATCGGGCGATAGGCCGACGGGTGGATGCCGGTCCTGCATCTGAAGCTGTTTCATCCGACGGATGATCACTACGGGTTCTCGCCGCTGGAAGCGGCGGCCTTCGCCATCGATGTGCACAACAGTTCAGGGGCCTGGAACAAGGCGCTGCTGGACAATGCGGCGCGACCCAGCGGGGCGCTGGTGTTCGATGCCCGCGATGGCGAGCGGCTGACGGAGGCTCAGTTCGCTGCGCTCAAGGCCGAACTGGGCGAGACCCATGCCGGCGCGAGCAATGCCGGGCGGCCGCTGGTTCTGGAAGGCGGACTGGACTGGAAGCCGATGTCGATGAGCCCGGCGGATATGGACTTCATCGCCGGGAAACATGCAGCGGCGCGCGAGATCGCCCTGGCGTTCGGTGTGCCGCCGCAGCTGCTGGGGATTCCGGGGGATGCGACCTATGCCAACTATCGCGAGGCCAATACGGCCTTCTGGCGGGGGACGGTGATCCCACTGGCACGCAAGGCGGCGGGGGCGCTGACCGGCTGGCTGGGCGGGCGGTTCGGCGACATCCGCATCGAGGCGGATCTGGACGCGGTGCCGGCCCTGCAGCCCGAGCAGGATGCTTTGTGGGCGCGGTTGAGTGCGGCGAGCTTCCTGACCGACAGCGAGCGGCGGCGAATGGCGGGGGTGGGCGACTGATGGACGACGTTCGCAAGATGGCCGCCGGACTGGCCGTCGCCCTTGCCGTGCAGACGGTCGGGGGACTGGTCTGGGCCGGCGGCGCGGCCGCACGGATCGCGATTCTGGAGGACCGGGTGGACGAGCAACGGCGCGTGGCTGAGCGGCTGGCGCGGCTGGAGGAACAGAGCACGGCGACGCGGGCGGCGGTTGAGCGGATCGAGCTGAGACTGGAGCAAGGGCAGTGACGATCGCGATCGATGCCGGACTCGCTATCCAGGGCTATGCCTCCCTGTGGGGCGTGGCGGATCTGGGTGGCGATGTGGTGGCACAAGGGGCCTTTGCCGACAGTCTGAAGCGGACCGGCGCGGGCGGGGTGCGGATGCTGCACCAGCACGAGAGCCGGGCGGTGGTTGGGGTCTGGGACAAGATCGTCGAGGATGATCGCGGGCTGTTGGTCCGGGGCCGGATCGCCGACTGGTCGGCCGAGGCCCGCTATGCCCGGGCGCTGAGCCGGGCGGGGGCGCTGGACGGACTGTCGATCGGGTTCAGGGCGGCGAGGGCGCGCCGGGACGGGCGGCTGAGGGTGCTGTCGGGTGTGGAGCTTTGTGAGGTATCGCTGGTGACGTTTCCTGCCTGTCCGGGGGCGCGGTTCAGGACCGTCTAGCGACGGCCAATACAGTCGATCCAGGCCAGGGCGCGGGCGACGCCACCGAGGGCGAACCAGGCGGTCGAGGGCCCTGTCTCTGTCTGATAGGTCCATCGCATGGTGGCGGCGCGGCCGGCTCCTGAAACGATGGCGTCCACCGTGGCGGCGTCGGTGATCTCGAACAGGTTGGCGTTGTTGGTCTGGAGCGAAGCCTTGCCGGTCAGATCAATCTGGCGGCGGCCGAAGGTGACGGACATCGGCTGGCCGTCGCCCGCGTTCATGGGCACCACGGCGACCAGTTCCACGACGTGGTCGGCCCCGGGCGCGGGACGGGCGATACGAAGCTGGCTGGCATAAACGGCCTGGCCGGTCGGGTCAGGGAGCGCCAGCACGACCGAGCAGTAGCCGTCGGGGCGGCAGGCCCCGAGGCTGTTCTGGAAATAGGCGCGGGTCTCGCCGAAACGGCTGTGGACCGGGGCGCCGCACTGCTCGCCGGCGGTGGCAGTGCCGGCCAAGGCGACCAGGACGGTCCCGATCAGAACGGGCGCAAGTAGGGTGGTGCGGCTCATCGACATCGGGCGCGGCCCTCCCAAGCCGTGGGCGCGAGCCGACCACGGGGGAGCCGATCCTGTCAATCAAACGGGACCCGACGGTTCCGGTCACGGTTCCGTCGGGTCAGCCGCCGGACCTTTCAAGCGGAGACATCATGAAAGAGACCAAGACCGCCTCCGGTACGCCGGAGACGCGCGCTGCCCTGCACGAGATGATGGCGGCGTTCGAGGCGTTCAAAGGGGCCAATGACGCCCGGCTGGACGAGATCGAGAAGAAGGCCTCGGCCGACACGCTGCTGGAGGAGAAGGTGGCGCGGATCGACCAGGCGGTAGCGAGTGCCCAGGCACGGCTGGATCGCGCGCTGAGCGAGGTGAGGCGGCCTTCTCTCGACGTCGGCGGGGCTTCTGCCCCCTCCGTCTCTCCCTTCGGTCGAGCCACCTCTCCCGATGGGGGCGGACTGGAGGCGAAGGCCGCGTTCGACGGATATGTGCGGACCGGGCGGGAGGTTGGGCTGGAGATCAAGGCGGGGCTGTCGTCGGCACCGACCTCGGGCGGCTATGTCGTGCCGCCGGAGACGGAGCGGGCGATCGAGCGGCGGCTGATGGCGACCAGTCCAATGCGGGAAATTGCGACGGTGCGGACCGTGGCCGCCGGCGTGTTCAGAAAGCCGGTGTCGACGGCGGGCATCGCTTCCGGCTGGGTGGCGGAGACGGCCGCCCGGCCGGAGACGGACCCGGCGACCCTGGCCCTGCTGGAGTTCCCGGCGGCGGACCTCTACGCCAATCCGGCCGCGACCCAGACCCTGCTGGACGACGCGCTTGTCGATCTCGACGAATGGCTGGCCAGTGAGGTCGAGGATGCCTTCGCGGCGCAGGAGACGGCCGCCTTCGTCAATGGCGACGGGGTCAACAAGCCCAGGGGCTTCCTCGGCTATTCGATCGTGGCGGAGGCCAGCCATGTCTGGGGTGGTCTGGGGTATGTGGCGTCAGGGGCGGCTGGAGCCTTCGCGGCGACCACGCCGGCGGACCGGCTGATCGACCTGATCTATGCGCCGAAGGCCCAGTACCGATCGAACGGCCGGTTCGTGATGAATCGCAAGACGGTGTCGGCCGTGCGCAAATTCAAGGATGCGGACGGCAACTACATCTGGTCGGCGGCCGGACGTCCCGGTGAGACGGCCAGTTTGCTGGGCTATCCGGTGACCGAGATCGAGACGATGCCGGACATAGCCGCCAACAGCCACGCCATCGCGTTCGGTGACTTCCAGCGTGGCTACCTGATCGTCGACCGGGCGGGGGTGCGGGTGCTGCGGGATCCGTATTCGGCCAAGCCCTATGTGCTGTTCTACACCACCAAGCGGGTCGGCGGCGGGGTGCAGAACTTCGACGCGATCAAGGTGATGAAGTTCAGCGCGAGCTGATGGACTGACGACGGTCTCCCTCCCCCTCGGGGGAGGGAGAAGGACGTGCGCAATTCTTCACATCGGAGACTTTCCATGACCGCACCCGTGAGCCTCACGGAGGCGAAACTGTTCCTGCGCGTCGGGCATGAGGCGGAGGATGGGCTGATCCAGACTCTGATCGATGCGGCCCGGGCGCGGGTGGAAGGCGAGCTTGGGCTGGTCCTGACCTCGACCTCGCCGGCCCCGTTGCGGCTGGCGATCCTGATGCTGGCCTTGCGCGCCTATGAGCGGGGCGAGACCGAGATGCCGATCCGGCCAGTCGAGGCCTGGATCGCGCCCTATCGCGTGGTGCGGCTGTGAGGCGGCTGGCCGAGCTTCTGGAGCCGGTCGAGGCCGAGACGCCCCATGGCGGGTGGGCCGTCAGCTATGAGTCGTTGGGTCCGGTCTGGCTTCGCCTTGAGACCCCGCGCCAGCGGGAGCGGACCGAGGCGGGCGTCACCTCCATCGTCGAGATCGCCCGGGCTGGCAGCCGCGCGGACCCTCGCCTGATCAAGGGGCGGGCGCTTCGCCTCGATGGTGGCGACTGGACGATCGCGCTCGCAGCTCCCGATCCTGATCGGCCGGGGTGGGTGGATCTGAGCCTGGAGCAGCGGTCATGAGCGATCACGAGAGCGCGCTGCAGAAGGCGCTGATCCGCCATTTGCGCGCGGACGCGGCGCTGAAGGCCCTGCTTGGCGATCCCGCCCGGGTCTGGGACCAGCCGCCGAGGGACGTCGCCTGGCCGCACCTTCTGATCGGCCGGTCGGAGAGCCGGCCGGTGGCGGCGGAGGGCTGCGGGATCGAGCACCAGCTGTCCCTGCGCTGCGCGTCGCGTTTCGGCGGGATGGAGGAGGCGCGAGCGGTCTGCGCCGCCCTCAGGGCGGCGCTGCATGATGTGACGCTGGAGGCAGACGGCGTCCGCACCGTGTCGATCCGGGCGACCTATGCGGATGTGTTTCGCTCGAATGACCATAGACGGGTCTGGGGCGTGGTGCGCGTCCGGGCCGTCACCGAGGACCTCTGAGGAGAAGGACCATGGCCGCACAGCGCGGAAAAGACATTCTGTTGAAGATCGAGAGCACGCCGGGCGTGTTCACGACGGTGGCGGGGCTTAGGGCGCGGACGATCTCGCTGAACGCCCGGACTGTGGATGCGACGGACGCCGACAGCGCGGGCCGGTGGCGCGAGCTGCTGGGGGGCGCAGGCGTGAAGTCGGCGGCGGTGTCCGGGCAGGGTATCTTTCGCGACGCCGCGTCGGACGCCCTGATCCGCGAGGCCTTCTTTGACCAGAGTCTGAAGACCTGGCGTCTGATCGTCCCGGATTTCGGGACGCTGGAGGGTCCGTTTCTCGTCGCGGCGCTGGAGTATGCCGGTGACCATGAGGGTGAGGCGACCTTCGCGATCAGCCTGGCCAGCGCCGGAGCGGTCGGGTTCAGTGCGCTGTGACCGGCATCAATGGCGCGCGAGGCGAGGCGCTGGCCGTGCTGGCAGGGGCGGAGCGCCGACTGTGTCTGACCTTGGGCGCGTTGGCAGAGATCGAGACGACCCTGCAGGTGTCAGGGATCGAAGCTCTCGCGGAGCGGATGCGGGCCCTGTCGGCGCTGGACCTGATGGTGGTGTTGGCGGCGCTGTTGAGGGGCGGGGGCGAGGCGGCGCTGGCCGGTGAGCTCGATCGGGCGGGGGTGACCCCGCGGGAGGCCGCTGAGGCGGTGGCTGCCGGGTTCGCGGCCTCTGCCGATGGCTGAGACGGCGTGGGCCGGGATGTTGCGGGCCGCGCTGGCGCTCGGTGTCGTCCCGGAGGCCTTCTGGCGGCTGTCGCTGAAGGAATGGCGGATGCTGACGTCGCAGCCCGCGACGACGGTATCGATCGTACGAAGCGAGCTCAATGAACTGATGCGCGCCTGGCCGGACTGACGGTCGGCAGGGGAGGCAGGGATGGACGACGATCGCATAAACGCTCTGGATGATGTGCCGGCCCGCGCCGCCGAGGCGGCTGCGGCGCTGGACGCACTGCGGGAACCGGCTGAGCGGGCGGCATCGAGCATCGAGGAGGCGTTCGCCCGCGCCGGATCCAGCCTGACCCGATCGCTGGCGCGGGCCGCGGCGGACGGGGAGGTTTCGCTGGCCGAACTGGCCCGGGCGGTGCTTGGCGCGGTCAACGCCGGGGCAGGCGGTGCGGGCGGCCTCGGAGCGGCCATTGCCCATGCGGTCGCCGGCGTCGCGGGGTTCGGCGGCGCGCGGGCCGAGGGCGGTCCGGTGCTGGGTGGAGGAGCCTATCTGGTCGGCGAGCGCGGGCCGGAAGTGTTCCGACCGTCGGGAGCCGGCGTGATCGACCGGCCTGATGGGGCGGGCGGGGTGACCGTGAACGTCACGGTCGATGGCGGGGCTCCGGCGCTGCTGCGGTCCGAGGCGCAGATCGCACAGATGCTGGCGCGCGCCACCGCCCTGGGGGCGCGCCGTCTGTAGCGGATCGGTCGGTCGCCTTGCCGGGACGATGATCATGGGGATGGGTGATGAGCTTTCATGAGGTGAGGCTTCCGGCGCGGCTGGCGTTCGGCTCGACCGGAGGTGTCGAGCGACGGACCGAGGTCGTCACCCTGGCGTCCGGCTTCGAGCGCCGCTCCAGCCCCTGGGCGCTGGGGCGGCGGCACTACCTGATCGGGGCCAATCTGAAATCGCTGGCGGATATGGCGGAACTGACCGCCTTCTTCGAGGCGCGGCGCGGGCGGCTCTACGGGTTCCGGTTTCGGGATTTCGCCGACTTCGCCTCGTGCGGACCGGGCGGGACGCCGGCAGCGACGGATCAGACCCTGGGGACGGGGGACGGCAGTCAGACAGGCTTTCAACTGGTGAAGCGCTATGGCGACGCGGAGTCCGCCGTTGAGCGGCCGATCTCCAAGCCGGTCGAGTCCTCGGTGAGGGTCGCGGTCGGCGGGACGGTCCTGCCGGAGGCGGCATTTGCGACAGATGCGACGACGGGGCTTGTCACGCTCGACGCGCCGCCGGGACCCGGCCTCGTGGTCACGGCCGGCTTCCTGTTCGACACGCCCGTGCGCTTCGAGACCGACCGTCTGGAGATGACGCTGGAAAGCTTCAATGCCGGGCGGATGGCGGCCATCCCGCTGATTGAGATCCGGGTCTGAGCCATGCGGGAGATTCCGGAAGAATTGGTGACCCGCATCGAAAGCGGGGCAGCCGCGCTGTGCCATGTGTGGATCATAACCCGGGCGGATGGCTTGCGGTTGGGGTTCACCGATCACGACCGCGACCTGACAGTGGATGGTGTCGTCTGTCGGGCCGCGAGTGGATGGACCCAGGGGGCCGCGGAGGCGGCCGAGGGGCTGGCGGCGGGAAGCCTGGCCATCGGCGGAGTGCTGGACGATGAGCGGATCGCCGAGGCCGATATCGCGGGCGGCCTTTGGGACGGGGCGAGGATCGTTCTGTGGCGAGTCGACTGGTCGCGCCCGGACCTCAGGATGTCCCTCGGCACAGGCACGCTGAGCCGAATCCGCCGCGAGGGCGAGGGTTTCGTCGCCGAGGTCGACGGGCCGCTGGCGGCCCTGGAGCGGGTCGTCGGGCGGACCTACAGCCGGAGTTGCGATGCCGTCCTGGGAGACAGCCGCTGCGGGGTCGAGCCCGAGGGGAGGGCCTGTGACAAGCGTCTGGAAACCTGTGCCGGCGTATTCGCCAACGCGCTTAACTTTCGGGGCTATCCCGATATCCCGGGCGACGACTTTCTGACCGCCGTGCCGGTGACTGGTGGGCGGCACGACGGGGGAAGCCGGAGATGAGCCCGGCTGAGGGCGATCGCGTCACCGCTGCCCGCGCCTGGTTGGGAACGCCTTATCGCCACCGCGCCAGCCTGAAGGGCAAGGGCGCGGATTGTCTGGGACTGGTGCGCGGGGTCTGGCGCGAGACGGTGGGCGATGAGCCCGAACCGATTCCGGCCTATGCGCCGGACTGGGCCGAGGTCGGCGGACGCGAGATCCTTCGGGAGGCGGCCGGACGCTGGCTGGTCGAACGAGCGGACGGACGGATGCGACCCGGCGATGTTCTGCTGTTCCGCATGGCGGCGGGGGCACCCGCGAAGCACTGCGCGATCCTTTCTGCGGAAGGCCCGCCGGAGCCGAGGATGATCCACGCCTATTGGGGTCGGGCGGTGGTGGAGAGCTGGATGGGAGCCTGGTGGCAGAGACGGCTGGCCGCCGTGTTCACCTGGCCGGATAAGGATTGATGGGGGGCGGGAATGGCACAGGTCATTCTGGGCGGGTTTGGAAGCGCGATCGGCGGTGGTGTGGGCCAGGCGATCGGGGCGGCCCTCGGCGGGGTGGTGGACCGTGGCCTGCTTGGCCTGTTGTCGCCGGAGCGTCAGCGTGGGCCCCGACTGGAGACCCTGAGGCTTCAGTCGACGGCCGAGGGGGCCCCGATGGCCTGCGTGTTCGGGCGGGCGAGAGTCACCGGCCAGATGATCTGGGCGGCCCGCTTTCTGGAACAACGCCGGAAGAGTGGCGGCGGCAAGGGCGGCGGCGCAACAGTCGAATTTGGCTACTCGCTCAGTTTCGCGGTGGCCCTGTGTGAAGGTCCGATCGACGGGATCGGCCGGGTCTGGGCGGACGGTCAGCTTCTGGACCAGACCGGTATCGCGCTTCGGGTCTATCGCGGGACTGAGGATCAGACACCGGATCCCCTGATCGAGGCGGTCGAGGGGATGGCCCCGGCCTATCGCGGGACCGCCTATGTGGTGTTCGAGGACCTGCCGCTGGCTCCGTTCGGGAACCGGGCCCCGCAATTGAGCTTCGAAGTGTTTCGCAGGCCGGGCGGCGATGGGCTGGAGGAGAGGATCGAGGGGGTTTGCCTGATCCCCGGGGCGGGCGAGTTCGTTCTGGCCACGGAACCCGTGTTCCGGCGCGAGGGACTGACCGCCACGACGGTCGAGAATGTGCATTCCGGCGACGGCCGCACGGACCTGATCGTCTCTCTGGATCAGCTGTCCGTTCAGTGTCCGAACCTGAAGCGGGTTAGCCTGGTGATCGGCTGGTTCGGCGACGATCTCAGGGCCGGACACTGTCGGGTAAAGCCGGGGGTTGAGCGGCGCGACAAGCCGACCGAGCCGATGGTCTGGTCGGTGGCGGGTCTGGAGCGCCCGGACGCCCACCTGATTTCGCAGATCGACGGTCGGCCCGCCTATGGCGGTACACCGTCGGACGCCAGCGTGAGGCAGGCCATCGCTGCGCTGAAGGCCCGCGGCTGGGCCGTGACCCTGTATCCCTTCGTGTTCATGGATGTGCCGCCGGACAATGCGCTGCCGGATCCCTATGGCAGCGCGCGGCAGGCGGCCTATCCCTGGCGCGGACGGGTCAAGGGCGAGGACGGGCCGGACGCGAGCGCCGGGATCGCGGCCGTGTTTGGCGGACCGGAAGACTGGGGGCTGAGACGCATGGTGCTGCACTATGCGGCGCTGGCGGCGGAGACGGGGTGCGCCGGTCTGCTGATCGGGTCCGAAATGCGAGGCCTGACCTGGACCCGGGACGCGGTCGGTGCCTATCCGGCGGTCGCCCAGTTGCGGACACTGGCGGCCGAGTGTCGAGCGGTGGTCGGTCCCGAGATCAGTCTGTCCTATGCGGCGGACTGGTCCGAGTATGCAGGGCACCGGCCGGAGGACGGCTCGGGCGATGTCCTCTTTCATCTCGATCCCCTGTGGGCCGATCCGGCGATCGACTACGTCGGTATCGACTGGTACCCGCCCCTCGGCGACTGGCGCTCGGGTGAGGGCGGGGTGGATTCCGTTGCCTTCAGCGGTCCTGACGATCCGGCTTATCTGGCGGTCCAGGTCGCGGGTGGCGAAGGGTTTGACTGGTTCTATGCGGGCCCTGCGGAACGTGCGGCCCAGGTCCGGACGCCGATCGATGACCAGGCCCATGGCGAGGACTGGGTCTTCCGGATCAAGGATCTCAAGGGCTGGTGGGCCAATGCTCATCATGATCGGCCCGGCGGGGTCAGGGTGCCGGTGCCGACGGCCTGGCTGCCGGGCATGAAGCCGATCCGGCTGACCGAGATCGGCTGTGCGGCCGTGGATCGCGGCGGGAATGCCCCCAATCTGTTTCAGGATCCCAAGTCGTCCGAGAGCTTCCTGCCACCCTTCTCCACCGGGCAGCGAGACAACCGGATGCAGCGGCGGGCGCTTGAGGCCGTGCTGGGCCATTTTGCCGACCCGGCCCATAATCCGGTGTCCTCCGTTTATGGCGCGCCGATGGTGGCGGGAGCCGATGTCTGGTGCTGGGATGCGCGGCCGTTTCCGGCCTTTCCAGCGCTGGAAGGGGTCTGGGCCGACGCTGGCGCGTGGCAGACAGGACATTGGCTGAACGGCCGGCTATCGGGGGACACGAGTTCGCTGCTGGCCGCCATCCTGCGGCGGGGCGGGCTGGAGGATCAGGATTTCGCCGTGGGCGATCCGGTCGGGTCGGTCGACGGCTATGTGATCGACCGGCCCATGCGGACGCGCGATGTGCTGGAGCCCCTGCTGCGGGCGCTGCACATGACCGCCGCGGAGCGCAGGGGGATGGTGCATCTGATCGGTTGGGAGCCGCCGGCCGCAACCCTGGACACGGAGGGTCTGGCGATCACGGAAGCGGCAGGACCCGCGCGGACACGGGCCCTGGAGCTCCGGCCGGAGAGCGCCCGGGTTCGCTACATTGACGAGGGCGCGGACTACCAGACGGGCGCAACAACCGTACGGGCCGAGGTGCAAACCAGCGGTGGCGGCGTCGATGCCGACCTGCCGGCCGTCTGCAGCGCAGGCCTTGCCGAGGCCCTGGCTCAGAGACTTCTGGAGGGTGAAGGGGCCGACCGGTTGACGGTCGGGCTGGGTCCACTCGACGCGATGCGGCTCGAGCCGGGCGATACGCTGGCGTTTGGTGGCGAGGGCGGGTGCTGGCGTGTCGAGCGTCTGGCTCTCGACGAGACTCCGACCGCCGTGCTGGTACCGGGAGTTCGGGGACAGACAGCCGGCGAACCGCCGGTTCGCTGGCGACCCCGACCGGGGATCGATCTCTCGGGCGCACCCTTCGTGGCGATCCTCGACCTGCCGCCGCTCCCCGGCGAAGAGGCGGACGAGCGACCAATCGCTGCGGTTTCCGCAGACCCCTGGCGCACCATGGCGATTCACGTAGGAGAAACCCCCGATTCGCTTAGCTTGCGGGGAACAATCCCGGCACCGGCGACGGTGGGTCGTCTTGTGGCCGCCCTGGAGGGCGGTGTTCCGGACCGTTGGAACGAGGGCCAGAACCTGCTGGTCCGACTGGAGGGCATTCCTCCCACGACTAAAACCGCGGTGTCGGTCCTCGGTGGTGCCAATCTCGCCGCTCTGCAGACCGACGCCGGTTGGGAACTGTTGCAGTTCCGGCAGGCGGAACTGGTGGACGCGGACATCTGGCGACTGTCCGGCTTGCTGCGAGGGCAGCAGGGAACCGGGGCGGAGATGGCCGCAGGTGCCGGGGTCGGGGCGACGCTGGTCCTGCTCGCCCAACAGGCGGGGCGATTCCAGATAGGCATTGCCGAGCGGCGCCTGCCCCGGACTGCGCGAGTTGGGCCAGACGGCCTCCCGGCCGGACTATCCCGCTTTTCTACGGTCAGCTTCACGGCGGTTGGGCTCCATGGACGGCCGTGGAGCCCAGCCCGACTGGGGGTGCGAATTGCCGACGAGGGGAGGCTGATCACCTGGCTGCCGCGGATCAGACTGGGCGGTGACGTCTGGGATCGTGAGCCCGCACCGATCGATCCGGCACTTTACAGGATCCGGATCTGCAGGGATGGGCTCGACCGGCGGGTGCTCCAGTCGGAAACGGAAACAGTGCTCTATCCAGCCGCGAGCATTGCCGAGGATTTTCCGGCCGGCGCGGACCCCGCAGCGACCGTCCATGTTTCGCAGTTCGGGTCTGCCTTCGGCTGGGGCGTGGAGGCGCAGGTCCGTCTGTTTTCCTGAAAAGGATTGCGCCGCACAACGCATGCCTTAACTGACGGACCGACGGCGGGTTCGCACACAGCGGACACTGGCCGGCGTGGTCTGACGGAGCGGCGAACGGCGTGGCGGGCGATCCATATCAGGAACTGGGCGTGTCCAGGGGGGCGAACGCCGCTGAAATCAAGGCCGCTTTCCGGAAGCTGGCCAAGGAACTTCACCCCGACAAGAACCGCGGCGACACAGCCACCGAGGAAAGGTTCAAGCGCGTTTCCGCCGCCTTCGACATCCTGAGCGATCCGGACAAGAAGGCGCAGTTTGATGCAGGCCAGATCGACGCAGATGGTCAGCCCCAATACCGTGGCTTTGGCGGACAGCCCGGCGCCGGGTCCGCATCTGGCGGGTTTGGCGGCTTCAGCAGCGGCAGCGGCGGCCCTGGTGGCCGGGCGGCTTTCGAAGATCTGGACCTCGATGAGATCTTTGGCCGGTTCGGCGGTGCCCGCGGAGCCTCGCGAGGGTTCGGCCGTGGCCAGGACGTCCGGGCCACGCTGGAGATCAGTCTGGAGGACTCCATCGGCGGTGCGACCCGCCGCATCCAGTTCTCTGACGGACGCACGCTGGATGTTGCCATTCCCAAGGGGGCGACCAACGGGCAGACCATCCGGCTACGAGGGCAGGGCTTGGCTGGTCGGACTGAAAAGGGCGACGCTCTGATTGAGCTGCGTATTGCGCCCCACCCTGTGTTCCGTGTCGAGGGCTCCGATGTCCTTATGGATCTGCCGGTTTCCGTTCCCGATGCGGTGCTGGGCGGGAAGGTTGAATGCCCGACCCCGGACGGCCCGGTCTCGGTGACTGTTCCCAAGGGGTCGAACTCGGGGCAGATCATGCGGTTGCGGGGTAAGGGTGCTTACGCCGGCGGCGCGCGTGGTGACCTGAAGGCGCGCCTGATCGTAACCCTGCCGGAATCCATCGATCCGATCCTGCAGCGGATTGCCGAGGACTGGCGCTCGAGCCGCCCCTACAGGCCGGGGAAAAACTGATGGTCGCGAAGCCTGAAATCAAGCCGGCGCGGCCGTGGTTCTCGGCCGGGCCGACCGCGAAACGCCCGGGCTGGTCTTCCGGGGCGCTTCCGCATGACCTTCTCGGACGGGGCATTCGCGCGCCGGAAGTCGTGGAGCGGTTTGCTTATGGCCTGCGGCTGACGAAAGCCGTTCTGGAGGTCCCCGAGGACTGGGTGCTGGTCTATGTGCCGGGATCTGACACCGGCGCGGTCGAGGCGGCGATGTGGTCCATGCTGGGGGCGCGACCCCTGCAGGTCATGGCGTTCGAGAATTTCGGCAAACAGTGGGCGATCGATGTGCGCGACCACCTCAGGCTGGACCCTGAGTTGCTCGAAGCCCCCTGGGGTGAACTGCCGGACCTGAGCCAGATCGATCCGGCCAAGGATCTGGTGTTTCCCTGGAACGGCACGACGTCGGGCGTTCGCGTGCCAGATGCAGATTTCCTCTCTCGCGACCGCCAGGGGATCGTCATCTGTGATGCTACCTCGGCCGCGTTCGCCATGCCGATCGACTATGGGCCTCTGGATGTTGTGACCTTCAGTTTCCAGAAGGCATTGGGCGGCGAGGCGGGTATCGGCGTGGCGGCCCTGAGCCCGCGCGCCGTCGCGCGGCTCGATGAGTACGAGCCCCCGCGTGCAGTCCCCAAGCTGTTGCGCTTGAGGAATGCCTCGGGGTTCGACCGGGCGTTGGCCACGGGCACGATGATCAACACCTTCTCCGTCTGGACGCTCGAGGACTGGATCGATGCGCTGGAGTGGGCCCAGGAAATCGGTGGCCTCCCGGAGCTGATCCGGCGCACCGAGGCGAACGCGAAGGTCCTGTTTGACTGGGTTGAACGCACCGAGTGGGTCGAGCCTCTGGCGGTCGACGCGGCGACCCGGTCGACGACGTCGGTCTGTCTGAAGATCGTCGATCCGCGCGTCGTGGGGCTGGACGATGCCCGCCGACAGACCTTCGTGAGGCGGATGAAGACCCTTCTGGAAGCCGAGGGGGGAGCCTTCGACGTCGAGAGCCACCGCAATGCGCCCGCCGGACTGCGGCTATGGTGTGGGTGTACGGTCGAGACAGAGGATGTGGCCGCCGCGACGCCCTGGCTCGACTGGGCGTTCAAGACCGCCGTCGCTGAGTTCTAGATCAGAAACTACCCCTGTCGGGACGACATTCCTCGATTCCCCCGCTATAGCCCTCCCCGCATCAGGCGGAGACTATATTTTGGCAAACGTGGCGGTGGTCGGAGCCCAGTGGGGTGACGAGGGCAAGGGCAAGATCGTCGACTGGCTGTCCAACCGCGCCGACATGGTCGTGCGGTTCCAGGGCGGCCACAACGCCGGCCACACCCTGGTCGTCGATGGCAAGGTCTACAAGCTGGCGCTGCTGCCGTCGGGCGTGGTGCAGGGCAAACCCTCGATCATCGGCAACGGCGTCGTGGTCGATCCCTGGCACCTGGTCGGGGAGATCGAGAAGATCGAGGCGCAGGGTGTCTCTATCAACCCCGATATCCTGACCATTGCCGACAATGCCTGTCTGATCCTGCCCATCCATCCGGCTCTGGACGTGGCGCGCGAGGCAGCGGCCAGCGCGCCGGGGGCCAAGATCGGTACCACGGGCCGGGGCATCGGGCCGGCCTATGAGGACAAGGTCGGGCGGCGCGCGATCCGGGTCTGCGACCTGGCCAATGCCGAAGACCTGACCGTCAAGATCGAGCGACTACGATCGCACCATGACCCTCTGCGGGCGGGGCTGGGGCTGGATCCTATCGATCCGGAGGCGCTGCTGGCGCAGCTACTGGCAATCGCGCCCAGGATACTGCCCTATGTGAAGCCGGCGTGGCGGGTGCTGGACCGGGCGCAGAAGGCGGGCAAGCGGGTGCTGTTCGAGGGGGCCCAGGGGGCCTTCCTGGACGTGGACCACGGCACCTATCCCTATGTGACATCGTCCAACACCGTAGCCGGGCAGGCAGCGGCGGGCTCCGGGATCGGGCCGCGCGGCGTCGGCTATGTGCTGGGGATCGTCAAGGCCTACACCACCCGGGTCGGCGAGGGGCCCTTTGCTTGTGAACTGAACGATGAGGTCGGGCGGCACCTGGCTACCGTCGGGCGCGAAGTGGGGGTCAACACCGGGCGGGCGCGGCGCTGTGGCTGGTTCGACGCCGTGCTGGTGCGCCAGTCGGTGGCGATCAACGGCATCGACGGAATCGCCCTGACCAAGCTGGACGTGCTGGATGGGCTGGACACACTGAAGATCTGCGTCGGCTACCGGGTGGGGGGTGAGATCCTCGACTATCTGCCCTCCAGCCTGAACGCCCAGGCGGCGGCCGAGCCGGTGTTCGAGGAGCTCGAAGGCTGGAGCGAGACCACGGCGGGCGCGCGCAGCTTCAAGGATCTGAATGCGAACGCGATCAAATATGTACGCCGGATCGAGGAGCTGATCGGGGCACCGGTGGCGATGCTCTCGACCAGCCCGGAGCGCGAAGACACCATCCTGATGCGCGACCCGTTCCAGGGCTGAGACAACGGCCGGTTCAACCCCGTCTTAACGGACACTCGGGTAAGGATGGGTCGCCTTTGGAGCGCCCGCGTGTTCACAGCTGACACAAAGACCCTGAGCCGGATCGAGCCTGCGGTTCGCCGCGTGCTGATCGCGGATCCGACCCTTGCGTCGGCGCGCATGCTTCAGGACATTCTCAAAAGCATCGGTTCACGTGAGTTCATCATTGAGGCCGACGAGCATAGGGCGCTCGACCACGCACGTGAGCTGGAGCCCGGCCTGATCTTCACCGAACGGTCTGGCCCTCGTCTGGACGGAGAGCAACTGGCGCGCAAGATCCGTCGATCGAACATGTCGTGTCGTGATGCCCCGATCATCATGGTGACGGCTGATGCGACGGCCTCTTCCATCAAGGGAGCGCGAGACGCCGGTATCCATGAGTTCCTGCGCAAACCCTTCACGTCCGCCGACCTGTTCCGGCGCGTCCAGAATGTTGCGCTGAAGCCGCGCGACTGGATTGAAGCCGTCGGCTACGTCGGGCCCGACCGGCGTCGCTTTAACTCGGGTGAGTATGCCGGCCCCCAGAAACGAAAAGCCGACAAGCCCGCCAATGCGGCCGAGGCGTCCCTGGCCGTCAAGGACCAGGCCATGCGAATTCTGGCCGCATCGATTGCCCAGTTTGACAGCGATCCGGTTCAGGCTGTTCGGGCGATCTCACAGCAGGCGGTGACCCTGAAGGGGCTGGCGCTGAAATCGGCAGATGCGAGACTGGCGACTGCGGTCGGGGGACTGGAAGGCATTCTCGCGTCCGGCGGGACCGACAAGGCGCGCCTTGCCAGTCCCGTCGCTGCCCTTCTTTCACTGGCCGACACCGGAACCTTGGTGCAACGGGCGGGATAGGCCGCCTGGGCCGCACCACCACTCAGGCGTCCACGAGGTTCCGTTCCTCGGCGGCGGCGCGCATGGCCTTCTGAAGCTTTTCGAAGGCGCGCACCTCGATCTGACGCACCCGCTCGCGCGAGACGCCATACTGTCCCGCCAGCTCTTCCAGCGTGACCGGATCGTCCTTGAGGCGGCGCTCGGTGAGAATATGCTTCTCGCGCTCAGTCAGTTCGCCCATTGCCTCTTCCAGAAGGCTCATGCGGATCGACTTTTCCTCGGAATCCGCAAGCGCAGTTTCCTGGGACACGGCGTTGTCGTCGGACAGCCAGTCCTGCCACTCGCTCTCGCCATCGACGCGAAGCGGTGCATTGAGTGAGGCATCCCCGCCTAAACGGCGGTTCATATTGGTAACCTCCTCCTCGGACACGCCCAGCTTGGTGGCAATGGCAGCGAGATGCTCCGGACGCAGATCGCCTTCCTCAAAGGCAGAGATCTGGCTCTTGGCCTTACGCAGGTTGAAGAACAACTTCTTCTGCGCGGCGGTGGTACCCATCTTCACGAGCGACCAACTGCGCAGGATATATTCCTGGATCGAGGCGCGGATCCACCACATGGCGTAGGTCGCCAGGCGGAAACCCTTGTCCGGATCAAACTTCTTGACGGCCTGCATCAGGCCAACGTTGCCTTCGGAAATCACCTCGCCGATAGGCAGGCCATAGCCTCGATAGCCCATGGCGATCTTGGCCACGAGACGAAGGTGGGACGTGACCAAGCGGTGGGCGCTTTCAGAATCCTGATGCTCGGTCCAGCGCTTGGCGAGCATGAACTCCTCGTCCTTGGTCAGCATCGGAAATTTGCGGATTTCCGTCAGGTATCGCGACAGTCCCTGTTCAGGCGACATCACCGCGAGTGATTTCAGTGCAGCCATTTGGTCCCTCCGAACCTAGATAAGAGCAGGTTCAGCGCAGCCGGCCACCGAATGTGCGCCGTCTCCTCACCCCTCAACCGGACAAGTAGCGATGGGTTGCCGTCTTTGTCAGAGGCGGATCGTCACACAGATGCGTGACCGTGACCCCGGCGCCACGGGCCGTTTCAATCGTCCTTCTAGCAAACAGTCAGTCCTCTTTCAAGACTGAGTGTGGTGAAGGCGGTTAAACCCCGTCAGAGACTGGTCAGCACAGCTTCCAGCCCGGCCATGTCTGCCGGCAACTCGGTTTCAAACCGAAGCGGTTCGTATGAGACTGGATGAATGAAGCCCAGCACGGAGGCATGAAGGGCCTGCCGGTTCAGTCCAGCCGCCAGCATCGCCGCCCGGACCGAGGCGGCCGGGCTGCCCGAGCCATAGACGGCGTCGCCTAGGATAGGGCTGCCTTTGAAGGCCATGTGGACCCGGATCTGATGGGTGCGACCCGTATGGAGCGTACACGAGACGCGGGCGGCCAGCGGCGCGGCACCCGCTTTCGCCGGCACGCCGTAGCGGGCTTCGACCACATAGTCCGTGATCGCGTTGCGTCCGCCCGCCTTAAGCACGGCCATCTTCTTCCGATCGGCTGATGACCGGCCAATGCCGGTCTCAATCCGTCCTGAACCGGGCGCAGGTGCGCCGCGTGTCAGGGCGATGTATGTGCGCTCGATGTCGTGGGCCGCGAACAGTTTCGACAGGCCGGCATGGGCCCGGTCGGTCTTGGCGGCGACCATGACCCCCGATGTGTCCTTGTCCAGACGGTGAACGATCCCGGGTCTGGCCACCCCGCCGATTCCCGAAAGCGATGCGCCGCAATGATGCAGCAGGGCGTTGACGAGTGTTCCCGTCTCATTCCCGGGTGCCGGATGCGCGGCCATGCCTGCCGGCTTTTCGATGACAATCAGCTCTGCATCCTCGTACAGGACAACGAGCGGTAAAGCCTCCGGTCGGGGTGTCGCCTTGATCAGGGCGGGCAGCAGCACATGATAAAGACCGGCCGCTGCCCGACTGGATCCGTCGGTGACGGGCCTCCCGTCAAGAGTGACGGCACCACCGGCCAGCAGCGCCTGAATCCGGCCACGTGACAAAATTGGCACCTCTTGCGGCACATCCGCTGCTGTGCGCTCCGGAACGGCAATGAGCGTCGCGGTTCCCATCGTCAGCGCCTTGTCCAGCCTGAGCCCCGCCTGATCAGCCCCCACCTGGATGGCGACAATTTCCGCCTCTTCCGTGTCGGGATCATCCGTCGCTGAATCTGACATCAAGCCTTGGCCTTGCATTCATGTCCGTGTCGTGGCCGCGACATAGCTCGGCCATATCGGAGCGTCCTGCAGCCTACACCGGGGCCGGGGGAATCATCAGCCATGTCGAAGCTAAGCCTGAATCAAAGTCTGCTCGCCGCCGTGAGCGTCGCCGCCATTTCCGCTGCGGCCACGCCGGTCGTCGCCCAGGACGCCGTCTCGGCGCTGGACGACGTCATCGTCACGGCCCAGAAGCGACAGCAGTCGGCGGTGGATGTGCCGATTGCCCTGACGGCCTACACTGGCGAGTTCCTCCAGACCATCGGCGTGCAGGAGTTCGAGGAGCTCTCGCTGTTCGTTCCGGGCTTCGAGGTCCAGAACCAGTCTCCCAACAACCCGGGCTTCGTCGTTCGCGGCATCACGTCGGACTCCGGTGAGGCCACGACCGAGCCACGCGTCTCGGTTTTCCAGGATGGCGTTTCGATCTCCCGCTCGCGGGGCTCCTATATCGAACTGTTCGACAACGAGCGGATCGAGATCGCCAAGGGTCCGCAGTCGACCCTCTACGGACGGGGTGCCCTGATCGGGGCGGTGAACGTCGTCCAGAACAAGGCGGTCCTGGACGATTTTAGCGCCTTCGCCGAGGCCGAGGTCGGCAACTATGAATACTACATGGTCGGCGGTGCGCTGAACCTGCCGCTCGCGGACGGTCTGGCCCTGCGTCTGTCGGGACGGGTCAAGTCGCGGGAAGGATTTGTCGAAAACCTGCTGGGTGGCGAGGACTTCAACTCGACGGACACCCGCGCCTTCCGCGCCGCCCTGCGGGCCCAGCCCAACGCGCGGATGACCGCTGACCTTATCGTCAATGTGCAGTTCGACGATCCGAGCGGCACGTCGTTCAAGTCCCTCAGCTTCTTGCCGACCGATCCCAACACCGGCGCGGTGCTGGGTGACCTGGGCCGGAACACGGGTGCCGCCCTGAGCTCGGCACCTGGCTTCGAAAATGACCAGCCGCTCGGCCTCGACCGTGAAGTGTTCGGCGTCACCAGCCTGGTCGAAATCGAGATCAGCGACGCCCTTTCCCTGTCGTCGGTCAGCGCCTTCCGTAGCTTCAACGGCACGGAGGTCTTCGATCCCGACGGCTTCTCCCTGCCGGTGTTTGTCTTCGCGGAAGACGCCAAGGGCGACATGGCCAGCCAGGAACTGAGACTGAACTTCGACAACGGTGGCGCGATCACAGGTTTTGCCGGCGTCAGCTATTTCTGGGAAGACGGATCGCAGCGCGTGCCGCTGCGGGTCAATGAACGTGCCTTCGCCCTCCTGAACACGGCCGGCGGCCTGCCGCGTCCGAACGGTCTTTCCTTGACCCTGATCAACAGCATTCCTGATCTTGCGGTGCTCAAGACCAATCACACCGAGACGTTCACCAACTTCGGCGAGACCAAGGCGCTGGACGTGTTCGCGGACGCCACCTGGGCCGTGACCGATCGACTGGAGCTGACGGCAGGCGTGCGGTTCACCAGCGAGGACAAGACCTCGGGCTATTCCGCGACCCTCGACAACGGGCGGTCGGTGCTTGGCAGCGGGGCGTCGCCGGTCGGCCGCGGCCTGATCATCCAGCCGACTGTGCCGGGCGGCCAGTTCTCGTCGATCGAGGACGATGGCGTCACCTACCGGGCGGTCGGCCGGTTCGAACTCACGGACGCGGTCAACGTCTTTGCATCCTGGGCCACGGGTCGCCGGCCCAAGGTTCTGGGTGTCAGCGGACCGACCGCACCGGGCGGTGCCGTCCGGTTCAGCGAGCTACCGTCCGAAGAGGTGGAGAGCTTCGAGATCGGGGCCAAGGGCGAGTTCTTCGGCCGTACCCTGTCGCTCGACGGCTCGTACTACGACTACAGCTATGAGAATTTCCAGACCAGCATCCGAAACGATGCGGGCCAGATCGTGCCGATCAATGCCGGCGAGGCCTCGTCCTACGGCTTCGAGGGTCAGGCCAGCTGGAAGCCGTCGCAGCACGTCGAACTGTTCGGCAACTATGCCTACAACCACTCGCGGTTCGACATCGGGATCTTTGCCGGGAACAGCTTCCGCCTGTCGCCGGACCATTCCTATGCCGTCGGCGGTCGTTTCACGGCCCGGGCCCTGGGCGGTGAGTTCGCTGCCGTCCCGACCTGGACCTGGCAGTCGAAGGTGTTCTTCGACAACAACAACGACCGCACCGATCTGCAGACCACCGACCGGATCGTGGACGAGTTCCAGGACAGCTACGGCCTGCTGAACCTGCGGCTCAGCTATGCGCCGGACAACGCCAACTGGCAGGTGGAAGCCTTCGGTTCGAACCTGCTGGAGGAAGAATACATCAAGGACGCCGGCAATACGGGCGACAGCTTCGGTATCGCCACCTTCATCGCGGGTGAGCCGCGCTACTACGGCGTCGGCTTCTCCGTCCGCTACTAGGCCGAGATCCGGACACGAAGGGGCCGCGCCGCAAGGCGCGGCCCTTTTTTCGTATCAGGACGCCGCCTTCATGGGGCGGCCGTACACGGGATCCAGGTCACCGGTGGCGTAGCGTTTCGCCATCTGGGCGGTGGACATCGGACGGATCGACGAGGCCTGGCCCTCGCAGCCGAACTGCTGGAAGCGCTCCTGACACAGTTTGCGCATGGCCTCCTTGGCCGGCTTCATCCAGGCGCGGGGATCGAACTCGCCGGGCTTCTCGGCCAGCAGCTTTCGCACCGCGCCGGTCATGGCCATGCGGTTGTCGGTGTCGATATTGATCTTGCGCACGCCGTGTTTGATGCCGCGCTGGATTTCCTCGACCGGCACACCCCAGGTCTGGGGCATCTCACCGCCGTACTGGTTGATGATGTCCTGAAGGTCCTGCGGCACCGACGAGGAGCCGTGCATCACCAGATGGGTGTCCGGCAGGCGACGATGGATCTCCTCGATCACATGCATGGCCAGCACCTCGCCGTCCGGCTTGCGGCTGAACTTGTAGGCCCCGTGGCTGGTGCCCATGGCGATGGCCAGGGCATCCACCTTGGTCTGGCTGACGAAATCGACGGCCTGATCGGGATCGGTCAGCAGGGCGGCGTGATCCAGAACGCCTTCGAATCCGTGGCCGTCCTCGGCCTCGCCCATGCCGGTTTCCAGCGAGCCCAGCACGCCCAGTTCGCCCTCGACCGAGACGCCGCAGGCATGGGCCATCTCGACCACGCGGCGGGTGACATCGACGTTGTAGTCGTAGTCGGCCGGGGTCTTGGCGTCTTCCTTCAGGCTGCCGTCCATCATGACCGAGGTGAAGCCGTACTGGATGGCGGTGGCGCAGGTCGCCGGCCCGTTGCCGTGGTCCTGGTGCATGCAGACCGGGATGTGCGGATACAGTTCGGCCAAGGCGTCGATCAGCCGGGCCAGAACGATGTCATTGGCATAGGACCGGGCCCCGCGGCTGGCCTGGATGATCACGGGCGCGTTAACCGCGTCCGCCGCCTCCATGATCGCGAGGCCCTGTTCCATATTGTTGATGTTGTAGGCCGGCAGGCCATAATCGTTCTCGGCCGCATGGTCGAGAAGCTGTCGCAGCGTGATGCGCGCCATGGGGAGTGGCTCCTGAGGTCTGGTTTTTTGCCGGTTTAACGACCGGAGGGCCTCAAGTCACGCCGTGTTACAGGCGAAAGCCGGGCTATTCGGCGGGGTGAGTTCGACGCCATTCGTCGCGGATGGCCTGCTCGCGTGCCATGTCCTTCTTCCAGCCGCGCGCCAGCCATAGCCAGATGGCCGTGATCGTGCCGCCGCCGATTATCCCCGCGATGTGCGGCAGCCAGATTGGATCGATCGCCATGATCATTCCTCCAGGTCCCGGAGCACTCTCTGCGCGACGAGATGCGCCAGACCAAATATAGTCCAAACGCCCAGAAATGACAGGGTTGAGCCATCGTCGGCCGCACTGAGGACCGGCGTGACGAAGCCGATGCCAAAGACCGCGAGACCGATCGTGTTCAGCGTTGTCGCCAGCAGCTTGCGCTGCTCGTTTCGAGCCGCCTTGCCAAACTGACGCGGCTCGAACGGTTCGCTCATTGGCGTAGCGCTTCCACTCCCGGAAGGGGCTTGCCCTCCATCCACTCAAGGAAGGCCCCACCGGCGGTGCTGACGAAGGTCATGTCGCCGACCACGCCCGCATGATGCAGGGCCGAGACCGTGTCACCGCCCCCGCCGACCGCGACCAGAACCCCGGCCTTGGCCAGAGCCGCGGTGTGATGGGCGACGGCGACCGTGGCGGTGTCGAAGGGCGGGACCTCGAACACGCCCAGCGGGCCGTTCCAGATCAGGGTCTTGGAGGCGGTCAGGGCCTCGACCAGCCGGGCGACGGTGGCGGGGCCGGCGTCCAGGATCTTGTCGTCGGCCGCCAGAGGCTGCCCGGCCATGACCGGGCGGCTGGCCGCGCCAGGCCTGACCTCGGTAGCGACCACGAAGTCGACGGGCAGGAGGATCTCGCAGCCCTTCGATTTCGCTTCGGCGATGATCGCCAGCGCCGTGTCGGCCATGTCCCGCTCCGCGAGGGAGCCGCCGATGTCGATCCCCTGGGCGAACAGGAAGGTGTTGGCCATGCCCCCGCCGATGGCGAGCCGGTCCAGCTTGCCGACGAGGTTCTTCAGCAGGTCCAGCTTGGTCGAGACCTTGGCCCCGCCGACGATGCCGATGACCGGCGTCTTCGGATTGCCGAGGGCGGCGTCGAGGGCGTCCAGCTCGCGGCGCATCGACTCCCCGGCGTAGGCCGGCAGCAAACGGGCGAGGCCCTCGGTCGAGGCGTGGGCGCGGTGGGCGGCGGAGAAGGCGTCGTTGACATAGAGGTCGCCGAGGTCGGCCAGTTGCCGGGCAAAGGCCGGATCATTGGCTTCCTCTCCCGCGTGGAAGCGGACGTTTTCCAGCAGGATCACCCCGCCCGCGTCGAGGTCGTTGATGGCCGCCTTCGCCTCCTCGCCCACGCAGTCTGTCGCGAACCGCACCGGCGCGCCCAGCAGATGCTCCAGATCATCGACCACCGGCTGCAGGCTCATGGACGGCACGGCCTTGCCTTTCGGCCGGTCGAAATGGGCCAGCAGGGCCACCTTCGCGCCAGCGTCGCGCAGCTTGTTGATGGTCGGGATGGCGACGCGCAGGCGGGTGTCGTCACTCACCTTGCCGGCCTCCATCGGGACGTTGAAGTCGACGCGGACGAGGGCGGTCTTGCCGGCGAGGGAGGGGGCGTCGTCGAGGGTGCGGAAGGTCATTGCGTATCTCCAGTTCCCTCTCCCTATGGGAGAGGGAGCCTCTCTCTACATCAACTTCGCCATCACCAGCGCCGTGTCCGCCATCCGCGTGGCAAAGCCCCACTCATTGTCGTACCAAGTCAGGACGCGGGCCAGTTTGCCGTCGACGACCTGGGTCTGGGGCAGGGCGGCGGTGGACGAGGCGGCGATGTGGTTCAGGTCGGTGGAGACCAGGGCCTCGTCGGTGACCGCCAGCACGCCCTTCATCGGCCCGTCAGCGGCGGCCTGAAGCGCGGCATTGATCTCCTCGACCGTGACCTCGCGGCCGGCGACGACCTTCAGGTCGACGACCGAGACGTTCGGGGTCGGGACGCGGATCGAGGATCCGTCCAGCTTGCCCTTCAGCGCCGGCAGCACCAGCCCCAGCGCCTTCGCGGCCCCGGTCGAGGTCGGGATCATCGACAGGGCGGCGGCGCGGCCCCGATACAGATCCTTGTGCATCGTATCCAGCGTCGGCTGGTCGCCGGTGTAGGAGTGGATCGTCGTCATATAGCCGCGCTCGATCCCGAACAGGTCGTGCAGCACCTTGGCGACGGGGGCCAGGGCGTTGGTGGTGCAACTGCCGTTGGAGACGATGATGTCCTCGGCGGTCAGGGTGTCGTGGTTGACCTTGTAGACGATGGTCTTGTCCGCCCCGTCGGCCGGAGCCGAGACCAGCACCCGCTTCGCTCCGGCCTTCAGGTGGGCCGACGCCTTGTCCTTCGAGGTGAAGATGCCGGTGCATTCGAAGGCGATGTCGACCTTCAGCTCGGCGTGCGGCAGGTTCGCCGGGTCGCGCTCGGCCGTGACCTTGATCTTGCCCAGGCCGACATCGATCCAGTCGTCGCCGTGCTCGATGGTGCCGGGGAAGCGGCCGTGGACGCTGTCGTACTTCAGCAGGTGGGCGTTGGTGGACACCGGGCCCAGGTCATTGATCGCCACCACCTCGATGTCGCGACGGCCGTGCTCGACGATGGACCGGAGCACAAGGCGGCCGATGCGGCCGAAACCATTGATGGCGACGCGGACGGTCATGGGCGGTGTCTCCTGAAGCGGTGTTTTTCGTTGGCGCTTCAATGGAACCGGCAGGCCCGGGGATCAACCCCGGCCGCGATCACAAGGCGAAAGACCGTGTAACGGCTCAGCGCGTCAGCGGAAGGGTCAGCCGGGCCTCCAGCCCGCCCCCGGCGCGGTTCGACAGCGTCACATCACCCCCCGCAGCCCGCGCAGCCTGTCGCGCGACGGCCAGCCCCAGCCCGGCACCCCCGGTCTGCCGGTTGCGGGACCGCTCGCCGCGATAGAAGGGCTCGAACACCGCCTCCAGCTCCTCCACGGCCAGACCGGACCCGGCATCGGAGACGGTGATGACGGCCAGATCGTCCTGGCGGAGAGCCGCGATCTGAGCGCTCCCGGCGAACTTCAGGGCATTGTCGATGAGGTTCGAGACCGCACGGCGCAGGCCGGCGGGATCGCCCTCCACTGGCAGCGCATTGTCGTCACCCTCGATGGTGACGGCCGCCCCGGTTTCCTCAAAGCCTGCGACGCAGTCGGCCGCCAGCTTTGACAGGTCCAGCGGTTCGCGGCGCTCGGCCCGGGTCTCGCCCCGCGCAAAGGCCAGGGCCTGACCGATCAGGGCATCCATCTCCTCAACATCACTCGCCATGCGGTCGCGCAGGCCGTCCGGAGCCTGTTCCGCCCGGAACCGCAGTCGGGTCAGGGGTGTGCGGAGATCGTGGGCGATGGCGGCGATCGTCTGGGTTCGCTGGCGCATATGCTGGCGGATGGCGGCCTGCATGTCGTTGAAGGCCGCGATGGCGGTGCGGACCTCCGTCGGCCCGGACGGAACCAGCGGTTCGGCGTCCGGATCGGCCCCCAGTCGCTCGGCCGCCTGCGCAAAGGCCCGGATCGGGCGGGTCAGTCGCCGTGCCATCAGCCAGACCACCGGGGTCAGCAGCAGGGCCGTGATCCCGAGGGCCATCAGCAGCCGCGCCTGCCAGGGGTCGATCCAGCCGCGCGGCGGTTCCACGGTCGCCCACTGTCCATCTTCCAGCCGCACCGAGGCGGAAAAGGGCGCAAAGGTCAGCCGGTCGGCAAGGACGGTGAAGCGGATCTGCCGGTCGGCCGGCCGAAGCATCTGCACCGTCACATCCGGCGTGGGGCCCGGTGGTCCTTCCAGCGACTGGCGACGGGCCAGCGCCTCGCCCAGAGCATCGGCGACCGCCTGCGGGTCCGGGGCCTGTCCCTCTGCGCCGGTCTGGGCGGGGAGGGTGAAGCGAATGGGGGCCTCGGGATCTCCGGGCATGGGCGGGGGCTGCCCCTCCTCTTCGCGCCTCCACCCGCCACCGAAGGGCCGACGAAGGGGCTCCGTGGCCAGCTGGACCCGCACGGCGGTCTGGGGGCGTTGAAGGCGCTGGGCGACGGCGAAACGGATTGCCGCCGCCAGAGGATCCGGAGACTGCGTCGCCAGCCCCGGCTGCGGCGACAGGCGGCGACGCAGCGGACGGCCATCGGAGGTTTCCGCAGGCCTGCCCATCAAGGCATCGGCCGCCGCGCGGACGCTGAATCCCGCAGGCTGTGGCGGGGGCGCGGTCAGAACCACGGTAAACAGCACCAGCTGGGACGCCACGACCGAGAACAGCGCCAGCAGGGCGACCTGAACGACGACGGGCATGGAAGTCCGACGCTTTGTCATGATCGGCTGCCCGATGGGTCTGCCCGCCGCACCTTGGCATCGAAGCGATAGCCCGCCCCGCGAATGGTGACGATCAGCTCCCGTCCGGAGCCGTCGTCCAGCTTCTTCCGCAGCCGGCTGATCTGGACGTCCATGGCCCGGTCGAACACGTCGGCCTCCGTCCCCCGCGCCGCCTCCAGCAACTGGTCGCGCGTCAGGATCCGGCCCGGCCGTTCAGTAAAGACATGCATCAGGCTGAACTCCCCGGTCGACAGGGGCACCACGCCACCGTCTGGCCGGACCAGTTCGCGGCGCAGCAGATCCAGCCGCCAGCCCTCGAATGTCAGGGCGGCCCCGGCCGGCCCCTCGTCCTCGCGCGGCCGCCGCAGGACGGCGCGGATGCGGGCCAGCAGCTCGCGCGGATTACACGGCTTGGCCAGGTAATCGTCGGCCCCCAGTTCCAGCCCGACGATCCGGTCGGTCTCCTCGCCCATGGCCGACAGCATCACCACAGGAGGCGTCCCCGACAGCCGGCGTACAATCGACAAACCGTCCTCGCCGGGCATCATCAGGTCCAGAACGATCAGATCGGTCCGCCCTGCGGCGAGGGCCCGGTCCATCTCGACGGCCGACGCGGCCGCGCGCGTCTCGTAACCGTGCTGACCCAGATAGTCGCACAGCACCTCCCGGATGCCGGGGTCATCGTCGACGACGAGGATGCGGGCGGTCGGCTGGCTCATCATCCCTTCATGCCCCGTCCGGTGGGCCGGGTCATTTCAGCGTTGAAACAATTCTGCAGACCCCTGAAATCCACCGGACAGGCGGCCATGGTCCAAGGCGTGATCGAAACCTGCCGGAGATCAGCATGTCCATCGCTTCCATTGCCCTGGTGGCAGTCCTTGCCCTGCCGTCCGGCCTTCAGGACCGGGACGCCCTTCAGGCCGGACTGGCCGATGCCCTTGGCGCCGACAGTCCCTCTGATGTCCGGGTGATCATGATCGGCCGCCCCGAGGGGCCCGGCCGACTGGATCCCGACGGGGACGGGATCGTGACGCGCGATGAGTTCGTCGCCCCGACCGGAGCGGCCTTCGACCGTCTCGACACCGACCGCGACGGACGCCTGACACGCGCTGAACTCGCCGCGGCTTCCGGACCCGACCTCAACGGACCGGGCGTGCACGTCATGCGGCTGGACGGAAGGGGGGCCGGTGGTCCTGCCGGCGACGGACGGGTCTTCATGTTCCGTCACGGCGGCGAAGACGGACCGGGCCGGGACGGGCCCGGACGCCCCCGGGTCGAAATCCATCGCATGGGCGGCCCCGAGGGTCATCGCGGTCTGGATGCGGACCGGGACGGCAAGGTCTCCGAAGCCGAGTTTCTGGCTACCTTGCGCGATGTCTTCCGCAGGCTGGACAAGGACGCAGATGGCGCGCTGTCCGGAGATGAGAATGTGTCGGATACGCCTCCGCCGCCACCCGCCGCGCGCTGAGTCCGTCCGCAGGCCCCGGGGCCGGCATCGTCGCTTGAGCCCGGCGTCCGCCCCGGTCTAGGCTGGCGCGATGACTGTGATGCTCCGCCCCGCCCTGTACCGCCTCGCTGCCGGGCTCGCGGTCGCCGCCTGTCTGACGATGGCGGCGACCGCGCCATCGCAGGTCCGGGCGGACGAGGCCCCGGTGGCCGCAGGCGACATATCGCCCCCCTCCCGCGAGCGCGTCCGCATGAATGCCCGCGTCTTCGACGCCGTCTGGGACACGGTCCGGCGCAGCTATTACGACCCGGACCTGCAGGGCGTGGACTGGCGCGAGGCGCGTCAGACCTTCCGGCCCCGGGCGATCGCCGCCCCCGACGACCGAGCCCTGTATCGCGAGCTCAGCGCCATGCTGGACCTGCTGGATGACGATCACGCCGGAGCGGCGTCCCCTGCTGCGGTTCGCCGTCAGGACACGGCCCGGACGCGACGGGCTGTCATGGGAGTGACGCTCGTCCGGCAGGACGGGGATCTCTGGCGGATCGAGTCCGTCCGGTCGTCGTCCCCGGCCGAGGCGGCCGGTGTTGAGCCGGGCTGGGTGCTCCAGGCCGTGGACGGCCAGTCCTGGGGTGTGGATTTCGACGTCGAGGATGGCCAAACCCTGCGGCTCGACCTGACCGACAGCGCCGGCATGGCTCGCCAGGTCTCCGTGACGCCGCGCGTCATGGATCCAGTTCCCGCCTTCAGCGCGGACACCTCACGCCCCGGCGTGGTCGTGCTCCGGATCGAGGCCTTCGAGCGCGGGCTGGGGCGCTGGCTGGGCGAGCGTCTGGCCGCGATCCCGGCCGGGACCGATGTGATCCTTGACCTGCGCGGCAATCCTGGCGGCCTGTTGCTGGAGGCGGACGCGGCCCTGTCCTGCTTCCTGCCGGCGCAACAGGAGTGGGCCACCCGCATCTCACGCGCTGGCCGGCCGGTCGCCCTCAGCATCATGCCCGGCTGTGGCAGTCTGTCGGGCCCGATCCCGAATGATGTCGCCCTGCTGGTCGACGGTTCCAGCCGCAGTGCCGCCGAGCTGACGCCGGCCGCCCTGCAGGAGGCGGGACGGGCGCTCGTGGTGGGGGAGCCGACGGCCGGGTCGGTCCTGATCTCCCAGGACAGCCCCCTCCCGGACGGAGGTCGGCTGACCCTCAGCCGGGCCGACTACGTCACGGCGGGCGGCGTGCGGCTGGAGAAGCGCGGGGTCACGCCTGACCTGGTGGTGGTCCGGACCCCCGAAGATCGCCGGACTGGCCGGGATCCGGCGCTGGACGCCGCAGTGGCGGCCCTGGCACTGGAACCATCGGCGCAACGTGCCCGGGCGGCCGAGGCCCGGCCTAGCCTTTGACCGGTCGGACCCGGCTGGCGGCCAGGGTGGCCCGCTCGCGGGCCTGATCGGTCGTGTCGCCCCGTGCCACAGCCACCCCCATGCGCCGGCGCTCGAAACTCTCGGGCTTGCCGAACAGGCGCAGATCGGCCGTCGGCACGGTCAGGGCTTCGGCCACCCCCTCGAAGGCGATCCCGACGGCGTCGATCCCCCCATAGATGACCGCGCTGGCCCCGATGTCGCGCTGGCTGACATCGACCGGCAGCCCCAGAATGGCGCGGGCATGCAGGGCGAACTCGCTCTGGGTCTGGGTCGCCAGGGTCACCAGACCGGTATCGTGGGGCCGGGGCGAGACTTCCGAGAACCAGACCTGATCGCCCCTGACGAACAGCTCGACCCCGAACACGCCAAGCCCGCCCAAGGCCTCGGTGACCTTGCGCCCGATCTCCTGCGCCGCCGTCAGGGCGGCCGGGCTCATCGCCTGGGGCTGCCAGCTCTCGACATAGTCGCCCTTGACCTGCCGGTGGCCGATCGGGGCGCAGAAGTCGGTCACCACGACGCCGTCCCGCATCGAACGGACGGTCAGAAGGGTGATCTCGAAATCGAAGTCGATCCGTCCCTCAACGATGACCCGGGATGTCTCCACCCGGCCCGAGGACTGGGCATGGGTCCAGGCGTTGGTGGCGTCCTCGAGGGCGTCGATCATCGACTGGCCCTTGCCGGAGGACGACATCACCGGCTTGATGAAGACCGGCAGGCCGATGCGGTCGGCCGCCTCCGCCAGCTCCGCTGCGGATCCCGCAAAGGCATAGGGACTGGTCGGTAAGCCCAGCTCCTCGGCCGCCAGTCGCCGGATGCCCTCGCGGTTCATGGTCAGCTGGGTCGCCCGCGCCGTGGGGATCACTATGGCCAGACCGGCCGCCTCGATCTGGGCCAGGACCTCGGTGGCGATGGCCTCGATTTCCGGCACGATGATGTGCGGGGCCTCGGCCAGGATGACCCCGTTCAGCAACTGGGGGTCTGTCATCGGGATGACGTGGCTGCGGTGGGCGACCTGCATGGCGGGCGCATTGGGATAGCGATCGACGGCGATGACCTCGACGCCCAGCCGCTGCAGTTCGATGGCCAGTTCCTTGCCCAGTTCCCCGGCACCGAGAAGCATGACGCGGACGGCGCTGTCCGACAGGGGGGTACCGAGTTTCATGGGTCTGTCTCCGGGGGTCAGTCTGCGGGCGGGGGTGCGGCGTACAGCTGCCGGAAGGCGTCCAGTGCGGCCCCATGATAGATGGTGGCATGGGTTTCGTCGGGTCGCGGCTGGAAGCTCCAGGTCAGGCCGGGCAGGGCGTGGTCCCGCAGGTGGCCGGTCAGGGTCCCCATCAGCGCCTGCGCCTCCGCGCCCTCATCGCCAACCGTGAGGATCAGGGTGCGGGCATCGTTCGAATGGTCGCGCAGGTAAGCACCCGACTGTCGCGCCAGCTGCCCGCCATCCCACCACAGGCTGGGGCTGACGGCGACATAGGCGTCGAACATCTGGGGTTCCTTGAGGAAGGTCTCGACCACGAACAGGCCGGCCAGCGACTCCCCCATCAAGGCCGTCTCCCCGCTGGTGCGGAAGCGGGCTTCGATGAAAGGCAGGACCTCCTCGGCGACGAACCGCCGGAACCGCGCGGAATCGCCCTGCGTCGGATAGCGGGCGATCAGCTCGGGATCCTCGGTCGGCAGGGCCAGTTCGTTGCGTCGGTCCAGCGAGGCGATGCCGACCACGATCACATCCCGCGTCGTGCCATTGACCGAGCCCAGTTGGGCCAGACCGGAGATATGGTGGAAGTCCTGCCAGGTGGTCCCGCCGTCCAGCAGATAGAGCACAGGATAGGTCTGGCCGCCTTCACCATAGCCCGGGGGAAGCCAGACATTGATCTCGCGTGGCCCACCCATGATGAGGGAGGGCAGGGCCCAGGACTGGCCGATGACGATCGGCGTGGGCTCGGGCACCGTCTGGGCTGCGGTTGGCGTGGCCGTCCCGAACAGCAGCATGAGCCCGATGAGGGCCGCGAGGTTTCGCATCAGGCGGTGCCCGGAATGTAGGGACCGCCGGGCGCGCCCCAGGTCCATTTCGGCATGGGAGACGACGGCGGCAGTTCGACCCCGGGTTGGGAGTTGATCACGGCCAGCCTCGAGCCCCACTCCAGATAGCCAACGAAGGCCGAGCGGAACTCGGCGTCGTCGGCCATGCCCACGGCATCGGCGGTATCGAGCAGCAGGTCGAACCAGCGTCGCCGCTGGGCCTCGGTGAGATGCCGGTTCAGGTGATGACCGATCATCCGCACATGGCCATGCCCCGAGGGGTCGTACAGCGTCGGTCCGCCCAGCACCTCGCCGATGAAGTCAGCCACGTGGGCGGGGTGCTCCGGATCCATATGGCCGAAGACCGGAGCCAGAACCGGGTCCAGCGCGACCCGCCGATAGAATTCCGTCGTCAGGCCCAGAAGCGCCTCGCGGCCTCCGACCCAGTCATACAGGCTCGGCGTGTCTGGCATGATCGATCCCCCTGTCCAACCAGTTGGAGGCGGCCAACCGGCACCGCAAGATCAGAGCCGCGCCCTGGCCGCCGCCACGATCGCTTCGGCCGTGATGCCGAACTCGCGGTACAGGACCTCGGCTGGCGCGGAGGCCCCGAAGCCGCTCATGCCGATGAAGGCCCCGTCCTCGCCGATGAACCGCTCCCAGCCCTGCTGGATCGCGGCCTCGACCGCGATCCGCACCGTGCCACGCCCCAGAACCGAGGCCTGGTAGGCGGCGTCCTGCTGCTCGAACAGCTCGAAGCACGGCACGGACACGACCCGCGTCGGCGTGCCCTCGGCCTCCAGCGTTTCCGCCGCCTTGAGCGCCAGGGGCACCTCCGTGCCCGTGGCAAACAGGGTGACCTTCGCCTCGCCCGAAGCCGCCTTCAGCTCATAGGCACCGCGCGCCGACAGGTTCTCGTCCGAGGCGGTCAGGCGAACGGCGGCGGTCTTCTGGCGCGACAGGGCCATGGCCGACGGCGTCGTCTTGTTTTGCAGCGCCAGAGACCAGCACTCAAACGCCTCGACCGTATCGGCCGGGCGGAACACCATCAGGTTCGGAATGGCCCGCAGCGCCGCCAGATGCTCGACCGGCTGGTGGGTGGGCCCATCCTCGCCCAGACCGATCGAATCGTGGGTCAGGACGTGGATCACCCGGATGCCCATCAGGGCCGCCAGACGGATCGAGGGCCGGCTGTAGTCCGAGAACACCATGAAGGTGCCGCCGTAGGGGATGACGCCGCCATGCAGGGCCATGCCGTTCATGGCCGCGGCCATGCCATGCTCGCGGATGCCCCAGTTGACGTAGCGACCCTCATAGGTCGGGGCGTCAAACACCGGGGTGCCCTTGACCAGGGTGTTGTTCGATCCGGTCAGGTCGGCCGAGCCGCCGACCATTTCCGGCACAGCGCCGAACAGGGTCTCCAGCGCCGCGCCCGAGGCCTGGCGCGTGGCCTGGGCGGGCTTGTCCTCGATCAGCCGGGCGATGCCGGCGTTCAGGGCGTCGAAGGCCCGTTCCGGCAGGTCGCCAGCCATGGCGCGGGTGAACTCACCTGCCTGGGCTGAAGCCGCAAGCCGAGCCTCCCAGGCCTTACGGTCCTTCGCGCCCCGCTTGCCGACCTTCCGCCACGCTTTCTCGACGGCCTCGGGCAGCTGGAAGGGCTCATGCGTCCACGACAGCCCAAGCCGGGTCGCGGCGATCTCGGCGGCCCCGAGCGCCGCCCCGTGCGTCTTGTGGCTGCCTTCCATCGTGGCGGCCCCCCGCCCGATCTTCGTCTTGCAGGCAATCAGGGTCGGCCGATCCTGTCTGGTGGCCCACTGCAACGCCGCCTTCACCGCCTTCATGTCGTGACCGTCGACGGCCTTGACCGCCCAGCCGGCGGCCTTGAAGCGTGCCTTCTGGTCGGTGGCGTCCGACAGGCTGACCGCTCCGTCGATGGTGATGGCATTGTCGTCCCACAGGACCGTCAGCCGGTTCAGCTGATAACGGCCGGCCAGGGCGATCGCCTCCTGCGAGACGCCTTCCATCAGGCAGCCGTCTCCCGCGATGACCCAGGTGCGGTGGTCAACGAGATCCTTGCCGTACTTGGCCGCCAGATGCCGCTCGGCCATGGCGAAACCGACGGCATTGGCCAGCCCCTGACCCAGTGGCCCGGTCGTGGTCTCGACGCCCGGCATATGGCCGTATTCGGGATGGCCTGCGGTTTTCGACCCCCACTGGCGGAAGTTCGACAGCTGTTCGGTGGTCGCCGCCTTGTAGCCGGTCAGGTGCAGCAAGGCATAGATCAGCATGGAGCCGTGGCCCGCCGACAGGATGAACCGGTCCCGATCGACCCAGTCCGGGCGGCTGGCGTCGAACTTCAGAAACTTCGAGAACAGCACCGTCGCCACGTCGGCCATGCCCATCGGCATGCCGGGGTGGCCGCTGTTGGCCTTCTCCACCCCGTCCATGGCCAGCACACGGATGGCGTCCGCCATCTGGCGCGGCGTGGCTTTGTCGGTCTCGGTCTGGGCGGCGGCCACGGGCAAATCTTTCGTCTGGGGGCGGAAAAGGCGGGCGGCGCCGCTTTACCGCGCCGTCCCGGCGGGTTCTATACGAAATCTGGAGGAAACGATGGCCGATGCCACGACTGCCGCACGCGACAGGATCGACCGGGCCCTCACTCTGCTGGAAAGCAAGGTGAAGGCGTTGAAGGCACGCCCGGCCTCTTCGCAGGCTGTGGCGGACGATGACCTGTTCGCCATCCCCGCACCCGGTGCCGCAGCAGACGCGGCGCGCATCGCCGCGCTCGAAGCGGCCGGTCACGAGGCCTCGGCGGCCCTGGCTGCGGCGGCCGGGGCGATCCGCGAGGTCCTGGCGGGCGAAGACCCTGAACCGGACGGAACCACCTGATGGCCACGGTCACGGTGGAGATCAACGGCCGTCCCTATGCCGTCGGCTGTGCTGATGGTCAGGAGGAGCGCGTCCGCATCCTGGCCAAACAGTTCGACACCCATGTGCGCCAGGTCGCGGCCGACGTCGGCCATGTCGGCGACATCCGTCTGTTCCTCATGGCCGCGCTAGTTCTGGCCGACGAGCTCCATGAAGTGCGCATGACGAACGGGTCTGGAGCCACCGCCCTGTCGGCTCCGGCGGGTGCCATGTCTCCCTCCCCGGCTGAACCCGGTGTGGCCGAGGCCCTGAACGCCGTCGCCGCCCGGATCGAGAAGATCGCCCAGGGCCTCTAGCCGCCATTGCCGCCCGGCCCCATCACGCCTATCTTGTTTGGCGGCGGGTCAGCTGTGGCTCACGTCGAAGGCAACACATCCTCGCGGCCTTAATTCACTCGAAGGGATCTGTCCCTGTCTGACCTCGTGGGGTCGGGTACACGGAGCCCACCTGGCTACCCAGGCTCGAGAGGATTTAAACCGTCCTTCACGGCTCTCATGGCGCCGCCAACCTCACTCCTTATCTCAGTGCTACCGGTCGGCCCGGCGACTTCTGCTTGAGCGCGCGTTCAGGCGAGCATAGGATCATCAGGTCTTTCAGGAGCACCCCATGAAGTACGGCTGGTTTGGTCCAAGACGTTTCGGCTGGGGGGTCTCGCCCGCCAGTTGGGAAGGCGTGCTGGCCACGGTGGTCTTTGCAATCGTGTTCATCGGCGCGCTGACCTGGTTCGAAGGCGCGCTTCTCGGCTGGCTCTCGGCCCTGGCCGTCTTCGCGGTTTTTCTGGTCCTCGTGAACCGGACCTATGATCCTGAGGCCAGGACGCCGTTCTGACACCCCCTGATAAGGTCAGCCTGCGCGCCGAAGCCCGCGCGATCCGAAAACGGCTGAGTCAAACCATCCCGGACGCGGCCGACAAGGCCGCCGCGCAGGCCGCGGATCTCCCGCCCGGACGGGTCATCGCCGTCTATCGCGCCGTGGGTTCCGAACTGGATCCAGCCTCTCTCGCCCGCGCCCTCGTCGCAGCCGGTCGCGACCTTTGTCTCCCGGTGGTCCTCGAGCGCGACACCCCCATGATCTTCCGTCGCTGGTCGCCAGGGGACCCGCTGGAGCCAGACACCGCGGGCTGCCCCGCGCCGCTGCCGCTGGCGGAGATCGTCGACCCGGACCTGGTCATCACGCCCCTGCTTGCCTTCGACGATTTCGGCGGCCGGCTGGGGCAGGGGGGCGGCTACTATGACCGGACCTTCGCGGTGCGGCCCACCGCGATCCGGATCGGCCTGGCCTTCGCCGGACAAAGGGTCGACCGGTTGCCGGTCGAGGCGCATGACATCCGCCTGCACGGCGTACTGACCGAAGCTGGCTATCGACCCTATCCCTTTGACATATCCCGGCCGTCGCCCTAGGAGATGGGCGATGAACGCCCCCTTCAAGCCGCCGCTGAAAGCCACGGTCTTCACGTCCAACCGGTCCCAGGCGGTCCGCCTTCCAAAGGCGGCCGCGTTTCCGGATCACGTGAAGGAGCTCCGCGTCATCAGGGAGGGGCGCAGTCTTGTGCTGGTTCCGGCAGATGCCGTCTGGTCCGACTTCCTCGCGGGACCCGCCGGGGACATCGTCGAGCCGGACGACCCGATCGACGACACGATCGCCGGGCTCTGATGCTGCGCTATTGCCTCGACACCAATATCTGTGTCCGTCTGATCAGAAATCGGCCGCTCATCGGTGGCGTGCTCGAGGAGCGGATGAACGCCCACGCCGATGGTCTGGCGACCTCGACGGTCGTGCTCACGGAGTTGCTGCATGGTGCGGCGATGTCCGCCAATCCCCGGCGCGAGCGCGACTTTGCGGTCAGCCTCCTTGCCCGGATGTCTGTGCTGGATTTTGACGCCGAGGCTGCGGAACATGCGGCGGATATCAAGGCCGACCTTCAACGCAAGGGCCTGCTCATCGGCGGCAACGACATCCTGATCGCCGGCCATGCGCGCAGCCGCGGTCTGATCGTCGTGACCGGCAACCTTCGAGAGTTCGAGCGGGTCGAAGGCCTGCGTTGTGAAGACTGGCCGACCGGCCCAACCATGAAGACGACAAAATGAGACTGGCCTTCTTCGGCGATGTGATCGGCAAGTCCGGTCGCGATGGCCTGTCCGACCACCTGCCCGGCCTGAAGCGCGTGCTCGGGCTCGATTTCGTCGTGGTCAATGCCGAGAACGCCGCTGGCGGTTTCGGCATTACCGAGAACACGGCGAAAGAGCTGTTCATGGCCGGGGCCGATTGCCTGACGCTGGGCAACCACTCGTGGGACCAGCGCGAGGCCCTGACCTACATTGTGCGCGAGCCGCGCCTGATCCGGCCGGCCAACTATCCCCGCCTGATGGATGCGCCGGGCGCGGGAGCCAATCTGTTCGAGACGCCGTCCGGCAAGACCGTGTTGGTCACCAACGTGCTGGGCCGGATTCATATGGACCCCAATGACGATCCGTTCAGCGCCGTGGACCGCGAACTGAACGCCTGTCCGATGGGCGTCGCCGCCGACGCCATCATCGTCGACATGCACGCAGAGGCGACCTCGGAGAAGATGGCCATGGGCCATTTCTGCGACGGCCGCGTCTCGCTGGTCGTCGGCACCCACACCCACGTCCCTACGGCCGACGCCCAGATCCTGCCCGGCGGCACCGCTTATCAGACCGACGCCGGCGGCTGCTGCGACTATGACTCCGTCATTGGCAACGAGAAGGAAGAACCTCTGCGGCGGTTCACCACCCGCATTTCCGGCGGCCGCTACGTCCCCGCCCACGGCCCGGCCACCATCTGCGGCGTCTATGTCGAGACCGACGACCGCACGGGCCTCGCCACCCGCGTTGAGCCCATCCGTGTGGGTGGCCGCCTCAGCCAGCATATCCCGGCTGCCGCCTAGGCCATGATCGAGCGGGCGTTGCCTGCACTCCGAGCGCAGCCAATCCTGTCTTTGATGTAATGCAGCGGGCTGCATCCGTTCGATCGACCGCCAGCCTCTGACTCCCGACAGTCGTGTCAGGAGAAGAGAATGCTGAAACTGCTTGCCGCCCTCGCGATGCTTGCCCTGCCGACCGCTGCTGTGGCCCAGACGGCGGAACCGGTCGACGTCATGATCCTTGGGACCTATCACTTCGACAATCCGGGACGCGATGTTCACAACGCCCGGATCGACTCCGTTCTGACGCCTGACAAGCAGCGCCAGCTTGAAGGCGTGGCTGAGGCGCTCGCCCAATTTCGCCCCACCGCCGTTGCGGTTGAACGTGTGGCAACGGATCAGGCGACCCTGCTGGATCAGGCCTTTCCGGGCTTCTCGCCTGCCGCCCTGCGGACCAACGCCGACGAGCGGGTGCAGATCGGCTACCGTCTTGCCCATCGGCTGGGCCTGTCCCGCGTCTATGCGATCGACGAACAGGAGATGGACGGTGAGCCGACCTACTTCCCCTACGGGGCCGTCTCTAACTGGGCGCAGACAAACGGTCAGGCCGACGCCCTGGCGGCTATGAGCGCCACCATCGGAGCCATGGTCGCAGACCTTGAACGCCGCCAGCGGACCCAGGACATCGGGCAGGTCCTTGCATTCATGAACGGGCCTGAGCCCGCTGCGAAAGACAAGGCCTTCCACTATGCCCTGATGCGGTTCGGGGCGGGTGACGCCCAGCCCGGCGCGGTCCTGAATGGGCGCTGGTTCACACGCAACGCCGAGATCTTCGCCCGTCTGATACAGGTCGCCGAGCCGGGGGATCGTATCGTCGTGGTCTACGGGGCCGGCCATTCGGCCTGGCTTCGCGACATGGTCGAGGCCACGCCCGGCTTCCGCCTGATCGAGCCCGACGATTATTTGCCGGCAGAGTGAGCGGCGGCGGCTTCGTGCGACGGCGACCAGGCACGCATCTCGGCGATCTCGCGGGTCTGGGCCGCGATCACGGCCCCGGCCATCCGCCGCACCTCCGGGTCGCGGCTGTCGCGCAGGGCCACCTCGGCCATGGCCACCGCCCCCTGGTGATGGGCGATCATCTTGGCGATATAGGCCTCGTCGACCGTTGCCCCCGTGGCCGCAGCCATCAGCCGGTGCATCTCCGCCTCCGAGGCGGCGAAGGCCTGGTCCCCGGCCATAGCGTGGTCCGCCCCATGACTGTCCGGTCCCGACACCGTCCCTTCCTCGACCGTCGCCGCCTGGTTGCGGCTCGAGGCCTCCCGCATCGCCTGCTCCACCGGATCCCCGCCGCCGTCGCACGCCGCCAGCAGCAGGGATGAAAGGGCCAGAACGGCAAGACGGTGAACGGTCATGGGCGGGCTCTTTGATGGACGCGAAACAACGTCCGCGACACTGCCCCAAGGCGCCTCGCCCGTCTGCCCCGAACGGTGCCGCAGGGGTGGTCAGCGGAGATCCGCTTCGGCCTGTCCCACGCGCGACTGGTGTCCGAGAAAGACTTCGATAGCCGGGTGAGCGGAGGCGAAGCGGCGCAGGCGTGCGGCCGAGGCCTCGGCGTCCGCCCGAGCCTCGGGGGCCACAGGTTGCGGCATGGCCTGTTCCCAGCCCAGTCGGGTGTGGACCGCGTCGCCGACAACCAGCTTCGGCCCGTCCACGGCGTTGATCAGATAGGCGGTCGACCCCGGGGAGTGGCCGGGCACATGCAGGGCCCAGACGGACCCGTCGCCGAACACGTCGATGACCCCCGCGAAGGTGCCATCGGGGTCCGACCGGAAGGCCCATTCGCGCAAGGGGCCATAGCCCTCCAGGATCGAGTCGGCCGGATGGCCCAGCACCCAGTTGACGAAGTTCCGCTCGGCGGCGTCGCCCTGCCCCAGATAGACGGGCGTCGCGTGATCCAGGTCGATCAGGCCGCCGATATGATCGAAATGCAGATGCGTCAGGAAGACAGCTTGAGGCGGTGTCTCGCCATGTAGCCAGCCGCCGGCGGTCTGGTCGATCCGGACAGCCAGATCCTTCACCCCCCGGCGCATGATCCACCCCAGTCTCGGCTCAAGGTCTGCCGAGATCCCGCTGTCGATCAGAAAGCGGCCAAAGCGCGGGTGATCGACGACATAGGCATAGATCACGGCCTGTTCTGACCCCTCCGGCACCGCAGCGGTTCGCGGGTCCTTGCGGTCGATGAAGCTGCCCCGGCCGCCGGTCCATTCGGCGAACCGGACCCGCCTGAACGTTGCGACCCCCGGCCGCGCCAGGCTCGCCTCCAGGCTGGCCGTCCGCGAGGCCGTGCCCAGATCGGACACTGTGACCGGATGCACAGTCGCCGGGCTGGCGCATCCGCCGACCGTGATGACCGCCGCTGCCGAGGCGACGGCGAGGATCCGGTATGCGAAGTTGGAGATCGTCATCGGAACGTCCTGTATTGCTTTCAGGCGCATATCGAAATACATAAAAATATAACTGTCAATCGAGCTGTCTTGAGGGTGCGCGCCTTGGCCCTGATCCTGGATTTTCCCCCGCCGTCGACGACGGTCGAGCCCGAGGCGCTGGGTCGCATCCGCCGCCTCAGCCGGCCGCTCGAATGGCTGTTCACAGGGCTGCTGGGTTTGGGTTCGGCCCTGCTCGCGGTCGCCGTGTTTGCGGTCCTGTTCTATGCGGGCGACCGGCTTCAGATCCGTCCGGGCGGCATGCAGATTTACATCGAGGCGACAGTGCCACCGCCACCGCCGGGCTGGACCACCGTCGGTGTCATCCCGACGATCCGGAAGATCGCGCTGGCGACGTCCGCCTGCCTGATGATCGGCCCCGCCCTGGCCGTCCTGTGGCAGCTCCGGAAACTGTTCCGGCTCTACGGGGCGGGCGTGATCCTGGGCATCGAGAATGCCCGCATCATCGGGCAGATCGCGGGCTCGCTGGTCGCCTATGCGCTCGCACCGACGCTGGGCCATTTCGTGGTCGAGGCCGCCGGCTTCGACGATGAGGGATGGCTCCGGCTCGACAGTCTCCAGGCCCTGACGTTGGGTCTGGTCCTGTTCGTCATCGCCAGGGTCATGCGCTGGGGGGCCGAGGTCGCTGACGACGCGGCGCGGTTCGTCTGATGCCCATCATCGTCCGCCTCGACGTGGTCATGGCCCGGCGCAAGGTGCGCTCCAATGTGCTGGCGCGGGCCATCGGCATCTCCGAGACCAACCTCAGCCTGCTGAAGTCTGGCAAGGTGAGGGGACTGCGTCTCGCGACGCTGGACGCCCTGTGCCGCTATCTGGACTGCGCCCCGGCGGACATCCTCGAATACGTCCCCGACGAAGGGGTCGACCGGAAGATGTCCGCCCGGTCGGTCGCCTAGGCGCTGACCAGCCGCGCATCTCCGGCTTCCACCGCGAACTTCGCCCGTGTCGTCAGCACGCCGTTGCGGTTCTGGACCTGGTCCAGAACCTTGAACTCGGTCTGCCAGCGCTCCGGGGTCACATCGCACAGGACGTAGCCGCGCTGGCTGTTGCGGAACTTCAGCTGTGGGTTGGCGCGCAGGAACGCCTCCTGATCGGCCCGCACATCCTGTCCGTCGCCGCCCGAGCTGATCGAGGTGGCGACGAACTCGGTGGCGATCGGGGCCGCCTCTGGATTGCGGCCGTCGATGTGCAACTCACCGGCATAGTTCTGGTGCTCGTCGCCGGTCAGGACCACGACATTGTCGATGCGCCGGTCCTTGATGTGCTGCAGAAGCCGGGCCCGCGGCACCCGGTAGCCGGCCCAGCTGTCGGTGTTGACGCCATAGTCCTCGCCCGGATTGCGATCCAGATCCATGACCATGATCTGCTGGGCCAGCGCCTTCCAGGTCGCCTCGGAGCGGTTCAGGTTGTTCAGCAGCCACGCCTCCTGGGCCTCGCCCAGCACCTGGGCGGCGCGGTCGTTCAGACCGTCGCAGCCCGCGTTGAAGCGGTCCTCGCAGGGCTGGTCGGTGCGGTACTGGCGGGTGTCCAGCAGGTTCAGGTCCAGCAGGTTTCCGTACTGGGCCCGCCGGTACAGCTGCATGGCCGACCCGCGCGGGAAGGACGAGCGCCGCAGGGGCATATGCTCATAGAAGGCCTGCATGGCCGCCGCCTTTCGCAAGGCGAAGATGGCCGGATCGGTGCCGTCCTGATCGAGGTCCGAGACCCAGTTGTTGTCGATCTCGTGGTCGTCCCAGACGGTGAACCAGGCCGCCGACTGACGCGAGGCCTGCAGGTCGGAGTCCATCGTGTACTGGGCATAGCGCTGGCGGTAGTCGGTGACCGTATAGACCTCCCCGCCGAGGTGGACGCGCAGGTTCTCCTGCGGGCTGGTGGTGCCATAGATGCGGTTGCCGCGGCCCTCGTAGATGTAGTCGCCGTAGCAGAAGATGAAATCCAGATCCTCGGCCGCGATCTTGCGGTGGGCGGTGTAATAGCCGCTCTCATAGGCCTGGCAGCCGACGATGCCGAACCGGGTCCGGTCGAGGGCGCTGCCCACGATCGGCGTGGTCTTCGCCCGCCCGACGCCCGAGCGTTCCCGACCGGCCGTGAAGCGATAGAAATAGGGGCGGCCGGGCTCCAGCCCGCCGACCTCGACATGGACCGCATGGCCCAGCTCGGGCCGGGCGATGGCCTCGCCACTGCGGACCACGGTGCCGAACCCGGCATTGGTCGCGACCTCCCAGTTCACCGCCATCGGCTGGGACGGCATGCCGTGGTCGGGTTCCAGCGGCCGGGGGGCCAGCCGGGTCCAGATCACGAAGCCGTCGGGCAGCGGATCACCGGCGGCGACGCCCAGTTGGAACGGATTGTCCTCGAACACGGGCTGGGCGAGGGCCGGGCGGCCTGCGGCCGTTGCCAGGGTACCGGCACCGAGGCCGGACAACAGCAGGCGGCGGGACAGGAACAGGGACATGTCGAGAACTCCGGGAACGATCCGGGCGGGATAGCCCAGCGGTGTGACAAATCACCGACGGCCTGGCTATCCCTCGATCCAGCCGGGCATCCAGCCCTCGTGGATCTCGCGCAGATGCTTCAGCGGGATGCTGAACAGATCCGTGGACGCGAAGGCATCACCCTTCGCAGACCCGACCACCGAGGCGTGAAGTCCGGCCTCCCTTGCCCCCGCCAGAACCTCCTGCGGATTGGGGACGGCGACCAGGTAACGGGCCTGATCCTCACCGAACAGGAAGACGTGGGCGTGGGCGGCGCTGGAGGCATCCAGCACCACCCCGGTGTCCGAGGCCAGCGCCATGTCCGCTGCCGCCCCGATCAGGCCGCCGTCGGACAGGTCATGGACGCAGGTCAGCCGGCCGTTCTCGATCTCGCCGCGGATGAAGTCGCCGGTCTTGCGCTCCAGCGCCAGATCCACGGGCGGCGGGGCCCCGTCCTCGCGCCCCAGCACCTCGCGCAGATACAGCGACGCGCCCAGTTCGCCGACCGTGTCGCCGATCAGGATCAGGGTGTCGCCCTCGGCCATGGTCGAGAAGCCGGCCACGACGTCATAGTTGGGCAGCAGGCCGACCGCCCCCACGGTCGGGGTCGGCGGAATGGCGACGCCGTTGGTCTCGTTATAGAGGCTGACGTTGCCGCTCACGACCGGGAAGTCCAGAACGCGGCAGGCCTCGGCCATGCCGTCGATGGCGCGCACGATCTGGCCCATGATCTCGGGCCGCTGCGGATTGCCGAAATTCAGGTTGTCGGTGATAGCGATCGGCCGGCTGCCTACGGCCGTCAGATTGCGCCACGCCTCGGCCACGCACTGTTTCCCGCCCTCATAGGGGTCGTTCTGGACATAGCGGGGCGTGCAGTCTGATGTGACTGCCAGACCCTTGTCTGTCCCGTGCACCCGCACCACTCCCGCGTCGGCTCCGGTGGCGGAGTCCTGCAGGGTGTCGGCCATCACGTGCCGGTCGTACTGCTCCCAGATCCACCGCTTGGACGCCATGTCGGGGCAGGTCAGCACCTTCAGCACGGCGTCGGGCCAGCTCTCCGGGGCCGGGACATCGCCCGGCGACAGGCGCGGATGAAGGTCCGGCTGAACCCACGGACGATCATACAGCGGCGCGTCGTCGAACAGGGGGGCCAGCGGCACGTCGCAGACGACCTCGCCATGGTGGTTCAGCACCAGCCGGCCGGTCTCGGTGGTCCGGCCGATGACGGCGGCGTCCAGACCCCATTTGGCGAAGATGCGGTGGCCGTCGGCCTCGCGGCCCGGCTTCAACACCGCCAGCATCCGCTCCTGGCTTTCGGACAGCATCATCTCATAGGCGGACATGCCGGTTTCCCGCTGGGGCACCGCGTCCATGTCCAGCTCGATCCCGACCCCGCCCTTGCCCGCCATCTCGACCGAGGACGACGTCAGGCCCGCTGCCCCCATGTCCTGGATTGCCGCCACAGCACCCGAAGCCATCAGCTCCAGTGTCGCCTCGATCAGCAGCTTCTCGGCGAAGGGATCGCCGACCTGCACCGTCGGGCGCTTGAAGTCCAATTCGTCGTCGAACTCGGCCGAGGACATGGTCGCGCCATGGATGCCGTCGCGGCCGGTCTTGGATCCGAAATAGACCACCGACATGCCCGGCCCCGGCGCGGCTGAGTAGAAGATGGCGTCCGACTTCGCCAGGCCGACGCACATGGCGTTGACCAGGATGTTGCCGTTGTAGCCGCGATGGAAGTTTGTCTCGCCGGCCACGGTCGGCACGCCGACGCAGTTGCCATAGCCGCCGATGCCGCTGACCACGCCCTTGACCAGCCGCTTCGTCTTCTCGTGCCCGATGTCGCCGAACCGCAGGGCGTTCAGCAACGCGACTGGTCGCGCCCCCATGGTGAAAACGTCGCGCATGATGCCGCCCACGCCCGTCGCCGCGCCCTGATAGGGCTCGATGAAGGAGGGGTGGTTGTGGCTCTCCATCTTGAAGATGCAGGCGTCGCCGTCATCGATGTCGATAACGCCCGCGTTCTCGCCCGGACCGCAGATGACGCGGGGGCCGGTGGTCGGGAACTTGCCCAGATGGATCTTGGACGACTTGTAGGAGCAGTGCTCGGACCACATGACCGAGAAGACGCCCAGTTCCAGATGGTTTGGCTCGCGCCCCAGCCGGTTCAGGATGACCTGATACTCATTGGGGGCCAGGCCGTATTCGACGGCAAGCTCGGCGGTGGTCTTCTGCGGGGCGCTCATGGGGTGCGCTTCTAGCCGTGATCGGGGGGACTGTCAGCCCGGTCGCGTCGTGGGAACGCATCGCCAGCAAGACCGCTGTTCAGGCATACCCCCGCAGGAGCCTCCCATGACCGACCAGCCCATCGATCCCGCTGCCACCCCTGAGGATGACGACGCCCCCGAGATCGCCGCAGACGACGCAGGGGCCTCCGCCCTGGCCGAACGGATCGGCAATACCGAAAGCCCGATCATGGCCGACCCGGTGGAAGACGAAGAGGAAGAAGGCCTCGACGGCGAGGGCGTCTAACCCCCGCCGTGGATCACGCTGGGGTGCCGCTGCCGCAGCCCCAGCGTGATCAGAAGGGCGAGGACCAGCACGGTCAGCGACGCGCCCAGCGCGCCGTACGCCAACGTCTCGTTTCCCCTCGCCCGCTCGGCGACGAACACCCCCAGCAGGCCCCACGACACCGGCAGGGGATAGACCAGCAGGCTGGTCCGCCAGGTGACGATGAGGGTGAAGGCCACCACGCCGGCGATGGCCAGCAGCGCCCAGACCGTCGGCGGAAAGGTGGCCGGCAGGTCACCATTCCCGGTCGCCACGGTCAGCAGGTTTACCGGCGAGGCGATGGTCAGCCATCCGGCCAGCGCCCCCAGCGGCCAGATCACCAGCCAGCGGTCCCGGTCCTGGCTGCCCAGCGTCCGGATCGCGGCGGCGTGGCGCAACAGCGGGATGACCAGCACCGCCAGCGAGCCGAAGATCAGCACGATGGTCGCCACCTCGGCATCCCGGGCTGCCGCGATGATCCAGCTGCCGATACCCAGCAGGGCGAGGACCGAGGGCCAGCCGAAGCGGCGGATCATCTCGCTCTCGCCCGTCCGCGGCAGGACCTGACGCACGGCATAGGCGATCAGCCCCAGATAGATCGGCCCCCAGATGGCGAAGGCCCACCCGACCACCCGCAGGGTCGCGTCACTGTCGGCGGCGAATTCGGCCGGGCTCTGTCCGATGTTGCCGAACTGCTGAAGCTGGCCGGCGACGACCGCGAAAACTGCGGCGGCCAGAACCAGCAGGCGGCGGGGGATCTGGCCTGGAGTGGCCGGGACGGTGGAGGACATGGGGCCCTTGTGGATGTGGAAAACCAGCGTTGCCTTACCTTACGCGCGTCCTGTGGTTTCGTTCACCGCAATCGCCCGGCTGGAACCGCAGCGCGTGCCCCGGATTGATCAGGCTCACCCCGGGAGATTTTCGATGACCGACGAACCGATGAATGACGACGACCAGCCGCATTTCGAGACCAGCGACGTCGAGGCCAATCTGGCCATGGAGCAGGGCCTCGGCGTCGGTGCGCGCGAGCTCGCTGCCCAACGTGACGCCGGCGGCGTGGTCACGCCCGACGAGGATGAAGACGAGGTCGAGACGGAAGACGACGCAGACACCCTGGCCCGCAACACCTCCGTCCTCGGCGAAGACCCCGAAGCCTAGGCCGCCGCGTAGATCGACCGGAACAGCGTCGCGCCGTCCGCCGAGCCCAGCTCGGCCTCGAAGGCGCGGTCCGGATGCGGCATCATCCCCAGCACATTGCCGCGTGCGTTTTGCAGTCCCGCGATGTTCGCAACCGACCCGTTGGGATTGTCGACATAGCGGAACACGACCTGGCCCTCGCCCTCGATCCGGGCGAGGGTTTCGGCGTCGGCGAAATAGTTTCCATCGCCATTGCCCTGGGTCATCACCACCTCGCGCTGGCCCTGATAGCCGGCAGTGAACCGGGTCTGGCCGTTGGTCACTTCCAGAGAGATCGGCCTGCAGACATACTTAAGCCCGGCGTTCTTCAGCAGGGCTCCCGGCAGCATCCCGGCCTCGCACAGGATCTGGAAGCCGTTGCAGATGCCCACGACCGCCACCCCATCGTCCGCCGCCTTCTTCACCGCGCCCATGATCGGCGACTGGGCCGCCATGGCCCCGCACCGCAGATAGTCGCCATAGGAAAAGCCGCCGGGCAGGACGATCAGATCCAGCCCCTTCGGGAGATCGGTCTCCTGATGCCAGACCATTTCGACCCGCTCGTTGGTGGACCGCTCGATGGCGACCTTGCAGTCGCGGTCACAGTTGGACCCGGGGAAGACGATGACGGCTGCGCTCATGGCGCGGGCGTTTAGCAGGCTTCCGGCCCGATGTCAGTCGCCCTTGTTTTCCCAGGTCGCGGTGATCGAGGCCTTCGCGAGGGTGTGGAAGAACAGGTTGAAGCCGAACACCGCGCCAGAATCCTGCGGGGTGACCTCCAGCGCCTCTACGTCCACGGCGAAGACCGTGAAGATGTAGCGGTGGGGTCCGTGCCCCGGGGGCGGGGCGGCCCCGCCGAAACCCGGCGCGCCAAAGTCGGTGCGCCCTTCGACCGATCCGACAGGCAGGGGGCCGCCGCTGGCGATCTCGCGAACATCGGCCGGGATATTGGCCACGGTCCAGTGCCAGAAGCCCGACCCCGTCGGCGCGTCGGGATCATAGACGGTGATGGCGAAGGACTTCGTCCCTTCCGGTGCACTCGACCAGGCCAGATGCGGCGAGGTATTGCCCAGCGCCTGCACCTGGGCGTCCGGCAGAATACCGCCGTCGGTGACGTCGTTCGAGGTCAGGGTGAAGGCCATGGTTCGCTCCTTTGCGCTCGGCGTCTGAAACGACCGTCCGCCCGGGCGGTTGCGCCTAGACCGCTTCGATCCGGTAGCTCTCGATCACCGTATTCGCCAGCAGGGTCTCGCACATCTTTTTCGCTTCGGCCGCCGGGTCCTCGACCCCGTCGAGGTCGAACTCGATCAGCTTGCCGACGCGCGCTCCGGACACACCGGCCCAGCCCAGACCCTTCAGGGCCCCCTCGACAGCCTTGCCCTGGACGTCCAGCACGCCGGGTTTCAGGAAGACGTGAACCTTCACTTTGGCCATCAGTGCAGTCCCCCCTGGATCACGGTCGGCATGTCCTTCATGATGCCCAGGCGGCGGGCCACCTCGGTATAGCTCTCGATGACATTGCCGAGATCGCGGCGGAAGCGGTCCTTGTCCATCTTCTCGCCGGTGTTGGAATCCCACAGGCGGCACGAATCGGGGCTGATCTCGTCGGCCAGGATGACCCGGCTGAAGTCGTTCTCCCACACCCGGCCGAACTCGATCTTGAAGTCCACCAGGGTGATGCCGACCGCGCCGAACATGCCCGACAGATAGTCGTTGACCCGAAGCGTCATGGCCAGGATGTCGTCGATCTCCTGGGTCGAGGCCCAGTTGAAGGCGGTGATGTGCTCTTCCGTCACCATCGGATCGTTGAGCTCGTCCTTCTTGTAGTAGAATTCGATGATCGAGCGGGGCAGGGGCGTGCCCTCCTCCTGACCCAGCCGGGTGGCCAGCGAACCGGCGACGATGTTGCGGCACACCACCTCCAGGGGGATGATCTCGACTTCGCGGATCAGCTGCTCGCGCAGGTTCAGGCGCTTGATGAAGTGGTTGGTCACGCCGATGCCGTTCAGGCGGGTCATCACGAACTCGCTGATACGGTTGTTGATGACGCCCTTGCCTTCCAGGGTGGCGCGCTTCTGGGCGTTGAAGGCGGTCGCATCGTCCTTGAAATACTGGATCAGCGTGCCGGGCTCAGGTCCTTCGTAAAGGATCTTGGCCTTGCCCTCGTAGATCATCTTTCGCTTCGAATTCATCATCATGGTCCCGGAGGGGATGGCGGCCCGGCCGGAAAACGAAAATCGCGCGGCCAGAGGTCTCGTCTGGGCGGCGTGATCCGGTCTCGAGCTGAGCGGGAAATGGGTCTGGCGCTCTTTAGCGGAATGCGCCCTGCGACACAAACGACGCCCGCCGTCCTGCCGGCCACTCCCATCGGGAACCCTCGTTCGCGGGGTGCCGTTATTCGTTGCGTTCGCAGTGGCCGGGGCTATAGACCTGCCCGGCGGGCCCTGAGGCTTCCGGCTCGCGACGGAGCGACTGACGACGCATGACGACCTTCAACGATCGGGAAAAGGGCTTCGAGTCCAAGTTCGCGCTCGATCAGGAGCAAGAATTCAAGGCCATGGCCCGACGCAACAAGCTCCTCGGCCTGTGGGCGGCGGAAAAGATGGGCCTCAGCGCCAACTCCTCGGAAGAATATGCCAAGGCTGTCGTGCGGGCTGACTTCGAGCAGCCGGGCGAGGAAGACGTGTTCCGCAAGATTGCCGGCGACTTCAAGGGTTCCGGCCTGACCGTCTCCGAGGGCGAGATCCGCTCGAAGATGGACGAACTGGCCTCCATGGCCCGTGATCAGGTCCGCGCGGGCGAATAGACCGGCTTCGCGAACCGACCATCACGAACAAGAAAAAGGGCCGCAGCGATAACGCTGCGTCCCTTTCCTTGTCAGGGGCCCCGGGGGGAAGGCCTCACCCGACATTGTTGCGACTGGCGCATCATCAAAATGCAGTCAGCCCCAAATGGTTCACCGAAAAAATCAGCCCGGCATCACAACGGTATCGATGATGTGCACCACGCCGTTGGACTGCATCACATCCGCCTGGGTGACGGTCGAGGTGCCGCCGGCGGCATCCGTCAGGGTGACCGAGCCGTCTGCGTTCGGCGTGACCGTCAAGGTCGCGCCCTGGACGGTCGTCAGTTCCGCCCGGCCGCCGTTGGCCTGGGCCTGGGTGGCCAGATCAGCGGCCGTCAGGCGGCCCGGAACAACGTGATAGGTCAGGATCTTGGTCAGGTCAGCCTTGCCGGCCGGGGCCATCAGGGATTCACGCGTTGCCGCCGGAATCTTTTCGAAAGCGGCATTGTCAGGGGCGAACACGGTGAACGGGCCGGTGCCCGACAGGGTCTCCGCCAGATCGGCCGCCTGGACCGCGCTGACGAGGGTGGTGAGGTTCGAAGCCTTGGCGGCGTTGGTGACGATGGTGTCGTTCGGGCTCATCGAGGCACCGCCGACCATAGGATCGGTCGCGGCGGTGGCCGAGGCATCGGTGGCGGCCATATCGGCGGCCGGGGCTTCAGTCTCCGTACCGCTGTTGCAGGCGGCAAGGCCCAGCAGGGCAGCAGAGGCGACGGTGAGGGTAAGGATTCTGGCGTTCATGGCGTTTGGCTCCTGAATCGCCGCCTTGCGCGGCGCAGGACCTAAAGACGGCTGAGCGCGCCAAAGGATGCGTCCCGATCACGTTTTCCGGCGCGACAGGTTACCGCAGCCAGACTGGTCAGGCCCTGCCAAACACCCGAGCGAACACCGTGTCCACGTGCTTGGTATGATAGCCGAGGTCGAACAGGGCCTCGAGCTCGGCGTCCGGCACGATCACCTCGGGGTCGGCCTTCAGGAAGTCGAGGAAATTGCCCTCGCCTCGCCAGACCTTCATGGCGTTGCGCTGGACCGCCGCATAGGAATCCTCGCGCGACAGGCCCAGCTGGGTCAGGGCCAGCAGGACACGCTGCGAGTGAACCAGCCCGCCCAGACGGTCGAGGTTCTTCGCCATGTTGTCGGGATAGACCAGCAGCCGCTCCACCACTCCGGCCAGCCGGTTCAGGGCGAAGTCCAGGTGGATGGTGGCGTCCGGGCCGATGCCGCGCTCGACCGAGGAATGGCTGATGTCCCGCTCGTGCCACAGCGCGACGTTCTCCATGGCGGGTACCACCGCCGAGCGCACCAGACGGGCGAGGCCGGTCAGGTTCTCGGTCAGGATCGGGTTGCGCTTGTGGGGCATGGCCGACGAACCCTTCTGGCCCTTGTCAAAGAACTCCTCGACCTCCAGCACCTCGGTGCGCTGCAGATGCCGGATCTCGACTGCCAGACGCTCGACCGATGAAGCCACCACGCCCAGCGCCGCGAAGAAGGCCGCATGCCGGTCGCGCGGGATCACCTGGGTCGAGACCGGCTCGACCTGAAGGCCCATCTTCTCCGCGACGTATTCCTCGACCGCCGGGTCGACATTGGCGAAGGTGCCCACGGCCCCCGAGATGGCGCAGGTGGCGATCTCTTCCTTCGCCGTCAGTAGCCGCCGCCGCGCCCGCTGGAACTCGGCGTGATAACCGGCCAGCTTCAGGCCGAAGGTCACCGGCTCGGCATGGATGCCGTGGCTCCGACCGACGCAGGGCGTGAGCTTGTGTTCCTTCGCCCGCACCTCCAGCGCCGCCAGCACCCGGTCGACGCCGGCGACGAGCAGATCCGCCGACCGCGCCAGCTGAACGGCGAAACAGGTGTCCAGCACGTCCGACGACGTCATGCCCTGGTGCAGGAAGCGCGCCTCCTCGCCGACCGTCTCGGAGACGTGGGTCAGGAAGGCGATGACGTCGTGTTTGGTCGTGCGCTCGATCTCGTCGATCCGGTCGGCGTCCCAGACGACGTCCTTGCCCTTCGCCCAGATCGCCTCGGCGGCGTCGGTCGGGATCACGCCCAGCTCGGCCATCTTCGTGGCGGCATGGGCCTCGATCTCGAACCAGATCCGGTACTTGGTCTCGTTCGACCACAGGGCGACGGCTTCGGGGCGGGAATAGCGACTGATCATGGGCGCGGGTAAAGGCTTTCCGGACCGAATCTGTCAAGGAAGGTCCGCGCAACAGCGAGGAGAGCGACCATGGAACTGATCGTCGGCAACATGGCCTTCTCCACCTGGTCCCTGCGGCCCTGGCTGGTGCTGAAGCGCTGCGGGGCGGAGTTCACCCTGCGCGAGCTGCCGCTGTACGGACCCAACTCGGCCCGGCTGCTGGCCGAACATTCCCCGACCGGCAAGGTGCCGGCGCTGAAGGTCGAGGGGGTCACGATCTGGGACTCCATGGCCATCTGCGTCTTTGCCGCCGAGCGCTTTCCCCATGTCCCGCTCTGGCCCGCCGATCCCCACGCCCGCTGGCTGGCCCGGTCCGTGGTCTGCGAATTCCACGCCGGCTTCGGAGCGCTTCGCAACGAGTGCGCCATGGGGCCGGACGCCGCCGGTGTCATCCACACCATGGTCGGCCCGGATCGCGCGCCGCCGCCCGCCAGCGAATCGGTCGCCGCCGATGTGCGGCGGCTGGTGGCGATCATCCGCGAGATGAAGGCCCGTTTCGGGGCCGGTGGTCCGTACCTGTTCGGCGACTGGTCGATTGCCGACGCCTTCCTGACGCCTGTGGCCACCCGCTTCCGCCACTACCAGATTGACCTCGCCGCCCATGGCGACGTCGACGGCGTGGCGGCCGCCTATGTGGCCGAGCTGCTGCAGCAACCCGATTTCCTCGAGTGGTCGGAACAGGCTGTGGCCGACCGGACTTGAATGGCTGATGCCGCGTTAAGGAGACCCGCGAACGGGGCTTTAAGGGAACAGCGGTATCGATTGGCTCTCAACCCCGGAACCCGCCGCCATGTCCGCTGTCCCGCCGACCGCCTCCCGGAGCCTGACGCCGCCCGTCGCCCCGCGCCGGCCGACGCTCATGACCTACGGCGGCTTCATCCTCGTGGGGTGCTGCCTGTGCGCCTCGCTGGTCGGCAGCCTGTTCTAGAGGCTCAGCGCGCTCCGACCGGGCTGACGCTCGCCACCTCGACCGCCTCGGGCTGAAGCGGTGCCGGCGGCGGTGCCACATAGTCCAGATGGATCGGCACCCGGGTCTGACCGGCCACCACCGCGTCCAGCGTGTTCACCGGTCCGCCCGTCATTCGCTGGTAGATCCAGTAGGCGGCCACGACCTTTTCTACGTATTCGCGGGCCTGGGGCACGTCGATCGTCTCGATCAGCAGCAGGGGATCGGGGTCGGGGCCCAGACGGCGCAGGGCGTCCAGCATCGGGCCGGGGCCGGCATTGTAGCTGGCGACGGCGCGCAGCAGGTCCCCGCCGAACTCGGGCCGGGCCAGCATCCGGTTCACATAGGTCTGGCCGAGGCGGACATTGGTGGCGGGCTGGAACAGCCGGGTCGGCTCGGTGACGAAGCCGCGGTCACCCGTCATCTCCGCCGCGGTCGTCGGCATCACCTGCATCAGGCCGTAGGCCCCGACCGGCGAGCGCGCCTCGGCGTTGAAGCCACTTTCCTTGCGGGCGATCGCATAGACCAGCGAGCGTTCCAGCGTCCAACCGCCCTCGGGCGCGATCTCCGGCATGGGATAGTCGGCGGCATCGATCCGGGTGCCGTCGGCCCCCGAAACCCCCAGACGCGGGCCCAGAACGCGCGCCAGCCCGGTCCACAGGCGGCGGGTGCGGTCGGTCGCCGTGCGCAGGCCGTTCCTCAGCTCGTCCCGGGCGTCCAGCCGCCGGCCAACCTCGAAGAAGGCCACCGTCCGGCGCGCCCGTGGCTCGCTCTGCAGGAAGGCATCCATCTCGCGCTGGTTGACCCCGACCGGTTCGTCGACGGCCGTGGACACACGCTGCACCACCGCCTCATAGGGGCGCGGCCCGCTGTTGAGGATCACCGGCTCCTCGCCCAGTTGCCGCAGGGCGATCTGGCCATAGAAGGTCGCGGGCCAGCGGGCGGACAGGCGCAGGAATTCCTGGATCCGGTCGTGGCGGCCCGACTGTCCGGCGGCACGCGCGGCCCAGACCCCGGCCCCGGCCCGGGTCCAGCCATCCTCGGTCGGATCGACGGCCACCCGCTCGAAGGCCGAAAAGGCGCGCGACGCATCGCCCGAGCGCCACGCCGCCAGACCCACGACCCACCAGTCCCCGATCGCCTCGCCCAGTCTCAGGGCCTCGGGCAGATCGTCCCGATTGAGGGCGACGCGCGCCGCCTTGGCCGGATCGGCCTCGCTGTTGCCGCCGCTCGCGGCCACGGCATCCCAGGTGCGGGTGAAGAAGGCGCCGCTGGGCCGACGCGGCTCGTCGGCCCCGTCCGGTCGCCGCCGCATGGCGAGGGCGTAAACCCGCTGGGCTGTGGGCAGGTCGGCGTAGTCGGTCAGCCACGCCGACAGCTCCTCGAACGAGGCGGTATGGTCCGGATGGAACAGCCGCTCGAACTCGACGGTCCCCAGCAGTACGTGGTCGTTGGCCCTGCGCGCGGACTCCCGAGCCGCTTCCAGATCGCCGCGCCGCAGGGCGTCGAAGGCGGTCGTGTAGCTCAGCCGATCGGCCCGCGACAGGGCGGAGGGCGGCAGCCGGAGCTCGGGATCGTCGTCCACGACCGTCGCGCCGGCGACAGTCGAATAGGGCTCCGACGCGGCCTGCGCAGGCAGGGAACCGCCCCAGACGGCGGCGGCGACAACGGCAAGGGTCGACGCCCGCAGGGCGTGGAAACGGGAAATGAACAAAGGCGGCGGCCTCCTCGTGCAGCGCGTCACCCGTCTCAATTCGGGATCGACGCGCGGTCTGCGATCGGTCGTCAGACACGATCTATGCCGGAATCCCCTGTTAACTTCAATCACATCGCCGTCAGACGCCAGATAACACCGTCATCCCGAATCGCGCGCCAGCCGATCGGCCAGCGCCAGCATGTCGGCCCAGGCTTCGCGCTTGGCCTGGGGTTGCCGCAGCAGGAAGGCGGGATGCAGGGTCGCGATGACCGGTGCCGACACGTCCCCTTCCGCCAGCCGCCACTCCCGCCACTGGCCCCGCATCCTCAATATGCCTTCGTCGGTCTTCAGCACCGATTTCGCCGCCGCGGCTCCTAGCAGCAGCACCGCACGGGGCCGGATCAGGGCAAAGGCCCGCCCCACGAAAGGCGCGCAGACGGCCTGTTCCTGCGGCGTGGGGGTCCGGTTGCCCGGCGGCCTCCAGAAGACGGTGTTGGTGATGAAGACCTGATCCGTAAGCCCCGCCGCCGCCAGCATCCGGTCCAGCAACTTCCCGGCCCGCCCGACGAAGGGTTCCCCGGCCGCGTCCTCCTCGGCCCCCGGAGCCTCGCCGATGATCAGGACCGGGGCCTTGGGATCGCCCCGGCCGAAGACACAGCCCCGGGCCCCCATCCCCACCAGTTCGCAGCCCTTGAAGTCCGCCACCGCTGCGGCCAGCGCCTCCATGGTGTCCGCCCCGGCGGCCAGCCGCCGCGCGTCGGCCGTCGCATCGCCCATGTCGACCACCGGCATCACCGAGGCGGTCGCCCGGGTGACCGCCTTCAGCGCCGGGGTCACCACGATCGTGCGGTCGACCGGGGCGTCCTCATAGCAGGCGTCGACCCCGGCATCGCTCCAGAAGGCGAGCAGGCTTTCGATGGCGGCGATGTCGCGGGCGTCGGTTTGCATGGTTTGGGCGTTAGGGGTGACCGTGTCAGGGATAGGCCTTGACCGCCGTCGCGTCACCTTCCGATAAGGCGGGGGCGGAACAAAGAGCGAAGGAAGCCCATGGCCGAGGATATTGTCGAAGGCGGTGCCGAAACCCGGACGCAGGAGGCCATCCTCGACAACCTGCCGCCGCTCGAGGCCCTGCAGGGGGTCGAGCGCGAGGTCATGGAATATGACGTCGTCATCGTCGGCGGCGGTCCGGCCGGCCTGTCCGCCGCCATCCGCCTGAAACAGCGCGCCGCCGCGGACGGCAAGGACATCAGCGTCGCCGTGCTCGAGAAATCGGCCGAGGTCGGCGGACACATCCTGTCGGGGGCCGTCATCGACCCGCGCGCTCTGACCGAACTCTTCCCGGACTGGAAGGAACGCGGCGCGCCGCTCGAGACCCCGGTGACCAAGGACCGGTTCATGGTCCTGGGGCCCATGGGTCAGGTCAGCCTGCCCATGCCCCTGCTGCCGCCGATGATGCACAACAACGGTTGCTATATCGCGTCGCTGGCCAATGTGGCCCGCTGGCTGGGCGAACAGGCGGAGGCCCTCGGCGTCGAGGTCTATCCCGGCATGGCCGCCAGCCATGTCGTCTGGGACGAGCCCACGGGCCGCGTGAAGGGCGTCGTCGCCGGCGTCTTCGGTATCGACAAACACGGCCAGCCGACCGGCGACTTCCAGCCCGGGATCGAACTGCACGGCAAATACGTCTTCATCGCCGAGGGCGTGCGCGGGTCGCTCGCCAAGACCATCATCGCCCGCCACAAACTGCAGGACGGCAAGGAGCCGCAGAAATACGGCATCGGCCTGAAGGAGCTGTGGCAGGTCAGCCCGGAGAAGCACCAGCCGGGCCTGGCCCAGCACACCACCGGCTGGCCGCTGGACGAGCACACCGGCGGCGGCAGCTTCATGTACCATTTCGGCGGCAACTACGTGGCCATCGGCTACGTCGTGCACCTGAATTACAAGAACCCGTTCCTGTCGCCGTTCGACGAGTTCCAGCGCTTCAAGCACCACCCCGCCATCGCCGAACATCTGGAGGGCGGCACCCGCATCTCCTATGGCGCGCGGGCCATCACCGAGGGCGGCTGGCAGTCGGTGCCGAAGCTCGCCTTCCCGGGCGGGGCCCTGATCGGCTGTTCGGCCGGGTTCGTGAACGTGCCGCGGATCAAGGGCAGCCACAACGCCATGAAGACCGGCATGATGGCCGCCGACGCCGCCTATGAGGCCGTCATGGCGGGCCGTGCCGGCGACGAACTGGTCGAATATCAGACGGCCTATGAGGCCAGCTGGGTGTTCAAGGAGCTGAAGGCGGTCCGCAACGCCAAGCCGCTGCTGTCCAAGCTGGGCACGACCCTGGGCGGAGCCGCCGGCCTGTTCGACCTGTGGACCAACCACCTGACCGGCCTGTCGCTGTTCGGGACGCAGAAGCACGGCAAGACCGACGCCGCCTCGACCGAACTGGCGTCGAAGCACAAGGCGATCGCCTATCCCAAGCCGGACGGAAAGCTGTCGTTCGACAAGCTGTCGTCGGTGTTCGTCTCCAACACCAACCATGCCGAGGAACAGCCCGCGCACCTGAAGCTGCTGGACCCCTCGATCCCGATCCGGGTCAACCTGCCGAAATATGGCGAGCCCGCGCGCCTGTACTGCCCGGCCGGTGTGTACGAGGTGCTCTATGCCGACGAGGCGACGAAGTCGGAGCCGCGCTTCCAGATCAACGCCCAGAACTGCGTCCACTGCAAAACCTGCGACATCAAGGATCCGTCGCAGAACATCGTCTGGACCACGCCCGAGGGCGGCGGCGGTCCCAACTATCCGAATATGTAGCCGTTGGGGGGAGGGGCCTTGTCGTGGCCGCATAAGCCGGTGAATGTCCGGCCCATGCGTCACCCCTCCCTTCGCTCGCTTCTGATCGCCGCCTCGGCCCTGATCGCCGTCCCCGCCATGGCGCAGGATGAGGTTTTGCCGCCCCTGGTCCCGGCCCCCGACGCCGTCGAGCCCCTCCCGCTTGCGCCCCTCATCGTAGTGGGCGAGGGCGCGGAGACCCCGGCCCCGACCATCGAGGCCATTCCCCGCGTCTGGGCTCCTGTCCCGCGCGATGAGGACGGACGCAGCGCCTATGGTCTGTACCTGTCTGCCCGCTCGGCGCTCAGCCAGGGGCAGACGGCCGTCGGCTCGGACTATCTGACCGCGGTCGAGGCCCTGACCCCGGAACAGCCGGCCATCCAGGACCAGACCTTTATCGCCGCGTTGATGGCAGGGGACCTGAACGTCGCGGCCCGGATCACCCCGGCCTCCACCACCGCCTCCCCGGTGGTCACCGAGGCGGGTGCCCTGGTCACGGCGGTCCAGAGCTTCGTCGCCGGTGACGCCCGCTCGGCCAATGCCAGTCTGAAGGCCAATCCCGTGGGTGCCCCCCACGCCCGTGCGGGGACCCTCATCGCGCCGTGGATCGCGGCCGCCGCCGGCGACTGGGACACGGCCCTGGCCGAGCCCAATCCGACGGGCGATCGGCTGATGCTGCTGTTCGGCCGCTATCACCGCGCGCTCCTGCTGGAACACCGCAGTCGCATCCCGGAGGCAGACACGGCCCTGAAGGCCCTCGTCGACGATCCCCGGACCGCGCCGCTGTTCCGGATCAGCTATGGCGAGTTCCTCGAACGGCAGGGCCGGCGCGATGAGGCGCGGGCCTTTTACGAAGGCGCGCTGGCCGGGGCACCCTCGGATGGACCGCTCACCCGCGCCCTCGCCCGCGCGACATCCCGCGGTCGCCCGCCCGCCCTGCCGGATTACCGGACCGGCGCGGCCAAGGCCCTGACCGCGGCCGCCGCCCAGGCCTCCTCGGAAGGCGCGCACGAATTCGCCGTCGTCTATCTGCGGCTGTCGCTCAATCTCGATCGCGAGCCCGAGACCCTCTATGTGCTGGGCCAGACCCTGTCCCAGGCGGGCATGAACACGGCCGCGCGGGCCGTCCTGTCCGAGGTGCCGAGGTCGGAGACGGCCGTCCATGCCGCTGCGCAGGTCCAGCTGGGGCTCAGCTTCGCCCGCGACGATCAGGCCGAGGAGGCCCTTGAGGCCTTCCGGGCCGCCGCCGCCGTCACCCCGCGGGATCCCCGCATCGCCTATCTGACCGCCGGCCAGCTGCTGCAGCTGGAGCGTTACGACGAGGCGCTGGAACTGCTCAACGGCCCCTTGCTCAACACCGCCGACCAGGGCGGCGACACCCGCTTCATGCGGGGGGCCGCCTATGAAAGCCTCGGCCGGATCCCCGAGGCCGAGGCCGAGCTGTGGGCCGCGCTCCAGCTCCAGCCGGATGAGCCCGCCTATCTGAACTATCTCGGCTATCTCTGGGTCGACAGCGGCACCCGGGTCGACGAAGGGGCCGCCATGATCGCCCGGGCCCATGCGGCGGACCCCGACGATGGCAATATCCAGGACAGTCTCGGCTGGGCCCAGTACCGGCAGGGCCAGTACGAGGTCGCCGTCGACACCCTGGAGCAGGCGGTGGCCAAGGAGCCGGCCAATGCCGAGATCAACGACCACCTCGGCGATGCCTACTGGAAGGTCGGCCGTCGCCGCGAGGCCGGCTTCCAGTGGAACCGGGTCCTGACCCTGGACCCCGACGCCGAACGGCGGGCCGAGGTGGAGCGCAAGCTCGAACAGGGGCTCGACCTCTGAGTCCGCTGGAGGCCCTGGCTCCGGCCAAGATCAATCTGTTCCTCCACGTCGGCGCGGTCCGGCCGGACGGCTATCACCCCCTGTCCAGCCTCGTGGCCTTCGCCGATGTCGGCGACCGGATCGCGGTGGCCCCGGCCGACCGGCTGTCGCTGGCGATCACCGGACCCTTCGCGCCCGCCCTCCACGCCGATGACGACAACCTCGTGCTCCGGGCCCTGCGCGAGCTGGGTCGGATGGCCGGAATCGGCGCGCCGCCACTGGCCGTCACCCTCGACAAGGCCCTGCCCATCGCGGCGGGGCTGGGCGGCGGCTCCTCCGATGCGGGCGCGGCGCTGAAGCTGGCCAACCGGGCGCTCGGGCTCGAACTGCCGGAGAGCGAATTGGCCGATATCGCCCGGATCGTGGGGGCCGACGGCCCCATGTGCCTGATCGCCCGCTCCGCCTGGGCCGAGGGCATTGGCGAGGTCCTGACGCCCGCGCCCGCGCTCCCGCCCCTGCACGCCGTCCTCGCCAATCCGGGGCGGCCCTCACCGACGGGGGCGGTCTACCGCGCCTATGACGCCGGCCCGCCGCAGCCGGACGACCGTCCCGCGCCTCCGGCCGATTGGAGCACTGCCACGGTGATCGACTGGCTGGCCGGGCAGCGCAACGATCTTGAGGCACCGGCCGTCGCCATCGAGCCCGCCATCGGCGAAGCCCTCGTCGCCATGCGGGTCTCGGGGGCCCGGCTGACCCGGATGTCCGGCTCCGGCGCGACGGTCTTTGGTCTGTTCGGAGACGCCGGGGCGGCCGCGACCGCGGCCGACGAGCTTGGCCGCAATCATGGCGATTGGTGGGTCCGCGCGACGGTTCTTGGCGACAAGACGGCGGAAACCTCACAATAAGGCGAAGTAACGTCGCCAATCGGGGCAGCGCCCTTCTATGGCCGTCGAATAACCGCGCCGATCAATCTCGCCTCACAAATAAATGATCCCGGCGGAACCGGTGCCGGAATGGCGGTTTCCTTACCCCGGTAACACTGAGTAACGAACCGTGAGCCTCTTCCCAAGGCCAGGGCTCGTGCAGCATTGAAAAGGATACTGTCATGCTTCGCACTCGTCTTTTGAGCGCCGCCGCCGCTGTCTCCCTGCTGGTCGCCGGCAGCGCCTTCGCCCAGACCCCGCCCGTTGCGCCGGCGCAGACGCCGTCAGCCACCCCGACTCCTTCGGCCGCGCCGTCGGCCCAGACCCCGGCCACCGGGAACACCGTGGTGGACGTTCTTCGCTCCAACGGTCAGTTCTCGACCCTGCTGTCGGCGCTCGACGCCGCCCAGTTGACGCAAACCCTGACCAGCCAGCCGGCCATCTCGATCTTCGCCCCGACCGACGCGGCCTTCGCCGCCCTGCCGGAAGCGGAGCGAAACCGCCTGATGGATCCCACCAACGTCAATGAGCTGCGCCAGTTGCTGCTCTATCACGTGGTGGTCGCGGACGTGAATTCCAGCCAGATCGAGGGAGCCCTCGGCGGCGTCGAGACAGCCGCCGCCGTCCAGGTCCAGCTCGACGGCACCGGCGACGCCATCAAGATCGACAACGCCACCGTGACCACCGCCGACCTCGACGCCTCCAACGGCGCGGTCTTCATCATCGACCGGGTCCTGAACCCAGGCCAGTCGCTGGCTGCCGGCGCCCGCGCGGGACAGGACGCCACGGGAACGGCCAGTCCCGGTGCCACAATGACCAGCCCCGGCACCACGACCCCCGGCATGACCACCCCGGGCATGACGAACCCCGGAACCACGACCCCGGGCACCTCCATGCCGGACGGCATGGGCCAGACCGCCAGCCCGCCGGTCGAGGGCACCGGCCCCGCCGTCTCGCCCGCGCACAACCCCTCGGATGGCCAGGTCGACGGCGGCGACGACGAAACCACCCCGACCGTGCCCCGTTAACAGCGGATCGATCTGATCTTCAGAAGGGGTCAGGTTGAGTTGAAAGGCGGCGGGCTCTAGGGTCCGCCGCCTTTCTCTTGCCCGAAGACTGACCGTTGGCCGCACACACCGAACCGCTCGCCTTCCAGGACCTGATCCTCACGCTCCAGCGCTACTGGGGCGATCAGGGCTGCGCCATTCTCCAGCCCTATGACATCGAGGTCGGGGCCGGCACCCTGCACCCGGCCACCGTGCTGCGGGCGCTTGGGCCGAAGCCTTGGAAGGCCGCCTATGTCCAGCCCAGCCGCCGCCCCGGCGACGGCCGCTATGGCGAGAACCCCAACCGGCTCCAGCACTATTACCAGTTCCAGGTCATCCTGAAGCCCAACCCGGACAACCTGCAGGAGCTCTATCTCGGGTCACTCCGCGCCATCGGCGTCGATCCGGCCCTGCACGACATCCGTTTCGTCGAGGACGACTGGGAAAACCCCACCGTCGGGGCCTGGGGTCTGGGCTGGGAAGTCTGGTGCGACGGCATGGAGGTGACCCAGTTCACCTATTTCCAGGGCGTCGGCGGCCTCGAGGTCGATATCGTCTCGGGCGAGCTGACCTACGGGCTGGAGCGTCTGGCCATGTATGTCCAGGGCGTCGACAACGTCTACGATCTGAAGTTCACCAAGGAAGGCCTGACCTACGGCGAGATCTTCCTCGAGAACGAACGCCAGCAGTCGGAAGCCAACTTCCACGGCTATGACGTCGAGGGCCTGAAGCGCCGCTTCGAGGACATGGTGGCCGAGGTCTCGCGCCTGCTCGCCATGACGGGCCCCCAGGGCCAGCCACTGGTCCTGCCTGCCTATGACCAGGTCCTGAAGGCCAGCCACCTGTTCAACCTGATGGACGCCCGCGGTGCCATCGCCGTCGCCGAACGCCAGAGCTACATCGGCCGCATCCGGGACCTGTGTAAGGCCTGTGCGGTCGCCTACGTCGAACAAGAGCGCAAAACCGCCTGATGCCCCAACTCCTCCTCGAACTGTTCTCCGAAGAAATCCCCGCCCGCATGCAGGCCGGGGCCGCGCGCGATCTGGAGCGCATGGCGTCCGAGCGTCTGAAGGCCGCTGGCCTTAGCTGGGACGCCCTGACCACCTATGCCGGCCCGCGCCGCCTGACCCTGGTGATCGAGGGCCTGCCCGCCGCCACCCCCGATCGCTCGGAAGAGCTGAAGGGCCCCCGCGCCAACGCCCCGGAACAGGCGCTGGAGGGCTTCCTGCGCAAGACCGGCCTGACGCGCGACCGGCTGACCGAACGCGACGGCGTCCTGTTTGCCGTGATCAACGAGGCCGGCCGCCCGACGCCGACCGTGATCGCCGAGACCGTCGATGCCGTCATCCGCGCCTTCCCCTGGCCCAAGTCGATGCGCTGGGGTTCCGGCACCCTGCGCTGGGTGCGCCCGCTGAAGCGGATCGTTTGCTTGTTCGATGGTGCCGTCGTGCCGTTCGAGATCGACGGCATCCAGAGCGGCGACATGACCGAAGGCCACCGGTTCATGACTCGCGAAGGTGTCGATCCCGGCCCGTTCCAGGTGCGTGACTTCGACAGCTATCGTGAAGGCCTTGCCCAACGCTTCGTCGAGATCGACCGCGAGAAGCGGAAGGCCGACATCCTCTCCGTCGGGAGGGCGAACTGCGCGATGCTGGGCCTCGAACTCGTCGAGGACGAAGGCTTGGCCGAGGAGGTTGCCGGGCTGGTTGAGTTCCCGGTTCCGACCGTCGGCGACATGGACCCCGCCTTCCTCGATCTGCCGCCTGAGGTGATCCGGCTGTCGATGAAGGTGCATCAGAAATACTTCGCAGTCAGCGATCCAAAGACCGGGAAGCTGGCTCCGAACTTCGTCGTCGTGGCGAACGTGGAAACAAGCGATCAAAATCGCACCCTGGCCGCCGGCAACAGCCGCGTCCTGTCCGCCCGCCTGAACGACGCCCGCTTCTTCTGGGACGAGGACCGCAAGACCGGCTTCGACGCCTGGAATGAAAAACTGAAGGGCGTCACCTTCCACGCCAAGCTGGGCACGATGGCCGAGCGCGTCGACCGTATCGCCGCCCTCGCCCGCGAGATCGCCCCCCTCGTCGGCGCCGACCCCGATCAGGCCGAAACCGCCGCCCGCCTGTCCAAGGCCGATCTGGCCTCCGCCATGGTCGGGGAGTTTCCGGAACTGCAGGGCATCATGGGCGGCTATTACGCGCGCGCACTTCCCCCATCGGTCCTGGCCTCGCTTCGCTCGCCGACGGACCGCTTTCCCCCGCAAGCGGGGGAAGGGCTGAGCGCGTCCAGTCTCTCTCCCGCTCGCGGGAGAGATGTCCCGGCGTCGCCGCAGGCGACCAGGGACAGAGAGGGAAGTGCGGACGCCATCGCCGACGCCGTCCGCGACCACTACAAGCCGCAGGGCCCGGCCGACACGGTCCCGACCGCGCCCCTGTCGGTCGCCGTCGCCCTCGCCGACAAGCTCGACACCCTCGTCGGCTTCTTCGCCATCGACGAGAAGCCCACGGGCTCGAAGGACCCGTTCGCGCTGAGGCGGGCTGCGCTGGGGGTGATCCGGCTGGTGCTGGAAAGCGGTACGCGGTTGCCGCTTTCCAGTTTGAAGCAAATGGTCCGTTGGACGAGCTTCATCGCTGCGGAGCAGCCGGCGGGCGCGCTTGGCAAGGGCGGGTCTGAAGTCACGCCAGAGATCATCGCCTTCTTCGCCGACCGTCTGAAGGTCCTCCTCCGCGATCAGGGCAAACGCCACGACCTCGTCGACGCCGTCTTTGCCCTCGGCGACGACGACCTCGTCCGCATCGTCCGCCGGGTGGAAGCCCTCGACGCCTTCCTCGCCACCGACGACGGCGCCAACCTGCTGGCCGGCTACAAGCGCGCCTCCAACATCCTGAAGGCCGAGGCCAAGAAGGGCGAAATCCCCACCGGCATGGTCCAGACCGGCCTGCCCAACCAGCCCGAGGCCGAGACCCGCCTTGCCTTCGCCGCCGACGCCGCCCGCACGGCGGTGGAGACGGCCCTGGCCGCCGAGGATTTCGCCGCCGCCATGACGGCGCTGGCCGCCCTGCGCGCGCCGGTCGACGCCTTCTTCACCGACGTCCTCGTCAACTCCGACGACGCCGGGGAACGCGACAACCGCCTGAAACTCCTCGGCCAGGTCCGCGACGTCATGGGCCAGGTCGCCGACTTCGGCCAGGTGGCGGGGTAACCAACGTCCTTCTCCCCTTGCGGGAGAAGGTGGCAGCCGAAGGCTGACGGATGAGGGGTCACACCGGCGGCCAGATCGGGTGAACACAACGCAGACGTTCGACGTCAGCGTGACCCCTCATCCGCCCCTCCGGGGCACCTTCTCCCGCAAGGGGAGAAGGATCTTAAGTCCCCCACCAGACACAGCCGTCTTTCCCACCGCCAAGCTGAGACCCGGGGCCTCCCGGTGCGTTCCGACCGCAATCCCCCGCAGTCAGGACCTCCCCCATGGCCAAGCGCCCCGCCTCGACCACGACCCCCGGCAATGCCGGCGAACTGCACCAGACCGCCTCGACGCCGGAAACCCGGCTGACCACCAACCACGGCGTCCCCGTCAGCGACAACCAGAACACCCTGTCGGCCGGACCGCGTGGGCCGCACCTGCTGGAAGACTTCGTCCTGCGCGAGAAGATCCAGCATTTCGATCATGAGCGGATCCCCGAGCGGATCGTCCACGCCCGCGGCTCGGCCGCCCACGGCGTGTTCGAACTGACAGAGAGCCTGGCCGACTACACCACGGCGAAGATCCTGACCGAGGTCGGCAAACAGACCGAGCTGTTCACCCGCTTTTCGACCGTCGCCGGCGGTGCCGGGTCGGTCGACACCCCCCGCGACGTGCGCGGCTTCGCGGTCAAGATGTACACGACGGAAGGCAACTGGGACCTCGTCGGCAACAACATCCCGGTCTTCTTCATCCAGGACGCGATCAAGTTCCCCGACCTGATCCATTCGGTGAAGATGGAGGCCGACCGCGGCTATCCCCAGGCAGCCAGCGCCCACGACACCTTCTGGGACTTCATCGGCCTGATGCCCGAAGCCACCCACATGGTCATGTGGCAGATGTCGGATCGCACCATTCCCCGGTCCTACCGGATGATGGAGGGCTTTGGCGTCAACACGTTCCGCCTGATCAATGCCGCCGGCGAGGCGACCTTGGTGAAGTTCCACTGGCGGCCGCGGCTGGGCACCCAGTCGACCTGCTGGGACGAGGCGGTCAAGATCGCCGGTGCCGATCCCGACTATCACCGCCGCGACCTGTTCGAGGCCATCGATAACGGTGACTTCCCCGAGTGGGATTTCGGGGTCCAGCTGCTGACCCAGGACGAGGCCGACGCCCTGCCGTTCGACGTGCTGGACGCGACCAAGCTGATCCCCGAGGAGCTTTATCCCATCCGCGTCGTCGGCAAGATGACGCTGAACCGCAACCCGGACAATTTCTTCGCCGAGACCGAACAGGTCGCCTTCCTGCCGACCAACATCCCGCCGGGCATCGACTTCTCGGAAGACCCCCTGCTGCAGGGCCGGCTGTTCTCGTACCAGGACACCCAGCTGTCGCGTCTGGGCACCGTCAACTTCCACCAGATCCCGATCAACCAGGCGAAGGGCTGCCCGTTCCAGAACCTGCAGCGCGACGGCCAGATGCAGATGGCGGTGCCGAAGGGCCGCGCCAACTACGAGCCCAACAGCCTGGCTGAGGCCGGGGAGGCGGGCGGTCCGCGCGAGGATCCGAAGGGCGGGTTCCGCTCGTTCGAACAGCCGGTCGAGGGCACCAAGGTCCGCATCCGCGCCGAGACCTTCGCCGACCACTATTCGCAGGCGCGGCTGTTCTTCCGCTCGCAGAGCCCGATCGAACAGGCCCACCTCGCCACCGCCCTGGTGTTCGAACTGTCCAAGGTGACGCTGGAGCATGTTCGCCTGCGCGTCCTGGCCAATCTCCAGAACGTCGACGACGGTCTGGCCCAGCGCGTGGCCGACGGCCTGAACATGGACCTGCCCGCGCCGTCCGCGGCCGCGTCCGAGCCGTTCGACATGGAGGACAGCCCGGCCCTGCGGATCGTGGGCAAATATCCCGAGACTTTGGAGGGCCGCCTCGTCGGCATTCTCGTCGCCGACGGATCGGACGGGGCCATCGTCGAGGCGGTCCGCGCGGCGGCGGAAGGGGCGGGGGCCACGGTCCAGATCATCGCCCCCAAGGTCGGCGGTGCCGAACTGGAGGACGAGACCATCCTGAAGGCCGACCGCCAGCTGGCGGGCGCGCCGTCGGTGCTGTTCGATGCGGTCGCCGTGGTCCTGTCCGGCGGCGGGGCGGCCCAGCTGCTGGGCGAGGCCGCCGCGATCGACTTCGTCCGCGACGCCTTCGGTCACCTCAAGGCGATCGGCTTCACCACGGAGGCCCAGCCCCTGCTGGACAAGGCCGGGATCGAGGCCGACGACGGCGTCGTGTCGCTCGACAAGTCCCCCAAGGCCTGGCTCGCCCAGGCCGCCACGCGCCAATGGGACCGCGAACGCAAGGTCCGCATGCTGGCGTAACCCTCGCGTCTCCTCCCCGTCCCGAAGGGATGGGGAGGTGGCTCGGAGCGCAGCGGAGAGACGGAGGGGCTCTTAGTCCCGCACCCTCGCCTCCGCTGTGGTCCTGATCACCTCCAGCACCCCGTCAAGAGTGACCCGGACATCCTCGGCCACGATTCTCAGCACCGCGATGTCCTGGGCCTCCAGCCAACTCGTCCGCCGGAGGTCGTGCTCAGCCCGATCCGCCTCGGCATGCATCTGCCCATCCACCTCGACGGCCAGCCGGGCCTCAGCGCAATAGAAGTCGAGCACATAGGCTCCTACGGGATGCTGGCGGCGAAACTTCAGTCCGCCGAGCTGGCGTCCACGCAGATGGACCCACAGCCTCGCCTCAGGCGGCGTCAGCGTGCGGCGAAGCACGCGCGCGCGGCTGACAGACCCCTGCGTACGCAAAGAACCCCTCCGTCTCTCCGCTTCGCTCCCAGCCACCTCCCCATCCCTTCGGGACGGGGAGGAGACAATACCGCCGTCTCCTCCCCGTGCGAAGCATGGGGAGGTGGCAGCGAGCCCTTGCGAGCTGACGGAGGGGCTCTTGACGCACGTACGACCGATTCTGACGCATCAGCGTGTCAGGGTGCGAGCTGTGGCCCGTCCGGATCGCCGCCATCCGGACTCAGCGGACTCAACGGACTCTGTTTTTGCATCACCCGTCCGGACCATCCGGACCATCCGGACACTGTTTCCAAGGCCGGCAAATCACCTGCCCCTGCCGGGAACCGAAACACAGGATCACCCTTTGTTACAGCCCGGCCTCGCCTTCGCGGTCGCAGCACGCTAGTCAGGGGCCAACCGAGCGGGGCCTACCCGCCAGCACATAAAAACTCAGGGGATACCGATGGCTCAGTGGGTGTACGGCTTCGGCGGCGGGTCCGCCGACGGCGATGCGTCGATGAAGAATCTGCTCGGCGGCAAGGGGGCGAACCTCGCCGAGATGTCGTCCCTGGGCCTGCCGGTGCCGCCGGGCTTCACCATCACCACCGAGGCCTGCGTCCACTATTATTCCAACGGCCAGTCCTGGCCCGACGGCCTGCGCGACCAGGTCGCCGCGGGCCTGCAAAAGGTCGAGGCCGTGGTCGGCAAGACCTTCGGCGACGCCGCCAATCCCCTGCTGGTCTCCGTCCGCTCCGGTGCCCGCGCCTCGATGCCCGGCATGATGGACACCGTCCTGAACCTGGGCCTCAACGACCAGACCGTCGAGGGCCTGGCCAAACTCAGCGGCGATCGACGTTTCGCCTTCGACAGCTACCGCCGCTTCATCACCATGTATTCCAATGTGGTGCTCGGCCTCAGCCACGACGATTTCGAGGAGGTGCTGGACGATCACAAGGACCGTCTGGGCGTCACCATCGACACCGACCTGTCGGCCGCCGACTGGGAAAAGGTCGTCGCCGAGTACAAGACCGTGGTCGAGCGCGAGCTGGGCCACCCCTTCCCCCAGGATCCGCATGAACAGCTGTGGGGCGCGGTCGCGGCCGTCTTCGCCAGCTGGATGAACGACCGGGCCAAATTCTATCGCCGCATGCACGACATCCCGGAAAGCTGGGGCACGGCCGTGAACATCCAGTCGATGGTGTTCGGCAACATGGGCGAGACCTCGGCCACGGGCGTCGCCTTCACCCGCAACCCCTCGACCGGCGAATCGCGCCTGTACGGCGAGTTCCTGATCAATGCGCAAGGGGAAGACGTGGTCGCCGGCATCCGCACGCCCCAGTCCCTGACCCGGGCCGGCCGCGAGGAGATGGGCGAGACCGCCCCCTCGATGGAAGAGGCCATGCCCCCCGTCTTCGCCCAGTTCGTCGACGTCGTCGGCACGCTGGAGCGCCACTACCGCGACATGCAGGACATCGAGTTCACGGTCGAACAGGGCCGGCTCTGGATGCTCCAGACCCGCAACGGCAAGCGCACCGCCAAGTCGGCGCTCAAGATCGCCGTCGACCTCGCCGCCGAAGGGGTGATCTCCGAGGAAGAGGCCATCAGCCGCGTCGAGCCCTCAGCGCTGGACCAGCTGCTGCACCCGACCCTGGACCCGAACGCGACGCGCACCGTGGTCGCCGCCGGCCTGCCGGCCAGCCCGGGCGCTGCGACCGGCAAGGTCTGTTTCGACGCCGACGAGGCCGAGCGGCTGAACCAGCTGGGCGACGCCGTGATTCTGGTGCGCGAGGAGACCTCTCCGGAGGACATCCACGGCATGCACGCCGCCCGCGGCATCGTCACGGCGCGGGGCGGCATGACCAGCCACGCGGCGGTCGTCGCGCGCGGCATGGGCCGGCCCTGCGTCTCCGGCGCGGGCGAAATCCACATCGACGAGAAGGCCCAGACCTTCACCGCCCGGGGCCGCACCTTCCGGGCCGGCGAGGTCATCACCATCGACGGCTCGAAGGGCGAGGTGCTGGACGGCGCCGTGGCCATGATCGAGCCCGAGCTGACCGGCGACTTCCAGACCCTGATGGCCTGGGCCGACAAGGTCCGCCGGCTGCGCGTGCGCGCCAATGCCGAGACTCCGCTGGACGCCCGCACCGCGCGCGGCTTCGGGGCCGAGGGCATCGGCCTGTGCCGCACCGAGCACATGTTCTTCGACGAGGCCCGGATCGCCGCCGTGCGCGAGATGATCCTCGCTGACGACGAGGCCGGCCGCCGTCTGGCGCTGGCGAAGATCGAGCCGTTCCAGAAGTCGGACTTCGTCGAGCTGTTCACCATCATGGCCGGCCTGCCGGTCACGGTGCGCCTGCTGGACCCGCCGCTGCACGAATTCATCCCCCACACCGACGAGGACATCGATGCGCTCGCGGCCACCTCCGGCATCGACGCCGCCAAGCTGAAGCGCCGGGCGAAAGAGCTGCACGAGACCAACCCCATGCTGGGCCACCGCGGCTGCCGGCTGGGCGTCGCCTATCCCGAGATCTACGAGATGCAGGTGCGCGCCATTCTGGAGGCCGCGCTGGAGGTGAAGAAGACCGCCACCGAGGCCCCCATCCCCGAGATCATGCACCCCCTGGTCGCCATGGGTCTGGAGATGAAATATCTGCGCGAGCTGACCGACCGGGTGGCGAAGGACGTCTTCGACAAGGCCGGCGACCGCGTCGACTACCTCGTCGGCACCATGATCGAACTGCCCCGCGCCGCCCTGCGCGCCGGCGACCTGGCCGAGCATGCCGAGTTCTTCTCCTTCGGCACCAATGACCTGACCCAGACCACCTTCGGCATCAGCCGCGACGACTCCGGCCGATTCCTGCAGGCCTATATGGACAAGGGCATCTTCGAGACCGACCCCTTCGTCCGTCTGGACCAGGAAGGCGTCGGCGACCTGATCCGCATCGCCGCCGAGCGGGGCGGGGCGGTCCGTCCGGACATCAAGATGGGCATCTGCGGCGAACACGGCGGCGACCCCGCCTCGATCGCCTTTTGCGAACAGGTGGGCCTCGCCTACGTCAGCTGCAGCCCCTACCGCGTCCCCATCGCCCGCCTTGCCGCCGCCCAGGCGGCCCTGAGCGGCGAGCGGGAGAAGGACCGGTAAGGAACCACCAGGCCTTCCCCCGCACTTGGCGGGGGAAGTGTCACGTCGTCGAGCGCAGCGAGACGCGTGACGATGGGGGAAGTCCCTGCATGCCCGGCGACGGGAAAACCCCCCCCATCGGTCCTGTTCGAGCTTCGCTCGAAGACGGACCGCTTTCCCCCGCAAGCGGGGGAAGGGCTCGTTGATCAGGCCGCGTCGACCAGCACGATTTCGGCGTCGTTCACGGCGGTGACCGTGAGGGTGTCCTCACCCGTGATGGCGGCCCCGTCGCGGGCGTTCAGACGGACGCCATTGACCTCGACCTCGCCGATGGCCGGCACCAGATAGCCACGACGCGTCGCGCCCAGCGGATAGGTGGCGCTCTCGCCGGCTTTCAGCGTCGCCCCCACGACCCGCGCATCGGTACGGATCGGCAGGGCGTCGGTGTCACCCTCGAAGCCCGAGGCCAGGACCACGAACTGTCCGGCCCGGTCGCCCTTCGGGAAGGGCTTGGCCCCCCAGGCGGGCTTCTCGCCGCGCCGGGTCGGCTCGATCCAGATCTGGAAGATCCGGGTCAGGGTGGGCTCGGCATTGTATTCGGCGTGGCGGATGCCCGTGCCGGCGCTCATCACCTGGACGTCACCCGCCTCGGTCCGGCCCTTGTTGCCCAGGCTGTCCTCATGGGTGATCGCCCCCTCGCGGACATAGGTGATGATCTCCATGTCCGAATGCGGGTGGGGCGGAAACCCCGAGCCTGCGGCGATCTCGTCGTCATTCCAGACTCTCAGATTGCCCCAGCTCATGCGCTTGGGATCGTAGTAGTTGGCGAAGGAGAAATGGTGTTTGGCATTCAGCCAGCCGTGGTTGGCACCACCCAGGCTGTCGAACGGTCTGCGCTCGATCATCGTCGTCACTCCGGCGGCGGGCCATCCCGCCGCGCTGTTGCTCGGACGATAACATAGGGAGCGCCACCAGAACCGCAACTGTTCTGGTGGCGATTATGCCCTACCGGCCCAGATCGTAGGTGCCGGTGATGTCGATCCGCACCGTCATCTGACCCCCCGCGACGGGGGTAGAGCCCGAATCGGCCTCCATGCGCGCCATGGCATAGACCGGCATCGGCGGCTGGGGCTGGTAGCCTCCGCCCTCGTTCAGCGACCGGATCGCGCCCAGCTGAACGCCCAGGGCCTCGGCATACAGCCGCGCCTTGTCCTGCAGGGCCCGCACGGCCAAGCGCCGGGCCTGATCCTCGGCCACCTTGGGGTCCTTCAGGCCGAAGGCGATGCCATCGATCTGGTTGACGCCCGCCGCCACCACGGCATCCGCCGTCGTGCCCACGCGGGTCAGGTCCATGATCCCCACCGTCACCCGGTTGGAAGCCTGATAGCCCCGCAGGCGCGGCGGCTGGTTCTCGACATAGTCATACTGGGCCGACAGGTTCAGGCCCGAAGTCTGGATGTCGCGCTCGTTGATGCCGGCGCGGCGAAGGGCGGCGAAGACCTCGGTCATCCGCCGGGCATTGTCGGCCATGGCGGCCTGGGCCGTCGGGGCCTCGGTCGTGACGCCAAAGGTGATGGTCGCCATGTCCGGCGCGACCTTGACCTCGCCAGAGGCCGACAGGTTCAGCGCGGGCTGCTGGGCCATGGCGTGGACCTGCATCGGCGGCGGGGCCACCTGGGCGAGGGCAGCGGGCGCAGACAGGCCGACAAGGGCGGCACCCAGCATCAGGGCGGGAAGGGAGCGGGTCATGGACAGCCTCATGAAGACGACAGTGGAACGACCCCCGTTTTCCACGCGGGCCATGGCAGTACAGTGACGCTGAGCGGCTGAACGCCGGCCCGGTTCCGCTTGGCAGGAACCGTTCATCGCCATGAATTCGCCGACAGGGACCGGCTTCCGCCGTCGCTCGACCCCTGCTAGGCCGTTCGTCCGCCTTCGGGGGCGCGTAGCTCAATGGTTAGAGCCGACCGCTCATAACGGTCTGGTTGGGGGTTCGAGTCCCTCCGCGCCTACCATCCCCGGCAAGACGGCCCGACCCCTCGCGGGACCGGGCCGTGCTATCATCGCCGAGGGCTGGTTCTAGAACCGGACGGCCGCCGTCAGCCGGAAGGCATGCAACTCGATCTGGTCACTCGACCGGATCTGGTCGGTGCCTGCGGCATTGACCAGCAGGAACGGATTGGTCGCCGGGGCCGAGCCCTGGCCCGTGCGCACGACCGTCGGGTCGCCCGCTTCCAGATCCGAGTACAGGTACTCGATCCCCACGGTGACGCTGTCCGTCAGGCGCGTCTCGATGCCGGCCCCCAGCTGGTAGCCGTCGGCATCCGTGTCGCGTCGCACCGGGGTGAAGCTGTTGGCGACGTTCGAGCTGACATAGGTGTCCTCGACATCGGCCAGCGCATAGCCGGCGGTGACATACGGCAGATACCGGCCCATGGCATAACCAACGCGAAGACGGGCCGCCGCCATGCCCTTGATCTCGCGCTCGAAGGTGTAGCTGGCGGGGGTGGTCGAGAAGCCCGTGACCGCGTCCTCGACATTGGTCAGGCCCAGATCGGCCACGCCACCGACGACCCACGAACCGAACTGCAGGTCGTAGCCCGCCCGCAGACCGACCTCGCCCGCACCGTCATCGTCCTCGCTGCAGCCGGCTGCGGCATTGTTGCCGCGCGGGTTGCCGCCGCAGAAGCCCGGCGAGAAGGCATCGGCACCGGCCGTTGTGCGGACGGTGTCTCCGAAGCTGCCGTCCAGATTGGTGTCGAACAGGATGGTCTCGTCATCCTGCTGCGCGGGCGCGACATAGCCGGTGAAGCCACCCAGATAAGGGCCCTGCCAATCCTGGGCGGCGGCAGGCGCGGCAGCGGCCAGCGCCAGAACGGAGACGCCGAGGGCGGCGAGGGTCTTGGTCATCGTATCTTCCTTCAAACGGCCCGGGGGGAGGCCAGATGAGGACAGATACGCGCGAGAGGGCCTCGCGGACGCCGACGACGCCCGCCGTCGTCAGTCGCCGATGGCGTAACGCCCGCCGAAGTCGATGTCGTACTCGTTGACCCGTGCGTAGATGTTGACGTCGATGTCGACGTTGCCATGCCGGTAGTCCCGGGGACGGCGGCAGTCGCGGTCAAAGCCGAGCGACCCACGACGCCAGCGGTCATTGTCGAAATACCGGGTGTTGTTCACATAGCGGCCGCGGCAGTCGTACCAGCCCCGTCCACGCTCGAAATTGTACCAGGCCTCGGGCAGCGAAACGCGGGCGTCATAGGCAATCCCCAGTTCGCGTTCGTCCTGTTCCCACCACAGTCGGGGATAGGGGGTGTTGTGACAGACGAAGCCGCCATCCCGGTCAAAGGGGTCTCCGCCCGTATAGTACTCACGCGGTCCGTTCCAGACGGGCACATAGCGGTTGCCGTACACCGGGCGGAAGCCGGGAGCGCAGCGTCGATCGCTGGTCCACAGATGGTTGTTCTCGGCGTTGATGACGCCGTTGCGACGGGTGGAGACGGTCTCGCGGCCGCCGGCGAACACATTGCCCCTGAGGGTCACCGTGCCGGCGTCGGCAAAGACACCGGTCTCGCTCGCCACGATCCGCGAGTTCTCGATCAGGGCGTCACCGCCGTGCACGGTCACGGCCTGGATCGTCCCGCAAATCCGGCTGCGATCAATCCGGAACTTTGCCCCTTCCAGAATCACGCCGTCCGGATAGCCGCAGATCTTGCTGTTGGTGACCTCGACCAGATCCTGCTGCCGGCTGGCGAGAATGCTCAGTCCGACCGGTCTCGGCCCGAAGGAGGATTGCTGGTTGGCGCCGACCAGACGGACGCGGTTCAGGCGCGAAATCGGCCCGTCCCCCGCCGTGATTTCCATGCCGGAGACGGCGTCGGACACCCACAGTTCATCGGCCGTTACGCTGGCCCGGTCCGCGACGATTCCGGGAGAAACCGTGTCGGCATCCACCTCCACGTCGCGCATATCCAGCAGACCGCCCTCGGCGAAGATGGCGGGACCGTCGCCCGCGTAGCGGATGCTGACCCGGTTCAGGAGGATTTCAAAGTCATAGCCGACCAGACAGGCCGAATCTCCGGCCCGGGGAGCGGCGAACACGACATCCCGAAAAGTCACCCGCACGCCCGGAGAAACAACGACGCAAGGTGCCCCGTCCGGAGCCTGGAGCGTCGGGGCTGCATTCCGGTCCCAGTTGCGTGGATCAAGGCCGGCGTCGCCGATGACCGTCAGGGGTTTGTCGATTCGCAGCAGGCCGACGCAGGCGCCGGCGGTTGAGCGCAGGATCAGTGAGCCACCCGGGCGCAAGCGCCTGACCGCCGCCTCAACCGCGCCTGAGCCCGGATTGCCCCCGCAGTCGACCAGCACGACCTCTTCGCCGCCCGGAATCGGAAAATGCGGGCGAACGGGCCCACGGTTGTGGGGCCGCCAGCGCGATGACCATCCATGGGCCCGGTACGGCCGCGCCCGCTGGCTGGCCGGCGGATCCAGCAGGACGCCGAAATTCGGGCGGGTCTGGCTTTCAACCCGCGCAGCCGTCTGGGCCACAGCCGGGGGTGGCAGAATGGTCAGCGCCGCGACAAGGCTGAGCGCGGGGACGGCGAGGTTGAGCGTCTTCATGGTTCCGTCTCCTCCTTAGCGGCGCTGCGAACGGGATACCTGGGCCAGGACGGCCTGCAGGCGCGAGGCCGACGGGCCGAAGCCGGCCAGCGCTGAATCGATCCGGAGCGCCACGGCGTCCGCCTTGTCCTGATCGGCCACCCCGGCGACACCGAGGGCGAAGTAGGTGGACATGGCGAACTTGGCTTCCGGCGAACCTTGTTTGTCGGCCTGGGCGTACCAGTGGAAGGCGCGGGCGTAGTCGGGTGGCACGCCAATCCCTTCCGAATACATCACCGCCAGCACAAGCTGGGCTTCCGAGGACCCGTTGACCGCCGCCAGCTGGATGGCGCGAACCATCTCGAGGGCGGACAGGCGCGACTCCATATTGTGACCCAGCATGGCTTCCAGCGTCTGGATCTGGCGGGCGGAAAGCGCATTCGGCGCTTCGGCGACCGTTTCGGTCACACCCAGATAGCGCAGAGCCCGGCCGACATGAATGAAGGGGAGCTCGGTCATGCGCCCGAGCGCATACTCGTAGGCGTCGCCCCTTGGACGGCTTTCATCCGAGAACGGCACACCGGATGCCGGGGCTTCGTTCGGATAGAATTCGTAAGGCGGCACCCACTGGCGTGCCTTGGCCTCGACAAAGGCTCCGTAGCGGGATCGCGACGGCGACGACCGCTCGAAATCCTTCAGCAGGACGTAGGCCCCGACATCTCCGGTCTGGACCGCGAGGTAGTTGTACAGATAGGCGTCGACGTCGTTGCGGGGGAACAGGCTGACCGCTGCCGGATAGCCCTCCCGCTGCGGCGTCGGCTGGTTGCCAGCCCGACGACCCCAGGCCTCGCGGGCCTGCTGATTGTCCTGGGGCTCGCCGAACGGGCCGTAGAGCGCGTCATGCAGTCGGGCCAGGGTCCGGAAACCCTCCGCATCCTGGGTCGAGAGGACATAGATGATCCGGTCCCGAACCTGCCCCTGCTCCTCCATCGTCATCCGCGACAGCTGGGAATCCAGTCGCTGATAGGCGACGTGGCGTTCCCATGCCCGGCAATCGTCGTAGCGGGACACGGATCGAAGGCCACCGAAGACGCCGCTGCGATCGACCCGGTTGATCGGGGCGTAACCCTCGTCGTTGGCGAGTGCCATCCCGGTCCAGACCGCGCTCTCGATCGGATCCTCGATATTCTTGTCGGTCGCCCGAAGGGCGGCGTAGCGGGAGCCCAGCTCCAGCTGGGCGAAAAAATCACCCCGGAAGGCGGCTCGCCGGAGGTGGCGCAGGCCAGCCTCCTGGGCGTTGAATTCCGATCCGGTGACGGACTGGGGTCGGGGACAGGCGTTGGCAGCGGCGGTATCGCCTCGTCGCCAGAAGGCCGGCCCGTCGGCCTGATTGCAGCCCGAAACCGCAACGGCAGAGGCGCACACGGTGGCAATGGCGGCCAGACGCAGTGAAGCCCGCCCTTGCGGGTCGGCATGCCTCAAGTCGCGATCGCGCATTCCCTTCACCCCATACTCCCCTGCGGCCGAGACCGGGCCCCCGCGTTAACCATTTCCCAAACCGGGGTTCGGGTCCAGTGAACTTCCGGCTAGGGTTAACGCTGATTTGCGACAAAGCGTTGCCGCACAATCGCCACGAGGCCGATAGTTCCAATTTCCTTGCCGAAAAACAGCGGTCTACGTCGGCAGGCGTCTGGCGCTTCGCAATCCGGCCGGTCCCGCCCTATATCGCCATGCCTGCTGTTTCGCTTGAGCCCTGCCCATGTCCTATGTCGCCCGATCCGACCGCCCATCTGAAAAGGCCGCCCGATACGCGGAACTGGAAGGCGAAATTCTTGCGGTTCTGGACGGGGAACCGGACCGTGTCGCCCGGATGGCCACGGTCGCCTCGATGCTGGCCGATGCCTTCCAGGACTATTTCTGGACCGGCTTCTACGTCGTCGACCCGACGCGGGAGCGGGAACTGGTGGTTGGTCCCTACCAGGGCACGCTGGGTTGCCTGAGAATCGCTTTCGGACGGGGTGTTTGCGGCACAGCGGCTGAAACCGGGCAGACCCAGATTGTGGAAGACGTCCATGCCTTCCCTGGCCACATTGCCTGCGATGGCCGCTCCGAGAGCGAGATCGTGGTTCCGGTGTTCGACCCCGTCGGCAGGTTGATCGCCGTTTTTGATGTCGATGCGACCCGCAGGGCGGCGTTCGATACGGTCGATGCCGCAGCACTTGAGCGTCTGCTCGGCCGCGTTTTCGGTGGAACACACCCGGATCCGGCAAGGGATACGCTGCAGGAGATTGGCCAGTGAGCGCGCGCACTCTTGTCGTCACGGGTGGCCACGGTGTCCTTGGCAAGGCGGTTGTCGCTGCGGCGGTGGCCGACGGCCTGAATGTCGCGGTGATCGATCACGCGGCGGCTGAGTCCTTTAGCGCGGAGGTCCTTGAGGTCTCCGGCGTCGACCTGACCGATCCTCCTGCCGCTGACGCCGCCATGGCCCGGGTGGTTGAGCGATTCGGCCGGATCGACGGCCTGCTGAACATCGCTGGCGGCTTTGTCTGGCAGACGATGGACGACGCAAAGCCCGCCTGGGACCGAATGTTCGCCCTGAACCTGACCACGGCCCTGAACGCCTCGCGCGCCGCCCTGCCGCATCTGAAGGCGTCGCCTGAGGGGCGGATCGTCAACGTCGGGTCTGCGGCGGCGCTGAAGGCGGGGGCAGGCATGGGGGCCTATGCCGCGTCCAAATCCGCCGTCCACAGCCTCACCGAGGCGCTGGCCGCCGAGCTGAAGTCCACGACGGTCACGGTCAACGCCGTATTGCCCTCCATCCTCGACACCCCGACGAACCGGGCCGACATGCCGGACGCGAATCCGGCGGACTGGGTTGCCCCGTCCGACCTGGCCGCCGTGATCCTGTTTCTGGCCTCGCCGGCGTCCCGCGCCATGACGGGGGCGCTGGTGCCTGTAACCGGGCGCGTCTGATCATGGATCTTCTGCGAAGCCTGCTGTTTCTCCCGGCCTCCAATCCGCGCGCGATCGAGAAGGCGAGGGGACTGTCCTGCGATCTCGCGGTGCTCGACCTTGAGGACGCCGTTGCGCCCGAAATGAAGGACGCCGCCCGCACGGCCGCCGTGGACGCCATCCGCGCCCGTGGTTTCCGGGGACGGGTCGGCGTCCGGGTCAACGGGCTGACCACCCCGTGGGGCGAGGCCGATCTGGCGGCGCTGGCCGGCCTGCCTTTGGACTGGATCGTGGCCCCCAAGGTCGAGGGTCCGGGACTCGTTGACGCCTATGCCGCCCGGATGGATGAGGGCGTGCGCCTCTGCGCGATGATCGAGACACCCCGGGGGTTACTCGAGCTGGCCCATGTGGCGGGCGCCGGTGGATCCCTCAAGGCCTTGATGCTGGGGGTCAATGACCTGGCGTCCACACTGGGTACGGGCTCGGCCCCGGACCGGGAGCCGTTGAAGCCGTGGCTGGCCCTGACGGTCGCCGCAGCGCATGCGCATGGGCTTGCCGCGATCGATGGCGTGTTCAACCGGCTGGACGATGCGGAGGGGCTGGTCGCCGAATGCGCCCAGGGCAGGCTTTATGGCTTCGACGGCAAGAGCCTGATCCATCCCGGCCAGATCGAGGCCTGCCACGCGGCCTTCTCGCCCACGGCCGCCGAGGTCGCCGAGGCCGAGGCTATCGTGGCGGCCTTTGAGGCGCCGGAGGCCGAAGGGCAGGGGGCCATCCGCGTGTCCGGGGCCATGGTGGAACGGCTTCATCTGACACGCGCTAAGGCCCTGCTGGCGCGCGCTGCTGCTTGCCGATAAAGCGTCCCGGTCCATCCGGCGCACGCCGGGGCGAACCCCCGTCGACGATGAAAGCGTAACGGTTGCCACAGACTGTTCCCGTCAGCACAGAGGTCCCTGCGGCACCGCGCCGGGCCTGGGTCTGTTCGCCAGGCATCCTCGAAGTGCCCTTCCTGCGGACTTTCCTCGACGACCTGACCCTTGAGCCCCTGCCGCTTCGCCGGGTCGAGACGGTGGTCGGGTGGGGGATGAAGGCGACGTCCAATGCGGGCCGCCGTCGGGCCGTTCGTCAGGGCCTGCCCTATCTGGCGCTGGAAGACGGCTTTCTGCGTTCGGTGGGCCTCGGCGAAAGCGGTGCTGCATCGCTTAGCCTGATCGTGGACGACCTCGGCATCTACTATGACGCCACCCGGCCCTCCCGGCTGGAAGAACTGATCCTGACCGGGCCGGACTGGTGTGACGCGGACCTCCGCGCCCGCGCCCGCACACTTGTCGACAGGATCGTCGCCTCGGGTCTGTCCAAGACGAATATGGGTGGCCCGCTCGACCGGTCGATCTTGAAGCCGGGTCCGCGCATCCTGCTGGTCGATCAGACCGCCGGCGATGCCTCGATCAGCTATGGTCTCGCCGGCTCGGAGAGCTTCTCCGACATGGTGGCGACCGCGCGCAGGGAGCACCCCGAGGCCCAGCTCATCGTCAAACGCCACCCGGCGGTGGCCGCAGGCCGCAAGAAGGGCTGCATTCCTGCCCGCGATCTGGCCGGCGTCACCCTGCTGGATACCGATGTGCGCCCTTCCGAGCTGCTGGCGGAGGTCGATGCCGTCTGGTGCGTCACCTCGGCCCTTGGGTTCGAGGCCTTGCTGCGTGGTCTGCCGGTCCGCTGTTTCGGTGCGCCGTTCTATTCGGGATGGGGACTGACGACCGACGCTGTCCAGACCGGGCGGCGCGAGGTCGCCCGCGATCTGGAGACGATCGCAGCTGCGGCTCTGATTGCCTATCCGCGCTACGTCGATCCGGTCACCGGCCTGCGGTGCGAGGCGGAGGCCGCCGTCGACCGTCTGATCGCCCTGCGGGACCGGGCTGACCGGCTCGCCGGCTACTGGGCCGGAGTCGGTTTCTCGCCCGCCAAGCGCCCGCCGATCCGCCGATTGCTCAACGGGCCCCGCACCCGGCTGCGCTATTTCGCGTCTCCCACCCGGGCGGCTGAGAAGGCGGCGCAGGAGAGTGGCCGGCTGATCTACTGGGCCGGCAAGGAGACCCCCGAGATTGCCGCCGTCGCCGCCACCACGCCTGTCCCCGTGGTGCGGATGGAGGACGGCTTCATCCGCTCGCGCGGCCTCGGGTCAGACTTCTTCGGCGCGCTCAGCGTCGCCCTTGACGATCAGGGCGTCTACTACGACCCCACCGGGCCGTCGCGGCTGGAGACCCTGATCCAGTCGGGCGAGCCCTCGGCGGCGACATGCGTCCGCGCCGCGGCCCTCCGCGCTCGGGTGGTCGAGGCCGGCCTCTCGAAGTATAATCTGGCGAGGGGCGGAGCCCGACCTGACTGGCCTGCCGATCGGCGTAAGGTCCTCGTCGTGGGCCAGGTCGAGAACGACAAGTCCATCCTCAAGGGGTGCGGCGACATCCGCACCAATTCCGCGCTTGTCGAGGCGGCGCGGGCGGACTTCCCCGACGCTTTTCTGATCTACCGCAACCATCCCGATGTCATGAACGGCAACCGCCCCGGGCGGCTGGACGGGACGGCCATGGCGGCTGTGGACGCGGTCGCCGATGGTCTGGATATCGTCGACTGTCTGGACGCCTGCGATGTCCTGGCGACCCTGACGTCGCTGGCGGGATTCGAGGCCCTGCTGCGCGGCAAGACAGTGGCAGTCTACGGCCGACCCTTCTATGGCGGCTGGGGCCTGACCCGGGATCGGTTGACCTACGAACGCAGGACCCGGCGCGCGAGCCTTGAGTCTGTCGTGGCCGCCGCCCTCATCGACTATCCCGTCTATGTCACGCCCACCGGCTGGCCGTGTGAGGCCGAGGATCTGGTCGAGGCCCTGATCCTCGCCCGCGACCAGCCGCCGCCGCCAGCTCCGCCACACCAGCTGGCCCGGTGGTGGAAGGGTCTGATGGCCAGCCTCGACCGCCGCCCGCCACCGGCCTATTGAGAGCATAATGAGGGCGTTACGTCCCTCAATCAGCAAGGCGCTGCGCGCCAGCGTCAGGGACGACCAAGTGACAACTGCCGTTATCGCCGCCACCGGCCTGTTCACCCCCGAACAGTCGATCTCCAATGCCGAACTGGTCGAGGCCTACAATACCTGGGCCGAGCGCTGGAACGCCGCCCATGCCGGACAGATCGCCGAGGGCGACGTCGCCGCCCTGACACCGTCGTCGGCCGAGTTCATCGAAAAGGCCTCGGGGATCAAGAGCCGGTTCGTGCTCGACAAGGCCGGCATCCTCGACCCCGACCGCATGGTCCCCCGGCTGGTCGAACGCTCGAACGAAGAGCTGTCGATCATGGCCGAGATGGCCGTGAAGGCCGCGCGTCAGGCGATCGAGGCCTGGGGCAAGCCGGTGAGCGAGATCGGGGCCGTCCTGTGCGCCGCGTCCAACATGCCGCGCCCTTACCCGGCGCTCGCCGTCGAGATCCAGCAGGCGCTGGGGATCGAGGGTTTTGGCTTCGACATGAACGTGGCCTGTTCGTCGGCGACCTTCGGGCTCAAGACGGCGGCCGATTTCATCGCCTCGGGCTCGGTCAAGGCCGTGCTGATGGTCAATCCCGAGGTCTGCTCCGCCCACCTGAACTTCACCGACCGCGACAGCCACTTCATCTTCGGTGACGTCGCCACCGCGGTGATCGTGGAGTCGTCCGACACCGCAGGGCCGGGCGGCTGGGACATCCTCGGCACGCGGCTGAAGACGGTGTTCTCCAACAATATCCGCAACAATTTCGGCTTCCTGAACCGGGCGGAGCGGCCATCGGACAGCGCCACTCCCACGGACGACGTGGCCGGCGGAGCGACCGACAAGCTGTTCGTCCAGCAGGGCCGCAAGGTCTTCCGGGATGTCGTGCCGATGGTGTCCGATATGATCCTCGATCACGCCGGTGAACTCGGGATCGAGCCCGCCGCCCTGAAGCGGCTCTGGCTGCATCAGGCCAACATCAACATGAACGCCATGATCGGGCGCAAGGTGCTGGGACGCGACCCGTCGGAAGATGAGAACATCATCATCCTCGACGAATACGCCAACACCTCGTCGGCGGGTTCGATCATCGCCTTCCACCTGCATCAGGATGGGTTCGCGCCCGGTGAGACCGGTCTGATCTGCAGCTTCGGCGCGGGCTATTCGGCGGGGACTGTGTTCGTCCGCAAGCGGTGACGCTTCCTGTGTTCACGAAGAGATGACCGGTCGAACACCGGCTTGGCTTGCACTCTTCCGCCCAGTCTGTGACCTGTGCGCCACACAGACACCGAGCGGAACGGAGTCCCGGATGAGCCACGCCCCCGCCAGACAGCCCAACTTTCTTGAGGCCCTCGCCCGCGATGTCGCGCTGGTGCTCAAGTCTCTTGGAGGTTCGGCCCACCAGAATGTCGTGATCGACTGCGTGGTGGCGCTGAAACGCCAGCGCGGAGAGCCTGTGCCCTACGATCTGCGTCAGGCCGTCGTCGAGGCGTTTGAACGTCACTCCCAGTGGTTCACACGTCCGTTCGGCGAGGGGTCCCTCCGATGGGCCCTCATCGCAGAGCCGGGCTGAGCCGGCGGTGTCACCCTCCGTGCCGTGAGACACGGAAGGTGACAGGCAGGTCCTAGAACCGGCGCACGAAGCTCACGCCGTAGGTGTCGAGCTCACCGTTGTTGTCCCCGGTGAAATCGCGGCGCGTCCAGTCGGCGCGCAGGCCGTTCTGGCCGTCGAGGAAATAGGTCGCACCGGCACCGTAGTTGATGCTCTCGCCATCCTCGCGGGCGCTGAAGCCGGCGACCTCGGCCTTGATCGAGGTGGTGCCGTAGCCGACGCGTCCGAACAGTTCCAGGTTCGGCCTGACGGGCAGGACGCCCACGGCATAGGCTGCCAGATCGTAGTCGTGTTCCACCGAGCCGTTTACGCCGGCGACGGTGATGTCGTCGTCACGCACGCCGATGGAGCCTTCGCCCTCGACCGCGAAGTTCGGGTTCAGGCGCGCCCCGACGCGGCCTGTGATGGCTCCCAGATCGGCGTCTTCGCCATCCAGATGGGTATAGCCGGCCGTCCCGTACCACTGAGGTTGGGAGACGCTCTGCGCCGCGGCGGGCAGGGCGAACATTGAAAGAGCGGCGGTCGCGAGAAGAATGTTACGCATTGTTTCTTTACTTTCCTAGATGCGGGACTGTTGTCCCGGCCCCATCCAGCGAGACATCAAGTATGTAGCCGCCATGACCAATCCAAGGCCTGATTTCTACATGTTGAAAGCTGTGGGTTGGAAAGCACAGACAGCGTTACGGTTGCCGCCTTACTGCCTCATTCCATCGCAGACAGAAGGGCCGCTGCCGTGGCATTCAGCGGCGTTGCAATGCCGAGAGCCTGGCCCTTCCGGGCGATGACTCCGTTCCTCGCGTCCCATTCCATCGGCCGCCCCGCGATACGGTCGGCCAGCAGGGAGTTGACCGAGTCCGCCGGTCCGGCGCGGGACTGGGCCACGATCTGGTCGGGCAGATCGTCGGGGAGTGTCGCGCCCTCGGCCCGCCCGACGGCGAGGCATTCCTGCACAAGGCCGCGCATCAGATCGGCCGCCTCGGGCCGCGAGACGACGCCCGCGGGCTTTCCCGTCAAGGCGCTGACCGCCCCGGCGCAGTTCACGGCCAGCTTGCGCCACGCCACACTGATCCAGTCGTCATCGGTCGAGACTACGAGCGCGGACCCCGGAAACAGGGCGGCGAAGGCCTCGCCGTCCGAACCCGCGGGCGCTTTCAGCCAGCCGTCCCGACGCTGGCGGATCACGCCGGGTGCCGACCGTTCGGCGGGGATTTCCACGACGACGGGCACGATCTGCCCGACCGGCACCCAGGGGGTGAACCGTTCAACGTGCTCGACGCCGTTCTGCAGGACCGCCACCCGCGTGGCGGGTCCGACTAGCCGCGCCAGCCACAGGGCCGTCGCGGCGGCATCGTAGGTCTTGGTCGCGATCAGCACCCAGTCGACCACGCCAGCCTCTGCCGGATCGGTGATCATGGCAGGCCGCGTCTTGATCAGACCCTGTGGCGTGTCGACCCGAAGCGCCAATACAGGCGTCCGTGCGCACAGGGTCAAATCTCCAATCGCCGGACTTCGCGAAAGCCAAGCCGCGACCGTGCCGCCGATGGCACCCGGACCGATGATGGCGATGGAAGGAAGAGAGGACATGCGTGGGCTTAGCCGGTCCGCCCTGTCGCGAGAAGCCGGCCGGATGATCGGGCACGCGGTGGCATGGGGGTCGGCGTCGGCCGACCCCCATACTGTGGCTCAGAGCACGCCGATCATGGAGGCGACCAGCGGGTGCCGGACGATATCGCCCTCCGCCAGTCGGACCACCGAGATCTCCGGCACCGCCTCCAGGCGCTGGGCGATGTCTCCCAGCCCTGACAGCGACGGCAGCAGGTCGGTCTGCCCGGGGTCTCCAGTGACCACCATGGTCGAGTGCCAGCCGAGCCGGGTCAGCAGCATCTTCAGCTGCACATAGGTGCAGTTCTGGGCCTCATCGATGACGATGAAGGCGTTGTTCAGGGTGCGGCCCCGCATATAGCCCACGGGCGCGATCTCGATCAGGCCCTCGGCCATCAGGGCCCCGACCCGCTTCATCGACAGCCGGTCCGACAGGGCGTCGTACAGGGGCCGCAGATAGGGGGCCAGCTTGTCCTCCATGGCACCGGGCAGGAAGCCGATCAATTCGCCGGCCTCGACGGCGGGCCGGCTCAGCACGATGCGCCCCACCTTGCCGGCCTCCAGCGCCTCGACCGCCTTGGCCACCGCCAGATAGGTCTTGCCGGTGCCTGCGGGCCCCAGGGCCACGGTCAGGTTGGAGGTGTCGATGGCGTTCAGCAGCGCCGCCTGGCCTTCGGACTTCGGCTTCAGCGTCTTCAGATAACCTTGCTCGCGATCGTCATTGGATGGATGAGGCGACCACCCGCCATTGCCACTGTGGCTCGGCAGGCGACGCACTTTCGAATCCTCGCCATAGCCGCGGGTGTCGAAGGCGCCGTCACGGCCGGATTGACGCTTCAGGGCTGCACGCTTGGTCATCATTGCCTCACAGGGGTGGGAGACGGCGGCCGGCGGAGCCGGTCGTCGCGGGCATGAAAAAAGGCGATGCTCGGAAAGCATCGCCTCGGGCGAGAACAGGGAGGAGAGGGGAGGCGCAGACGCCACGGCCGGGGTCGGAGATGTATCCCACATCCAGCGGCAAAACCCGCCGCAAACCCGAACGCGTCACTCACGTTCTCCAGGCTATGACCGGACCGGGATTGATCCGGCTTCGAACTCGGGGTCGAAAGGACGACCTCGAATCGCTTCAACAGGATGATGCTAACGTGGTTGACGAAGGGTTAAACCCCTCATCGACTTGAGCATAAGGTGATGTTTCCATGACGATCTATTCGCTGGCGGACAAGAAACCGCAACTTCCACCGCACGGCGAATACTGGATTGCCGACAATGCCGTGGTCGTGGGCGACGTGACCTTGAAGCCGGGTGCCAGCGTCTGGTTCGGCGTCACGATTCGCGGGGACAATGACCCGATCACGATCGGTGAGAACTCGAACATCCAGGACGGCAGCGTCCTGCACTCGGACCCGGGGGAGCCGCTGACGATCGGCCGCGACGTCACCGTCGGGCATATGGCCATGCTTCACAGCTGTATCATCGGCGACAACACCCTGATCGGCATCGGTGCCGTGATCCTCGGACGGGCCGTGATCGGAAAGAACTGTCTGATCGGCGCCAACGCCCTGATCACAGAGGGCAAGGTCATTCCCGACGGGTCGCTGGTGATGGGCCAGCCGGGTAAGGTGGTCCGTCAGCTGGATGAGGGGCAGATCGCCGCCCTTACCGCCTCCGCCGAACACTATGTCCAGAACTGGAGACGCTATGCGCAGGGCCTCGTCCCGATCAGCGAAGGCGACGACGCCGCGGGCTAGGCGATCCGGCGTCCGTCCATGGCCGCGAGGGTGAGCGGCGCGCGTCGGGTCGGGCCAACCCCGATTGAGAGCCGGGCCGAAAAAGCGCGAACCGGCTCTGTTCTGGCGGTTTCGGCAGTCGTCGGCTGATAGAGCCCGACAATGCGGTCAGCGGAACCCCCGGCGCTGCGGAGGGGCGCGATCACGATCTCGAAAGTCCTGCGGGATCCGGACGTTTCGGCCACGATCACCACGGGCCTGGCCTCGCGAAAGGTCTGTGCCACCGCGGCCGTTACGAGGCCGCGACTGTTCGATGTCCAGACGCTCAGCCAGTCCTGGCCGCGCAGGGTCTGGCCGAACAGCGTTTCCAGGCCTGCGCCGGCCAGCCGGAGTGCAGCACCGGACGGTGTCCGGTCAGCGCTGAACAACTGCGGAACCAGTCCCCCGAGCGCCAGCGGCTGCAGCACAACATGGGACGGGATCCGGCCTGCGTCCGGCAGGGCGCTCCAGTGGTCGATCAGCTTTTGCGTGCCGGGATGGAACATGGGTCTCACCTTCGCCGGGGAAGCCGCAAGGCGCAGACCAAAGCCGCTTCCCGCCTTGGCAACGGAAACGAAAGGCTTTGGCTGCAAGTCTGGGCGTTGGAATCGGCCTGATCAGGCCGTCGTCACGATGTTTTCGGGAGCCTGGCGTATGCAGGTGCGGATCAAGACCTGGGTGCCCGCCACCGTCGGTGCTCTCGCCGTCCTCGGCCTGGCCTCGGCTGCCGGTGCCCAGTCGTGTGGTGGAGGCTGCCAGCCGCCCCCGCCGCCCTGCTGCGAGCCCCCGCCGCCGCCGCCGCCGCCACCGCCTCCGCCGGCTTGCTGCGAGCATCCCGGTCCGCCGGATTATCCGCCGGGCGGTGGCGACATCAACATCAACGTCAACGTCAATGCGAACGCCAATGCCAATGCCAGCGCGGCGGCGCGGGCCGGCATCAACGCCCGCGCGGGCGGCTATGGAAACATCCGCGGCAACGGGGGCGGCGGTGCCTACTTTACCGTCGACCAGCCCTATCCGACCGTCATCCAGGGCCTGAACGTCGAGGCCGGTGCCGTGGCGCAGGTCATTCGGGTCCCCTACGAGGCGCGACGTCGCTGGGAGAAGCGTGTCGTCATCCAGGCCTTCTGTATCGATGACCGGAGCGTCCCGCACCCGGCGGCCCAGGTGACGCCGGACCGTGAGATTCACGAAAGCTATGAAGGCGAGTTGTATCGCTGCCTGGCCGGAACCCGGCTTCAGGTGACCTGGGCCGAATGGTCCGGCCAGGTCAGCTTCGACCACGGGGAGTCCTTCTACTGCCAGAAGGGTGAGGCGCTGTGGCGCGACCGCAGCGGGGCCATGACCTGCCGGGTCCAGAAGGCCGAGCGCGATTGCAACGAGCGTTCGTTGCTGCGTCGCTACGGGGCCGGCATCAAGGTGCTCGTCTGGATCCGCGAGGAAATCTACACGGAGTATCGCGAAGAGGTGGTCCAGCAGGCCGGGGCGTCGATCGTCGGTGCAACCATCATGCTGGACGGCGGCGTCGGCGGACGGGTGTTCTGAACAGGGGACAACAGGCCGTTCAGCCCGCAGGCAGGGCGGCCGTCATAGAGTGTCGAGGTCGGTCATCCGACGATCCTGATCAGCCTTTGGCCCCGGAGCATCCGCTCCGGGGCCGTCTTTTTTTACTGGGCCGCGGCGCTGGCGGAGAGGACTGAAGCGCGCCAAGCCTTGTCCGGCACCAGGTAGCGCCTCGCTGCCGTCTGGATGTCGGCCGGGGTGATCGCTTCCAGATCGGTGATCCGGGTGGTGATCTGGGTGATCTCCCCAGCGTCGCTGGCCACGTCCGACAGAACACTCAGCCAGTATTCGTTGCCGGCCTGGCTGCGACGCAGGCGTTCGATCATCGGAGCGCGAGCCCGGGTCAGTTCATCCTCGGTGATCACCGTGTCCCGCAGCGAGGCCGCGAGCGTGTCCACGGCCTGGAAGTAGACCGGCTGGTTCTCCGGCGTGGTCTGGGCGGTCACGGAGATCGAGCCATAGCCCCTGTAGATGTCGGACGCGGAGGCCCCGACGCCCGGGGAATAGGCGAGCGCCTGATTCTCCCGGATCTCCTCCAGCACCCGCAGCTCGAGCACCGCCGCCAGAACGTCCACCAGCCGCAACTCGGTCCGGTCGTCTACCGCGTCCGTCGTCGGCCAGGCGACATAGCCCAGCGCCTGCTCGGCGGGTCCCATATGGGTCAACTGCACCGGCTCCGGCGTGCCGGCCGGGAAGCGGAGAACATCGGCACCCTCGGCCGGTGCGGGGCGAGGTCCGCGAGCGGGCAAGGCGGCCAGCGTCGAACCGACAGCCGCGATGGCCGCCTCCACCGTGACATCACCGACCATGACAACCGAAACAGGCCCCTGCGACAGGCCCTCGGTCAGACCCGCCTTCAACTGATCATTGGTCCAGGCCGCGATCTCCTCCGCCGTGGGCAGGGACTGGCGCGCGTCGCCCGAGGCCAGAAGGCCCGCCGACTGCAGCGCAAAGGCCCCGCCCGGCGTCGCCATCTGCTGGGCGATGATCTGCGGGAACAGCGCCCTGATCTGTTCGAAGGGTGCCGGCCGGACGCCCGGGTCGGTCAGATAGGCCGTCAGGACCTGCATCTCGAGGTCCATATCCTGCGGCCGCGTCGCGCCGGACAGCTGGTAGGCATCCCCGTCGATCGACAGGTTGGCGCTGTAAATTCGGCCGGAGAGCACGCGGTTCAACTCGTCCAGCGTCAGCTTGCCGAGCCCGCCCGCCGTAAACACCAGACCCGACAGCGATCGCGGATCGGCCCGGTCCGTGGGCAGCCCCAGCTCGCCCAGTCCCGTGCGGACGCTGATCAGGATCTGCTCGTCGCGGAAGGCCGTGGGCTTGACCGTGAGCGACGTCCCGTTGGCGAACGTCACCACCGTGGTCCCGAGCTCGGCGATCTCCCGGCGCTCTGTCGGCTCAGCCGGGCTTCCGAACGCGGCATACGGCCATTCCAGCGCCGCCTGGGCCTGCGGGGCGACGACGGCCACGGCCGCCGAGGCCTCGAGCATCGCGGTGACCGCTGCCTCGCCGCCCTCGATCGGCTCCGGCGTCACGACCAGCGCCAGGGGACCCTGGCCCTCAAACGCCGAGGCGACGGCCGCATTGACCGCTTCCGGGGTCAGGCTGGCGACCGTGGCGTTGAACAGCTCCAGATTCGTCTGCGGCGTCGTGAAGACGCGGTCGTCATTGGTCGCGCCCAGCAGGCCGTTGACGAGCGCCGGCGTTGTCCGGGTCGCGGCCGCCGCGACGGCGTTCTCGAGCCGGGTGCGGGTGTCGGTGATCTCGCGGTTCAGCTCGGCCGCCGTCACGCCGTATTGCACCAGCCGACGCTTCTCCTGTTCAATGGTCTCCAGCGCCCGCTGCAGGCCTCCGGGATTGAAGCTGGCGCTGACGCTGCCGATCTGGAGGCTGTCCACCAGATTGCTGCTGCTGCCTCCGGCCCCGATGAAGGGCGGATTGTCGGCCCGCGCCAGCTCCCCGAGGCGGCGGTTCAGGACCGCCAGGCCCAGACCGCGCAGGGTCTGGGACCGGCGCTCGGCCACCGTGTCCGGATCGGTGTCCGGCTCCTGGATCCAGTTCAGCTGGATGGAGGACTGAACCCCGGGCTCAACGAGGATGGCGGTTTCAGGTCCTCGCGGAGCCACGCGCCCGAGGTCCGGCTCCGGGCCGTCCGGGGCGGACGCCTCCCAGCTCTCGAAGGCCCCCCGGATCTTGCCTTCCATCTGGTCGACGTCAAAGTCGCCGACCGCCAGCAGCGTCGCGCGGGACGGGCGGTAATAGGCCTGGTAGAACTCCACGAAGCGCTCGCGCGGCGCTGTCCGGATGACCTCAAGGTCGCCGATCGGCAGGCGGCGGGAAATCCTCTGGCCGGGGGCGAGCAGAGCCAGCTGGGCCTTCAGTGAGCGCAGCGCCGGGGTGTTGCGGGTGCGTTCCTCCCCGACGATGACGTCCCGCTCCGCGTCGATGTCTTCCGGGTCCATCAGGGCCTCGGACACCTGCTCGCGCATGATCCGCAGCGCCGTGTCCACGGTCTCGTCATTGGTCCGGGGCAATTCGAGTTGATAGAAGGTCTGGTCAAAACCGGTCGCGGCATTGGTGTCCGCCCCGAAGGCCAGGCCGAGCCGCTCGAGGATCCGCAGCAGCTCGTTCTCCGGGATGTTGGTCGTCCCGTTGAACGCCATGTGTTCCATGAAGTGGGCCAGGCCCTGCTGGTCGTCGTTCTCCATCAGCGACCCCGCGTCGATCCGCAGGCGCAGGGACGCCTGGCCCGGCGGGGTGGCGTTCCGCAACAGGGCATAGCGCATGCCATTGGGCAGGGTGCCGAAGCGCACGGCAGGGTCGGCGGGGATGTCGCTGGCGACCTGGGCCCAGGGGTCAGAGGGCGCTTCCGCCGCAACCTGGACGGTGACGGCAGGCGTGGCGGCCCAGGCGGTCGTCGACGCCTGTCCGGTGAGCAAAGCCAGTCCGGAGACGGCAGCGAGGAGAAGGCGACGGGAATTGATCATGGATGCTCCGGGCGATCGAAACCGCACCGGGGCTGGCGCGGCGGTCATGAATGGCGATGCGATCCAGCGGCCCCCCGCCGGCTTTCGCAACGCTTGCCAGAGCCAGAGCGCCTGTAAAATAAACTTTACGTCAGCGGCCCGGCCCGGACACGTAGAAGGTGGCACTGTTCCCCGTCGCGCGGGCACTGGTCGCCACCGACCGTCCACTGCCCGCGACCGTCGTTGTGGCGCTGGCCGAGACATTGCCGGAGTTGGTCTGGGTGTTCACCGCGTCAATCTGCCCCTCGCACTCGGCACAGGCGTAACCGATGACCGTATTGCCCGCCGCCTCGGCGGCGACATAGGTATCGTAGCCATTCGTGCCGGCGAAACTGGCCGTGGCCTCGACGCCCCCCGAGTTCACCTGGGCGTTGTCGATCTCGACATACCGGTCGTTGTTCCCGATCGAGACGTCATTGGCCGTCGCGGCCGCCCGGGCGGTCGCTGCCCCGAAATCATAGCTGGTGACGACACCGGTGGCCCGGACCTGTGACAGGTTCGACTGGTCGGTTGTCACCACAACCGAGCCGCCCTGATTGTACAGGATGGCCTGGTTGGCCGTCGCCCGGGCGCGCCCGGCCAGATCCCAGGCGTTTCCGGCATTGGCGCTGGTGGAGGCTGTGACGACATCCCCCGACTGACGCTGGCGCAGGGTCAGGGCCTGCCCCGAGTTGGCCCAGGTGTTGACCGCCACCTGGTTGCCGGTCGACTGGCTGATGAACTCGGCCGTGGCGGGGATGTACTGGGTTTCGGCGAGGGTGTCGGCCCTGACGCCGGCGTCCGAGTTCTGGATCACCACGCCCGAAACGGCCGAACCGGTCGCACCCAGCGCCGCAGCGTTCGCGGTGGCCGTGGTGCTGACGGACGCGCCTCCGATCAGGCGCGGCGCGGGCCCACCGATGGTGGCGGCCGCCGTGACCTCGGTCGGGCCAACCGTCTGGCTGGACTCAATCGAGAGGTCACCGCCATAGGCCGCCGCGCTCAGGTCATTGCCCCGCGCCTCGGTGGTGGCATTCACTGCCCCGTCCGTGTCGCCCGTCAGGGTGATCGCCGTCGTTGCTGCGGCCCTGCCCTGCAGCGTCTGCGAGGAGGTCAGATCCAGCGCCACGCCGTCGACCGAGCCGGACAGCTGGTTGCCCCCGACCGTGTTCGTCACCGGAACCTCGCCGGCCGCGTCCTCGACATTCAGGGTGACCCCCGAAATGACATCCCCCAGCTGAAGCTGCTGGTTCAGAACGCGGGACGGGTCCTGGGCGGCGGCCTCAGTAGCGGCTGCGGCGCACATCGCCATCGCGGCGATCGTGCCAGCGAGACGGATCGGCGCGGGTCTGGCCATTGTTCGTTCCCGTATTGTCATAGGCGGGATAGAAGCCGCCGGTCTGCCCCACGGTGTTCAGGGGGTCGTTGGCGGCGTCGAGACAGACTTCCGGCCCCGGTGCGCCGTACAGGTTGGCCATCATCTCGAGCGTCGCCCGCTCGATCAGGGCCCGCACCGCCAGCTGCACCGGTTCCATCCCGCCCGTGCCGGCCGAGACGTCGAAGACATTGCCATTGAGGAAGTCAAACACCCCGGCCGAGATCTCCCGGCCGACGATCTGCTTCTGGTAGGAAATAACGTCGACCACCTCCAGGGTGGTGGTCTGGACCAGCCTCAGGTCCAGCGCCAGGTTCATCACATAGATCTTGCCCTGGACGAGGCCCGATCCGGGACGATCGCTGTCGGTCTCGCCCACGCCCGCATCGAACCCGGCCGAGCGGATGTTGAAATTCACCTCGGTGATGCCGCCCACCAGATAGAAGTCCGAGCCGGGCACCTGGCCGGCCAGAATCCGCCGGTAGTTGGCGTCTGCGGGGGCGTCCGCGCCCTCATCCCCGATCAGCCGGTTGTTGGCATAGCGAAGCTCCAGCTCGGAGATCGAGGTGTCATAGCGCTCCACGACCCGCGCTCCGGCCTTGCCGAGTGCGCTGACGGCCATCAGGGACGCCCCCTGGGTGATCTGGCGGCCGCCGTCGGAGGAGATGGACCCGGTGTAGTCGCTGATCCGGCCCACGGCCATGCGGGGCGAGGGCAGGCTGTAGCGCCGGGCATAGTCGGCGAGGCAATAGAGCGCCGTCGAATAGGGCGTCGGGTTCGCGGTCACCGGCGCATTGCCGATCGGGCGGGCATAGAGCCCCCCGGGCCCGGCGGCCGGGCTCACACAGGCGGACAGCAGGGCCGCCGCCGTCGCTACGGCCATGCCGGACTTCAGACGCATCTTGAACACCCGGTTCATTCGAACCCTGTCAGGGAGCCGGTCAGGTCCGTCCGGGCGCTGACGTTGCCGGTATTGGTCTGCCGCGAGTTGACGATCACCGTATTGTTGCTGCCCTGGACCACGACATTGAGATTGTTGCCGATGGCGGTCGAGCCCGCGATGGTCGTGCCCTGCGCATTGCCAACTCCGCCTGAATAGGTGTTCGACACGCCGCCCGATTGGCGGCTGTAGGTGGAGGCCCCGGCCTGGATCAGTCCGTCGACGATCAGCCGATTGCCGTTGGCGTCGCGGGTCGAGCCCGTCTGGGCCGTCGCCACCGACTGGCGGGCCCCGCCATAGCCGTTCTGGAATTGGGCGAGGCCGGCGGATCCGGCGCTCTGCGCAACAGCGGACGCCGGCAGGCCGGCGCTGGCCAGTGCGACTGTCAGCAGGAGTCTCGATGTCCTTCTCAGGGGCATTTCGGCCGATCCCACGCAAACAACTCAGCTGGCCGCCGGGCGCGGTCCGCGTGCCAAAATGGGTCAGGGTTATTAAGAAGCGCTTGAGATCGCGGACCGCCTTGCGCATTTGAACAGGATGGAGCCCCCCATCGGCCAATTCGACGGCCACCCCGCCCGGGAACCGATCATCAAGGCACCGCTGCTGGCGGTCCTTCTCGCCGTGTCGATGCCGGCCCTGTATTTCTTTCAGGAGCGGGCCCACGACTATTGGCTCGGCCTCGCGTTTGCGCCCATCGATCTGGCGCAGGGTCGCTTCCGCGGCCTCGTGACCTCCATGCTCGTGCACGGAGGGTGGGTTCACGTCCTGATGAACGCGGTGGCGGCCCTGACCTTCGGCTCGCCGGTGGCCCGGCTGTTTCGGGGCGTTTCCGGCATCGGAGCCTTCTTCCTTCTCTATATAGGCTCCGGAGTGATCGCGACCTTGGGCTACGGTCTGGTTCACGCCGGAAGCAGTGACCCGCTGGTGGGGGCTTCCGGGGCTGTCTTCGGCCTCATCGGGGCGGCCACGCGCCTGCTGGGCGGCCGGGGCCGGGTGCTGCCGCTCAGGGATCGGTCCGTCATGGCTTCGGCAGCGGCCTGGATGGGGGTGAATGCGGCCGTCGGCCTGATCGGATTTGCGCCCGGGGTCGACGGGGCCCGGATCGCCTGGGAGGCGCATGCCTTTGGCTTCCTGTTCGGCATTCTCGCCATCGGGCCGATGGCCCGCCTGTTCGCCCGGCGCGAGGAAGTGTTTGATTCGCTCGACCGTCCGGGTGATCCTCCGGTTTGAAGCGGCCTCCGGTCCTTCGGAGCGATGGCTGTTTCCCATAACAACAGGGAGGAGCGTCGCCGTGCTGGTTTCAGAAATCCTGAAGGACAAGGGGGACGTCGTCTTCAGCGTCGCGCCGGACATCACCCTGGCCGATGTGTGTGGCCGGCTGGAAACCTGCCGGGTCGGAGCCCTGATGGTCTGTGACAACGAACAGGTCGTCGGCGTCATTTCCGAGCGGGACATCGTCCGGTCGATCGCGACCGATGGACAGGCCAGTCTGTCACGCCCGGTCTCCGACTACATGACGCGCGATGTGATCTTTGCGGATCCCGGCGAGAGCGTCGCGACCGTGATGGAGCGCATGACCGATCGGCGCATCCGACATCTGCCCGTGCTGAGGGACGGACAACTCGCGGGCGTCATCTCGATCGGCGATGTCGTGAAGTCCCGCGTCGCCGAGGCCACGCAGGATGCCGAGAGCCTGCGGACCTATATCGCCAGCTGAGCGCGGGGCTTCTGGCCGGCGCAGCCTCATCGCCGTGCGTTGTGAATCGGCGCTTGCGAACTGGATAGACCGTCCGTATACCCCCCGCTCGCTCGGAGACGGGCCGGCTGCGGGGCGCGAAGGACTTCTGTCCGAAGGGTTCCGCAGGGCGGTGAGGAGGTTCAGACCTTCTTGCTTTCTGTGCTGGTTTTGATTAGTCTCCGCGCTTCAATCGAATCGTCGGACGAGAACGAGGGGTGCCTCTGGTGCCCTTGCCGATGATGTTTTGCGGTCCTGGAGCCTGGCTTCGCTGGATTGTGGAATGGCTGAAAAGCCGGGTTGACCGGGGGTTCGGACTTCCTTAGGAAGCCGCCTCCGCCGTCCTTCGGGGTGGTGCTGCGGATTGAGGTTCTTGTTTAAAAAGAGCCACTTGACGCGGAAATCGGAGGCGACTACATCGCCGCCTCCGCCGGTTTTCGGGCCGGTGACGACGTCGAAAGTTCTTCTTGAGGAACTGGTTGACACGGACTTCCGAGGCGACTAAATCCCCGCCTCCGCCGCGACACGGCGCTAAACAGTCGGGCCGGTTCGCTGGTTCCTACGGTCTTTGAAATCGTTGATTTGGAAAGAGAAACGCAGGCGGCGGTGTTCTGGCGATGACCGATTGGTCATACGACGACACTGACACTCTGCGGTCTTTTTGAAAGATACAACCATGTCGGTTCGGGCTTTAGGGTCTGGATCGAAGTGGTTCTCGTCAAGAATACGTAGAACTTATGCCAACCGGTTTTCGGACCGGGGATGCTTAGGTCAGATAGTCAACTCAACCTGAGAGTTTGATCCTGGCTCAGAGCGAACGCTGGCGGCAGGCCTAACACATGCAAGTCGAACGGACCTTTCGGGGTTAGTGGCGGACGGGTGAGTAACACGTGGGAACGTGCCTTTTGGTTCGGAATAGCTCCTGGAAACGGGTGGTAATGCCGAATGTGCCCTTTGGGGGAAAGATTTATCGCCATTAGAGCGGCCCGCGTCTGATTAGCTAGTTGGTGAGGTAAAGGCTCACCAAGGCTACGATC